>JAUWYY010000025.1 GCA_030615605.1 bacterium
CGGCACATTTACCTGCCGGGCCAGCAGAATATGCTCGCGCGTCTGGGGCATCGGCCCGTCGGTAGCCGCCACCACCAGCACCGTCCCGTCCATCTGGGCGGCGCCGGTGATCATATTCTTGATATAGTCGGCGTGGCCCGGACAGTCAATGTGGGCATAGTGGCGCTTGGTCGTCTCGTACTCGGCGTGGTAGATGGCGATGGTCAGGCCCCGCTCTTGCTCTTCGGGGGCCGCGTCAATCTGGTTGTAATCCAGCGCGGCGGCAGCGCCTTCGTCGGACACCGCCAGACACTTGGTGATCGCCGAAGTCAGCGTGGTCTTGCCGTGATCTACGTGCCCAATCGTCCCGATATTTAGATGCGGCTTGGTCCTCTCGAACTTCTCCTTGGCCATGGCCAGGATACCTCCTAAGTGTTCGCAGTCGCCGGACTACCGTCAATCAGTATTTGTATTTTCACAGGGCTGATAGCTGTGGGGCTCCATTACATAGGTGCCCCGCCCCTGAGTAACATTGCGCAAAGAAGTAGAATAGCCAAACATACCCGCCAGCGGCACCAATGCATTGATGGTTCGAGTCTGCCCAGATGTCGCACGCATCTGTTCGATGTCGGCGCCCCGTTGGGTCAAATCGTGGACGACTTCGCCCATATAATCCTCCGGCGTGACTACCTCGACAGCCATCATAGGCTCCAGCAACACCGGCTGAGCCTTGTCGTAGGCGTCGCGAAAGGCATTATTAGCAGCGATGCGGAAGGCGTGATCACTGGAATCAACATCATGGTAAGAGCCATCGGTAACCGCCACCTGCACATCCACGACTGGGTATCCAGCGATGCTACCTGACAGCATCGCTTCCTCGACGCCATCTTCTACGGCCGGAACAAACTCAGGCGGAATGGCGCCCCGCTTAATTTCACTGCTGAACTGTAAGCCACTACCCGTCTCAGAGGGTGATAGACGCAGGACAACATGGCCATATTGGCCGCGACCACCGGTTTGACGTACAAAACGGGCTTCGCCGACGGCCTGAGCAGTGACTGTCTCTTTGTAGGAAACCTCTGGCTTGCCCAGATTAGCCTCCACCTTGAACTCCCGCAGCAAGCGGTCTTTGATGATGTCCAGGTGCAACTCACCCATTCCAGCAATCACTCGCTGGTCGGTCTCCGGATTGACGCGCGTGTCAAAGGTTGGGTCCTCGATGCTCAAGATGCGCAGCGCGCTGCCCAGCTTGTCCTCGTCAGCGGTCGTCCGCGGCTCAATCGCCATAGTGATGACTGGCTCAGGGAAGGCGATCTTCTCCAGCACAATTGGTTCGTTAGGATCACAAAGGGTATCGCCGGTACTAGCGTTATCCATCCCGACAATCGCGACGATGTCGCCGGGCCAAACCTGCTCGATCTCCTCACGACGATTGGCATGCATCCACAGCAGCCGCCCGATGCGATACTTGGCGCCGGCACCAGGATTGTAGACTGTCTTGCCCTTTTCAACTTGCCCCGAATACACCCTGGTGTAAGACAGTTGCCCGACAAATGGATCGCTAACCACTTTGAACACCAGTGCGGCGAAGGGGCCTTCCGGGTCAGCAGTACGCAGCAGGGTCTGATCGGTCTTGGGATCTTTGCCCTCGATACTGGGCACATCCAGCGGTGAGGGCAAGAAGTCCACAATATCGTCCAGCAGCGGCTGAATACCACGGTTCTTCAGAGCCGAGCCGCAGCTTACCGCTACCAAGTTACTGTTGATAGCGCCCTTGCGCAGTGCTGCCAGAATTTCTGCTTCAGCGGGCTGCTCTTCGGCAAAGAACTTTTTTTCGATGACCGGGTCGATCTCGGCGAGCGACACGATCAGGTACTCACGAAATTTCCCGGCCAGGTTTTCATAGTCTGCCGGGATAGGCCCGTATTCCATCTCCATCCCCAACTCATCGCCCCAGCGGATGCTTCTCATCCTTACCAGGTCGATGATTCCTTCAAACTTGTCCCCCGAACCGATCGGTATCTGGGTAGCAACCACGTCCGCGCCTAGAACTGACCGCATCTGATGGAGAATTTCGTGGAAGTCGCTGCCGATACGATCCATCTTATTGACGAAGACCATCCGTGGAACACGATACTTGTCGGCCTGGCGCCAGACAGTCTCTGTTTGCGCCTGTACACCCCCGACCGCACACACAACCAGCACCAATCCGTCTAGAACACGCATAGTGCGTTCGACTTCCACCGTGAAATCAACATGGCCGGGAGTATCAATGATGTTGATGCGATGGTCGCGCCAACGGCAGGTGGTTGCCGCCGAGGTAATGGTAATACCTCGCTCGCTTTCCTGGGGCATCCAATCCATAGTGGCATCGCCATCGTCAACCTCTCCCATACGATGCACACGACCGGTATAGAACAAGATCCGCTCAGTCGTGGTGGTCTTGCCCGCATCGATATGGGCAGCTAACCCGATGTTCCTGGTTTTTGCTACACCGACTTTGTCTTGCACAATTCCACCGTACTTGTATTTACGAGGATTAAGCTATCACAGAAGACAGCTTTACCAACGATAGTGAGCATAGGCCTTGTTGGCCGCGGCCATCCGCTGCATCTCCTGGCGCCGCCTGACGGCCGCTCCCTCTTCGTTGGAAGCATCAATCAGCTCCTCAGCCAACCGCTCGCTCATTATCTTCTCGTTACGATCACGGGCCGCAGCAACTATCCAACGTAGTGTCAGCGTGATTTGCCGATGTGTCGGTACCTCCTTAGGGATCTGATACGTAGCGCCGCCGACCCGACGGGGTCGGACCTCCAGATACGGCATTATATTGTTCATCGCCTCTTGCAGCACTTCCAGGGGATTTCGCCCGGTGCGCTCCTGTATTAGCTGCATAGCGCCATAGAAGATGCGCTCGGCCACTGTCTTCTTGCCACCTTTCATCAGCATATTGATAAACTTGCTGACAATGCCGCTGCCAAATACTGCATCTGCTTGCTGCTCTCGAGGCTCTATTTGCGCTCGTCTGGGCATCTTGCGCTCCTCTCTATTACCTGCTTTCCTTTACCAGAAGCCGTCGCCCGCTCAATTGTCTGGGATGATGCTACAACTGGCGGCTGCGTCAAGAAGACTTCCTCGTTCCGTACTTAGAGCGAGAAGTGCGCCGTCCTTCGACTCCGGAGGCGTCAAGGGTGCCACGCACGATATGGTACTTCACAGCAGGCAGGTCCTTGACCCGGCCACCACGGACCAGAACCACCGAGTGTTCGGCCAGATTGTGGCCTTCTCCCGGAATGTAGGCGGTGACCTCCTGACGGTTAAAGAGCCGCACTCGCGCACATTTGCGCAGCGCCGAATTCGGTTTCTTGGGTGTCTGGGCCCAGACACGGGTGCAGACCCCCCGACGCTGCGGAGCTCCCTCGACGCGTTTCGCCTTACGTTTCAAGGAGTTCCACGACACCTTCAGAGCAGGCGTACTGGGTTTCTTCTTCCGTTTCTGCCGCCCCTTGCGCACCAGTTGATTGATAGTCGGCACTGCATTCACTCCCCGTGGACATTGTCACAAGTCAACTGCATCTAAAGCGTACACACAGCTTACCAACAAATCAGTCGGACAAAAATACGCCCCTCGCGAAAGGCGATGAGGGGCATAATGAGGCCGCACGAATGTGCGACATAGCAGCATCAATTGCCTCAACGGAGCCTTTCTGTTGGCTTCAGCTCCTTTCGCGTATATCAGTTAGTACAACAACTCTGGCCGAACCCATCCCCACATTCCATCCCATCTGGGCTCCACCATCAAGCAGGTACTCATTATAACGAAGCCCTCCCATCTTGTCAAGGACACCTACTGGCTCTTAGTCTCAGCATTCGCTGCCCATTGGTGGGGTAGTGCTGATAGCAGAGGGCAACTGCCCACCAAATCACTCCTCACCAGGTTTGACGGCCTCCGACTCTTGTTGCTCAGAGTCCTGCTCATCGCCCAGGAGCGTTTCAGTCACGCTGGCTTCGCGGGCTGCTTCGATATCAGCCAAGAGTTGCTGCATTGCGTCCTTTTTCGCAGCAGGTGCTTTCTCACCGACAGCCAGTTCGCCTTCCACCGCCTCCGCATACTCAATTTCCCGGGTGCGATGCTGGCGCATTCCGGTACCAGCGGGAACGAGGCGTCCGATGATCACGTTCTCCTTCAGGCCTTTGAGGATGTCGCGTTTCTCTTCGCATGCTGCTTCGGTGAGTACGCGGATGGTGCGCTGGAAGCTGGCCGCCGACAAAAAGCTCTCCGTGGCCAGCGATGCCTGAGTGATGCCCAACAGCAGCGGCTCAGCCGTTGCGGGCTGTCCGCCAAGCTCGTCAACGCGGCGATTCTCCTGGCTGAATGCAAACTTGTCGACTATTTCACCGGGGAGGAAGCGAGTGTCTCCATGGTCCACAATCTTGCGCTTCTTCAGTATCTGGCGGATAATTACCTCAATATGTTTGTCATCAATCTTGACCCCTTGCGCGTGGTAGACAGCCTGAATCTCACGAAGCAGGTAGTATTGGACACCTCGGATACCCTTTTCCTCCAGGATAGTCTGAGGGTCGACCGGCCCCGCCGTGAGCTGATCACCGGCGCGCACTACAGTACCGTTACGCACGTACAGCCGGCCCCGAGGTGGCACCAGGTGAGAGAGACGAAGCGGAACTGTCTCTACGCCAGCGTCTTTGAGACGCCCTCGGACCTTCTTCAGCAACTTCTGCCCCTTACGAGCAATTACCTCGCCGTTAGCATCTGTTATTTCCTCAGCGAGTTGCTCGCCACGAATGATGTCAACGTCATCCAGTGATTGCTCGGAGCGGATGATGACAGCTCGCAATCCCTTAGTTTCAATCTCCTCGACCACACCGTCCAATTCAGCGGTGATAGCTTGCCCCTTGGGAGTGCGAGCCTCAAACAATTCGACCACCCGCAGCAACCCGTGAACCGGGCTTTCCAGAACCTTAAGCATCTCCCGGATCGCTTTGCTGCGAGCGCGGGTTCCGCCCCCGACCACTTCAAGGGAGACCCGCCCCTGGTCGATATCATCGCTGAGACTCTGCAGGGCCTGCTGCTTACGCTTCTTGACGTCAGCCACACCTGTTATGTACTGGGCGGCAACCCCGCCGGTATGGAAGGTTTGCATAGTTAGTTGTGTGCCCGGCTCGCCGATAGACTGAGCAGCAATAATGCCGATAGCTGTACCGATTTCCACCGGTTTCTGGCGGCCGACATCACGGCCGTAGCACTTACCACAGACTCCATCCTCCAGTTCGCAGGTTAGTGGTGAACGCACTCTGACCGCCCTGATGCCAGCCGCATCCATCAGATCAGCTATTCGCTCTTGGATCTCCTCTCCCGCTGCGACGATGAGCTCATCGGTATCGGGGTTCATAACATCGTCGGCTGCTGTACGACCAACAATACGGTCACAGAGCGTGCGGATGATTTCGTCTTCTTCCGTCGGGGCCAGCTCAGCTCCGCAGTCATGACACTCTCCGTCTCGGTACTGGTCAATCTGGCCGCATTCCGGACATTGCAGATCGTTGACATACAAATCGGTAAGGATAATACCATCGCGGGTCTCGCAGTCCTGGTCAGTGACAATCACATCCTGGGCCGCGTCCACCAGTCTGCGAGTCAAGTAGCCGGCGTCGGCCGTGCGCAGAGCAGTGTCGGCCAGCCCCTTGCGAGCCCCATGAGTGGACACGAAGTACTCGAGTGGGTCTAGGCCCTCATGGAAATTACTGCGCACCGGCAGGTCTTCGATTAGACGACCAAACGGATCACTCATCAATCCTCGCATACCGGCAATTTGGGAGATGTGGGAGCGGTTGGCGCGAGCACCGCTGTCCACCATCATCCAGATAGAGTTGAACGGACCGATGTTGTTCAGGATTTCGTCTACTACCTGTTCGCGAGCCTGTGTCCACTTTTGCAAAACTTGTTGCTCACGCTCATCTTCGGCAATTATGCCGTCACGAGCCTGCTTGTTGATTCGCTCAGCTTCATGCTCTGTCATCTTGATGATTTCATCGCGACGTGTAGGTACCTCTGTGTCGGACACACAGATACTGACGCCAGCCCGAGTGGCAAACTGAAATCCGATTGTCTTGATATCGTCAAGTAACTGAGCGGTGCGGGCTTCGCCATAGCTTTTGTAGCACATCACGATAAGTTCAGCCAGCTCGTCTTTACTCAATGCGTGATTAACAAAGGGCAGGTCAAGAGGGAGATAGTGGTTAAAGATGACCCGTCCCACAGTTGTTTCGGTCAGTTCGCGGCGCAGCTCCAGCCTAATTGTACTACCGACTGGACAGCGGCCCTGCTGGCAGGCGCGGGCGGCTGTCTGACCCGCCGATCGCGCCAGCCACTCCTGTCTGTCGGCCTGCAGCAGGGAACGCGAGACGCTACTGCCCTCCTCGGCCTTGCGTACCATTGCGTCAGTAATAGTGACCTCGACCGAGCGTCTTCGCGGGGGATGTTCGTCACTGACGGCTACTGCCACTACATGCCGCAACTGGCTTTCCAGGTCGCGGTCTATTTGCAGTTCGTCACCGTTTTCGGCAAATGCTTTGACTTCCAGACGAGGCAGGCGCACCGCAATATTGGCGTGCAGGTCTATTTTACGGTGCTCGTAAGCGGTGATTACAGCCTCGGCACTCTCAAAAAGCTTGCCCGTTCCAACCACTTCCGGGCTCTGCTGGGTAAGATAGTAACAGCCCAACACTATGTCGTACAGGGGCTGGGCGATCGGACTGCCGTCGCCGGGCTTGAACAGGTTACGTGAAGCCACCATCAGCAACCGAGCTTCGGCTTGGGCATGGGCAGACAACGGCACATGAACGGCCATCTGGTCACCGTCGAAGTCGGCGTTGAACGCCTGGCAAACAAGCGGATGCAACTGAATAGCTTTGCCGTCTACTAATACCGGCTCGAAGGCCTGAATACCCAGCCGATGCAAGGTTGGAGCACGGTTAAGCAGCACCAGATGACCTTCGACGACCTCATCCAGAGCATCCCAAACCTCCGGCTCCATGCGATCAATCATTCGTTTGGCGGTCTTGATATTGGTGGTGTACCCGGTATCCACCAAGCGATTCATCACAAAGGGCTTGAACAGTTCCAGGGCCATCTCTCGGGGCAGCCCGCACTGGTGCAGATACAACTGCGGTCCAACCACAATGACCGAGCGACCGGAATAGTCCACCCGTTTACCCAACAGATTCTTACGGAATCGGCCCCCTTTACCTTTCAACTGGTCACTAAGCGACTTAAGCTGGCGCCTATTAGTGCCGGTGACCGGGCGCCGCCGCCGGCTATTGTCAATTAAGGCGTCAACTGCTTCTTGCAGCAATCGTCGCTCGTGATTGATGATCGATTCGGGAGCATTAATCTCGATTATGCGCCGCAGTCGATTATTGCGGTTGATTACTCGCCGATACAGGTCGTTCAAATCCGAAGTAGCAAACCGTCCCCCATCAAGCTGCACCATAGGCCGCAGCTCCGGAGGTAGTACCGGAATAATTTCCAGCACCATCCATTCGGGCCGATTCTTGGAGTTACGGAAGGCCTCGACGATCTGCAGCCGCTTGACCGCGCGGGCCCGCCGTGCACCGCTGCGCTCTTCAATCTCCTTACGGAGGTCGTGAGCCATCTCATCCAGGTCAATATTGGCCAGCAAATCGCGGATGGCCTCGGCACCCAGCCCGGCGTCAAGAAGATCTCCGAACTCTTGGCTCAATCGCCTCCTGCAGATCGTTTCCACTTCTCGTAACCGCCGATACTCCACCTCGGACAAAGGCTGTTTTGCTACCAGCTCGAACAGCATCTCCACAGCCTCCTGAAGCTGCTCAATACGCTGGGCAGCCAGCTTCTGTTCTTCCTGAATTCGCTGCCCCAGTTCTTGCTGGTTCATCTCCCGGGGCAACGGTTCATGAGCGAAGCTGATGCTCAAGAAGTCAGATTCAGCCTCGCCTTCAGGCTCCTCAACTAGTTCACCAGTTGCTTGTTCCTGCAACTGGTCGTAATGCTGCTGGAGTCGGGAAATGACCTCATCGCAGGTTTCACGAACATCCTGTTTCTCTTCTTCGATGGCCTCCTGAATCAACTCACGGCCTGTCTCGATGGTCTCACGGTCCACCTCAATGGTGATGTAAGAGGCGAAATAAGCCACCTCCTTCAGCACCGACTTAGAGATATCGAGCAGGAGGCTAACCGGGCTGGGCACGCCCTTCAAATACCAACTGTGGCACACCGGCGAGGCCAACTCAATGTGACCCATCCGCTCCCGACGGACCTTGCGTCGAGTGACCTCCACCCCGCACCGGTCACAAATAATGCCCTTGAACTTGACCTTCTTATACTTGCCGCAGTGACATTCCCAATCTTTGGTAGGACCGAAGATCCGTTCACAGAACAGCCCATCGCGCTCAGGCCGGTAGGTACGGTAGTTAACGGTCTCCGGCTTCTTGACTTCACCGTGTGACCACGAGCGGATAGCTTCTGGCGAAGCCAGCCCTACTGTGATTGCTTCGAAGTCAGTACTGGTTACAGTCAACTATCTCCCCTCCAAACATTGGGCACAGTAAATACGTTTACAGATGATATCCAACCACCACAAACATGCCCGGAACTGCTACCTAAGACTTCTTCCGTCGCCGCTCAAGTTAACAACTTGCCCCTCTTCGTTCTCCACTTTTACATCAAGCGCCAGGCTCTGCATTTCACGAACCAGAATCTTGAACGATTCAGGGACGCCCGGCTCGTCGATGTTCTCGTTCTTCACGATAGACTCGTATGTCTGAACCCGGCCCTGCACATCATCAGACTTCACCGTAAGCATTTCCTGCAAGGTATGAGCGGCACCGTACGCTTCCAGGGCCCAGACCTCCATCTCGCCGAAGCGCTGGCCTCCCATCTGGGCCTTGCCGCCCAGCGGCTGCTGAGTAATAAGCGAATACGGTCCAGTTGAGCGTGCATGGATCTTGTCTTCAGCCAGGTGATGTAGCTTGAGAATGTACATCGAACCGACCGTCACCGGTTGGTTGAAAGGCTCGCCGGTGCGGCCATCGTAGAGCACCGATCGCCCCGTTTCCGGATCGAACTGTACTCGCTGCCAGGCCCGCTCGGTAGCGATGTCGGTCAACAATTCGGCTGCCTGTTTCTCAGTGGCTTCTTCCCATCTGTCGGGATCAACCGCCAGCCACTGGACCAGCGGTGTCAGTTGCTCCTTGTCATACTGCCCCAACTGCCGGGTAATCTCCGACTGCAGTTCTTTGATGCTGTCAGAGTCAAAGTCATCCAGCTCGATCACCGGCTCGAAGCGATTCAGTTCATGCTGGGTATAACCAGCCAGCATACTGTAGCGCATCTGCTGCTGAACCGCCGCCATTCCCGCGCGGATTTCTTCGGCAGAATATCCATCAAATACAGGACAAATGAAGGCCCTACCCGTGCGCGCAGCAACGTAACCCAGATGTGTTTCAAAGACTTGGCCGATATTCATCCTCGACGGCACACTCAACGGATTCAGGCAGATGTCGACGGGAGTGCCATCAGCAAGGTAAGGCATATCTTCGATTGACATGATCTTGGAGATGACGCCCTTATTGCCATGCCGACCGGTCAATTTGTCGCCGACCATAACCTTGCGGCGCTGGGCCACAAAGACCTGAACCATCTGATTGACGCCGGGCTTGAGCTGATCTGGAGACAGCTTCTTCAGCCCACCGGTGCAACGCGGGCAGGCGAGGCGATCCGGCTTCATGCCAAAGCCGTACTCGGCCTCGCATTTCTTGCACCGGTACCGGTAGCGGGAGAATACCCGCGTGTTGATGACTATTCCGCCTTCCCCATGGGGGACGCGCAGGGATACGTCGCGCATCTCCTCGGCCTTCTTACCAAAGATTGCGATGACCAGTTTCTCCTCGGCAGTCAGTTCTGATTGGCCTTTGGGGGCAATTTTGCCGACGATAATGTCGCCGGCGCGGATCTCAGCGCCCACTCGCACCACTCCGATGTCATCAAGATCCTTCAGCGCATCCTCCCCGACATTGGGAATATCGGCCGTGATCTCTTCGGAGCCAAGTTTGGTATCCCGGGCTTCGCACTCATAACGTTCAATGTGAATCGAAGTTAGCAAATCCTCCTGAACCAGACGTTCGCTGACCAATATGGCGTCTTCATAATTGAAGCCCTCAAAAGGCATAAACGCCACTGTCAGATTCCGGCCCAAGGCCAGTTCGCCGCCTGCAGTAGAAGCACCGTCAGCCAGGATCTGGCCAGCTTTGACCTTATCACCTTGCGAAACAAGCGCATGCTGGTTCATACACGTGCCCATATTAGTTCGCATGAATTTCTTGAGCGGTAGCCGTTCTTCGGTGCCCTCGTCGTCTTCGATCACCATATATTCACTGGAGATGGCCCTTATGGTGCCATCGTAGGGAGCAACCAATAGGGCCTCGGAGTCGTATGCGGCGATCCGCTCGATGCCTGTCTTGACTAAAGGAGCTTCCGCCTTGACTAGTGGGACGGCCTGGCGCTGCATGTTTGAGCCAGCCAGAGCACGCACTGCGTCGTCATTTTCCAAGAAGGGGATCAGCGCCGTGGCAACCGAGAAGGTTTGACAAGCAGATACGTCTCGATAATTCACCTGTTTAGCCGGTACCCGCGGGAAACTACCCCCCCGGCGCACCAGGATTTCGTCGTGGATGAACTTGCCGTCATCATTGACCGGATCGGCGCTAGTGGCAATGTTCAATTGCTCTTCCTCAGCCGCATCCAGATACTCGACCTCGTCGGTTACTCGGCCGTTCTCCACTTTGTAATACGGAGCTTCAATGAAGCCCATATCGTTGATTCTTGCGTACAGCGCCAGATAACCGATTAGTCCCACATTAGGACCTTCCGGGGTCTGGATTGGACAGATCCGCCCATAATGCGAGTGGTGGACATCGCGTACCTCCAGCTTGGCACTCTGCTTGGACAGCCCGCCCGGCCCCAGCGCCGACAGCCGGCGCTTATGGGCCAGCTCGGCTAGAGGATTAATCTGATCCATGAACTGCGAGAGTTGACTGCTGCCAAAGAAACTGTTCATGGCCGCCGTGATCGGCTTGATGCTAATAATCGATGCCGGCACCATCTCCTCGGGATCCTGGCTGGTCATTCGCTCGCGGGCCACACGTTCCATACGGAAAAAGCCGGTACGCAGTTCTGTTTGAAGTTGCTCACCCACCGCTCGCACGCGCTTGTTTTGCAGGTGGTCAATGTCGTCAACTTCACCTGCGTCTCGGGCCAGTCCGATGATATATTGCAGGATCCTCAGCAGGTCTTCTCGCGTCAGATGACGGACGTGCTCTCCCACTTCCGAGCCGATCTTCTGATTGATCTTGTACCGGCCGACTCGACTGAGGTCATATCGCTTAGTATCAAAGAAATAGGAATTGATAAGCGATTCAGCACTTTCGATGGTAGCAGGATCGCCGGGGTGCATCTTACGGTATACTTCCAGCAGACCTTCTTCAGCAGAGTGAGTGTCGTCGTCTTGGAGTGTCTCGTAGATCTCGTAAGGCACCGTGAGTACGCGCACTCGCTTGCGGCCTATCGCCTTCAGCCTCTCGGCGACACTTTCGCTGATGTACTCATACTCGCCGACAACAACGTTGTCATCGCTATCAGTGATCTCGTCAAGCGAGTAATAAGCGTCGTAGGCCTCCAGCCCCGGCATCCCGGTCTCTTCGCGCTGTACGAAGCTGTTGATCAACTCACCAACAGCCACCCAGTGATGTTCTCCAAAGTATTCCAGTATTTCAGTGTCAGATCCCGTGCGAGGCAGATCAGACTCTTCGGGGCCTTCAAACCAGTCCAGTGCCCGCAGCAGAGCAGTTACAGCAAATTTGCGGGTCTGTCCGGTCTTGACGCTTATTAATCCGCTACTAGCCTGACTAATCTCCACCCAGGCTCCCTGGGCGGGGATTATCTGTGCCGAATAAAGGATCTTGCCTGCTGAATCGATATCATCTCGAAAGTAAACCGCCGGAGAACGGGCCAACTGACTAATCACAACTCGTTCAGCGCCGTTGATCAGGAAGGTGCCCCCCGGAGTCATCTTGGGAAGCTCGCCCATGTATAGCTCAGTCTCTTTGATCTCACCAGTCTCCCGATTGACCAGGCGTACCTGAGCATAGATAGGCTGTTCGAAGGTAGTGTCAGTCTCCCGGCACTCGTCCAAGCTGCGGGTGGGCTCACCCACCCGGTACTCCAGGAATTCCAGCGCTAATACCCCCGTATAGTCTTCGATGGGACTGAAATTAGCGAATAACTCCTGCAGCCCTTCGTCCAGGAACCAACTGTATGACTCAGTCTGGATTGTGATCAGATTGGGCAGCAGATCTGCATCGGTCGAGTTCTGCTGCCTGGGTTCAAGCATTGTTAATCGCTCCATGATATTAGCAAGCTCCTTGGCACAGTAGACTACAATAGGGGGGCTCTATCACGGCGACAAGCCAAACGGCCCGCGCAGCCCCGGGCCAGAATAATATGGGGGATAGCCTCGAAGCATGAGGCTAGGGTCGTGCAGTTAGAACTGTGGCACGCGCCACATCAGGTATGTGCCGAAATGTCTATTCCTCATCCGAAAGTGTTAGTATAACACTATTGCCCGATCTTGTCAAGGGTCGTCCTAACTCCCACATCGCCTTGACTCATCCACATAGGAAGATAACTCCCTATGCACCGCCAGTTGCTCCAGTTAGACGCAAAAGCCGGAGGTTTGTTCGGCGTTCACCACCAGAGGAGTGTCTTTCGTAGAGTACTACCCTCTCACCTGCAGTCGTCGCGGAGACTTGACAACTCTCCGCAAATCGTGATAGGCTACCCCCAGCCTACCAAGGTCCAGTCGAGCGAGACTCTGCCGCACAACATTATTACAGGTGCAGCCAATTGGAGACCAGCCAGCAACAGAGCACATTCGAAGTACAGGACTATCTGCGGGCGATTTGGAAGCATAAGTGGCTTATCTTCGCCGTGGCCCTGGCGGCAGCGGTAACAGGTGGCATCTACGGCCTCACCTATCCCAAGCGATATCGGGCTACTGCCTGGGTGGTAGTCTACACCCAGCCCGAGACTTTTTTCTGGGGACCGGGCCAGCAACAGTCCCGACAACGAAGCCGACAGATGTCGCTGGACACCCAAGCAGCTCTGGCCGAGAGCAATGAAGTAGCCCAAATGGCCGCTGAGCGCTTGGAATCTCGCACAGCCCGCCGGATCATCGCTAATGCCACGGAAATCGCCGATAGCATCACTGCCCGGGCCTTTCCTCCGGATCGCATACGCATTCAGGCTATTCATCAAAGTGAGCTGCACAGTGTCGGCTTCGTCAATGCCACGGCTGACAGCTTCGTGGAACTGAGCGCTCAGTATTGGCGGGCCGAAGACTCTGCTGCCGTCCAATTCCTGGAGAAACAGTTGGTAATGACTGAGGGCGAACTGCAGAAGGCCCTCGAAGATAAGCAGGCCAAGCAAAGGCAGTGGGGTATCGTCAGTCCCGATGCCAGTCAGACGGCTGCGGGTATGTTGCGCACCTACGAGTCCAGCATGGAGGAGGCTCAAACCAACTTGGCCGTCACTGAATCGGTCAGTACAGCGCTGGAACAGCAACTGGCTGAACTGCACAACTCCCCCATCTCTGAACAGCCAGTGAGCAATCCCTACCGCACGAGCTTGGAAGCACAGTTGGGAACCGCCCGGATGACTCTTGCTCAACTACAAACCCGCTATACCCGTGATCATCCAGCCATTCAGCAAGCAAAATTGCAAATTGAAGAACTCAGCAAGCAGATCGCCGGGGAGCCAGAATTTGTGCACCAGAAGCAAGTTGTCGATCCGGCACGCCTCGACGAACTATCTCAGCAACTGGCGACTAACAGAATGCAGGCAGCCAGTCTCCGGGCTCGCATCAGGGTTCTGCTAAATCTCATCACCAAGACCCGAAGCAAGGCCATGAGTCTGACGGAAAAGCAGAATCTTCTTCAGCAGGATCAGTACGAAGTCGGGCTCCACGAACAGACTTACGAAGCCCTGCTCCATGAGCTGCAGAACCGCCGACTGCAGAAAGCAGCCAAACCGGGCACAGCGGACGTGCTGGATCGAGCCCTGCGCGCTACAGAAATGGAGGTGAAGGTATCCCGCAGCATGCTGTTCATCGGGATGCTGGGACTGATTGCCGGGATAGCCTTCGCCTTGCTGAGGGAAGTGCTTGATACCGCCATTCACACCCCTGACGATATCTTGCAGCATACCGAAGTGGACTTCTTGGGTGTGATTCCGCTGTCTACAAGCGAAAATGCAGGCCCAGTAACACTTGAGGCCCCACGCAGCCCCCCAGCGGAGGCCTACCGCACCCTGCGCTCGAATATCAACTTCGCTACTTTGGATAATCCGGTGCAGACTTTCCTGGTGACCAGCGCGGGCAGCGGTGAAGGCAAGAGCAGGGTACTGGCTAACCTGGGCGTGGTTTTTGCCCAAGCCGGGCAATCAGTGGTCTTGGTCGACAGCGACCTGCGTCGGCCTAACCTCCACCGGTTATTCGACGCGGACAGCACACCGGGCCTGACCAGTGTGCTGCTGGGCGAAATCACCGTACAAGAGGCTCTCCAGCAAACTCAGATAGAGAACCTGCGAGTGATGACCAGCGGTCCGTTGCCGCCCAACCCCACCGAGTTACTGGATTCACATCGTATGGACGATTTCATCGCCGAGGTCGCTGGCCACGCCGACATGATATTCTTCGACTGCCCACCCAGTATTATGCTGGCTGACTCCATCGTGCTATCTGCTAAGGTGGACACCACCATCCTCGTGGCCGAGTCTGGTCACGTCACCCGGGATGCGCTCAATGAGACTATCCGGCTAATTGACCGGGCCCGCGGGGACATCCTGGGGGCAGTACTCAACAAGATGGATGTTAGCCGCGCGGGGTATCAATACTACTATTACTATTACTACTATGAGCAGCAGGGACAGACCGAGCAAGCGTCCGACATGAATGACCGCACTGACCGCGTACCAACACTTCCCACCATCCGATCACCGAAGCCAGATGAGCCGAGCCGCCCTATCGAAACAGATAATGATCAGGGCAACTCGGTTCACTGATATAGGGGCAAGCGGCGCAGTCGATTTCCAGCAATGTTCGTTGCTCCACCACGTGAGCTCAACCGAGGCCGACGGCAGGGGGCCAACTCACTATAAGAAGCACTCGCAGTCTGCCACATCAATCCCCCTCTTCATCCTCCGAACAACTCGTAGACATCTTCCCAACCAAGCCTGGTTATGGCTGCACATTGTCGAAGTCGTGGTTTTCTGGTGAATCCTCAGCAGCCTCGGGGAATGACGCTTCGGGAGCACCAAACAGACAACCAGCCAGATCGGCCAGAGAGGCAACAGTGCTCCGCCATACCTTATGTCTCCCGCTCAGACTGCGATAGACCCATTGTGAGATACTCAGGTGCCCGGAGGCGGTTGACTGGGACGGCTGGCATATTATCAATCGCTCGCCCTTCGCCAACGCCCCCAACTCGCTGCGCGCGGCTAGTTCCTGACCGTTCTCAGTGTTCAGGTAGGCAACGACATCAGCGAGCTGTTCGTTGCTCTCGGCCAATTGCTGGTGTTCGACACGCAGATGCAACAGTTGACAGGAGAGGCTTATAGCGCGACAGACTGGATCGAGGAACTGACCGTGAGTACCGACGATCACCGACACGACTGCGACTGCCAGCAACACTCGCACCGGTGAACGCAAGCGAATACGTCCTAACAAGCCGCCCTGAGGCTGTTGGCGATGCTGTGCCAATTTGATGTCTCCATTGCTGCGATGTAAGTTGCGATGTGAGCAGTGATCAGGGCCTGTACGCGAGATATGCTAACTACTTCGCACTCATATGTCAAGTCCGCCACCAGCCGACCTGGGGGCGCTTTACCTATTTGTGCTATGATTCGATGCCAAGGTTAGCCAGGATATTGTTGATCTTCTCCAGACAGATACGGCTGGCGGTCTCGGCGCCGGCCGAAAAGGCCGCGCCGCCTGGCTGGTTTAGCAGATCGGAGTCTAGCTCGGTATCCGGCCGCCAGTGCGTCTCCAGCGAACAAGCGCCCCGGTAATCCATATCGAGGAGGGCCTGAAACTGGCCGGGGTAGTCAATGTAGCCACCGTCACCAATCGGTACGCACCGGGCGCCGTCGGGAGCTTCAGTATCCTTGACTGCGTCCTTGATATGGACGTGGATGACCCACGGCTTCATCCGCCGCCAGGCATCGGGGAAGGGCACCTCGCCTTCTTCAGCAAAGACTTCATTGGCCGGATCCCAGATGGCTCGCAGTCGCGAATGATTGACGGCCTCGTAGAGCCGCACAGCCTCGCGGGCGGTGGCAATATGGGTGGAAGCCTCGTTTTCGATGCCCAGGCAGACATCTTCCTGCTCGCATATCGCCAGGGGCACTTCAAAAGAGTCAATAAGCTGCTGCCAGACACTGCTGGCCAGTCCCGTCTTCCAGAAGGTGAAGCCGCGGATAATCTGGCAGTCCCACATATGAGCCATCTCGCAGAAGCGCCTCAGATACTGGAGGTGGGTGTCGTACTGCTGCTCATCGCCAATGTCGCACTTGAGGAAGGGCGCGGCAATGCAGCAGATCTCCATACCCGCGTCATCCGCAATCTGCTTGACCCGCCGGCATTCGTCATCAGTCAACTCCTGAGGCGGCTTATCCCACACCGAGCGCGGCTCCAGGGCAGTGACACCGTATTCAGCACCAACTTCCACAACCCGCTCAAAGTCCTGCGAGATCTCATCGGTGATTACACTCAACTCAAACATCTGTCTTCACCACCAGGTTGACTGGAATTGTCTGCGCTCCTACGCTTCGCCGGCATCCGGGGACATTCCTCCAAGGCTGCCAGGCGAGACGGCCTCAAAAGCGCACCCGCCCGATCTTGAGGCGCGAACGACGCTCGATATTGTGCATCATCACGCCCAGTGCGATCGAGCGCAGCCTGGCCTCGGCGCTGTCGGCCCGCGAAGTCAGTACCACTGGGGCCTGAGCACCGATCAATACGCCCGCACTCTTCCCGCCGCATAGGAAGCTGAAGGTCTTCACCAGTATGTTGCCCGCCTCAATATCAGGAACCACCAGAATGTCGCACTGGCCGGCCACCTCACCGGGGATTGCCTTGATCTGCGCGGCAGCTACCGAAACTGCATTGTCCATCGCAAAAGGCCCGTCCACGATGCACTTGGGGAACTGACCGCGACGAGCCATAGCACCCAGCGCCGCCGCATCAAGCGTAGCAGGCATATTGGGGTTGACCACCTCCACCGCCGCCAGCACGCCGACCTTCGGGCAGGGATTGCCCAGCAATTGCGCCAGATAGACGGCATTCATTACAATAGCCGCCTTCATCTCCAGGTCGGGAGCGATATTCATCGCCGCGTCAGTGACCATCAGCAGCTTCTGCTGGTCGGGTGCCTCCAGCAAGAAGGCATGGCTCATTATCGAGCCGGTACGCAGGCCGGTTTGTTTGTCCAGCACCGCCCGCAGGAAATCATCAGTATGAATGTAGCCCTTCATCAGCAAGTCGGCGCGACCTTCATGGACTGCTTGAGTCGCCTGGTGGGCCGCCGACAGGTCATCAGGCGCGTCCACGATCTCAACCTCGTCGAGGTTCATATCAACATCTTCGGCACGCCGTCGAATCTCCGCTTCATCACCGACCAGAAGCGATGTGGCAATGCCCTGATCCTGGGCCTGCTTCACCGATCGCAGCACTTCCTGCTGGGCCGCAGCGGCAACAGCCAGCCGGCGAGTCGGCTCAATGGTAACCCGCTCCAGAATCTGCTCAAAACTGGTGATCATCGCCTCATTCCTCCTGCTTGTTCCCAGCAAGTTCGCACAGCCGCCCGGCCACTATCTGGACCGCCTCCAGGGGCGTTGAGGCTCCGCCGGTGACGCCCACTGTTGCCGCACCAGCCAGCCACTGAGGAGCAATTTCAGCAGCACTCTCAATGTGGTGGGTGGCAGTACCAGTGGCCTGACATATTTGAGCCAGGCGTCGGGTATTGGCGCTGTGGTACCCGCCTACCACTATCATCAAGTCAACCTGGCGAGCTTTAGCCACAGAGGCCTGCTGGAGGGTGGTAGTGGCCTCACAGATAGTGTTGGCCACGATCAGTTCTTCGACATCGGGCAGTAGCGCCACGATCAGCGCTTCCAGACTATCACGCGGTTGAGTGGTCTGAGCAACTACGGCCACCTTGGCATCGAGCGGCAGCTTTTTCGGATCTTGGGGGCCTTCTACGATGATTGCCTGGCCCTGGCTGTGTTCGACGATACCCTTAGGTTCGGGATGTTCCACTTCCCCCAACACCAGAACCTGATACCCCATCTCAGTGAACTGCCGCGCCTTGCGCTGAACTCGATCAACAAAAGGACAGGTGGCATCAATTATCTGCATGTTCCGAGCCTCGGCCTGCTGGTAGATTTCGGGGCCAGCCCCGTGAGCTCGAATCATCACAACAGCACCATCAGGCACCTGACTGAGGTCATCAGCAACCGTCAGACCTGCTTCGGCCAACTCATCTATTACCTGGCGATTGTGAATAAGCGGGCCCAGCGAGTAGACTCTGCCATGCTCACAGGTCGCCTCGTTGGCCAGCCTTATGGCCCGGCGCACGCCGAAGCAAAAGCCACCCTCTTCAACTATACTGACTTGCATCTAGCTTGCCTCGCTGCCATGGTCTGCCTACTTGAGTAGATCCTGCTCAGGCCTGACGGTCGAGCACCAGCCTGACCAGCCCCCGCCAGAACGAGTGATTAGCTGGCAGTCTGTCGGCCAGCTCCACCAGCTGCTCAGCCAGGTCCCGAGCGTGCTCCCGGGCACCGTCCACGCCCACCAGCGCGGGATAGGTCTGCTTGCCGGCCCGTTCATCAAGCCCCGTCGGCTTGCCGAGCGTCTCGGCACTGCTGGTGACGTCCAGAATGTCATCGGTGACCTGGAATAGCAGGCCTAATGACCGGCAGTAGCTGCCAATTGCCTCGATAGAATGGTCACCGGCCTCCGCCAGAATTGCTCCTGCGCGCCCGGCTCCCTCAAACAGTTTCGCCGTCTTGTTCAGATGAATGTACTCAAGCAATTCGCGGTCCGTTTCCAGCGTCTCGCCGTGAATGTCGGCAAGTTCACCGCCGATGACCCCACTTGCGCCCGCATAAGTCCCGAACTCAGCAATAACTTGCAGCACAGCGCCAGGAGTTACTGCCTCGATCTGCGCCTGCGCGGCCAGCGCATCGTAGGCAGCAATTATCAGGGCGTCGCCGGCCAAAATGGCAGTAGCCTCGTCAAAGGCTGAATGGCACGACGGGCGAGAGCGGCGCAGGGAGCTATCATCAATGGCTGGCAGATCGTCGTGGACGAGCGTAGCCGTGTGCAGCAACTCAAAACCGCAAGCGGTGGGCATAACCTGTTCGCCGGGCAGGGCAAATGTCTCTGCAGACTGTAGGACAATCAGGGGCCGGACTCGCTTGCCTCCGGTCAGGCTGTGGCGCATAGCCTCGCTCACCTGTTGAGCAGGCTGGCCCACCTCGGGAAGATACTGGGGCAGGTGTTCGTCCACCCGCCGGGCAGTTTCGCCCAGCAGCCGCTTGACCAGTGCTACACTATCATCACCGATGGAGATAGCTTCCCGACTCCTTACCACCGCTACCTGCGTTGAATGGGAGAGGCCCTGATTAAGTCACCAAGCAGCCTAAGACCCTCCGAGAAAAGGTGCGGCAAACAACCGAGGCTATTCAGACCCTCTGCCGACTGCCTTCGGGCCTGTTCCCACTAATACTCTTTCTGCCTGCGGCTTTTCGAGGATAATGTCTCTAATAGGCTCGCGACGAATGGCCTTGTCGTTTTCGTAGACAACCTTGTCCCATATCTTCTTCTTGCCGGGCTTGCCTTCCAGGACAATCTCCCTTGTGCCCTTAGGACGAGTGGGAACTCCGATTTCGTGGGTCTCTGGCGGCAACCGCTCAATCCTGATCTCTTCTTTGACCGTAACCACTGTTAAGGGCGCGGTGGCTCCGGAAACTTTCAGCTTATCGCCCGGGTACAGAATACGACTGGCCACACCCGGATTGAGCTCTTTCAGCTTGGACAGGGACATGCCGTGATTGTAAGCAATTTTGGCCGCGGTGTCACCCGCCTTAACCACGTAGGTTCTAGCGATGGTGCCGCTTTTGGTGAGCTGCTCGACAGCGAGGCCCAATTCGGTGAGAATCTCCGCGGGCGGCCGTGAGACCTCGGCGATGCGAACATCCTGGCGGAACTTCTGCGGCTCGAGCAGCACAGCCTCTTCCTCGCCGGCATATTTACGCTTCACTTCATCCAGCACGCGCTTGGCCAGCTCCTCAGTGGCTATCACCACAGCCTCCTGCTCGTCAACTTCAATGGCAGCGGCAGTAACCAGCACCGAAAGTATGGGCCGAAGTAGCTCGATCGCCTCGCGCACCGATAGAACCTCCCTGTCACCGATGGGGAAGGAGTCGTCTCCCCACTGCTGGAAAAAGGAGGCCTCCCCGGGCAGGTCCTGTTTACCCTCCTTAAGCAGCCGGGAACTGACCTGGTCAGCAGCCTTCTTATTGGCCACCAGAGCAGCAATCTCGCCGTCTATCTTGATGGCTCGCGCAAGGCGCTGCCGTCCGGCCAAAAGAATCACACTAAGAATGACAATTACTATGACCGCCAGCAGCAGAGCCAATCGGTACGTCCGCAAGGCCGCCTGCGTTCGCAGGTAGCGCCGATCAGTGCCATCTTGGTGTCTCATAGCTTGATCTTCCCCGTAAGTCGGACAAGGACTCAGCTCATCGCCTCAGTCCCCGGCTATGGGCATAGGAGGCTGCCATGTGCCGTCCTAGCCAGCAAGCTTTTTCTCAAGCACTTCCACTGCCCTGTCTACCATACTATCATGCCACTGTTTAGCCGTCAGGGAACCATCCCTATCGAAGCCCGGTAACTGAATATCAGGCTTAACGCCGCGCTTGTTATCATCGTCCGCCTTGCTAAGATCACGCTTATTTGGCGTAAGATAGACAGCAGTTGACAGGGCCAGGGCCGAGCCGTCGTCGAGCGGAATAAGGGTCTGGACCTTGGCCTTGCCAAAGGTATTCTGGCCGACAATGGTCGCCCGATCCAAGTCCTGCAGCGCCCCGGCGACAATTTCCGAGGCGCTGGCACTACCGCCAGTCACCAGCACAACCACCGGCATGTCGGCAGGTACAATCGCCTGGTCAGAGAAGGCCTTTAACGGTTGCAACTGCCGGCCGCGCTCTCGCACGTAAACCACCGGCCCATCCTCATAGAACAGACTGGTCACCGAGATGGCCTGATCCAACAACCCGCCTCCATTGTCACTCAGATCCAGCAGAAGGCCCCCAATATCTTCTGCCAGCAACTCGTCAATGGCCGCGCGCAGTTGTGCTTCAGCCTGCTTATTGAAAGTGTGCAGCCATACATACCCAATCTTCTCATCAATCACTTTATGCTCCGGCGGCGGCATAGTAACCTGCCGGCGAGAAACTGAAACTGTGAGCGACTCCGTACGCCCCTCGCGACGAAGCGTAAGAGTGACTTGCGTATCCTCGGGGCCGCGAATCAAGTCGGCAACATAACCAACATGCTTCCCTGCCATCGGCTCATCGTCTACCCCCAGCACTACGTCCCCAGCGCGAATGTCAGTCTCGGAGGCCGGTCCGCCGGGAATTATTGAGACGATAAACACCTCTATTTCGCCCGCTTCGCCGACTGTACGCTCGTCCAGGTAGGCGCCGATGCCCTCAAATTGACCGGAAGCCTCTGTCTTGAATTCTTTATACTGCTTGGGCGTCATAAAGCGACTGTAGGGATCTCCCAGGGCTGCGACCATTCCCCGAATGGCCCCGTAGGTCAGCTTGACAGGATCCTCCACCGGATCAACAAAGTCGCGGAGGATCTTCTCGCGCACCTGCCAGAAGGTAGCCAGCGGCTGCAGATCAGTCCGCACTGTTATGCCGTTGCCCTGCGCCACTACTCCGGGGACAATCTGGGCTACACGGCCCACCAGACTCAATAGTGGGCCACTGGCCGCCGAATGCCTGACGCCAATGCCGGCCACAAACGAACCGCCTACAAGGATGACGAGCAGCACTATTACCCAGACTCGCACCTGAAAAGAACTTCTGTTCATTAGCCTATATTGACCTCCAAGAAGCCTAGAACTTCATCGGATTAATCGATTTGCCATATTTGCGTACCTCAAAGTGCAGATGCGAGGCGGTGGACAATCCTGTGCTACCCACATAGCCTATGACCTGCCCTCGGTTGACTGCCTGTCCTTTTTGGGCAGCGTAGCGCGAACAATGCGCGTACACCGTAGAGATGCCGCTGCCGTGGTCAATCAGTATCGTCTTGCCGTAGCCACCCCGCCAGCCAGTGTAGATTACTAACCCCTTGTCAGCGGCGTGGATGGGCGTGCCGGTAGGGCAAGCCAGGTCTACTCCGTCGTGGAAGAGCCGCTTGTGCGCGATAGGATGCATGCGGAAGCCGTACTGACTGGATATTCGATAGCTGCGCGAAATCGGGCAGCCCAGCGTCCCGCTCCAACTTCCCGAGTATCCCTGACCACCGCCTCCCTGCAACCGAGCGAGCATCTGCTCGATCTGCCGCGACTGCTGCTGCATCCGGGCCAACTCTTGCTCAACGGCAGCGCGATCCTGGGTGACTTCTTTCAGTTCGCGGCTAGCCTCCGCCGCCTGCACCTTTATCTTAGCTTGCTCCCGCTTAATCTGGGCCCGCAGGTCTTCCTGGCGCGCCCGCAGTGCCAGCAGTTCGGCTCGTTTGCGCTCATAGGCCTGTTTCTCGCTGACCAGCGCCGTCAGTAACTCCTCGTCGCGCTGGGCAAGCCGTCGGGTGAATTCTGCTCGAGTGACAAAATCCTGGAACGAGGTAGCCTGGAAGACCACCTCCAGATAGGTGGGCTCGCCGGCGCGGTACAGAGCCAGCAGATACTGCTGCATTTCGGCTTCGTGCTTGTCGAGTCGCGCCTTCGTCTCCGCCAACTCCTGCTCAGTTTCGGCGATGTGCTGCTTAGTTTTACGCAATTGGGCCTCAGCCTCGCGCAGTCTGGTCTGCGCCTGGGCCAGTTGCTTCTGAGCAGAAATCAGGCCGCTGCGAGCCTGCTGCTCCTCACCTTTGATCGACCGCAGTTGCCTCGTGACCTGCCTCTCCCGCGACAGAAAGCGGCTCAGCCTGTTGCGCAACTCACTCAGCGTACCGGCCTGAGCTGGTAGCTGAAAGCTGCCGGCCAGCAGCAATACACAGATGCTGAGGAACCAAGTTCTTCTCAACCAACAGTTATGCATAGTGGTCTAGCCCACTTAAGTATTGGACGCATCAGGTCGAGCCGGGGTTCTCCTCCAAAGACCGGCCTCCCCCTGATTTGCCGGCCCGAACTGAAAGACAAGCCCGGCCGCTTCAACCCGGGTGCACCGGCTGCATAGCTAGGCGGGACGTACATAGCGATGCAGGCCCATCAGACTGCCCGCAGCACCGAACAATATACCACATAGCACCAGCCCCAGGCCAAATATCAACAGCGCTTCGGTCGAATATATCAAGTCAACAAACTGCAGATTCTCCCCTACATAGTCCTGGACGAAACTGTACATGGGCAGCAGAATCGCCGCGGCTACCGCCCCACCAGCCAGGCCATCCAGGACGCCCTCGATGATAAACGGGACGCGTATGAACCAATTGGTGGCGCCCACCAGTTGCATTATACGGATTTCCTGGCGCCGCGCATAGATAGTCAGTCTGATGGTTGTGCTAATGACCATCAGAGTGGCTACTGCTATCAGCACAGCTACCACGACTCCGGATATTCTTATTCCCCGGGCCAGCGCCAATAACTTCTCAGTAAGCTGCTGGGCGTAGCGTACCATGGCGACGCCCGCGATCTGTCCCGCTTCCCTGGCCACTTGCGGAATGTCCTGTGGATCGGCTGTCTTAACAACAAATGAATCAGGAAGCGGATTTGGCAGAATCAGTGCTCCTCCGATGTCGGTTTCCAGAAGCTCGGCGTTCAAGCCAACACTCTCCGCCGTGCGCCGCAGTGCTTCTTCCTTGCTGACAAACTTGACATCACTGACCAGTGGGTTAGCCCACAGCATCTTTTGCACTTCGCCGTGCTCGGCATCCTCGGCCAGCTCGACCGTAATCACTGCCGCCCGGGCCTGCAGAGCCGCCATATGCTCGACATTAATACCAACCAGTACCAGACCGCCCAATATGAGCAGCGCGACGGCAGTGTTTGAAATAGCCGCCAGCGTCACTAGACCATTGCGAACCGCTGCCTCCCAGCCTTCACTAAGCAGAAACTCAACGGTGTTAAGGCGCATCGTACTTGCCGCCTTCCTTGACGTCGCGCACGATGTATCCCTGCAGGAGCTGGATGATGCGACAATTGGTACGATCTACTATCTCCCGATCATGGGTCGCCACAACCACCGTGGTGTCCTGCTCGTTGATGTTAAGCAGAAGCTGGACGATCTCCCAGGAGGTATCGGGATCCAGATTGCCGGTCGGCTCGTCAGCCAGCAAGATAGGCGGGCCGTTGACCAGAGCACGTGCGATGCTCACCCTCTGGCGCTGTCCCGCGGAAAGCTGATACGGGAAAGCGTCCGCCTTCTCAGCCAGGCCAACCAGCTCCAGACTGATTGGCACCTTGCGGTACTTCTCTCGCCGGCTGGCCCCCACTACGTCTAAAGCAAACCCGACATTTTCCCATACCGTCTTGCGCGGTAGTAGCTGAAATTCCTGGAAAACCACCCCGACTTTACGCCGAAGATAGGGTACTCGCCCCGGATGGAGTTTGGCTACGTCCTGGCCATCAACCACCACCTTTCCCGCAGTAGGCACAATATCCCGGTAGACCAGCCCCAGGAGCGTGGACTTACCTGCCCCTGAGGGGCCGGTGATAAAGCTAAATTCATCCCGTTCGATGTGCAGGTCAATATCCCGCAGCGCCTCGGTGCCGTCGGGGTATTTCACGCCTACTGATTGCAGATCTATCATCCTGATATCCCAGCCGTAGTCATTGCTCCAGCGTAAGCTGCAAATAATGCTGTATAACAGCCTGTCCACCAGTAGCATTATAGCAAAAAGACCTCGCTGCGGCAACTTTGCAGAGTCTTTGGCAGGGACAAGGGCAGCGAAAGTCCGCAGGCACTGAACAATCTTAAGCAGCGAGGGTAACAATTATGACGCTGGCTTCGGTCTACTATTCTTCTTCGGGCAGAATGACCTCGGTTCGCTCGTCGTCTTCCAGTGGTCGGAACATCTCGCGAGCAAGCGCCTTGAGCGGACCGGGGCCTTTTTTGACCATCAGTACCGAGCACTTGGCATGCTTGGCCAGGGTCTGGGTGACCGAACCGAAGGTCAACTGCTGCAGAGCCGATTCGCGCGCCGACCCCAGGATGAACAGATCATAGTCTGCCGATCGCCGCACCAACTCCGCAGCCGGCGAGCGGGCCTCCCAGAACTCGATGGGCAGGCGCTCCTCCTCATCTTCGTTCTCCAGATATCTTTGCCTGAGGTCGTCATCGATCTCTTGACCAGGCCGCCTTACGTGAGCATAGGTGACTTCGGCGTCGAAGAATTGCTGGAAGGCTCGGGCAGCCTCGACAACCAGGGGATTCTGGGGACTGCCGGTAACACCAACGAGAATACGCTTGACCTCCCGTATTGGGCCAACTGCTTTCAACACTGCTATGTCACAGTTGGCCTGGTTCATGGTGGGATCGAGCGTCGTGCCCATAATCCGCTGAGATTCGGCAGTCCACCCTCGCCAGCCCAGCACCAGCATGTCAACTTCATCGTCCTCAATAGTGTTGAAAATCGCCCGGGGGATGTGGTGGCCGACTCGGGCTACGGTGCGGATAGACAATCCCAGCTCCTCCCCCATCTCCCGGACGGCATCGAGAATCTTCTCGGCAGAGCCCAGAAAGCGTATGCCCTCTTCAACGGGCAGAATATCAGGCACGGTAATGACGTTCAACGCGGTGATATCGCCGTCGAATCGATCAGCCAGAGCCGCGCCGGTCAGCAGCAGATTCTCCATATGCTCGGGATTGGCCACTGGCACCAGCACCTGATAGGTTTCGAAGTCCGGTGGCACGCGCTCGAAAACCACCGGCGCTTTAAGATGACGCTCGCGGCGTTCGTGCGGCTTCAGATAGAGGTAGTAAAGAATAAGACCGATTCCTATCCAGCCCAGGGCAAAGACCCAGGCAATCCAACTGAACTGGAACATATTGATGGCCAGGAAAAACTGGGTGGCGATCCCGACAATGGGTATGTAAGGCATCAGCGGGACCATGAAGCCGCGCTTGAGGTCGGGTCGCCGTCGCCGCATCGTGATAACCGCCACGTTCACCTGAAGAAACAGGATGAGGAACATGATGTTG
>JAUWYY010000006.1 GCA_030615605.1 bacterium
CGTGCTTGGTGGAGGCTGTCCAGGATTCTGCCCAGGACTTCCCCAAATCTCCCGCATCCGATCAGGGCTAATCTTACCGGTGTCATTCTTATCAATACCCGGGCACGCTGACTGCCAAGTACGGGTCAAGTAATCGCTCAGGCCAACGCCAAGTGTCTACTTCTCTGACAGGCAGGTACTACTCCTCCTCCACAAAGATAACGCCCTCGATATCCTCGGCCTGGCCGCTGATTTCCACGGACCCAGGGCCGCCTTTGGGCTTGATCCGCCACGACATCCAGTAGACGCACAAGAACTGCTCGTCATTGATGTAAGCTATATCAGGATAGCCGCAGATGCAAGCCCGGTAGCCGCCTAACTCGCCGTAGCCGGAGCCCATCCAGATATGCTCGGGGGTCATCTCCCAGAATGGGCCGCTGCTGCTTTGCCACCGGCCTACTGTATAGCTGACTGCTGACAGATTGATGTCCAGGTCCCCTACATAGCGGTAGGCACAGATTAGAGTATCGTTCTTGGTCATAAAAAGACAGGGGGAGTGTCCGTACATAGGTACATAAGTAGGCTCAGGAGCGGTCCAGGTCAAACCATTGTCCTCCGACCAGCACCAGTACAGCATAGACATACCATGGGCCCAAGGCGAGTGCCAGTGGCGGAAAACTGCTATCATCCGTCCATCAGGCAGTTGGATGGTGTCCGCCTCCTGGTTAAACCCTGTCGCTACCGGAACGAACTGCTGCCAACTTTCTCCGCCGTCGGCGGACCGCAAGTGCCCGATGGTGCCCATCCGCTGCCCTTTGAACACCACAAAGAGCGGCAGAATCACAGTTCCGTTCTGCAACTGGCGAATCTTGCCGTATTGGCCCATCTGCGCAAACTCCCCCTCCACCACACCCTCAGGACCCAGCCTTGTCGGCTCAGCCCACGAATGACCGCCATCTTCAGATTCCAGCAAATAACAGCCATCTCCGTCCATAAGGGGAAGCAGCAGTTTGCCACTGGCGAGTTGGTTCATCCCAATATGGCTGAATGGCTTATGGAATTGCGGCTCCTGGGCTACCGGCTGCGGGTCGCTCCAGGTCAGGCCTCCGTCGGTGGAGCGGGTAAGCTTGACTGCCCAATTCCTCACCCGGTCACTGTAAGCTACCAGAATATCACCACTATCCAGAGCGACCACCCCCGGGGTGCAGGCACACCCGTTAGCAATTACTACCCGCCGGACTCGCTTGAACTTAGCCACTTGACTACATCCTTCAATGAAACTGGTGTAAAACCCACCTTCCTTGTTATTATAGGAGAAGGCGGATTTGAAGTCAATGGCATGTTATGATAGAATTGTCTCTGGTGTTTTAGTCATCATAGTCACTACGGCATAGATTAGACCTATCTCTTCCAGCGCGGCCTTTAGCTTGTGTTTCTCCTCGGCCGTCAAATCTATCATGGGCAGCTTCACCGAGCCGCCGTGCAGTCCCACTAGATCCATGGCGCTTTTGGCTACCGCTTGATAGGCGTAGTTTTCTTGCCGGGTATCCGGCATTATAGTTGCATATGGATGGCTGCGATTAACACTCGCCAGCACATTGTAATATGGTTCAAATTCGGCCAATAGCTTATTGGCCTGGCTAAAATCCTTGTTCCGGCCTGCCTCATAAACCTGGTAAGACCACTCCGGAGCAAAATTGGCAATCACTGAGACCAGACCATCACATCTATACGCCGCCTCTGCTACATACTCCTTCTCCCCTAGCCCACAGATTAGATTCAGTTCATCGGGACTGAAGCTCCTAACCATATCGTAGTACTGGACTATACTGGTGGTGTTCTCTTTAATCGCTATTACCTCGGGTAACCGGGCAATCTGTTTCATCAGGTCAGCGGGCACCCACGAACCAGAAACCACCGGGTTATTGTACACCATTATCCCTATCTGCACGCTCTTGGCAATCTGCTCGTAGTGGCGATACAGCCCCTCGCGAGTCGGATAATGATAATAGGGCGGCATCACCATCAGCCCCGCCGCTCCTACCTGTTCAGCATACCGGGCCAACTCGACTGTTAATTCGGTGCCCGGCTCACTGACCCCCGCAATCACCGGCACCTCCGCACTGGCTTCTACCACGGTCCTAATGACGATC
Organism: bacterium; assembly: GCA_030615605.1. GTDB lineage: Bacteria > Armatimonadota > Zipacnadia > Zipacnadales > Zipacnadaceae > JALGTD01. The sequence continues at coordinate 2,133 of JAUWYY010000006.1, forward strand.
CTTTGTTGCTCCGCAGACAGCGCGTAGCATTCGCTCGTGCTACCATTAGTCAGTATTACAATGTCCCGTCCCCCCTCACCTTGGGCAAAATCAACCAAAAACCGAGTGTTCTCCTCAAGCCCTTTAACATCTATCTCCCCTGTGGCGGTAAAAGGTATTACTTGCACTGGCAAGACTCCGCGTAGAACGCTCTTTAGCTCACTGGGTGTCATTAGTGAGAACCTCCCTTAATGGCTTCTTATGAATAGTTTTTCCTTAGCACTTGCCATCTCCTTCTCTCTATGGCGGCTGTTACCTGCTTGGCTGGCCACCGGGGGATGGTAAAGATTTGAGCCGGTAACATCCCTTGTTGTCGATAAAGGGGAGCACCAGCTTGCTACTAGAAAGCTTGTACATCCCTGATTCTTGTGCTACATTGTCAATAGAAAAGGGGTTTCGTACCTACACCAGTGATATGTAACCAGGCAAAAAGCATATAAGAAATGTCGGGAACAGACACACGTAACGGTATTGAAAAGGAGAGCAATATGATGACGATTCTCAATCATAGAACTCCGCTCGCGGTCTGGTTTATCTGTATAGTCATGGAGGTGTTATTGGCTCCTTCGAATGCAGCAGGTGGGCCAGCACCGGCTGCCTTCGTGCCCCCCGGGGACCGAACCTAGCTCTGGGCAAGCCTTATGTGCTGGCCCCTGAGCCGAATTACAGTAGTGAACCTGGCGACAGCGAGCAGTTGACGGATGGGGAGTACGCCAGCCAGCCCGGCCACAGTCTTTGGGGACAGCTCGGCTGCGTCGGCTGGGGTGGGTCAAATCTCGTCGTCATTACCATTGATATGGGCGGGATCGTGCCTATTGCTGGCCTACGGCGATTCTGGTATTGCTCAGTGATGGTGGGACCAACTTTCACTATGTTGGAAAGCTCTGTTCACTGGCGGCTAAGTTTGGCGTTCCGGCGCCTGGGCCGACCATGCTCGGGAAATCAGCATTAAGCCCCACCGAATCGGCATCCTGCTGGTAGATGAGCCAAGTAATGCAGAACAAGACCGTCGTATTATAGCCTGGGCTCAGGCCGTCAAGGCTGGCGCGCCTGAACTGCTCATATTCGAGGATCCGATTCATGCGACACCGCAAAACGCCGAAGTGCAGGAGATGTTCGAAATCTGCGATATTCTCTGCCCCAGTCTTGGCCATTACCGTGAGGGGGGTGCGCCGGTGGCTAGATTCTACGAGAATTTGGGGCGAGGCGAACGCGAATTGTGGTTCTACTCGTGTTCCGGCGGCCCCTCTGTCCTCGATGCCATTTCTTATTACCGAAGTCAGCAGTGGGAGTGTTGGAAAGCTCAGGCGACGGGTACTGCTTTTTGGGCCTATGGCGACGGGGGTAGAATCGGTAACTCCTGGAATCAACTGGGAGTCACCCGGGCAATCTATTCGCCGGTGTACATTGATTCACACTCTGTCACTGACGGCAAACACTGGCTGGCCATAATCGAAGGCATTCAGGATTACGAGTACCTGAGGATGCTGAACGGCCGGGTGGCCGAACTAAAAGCTGCCGGGCACACTAGCGGGGCTTTTACTCAGGCAGAAAAGCTACTTGCCACGCTCCCCGACCAGGTGCTTGCCGCCTGCGCAGCCGGGGACACTGCTGCTTGTGACAGGGAGCGAGCCGAAGTGCTCGATGCTCTGCTGGCCTTGAAGTTGCAATGAGTCATACTGTCTGTTGGCCGACGTCAGTCGATACATAGATGGCCAAATCACGTATGAAGAAAATGAGGGTTTTGCGTCATGTTCAATATCAGCATTGTGGAACAAGCATCTGTGGCGGTGTTGCGGGACGACGCGCGCCATCCTTATACTCAGCCGTTGCTGGCGGGAGGTAGATAATAGCTGAAGGCCAGCCGCTGCTGCGAGCTGAGGGACTTGCCAAGCACTTTTCTGCCCGGGAGCTGGCTGGGTACCGAAAAGCAGCCGGTGCCGGCAGTGCGGGGCGTTGATCTGACCATGAGCGCAGCGGTAGCCGACGCCGAAGCTATGGTCAATCTGGCTGCGCTAGCAGATGCAGATTATCTTTCAGGACTCCGCTGCATCTCTATACGCAGTTGCTGGTCAGTTGCGTGCTGACCGCCGACCGCGGCCGACGGACAGCGCCGACTTCTCCGCCTCATACCCTCGGCAATTGTCCAACCACATGAGCAAGGATGTATCTTCAGCTCTCGCTGCACAGAGAGATCACCTGTCTGCGACGAGGCTATCCCTGACCTGCGCGAGGTTAGGCAGGGGCGTTATGTGAGGTGTAGCAGGCGATAGGCAGCGACCAGTACTACCCATTCTTTGCTTAATCAACAAACAGTTCGCGCAGCGCAGCAGCTAGGGCCCGCAGCTTGGCCCGGTCCTTGCGGCCGGCGGTGTGCTCCACACCAGTTGCCATATCCACCCCGGTCGCGCCCGTAGCCTCAGTTGCTGCCACAACATTGTCAGGGCCTAATCCGCCGGCCAGCATTACCGGCAAGGCGCTACCTCTGATGATAGCGGCGGCGGTCGGCCAGTCACATGTTACGCCGGTCCCGCCCATCTCGCCCTTGAGACGAGTATCCAGCACGATACGGCAGACGCCCGCCTCGGCAAGCTCTTCAATTCGCGTCAAGCTGTCCTCGACGGAGCGTGGCTGCTGCTCCCTGCTGGGGGCTACGGCCAGGCCCCGCCAGATTTCGGTATCATCTGTAAGCCGCTTAACAAGCTCGCCGATCTGCTCAGCTGATTCGTCGCCGTGCACTTGCAGAGCAAGGGGTTTGCATAGCCGAGCTATCTCAACCAGTTGGTCAAGCGGCTGCTGTGCCACCACCAGCACGGAGCGGGCCCGGGCGGCTCGGCACATAGCCTGGGCCTGCCAGCGGCTGATAGGGCGGCGGGAGTAGGGCACTTCTACGACCATCCCCACGTAATCTGCGCCGATGCTCTCGGCAGCGCGCATATCAGAGACTGTCGTCAGGCCGCATATCTTTAGCTCAATGGACATACTGTGGCACCTCCGCAAGTACATTATTGCTGGCTGCGATAAATCCTTCCTGTAGAGTGAAGCAAACCCGCTGAATAGTGTAGGGTAAGACATAGTGCTTGTGTCTCTTGACAAGAGCGGCAGAAATTGTTACACTATTACCCATATGAAATCCGACACGCCGGGCCGAGTTTGGTTTAGTTGGTGGTATTGGTCCCGCTAGGGGCTGGCCGTCGCGCGTGTCGATAATTTAGAGCTTCTCAGACCACGCGGGTCAGTTCACACAGAACTTGGCTCGCGGTTTTTGTTTAGGTGGCGGGCCAGCGCTCCCAAAGCGCAGCTCGCAATTTTCGTTTTGACAACATGGGCAGGGCGAAAGTCGGAATGCCAGCCAACACTGGAGGGTGTCGGAAGGGGCGGCGGATGTCGCCTCGGCAAATCAGCGGCGGATTCTGCTGCGGTCAACGCCCGGCCCTGAGTACCGCCACAACGCCGGCGGTATAGACTAGAAGTTCAGGAGGTGGTAATATGGTCGCAGCAGTTTTAAGCTCAGCAAATCAGCAAGCAGCTCGGGCGAAAGCCTGCCTGCGGCGCTCCTGGGTAGCAGGAGTGCCAGCGGCGGGCACTGCCGGCCAGGTTTTCGAACGTACAAAGCTGCTTTACGAAAGGCCCAATGACCATGCATATTCCCGAGTTGTCCGAGTTTGTCCGACGCGCTGAACAGGGGAATCTCGTCCCTGTCTATCGCGAAATTGTAGCTGACCTGGAGACGCCCATTTCAGCGTTCCTCAAGCTGCGTGAGGGCTTCGACGATTATGCCTTCCTGCTGGAAAGCGTCACCGGCGGCGAGAATGTCGCCCGCTACTCCTACCTGGCGACTGCCCCCTACCGACTTTTCCGCAGCAAAGGCCGGCAAGTAGTCACTACCACCAATGGCAGCGAGCAGTCCGAGAGGCTCGATGACGGTGAAACTCCGCTGGATAAGCTGCGTCAGTTGCTGGCGGAGTATCGATATGTACCGATACCTGGCTGGGAGCGCTTTGCCGGAGGTGCAGTTGGCTATATCGGCTACGATACAGTGCGCTTCTTCGAGGATCTGCCAGATGAGAACCCCGATGATCTGGAGCTGCCCGACTGCTTCTTTATGTTTGCCGACACTCTGGTGGTCTTCGATCATGTGCTCAATCGGGTTAGAGTTCTGGCCAACGCTCACGTTAACGGTGACCCGCAGATCGCTTACTCGCAGGCTGTGGAGAAGATAGAGGGCATCATCGAAAAGCTGCACCAGCCAGTCCCACGGCCCACAACACCGAGCATCAAGGGCGGCATCCCTGATGATCCGTCGGGCCTACCATCGTCTATGACGCGCGCTGAGCACTGCCAGGCCGTACAGCGGGCCAAGGAGTATATCCGGGCCGGAGATGTCATTCAGGTGGTGCTGGCCCACCGCATGAGCGCGAAGATAAGCGTGGACAGCTTTGATCTGTATCGGGCGCTGCGCGCCATCAATCCCTCGCCTTATATGTTCTATCTGAGCTTTGGTGACCTCAAGCTGATCGGGGCCTCCCCGGAGGCGCTGGTGACAGAGGATGAGGGCGAGGTGACGACCCGGCCTATTGCCGGGACGCGCCGCCGCGGTAGCACTCAGGACGCAGACGAAAAGCTCGAGCAGGAGCTGCTGTCCGACGCCAAAGAGCGCGCCGAGCACGTGATGCTGGTTGATCTGCACCGCAATGACATCGGCCGAGTCTGCCAGCCGGGAAGCGTGGAGGTTGATGAGTTGATGGCCGTGGAGCGCTACTCGCACGTAATGCACATCGTCAGCAACGTCCGTGGCAAACTGGCTGCTGACAAGGACCAGTTTGATCTGTTGCGGGCGGCCTTTCCTGCGGGGACGGTTAGCGGCGCGCCCAAGATCCGCGCTATGGAGATTATCGAAGAGCTTGAGCCGGTCAAGCGGGGACCTTACGGTGGGGCAGTGGGCTACTTCAGCTTCTCGGGGGCGATGGATACCTGCCTCATTCTGCGCACCTTCATCGTGGACGGAGACACTGCCTACCTGCAGGTGGGCAGCGGTATCGTAGCTGACTCCGACGCTGATTTTGAGTATGATGAAACGATGGCGAAGGCGGCGGCCCTGCTGGAAGCACTGCGCCTGGCCGAGGAGGGCTTGCTGTGACTCTGCTCATTGATAACTACGACTCGTTCACCTACAATCTGTACCAGTACCTGGCCTATCTGGGCGAGACTGTGGAAGTATATCGTAATGACAAGCTCTCCGTTGCTGAGGTAGAGCAGATGCAGCCGGAGCGCATTGTCATCTCGCCGGGGCCGGGTCGGCCAGCGGATGGTGGTATTTCCTGTAAGCTGATCGAACAGATGGCGGGCCGGGTCCCGATCCTGGGTGTTTGCCTGGGCCACCAGGCCATAGCCGAGGTCTTTGGCGCTACGGTGGGACAGGCCGATAGACTCATGCACGGCAAGACATCCCTGATCCACCACGATGGCGACGGCATCTATGTGGGCCTGCCCGACCCCTTTGAAGCGGTTCGCTATCACTCGCTAATCGTCCAGCCCGAGACAGTGCCTGATTGTCTGGAGGTGACGGCACGGACCGATATTGGCGAGATTATGGGTATTCGTCACCGGGAGTACTTCATTGAAGGGGTGCAGTTCCATCCCGAATCGATACTGACTTCTGTGGGACTCGATCTGCTGAAGAACTTTCTCAGTTTGTCTGCTGAAGGTGCCGCCCAACACTGTGATAACGGAGGGATTGAGTAATGCTTTCTGCTACGCTGGAGAAACTGTCGCGGGGTGAGCACCTGAGCGCCGCCGAGGGCGAAGAGGTGCTCAACCAGATAATGACCGGGCAATCCAGCCCCGCTCAGATCGGCGCGTTTCTGATGGCGCTGCGCATGAAAGGGGAGACGCCCGAGGAGATTTGTGGATTTGCCCGTACTATGCGCCGGCACTGCGTTCGTATCTCCACGGCGCGTGAAAACGTGGTAGACACCTGTGGGACGGGTGGCGATGCTCTGGAGACGTTTAACATATCAACTGCTGCCGCGATAGTGGCAGCGGCTGCAGGAGTTCCCATTGCCAAGCACGGTAACCGCTCGGTATCCAGCGCGTGCGGCAGTGCTGATGTTTTGACCACTCTGGGAGTCAATATTGACCTGTCTCCGGAAGCAGTCGCCCGCTGCATAGATGAGATTGGAATCGGCTTCCTGTTCGCGCCGAATCTGCATCCAGCGATGAAGCACGCCATCGGCCCACGGCGGGAGATGGGCATTCGCACGGTGTTCAACCTACTGGGGCCGCTGACTAATCCCGCTGGCGCCCGGCGGCAACTCCTGGGAGTCTTTGCCGAGGACTGGGTCCAGCCGATGGCCGAGGCGCTTCAGCAACTGGGCAGTGAGCGGGCGATGATTGTCCACGGCCGCGACGGGCTGGATGAAATCTCCACGCTGGGGGAGACGGCTGTGGCTGAGCTGGCGGATGGGCAGGTCCGTACGCACACTTTGACTGTGGAAGACTTGGGGCTGGAGCCAGCCAGTCCCGCTGAGCTGTCTGGTGGGACGCCGGAGGAATCAGCGGAGCTCTTGCGAGCTGTCCTTGCTGGAAAGACAGGTCCCCGGTATGATATTGTCCTGGCCAATGCGGGGGCGGCCCTCTATGTCGGAGGTACTGCCGACAGCATTCGCGAAGGAATGCAACAGGCCGAAGAGGCTATCGCCAGCGGCGATGCCTCTGCCAAGCTCGATCAACTCTGTGAGCTGTCCAACTCACTGTGAGATGTCAGGTGTGCTATGAAACTGAGCGGCATTCTGGAAGAGATCGTGGAAAGCAAGCGCCGCGAACTGCAGTTCGCCAGGGCAGATTGTCCGGTCGAGTTGCTGCAAGAGAAGGCCGCCGAGTTGGCGCCGGCCCGTGACTTTGCGGAGGCGCTGCGTCGGACGGATGTGGCGCTTATCGCCGAGATCAAGCGGGCCTCGCCGTCGGAGGGAGAGTTCCCTGTGCTCTGGTTCGACCCCCGGCATATTGCCCAGGACTACGTCGCCGGCGGCGCGGCAGCGATAAGCGTGCTGACCGAGGAGAACTATTTCAAAGGGGCGCCAAACTTCATTGCACGGGCGCGCGGCCGCATTCCCCTGCCTATCCTGCGCAAGGATTTCATATTGGAGGATTATCAAGTATATGAGTCCCGTGCCCTGCAGGCCGACGCCGTCCTGCTAATTGTCGCTGTGTTGGAGCCAGAAATGCTGGAGTATCTTCACGAGTTGACTACCGGATTAGGCATGACGGCGCTGGTGGAGGTGCACAACGAGGAGGAACTGGAGCAGGCTCTGGCAGTGGGCGCGCAGGTCATCGGGATCAACAACCGCGACCTCGCGACGATGGAGATTGACCTGTCAACTACCGAAAGGCTTGCTCCGCTGGCTGGCGAAGATGCTGTGGTGGTCAGCGAGAGCGGCATCAGTTGCCGTGAGGACGTCGAGCGGGTTGCGGCAGCGGGAGTGGACGCGGTGCTGGTGGGCACGGCGTTGATGAAGAGCGCCGAGTTCGATCTGGCCGCGCGCCAGTTCGTGGGCGTGTCCAGGCAGAAGCACTAATTCCGTGACGATAAACAGGAAGTGATACAACGGATGACTACAGCAACTGAGCAGCGTTCCGGCCGCTTTGGCCGCTATGGCGGGCAATACGTTCCCGAAACCCTGATGGGGGCTCTGGATGAGCTGGTTGAAGCCTACGAAGAGGCGTGGGCCGACCCGGAATTCCACGAGGAGCTGGAGTACTACTGGCGCCACTACGCCGGACGGCCCACGCCGCTGTACTTGGCTGAGCGGCTCAGCGACTTGTGTGAGACGCAAGTGTATCTGAAGCGTGAAGACCTCAACCACACTGGCGCGCATAAGTTGAACAACACTCTGGGGCAGGTACTACTGGCACGGCGCATGGGCAAGCCGCGGCTGGTGGCCGAGACCGGCGCAGGGCAACATGGTGTGGCTACGGCTACCGTCGGCGCTCTGTTTGGGATGGAGACGGTTGTCTATATGGGCGTCGAGGACATCCGCCGGCAGCGGCTCAACTGCTTCCGTATGGAGTTGCTGGGTGCGAGGATTGAACCGGTTGAGTCAGGCAAGGGTACTCTGAAAGATGCCACCAACGAAGCAATTCGCGACTGGATGACCAATGTTGAAAACACCCACTACCTGATGGGTAGCGTCTGCGGCCCGCATCCCTATCCCACTATGGTGCGCGACTTCCAGACTGTCATTGGTAAAGAAGTGCGCGAGCAGTGCCGGGAGCAAATCGGACGCCTGCCTGACATGCTGGTGGCCTGCGTCGGTGGCGGCTCGAATTCGATGGGGCTGTTTTATCCCTTCATTGAGGATGATGTTAAACTGGTCGGGGTGGAAGGTGCTGGGCACGGCCTGCATACCGGAGAGCACAGTGCCCCGCTGGCAGTGGGTAGCTTCGGCATCTTGCACGGTTCGGCTTCCCAGATTATGCAAGATGAGGACGGACAGATCATCAACGCCCACTCAGTGGCCGCTGGGCTGGATTACCCCGGTGTTGGCCCCGAGCATGCCTATCTGCAGGAGAGCGGCCGGGCCACTTATGTAAGTGTCACCGATGAGCAGGCGCTGGATGCCTTTGAGCAGTTGAGCCAGTTGGAGGGCATAATCCCGGCCCTGGAGGCCGCTCATGCCCTGGCCTGGGTCATTGAGCAGGCGGGGAACTTCGGTGAAGATGAAGTAATGGTCATCAATCTATCGGGCCGGGGCGATAAGGATGCAGCAGAAGTGAAGAGCTTGCTGTAGTCGCCTGCCAAATGTGAGGAGAACCACACAATAGTGAACTCTATCCAACAGACCTTTGCCAACAGCCATCAGGCCGGGCGTGGGGTGCTAGTCGTCTATGTTACGGCCGGTGATCCCAGCCTGGAAGAGACAGTGGAGATTATGACCACCGTGGCCGAGGCTGGCGCCGACATCGTCGAGCTGGGCATACCCTACTCTGATCCGCTGGCCGATGGCCCCACCATCCAGGCCGCCTCGCAGCGGGCGCTGGAGGCTGGCACTACCATCCAGGGCGTCTTTGACTGTGCCACCCAAATCCGCCAGCGTATCTCCATCCCCCTGGTCATTATGACCTGCTACAATCCGATACTGCAATTTGGGCCGGAGGCCTTTGCAGTAGAGGCCAGCAATATCGGTGTTGACGGCGTAGTGGCTTCTGACCTGCCTCCCAGCGAGGCTGATGAGTGGTGCGCCGTAGCGGCTGAGCACAATATAGCTGCCATTTTTCTGGTCGCGCCGACCACCCCGCAGCAGCGCGTGGCGCGAGCGGTGGAATGCACTACTGGCTTTGTCTATGCAGTGGCCCGGCCCGGCGTGACCGGTGCGCGGGACCAGCTACCCGAGGATCTGAAGGGCTCCGTCGCGCGCATTCGCCAGGTCACTGACCTGCCCATTGCAGTCGGCTTTGGCATCAGCACTCCCCAGCAGGTGGCAGCAGTCTGCGAGATTGCCGACGGCGCCATCGTCGGTAGTGCGGTGATCAACATCATCGCGGAAGCCAGCGACCATGAAGCCCGCCTGCCGCAAGTCAGCCAGTTTGTGTCTGGGCTGGCGGCAGCTACTCGCTGGTGACCGCTGCCTTCCCACCATAAGCTGCGCCAGGCAGAGAACCGGGCGGTAGTGGCGTCAGGGCGGATTGGTGGTTAGCATAACAGGCAGCGGGTCGTCCCCTGAGACTCAGGAGCCCTCAGCCAAGCGCATTGCGCAGGTCTTGGGAAAGCGCCGCCGAAGCCACCGATACGAGTGCCGTGTCGGTGGTCATAGCGATTAGACTGTAGCCGAGATCAGCTAACATCGCGGTGACGTGGGGATCTGTGCTGCCCCAGCAGCTAGCTATTATACCTGCCGCCCGCGCCGCCTCGGCAGTCCGGGTCAGGTGTTCGGCAAGTATCGGCTCGGTAAGTGGAGTGTCAAGTGGGAGGCCCAGAGACATGCGCAGGTCCAGGGGGCCAAGGAAGATCCCGTCCACCCCTGGTGTCTGCGCGATAGCTTCGACGTTGTCGGCGGCCTCTTCAGTCTCAATCTGGACGATCAGTAGGCCATCCTCAGTGCCAGTCTTCCGCTCTTGGCCGGGTATATCAAATATGCGGTGGCTGGCAAGCGAGCGGCTGCCCTGGGGCGGGAACTTGCTGCGGTCTGCCACTTGGCGGGCCTGCTCAGCGGTATTGACCATGGGCACGATGATGCCCGTGCAGTCCATGTCCAGCACTGGTCCGATTGAGCCAATGGAGTGGTCGCGGACTCGCACCAGGCTGGGTGTGCGGACCGAATCGGCTGTGCGAACCGCGTGCAGCAACGCATCATAGCTGAGCTGGCCGTGTTGGCCATCAATAAAGAACCAGTCCCAGTGGCTGTGTATCTCTTCGAGTATCTCGGGTGCAGGCAGCTTCAAGCCAACCCCCAATTGCACATCGCCGGCAATAAGTGCCTCAGTATCGAGAGGCCAGGCCATTTTGTTACCTCCGTCGGTTAGATATTGGTTATCGGCAACTCATGATAGCCCACAGATGGCCATCAGTCAATGCAATGGAAATTGTTCTCCCGTCAGTGCGAGGCAATTATCGGCAGGAACTATCGCGAATCCAGCGAATATGTAGTAATGAGAGAAGTCTGGCCGACGTTGGCGGGCAGTAGCTTATCAGGCCAATCCCGCTGCCCGTCGCCAGAAGGCGATTCTGCTGGACGAGCTATGCTGCTGGGCTGCTGGATTGGGAGTCATTAGTCGCTGATTGGTCCCAGAAGCTTGAAGGTAAGTCCATGGTGCGCTGCGCGTGGCGGGTTGTCAAAATAGATCTGCAGATGCATGCCCAGACTCTTGACATCGCTGCGCAATACTGGTAAACTTAACTAGGCTGCTACGCAGTAGCCCCCCAACTGCTACTTTTGGCCCCTGCAATCGGCCAGGGGCCTTAGACTGTGAGTGGTTCCTAAGCGGGATGCCTGTCTTGCTCGGTAAAGGCACGAGGGCAGTCGCACCAGGCCGAATCTATGTCGTCTACAGCAAGGTCTCGATAGGTAATGGCACTTGAATACGGACCAGTTGGCCTGTTTGTCCTTGGCGGTTTTGTCTTTGCTATCGTAGCTTTGGTTATTTCATATATTATTCGCCCCGCAGATACTTACGACCGTAAGCTTATCCCCTACGAGTGTGGGATTGTCCCCTCTACCGCTGCCTGGCACCGCGTGCGTATCGGCTACTATATCATCGCGTTGCTATTTCTGATCTTCGAGGTGGAAGCCGCATTCCTGTTTCCCTGGGCTACGGTTCTACGCAAATTGTCGGGCACGCCAGGCTGGGGCCTTCTGCCGCTGGCGGAGATGGGCATATTTCTGGGGATTCTTCTGCTGGGCTTAATCTATGCCTGGCGCAAGGGTGATCTGCAGTGGAACTGAGTATGCCGGACGAGCCAATTCGGCGCCTCGCCCGCAAGCATCGGGAAAGTCCGGCGGGGCAGTTGCTCATTAAGATAGTGGACAAAGTGCTGAATACGGGCCGAGCCTGTTCGGTATGGCCGTTGGGCTTTGGGTTGGCCTGCTGTGCGATTGAGATGATGGCCACCGCCGCCTCTCGCTACGACTTGGACCGCTTTGGGATGATCCTGCGCCCCTCGCCGCGCCAGGCCGACCTGATGATCGTGGCGGGCACGGTCACGATGAAGATGGCGCCGGTCCTCGAACGGCTCTACCACCAGATGCCCGAACCCAAATATGTGCTGGCGATGGGGAGCTGCGCAGTGAGCGGCGGGCGGTTCTATCGTGATGCATACAGCGTGGTCAACGGCGTTGATCGGATTCTGCCGGTGGACGTTTACATCCCGGGCTGCCCGCCGCGGCCCGAAGGCCTCATCAAAGGTCTGCTGGACATCCATGACATAATTCGCCGTGACTCTATCGCCGACGCTCCCTACATCGAAGGCCAGCGTCCGGAATATCGTCAGTACCCTCGTCTGGAAAAATGACTGATTCTACCAACGACACCGGCCTGATCGCCGCGGCCGGTCAGGACAATTCGGATATTGCGGATAACTTGCGCGAGCAGTTCGGCGAGCAGATTCACAATGCCGAGATTGAAGACGATACTTTGCAGGTGGAGGTAGCGGCTGAGATCATACTTGTGGTCTGCCGCCACCTGTCCACTGAGATCGAGCGGCCTTATCCGTATCTGTCTGACGCCTTCGGCGTTGACTGCGGAGATCATCTGCAGGTGGTGTATCACCTGATCCGATCGGAAACGGCAGACGGTGCCTTTGTGCGCGTTAATCTGCCCCGTAACGAGGCCACCCTGCCTACACTTACCGCTTTGTATAACACTGCCAACTGGGCCGAGCGGGAGATTGCGGAGATGTTCGGCGTGACCTTTGCAGGCCATCCTGACCCTCGTCATTTGTTGTTGCCGGAAGGGTGGCAGGGCTATCCGCTGCGCAAAGACTATCAGCGGCCCGACCATCCCTACCTGGCTTCTGAACCGCTGCACGAGGATCCCTCTGTTTTCCTGGCAAGCGGACCCCAGTTCGAAACGACCGAAGAATGAGCGAGACCACGCAAGCGCCGCTGACAACTGAGGAGATTGTCGTCAACCTGGGGCCTCAGCATCCCAGTACTCACGGTGTAATGCATTTTGTCGTGACTATTGACGGCGAAACGATACGTGAGTGTGTGCCCCATATCGGCTATCTGCATAGTTCACTGGAGAAAATCGCCGAGACGCTACGCTACGAGCAGTTCATCACCAATACCGACCGCTTTGACTACCTCAACGGGCTGGGCAACGAACTGTGCTACGTCCAGGCGGTCGAGCGGCTACTGGGTATCGAGCCGCCGCCACGGACGGTGTTCATCCGCACGCTGATGGCCGAGCTTAAGCGCATTTCGAGCCATCTGGTGTACCTGGGCTGCTACGGCAATGATATAGGCGCGATGACCGTATTTCTACATGCCTTCCGCGAGCGCGAACCGCTCATGGATATGTTCGAGGCCGTGACCGGCGGGCGGCTGCTGTATAATTACTTGCGCATCGGGGGCCTGCGCAACGATCTGCCCACTGGCTTCACCGACCAGCTACACCGGTTCCTGGACTACTTACCGCGCCGTCTGGAAGAGATGAACGACCTGCTCACCAGTAATCGCATCTTCATCGCGCGCACACGGGGCATCGGCATACTCACTGCCAGGCAGGCCCTAAGCTTTGGCGTCACCGGGCCGACGTTGCGCGGCTGCGGTGTGCCGTACGATCTACGCAAGTTGCGCCCCTATGCCGCATACGACCAGGTCGAGTTTGATGTCCCGAGCTTTCCAGAGGGCGACTGTCTGGCCCGCCATCTAGTGCGTATGGAAGAGATGAACCAGAGCATGCGGATCATCCGGCAACTTATGGAGAAGATGCCCGAGGGTGAAATTCAGGCCGACGTGCCCCGGCGCATCAAGCCCGAAGCTGGGGAGGTTTACGAGCGGGTGGAGTCGCCCCGTGGGGAGTTGGGTTGTTATCTACTCAGCGACGGAGGAGCTAAGCCCTACCGAATGCACTGGCGCGGCCCGTCATTTTATAACCTCCAGGCGCTACCCGTGATGGTGCGCGGCGGCTTACTGGCGGACTTCATCGCCACGCTCGGCAGTCTGGATCCGATAGCTCCAGATATAGATCGATAGGACGGGTGGGACGCCTGTCGTAGCGAAGCAAATGGCAAGCACACTGGTAAAGACAATTTTGGATGTGATCCACAACTGGGCAGAAGGCCTCGCCCAGCAGTGGGGTATTCCGCATCTGTTCGTGAGCATCGCGGCTTGGATAGCTGCGTTTGTCTTTGTGATCGTACTGGTCCTGCTCATGGTGCTGCTGGCGGTCTATCTGGAGCGGAAGGTCAGCGGCGCTATCCAGTCGCGGCTGGGGCCGATGCGAGTCGGGCCTATCGGCCTGTTTCAGACGCCGATGGATGCACTGAAAATCTTAACCAAAGAAGACATCGTCCCGCGCGATGCCGACAAGATTCTGCACACCGCCGGCCCGGTTATATTCTTTGTCACCGCGGTCATTGGCTATGTCGTGATTCCCTGGGATCGGGCGGCGATTGCCGCGCAGGTAGTGGACCTGAACATCGGCGTGCTGTTTGTCATCGCCGTCTCCTCGATAGGTGTGTTAGGGATAATGGCCGGCGGCTGGGGCTCTAACAACAAGTATGCGCTGCTGGGGGCGATGCGGGCAGTGGCGCAGATGGTCAGCTACGAAGTGGCGCTGCTGCTGGCTATTGTCTGTGTGGTGATGCAGACTGGCTCGCTGTCGCTGGCGGGGATAACCGCCGACCAGGGCGGCTCGCTACTACAGTGGAATCTGCTGCGCTGGTGGATGTGGCCGGCGCTGCTGCTTTACATAATAGCCTCTATTGGCGAGTCCAAGCGCATCCCCTTTGACATCCCCGAGGCAGAGAGCGAACTGGTCGCCGGTTATCATACTGAGTATTCGGGAATGAAATTCGGATTTTTCTTCCTGGGCGAGTATGCCCACCTGTTTATAATTGCTGTCACCGGTGCGATTCTATTTCTGGGCGGATGGCACTCGCCACTGCCCGCGACGATGGCCGATCCTATCCCTGGTTTCATCTGGCTGATGGGCAAGGCGCTGGCTGTCATTCTTATAATGATGTGGATTCGTTGGACGCTGCCGCGCCTGCGGGTTGACCAGCTTATGAATTTCGCCTGGAAGGGCCTGGTGCCACTGGGCTTTGTTGCTATTGCGGTTACCGGGCTGGCTATCGGTCTGGGCCTCGCCGGTGGTGGTGGATAGACTATGTGGGCGGCTATCTGTGACATCTGGCAGGGTGGCAAAAGCATTATCATCGGGCATACCGTGACTTTCCGCAACTTCTGGCGGCCGAAGATCACCGACCGCTATCCGCACAGCAAGCCCGAAGAGAACTGGCAGCCAAAACCGGGCTATCGGGGCGGCTTCGCTCAACTGAAAAGTGACAAAGAAGATCGCGAGCTTCGGTGCATTGCCTGCAATCTGTGCGCGCAAGCCTGCCCCGTCGGCTGCATTCACATTGAGGGCGAAGGCAAAGGCAAGGAGCGCCATCCGGTCGCATTCTACATAGATATGGGTCTGTGTGTCTTCTGCCATCAGTGTGTTGAGGCCTGCCCGGTGGATGCGCTGACCATGACCGAGGAGTACGAGATCTCCCGCACCAGCCGCGCCGGGCTAATCCGCGATTTGGATGAGCTAGTAGCCGCCGGCGAAGGGCGTCAGGAGGTCTCGCGGGTAGTATGAGTTGGGCCGACTGGTTTGACCAATTTGCTTTCTTCTTGGTGGGCGGGATCACTTTGGTCTCGGCTGCCGGGGTAGTATTTGTCCCCCGGATCATCCACGCCTGCCTGTGCCTGCTGGCAGCGCTGATCAGCATCGCCGGGCTGTATGGCCTGCTGGCGGCGCACTTGCTGGTGGCGATCCAGGTGCTGGTTTACGCCGGGGGCATCGCCGTTCTCATCCTGTTCGCCGTGATGTTGCTGCATCGCGGCGGCGAAGGCGGGTTACTGGGGGGTTCGCGCAACCTGCTCATCGGTCTGCCTGCAACCGTCATCGTCTGGTTCACCGTGGCGATTGCCGTCGTCTTCAGCAAGTGGCACTATCTGCCGGAATTCCAGCCTTCGACAGCAGGCGCGAGCAGTGACGTCCAGGCCGTCGGGGAACTGCTGCTCAGCCGCCACCTGCTGGCCTTTGAACTAATATCGGTGATCATGCTGATGGCGCTGGTCGGCGCAATAATACTGGCCCGGGAGGACCGCCCAGAATGATGCTCCCGCCGATTGGCCTGCTGCATTATCTGATATTGTCGTTGTGCCTGTTTTCCTTCGGGTTGCTGGCGGTTATCACCCGCCGACATGCCATCGGTATTCTCCTGGGCATTGAACTTATGCTTAATTCAGCGAACATTAACCTGGTGGCCTGCAATCATTTCCTGAATCCCGGTGGTGCTCTGCTGGACGGGCAGGTTTTCGTGCTAATGGTTATCGCACTGGCGGCGTGTGAGGCCGCCGTCGGATTGGCTATTATCCTGCGCTTCTATCGGCAGGCTGAGGCAGCCGACGTCGCCGACGCCCAGCTCCTGAAGTGGTAGCCGAGACCGAAAGATAGACGACTATGTTAGAAATTGCCTGGCTGATACCAATCTTTTCGTTCCTGGCCTGTGCCGTGCTGATCTTCTTCGGCAGCGCGCTGCAGCGCCGCTGGGGCGAGGCTGTCGGTTGGATTGGCGTCGCGGGTGTCGCTGCGGGCATCCCGCTGGCGCTGGGCAGCCTGGTGGAGCTGGCGCTGGGCGCAGCGCCGGTGCAGTATTCGGTGCTGTGGGCGCCGCTGGGCGCGCGGATAGGTGGCGCTGAAGTCAATCTGCACTTTGGGCTGGCGGTTGACGCGCTGACCGCCGTGATGCTGGTAATGGTCACGATAGTGGCCACTTGCATAATGGTCTATTCCATTGGCTACATGCACGGTGATAAACGCTATAGCCGATTTTTTGCCTATATGTCTTTGTTCACTGGCTCGATGTTGCTGCTGCTGCTGGCCGGCAACTTCCTGGTGCTGTACATCGGCTGGGAGCTGGTAGGGTTGTGTTCGTACCTGCTCATCGGTTTCTGGTTTGAGCGCCCCTCGGCTGCCGATGCTGCCAAGAAGGCCTTCATAATGACGCGGGTGGCCGACCTGGGCTTCGCTCTGGGCATCCTGATGCTGTTTTTCTACGTGCCCAGCCTGAATTTCGCCGAGGTCTTTGCGGCTGCTTCGGGCGGGCTGATACCAGCCACCGTCGTGGGATTGGCGGCGGCTCTCCTGTTCCTCGGCGCAATGGGCAAGAGTGCCCAGTTCCCCTTCCATACATGGCTGCCCGATGCGATGGAAGGTCCTACGCCGGTTAGTGCCCTGATTCATGCCGCCACTATGGTCGCTGCCGGGGTATACATGGTCGCGCGGCTGTTGCCCCTGTTTATTATCTCGTTTGGGAGCGTGGTTCTGTGGGGTGTGCCAGCGCTGACTATCGTCGGAATAATTGGCCTGATAACTGCGCTGCTGGCCGCCACGCTGGGCCTGGTACAGAGCGATATCAAGCGGGTACTGGCCTACTCGACGATTTCCCAGCTTGGCTATATGATGGCGGTGCTGGGTATGGGCGCTATCGGCTTTGCCGCGGCGATCTTCCACCTCATCGTCCATGCCTTCTTCAAAGCTCTGCTGTTCATGTGTTCGGGCAGCGTCATTCACGGCTGTGGTGGCGAGCAGAATATGAAGAAGATGGGCGGGCTGGCCCGGCGCATGCCCGTCACCTACTACACAACCTGGATCGGCGCTTTGGCGCTGGCGGGAATCTTTCCGCTGGCGGGCTTTTGGAGCAAGGACCATCTTATGGCGGCTGTGTGGAGCCGCTCATCGAGTGAGCCGGTCTACTGGATCTTTTTCCTGGGTCTGGAGCTGGCGGCGATAATGACGGCGGCGTATATCGGGCGTCTGTGCTTCTTGACCTTCGGGGGCACCCCCCGCAGCGAGGCAGCAGAGTACGCTCATGAAAGCCCCATGGTGATGACCGTGCCGCTGGCGGTTCTGGCTGGCTTTACGGTGATACTGGGCTTATTTGGCACACAGTTTGTTGGAGTCAATCTGTTCAATAGTGTGGTTAATGTTGATATGCCTGGAAGTATGGCGGCAGCTTCGCTGCACACCAGTGCCCACGGCGAGCACGGCTTCAACTGGATAGTGGCGGGTATTTCAATGTTGATGGCAGTGACCGGCCTGCTGGTGGCAATAGTTGTCTACCGCTGGCAGTGGGTTGACACGCGCATCTTCAAGCGCTACCTGGCTCCGTGGTATCAAGCGGCCATCAATCGCTACTATTTCGATGACATCTACCGCTACACGGTTGTCGGCGGCACGCTGGCGCTTGCCCAGGTCTGCCGCATTGTTGACACCTACATTATTGACAGGCTGGTCAACGCTATTGGCTGGGGCACGCGGGTGGTGTGGGCTACATCTATCCGCCTGTTCGACGACTTTGTGGTGGACGGCTTTATCAACGTAATGGCCTGGGGCACCGGGCTGGTTGGCCGGGTGACTGCCCGGGCAGTACACAACGGCCAGGTGCAGGAGTATATCGCCAGCTTTGCGGTAATCGCCGCAGGACTGGCCTGTGTCGTGTATGTCGTAGTAATGCTGGGCTGGTGACGAGTTGCCAGCGGGCTGCGACGGGAGAGTACCTGTTTAGGGATACAAATGCACAGGCTCCAGCAATTGACCTTATGTCACAACGAAGATAACTTTTCGCACTTGTCAAAGGATGGATACTGCTGATGCCTATACTCAGTCTTCTTATCTTTATACCGCTCATCGGAGCAGCGGTCATCCTGTTTTTGAATACTGAGCGCCATCGCAAGGCGATCTGCTGGACAGCCACGGTCGCTGCTGCGGTAGCGTTTGTGCTGTCACTGGGCGTCTGGGTCAGATTTGTGCCCGGCCAGCCCGGTATGCAGTTTACCGAGCTGGCTGACTGGATTGACGCGCTCAATATCCACTACCACCTGGGCATTGACGGGCTGAGTCTACCGCTGATCCTGCTGACCACGCTGCTATCGCTGCTGTCGGTGATATACTCCTGGCGCATCACCGATCGTATCAAGGAATATATGATCTTCTTCCTGCTGCTGGAGACGGGGATCCTGGGAGTCTTCTGCGCACTGGACTTCTTCCTGTTTTACATATTCTGGGAAGTGAGCCTGGTGCCGATGTTCTTCCTCATCGGCATCTGGGGCGGCCCCCGGCGGGCATATGCCGCCATCAAGTTCTTTATTTACACGTTGATCGGCAGCCTGGCGATTCTGCTGGGAATCCTTGCCCTGTACTTTGCCTCCACGCCGCATACCTTTGATATGATTGAGTTGGCGCGGCAGCATCCGTTCGCGGGAGGGGGGATAGCGGCTGCCCTGGTCTTCTGGGGCTTCTTTCTGGGCTTTGCCATCAAGGTGCCGTTGTTTCCCTTCCATACGTGGTTGCCGGACGCTCACGTTGAAGCGCCCACCGCCGGCAGCGTCATCCTGGCCGGGGTTCTGCTGAAAATGGGCTGCTATGGCTTCATCCGGGTAAATCTGCCTATCCTGCCGGAGGCTTCCCGGCACTTTGCCCTCTGGATAGCGGTGCTGGCCCTCATCAGCATCATCTACGGCGCGCTGTGCGCCATGGCCCAAAAAGACCTCAAACGCATGATCGCCTACTCCAGCGTCAACCATATGGGCTACGTAATGCTGGGTATAGCGGCGGCAGTGGCGTTTGTAGCGCCAGAGGCCGTCGGCCAGGCCGTGCAGCATAGCCGTATTGTGGCTCTGAACGGCGCGGTCCTGCAGATGGTGGCCCACGGGATTATTACGGGGGCGCTGTTCTTCCTGGTGGGGGTAATCTATGAGCGGACCCATCTGCGGGATATTGATGCCTTCGGTGGCCTGGCCAAGCAGATGCCAGTCTATGCCGGGATAATGATGCTGGCTTGCTTTGCCTCGCTGGGACTGCCGGGATTGGCAGGATTTGCTGCTGAGTTTCTGGTTTTCCTCGGCTCGTACGGTATCTATAAGCTGATTACCGGGCTGGCGTTGCTCGGTATTGCCATAACTGCGGCATATTTCTTGATGATGATCCAGGGGGTTTTCTTGGGCGAGTTGCGCGAGCGCTGGCAGAATCTGCGCGATCTGGATGCCGGTGAGCTGGTGGCTACCATCCCGCTGGCGGTGCTGATGCTGGCGATCGGGCTGTATCCAGACCTCATTTTGGCAGTGGTTGATCCGGCCAGCACCGCCCTGGTGACCAATTTGGAGCAGTTCTATCGGTTGAGTGATGTTATTGCTTCACTGGGGGGATAAGCGAAAACGATAGAGGCTTGTTCATCTATTCTCTGACAGGCGAGCTGCCTGTCCTACTGGGAACTGATGTTAGCTGATTGATATGCCTTACAATGACCTGAGCATATTTGGTCCCGAATTGAGTCTGTGCGGGCTGGCGCTAGTTGTGCTGGTCGCCGACCTGATTGTGCCACGACGGTGGCGGCTGGTGCCGGCGGGGTTGGCGGCGGTGGGTCTGGCAGTACCCGTGTATCTGGTAGCAAGCCGCTGGATGGCGCCACAGACTTTCGAGTTTATGGGCGCCTACGTCATTGACAGCTTCGCCGATAGCCTGAAGCTGGTGCTGCTGGCGGCGGCCTTCCTGGTGATCCTGCTCTCAGTTGACTACCTGCGCCGGCTGGAGCGCGGGTTTGGCGAATATTTCGCGC
Source organism: bacterium (assembly GCA_030615605.1). GTDB lineage: Bacteria > Armatimonadota > Zipacnadia > Zipacnadales > Zipacnadaceae > JALGTD01. The sequence goes on from JAUWYY010000006.1 coordinate 22,504, forward strand.
TGGTGCTGTTTTCGCTGACGGGAATGATGCTGCTCACCGGCGCGTTTGACCTGATCATTATTTATCTGGCCTTCGAGATGATTAGCCTGTCCTGCTATGTGCTGACCGGCTACATGAGGCAGGATCGCAAGTCCAATGAAGCGGCGCTGAAGTATTTTCTGTATGGGGCAGCAGCTTCGGGGGTGATGCTGTACGGCATCTCGCTCATCTACGGGTTGGGTGGCTCAACTCGCCTCAGCGAGATTGCCGCCCGCTTTATGGCCTCGGGGCCGACGGCGGCCGTCGCGGTACAGCCGGCCTTCCTGCAGAGCACGCTGGTGCAGGCGGGGATACCGGAGATCTATGTGCTGCGACTGGCTGAGTTGATGATGCCGCTGGCGGTGGTTATGGTCATGGTGGGACTGGGCTTCAAGATCGCCATGGTCCCGTTCCACGCCTGGGCGCCGGATGCCTACGAGGGCGCTCCCACGCCGATAACTGCGTTCTTGTCAGTCGCGCCGAAGGCGGCGGGCTTCGCGTTGCTTGTGCGTCTGGTGCTGTTGTGGCAGCCACTGCTAATGGCGCACTGGCCGGCGCTGCTGGCGGCGCTGGCCACTATTACGATGTTCGGCGGCAATCTGTGGGCCATTCGTCAGACCAATATCAAGCGGATGCTGGCCTATTCGTCAATCGCCCACGCCGGCTACCTGCTCATCGGTGTGGTGGTAGCGGCCAGCGATGCAATTGGTCAGCACGGGATCATCGTCTATTTCGCGGCTTATCTGTTTATGAATATCGGAGCATTTGCGGTGGTATTGTTGGTGGCGCGCAACCGGGGCAGCGAGGAAATTGCCGACTTCGCAGGAATGTACCGGACAGCGCCAGTATTCGCTGCGGCGATGGTCATCTTCCTGCTATCGCTGACGGGCATTCCGCCAACTGCGGGCTTTGTGGGCAAGCTGTATATTTTCGGCGCAGCTATAAGCACCGGCAAGTGGGCGTGGCTGGCGGTAGTTGGTATCATTAACAGCGCAATCTCGCTATACTACTATATGAACATCGTCCGGGTGATGTACTTCGGGGAGCCGGGAGACGAAGCAATGACCATTCAGCCGGTGGGCATCACGATAGTAGCTGCCATCTGCCTGGTGGGCACATTCGCGATCGGGCTGTTCCCGCAGGCGATAATTGAGCTTATTCAGCAGTATATCTAGACGCGGCTTGTTCCCCCACCATACGGCCGATAGCGTATGCACTGAACGGTCGGGAGCCGGATATGAGTAGCCAAACCAAAACGAAGGTTCAGAGGCCGGTATCGGCGAGCAGCCCCTGGCGAGAACTCTATGCTCCCATCGCCGAGAAATTGGCCCGAGCTGAGCAGCTCCTCCAGCAGATAGCCGAGAGCAGTTCGCCGATTGTTGAGGAGGTAGCAAGCCACACCGTGGGCAAGCGGCTGCGCCCGGCGCTGTTGCTGCTGTGTGCTGAGGCCTGCGGGCAGATCAGCGATCAGGCGGTCAGATTGGCCGCAGTAGTGGAACTCGTGCACTCCGGCTCGCTGCTGCACGATGATGTACTTGACGAAGCTGAGATGCGCCGGGGGACAGAGTCGGCCTGGCGCAAGTGGGGAGTCTCCCGGGCGGTGCTGGTCGGTGACTACCTGGCCGCGGCAGCCTACCGCTATCTGGCTGAGCACGACGACAACGATGACTTGAATATCCTAACCCAGGCCATCGGCAAGATGTGTGAGGCGGAGCTGCTGAGTCTGGAGCGCGGCGACGAAATTGACGAACAGGTCTATCTGCAGATTGTTGCTGGAAAGACTGCCGCCTTGTTTTCAGCCAGTTGCCGGCTGGGGGCGAAGGCGGCTGAAGCCCACGAGGAGATCCAGTCTGAGCTGGCTGCTTTCGGGCATGACCTGGGTCTGGCATTCCAGATAACCGATGACCTGCTGAATTTATACGGTGATGCAGACGCGCTGGGCAAGTCGGTGGGGCAGGATCAGCCCCGAGGCATGCGGACGCTGGCAGTCATCCATGCCTTGGAAAATGATGACTCGGGACGGATTGGCCGGCTGGTTGAGGAACTGTCTGAGGACACTGGCGGCAAAGAGGCCCGGGCAACTCTGGCAGCGCAGGTGGAGCAGGCCGGCGGCCGCAGCTACGCCGAGCAGTGTGCTCGCGACCACATAACTTCAGCGCAGCGCCATCTGCAAATCCTATCACCCTCCCCCAGCCGAGAAGCCCTCTTCGGCCTGACCAAGCAGACTGTGGGCCGCATCAGCTAACAGCGCTCTGGCTGCAAGGAATGTCCCCGCCGGTTGGCGCTCATCACAGGCAATTTGTATGTGGTGTGCTTGCCTTCAACGGGTTTTGGTGCTAAGATGTGGGTGAGTATTGCGGCGAGATATACAGGCTCGGGGGATAGGGGAGGTCACGCTATGCTATCGCGAAAAGATCAACAGAGTCGCCAGACCGTCGCTTTCTGGCTGATGGTCGTATTGATCTGCGCTATTGCTGGTGTCTTAAGCTATCAGGTTGGCAAGAACTGGGTGGGCCGGCGTCTGGCCGAAGTTGACCTGGAGGCTGGGGCTCGGCCCGAGCCACCCGGCGAAATTCCGGCCGCCGACGTGCCCTACGGTGAGCCAGAAGAACCGGCGCCGCTGCGGCCCGTCGTCGAGATTGAGGAGCGTGAGCCTACTGGAAGTGAAGGGCTGTTCACTCAGCCTGGTCAGGAGGGCGAGCAGACTGTGGAGGGGCCTCAAGACGGCGCCGAACTTCATACGAGCGAATCCGAGGCAAGTGGGGATGGCTCCGAGCAGCCCTCGACTGCTGAGGGGGAGTGGGTAGTGACGGCTGGTTCGTTCACTGAAGAGGCTAATGCTCGCAGACAGGCTCAGAAGCTGGAGCGGCGGGGCTACAGTCCGTTTATCACCCAGATTGAGAACCGGGGGATCATATATCACCGGGTCAATGTGAGAACCTTCAGCAAGCGAGACGACGCCGAAGAGCTGGCCCAAAAAGTGCGCGAGGATGGCTTTGTGGCCGCGCTGGTACACCGATAGAAAGAACGAGGCTCGCTGGTGTCACGTAGCAGGGAGAAACACCTTGGATAGCTTGGTTGATATAGCTCAGGCGGCGGTGCAGGCGGCAACTGCCGCGGGCGCTGACTGGGCCGATGCAATTTGTGCCTCGGCGCGATCGGTTCAGGTCGAGGTGGAAAAAAGCAGTATTAAGCAGTGCGAGGCCCAACGCAGCAGCGGAGTGGGGGTGCGGGCCTACGTCAACGGCGCAGTAGGGCTGGCCAGTAGTCAGAGTCTGGAGAATAGCCAGGTACGCACGTGCGCCGGACAGGCGGTAACCCTGGCGAGAGCCGCCCATCGCGATCCGGACTTCGTAGCATTACCCCAGCCCAGCGCAGTGCAGCGAGTCCCCGAGCTGTTTGATGAGGATGTTGCCGCCCTGGATTCAGCCCGAGTAGTGCGGTGGTGCCAGGAAGGCATTGAGGAGGCGTGTGAGGTTAATCCGAATGTAGCGCTGTCGGGTGGTGCCTCGCTGGCTGAGGGTGAGTACGGGCTGGCCAGTTCCACCGGCGTAGCCTTGAGCGATCGTGGGACCTCCATACAAGTCTTCTTTATGGCGGTGGTGCGCGACGGCGAGGACGTGGGCAGCTATTTTGAGTACGATGTAGCCCGACGGCTCGAGGATTTCGTGCCGGTCGGGGTCGCCGGTCAGGCCACAGAGCAGGCCGGCAACTTCCTGGGCGCCCGACATATGAAGACCGCGCGGCTGCCGGTGGTGATGGGGCCACTAAGCGCTGGCGATTTTCTTACAGATCCTATTGAGGCAGCGGATGCCGAGAGTATCCAGCGCGAGCGCACTTATATGGTCGGCAAGGCCGGCCAGCAGATTGGCAGTGAAGCAATCACTATTATCGAGGACCCCTTTGTGCCAGCCGGGGTCTCTTCGGAGGGCTGGGATGCCGAGGGAGTACCGAAGCAACAGCGGGCCTTGATTGACGCAGGTGTGCTGACCACCTACTTGCATAATTCATACACAGCCAACAAGGCGGGAGTGGACAACACCGCGCATGCGGCTCGTGGTGGCTATTCCCCCAGTGTCAGCATCTCGGCCAGTAACTTGCTGATTGAGCCGGGTCAACTTACCGAAGCCGAGTTGATTGCCGAAATTGACGAGGGGCTGTATATCAATGCTGCCCAGGTACAGCCTGATGCGGCCAGCGGTGATCTGTCGGTAACGGTGGATTTTGGCTTCAAGATCGAAGATGGCCAACTGGCTTATCCGGTGAAGAATACTATGATTGGCGGCCATATCCTGGAGCTGCTGGCGCAGGTTGATGCCGTCTCCAGCGATTATCGGGAAGAGCCGGGCAGCATCATCCCCAGCGTGCGGCTCAGCGCAGTGCAGATTATCGGGGCTGAATAGCGGTAATTAGGCAGACAGTCGTGCCCCCTGCCTGCTCTGAGCTTGTGGAGGCCTCTTGCTCAATGTGGTCGGGCTCGTCTCAATACCGTAGGAGCGACATTCTTGTCGCGACACAAATGTTGCCCTTACAGAGCGCAAATCTCAGCCGTTGCCAGGTGCCCTATTCGTAAGATACCGGCAAGAGCAATTTCAGAGCTTCGAGGCAGCCTTCCACATTCGGATCGAGTGGGTATCTGTCGCGCGGTTTCAGCAGGTTCAAATAGGCTGACGGTGTCTCTGCAAACGTTGCGTCTTCCTTGCCCTTACGAAAGGCTTTGTAGCAGTATCCGTTTGTAACAACCACGACCTTACAGTTGGGAAAGTACTCTGCATACTTCTTTACCTGTTTAGGCGCATAATCGAGGCCCTGCGTGAAGCTCTTGGTCTCGATGATGAGAAGACACCTATCATTCTCCTTCTCCCCAGTGTATGGCTTCGAGAAGCAAGCAATGTCGGCTCGCCCGCGATCCTTTACCGGCAGTTCGATCTTAATCTGCTGCTCCGCCCATCCAAGCGCCAAGAGCAGGGGAATGACAAGAAATGTGCGGATTTCATGCTCACGAAGGTCTTGCCGCTTGTCGAGGCCGTAGTAGTACCCAGCCAGCAGACGAATGCGATTAAACGTAGCAGTCAGCTCTTCAGCCGCTCCCGGACGCAGTCCCTGGCGGATCAGAAACTCCAGTATCGTTTGATCACCGACGAGTCTTGTCGGTTCGGGTTCCGGATCATACTTCTCTTCTACCGCGACGCTTGAGAGTATACACTCCGCCATATTCCTTAGCTCCTGCTTATTCACTCTCATGATCGCGCCCAAGGCCAGACCCTTGGCTGGTTGTGCTGAGTGATGGTCGGGAACATGCCAGTCTACGAAGCAGTATGCCGGTAGATTCCAGCCGTCGAAGTCTTTAAGCCAGTCTTTATCACCCTCACCTCTGTGCCGGCCATTTCGCTCTACTACTTGCCCCACCGCCCAGAACTTCGTCTTGCCTTGCTTCAAAATGATCCGGTCGTCCACCCCTACCTTCCTCATCGTGCGAATTTGATTCTCCCCGCCCACGAACGCCATGCCGTAGCGAATAAAATCCTTGTGGTAGTCGCGTCCAAAGAAGCCAGCGGCGATTTGCCAGTAGTTGTGCTGTGCCATTATTGAAGCCCTTCCTCCTGGTGTGTCATTGTATTCATGGTTGCACGCACCTCGACCTCCAGTTCGCCCATTATCGCGTCCAACGGTAGTATATCAGGGATAGATCTCATCAATTAGCTTCTGTTGAATTTGCTCCATCTCGGCTCGGCCCGCCTCGGTTTGGTCTTCGTAGCCCATCACGTGCAGCAGCCCGTGAATGGCCAGCAGGCATAGCTCCGCCATCAGACTGTGGCCGTACTGCTGGGCCTGACGCTGGGCCGTCTGCACCGAGATTATGATCTCCCCGCTGCTGCCCTCGGTGTCCTGCTCGGCCTCGAAGGCGATGACGTCGGTCGGTTCACAGCGTTGAAGGAGTTGGCGGTTAAGCCGGGAGATTCTCGCGTCGTCAACCAGGGCGACACTGAGGCTGTCCACGGTGGTGCCTAGCTGCCGGGCGGCGGCCTCCAGCACTTGCTTGAGCCTGTCGCGGTCAACAGAGACGGATTGGAGGCTGCGCAATTGTATCTTCATTGTTTGGCGGAATGTTGGCGCAGTGGCGGGTTAGGAATGGGTGCTTTGGGATTGGCCGTAAGCCTTGGCAACCTCTTCGGCATCGCGCTCGATCTGGTCGGGGTACTTGATGCGCTGGTGAAACATTGTGTTGAGGCTGTCAATGAGACTCTGCTTGACCTTATCAACTTCAGCGAAGGTCAACGGACACTCGTCAAGTTGGCCATCTTCAATCTTCTCGTCAACGAGTCGGTTGACCAGGGCTTGTACTTTGGTAGGGATAGGTTCGTCGAGAGTGCGGGCGGCGGCCTCGACTACGTCGGCAAGCATCACAATGGCATTCTCTTTAGTCTGGGGACGGGGCCCGGGGTAACGAAATGCTTCTTTACTGACCTCTTCGTCTTCTTCGGCCTGATCGCAAGCCTTTTCATAGAAGTATCGGATCAGGTAAGTGCCGTGGCTCTGGGGGATGGCGTTAGCGATCGGCTGGGGGATGCCTGCATCTTCCGCTAGCTGCAGGCCGTCTTTGACGTGAGCGGTTATTATCAGGGCGCTAAGGTGAGGACTGAGCTTGTCGTGGGGATTTTCGCCGCCGAACTGGTTTTCCACGAAGAAGTAGGGCCGCTTGATCTTGCCGATATCGTGATACAGGGCAGCGGTGTGAGCCAGGAGGCTGTTGGCACTGATAGCTTCAGCGGCCTGTTCGGCCAGGTTGGCGACCATAATCGAGGACTGGTAGCTAGCTGGCGCTTCCCGCCGGAGTTGGCGCAGGATTGGCTCGTTGGGGTTGGATAGCTCCATAAGTCGCAGGTCAGTAAGCAGTTGCAGAGGGCCTTCGAGGACGACAATTACCCCGATTGAGAGCAGGGCAGCGGCTACCCCACCTACTGCCGTGACCCCGGCTATGTGCCACTGCTGGGTTAGATCGAAAGCTGCTGTGGCGATAACCAGTACCAGGGCATTGCCCACAGCCACCATCACCGCCGCTCGGGTGATGGTTCGGGTCCAACTGCCGCGGATGGTGCTGACATTGGCTGCAAACAAACCGCATATTATTGTCGCTACCACCAGCCGAACGTCATTGGAAGGTGTAGCCAGGCCAACCAGCGGCCCGAGCAAGAGCGCGAGAAACGAGCCGAGCACCGGGCGCGTCGCCAGGGCTATCACCATACACGCTGCGGTGGCTGTGGTGAGAACTATCGCCTCAAAGTACGACGATTGCTGGCTTATACGGAATACAAGTGTTGCTACAATTACAACCACACTGAGCAGCGCCATTTGCCGCATATCCCCGTAGACTCCGGGAGTGAAGCGAAGAGCACACGCCCACAGTATGGCAACTATCGCTGATAGCAGGGCCAGAATTCCCAGAACTTGAGAGTAGTCAACGACGGGATTAACCAGACCGACGGCTCGGAAGATATCCATATGGTGAGAAGTTACTGTTTCCCCCTCAGTAGTTATGATCTCACCAGTTTGGATGGTGCGCTCGATCGGTTCTACTGCCTGGCGTGCCGCGGCTCGCTCTTGCTCGGTCAACTCACGATCGAAGACCAGATTCGGCTTAATAGTAAGTTGGGCGATTTCAGTAGCAGCCGCTGCCGCGGCGCTGGTCAGGTTCATTTGCTCGGCTTGTTCGGCGATTGTGCCTTGCGCATTCTTGAGGTCGCGAGTGCCTTTGCGCAGCCGCTCCTGCATCTGGCTGCTGGCCAGTTCTTGGGTTGCAGCCTTGATCTGATCAAGTGCGGCCGGCGGTTTCTCGAGAAGCGTCTGCAAGGTTGCTTCGCTCAGGTCGAGAACTATGTGTTTGCGAAGGGCAGCCATTCGGTCTGTGGCGGGCTGGTCAGTGCTCGGTTGGTGGGTCTCTTGGGCCTGGGAGAAAACTTCGTTGATTACCCGCCTGACGCCAGCCTCAGCATCGGCCACCGGTGAATACTGTTTGGTGACCTTAGCTGCGGCCTCATCGCGCAGTTTGCTGGTTGCCTCAGTGGCGGTGTAGACGGCGCTACGCGGAGCCTTGATTGTCCGATCAGCGGTGTCTGCTGCCTGCCAGTCAACCCTGGGGGGTAGAACGCGGGCCCACAAGCTGAAGAATAATAGGCCCACAGTAATGGTCGCCAGCAGTAAGCGGCGCAGGGGAAGTTCCTTCAGGCCGAAAAGCCGGGACGCCGACGACCGGTCGCTGGCCTGTCTTTTCACTTGAGGCATCTGGCTTGCTCTCCTCAGCAAACTGGGCCCTGCCAGAGGCTAGGAACGCCGCTGGGAGGCTCCCGAGTTTGTATGCGCCTGATCGTAGGCTTCAACAATCTGCTGTACCAGGTCGTGGCGAACTATGTCATGGCCGGTAAGCCGACATACCGCGATGCCGGGCACCTTTTCCAGTATTTCTATGGCATGGGCCAGCCCGGAACTGACCGAGGCGGGCAGATCCACCTGCGTGATGTCACCAGTGACGATCATTCTCGATCCCAGGCCCATTCGCGTCAGGGCCATCTTCGTCTGGCCTATGGAGGTATTCTGCGCCTCGTCGAGCACGATGATAGCATCATTTATGGTGCGACCGCGCATATAGGCGAGCGGGACGACTTCGATCGTTCCGCGGCGCAAGTGGCGCTGCAGGCGGTCAGCACCAATGACATCAATGAGGGCGTCGTACAACGGTCGCAGATAGGGGTCAACCTTTTCCATAACGTCACCGGGCAGAAAGCCCAGCTCCTCGCCAGCCTCCACGATCGGACGAGTCAGCACAATGCGACTGACGCTGCCCTCCTTCATGGCGCGGACCGCCATGGCCATGGCCAGGTAGGTCTTGCCGGTGCCAGCGGGGCCGATGCAGAAGACCACGTCGTTTTGCACCATGGCCCGCACGTATTCCATTTGACCGGCAGTTTTCGGCCGGATCGGCTTGCCTCGCGGCGTGACCAACAGCGGTTCAGCCAGCAGAGCGTCCGTATCATCTACTGCCTCGCGCTGCACCGCCCGCAGGGCATATTTTAGGTCCTGCTCGCTGAGCGTGTCGCGACGGCGGATGATCTCCAGCAGTCGCTGGAGCAGATCCTCGGCGTCTTGAGCGGCCTGCTCATCCCCGAATATCTGTAACTGGTCGTCACGCGGGACGATGCGGACGCCGAGTTGATCCTCAATAAGCTTCAGGTTCTGGTCATGATGACCTACCAGGGTCTGCAGTTCGCGGCCACCATATCTCACTGACCGCTCTGGCCGATTGGTTGCAGTCGTCGTCTTTTCGCTGTCGGTCAAAGGATCCTCCTAACTGAGAGTCATTCGCGACGCAAGTGGCTGTCGCATCTACCCCGGCGGCCACTGCATGCGTCGGCCGCCCAACAGGTGAAAATGCAGATGGTCTACTGATTGCCCGGCATCGGCGCCCACGTTGGTCACCAGCCGATAGCCGTCTTTGGCAATTCTCTGGGCCTGGGCGATCTGCGCCGCCACCATATTGCAGTGTCCCAGCAGTTCGGCCTGCTCTTCGGAGGCGTCGGCCAGGTTCTCGATATGTTGAATAGGGATGATCAGAATGTGTGTCGGAGCTTGCGGGTTCAGATCGCGGAAGGCGACCACCTGCTCGTCGCGGTAGACGATTTCACTGTCGATCTCGCCAGCGGCAATCTGGCAGAATATACAGCTCATAGCCGACACTCCTTGCTCGGTCATTGTTTATACCCGGACTGCTCCGAAGCGCTGGCCGCCCAACGAGAGCGCCTCGATATCTGAGAGCACCATTTCCAATCCCAGGATAGTGCAGGAGATGGGATCGGTTGCTACCCGGCAGGGCAGGTGCAGGTGAGCAGCGATAAGCCGGTCCAGGCCTTCCAGCAAGGCCGTACCGCCACTGAGAACTATCCCGCCGCCGACCACCTGCTGTTTCTGGGCGCGAGGCAGCTCTTCGACGAGCCACTGAAGCTCCTCAAGCAGTGGCTCAAAGGCCTCAGTTAGTATTTGGGGGATTTGCTCGAGGTCCATTTCATAAGATGTCAAGTGTTGGTCATTATTGACAAGAATCACGTCATCTACATGAACGGGGCCGTTCGCCAGCGCTGCTCGCACTGACCCAGCCTCGCGCTTGAGGTGCTCGGCGGCTGGGACGCTGAGGCGGATACCCCGCTGGCGTTTTACGGTACGGATTATCGCCTCATTCAGGTCATTACCCCCGAAGCGCACCGAACGAGTGGCGGTAACCAGACCATTGTGAAAGACCCCTGCGTTGGTGGAGCCTGCGCCGATATCCACGATCAGATAGCTGTCATCCGACTGCAGCGGCAAGTCTGCACCCAACCCCACAGCCAAAGGACGCTGCACGTCCACAATATGACCGGCTCCGGCAGCGTGGAGCGAATCATGTAATGCCCGCCTCTCAACCTGTGTGGCACTGGCCGGTGTGGCAATTACCACCATGGGCGAAAAGAGGGGACGGCGGCCCAAAGCCCGGCGGATAAACTCGCGGAGCATCGCCACGGCAGCGTCAAAATCAGCGACCACACTGCTGTGGATGGGGCGGATAATTTCTACATCGTCCACTCCTCTTTCCCAAAGCTGGCGGGCTTCGCTCCCACAGGCTATGGGCTTGTTGTGCTGCGAGTCAAAGCCAACGAAACTGGGCTCGCGCAGCACGATCCCCTCGCCCTTGACGGCAATGTGCACCGAGCTGCTTCCCAGATCCAGCGCAAGTTGATCAGTCCAGGGCAGTATTGGCATTGCAATAGTAAGACGTAGCCCACCTATCTCGCCGCCAGCGGGAAATCCGACATACTCTGTTCCTCTGTGCGTGCCAAGATTGTAGCATACGCCTGTCAAGAACGCAAGATTCTATCAAACATACGTTCGTAGCCGCCGGACAGCCCAGCGTTTGACAATAACGTGGAATGACTGCTATAATCGGCTTGGTACAATCCCTGGCTACTGGAGCAGTCTCGCCAGTGGAGTAGGACCCCGCTTCGTAGAAGGAGACGATGATGACACGTCTACAAGAAATAGAAACAAAGCTCCAGCGTGTGCGGGATTTTATGAGTGCCCGAGGATTGGACGCGATGGTCCTGACCAAAACGATTAACTTTCAATGGCTGACGGCTGGGGCGGACAACCATGTAGTTATTGACAGCGACGTAGGAGTTGCGCCCATGGTGATAACCGCCGACGGCCAGCACGTCATTACCAACAATATCGAAGCGGTGCGACTGGAGGATGAGGAGATCGGCGAGCTGCCCTTTGAGATTGACTTCATGAACTGGCATGATGAGAATCCGGAGGCGATGCTGGCCCAAATCGTCAAGGGGCAGATCGCCAGCGACGGGGCTTGGCCTGAGGGCGCTGAAGTCATGGGCGGACCGCTGGCCCGGCTGCGCTGGAGTTTGCTGGAGCCCGAAATTGAGCGCTACCGGGAGCTGGGGCACATAGCTGCCCAGGCTCTGGGGGAAGTAGCTCGCGAGATTGAGCCAGGCATGACCGAGCACGAGATCGGCGCGAAGCTGGCGGCCAAGCTCATTGCCCAGAACGTTATCGTTTCGGTGCTATTGATCGCTGCGGACGAACGGATATCCAAGTATCGCCATCCTATTCCCACTGACAACAAGCTGGAGAAGCAGGCTATGCTGGTGGTGGGGGCGCGTAAGTGGGGGTTGGACATATCGGCCACGCGGCTGGTTCATTTTGGTAAGCTGCCGGCTGAGCTGGCCGACAAGCACCGGGCGGTCTGCCAGATTGACGCTGCTTTCATTAGTGAGACTCGACCAGGCGCGGCGGTGCAAGATATCTTCGCGCAGGGCGTTGCCGCCTACGAGGCCAGCGGTTACCCTAATGAATGGAAGCTGCACCATCAGGGCGGGGCTACCGGCTATGCGCCGCGCGATTATAAAGGGACAAGGGAGTGTCCTGAGACAGTCCTGGAGAATCAGGCCTTCGCCTGGAACCCTTCGATAACTGGCACAAAATCGGAAGATACTATCATAGCAATGGCGGACCAGACCGAAGTGCTCAGCACCGACGAGCAATGGCCCATGCTGGAAGTTGAGTATGCGGGTGACAAGATGGCTCGGCCTGACATACTGGTTCGCTAAGACCGCAGCAGAAGAGGAAGCAAAGTGCATTTAGAGAAGCTCCAAATGCGGGGGTTTAAGACCTTCGCGGACAAAACCGAATTGGAGTTCGGGCCAGGTATAACTGCTATTGTCGGGCCTAACGGCGTGGGCAAAAGTAACATTGCTGACGCCGTTTTGTGGGTATTGGGGGAGCAGGGAACTATACCGTTACGGGTGGAAAGCGCCGAGGGAGTTGTCTTCGCCGGGTCCGAGGATCGCCGGCCGCTGGGCATGGCGGAGGTGAGCCTGACGCTGGACAACTCCGACAGCACTCTGGATTCGGAATACTCGGAAATTGAGATCGGCCGCCGTCTGTTTCGCACCGGTAAGAGCGAGTACTTGATCAATCGCGACAAGATCCGGCTAAGTGATGTCCGGGATCTGCTGGTGGACAGCGGGTTGGGTACCGACTCCTACGCCCTGGTTGGCCAGGGCGAAATTGATGCCATCCTTAGCGCTCATCCGGAGGACCGCCGGGAACTGATTGAGGAGGTCGCCGGGGTTCGCAAGTACCGGATTCGCCGCTCGCGGGCCGAGCGCAAACTCGCGGATACCCAGGATAACCTCATCCGCGTCCGTGACATCATTCACGAACTGCACACCCAACGCCAGCCCCTGGAGCAGCAGGCGGAAGTGGCTCGCTGCTATAAGCAACACGCAGGCCGGCTGCATGAGTTGCAGCGCGGTTTGCTGGCAGTTGACTACAATCAGCGGCGGCAGCAGCGGGGGGCAATCCTCAATGACATCGCGGTAGTCAAGGCGGATCTGCAAGCCACGCGCAACGAGCTAAGCACCCTCGAGGCTGAATACGAAAAGAATGCTGGCCAGATTGCCAAGCTGGCCGACCGGCTGGAGGAGTTGCGCGGCCAGCAGAGGGAGGCGCAGCGCGAACTGGACAGCCAGCGCAATGCCCAGGCGGTGGCTTCGGAAAAGTTGCGGGGTATAGGCGAGCAGCGTCAGCACCTCGAAGAGCAACAGGAGCAGGCCCAGCAGCGTCGCCAGCAACTGCAAACAGAGATAGGCAAGCTGGAAAAATCGCAAGGTGGCCAGCAGAAGCAGCTTGCAGCTCAGCAGGGCAAGCTGGCTGATCTGCAAAAGGTCGTTACCGAGCAGGAAGAAGAACATCGCGCGATTCTCACCCGCAAAGAGCAGGTGCAGCAGCAGCGCAGTGATCTGTCCGGCCAGTTGGCCGAGGTGGAAAACGAAGTGGCTGCTCTGCAGGGATTACAGAGCGATCTGGACGAGCGCATCCAGCGTCTGGCTGACCAACAACAGCAGTTTGAGCGCCAGCGCAGCGAACTTCAGGATAGCATTGAACAGTTGCGCGGTCAGCAAGCGACCCGGGAAGAGCAGAAAGAGGAGCTTGGGGGGCAGCTACGAGAGGCGCGCCAGCAGCGTGCTGCGCTGACTGATACTTTGCGGGAGCACCGGCGCAAGCGGGATCGCCTGGGGGAGGCGGTGGCGGCCGACGAATCACGCCAGACGCTCCTGCAGGAGTTGCAGCGCGACCACGAGGGATATGCTGAGGGACCCCGGGCGTTGCTGGAAGCTGCTCGCAACGGCGAGATAAGTGGTGTGGAGGGGCTGGTGGCGGATTTCTTGGATGTGCCGCGTCGTCTGGAGGTGGCGGTAGAGGCCGGGTTGGGTGATAAGCTGCAGTGGGTGTTGGTTTCCTCCGCAGACGATCTTCAGCGCTGCGTGGAGTATCTGCAAGAGAATAGCCTAGGCCGAGCGACGATCATTGCTGTGGATGTGCCGATTCCCGGCTTTGCTGCTCAGATGACCACGGGAGTAGGGCGCACAACTCGGGGTGTACACGGCACTCTGGACTCGCTGCTCAAATATCCCCGCAAGTTAGGCCGCGTGCTGGACTATTTGCTCGGCGATGTATTGGTTGTTGATGATCTGGAGGTGGCGACTCGCTTGCGCCCGATGCTAACCGGCCCGGTGAAGATGGTGACCTTGAATGGGGAAGTGGTTGGTCCGGCCGGCCAGATATCCGCCGGAAGCCTGGCGGGAGATGTACAGCGCTCGCTTGACCGCAGACGGGAGGTTGCTGCCCTTGAAGAACACTTGCAGGGAATGCGCTCCTACCTGGCGCAGATGTGGGAGGCGGAAGAAGAGCTGGAACGCCAGAGTCAGCAACTCGGCGAGCGCGTCCAGGCCCTGGAGGGGCAGCTTGGCGAATTTGACAAGCAGGCGACGGCTGTTGAGGGCGACTTGCGACATGCCGGCGACCGCTTCCGAGCGGCTCAAACTGCTCACCAGGAGATAACCGAGGAGATTTCGGCACTGGAGGAGCGTCGCCAGCAGGCTGACAGCAGGTGCAGTGAAGCCGAAGGCCAGCGCTTGGCGCTGACCCACCAACTGGAAGGGAATAAGCAGGAGCTGTCGGGCCTGCCCTCCGCGGAGGCTGCCGAGCAGAGCCTGGGGAACCGGCGCGAGCAGTTGACGGCAATCCGGGTAGGAGTGGCCGAACTGGAAGAGAAAGTGCGCTCGAGCACCGCTTTGGCCGATCAGCAACAGCAGGAACTGAGCCGGGTGGAGCGAGAGACTGTTGATTATGACAGGCAGCTTACCCAATTGGATGAAGCTGAGAAGCAGGCCCGTGAGGCTCTCCAGTCTGACGAAAGCGAAGACGCCGATCTTGAGCAGCGTGTTCAGCAGTTAGGTGAGCGGGCTGAAAGCTCTCAGCGAGACCTCGTGGCGCTGCGCAGGACCACATCAGGGGTTGAAGCTACCCGGCGTACGCTGCTGGATTTGCGCGAAGAGCAAGGCGAACAACTGCATCGCCTGGAGCTGCGCCAGGCGCGTCAGGACTCGGAGCTAGAGCATATCGTCGAGGAGCTTGAGGAGGTTTACGAACTTACCCCCGAGCAGGCTGCCCAACAGCAGCCGGAGGACTTCGACCTGAAAGCGGCGCGTAGTGAGGCGGCGAAGCTGAAGAGGGAAATCCGCGAGTTGGGCTATGTGAATGTCAGTGCCATTGAGGAATGTGAGCGGCTGCAGGATCGGGAGGACTACCTCAGCTCGCAACTGGAGGACCTCCGGCAGGCCCGTGATGATTTGGAATCGGTCATAGCTGAGATTGATGAGACGGCCAAGGAGACTTTCCTGGCCAGCTTCGAGCAGGTGGAGGAGGCTTTTGATGACCTGTTCAAGTGGTTGTTCGGCGGCGGCAGCACGCGACTGGAGATCACTGACCCGGAGAATCCGCTGGACAGCGGAGTTGAGGTGATAGTCCAGCAGCCGGGGCGGCGTTTTCAGAATCTGATGGCCCTCTCCGGCGGAGAGAAGGCGATGATCGGCCTCGCGCTACTTTTTGCTATGATCCGGGTTAAGCCCACTCCCTTCTGCTTCCTGGATGAGATTGATGCGGCCCTCGATGCCGCCAACTCCCGGCGATTTGCCGAGATGCTCCAGGACTTTGCCAAAAACTCACAGTTTGTCATCATCACCCACAACCCCGAGACTATGGAAATTGCCGACCGGCTGCACGGCGTGACTATGGAGCAGCCCGGTATATCCAGACTCATATCCGTAGAGCTAAGCGAAGCGCAGCGGGAAGCCGAACGCTGGGCTGCGACGGAGGCAACGGTGCCGGCAAGCACCGGGACTGACAAGCAATCAGCACCGGCTGGTTGACGATTCTTCTTGGGAGGGGCATCCTTGCCCCGATTGGCACCTTTGGTTCAGTTGTGGTCGGGGCAAGGATGCCCCTCCCACAGCGAGAGTACCCTGAGCTCAGAAAGGAAGCAAACCGTTGCTGAAAGGACTTTTCCGGCGTGTGGGAGCGGTATTGGCGGCCCGCGCCGTTGTTAATGACGAACTTCTGGACGAGCTGGAGGCGGCGCTCATTCAGGCCGATGTCAGCGTCCCGGTGGCTGAGGGAATGGTCGAGCGGCTGCGGGAGGCGGCTGAATCGCACCATATTACCGAGCCGTCTGGTTTGCTGGAACTGTTAGCCCAGCACGTCGAGGAGATGCTGGAGCCGTGCGAGGCGCCGCTTAGCACTGGTGAGCAGACGCCGACGGTTTTTCTGATGCTGGGTGTAAATGGCGTGGGCAAGACGACCTGTATCGCCAAGATCGCCCACTGGTATCAGTCCGCCGGGAACAAGGTCCTGCTGGTTGCAGCGGATACCTTCCGGGCGGCCGCGGCTGAACAGCTATCTGTATGGGCGGAGCGGGTCGGCTGCGATATCGTGCAGCAGCAGCACGGCTCAGACCCGGCGGCCGTTGTCTACGATGGGCTGGAAGCGGCGCGCGCGCGCGGACATAACTTGGTCATAATTGATACCGCCGGGCGGCTGCACACCAAGCGCAATCTGATGGAAGAACTGCGTAAGATGGATCGGGTCATTCAAGGGCAGCTCGGTCGGGCTACCGACGAGCGGCTGCTGGTCATTGACGCTACTACCGGCCAGAACGCCATCCGGCAAGCCGAGCAGTTCAATGAGGCGTTAGACATAACCGGTTTGATGATTGCCAAGCTGGATGGGACGGCCAAGGGCGGGGTGGTTCTGAGCATCAGCCAGCAGCTCGGCCTGCCCATAAAGCTCATCGGGGTAGGGGAGAGGCTGGAGGATTTGCGGCTCTTCTCCGCCCGCGACTTCGCGGGGCAGATGTTCGATTAAGAGCAGCGCCAACAAGTGACAGGAGAAGTTGGTCATCGAAGGCCTTGCTGCCCGGTACGGTCCTCAGGTATTCGCGGGCAGTTCTGCTATTGTCCCTCTTGGCGCTGCAGGCGCGTCTGGATCTCGGAGATTGCCCAGGTTGCTGCCCGTCTCTGGCTTTCTGTTTCGGCTGCGGTGGCAAACTGCCGCAAGGGCTCCAGCGCTTTTTCCCCAGCAAAGCGCCTCAGAGCATCTGCCGCGGCCGCGCCAACGAAGTTGTTTGGGTCGTGGAGGGCTTCTATGAGCGCGGGTATAGTGGACGGATCGCCGATCTGCCCCAATGAGCCGGCTGCTCGCCCGCGCATCGTGCGGTCACCATCGTTCCTCAGAATGTCAAGTAGCACAGCAACGATCTTGGCTCTGAGGTTCGCATCTTGCGTTTGCCCCAGCAAGCCCAGCCCGTCTATGGCGGAGTACCTGACCGGCCTCTCCTCCTCCTTGGCTGCTGCGATGACCGCGTCAGCGCCCTGCGTCAGCTTGCGTACGCCAGTCTCGTACGCAGCATATTTACGTGACTTCTGCGTCACTCCGGAGCGTACTGTCTCGATCAGCAGGCTGACTTCTCGGTCGCCGGCCTGAAGGCTCTGCATAGTTTCCAGGACGATACGCTGGATTTCCCCCTGCCGGGTCGTGCGGTAGATGCTCTCAAGCTGTGGGAGAATGGATGTATCTTGTATGCGCGCGAGAGCACTAGCCGCCGGGCGCACAAGTGCCCCGTTCTCGGTCGTCAGGATTCTCAGAAGGGCTGGCACGGCGCGCGGGTCGCAGTTGGCGCTCACCTTTTCGATAGCCCGCAGCGCAACCGCCGTATCTTCGGAGCCGATCTCGCGTATCGCTCTGTCCAGATTGCGTCTGGTGGGGACTGTAGTAGTGAAGCCTATATCGTTAGACCTTAGAGTGCCCGGCCAGATCGGTCCCTCGCCCATAGGCTCTGCACGCTTTGCGACCTTCTCGTCGGCAGTAAGTTCAAGGGCTGCCGTGAACCTGCCGGCCTGGATGATGTCGATACGGACATCCCTGAAGTCTATCACGATGCGTCGGGCGATAGAGGGGGAACCCTGGGAAGCTCGCGCAAACTCATATTCAATGAACCCCTCGATGCTATCCTCATACGCTTCGCCGGGGGCAAGGCGGTGCAGCTGTGGCTCCAATCCCGCAGGTCCGTATATAGCCGTCATCCGCTTGTTCATTTTGACACCGCGCTCATTGGTGATTGTGAGAGTGAGGGCTTTGTAGACTGCCGGAAAGTAAAGCCAGATCTCTCGGTCCGAGGCATTCTCAACCCGTACACTCAGCCGAAAATGGTCTCCCACGCGGAAATCGTCTGCGTTCGCCGAAATACCGCAGCGCAGCTTCCCATCAGTTGTTGTTCGCGGCGAAACGGAGGCAGTGGGAGCTGATGCAGATGATTCGTCACTGGCAATCCGGCCGCATGAGGTCAGAGTGGACAGCGCCACCAGCGCCCCCAACCACAAACCAAGAGCAGAGCAGGAAAGCGGCCAGAAGCGCGCCATGAGGACTGATACCCGGTGCAATTCCCTGAAGCCGTTTGTCGAGGTCATCGGAATACCCCCTCGCCGACATTTCTCATATGCTTTCTTGCTGTATCTAGCATTCTCTGTTTGCTGGACTAATTCCTCCTGCGGCGGATCGTTTAGCCGACACAACCTGAGCTTGCAGCGAGTTTGCCCCACATCAGAATCTCTCTCTCTTAAGCTATTCCAATTCTCGCGACGTTGCACCGTTCTACGCCTAGTATTGACAACTGAAGCACGCAACTTGTTCCGTCTGATATCACGCCTGCGGGGCTTGTTCTATCTGTATGCCCTGGAGATGCACATTCGCGGAGGCTTCGGCGCTGGAGATGCGGATGGTGTGCCAGCCGGGGACCTGGGTTGAGATGGTGAGATGGTCCGGGCTGATCAGCGTTTTCCCCTCCAGAGTAATTTGCAGGGTGACGCTTGCGCTCGACGGGTCAGCCCGGCAGCTTACCTGCCACATTCCGGCAGGCAGATAGACAGGCACGGCTACGCTATCTCCGGCAGCCAGCGAGATTTCTTCGCGGCGCACCGGCCCTTCCCGAGGTGATGCGGAGAGCGTGCTTTGCTCCAGATCTAAGGCGCCGGCGTTTATCTCCAGCGGCTGCTGGCCCAGATAGTCCGCGACGATCTGCTGGTAAGCAGCGAGAAAGTCAGCCGGCTGGGGATTCTCTCCGGGAGTGTTGTCGAAGACCTGGGCCAGGAGTTGAGGTCCGTGCGCCGCCAATACCCACAGGCAAGAGCCAGTGAAGTAGTCCATAGCCTGCGCAGACTTGGCCGCCAGCAGTGGCGAGTTGGGCTTTTCGCGCAGCCACAGATCCAGGGCTGAGCGGCACTGGTCATCCAGGAAGTTGACCATCTTGGTGCCATCGCCGCCGATCACTGCCTCCAGGGCTTTGACAGTTTTCTCGGTTGGCCAGGGTTCGTCGGTGACGAGCTCGGCCTCTGCGGCCAGCCATTGCAAAAACAGCCCCTCACCCAAGCGGCCGTTGCCCAGCTTCTCAGGTTCATTAAACTCGCTTACTGCCGGAAGCAGGTAGTGCCCCAGCTCGTGAGCGACCTCGCGCGCCCACTCGGCGGCGGTGCGGGGCTGGCCGATGTCGTAGAAATAGATGTTGTCGCGGTACAGTTCCGCACCGGCCGGGCCCATCTCGCAAAGATAGACATGCACCAGGCCCTCTTCATCCCCTATCGGCGGCCGGTTCAAGTAAGCTGTGGCATAGCTGGAGAAGCGCAGCAGGAGGTGCGTGATGGTCTGGGCCAGCTTGGAGTAGTCGTTGTCTGATTGGCTGATGGTGCGCGAGGGATACTGCACCACGAAGCGCAGGTCCAGCCGCTGGGAGTTGGGGCGCTTGACCAGCCCGTAGCAGACGCGGTTGACGGTGGCATATATCGGTGAGTCGCTGCCGGTGCTGGGGATCCGCACCTTCACAGCGGGATCGGTGCGGCCCATCTCCTCAGGGAATACCAGCGAGGTCGTGTAAGCAAAGTCATGTCGGGCTACGGCCCCAGGCTGGTCCTGGTTTGGCAGCCTGGTTTGACAGGTATCCACCACTGTGGAGATGGGGCTGAATTTGAGGTAATCGAGCTGGAGCCAGCGGGGAAAGTGAGCCTCGTAGAAGAGATGATGTATATGAAGTTGCGCAAAGCTGTGATTTGGCGCCAGCTCCAAGGCATGTCCGTAGCTATCAACAGCTTGCTCAACCTCGCCACCTAGCTCGTGAAGATGCCCGAGAGTGGCATACGTCTCCGCATAGGTCGGGTCGGCCTTCAATGCCGCCTGGAGCGTGGTGCGGGCCTCTTCATAGTTCACTTGCTCGATCAGTTGCCGGGCCTCTTCGACCAGAGTCACTGCCTCTGTGTGGTCGCTGAAGGCTGAGGTGGGCAATAGCCCCAATAGGGCCACCCCCAGCATAATCGCCGCCCAGCGCCAGGCTGTGGGGATGTGGTGGGATGTTGTATGCTTGTGATTGCCTGAGGAGCTATTCATTAGTGGCACTCAATCAAGTCGCGCAGTTGGTCGGCCAGTTCGTAGTTTGCTGCATCGAGCAGAGCATGGACTACGAAGATCTTGTTAGTTGCTTCGCAGTGCCAGGCGTGGCCCAGCAGCTTGTACGGGGCTTGTCGGCCGATTAGGTGAAGTGCGAACCGCTTGAGGCCCTGCAGGGGTGGCATACGGGTGCCGGCGAAGATTACCGCCTCGTGGCCGCGAAATTGGGTCTCGTCCGATGTCGGTTTGTAGCTCTTTAGCTCCTTACCCAATTCTCGCTGAAGCCACTGGTCCAGCGTTTGGTCCCGCAGGAGGGTGTCGGCCATCCCCCAGCGACCCACTTCTATGGTTTCGGTGTCCCGTGTGAAGGAGAACTTCAGCAGAGCCGAGTACAGTTGCTGCCCGGTGAGCGTGAAGTCCTCAGGTATCTGGCAGACAAAGTCGTAGGCAGCCCAGGTTGTCCAGCCGTCGGTGGGGTGGTCAGTTATACTGCGGATTACGCGTTGCGCAGTATCGAGCAAACCATCCTCCTGGGGCCGCCCCAGGACCTGGGCGATGACAGTCTGGTCGCATTGCTTGCACACCCAAACTGCACCATACGCCTGCTGCTGCTGGGCATGCCAGGCGAAGGTAGCAAGGCTGTCTTTTTTCATCTGGCGCTTGCTGACGACGCGGATATCGCGGTCAACCGAAAACTGGTCGTCGTCGGCTTTATGAGCCTTTTTGACCGTCTGCAAGTATTTGTCAACGGTCTTTTCCAAATCCACGAAGCCTGGTGATGCCATCCACTTGATCTCGAGCCTGGCCATATCGCGATCATCAATACGCAGATACCCTTCTTTTTCGTCGGCTGATATTGAAGCAAGCGCCCAATCCTGGGGGACCCGTGCTGTAATTCCCGCCCAACCGATCAGGCGTTGATTCTGGTCTTTATCGCTCATTGTCTCTCCGGTATTCAAGATTTGTGGTTAGAAGGCTATCTTTCGCTTGCGAATATGGATATTCTGGAGAATGCCGACAGCCAAGCAATTGACAATCATACTGCTGCCGCCGTAGCTGACAAATGGCAGGGTCATGCCTTTGACTGGTGCCAGCCCCAGCGTCATACCCACGTTGGCAGTAATGTGGATAAGAAACATGGCGGCGATGCCTCCGGCCACCAGCCGTCCGAACTTGTCTTTAGCCTGCCAGCATATGGTCAGGCTGCGCCACAGCAACACAGCCAGGAGTCCCAGCAGGGCAAGACAGCCGGCGAAGCCCCATTCTTCGCCCACGACCGTGAAAACAAAGTCTTTTTCCTGATGGGGAATGAACTCCAATCGGCTTTGGGTGCCCTGGAAGAGGCCCTTGCCCAGCAGATGTCCGGAGCCGATGGCGATCAGTGATTGGCGAATCTGCCAGCCGGCCCCCTGGGGGTCTTCATCGGGATGCAAAAAGGCGGTCAGCCGTTCTTTGTGATAGGGACGAATCACCCCCGTGCTCCAGGCGATGGTAAAGAGCATAACGAAGGCAAACGCGAGGGCGCCAAGTTGTGTGAGCCTGGCGCCGGCCAGAAACACAACAAAGAACCAGATGAAGACCAGCACCACCGGGGTGCCCAGATCCGGCTGTCGGAATATCAGCGCAGCTGGCACTATGACATAGGCTAACGACCGTACCAGCGTATGGAATGTCGCCAGTTGCTCGGAGGTGCAGGTGGCCAGATATGCACCCAACATCACGATTATGGCCAGTTTGCTCAACTCACCCGGCTGGATGGTAATTGGGCCTATCGCCAGCCAGCGGGCACTACCGTGGGCAGTCTGACCGACGGCCAGAACTAGTAGCAGCAAGCCCACGGCCAGCCCGTAGAAGACTAGACTGAGGCTAGCTATGCGGCTGTAGTCCACCATTGCGATCAGCCCCATCACCACCAGGCCCAGGCCAATCCAGATCAACTGGAGCGTCACCGTACTGGCCGGCGGCTCGTCTGCCATGGCCAGTTGCGCCTGGGTGCAACTGTATATCATCAGGGCACCGTAGGCACATAGCAGCAGCACTGCTACCAACAGGATAAAATCAGTTCGCGCCAGCAATCGCGTCTGCATGGTTACTCACTGCAGTTTAGTATAGCAGAAACTGACGGGGACGCGAAGGTTTGTCAATCTTGGCAGAGCGGGTATACTTACTGATGAGATTGTGATTCTGTGAAAGTGGCGGTCGTTTTGGTGGTGAGAACTTCGCTTCTCTTCGCAACCAACTGGGGCTGGTGGGGGGTGGAGGCCAGTTCGCGCGGAATTGTCCAGGTTGTGCTGCCGCAGCGCAACCCCCATCAGGTCCGCAAGCAGTTGGGCAGTCTGGAAAGCGCGGCCAGTCGCCTGGCCGAGAAGGCAGCCCGGCAGATCCAGGAATATCTGTATGGCCGGCGCCGGCACTTCACTGTGGCAGTTGATTGGGAACTTATGTCGAGCTTTGCGCGTGAAATACTTGAGGCCTGTGCTCAAATCCCCTACGGAGAGACGGTCAGCTACTCCGAGCTGGCCCGCCGGGCTGGTAAGAAAGGAGCCGCACGGGCAGCAGGCCAGGCGTTGGCGGCGAATCCAGTGCCGATATTGGTGCCATGCCACCGGGTAGTCGGCGCCGACGGCAGCCTCGGCGGCTTCTCGGGAGGATTGGCGATGAAGCGTCGGCTGCTGGAACTCGAAGGCAGGTGGCCTCTGGCAGACTCTGGTTGAGCCAGTTGACTTCTGCGGCGGGTTGTTGTACAATTACGCAAAATAGTTGCAGCATGTTCGTAGCTTCCGAAAGATTGACCGGCCTGGTGTTAAGGCATAGGGCTAGACCTGGCCAGCCGGGAGTGGCCGGAGACCCATCATTGGCACAGTGATTATGCAGTACACAATGCAGCATAACTTGAGCGACCCGCCCCATCTCCAGGAGGGAGAGTAATGCTAATACGGCACCGCTCTTTTGCTATCCTCGTCACAGTTCTGATTCTCGCTGCGAGTTTCACTATCGCTGGTACTCCGTCGGCCCATGCTGCCTCGATTAGCTTTGGGTACGGTGGTGATGGCGTCTGGCCGCAGACGGCCACGGCCAACTCCCAGCGTTGGTTCCGGGTTCACCTTCACTGGAATGCCACGCCCAACGATCAGGGCTTCCCCGCTGAGATAATTGACGGTTTGTATCTCTACGGCCCCTCCTACAGTTGGCGCCCAGCCGCACCCAGCGGTGTGTCGTTTGCGAGCGAATTGTACTCGGGCAGGGGCATATTTGACGCAGGGACGCGATACGCGGTTCCGGGCGAGATTCGGTTAACCGTCGTAGCCTCACCTACGAAAGTGTATTACGTCCCTGCCCCGGGTACCTCGTACTCTCCCGGGGAGATGGCCGGCTGGCTGCTGACAATTACCAGCGGGCTGGGCATCGGTAATACGTATAATATCGTGGGCAATGACGCTGATGGCGGTGGCACCTATCTTACTCTGTCCGGGGGTACCCCTCTGGATCCCGAGGTATGCGCGGACCTGGAGGTTACAAGCAACCCCACCACTACCAGAGTCTACTACGATCCGGTTGTCATAGCCAGCTATTATCCCGATGACACACTGGGAGGGTTAATATTAAGGTTTACCGAGGGCGAAGCGGCCGGCCAAGAATTTGATATCGTTGGTAACGGCTCCAATCCCTTCGGATACTACATAGACGTAAGCGAGGATACGGAATTTCCCGCCGAGCTGATGCAGGAGGGCGACGTTGATAGTATTGATTCCACGACTCAGTTCTCTTACAGCGGCGTCGATTTTGGTGAAGCGGCGCTGATTGGCTATACGCTCGTCGTTACCAGTGGGACAGCTCTGGGCGAGGAGCGGATGATCTCCTATAATACGGACACCTACATTCAGACCACCACAACTCTGCCTACTGGGTTCGCTGCTGCCGACACCTTCGCCATTAAGGACATAATGAACGTCTGTGATACCGCCGAGGTGGAGAACTTGCTGGCTGGCAACGACCAGCGCGTCCATTTCGGCGTGGTCCGGAACGTTAAAGAAGCTTCCACCGGCAACAATCCCAAGGTCGTTTTCACCGTCGGCCCGTTCTCCAACTACCACGATGACTACCTGGTGGGCTGGATACCGACCACGCTCCCTGTCCCGGCACTTACCAATTTTATGTTCGTTCTGAATTACAGCACGCGGAAAACCGAGGGCGGAGTCACATTCTATGAGGCTGAGGAACCCATAGAGTTCGAGGGCACGCACGTTACCGTGCCGGTGGCGCGCCGCTTCCCCATTCAGCCCGTAGAGGAACTTTCGGAGTGTGGCGAGCTGCAGGCGTGGTATTCCGGTGTGGGGACCGGAGTTGACCCCTTGGTGACTGCCCGGTCGGCAGCGGGCGGCCCGACCGACCCGGATAACGGCTCCGGCAGCGATGAGTACGCCTTCCGCATCAGGTATTTCAGCGGGCTCATTGGTCCTGGGGGTCAGTTCTGGCCGGAACTGCGCAGTCATTGGTGGCGGTATACTACGCCCTTCCAGGAATTCGGCGACGAGGGCGTTCGCGGTGGCTGCCGTTACGCCCGCTTCGACCGGTTTGGCGACGGCGTAATGACGAGTTGGGGAAACAATACTGCGGCGTGGCAGCATAATCAGAAGCGTGAGTTTCCCGATTGGCTGCCCCTTGGTTACGAGGATCGCCAGGTGTTCAGTCCTCACGACGACCCGTATTTCGATATGACGGGCGACTATATCGACTTGGCGGGCCACGACCCGACGGCTCTTCTGGTAGTCGATGGCGACTACGACCGACCCCATTTTATGGTTCCGGAGAGCGGGAGCACCCTGCGGGACGGCATTGTCTACAAGTACACCGTACGCCCTACCAACTACCTGCAATTGTTCCACAACATCTTCACGCTGCAGTTTGATACACCCCACTACGATGCCTGGGACACTGCCTATATGAACCTGACCGGCGAGCCGACGAGTAACGCCTATGTCAGTATGCGCCCGGGCGGGCATACCTACGAGTTCCTGACCTGCCGCGACTGGGAGCCACCGGTCTGGGGGGTGGGTGGGGCCGGTGAATATGACGTGGGTAACTTCGCCCACGCCGGCCCGTGCTCGCTGGCCCTGCGGGGGCAGCCGGGGTACAACATAGAGGCAGTCCACGTGGTCAACGATTATTGGGACGCTGCTTGGTACCCCTCTATTAATCTTGCCGTCAATCTGGAGACGGTTGAGATGTGGTATGAAGATGCTGAGCCGGGCGGATACGGCTACCCCTACGACAGCCAGGATCCCACTCAGTACCCGAAGATTGATCCAGTGCTGACAGCCCATCCTTACTTCGAGGACGGTCTGCTCAGTGCGGCCGAGCGGGGCTTCATCTGGCCCAATTACTACTTGGAAGACCTCGGGCCCCACTCACCCGGGTCATTGCCTAACCCCTTCAACTATAACCCGACGACTGAGCCGTGGGGACCGTTGGCAGGCCCCACATACCCGACGCCTGTGTATGGCGGGTATAATCCGGGCAATCCCCTTGACCCGACGGCGAAGGCCATCTCACCGTTCCGCTTCACCAACGAGGACACGATCTGGCCCAACTACGTCAATATCCACGAGGAGCTCCATCCGACCATGCCCTTCCGGGGCGGCAAGTGGATGACCGATACGACCTTCGTCTTCCGGATCAACTACTGGCAGTCCGACAACCTGGAGCCGACCTCCATGCAGCTATGGCTCCGTAAAACCGACGAAGACGGCACCCCTATAGGCGACTGGACCAGGAAGGCGATGACTAAGGTCTACCCCGCCGACATCACCTATACCGATGGCGTTCTGTATTACTATGAGTGGGACGCCGCCGACCTGCCGAGCGGAGGCGGGATCGGCGACTACCAGTATTCCTTCCGGGCCAGCGACGGCACGCACATCGCGATCTATCCGAACCGGCCCGCCAATGACCCGGGTTACATCGGCGTGCCGCCGGGCGACAACGATTATTACTGGTTCCGGGTCAACACGCCACCCGAATTGAGTGATGAGTCGATCACGGAGTTGGTAGCAACGGCGGCCGAGCCGCCGCAAGGCGACTTCCGCTGGGATGTTACCTACACCGACGACGACGGTGAGGTGCGCAATGCCGGCCGCCTGGGCGACCGACCATTCAAGAGCATCCTGTGGATAGACCTGTTCGGCGATGTTGAAGGCCAGGCCGAAGTGGTCTCGGTGGCCGTCAATGTCATCACTTACGAAGTGGACGGCGGCGGCGGTGACCCGTATGCGGCTGGCTCGCTCGTGGGTCTGCAGGTGTTAATGGAGAGCGGCACGGCAGAGGGAGAGCACTTTGATATCACTGCCAACACCGTCTCCGGGAGTCAGGGGACGATAACCTGTACCGGTCTGAGCGGCGTCGCGGCGACCGACGAGTTCGATATAGTGGACTGGTTCCTCGCCAAAATGGATGAAACGGATCCGGCGGACACCAACCACCGTGACGGGAAGGAGTACGATATTGACACCGTCCGGCTGGGCTTCCAGTTGACTCCCGGTGCCCACCTGTACTACTACGAGTTCTGGGATAACTGGGTCTACTGGATAGACTGGCAGCAGTATTTCATGACCTCGGATCCCGATCCGATTGACCAGAAAGTCGAAGGCGAGATAGTCCGGCTGCCCGCGACGGGATACCTTGAGACCCCCTACACGCCACCGGCACCACCGGCCTATTCCATATCGGGCACGGTGTACGACACCGACGGGACAACGCCGCTGGAGGGTGCTACGCTCAAGTGTTATGATGGCGCGTTCGTAGACCCTGATGACCTGGTTGACGAGCAGACTACTGGCGTCAGCGGCACCTATGAATTCGAGGACCTCCCTGACGACGATTATCGCGTCATACCGAGCTACGACTCAGAGTTCTTCGATCCTACTGATGAAGATGTGACGGTGTCGGGGGCTGACGAAACCGGTGTGGACTTCCAACTGGTAGCGACCTCCTCAATATCGGGCACTGTTTACGATATCGGAGGCAGCGACCCGCTGGAGGGGGCCACTCTCAAGTGTTATCGTACTCCCTACGCGGATCCCGCGGATCTGGTTGACGAGCAGGATAGCGTCGCGGATGGCACCTACGAATTCGAAGGTCTAGTCGACGACGACTACCGCGTGATCCCGAGCTACGGTGGCTATGACTTCGACCCCACTCAGACAGATGTGACGGTGTCGGGGGCTGACGAGACCGGCGTGGACTTCGAGTTGCAACCCGGTGACTGGAGCATCTCCGGAACCATTCTCGATACCGGCAGTGACCCCGTCGAGGGTGTCACCGTTAGCACAACGGGTGCCTCGGATGAAACTGATTCATCCGGCGACTACTTGATAGGCAATCTGCCCAATGACGACTATACCCTGACGGCGACCGCGTCGGTCGGGCAGTACTACACCTTCGCGCCGGATGGCTGGAGCCAGCCGGTTACCATCTCTGGTGCTGACCGGACGAATATCGACTTCGAAGCCACCGAACAGACCTTCAGCGTGAGCGGGACGGTCCTTGACTACGAGGACAATCCCGTAAGTGGCATTGTGGTCACCGATGGGACGAACTCAGACACGACTATTGGCGATGGGACCTACACGATCACGGGCGTATCAGCGGGCCTGGTTACGATCACGGCCCAGCCGGGCGGGGGCTTTGTATTCGTGCCCCAGAATCAAGATGTCACGGTGCCGGCGCCGGGACCCAGTGATGTAACGGATGTTGACTTCACTGGTTATGCGGGAGTCGGGCACAGCTACTCGGCCGGTCTGCACCTTGTCGGGGTGCCGCTCTATCCCATTGAGGGCTATGCCGAGGATGTCTTCCTGACCTCCGACATCTGGTGGTGGCATCCCAGCGGTACGGTCTACATAGGCACTGGCCACCCCAATGCCGCCTCGCTGCTGCAGGTGCAGCCCGCTATGGGCTTCTTCGTCAACTACGGCAGCGCCACCGACATCAACGTAGCGGGTACTACGGTACCCACTGGCGTGCCGTTCGTGAAGAATCTGGGGCCAGCCTGGAATATGATCGCCAATCCGTTTGACGGCTATGAATTACCCATAGCCAACATACAGCCTGACACCGGCCAGCAGATTCTGCCGTTCGCTTACATCTACGATTCATCGAGCGGCTCTTACCTGGTGATCACTGATCAGCCGGGCATTGGCGTAGCCCGCAACTACATAGACGAATGGGAGGGCGCATGGCTGTATGCCTGTAGCAGCACTGGCTTCACTGTCGAGATGACTGCCGGGCCGGCAGTTGCCGCAGCCGCTGCTGAAGATGCGGTAAGCCCGCAGGCGCTTGAAACCGGCCAATCGGGCTGGGTAGTGCCGGTGCTGGCCCATGTAGGCAATCGCAGTGACCTGATGGGCGCGATTGGCATCAGCAGCATTGAGCCCTACAGTCTGCCCAATCCGCCGGCAGCGCGGAACAGCGTAGATCTCTACTTTATGGGCGCCGATGGCAGCCAGTTGGCGCAGTCAGTTCTTACGCCGACCGGCGATACAGCTAGCTGGGAGTTTGTAATTGCTACCGACATCCCGGATAGTGAGGTAGAGGTAGCTCTGCCCGACCTCAGCCAGCTTCCCAATGATCTGATTGTGACTCTGACCGATCTTGACGCTGATCGCTCGGTATACGCCCGCACGATGCCGAGTTACAGCTTCCGCAGCGGCGAGGATGGCGGTGTCCGTCACTTCCGCATTGAGGTCGCGCCGCAGCAGGCTGGTGGATTGGCGATTACCACTGCGACAGCGCAGCCCGGTGGCGCCGGTGCGGTGATAACCTATGGAGTCAGCCAGGCCTGTAATGTCACCGTGGAAGTTATGAATATCTCCGGGCAGGTCATCAAGACATTGGCCATTGATGAAATAGCCGGCGCGGGTACTCATACGTTGTCGTGGAACCTGCGCAGCAACAGTGGTACAGTGGTGCCCCGCGGGATGTACCTGGTCAGGATAGAGGCTGCGGCTGAGAACGGGCAGCGCACCAGCAGGCTGTGTCAACTGAACGTAAATAGATGATCACGCTATGACTGCCGAGTCATATTTGATCCAAGAGGGAGTATCGGTCAATGCATAACAACAAACAATGGACCATTGTGGTTGTCATCGCAGCAGTTGCCCTGACTGGTTGGTTGATTGCCGGCTGTGGTGGAGGTGGGGGTGGGCCGGCGACCGGGGTAAGCGGTAGCACTGTGATAGTAGATAACGATCCGCCCGAGCCCGCTGGCGGGGTAACCGTTACTGTTGGTGGGCAGCAATCGGTTTCTAATGATGACGGCAACTTTACTGTCACCGGTGTGCCGGCGGGAACCTGGGAGGTTGTCGTAACCTCGGCTTTTTGGGTTCCAGTGGTCGAGCCGCCCGAGGTGGTGGTCGTGGCAGGTCAGATTACGACTCTGGGTGCTCCAATACTTATGAGCAGCTTTGGTCCTCCCCCGCCCCCCTTGTAGGCTGATGTAGCCGGAGACAGTGGCAGCATCTGTCCAGAATGAACAACCACGCGCCGCCTGCCGACTGGGCGGCGCTTGCGTGTGATATGAGCGAAGATGGCACTGTTCACAGGCCCGGCGACCCAGCAGAGTCGGTTTTCTGGGCAGGGAGAATAGCCAGATTATCTGGGGCAGCGTTGCAGGCAACAGCAAATCTGTGCTAAACTATTGTGGAAGGTGAGCAGGGCGTAGCGGGAGGTTTCTACAAGATTACCACAAGTGCTTCTGATATGGGTGATTCTGGCCGCGGTATCCTGTTGGTGGTGTCGGGGCCGTCCGGAGTAGGCAAGGGGACGGTCATTAGTGGCTTGATGGAGCGACATCCCGACGTTGAGTTATCGGTTTCCTGCACGACCCGACAGCCACGCGCGGGCGAGAGCGGCGAGAAGGATTATCAGTTCGTCAGTGACAGCGAATTCGAACAGATGCGCCGGTCGGGGCAACTGCTGGAGTGGGCGCAGGTCCACGGTCAGCACTATTATGGCACGCCGCGTGAGCCGGCAGAGCAAGCCCTGGCCATGGGTCGAACACTGGTACTGGAGATTGATTATCAGGGGGCTAAGTCGATCCGCGAGCAGCTCGGCGACCAGGCGGTGCTGGTCTTTGTCGCACCGCCCTCCTGGCAGGCGCTCATCGAGCGGCTGCGCAAGCGCCATACTGAATCACCGCAGGCCATTGTAGAGCGCCTGGCCAGTGCCCGTGAGGAAATTGAAAATATGGGGATGTACGACTATGTGGTGGTGAACGACGAGGTGGCGGAGGCAGTCCAGCAGCTATCTGGCATCCTGCTGGCGGAACAGCAGACTACAGAGCGATTCGACTGGCGGCGGCTGCGCGGTGAGCTGCTCGCTCAAGCCGATGAGTGGGAGGGTGATCGCGGCACGTAGTGCTGCGAAGGAATTATGAGTGAGGAACTGACCGGAGAATTTGACACGGCGTTGCAGGGACGGCGTATTGTCATCACCGTCACCGGAGGCATTGCCGCTTACAAGGCCTGCGAGCTTGTCAGCAGGCTGACGGGGGCTGGTGCCGAGGTGCGAGTGGTAATGACGGAAAATGCTCGCCGGTTTGTGGGCGAGGCTAGTTTTCGGGCGCTCAGCGGTCATCCTGTTTGCGGCGATATGTTCGAAGAGCCGGCCAGCGACGAGATAGCCCACATTTCTCTGGCGGAGTTCGCCGAGATCGTGGTGGTGGTGCCGGCCACAGCCAATATTCTGGGTAAGGTGGCGGGGGGCATATGCGACGATTTTGCGAGCACCGTCATCTGCGCGACGCGGGGGCCGGTGGTAATGGCGCCGGCGATGAACTGGGCAATGTGGCAGAACCCGATCGTCCAGGGCAACTGCCAGAAGCTCCAGGAGCTGGGCTATCGCATAGTTGCCCCGGAGGTGGGTCGCCTGGCCTGCGGAGAAGAAGGCCCGGGACGCCTGGCCAGTCTAGGGACGATCCTGGCGGAAATCGCCGTGGCCCTGGATGAATCGCGCCGTGACTCGTCTCTGGCTGGTAAGCAGGTATTGATTACGGCCGGGCCGACGCGGGAGTATCTTGACCCGGTGCGCTTCATCAGTAATCCCTCTACCGGGAAGATGGGCCTGGCCCTGGCGCGAGTAGCTCTTGCGCGGGGCGCGCAGGTAACAGTAGTCAGTGGTCCCACTGAGTTAGAGCCTCCAGGACAGGCAGAGATGGTGGGCGTCGAAAGCGCCGCCGATATGCATCAGGCAGTGATGAGCCGCCTGGACGAGGTGGCCGTCTTCATTGGTGTTGCTGCGGTGGCGAATTTCGCGCCGCGCAGCCGTGCCGAGCAGAAGATAGCCAGTAGCGAGGAGGGTCTGGCGGTTGAACTGGCTCCGACGGCTCACATACTGGCGGATGTTGCTGCCAGTCCCCAGCGTCCCCAGATAGTGGTCGGCTTTGCGGCAGAAACCGAGAACGTCATAGAAAGCGCACAACGCAAGCTGGTTGATAGGAACTTAGACCTGGTTGTGGCCAACGATCTGACTGTTCCGGGAGCCGGGTTTGGGACAGCGACCAACGAAGTGACAATAGTGCGAGCCGATGGCACGATGCGCCAGGTAGCCAAATCGGCCAAGGAGCAGGTTGCCCAGGTAATTATTGACGAAATTGAGCAACTGCTCGATCTTGACGAGCAGTAACTGAAGGGAGACAAAGCAATTGACTCGCAAGAGCTTCACCTTTACCTCAGAGTCAGTCACGGAGGGACATCCCGATAAGATTTGCGACCAGATTTCCGATGCAGTATTGGACTACCTTCTGAATGAGGACCGGAATTCACGGGTGGCAGTAGAAACGTTGGTAACCACGGGGACCTGTTTGGTCACCGGTGAGATAACCACGATGGGGTATTGCCCAGTGGAGCAAGTGGTGCGCGAGACCGTGCGCGAGATCGGCTACACGCGGGCCAAGCACGGCTTTGACTACGAGACTATCGGAGTGCTGACGGCTATTCATGAACAGTCGCCGGAAATTGCTCAGGGCGTAGATATTGGGGGAGCCGGGGACCAGGGCATGATGATCGGCTATGCTAGCAATGAGACGCCCGAATATATGCCGATGCCGATTATGCTGGCGCACAAGCTGTGCCACCGCTTAGCCAAGGTGCGCAAGACTGACCAGCTTGACTATCTACGGCCCGATGGCAAAAGCCAGGTGACGGTTCGTTATGAAGATGACAAGCCGGTCGAGGTTGTCAAGATTCTGCTCGCTGCGCAGCATCGGCCCGATGTAGGCCAGGAGCAGCTTCGCGGCGACTTGATTGAGGCGGTGGTTCTTCCAGTCATTCCTGACGAGTTGCGCGCCGACGGTCTGGCTGACAATGTTTTTGTGAATCGCACCGGCAGTTTCAGCACGGGAGGGCCGCAGGCCGATAGTGGGCTGACCGGGCGCAAGATCATCGTTGACACCTACGGCGGTTGGGCCCGTCATGGCGGGGGTGCTTTCAGCGGCAAGGACCCCACCAAGGTGGACCGCAGCGCTGCCTATATGATGCGCTACCTGGCTAAGAATATCGTGGCTGCCGGTCTGGCTGACCGCTGCGAGGTGCATATTGCCTATGCCATCGGGGAAGTGGAGCCGTTCTCGTTCGATACATTCTGCTTTGGTACCCATAAGATACCCGAAGAGCAGGTCACGGAGCTGGTGGCAGATAATTTTGACCTAAGCCCTAAGGGAATCATTGAACATCTCGACCTGCAACGGCCCATCTATAAAGCAACTGCCGCTTATGGCCATTTCGGTCGCGACGAGCCTGACTTCACATGGGAGCGGCTGGATGCAGTAGACCTGCTGCGGGAGAAGGCGGGACTCTGAACAGCCCGAGCCAACAACAAGGCAACTTGCTTGGCTCCGACGAGACCTATGCTCAGGTTCTTATTGACCGTGCCGCCCGCGCCGTCGATCGCCCTTTCACATATACAATCCCATCCCGACTGGCCGAGCGCGTTGCCATCGGCAGCCGCGTGCTGGTGCCGTTCGGCCCGCAGAAGCTGGTCGCCGATGTGGTCGGGTTCACCGACCGGGCACCTCCGGTGAAGTTGAAAAGCATCATCAAGCTGCTTGACGAACAGCCTTTGTTTGGTGCGGAGCAGCTTGATTTGGCCCGTTGGGTGGCCCAGCGCTATTGTTGTTCGTTGCGCGAGGCGCTGCGACTGGTTACGCCGCCAGGAGTCTCGCGGTCGCGGTTTACCACCATCGCGATAACTGATGAGGGTCGACAGATCCAGCCTGAACAGTTATCGCGGGCACCGCGTCAGTCGCAGATTTTAGATCTGCTTCAGGCGATAGGTGGAGAAGATAGTCTTGATAATCTGGTTCAGCAGGCTCAACAGACCGCCGGCGGTAAGCTGTCTCGTGCGGCGGTCCTGTCGGCGGTGCGCAGCCTCGAAGAGAAGGGCTTGGTGGAAAAAAGACGCGGGCTAAGGCGTCCCACCGCCAGCCGTCGCACTCAGCAAGTCGCCCGACTGTGCAATGACGATATAGATTGGGCGCAGGTGATCGAGGAACTATCGGCGATAGCCCCGCGCCAGGCAGAGGTTGTCCGCGCCCTCATAGAATCGGACAGGCCGATACCGGTTGCTGAGCTGTCGCGTAGTACAGTGGCGGCGCTAGCTGACAAGGGGCTGGTGCGAGTAAGCGAGCAGCGAGTGCAACGGATTCCGGATGAGCCGGGCCTGGGTAATGTTGACGCCGAGGCCTTGCGGCCCACGCAGGCTCAGCATGAGATTCTCCAGCGCGTCTGTGATGTGATGCAGGCACGCCGCTATGAGGCGCTGCTGGTGCATGGGGTGACCGCTAGCGGTAAGACCGAGGTCTATCTGCAGGCTATCGAGGCGGCGCGGGCCGAGGGGCGCAGTGCCATCGTACTGGTGCCGGAGATCGCGCTTACTCCGCAGATGGTAGGGCGGTTTCGGGCTCGTTTCGGAGACAGTTTGGCCCTGCTGCACAGCGCGCTGAGTGCGGGCGAGCGCTACGATGAGTGGGATCGAGTGCAGCGCGGTGAGGCTGATATCGTTATCGGTGCTCGTTCGGCAATCTTCGCTCCTTGCCAGGATCTGGGCATAGTTGTGGTTGACGAAGAGCAAGAACACGCCTACAAGCAGGAGAGTACACCCCGTTATCTGGCTACGGCAGTCGCCGCCGAGCGGGCGCGGCGCAGCAACGCGGTGCTACTGATGGGGTCGGCCACACCATCGGTGGAAGCGTATTTCCGCGCCTGCCATGAGGACGGGCTTTCCCTCATGACCCTGCCGGAGAGAATTGACAGTCGGCCGCTTCCCCCGGTGGAGATTATTGACCTGCGCACCGAGACCCTGATGGGCAAGGGAGGCAGCTTCAGCCAGATGATGCTGGAGGCCATCGCCGACCGGCTGGAGCGTGGCGAGCAGACTATCCTGTTTTTGAATCGCCGGGGTTTTTCGACGTTTGTGATGTGTCGTGAGTGTGGCCATGTGCTGCGCTGCCCTGATTGTGCAGTATCGCTGACCTATCATCACGGCAGCCGCAGGATGCGCTGCCATCACTGCGACTACAGCCTGCCGGTGCCCGACTTGTGTCCAAACTGCGAGGGCTACGAGATCGGATTTCATGGCCTGGGTACCGAACGGGTTGCTGACCAGGTACAGCGGGAATTCGAGGGGGCGAACGTGGCGCGGATGGATCGGGACACCGTAAGTCGCAAGGGTGCTCACGGGGATATCCTGCGTTCGTTTGCCCGGGGGGAGGCTGACATTCTGGTGGGTACGCAGATGATTGCCAAGGGGCTCGATTTAGCGAATGTGACGCTGGTGGGTGTGTTGAACGCCGATGTCGGGCTGCACACCCCCGACTTCCGCGCGGCCGAGCGGACATTCCAGTTGCTCACCCAGGTAGCGGGACGGGCGGGACGAGCGGAAAAGCCCGGCGAGGTGCTGGTGCAGACCTACAATCCCGATCACTATGCCATCGTCACGGCCCAAAAGCACGACTATGTGGCGTTCTATGAACGCGAGATCAGAGCTCGTCGTCATAACCTGTATCCGCCCTTTGTGGAGTTGGCCAACCTTATTTTCCAGGATGAAGACGAAGATAATGCGGTGAGCACCGCGCGCAGGGCGGCGGTTTGCCTGCAGGATATGGGGGTTTTCTTCAAGAAAGGCGATGTCCAGTTTCTGGGGCCGGCGCCCGCGCCTTTGCACAAACTGCGGGGCCGATACCGCTATCAGATGCTACTGAAGGCGGCCGATATGGAGCGATTGAATCAGACAGTTAGGGATCTGATGGAGGCTCTGGCTGATACTGGCTCCACGCAGGTAATATGCGATGTTGAACCGATGGATATGATGTGAAGCAGTTTGTGCTGGGAAGTGATTGACTGTGGCTACACCACTAATTCGGATATATGGGGACCCGGTTCTACGCACGAAGGCGAAGCAGATTCGGCAGTTAGACGAGGCGGTCCTCAATCTGGTGGAGAAGATGGTCGCGGCAATGTGTGAAAATGAAGGTGTCGGACTGGCTGCGCCCCAGCTTGGTTCGCTGTCGCGAGTGATTGTGGTGCGGCCTGACGCCGAAGATGACACCGAGATCTTACGATTGATAAATCCTCGCATCATCGCCGCCGGCGGCAGCCAGGAGGGTATGGAGGGCTGCTTGAGCTTGCCCAGCTTGCGGGGCGAGGTCGAGCGATCCGCGCAGGTCGCAGTGGAGGCAATGACTCCCGCGGGGAAGAATATAACGGTCGAGGCAACGGGACTGCTGGCCCGAGTCCTCGAGCACGAGATTGACCACCTTAGCAGTGTTCTGTTTGTGGACAAAGCTGCTGCCAACACGCTGTGTTGGCTGATTCCTGATTCTGATGCCGAAGAGGGTTACCGGCTGGAGGAAACCACTATTGAAGATGCCGAGCAGCGCTTCGCCCGGCTGCGGGCCAAGCGGCAGGCCAAGGGAGGAGCCCAGCAGTGAGGGTAGTTTTTTGGGGGACACCCAGACTGGCAGCGCAGTATCTGTCGCCTCTGGCTGACCGTCAGGAACTGGTCGGGGTAGTGACCCAGCCAGATCGGCCTAAAGGGCGAAGTCGCGCGCCAAGTGCGCCGTCGGTTAAGCAGGAGGCTGTCAGATTGGGCTGCCCGGTACTGCAGCCCGAGGATCTGCTGGAATACGATTTTGGGGAGCAGTTGCGGGAGCTGGCGGGCGACGTTTTCGTGGTGGTAGCATATGGACGCATCCTGCCGCCCAGTATCATCGAGATGCCTGGCCAGGCAGCAGTGAATGTTCATTACTCGCTGCTGCCGGAGTTGCGAGGGGCTGCGCCAGTGCACCACGCACTGATGCAGGGCTTGACAGAGACGGGTGTTACGGTGCAATATATCACTGAAGAGCTTGATGGTGGCGACATCGTCCTGCAGCAGAGCATCACTATCGAGCCTGGTGACAATACAGCTACACTGACTCAGCGTCTCACCGAGGTTGGCATTTGCCTGTTGCTGGAGGCACTGGATCTAATTGCTTGCGGCCAGATCACAGCGCGACCCCAGGACCACACGGCGGCCACTTATGCGCCCTTACTGACCAAGGAGGATGGGATTATTGACTGGTGTCGGCCGGCTCGGGATATTGTCAATCAGATCCGGGCCTGCTATCCGTGGCCGGGCAGTGTCTGCTCGCTGGGTGATCGGAGGATTAAGATAACCAATGCCAGACCCGTTGTCCAGGCAGATATTAAAGAAGGAGATTGTGGGCAGATTACCGAAATTAGGCCTGAAGATGGCTTCGTGGTGCAAGCCAAGCCGGGCGGGGTGTTGGTTACACGGTTACAGCCAGCCGGGCGGCAGGAGATGTCGGCTGCTGACTTTCTGCGGGGAGCGCGGCTGGACAAAGGCACACGGTTTGAGTCTGTTCATGTTTGAGTCAACAACCCACGGCAAGCTCTGATAAAATAGCAGATCGTTGTAATGGGGAGCTCCTTATGACTCAAATGTTACAGGAAGCCGATGAGTTGCGCCGCAACGGAAAGTATGAACAGGCCCGCGAGTTGTACCAGCAAATCGTGGCCAACCAGCCTGATGAGCCGATGGGATGGTGGGGGCTGGCGCATGTGCTGATGAACCAGGGGGATTTTGAACTGGCTGGGAAGCATTTTCGGCGGGCTGCCAAGCTGGCGCCCAACCAGCAGCGCATAATCTACGATTGGGGAATGCTGCATACTATGCTGGGCGAATTCGATGCAGCCCGCCCGTTGTTTGAGAAGACTGTGGAGATCGATCCCAGTAGCAAGGAAGGGACAGAGGCGCAGAAGCAACTGAGCTACTACTGACCAGTAACAGGCTTTGGAGTACACCCATATATGTCTGATTATGTCACGGTGACCTTCGAGCCGGCAGGAGCAAAGGCGAAAGTTCCTGCCGGCACTAATCTATATGAAGCTGCCCAACAGGCGGGAGTTAAGATAAGCGGCTCCTGTGGCGGCCAGGGGACTTGTGGGAAGTGCCAGGTTCACGTTACTGGAGGTATGGTCAGTGAGCCTGCCCTGCAAGAGGTGGAGCTGTTGGGCGCCCCGCTTATCGAGCGGGGCACCCGCCTGGCCTGCCAGACCCAGTTGCTCGGTAACGCCGTCGTTCGCTTGCCCAGCGCGCAGGGGGCTGTTGTCCGCAAGGCTCTGCCGGCTGAATCGGTGCGTTCGGTGCCACTTGCCCCCAACGTCCGGCGTTACGACCTTAAGATCCCTGCCGCCAGGCTCGATGATCAACGCAGCGATTTTCAGAGGTTGGCCGAGGCAATAACTGAGCAGCCCGCCAACCTGACGGCCACGGTGCAATGTCTGCGTAGTTTAGCCACTGCGTTGCGAGCTGAGGATCAAGATGTCGCGATAACTGCGGTCGGCAGCCAGGTTGTGGACGTAAGACCGGCATTGGAGCGAGCGCCCTGCCTGGGCGTTGCTGTGGACATTGGTACCTCCACGCTGGCAGTATATCTGGTGGATCTAGAGACAGGGGAGCATCTCGTCACGGCCGCCGGGCAGAATCCTCAGACACAGTTCGGCGCCGATGTTATCTCACGCATCCAGTATGCCAATAGCCACCCCGACGGCCTGACTGTGCTACGGGATGATGTGCTGACCGCTATCAATCAGTTGATTCGCCAGGCCGTGGAAGAGGCGGGCGCTGCCCTGGCTGATGTCTATGAGGCAACGATAGTTGGCAACACCTGTATGCATCATATCTTTCTGGGCCTGGAGCCGCGATACTTAGCGGAAAGCCCCTACGTGCCTGTGACCACTGAAGCGGTCAGCACGTCTGCAGATCGGCTTGGTCTGCAGATGAACCCGCGAGGCAACGTTTTTTGCCTACCGTGCATAGCCGGGTTTGTGGGAGCTGACACTGTTGGTGTGATCGTTGCCAGTGAGCTGACGCGGCGGGACCGTCCCACCCTAGCGGTAGATATTGGGACTAATGGTGAAATAGCACTATGGTCTGGTGAGCGGCTGCTGACTACCTCGTGCGCAGCGGGTCCGGCCTTTGAAGGCGCTCAAATTCACCACGGGATGAGAGCTGCTCCGGGCGCAATAGATGAAGTGTTTGTGAACGGCGATGACCTGGCAGTACATACAATTGATGACCAGCCCGCCCGGGGCATTTGCGGGTCGGGGCTTTTTGATGCTACGGCGGTGCTATTGGAACTGGGACTGATAGATACAAAGGGACATATGGTGGATGGCGGAAGCTGTGGGACTTTGTCCGACACCGTGGCGGGGCGTGTAGCGGGCGAAGCAAACGAACGGCGTGTAGTCCTGGCCGATGCCGAGCAAAGCGCGAACAATCCAATAGTGCTGACCCAGAGGGACGTCCGCGAGATACAACTGGCCAAGAGCGCGATTCGGGCATCAACAGAGATGTTGCTTGAGATAGTCGGCTTGAAGCCGGACGACCTGGACGAGGTGCTCATTGCTGGGGCCTTCGGCAACTTCATCAATCCTGCCAGCGCTCTACGGATGGGGTTGCTTCCTGAGGTACCAGAGGGTAGAATAGTGGGGATTGGCAATGCGGCCGGGGCTGGAGCAATCCTGACGCTGGTCTCACGGCATGAGCGTGACTATGCCAGGCAGGTGGCCGAGACGGCCGAGCACATTGAGTTGTTTCGCAGTTCCGACTTTCAGGACCGATTTGCCGAGTATATGATATTTCCATAAGACGAGAAGGTATTACCCAGGCAGGCAACGAACCTGCTGGCTGTTGAGCAGCAGGCAATTTCCAAGACACGTCTACTCGTAATAGGAGGATGACCGATGGCAGATCTACAAGTCCTAGCAGAAGCAGTAATCAATGGGGATCGTGACGAAGTTGCGCGCATTGTTCAGGAGGCGGTTGCCGAAGGAGTCGGTCCCGGCTCCATCGTCAACGAGGGTCTTGTTGTGGGGATGGATGAGGTGGGCCGCAGGTTCAAAGCCAATGAGTTCTATGTCCCAGAGGTGTTGATTGCCGCCCGAGCGATGCACGCGGGTATGGACATTGTCAATCCGTTGCTGGCTGAAAGCGGCATCGAGCCGCGCGGTCGGGTGCTGATTGGCACGGTCCAGGGCGACCTGCACGACATTGGCAAGAACCTCGTTGCGATGATGCTGGAAGGTGGAGGCTACGAGGTTATTGATATGGAGGTGGACGTCCCGGCTGACCAGTTCGTGGCGGCAGTTAACGAACATTCGCCGAATGTCCTAGCCATGTCGGCGCTGTTGACCACAACGATGCCGGCGATGAAGGATACAATTGAGGCGTTGGATGCTGCCGGCGTCCGCCAGCAGATCAAGATTATGATCGGCGGGGCGCCGGTTACTCAGGATTATGCCGATGAGATCGGCGCTGATGGGTATGCCCCGGATGCGGCCTCGGCTGTTGATTTGGCCGCGGATCT
This sequence comes from bacterium, assembly GCA_030615605.1. GTDB lineage: Bacteria > Armatimonadota > Zipacnadia > Zipacnadales > Zipacnadaceae > JALGTD01. The sequence goes on from JAUWYY010000006.1 coordinate 62,816, forward strand.
TATGAGTGCGGGCTAGGCAATTCCGCAGGCGATCCGCGATGGAACCACTACTGGGGGTGGCAGTGCCCGATATTCTCCGCTAGGGCGGTGGTCATATCCGTGTGACGAGCCGCAGCTACGGTTATGTAGCTGCGGCGTCGGCTAATAGTGCTGATGAATGCTGAAACGATGAACGGTGGCAATAAAACAGACAAAGGACGATCTGTTATGTGGATTGCACTGGCAGTGCTGCTGATCGCGATAATGCTAGGGGCGGCTGGTCAGATCTGCCTGAAATTTGGCCTGGGCAAGCTGAATTCCCAGGCGGTATTCGTGGTTATCACGGCGATGTTCCGCGACTGGTATGTGTTGGCTGGCTTTATTGCTTACGGCGTCAGCTCCCTGCTGTACCTGTTCGTGCTGTCCCGGCTGGATGTAAGCTATGCCTACCCCTTTGTTGCGATAAACTACGTCTTTGTCACCTTCCTGGCGTGGCTTATTCTGAAGGAAGCGGTGCCGGCACTGCGACTGGTTGGCTTGGCCATAATCTGTACGGGAGTTCTGGTATTGGCTGTCAGCTATAGAGGTCCCCAACCAGGCTTAGGGGATAACCCCGGCACTGCTGCCATCGAAAGGCCAGTCAATCAGGGATAGCCGGGCCTGTCGGCACTTGCTTGGTTCACCAGCGCACCGGCACTTCGTCACTGCCGGAGGAGTATAAGTGGCCCAACGCAGCAACGGTAAATATCTGCCTCTGGTAGCAGTTGCCATCCTGGCCGCGGTTACTGCTGGTTTTTGGGCCCCGTGCCTGTTCTTCGGTAGAGTTCCCGCCACCGTCCAGCATCAGAGCTGGATGGAGCCGTGGCGCGGAGCCGACGCGCCAGCACTGCCAGCCCGGCAGTGGGATCCGCTGCTGTGGGATAGTGTAGCGCAGTTCTATCCGTGGCGAGTGTTGTTGCGGCGAGGATTGTGCAGCGGCGAGCTGCCGCTGTGGTCTCCCTATCAGTACTGCGGATACCCCCTGGTGGGCAACGGGCAATCGGGAATATTCTATCCTCCCAATTGGCTGCTGCTCATTTTGCCGGCAGCAAAGTTTCTGGGAGTTAGTCTGGCCCTGCATTTTTTCATCGTCAGCCTGCTGACCTTCTACTTCTGTCGCCTGCTGAGGCTGTCAGTCATCCCCGCGCTCTTTGCCGCCCTGGCCTTCTCATATGGCGGGTTTATGATAGCGTGGGCGTTGCTGCCGACATTGGTGGCCAGTGCGATATGGTTGCCGGGCGCGCTTGCTGGCATTGAACTGACTCAGCGCGGGCGACGGTGCAGGGGTATAGTGCTGCTGGCAGCAAGCCTGGGTCTGACTCTGCTGGCTGGACATATGCAGATTGCAGCCTATGTGTGGATGAGCGCCGGGGTATATGGCCTGGGCCGGATGCTGTACAATCTGTGGCACAAGCAATCAGCAGTCTGGTGGCCGATAGCTGCCGGTGCCGGACTGGGACTGATGGTGGGGATGGTGCAGATTCTGCCCACGGTTGAGCTGGGAGTGAATTCGCCCCGCGGCAGCCAGGTTCCCACCCAACAGGGCTGGCAGTTTCAGCAGCACCGCTCCCTGCGGCCTTTCGAGCTTCTCACCTTCGTTTCACCGGATGCGCTGGGCACACCGGCCAGCCGGTCGTCCGCCGACCAGTACTGGGGCACCAAATTCGGCATTGTCTACAGTGAGCACTGTGGATTTGCCGGCGTGGTGACGCTGCTTTTGGCCCTTGTAGCGGTCATCTATCGGCGCGACCGGATTAGCTGGGCCTTCGCTGCCGCTGCGGTTGTGGTGCTATCAGTGATTATGGGCGGGCCGTTGATGCACCTGCTTTACTTCTGGGTGCCCAAGATCGGGCTGATGGGCAGTTTCACGCGGCTGTTGTTCGTCTATATCTTTCTGGTGGCGGTGTTAGCAGCGGTGGGCCTGGATCATGTGATGGGCAGAATATCGCTCAATTCGCAGCTTCGCGGCGGCGTTTGTTATCTTCTCGGCGTAGCGTTCATTGCGGTGCTGCTGTTTGAGATTCTACCCTGGGGGCGACGCTTTATACCGATGCAGCCGGCTACTGATTTGTATCGGCCGACAGAGCTGACCCGTCAGATTCAAAAGTGGTGCGATCCGACTGAAGGGCGGGTGCTCGCGATCACGCCTCGTCGTGCCTGGAGCCTGCTGCATACGCCCAACGCTGTGCTGCCGCCCAATTCTGCTACTGTCTATGGTTACTTAAGCCCCCAGGGCTACGATTCGCTGTCAATAGATGACTACTACGAGTTTGCCGCGAAGCTGGAACATGAGCCACCGGCGCCGGTGGAGAACGGCAATATGATGTTGCTGGAGAACTACAATTCTCCATTGTTGGCAAGAACAGGGGTGAAATGGGTCGTGGCGATGGCGCCATTGCAGGTTCCTGAGCTAGCGATGATCTGGCACGGCGAAGGTACCTATCTGTATCGAGTCAAGGGCCCAAATCGGTTCCATGTGTTTGGCAGGGAAGGTAACCCGGTTGAACCTATTGCTGCGCGTACGGGTCTTAATTATGTGAAGTTGCGGCTGCCGCCCTCCTCCGCTGCCCGTGTGGTAGTAGCTCGCGACACGTGGTATCCGGGTTGGCACTACTTTGTGGATGGGCGCCCGGCAGTTGCCCGCCAACATCTGGGAGTCTTCCGCCGACTGGAGCTTGCCGGCGGTGCTCAGTCCGTGCTTATGGTATACTATCCGGCCACTGTACTGTGGGGACTGTTTGTGACGCTGGTCACGACTGGGGCGCTGGCAGCGGTGGCGAGCGGGTGTTGGATGACAGCGCGGATGAGTTGTTCACGGAGCTGAAGAGCGGTTGGACGAGACTATGCAGGCAGAAAAGCCAGGTAAAGTCAGCCGCAATGAGTGGTTGCTGGTACTGGGCATAGCCGCCGGCGTTATGATTCTGACGGTACTGCCATATGCCAGGGCCGTTCAGATGGCCGGCGCGGGCGAGTATTTTTGCGGTTTTCTGTGGGGGGTGGACGAGGGTAATGTCTACCTGGCCTGGCTGCGACAGGCCGCCGCAGGCCGGTGGTTGCTGGCAAATCAGTACACCATAGCCCCTCAGAACCCACACTTCTTCAATATCTTTCTAATCCTGCTGGGTAGGTTCTCCGCCCTCACTGGCCTGGCGCCGATCGTGGTATTTCACCTGGCTCGCTTCCTGGGTGGGATGTTTCTGTTATGGGCATTTTACCTGCTGGCGGCAGAGATAACCGCGAGCCGTAGAATCCGCCTGGCCGCGCTATTGATAGCAGCGCTATCGTCGGGTCTGGGGTGGATTGTCTATCTGCAGGCTAAAATGTCGGACCTGCCCCTGGGCGCATGGGACGGCCTTCGACCGATGGATGTAGCCTACGGCTGGCAGGCCCAGCCCGAGGCGGTGACCTTTCTGTCACTGCTGCTCAATCCGCTGTTTGTCACCTCAATGGGGCTGCTGTGTCTGGTATTCCGCTACGGGCTGCGGGCTGCGCGCGCCCTGGGGCTGCGCAATGCGGTCGTCAGTGGGATATTGCTGTTGATTCTGGGCAATGTTCACACCTATGATGTACTCATTGTCTATTTGGCCTTGTTTGCCTGGTTTATGTTGGTCGCTGTCCAGGGCGCAATCACATGGCGGATGGCGGCCAGCCGGTATGCGGTGATCGCCCTGTTGGGTCTGCCCGGGCCGCTGTGGGCCTACTATACGATGCATCTCGATCCGGCCTACTCACAGAAGGCGGCCACTGTGACCCGATCGGCAACGCCCTGGGATTATGCCATAGGCTACGGCCTTGTTTTTCTGCTGGCGCTGGTCGGGACAGTTGTGATTATTCGCTTGCGTAGGACAGCCGCTGGTGAGGCGGGGGAAAAGTTCAACAGGGAGCTGCTCTTTCCGATAGTCTGGGCCGTTTTGGGCTTTGGGCTACTGTACTTGCCAGTGTCGTTTCAGCGCAAGCTCATCGAAGGGCTGCATCTGCCGCTGTGCCTTCTGGCAGCCGTTGCGCTGGTTGAGCTGCACCGGTGGCTGGCCGGCCGGGTCTCATTTACTCTGGTATTGGTTGTGTTTCTGCTAGTGACTGTGCCATCGAATGTGCTGTTCTTGGCGGATTGTTTTGATCACTTGGCTGTCAATAACGTGGACCTGCTGCGCTACCTGATGCCTCCGGCCTATCTATCGAAGGCTGAGAAGACAGCGTTGAACTGGCTGGAGGCTAATGCCCCGGACGGTGCAGTAGTGCTATCTTCTTCGCTGACGGGGAGTCACATTCCCGCACATACTCCGTGTCGGGTGGTGGCTGGGCACTGGGCCGAGACGCTCAAATTCGGGGAGATGCTGCAATTGGTCGGCCATTTCTACTGGCCGGGCCGGGAGCCGTCGGTGCGCCGCCAGATCCTGCGCAGAACTGGCGCAGATTTCGTCTACTACGGCCCCCAGGAACAGCTTCTTCAGCAGGGCATGGCGGCTGGAGGACAGTTTGCGCTGGAGGCACAGTGGGACCCCAGTGTTGGTCTGCGCGAGCTTGAAATCGCGTTTGTTGGTGATGGCTTGCGAATATACCGAGTAGACGACTGACGGTAGAGCAGGCATCTGCGATTGCGGGCCATCGAACTTCCCAGGCTCTGAGGTGTCTATATAGGTGGAGGCTCAGATGAGACGATTTTGTAATCACAAAACGCTGCTTGGCGCTACACTGCTGCTGACACTGGTCGCAGTACCGGCGGCTGCTCGTGAGTGGAGCGAGGAGTACGAAAAGAAGGTGGGCGATAGGGCGGTTGAAGCTGTCCTGGAAGAGTATGAGGTATACGAAGACGAGGAAGCCAAGCAGCACATTGAGCAGATAGCCGCGCGGCTGACGCCCCACACTCAACGTCCGGAGCTTAAGTACACGGTCTACTTGCTGGACAGTGAAGAAGCCAACGCCTTCACCGTGCCGGGAGGGCATGTCTTTGTCACCAAGGCGCTCCTCGAGGACATCGAATCTGAGGCGCAGCTTGCTGGCATCATAGCTCACGAGATGGCCCACAATTGCACATACGACTCGCTTGACCAGCTCAAGCGCGCCCAGGATATGTCTTTGGCCACGGCGGCGGCCGTTCTGGTGGCTGTGCTCACTGGGCGGGGTGATGAAGCTACTTACGGGGCGTTGGTCATGGGAGAGCTGGTCACCCGAGGGGTGCTGTCCACGTATTCGATTGAGATTGAGAGCCGGGCCGATCGCAATAGTGCTCACTATCTGATAGAGGCTGGTTACAATCCGGTCGGGCTGTTAACGTTTATGGAAGAGTTGGCTCGCGAAGAACGCCAGAGTCGTAATCCCAATCTGGGCATCTTTCAGACTCACCCGCTGTCCAGGAAGCGGATCGCCGATCTGATTGATCTGTTGAACGAGGCTGGTGTGGACATTAACCGGCGCGCCGTTACCAAGTGGGACCCGCCGGTTGTGGAAGCTGGCCAGGTCAATGACAGGCCGGTACAGATATTGAAGCTGTGGGGTCAGCGGCTGTTGGCGTTCGATTATGGGCCGGACCCGACAGACGTGGAGTCGCGGGGACAACATATAGTCGAGGTATTGACGCGGCTCTTGCGCGAGGGCGTGGACGCTTACGAATTTGGGCTGACCCGCGATGACGAGGGGCACACTGCCGTAGTTGCGCGCGGGGAGATAGTGCTCACCGTCTACCGGGAAGATGCTGATTTGGTGGGCAAATCAATCGGGGATGCCGCCATTGAAGTAACCCAGAACATCAGGCGGGCATTGTTCAAGGAGCGAATTGACCGGCTCTACTAAGCGCGACTTGGGCAGGAGATAGGCTCTTCCCATCTTCATTCGTTCTGGTCCCGGCGGCGGGGGACAATGCCACTGACGTCTCTGGCCTTCATCCACTCTTCCTCCACTGAGATTACTACCTCCGGCGCGCGGAATTCCTCACCCTTCTTTGTAGTAACCCGGACGTTTCCGGTGAGAGTGATAATATCGGTCAGCTCTTCGTAGACGGCCGCCTCCGCCCAGACCGTCTTGTCCTCCTGAACGGCCTTTACCGGCCCGCTCAGCGTCATCTTCTTGACGTCGTCATTGTACTCGTACACTATCTTCGGACAGGTGATGGTGGTCTTTTTGCGGCGGTACTCCTCGAACTTGCTGGGCTTTTCTTCTTCGTCCCCAGAGCTTTCAGCTTCCTCCACCTTTTTTTGCGCCACTACTGTTATGTTTCCGGTGACGGTGGCGACCTCCGTGTCGAAGTTGGCTGTCGCTATATCTCCGGTGATCGTCGCCTCCGGGTCTACGATGCACAAATGACCGGTGGCCCGGGCAGTATCATTGACTTCATCATACCAGGCTTCGTCGCAATACATCTTGACATCCTGGTGACTGAAGACGACACTGCCCGATAGATAATACATCTCCTTGTCTGCCTCGTACTGCAACAGGTCGGCGTGTTCAATCTTGACAATATCGTCGGCCTCAGGCTTTGTTACGGTGTCTTTGCTCTCGGGGGACGGAGTCTGAAGTTCTGGAGGTGTGGGCGGCGCCGGGGTCTCCTCATTATCTGCGTTCTGGGCGGCCATTGGCAAAGATAGCACCGCCAGCACGCACAGAAACAGCAGCACAGCGCTGAGTGCAGTAGCCGGTCTCAAGTATCTCATTGTTGGCGCAGCTCCTTGAGCTTTTCTTTGGCTTCTTCGGCGTGGAAGATCATCTGGATCTTCTCCAGCCGGAAGTTGCCGGTAGCGACATTGTATTCCAGATTCCCGCCCACTACGGTGTTATCCCCCGCGTACATTGTGACCTGTCCGGGACATTTGACCAGATCCTGGGCCACAAAATAATCCAGGCCGCTGGTCATAATAATGGCCTGTTTGTTCTTCACCTCCACGGCATCGGGGCATGAAAGCAATTGTTGCTCCTGATTCCAACTCAGCTTGTCCGTGGTGATGATTGCCGCTCGGTAGGAGACCACCCGTACATTCCCGCTTACCTCAAAGTCACGGTGACCAGTGTGGCCGGTGATCGTGTCGGCGGTCAGGCGCACCAGCGGCTCTCCGGCCTTGCCGTAGATGATGGCCTCTTCCAGACCCTTGGCTTCAATCATTTGACCGCCCGCGGCGATATAAAGTTCCCGAAGCTGGGCCTGCCAGGCCAATTGGCCCTTCTCCATATGCTTGAGCACCGGCCGCTGGACGGTTATTCCGGGTTGCTGCTGGGTCTGCGCAGGTGCCGATTCTTGAGATGGGCGGGGCCAAGTAAGTGCCACTACCGCTCCCAGCACAGCGCATCCCACAATGATAACTGCGCCGATCAGCTTCCGGTTGGGTTGGCGCCGAGCTTCCTCATCCATTGTGCTGGTGGTATTCTACCACAAGCCGAGATTACTGAGAAGTATCAGTGGCCATCTGCTCTGGCGAGCTACGGCGCAGCAAGCTCAATGCAGCGCCATCCTGTGCCTTGTGCGCCAGGGCGCAGGTAGCTACTCCTCGATCTGGAGGATGTCGTCGCTGTCCAACTCCTGGTCGCTACCCTCTAGCCAGGTGGCGAACAATACCTGGGCCTCCCGTTTGGTCAGTGCCCGATCGGCCAGGGCATCGCGCAGTTGGCCAAAGTCGCGGGGGATGAGTGTTTTGCCGGCCAGCACGCGGTTGATGTGGCCGATGACGTCATCAGTAAGCAGCGACAGGATCTGCCGCGGGCTGGGCTGGTCGGAGAGGCCGACGATGGCCTGCAGTTTGCTGGCTACCTCGGTTCTGGGTGGCAGCGCCTGTGCGTAGATGTTGAGCTTCTCGCGCAGGCTGGGGCCACTTAGTGCGGAGAAGTACTGATCCAGGCCCTCCTGAGTAGCTTCTTGAAGCTGCTGGACCGGTGGCAGTTGCAGTTCCTGCCCGAGCCGCAGGCGGCACTGTGGGCATATCGGCTGCTGGCCCAAGTCCTCACCCAGGTTGGGATTATGGCAGCAGCGGGCTATCAAATTCTCTATGATCTCGCCAATCTGGGCGGCATCATACTCGACTTGTATATCCAGGCCCTGGAGCTGAGACAGAGCGCGGAAGTCCGGACTGGCGCGGAATCGGCGGTAGTGCTCAAAGGCGGGATTGCGGTGGGCCTGGCTGTGCCAGTTAAGATAATGACGCTTGTATCGGGTCAGAAAGATCTGCACAGCGCGGTGAAAGGCGAGCTGGTTGCGGATTATCTCCTCGCCGCTTTCCACAGCTTCCAGCAGCTCGTCTCGCCGGTGGGGAAGTTGCCCGGTATCGGGCAACTGCAGCAGCGAGCTGGTGACATACTGCTTAACCTTGATCAACTCCGGACCGAGCCGCTGGAGGAATTCCTCCAAACCGTCAACACGCCGCAGCAGCTTGCGCAACAGCATACTCTCATCATCATTGTCCAGGTGCGGCTCCAGCCCGGCGACGAATTCGCTGATGCCCTCGGAGCTGGCCTTGTTGGGATCGATCATTTCGTAGAATTCGGTAGCTGCATCCAGGTCGCGGGCGGCTTTCTCCCACTGCGGGGCTGACTGATCCAGTGCCGCAATCAGTTGGTCGAGCTGCTGGCTGATTTGGCTCAAGCGACTCAGTTGCTGCTGTCGGCCAGCGACCAGCTCTTGCCATATCTGGTGTTGAGTGCGGAGACTGGGGCCAGAGATACCTCTGTCAAGCACCGCCCGGACCACCTTGCTTAGCGCTTGCCAACTGCTCAGCGGCAGCAGAGCGGGTCGGGCCAGGTAGCGCACGTGGGCGGCAAAGGGTAGTTCAATTTGCTCAAAGCGCAGCGCCCGCTGGTCGGTATCGAGCGCGACCACATATCCCAGTCGCACCAGCACCGCTGCGGTTAGCTCAAACAGGTGGGGCGGCAGCCCCAGTGGCGACTTGAGCAAGTGCTGGGCCAGGTCGGCACAGGACAGTGGGCGGCCCTGCTCGTGCTGGGGGGTTTGATCGCGCTGGCGGATGCGCCTCATAATCTCGTCAGCCACTGGACTGTCTGAGACATCAATCCGTAGGTTATCTCCTTCAGCCTCCACCAATTCAAGCGGGGCAAGGAAGGCTTCGGCCAGCTCGCGGATACTGGAGCCGGGGGGCGCAGTGACTTCTCCGGGCGCGATCAGTCCAGCGATCACGCGGCTAATCTGGTCTTCACTGGTCAGAACGCGCCGTGGCGCAACGGATGCAAAATCCGGAAACAAGGCGGCGAAACTGGGTGCGCTAACCTGTGCCAGGCTTGCGAGCCAATCGCCGGCAGTAGCAGGTAGCTGGTCGGCGGGTATAGTATCGCTGCTGAGCGTTGATATCTCTCCATTATAGTAGGCTTCGACGACGATCTGGCGCAGTTGGCTCTCCAGCGTCATATACTCCTCGAGCAGGCGTCCGCGCCACGCTCCCTGCAGTTCGACCTCGGGGGGCGGCTGTTGGAGGAGCTGGTGGCAGGCCGCACATTCTTTGGCAACATCCACCTCCTCAGCAGTCAACGGCCGCGGCAGCCACGCCACCAGTCCACTATGCCAGCGGGCTTTGTCGGCGACCTCCTGCAAGTGCGTCCATGCCTGGCGTTGCTCGGCGACTCGCACTAGCTGCCCAATGAAGAGCTGGCAGTCTTCGGGCGTAGCAGGATCGGCCAATTCCGCCGCGCACGCCCGTAGTTGGGACAGCGTGAGGTTAGAGAGGTTGGCGATCTGGGCGGCCACGCAGCGGAGAGTATTTTCCCAGATGACCTCATAGGGCTGTTTGCGTGTCAGCTCGGACAGCGGTAAAGCAGGACTGTCAGAGGCGGCTACTATGCGCTGCCACAGGCGCGAGTCGTCACTTGCGAAGGTGCCTTTTACAGCGTTCAGCCGCTGGCGCACCAGATTAGTGAGGTTAGTGTGAGCGTCAATCAGGTAGACGGATGATTCGGGTTCCGGTCCGCGGCGAACGTCCACATAATTGCTGGAGAGGTGAAGAGCTTCGAGCAGTTGCCGGGCCCGCTCCGCTGGCAAGCGCGCCGCGCCATTCTCGTCCACGCCCAAACATTCGGCAATGGTAGCTGCCGCCGAGGGTACGTTGCCCAGGCGCAACACTACCATTGCGCGGATTACCTGCAAGGCCACTTGAGGATCTTCGGGCACCAGTTGGTCAATATTGCGCTGGTAGAAGTCGAGCACTTCGTTGAAATACGGGCTTACCTGCGGATGTGAACCGGTGGCGGTGTGGATGTAATCCACGAGTTCGGCTGGGCCGATGAGCTCAAAGTCGGCCCGATCCTCGAAAGCCCGCAATCCACCGGCCCGGGCCGGGGCAGCCGCGAATTGCAGCAGGCCGTCGGCGGCTCTCCCGTAGCGTTCGATGATAACCTGGATGCATTGATGAGCCAGGGGATGGAGCGGATACGTCTGTTCGAGCTGCTCAGCGCCAAAGCTGGCCTTGCCAAAGGCTGTTTGATACGCGTCGGCTATGCGCTTGATAGCGCTTGACAGTTGCTTGGTATCTGTTTGCTGTAACATCCGCTGTCGAGCGACGCGGGTCATCTGCTGGGTGGACAGTTCAAGACTGTTTTGATACAAGCTACGCAGGCTGCTCACCAGGTACGGCTCAAGCCCGGTGATGTGCTCCCAGCCGTCTTCGATGGCCAGGATAATGTGCAGTGGCTCTATATTGCTGCGCTGGGATAGAAACTCCAGGAAGCTGCAGTCACTGTGAGCGGCCTTGCTATCCACGCTGGCAAAGAATTCAGACAGATCGTCAATGAGCCATATCGCGCCGCCGAGCCGTTGTTCACTGAGGATTTGCAGCACGCGGGAGAGCCGTTCGCTGCGAGATTGACGGAAATCCAGCGGATAGCCGACCTGCTGAGCAACTTGCTGAGCGGCAGCTATTGCCTCGGCTGGTTCGCGGCGGCGCAACTGCTGCCAAGTGGTATAGCCACCGACGTGCTGCCGGGCCCGTTCGTTGAGCTGTTCGCCGTATCTGGGCACGACGTGTTGCTCAATCAGTGCCATTGCATATGACTGCTGGGAGAGTGGTACGGTGATGTCGTACTTGGGGCGGGCGAGCTCCCGGGCAGTGCAATCGAAGATAATGTCCTCCAGATGCTCCTGATCTGCGCGGTGTTCAGATAGAGGCACCGGGACGATTAGTCTCGGCGGGGTTTGCTGCAGTGCCTGGTGAATTGCCGGCAGGTGGGGATGACTGTCCCGGAAGGTTTGCCGGGCGGCGGGGTATTCCAGTAGCAGGGCAATCGCTGCCAGCAGGTGTGACTTGCCACTGCGGGCCGGACCCTGCACGATTATACTTGAACCCTCATCGGCACCGGCGACAATTGACTCAACAATTGTCTGTAGAGCTTGCCCCGCTTCGTCGTCCTCGGTTGCGACGTAACTGTCCAGCAAGTCGCCAAGCTGGCTTGCCGCTGGCAGGGAAAGCTCCCCTGGCTGCTGGGCCAGCTCCTCGCGTAAGGAGTCCAGGTTGCCCAGTGATACCGGCGTGGTCTGCTCAGGACAGTGGATTAGCTCTCCAATGGTTGGTAACAAAGATGTCTCACCCGACAGGCAGGCTGGTCGGATCTGGTCAAATGCCTCTAAGAAAGTTGTCCGCACCCGCTGAGGATAAGACCATATTCGTGGCGCGATGGGATATCCCTTCTTGCTTGCTCGAATTTGTGCATAATTTTCTTCCGATTGGTCGGATAAGAGAGTCGGCCCCAACAGTAGTCGCAAATCGGAGAAGGGATAATGTGCGGTTCGACGAAATTAGACTAGAGTTCGTTGGGGCGTCGTGTTTGTGGTTGCCGGGAGCCAGTGTACACGTTCAATGTCGCCACAGGCGACGTCAGGGTCCGACGCCGGGCCCGAGGAGGAAGTTACTGATGAATCGAACGCTAGGTTTTCTGATAATGGCGGTTGCCCTGATCTATCTCCTGGTATCGGTTACTGATTTTCTTCCCAAATACACCGCTGTACCTGAGCTGGTTGATAACCAGGAAAGACTGGGGCTGAGTACGACTACCACCAACTTGCGCTTCCATATCAGTATGGAGATTGTGGTGGACGTCATAGTCGTAGGATTGATAGGGATTCTGGGCTGGTGGTTGACCACCACGGAAACCCAGCAATACGCCTACTGGACTATCTTCATTGTGGTGCTGATCGGTTTGATTGTACTCTGGAGTACGCCCCTGTTACCCTTCAAGGTCGCGCGGATATCACCGCAGGGGGCATTCTACTACGCGCAGGTTGAGGTGGAACTGGCTGCGGATACCACTGAGCAAGGCTGGGTCATCATTCCGACAAAGCAGAACCAGCGCGTGGCAGTAACCGAGACTTATCAAGACGAGCGATCTATTGGCAAGAAAGAGATAGTCCTGGAATTCACTGATAATAACACGCTCAACCAGTACCTGGGTACGGCTGGGCCGGTGACCGTGCTAGGACGGATGAAGGGCACGCGCAATCTGGCTTACGACAACTTTATCTACACGGTACCTGGTTTCCAAGTCCTGAAGGTGCGGGGAGGCTGAACGGGGCGGATTCTCCGGCAGCAGGATAATGCCGGATCCTGGCCGGGGCAGGCCACCTTGATGCGCAATATTGACCTTCCTGGAGAATCTTCGTTTTCCTAGTTGCTTTTTTCCAATTGAGCTGCTAACACAGGAGGATTGACGCTTTGAAAGGCACGATTATCAAGCAAATCCTGGCCGACCATCTGGTCGCAGGCCAACTTGAGCCCGGCCAGGATGTTGCGATTGTCATAGACCAGACCCTGACCCAGGATGTCGCCGGTACGATGGCCTATCTGCAGTTTGAGGAGCTAGGCCTAGAGAGGGTGCATACTGAGCTGGCGGTCAGCTATGTAGATCACAATACTCTGCAGACCGGTTTTGAGAATGCTGACGACCACCGCTTCCTGCAGACCGTGGCTACGAAGCGGGGAGTCTATTTCTCGCGGCCGGGCAATGGCATCTGCCATCAGGTGCATCTGGAGCGCTTCGGCATGCCCGGCAAGACTCTCCTGGGCTCGGACAGTCACACGCCCACCGCTGGCGGCCTGGGCATGGTAGGGATTGGCGCTGGGGGGCTGGATGTTGCGCTGGCCATGGCAGGGATGCCTTTTTGCCTGCGCACCCCCCATGTGCTGGGCGTGACACTGATTGGGGAGCTGCCCGATTGGGTGGCCGCTCACGATGTCATTCTCTGGCTTCTGCAGCAACTCTCGGTCAGTGGAGCTGTGGGTAAGGCGCTGGAATATCGTGGTCCGGGCGTGACCACGCTCAATGTTCCTCAGCGGGCTACCATAACTAATATGGGGGCTGAATTGGGCGCGACCACCTCGGTCTTTCCGTCGGATGAAGTGACGCACGAGTTTCTCCGCGCTCAGGGGCGTGAGGAAGAGTGGGCGGCGGTTGCGGCGGACGAAGACGCTGAATATGAAGAAGAGATGACGCTGGAACTTAGCGTGCTGGAGCCGATGATCGCTCAGCCGCACAGCCCCGACAACGTCGTGCCGGTAGCGGAATTGACGGGTATGCCCATTGACCAGGTCTGCGTTGGCAGTTGCACTAACTCTTCTTGCCAGGAGATGATGACGGTCGCCGAGATCCTGCGTGGCCAGCAGATCGCCGAGAATGTGAGCCTGACAATCTCGCCAGGCTCGCGCCAGGTCCTGGAGATGCTGGCGCGCAGCGGAGCGCTGGCCGATATGATCGGGGCGGGCGCCCGGATTCTGGAAACGGCTTGCGGCCCCTGCATCGGCATGGGACAGTCGCCCTCTACCGACTCGGTGACGCTGCGTTCGTTCAATCGCAACTTCCCGAGCCGCAGCGGCACCAAGTCGGCTGGCATCTACCTGGCCAGTCCGGCTGTCTGTGCAGCCAGTGCCCTGACCGGCGAGATGACAGATCCCCGGGAGTTGGGAGAACCACCCTCAATTCAATTACCTGAGCAATTCCTGGTTGACGACAGCATGATTATCTCGCCCCCCAAGGATGGCGAGGGTGTCGAGGTTCAGTATGGGCCTAACATAAAACCGGTGCCGGAGCAGCAGGCGCTCGCCGATGTCCTGAAGGGTGAGATACTACTGAAGGTCGGCGATAATATCAGCACGGACGAGATAATGCCGGCTGGGGCGAAGATCCTGCCGCTGCGCAGCAATATACCAGCTATCAGCGAGCATGTCTTCGAGCCGATTGATCGAGATTTTCCTGCTCGCGCCCGGAAGTGCGGCGGGGGAATGATCCTGGGCGGGCGTAATTATGGACAGGGCTCCAGCCGCGAACACGCCGCGCTCGCTCCGGCCCATCTGGGTGTCAGGGCAGTGCTGGCAATTTCCTTCGCTCGCATCCATCGGGCCAACCTGATTAACTTCGGAATCGTGCCCATTGAGATTACGGCAGAAGATTATGACAGATGCCAGCAGGGCGATGAGCTGCGGATAGAAGATGTCTGCGCCGGTGTGCAAAGCGGGGGCCAGTTGATGATCGAGAACGCCACGAAGGGCTTTTCGTTCACCGGCAGTTGCCCGCTTGCTGAGCGGCAAGCACAGGTGCTGGTGGCTGGCGGAGCTTTGAACTGGGCTAAGCAGGAATTCAAAGGAGAAGAACAGTGAACGTATCAGACAAGCAGCACCGGCGGCAACAGCTTTATGGGCTTTTAGGGGATCTGCCGGATCGTGACCGGCCAATTTCCGCGGAAAAGATCGGGGAAGAACAGTGCGAGGCATACGTGCTCGAAAAGCTGGTGCTTGACCTGAACGGCATCGAGGTGGTACCGGCGTACTTTGTGTACCCTCATACCCCCGAAGGACCATTGCCCGTCATCCTGTACAACCACGCCCACGGCGGCGACTACGAATTGGGTAAGGATGAACTGATTCTCGGACGCGGGGCACTCCAGGAGCCGCCCTATGCCGAGGCGCTGACCCGGCAGGGCTACTGTGCGCTGTGCATTGATACGTGGGCATTTGGCGAACGCCGCGGCCGAACGGAGTCTGAGGTCTTCAAGCACATGCTTTGGCAGGGGCAGGTGATGTGGGGGATGATGATCTACGATAGTCTGCGCGCGGTTGATTACCTGGCCTCGCGTCCCGACGTGGATGTGGAACGTCTTGGTACCATAGGAATCTCGATGGGTAGCACGATGGCCTGGTGGGTCGCGGCATTGGACACACGTATCAAGGTCTGCATCGATATCTGCTGTCTTACCGACTTTCAGGCTCTAATTGGGACCCGCGGCCTTGACGGCCACGGCATCTACTACTATGTGCCCAGTCTGCTCAAACACTTCACCACTGCGCAGATCAATGCCCTCATTGCGCCCCGCGCCCATCTAGGCATTGCCGGCAACTATGATCTGCTGACGCCTCCCGACGGGCTGGACCGGATTGACGCGGAGCTGCGCCTGGCATACGAAGAGGCCGGTGCTCCCGAAGCTTGGAGACTATCGCGATACGATGTTGGCCACATGGAGACCGCGGCAATGCGTGCCGAAGCACTCAAGTTCCTGCAATTATGGCTGTGAGCCTGCTATCTTTGTGCCGGCCACCCCTGTTTACTGAGCCAGCACGCGGTCAATCATTGCGGATAGTGTGTCTTCGGGCTGGACGCCGACAGCCCGTTCGGCTACCTCGCCATTGTTGAATATGAAGATTGCCGGTATGCTGCGGACGCCATATTCCGAGGCCAGTGCCGGATGCTCGTCGAGGTTGACTTTGGCGACTCGGATCTTGCCTTCATATTTGTCAGCAATGCTGTCGATGATCGGTGCGACCATCCGACACGGCCCGCACCATGGCGCCCAGAAGTCAATCATAACGGGCACGTCAGCCTCAAGCACTTCGCTGGTGAAATTGTCCTCGGTTAATTCGATTGGCTCAGCCACTGAGACTTCCTCCTAGTTGCTGCTATTGGTTAGTGTGACAGGTTCCGGGGCTACGGCGGTTACGGTAGAAGTATAACAGAAGCAGGGCGGCCATGACAACCCCGGCGCAATTGGCGAGGATATCTGACCATTGAAAGTGGCGACCCGGTACGTAGAGTTGGTACAGCTCCAGCGATAGCCCATAGCCGATGGCAATGATGCTGGCGCGACCAATGGCGACTGCGAGCCGCGAGTGGGCAGCGGTTGCCCGACGGGAGCGAAATAGAAGCATTGTCAAGACTGCGTAGGCCACGAAGTGGAGCATCTTATCGGTACCCCGCGCAGATGGAGGCCCGTGTTTCGGCCAGGCGCTGGCGGCAAAAACCACTGACATCCACGCGATGGCAGCCAACCAGCGGACCGGCCAATTTTGGTGGCTGTCATTGGGAGCAATAGCCCGTTTCGGGCGCTGGTGGTGGTTGCTCATCTGGCTACCTGGGCATTAGCGATGATGATAATAAAGGCGGCCTGCTGTATAATAGCAGCGCTGCTACACACTGCCATCCAGTCCTGGCCTGGGCTTGCAGAGACTTCACGGTATGCCCTAATTCAAGCCCAATCTGCCCGCGGCCATACTATCAGAAAGCAGAGACAAAGTAAAGCGAAAGAGAGGGCTGGGGTAGTATCTTTGCCCGCCAGCAATCTGTCTGATATAATAGACTGCGGTGCGGCTTAGGCCGGATGGAACTGTATTGAACGTTGACGCTGTCGTGTCCGTCAGTATGAGGGTGGTTATGACTGCTGAAGCAATCATTGCCTGTGTTGTCTTCGTGCTTACTTACATCGTTATCGCCACGGAAGCGGTTCACCGCACCAAGGCGGCGCTCATGGGTGCCGTAGTGATGCTGCTCCTGCGGCTGGTTGACCAGCACCACGCCTTCCACGGTGCTGATGAAATACTTGGTATTGACTGGAACACGATTTTCCTGCTCATTGGTATGATGACCATCGCCAGCACTATGGGCCGCACCGGCGCCTTTCAGTGGATGGCCATCAAGGCGGCCAAGCTCGCCCGCGGTCATCCGTTCTGGATTATTGTGCTGCTCTCTGCTGGCACTGCGGTGCTTTCGGCGGGACTGGATAACGCCACGACCGTGGTGCTAATGGCACCGGTGACGATCCTCATCTGCGAAGCACTGGAAGTCGATCCGATTCCCTACCTGATCTTTGTGGTGCTGTCTTCGAATATCGGCGGCACGGCCACACTGATCGGCGACCCGCCCAATATAATGATCGCATCGGCGGCCCACTTCTCGTTCGTTGACTTTCTAATAGTTGATACGCCGATTGCAATCTTTGCGATGATAGCCTTCTTTGGGATGGCGTGGCTATTTGTACACAGATTTGTGCGCGTATCGCTACGCCAGCGAGCCAGGCTCAAGGAGTTCGATGAGAGCCTGGCTATCACCGATGCTGGCCTGCTGCGCAAGTGCGTGATCGTCTGTGGCCTGACGCTGGCGGCGTTCTGTGTTCATGGTTGGCTCGGTCTGGAGCCGGCTACTATCGCTCTGGCGGGCGCGGTGCTGCTGATGATTTGGCAAAAAGGCGGCGTCGAAGAGATCTTTCATGGTGTCGAGTGGGGCACCATCTTCTTCATCATCGGCCTGTTTGTTATGGTCGCGGCACTCGCGTCCACCGGCGTAATTGGTTTGTTCAGCGGCTATCTGCTGGCAATCACCAGAGGCAACGTCTTGGTATTGACGATGGGTGTGCTGGTCGTCTCGGCTATCGTCTCGGGCCTGATCGGAAACATTGCCTACGTGGCGGCAATGAACGTGGTGCTGCTTGATTTGGCCGCAGCTAAGAATCCCTTACTGATCGGAGTTGCCCAGATTCAGGCGCAGGATATGCTGCCGGTGTGGTGGGCGCTTTCCATCGGAGCTTGCTTCGGCGGCAATTCCACGCTGCTGGGCACGGCAGCGAATGTGGCGGTAGCCGGAATCTCGGAGCGGTCTGGTTATCCGATGACCTTCGGACGATTTCTCAAGTACGGTGTTCCCGTGACCGCAGTGACCATCGTCCTGGGCGCGATATACCTGTGGATTCTGTTCTTCTGACGGGGTAAGCAATGGCACTTGCCGCAGGAGTTGACATCGGGAGTCTGACTGCCAAAGCAGTGATTGTTGACTCGGTGACCCACGGGATTCTGGGAGATGCCCTGGCGTCGACTGGCCATCGGCCGTCGGTAGCCGGAGAGCAGGTGCTAAGGCAAGCGCTTCAGGAGGCCGATGTATCCATTGACAACATTGATAGGCTCGTGGCTACTGGATATGGCCGGGCCTCAATCCAAGCGGCCGACCAGCGGTTCACCGAGATCTCCTGCCTGGCTGCCGGCATCCATCACCTGCTGCCGGAAGTGCGCACCGCAGTGGACATCGGCGGGCAGGACAGCAAGGTGATAACCCTGGATGAAACGGGCTGTGCCGAGGGCTTTGCGCTCAACGACCGCTGTGCGGCGGGTACAGGGCGATTTCTCGAAGTAATGGCCGAGACGTTGGGTGTAGAAATCGCGCAACTGGGTAGACTTTCTCTGCGGGCAGAGCAGCCCGCGCAATTCAGCAGCACCTGCACGGTTTTTGCCGAATCTGAGCTGGTTGGTATGCTGGCAGAGGGGAAATCTCGGGAAAACATCGCTGCCGGCTTGAGTGGCGTTGTGGCTCATCAGGTAGCTGCGCTGATGAGCCAACTGCGCTACCAACCACCGATCGCTCTGGTTGGCGGAGTGGCCCAAAATCAGGGCGTGCGTGCGGCGCTGGAAGAGTTTCTGGAGACAGATGTACGGGTGCCTGACCAGCCGCAGATGGTCTGCGCGCTGGGAGCTGCGCTTATGGGTGTACGGATGTTGTGAGGCACAGACAATGCGCCAACGATTGAGCCGTCTACAACTGGGTATTGCAGTCTTGTTGGTACTGTTGGCAGCAGCCCCCTGCTGGGCAGAGCCGGCGCTCAGCGAAGTGGTGCACGCCTGCGTGCTGCTCGAGCAGGGCAAGCAGGCCTTCGAGCAACAACAAGCCAGCGAAGCCGAGCAATGTCTGACTGAGGCGGCGCGGCTGCGCCCGCAGTGGTATCTGCCTCATCAGTGGCTGGCCCTGGTCTACCAGAAAGCCGGCAACAAGGAAGCAGCACTCCACTCCTACCGGCAGATTCAGCTCGCCTCGCTGGAGAGCAGTGACTCTCTACGCATGAACCCTCCCAAGTACACAGACGCTCTCCTTGACTGCGAGGCGCTGATGGCCTGGCTCATCAATAAGACTCGCTGGGAGGCGGGTATCCAGTGTGTGCTGCCGGAACCTCGCCTGGCCCAGGTCGCTCGCCAGCATAGCATGGAGATGCGCGATCTGCACTACTTCAGCCACGAGTCTCCGGTCTCCGGTCGGCGCACTTGCGTGGACCGCTTTGAGAATCTGTTTGAGTTTAGTCCCCAGCTTATCGCCGAGAATGTCGCCCGCCGCTGGGGCACAGGAGATTTCCTCACCCCGGAGAAGATGCGCCAAACCCACCGAGCCTTTCTCAGCACGACAAGCCATCGGCGCAATCTGCTGATGGCTTCGGTGGAGCGGCTGGGCGTGGGCATCGCGGTGGACGACAAGGGCAACTACTGGGTAACCGAGCTTCTGGCCAGGTACCAGGACGAATAGCTATGCAGGACAGAATTGCTCAGATACTGAGAAGCAGCGCCCGCGTCCACGATGAGACCGCTGCCACGCTCTGCGAGGAGATCGCCCGGGCCGCTCAGCTCATCATTGATTCGCTGGAGAATGGTGGCAAATTGGCTCTGTGTGGCAACGGAGGCAGCGCCGCCGATGCCCAACACATTGCGGCCGAAATGGTCGGCCGCTTTCAGATGGAGCGGCGGCCCCTACCCGCCATTGCTCTGACGACTGACACCTCTGTGTTGACCTCCCTTAGCAACGACTACGGCTTCTGCAACGTATTTCGCAAGCAAGTAGAGGCGCTCCTGGTTGCCGGCGATGTGCTAATTGCTATGACCACCAGCGGCAACTCCCCCAATTGTCTGGCGGCAGTCAAGGCAGCGCGAGAGCAGGGCGTCACTACGATTGCGCTGACCGGCGCTGGTGGCGGGGAAATCGCGCAGCAAGTTGACCTGGCTCTCATCGTTCCCCATGAGCAGACCGCCCGCATCCAGGAGACCCACATCACCATCGCCCACGCTCTCTGTGAGCTGGTCGAAGAGGCGCTGTGCGGCCTTGAAGAGCACATATGAGAGAGGGCTGGACAGCAACGGCCCGGCCTGGCAGCACTGTCTTTCAGCGTGGGTCAAGTTGTTTCGCGTGGCGCCAAGATCGGACTTGGGGCGGTGAAGGTCCTTGATTATGTCGCCGGACTCGTACTTGTCGTACGGAGTCATCGCGGCTGGGGTGGCGATCGTGGCCGCTGCATTCTCCAAGGCACTAGGCGACAGGGACGGCAGTAGTTCCTTCCTGCGTGCGTGGTGGTATGGGGGCGTTCGAACAGCTCTGGGCGCTGCGCTCGGCACCACGGTTGCCTGGATCACTTGGGGTGGTCCCAGTTATGACTGGGACTTATTTTTGTCGGGCATAGTGTTCACGTTGCGGGGAACCGCTGCGGGAGCGCTGGGGGGCGGGATCGGGCCCAGTATGTTCTGGTACGTCTTACGCAAGCTGATTACCTTCTTCCCCCGGTCGTTTCCTATGAAGCCCGTGCCAGCCAGAGCACAAGGTTATACGTTGCTCAGTTGTCTGGGAGGTGCTGCTGGCTGTGGAGCGTTCCTGCCGGGGTTTCTTCTTGTGCTGTTCTTGGGCATTGGCCTCATTCCCGGGCCTGAAGCGTGGGTGAGTGGGCTTCAGTGGGAGGAGGCCGCTGTATGCTCGCTCGTGGTCGGAGGAATGATTACATCTTTGCTTCTCCCTTGGTTGGTCCAGCGCCTCTTTCCAAGCCCCTCGACGTACGATACTCGTTGACAACAGCAGCTTCGTCTGGTAACCTTATAGCCTCCATAAGCCATTTGATGCACTGAAGCGACAAGGAGGTAACCGGGTGTCGGATAGGATTCGAGGCGAAGCGCTGTCTTTCGACGACGTGCTGCTGATTCCGGCCAGGGCGGCACTGCTGCCTGCTGAGGTTGATATAACCACGAGATTTTCCCGCAACATTCCCCTCAACATTCCTCTGGTCAGCGCGGCGATGGATATGGTCACTGAAGGGCGGCTGGCTATTGCGATGGCTCGCGAAGGTGGCATCGGTGTTATTCATAAGAGCATGAGCATCGAGGACCAGGCCGCCGAGGTGGATCGGGTCAAGCGCTCGGAGAGCGGGATGATAATTGATCCGGTTACTCTAGGCCCCGACCAGACTGTCGGCCACGCTGAACAGTTGATGGGGCGCTATCACATTTCCGGGCTGCCCGTCACCGCGAAGGGCAAACTTGTGGGCATAGTCACCAACCGTGACTTGCGCTTTGAGACAGATATGAGCAAGCTGGTGCGTGTGGCAATGACCCATGAGAATCTGATAACCACTGGGGAAGGCACCACTCTGGAAGAGGCCAAGCGTATCCTCCACGAGCACCGCATCGAGAAGTTGCCTGTGGTGGATGAAGAGATGAACCTGCTGGGGCTTATTACCATCAAGGATATTGAGAAGGTACAGCAGTTTCCCCACGCCTGCAAAGATGATCATGGCCGACTGCGGGTGGCGGCGGCCGTTGGTGTCGGGCCTGACGTCTGGGACAGGGCGGCAGCCCTTGTCGACCGGGAGGTGGACGGGCTGGTGGTAGATACGGCTCATGGCCACTCTGAACGCGTACTACTCACGGTAGAGAAGTTGAAAGAGAAGTGGTCTGACAAAGATGTGATTGCCGGCAACATCGGCACCGCTGAGGGCTGCCGCGACATGATTGCAGTGGGTGCTGACGGGGTGAAGGTGGGCATGGGACCCGGTTCGATCTGTACCACGCGTGTGGTAACTGGTGCCGGGGTCCCGCAGTGGACGGCTATAACGGAGGCCTTCGGAGTCGCTGCAGAAGTTGGTGTGCCGCTGATTGCTGACGGCGGCGTTAAGTTCTCCGGCGATATTACCAAGGCACTGGCAGCCGGAGCAGAATCAGTAATGATCGGCGCACTGTTTGCCGGTACCGAAGAAGGTCCAGGTGAGACGGTGCTGTATCGAGGACGTACCTATAAAGAGTACCGCGGCATGGGTTCACTGGCAGCGATGCAAGTGAGTCGCAGCAGCCGCGATCGCTACGGACAGGAGGATATGGTGGCGGAGAAGGTCGTGCCCGAAGGTCTGGAGGGCCGGGTCCCGTTCAAGGGACCACTGTCGGGCGTCGTCCATCAGCTTGTTGGCGGCCTGCGGTCGGGTATGGGCTACTGCGGCGTGCAGAATATCGAAGAACTGCGCACCAAGACCTCATTTTATCGGATCAGCACAGCGGGCCTGCGCGAAAGCCATCCCCATGACATTACTATCACCGAAGAGGCGCCTAACTACCAGGTTATGGAGTAGATGCTGAGCACTTCGGTGGCGCCCGGTGCGACTTCCCTGCGATGGCCCCACGGCTGCCGCACCAAAGAAAAGCTCTGAATCAGATGGCAGATATCAAGACTGTCGGGCTCAGCAAGTACTTTGGCGATACGGTTGGCGTTGCCGACATTGATCTGACCGTCGGCGACGGCGAGCTATTTGTGATCACTGGGCCAACCAGCAGTGGTAAGAGCACTATGATTCGCCTGGTCGCTGGACTGGAGGAGCCGACCGAGGGTGACATCTGGATCGGGGGCCGACCGGTCAGCGAACTGTCCGCTAAAGAGCGGCACGTTGCCCTACTGTTCTCCAACTACGCACTGACCCCGAGTATGACTGTCTTTGAGAATATTGCAGTGCCGCTGCAGTTGCAACAGATTTCGGCGGAAGAGACCTCCAAGCGGGTGCGGGCCGCTGCCCGACGGGTAAACATACATCGGCTGCTGGAACGAATCACTGCCAGGTTGTCCACTTTGGAGCTATATCGCACTGCTCTGGCGCGGGCTTTCGCCAGTGAACCGGAGGTCCTGTTGATGGACGGGCCACTGGCTAACCTGGAGCCAGAAGATCGCTCATCGGCTCTGGAGCAGCTAGGGCAGTGCCAAGAGGGGCTGGGCATTACAGTTCTTTACACGACTGAGGACGAGGCTGAAGCGACGAAAATGGGCGATCGGGTGGCGGTACTCCGGGAGGGACGACTTCAGCAGGTGGGGACGGTCTCCGAGCTGTATGATCATCCCGCCAACAGCTTTGTGGCCAAGTTTATTGGGCGTCCTCACATAAATATGGTCGAGGCCGCCGTTATGACAAGAGCTGACAAGGTCTACCTGGACCTCGGGCCGGTAGACCTGACTATGCCGGAAAATATCATGACGGCCCTGCGCGACTTCGAGGGTCGGCCTGTGGTAATGGGTGTGCGCCCCGAGGATATATTCGACAAGCGCGCCGCTCCCCCCAAGCCGACCATTTCGAAAGACAGTCTGGAAGTTAAGGTAGATGAGGTGACCACGCTGGGCGACCGGCGCCTGCTTACGCTTAATACCGGCCAGGACACCCTGAAGGCGCTATTTTCTCCCAGTTCGGCAGCCCCTGTCGGGGCCCACATCGAAGTGAGCATTGACCTGGCCCAAATCCACCTCTTCGATGCTGAAACGGGGGAGAGATTACCGGTCCCCGACTGATCCAGAGTTGGCGAGTAGCGGTGCAGGTGAGCAAATGAGTGACCGATCCCACAAGCCCAGGCTGCTGCTGCATATTTGCTGCGGTCCGTGTGCGATGGCGGTCATAGAACGAATTGTCTCGCGCTTTGAGGTCGTCTGCTTCTGGTACAATCCCAACATTGAACCGGCAGCCGAATACGAACGTCGCCTGGCTGGTATGCAGACGGTTGCGCAGGCGATGGGGGTGCCGTTGGTCGAAGGGCAGCAGGACATTGCGGGTTGGCGGGAGGCTATTGCTGGATGGGAGGGGGAGCCGGAAGGCGGGTGGCGTTGTCGGATATGCTTTGAATACCGTTTGCGCAGTGCAGCCGAATATGCCCAGGATCGCGATATGGACTATCTGGCAACCACCTTGACTATTAGCTCTCACAAGGATGCCCAGCTAATCAACTCGTTGGGCGAGGACCTAGCGGAAGCAGCCGGCCTGAGGTTCCTGGCCGAAGTCTGGCGCAAGGAAGGCGGCTTTCAGCGTAGCGCACAGCTCAGCCGTCAACTCAATCTGTATCGTCAGGACTATTGCGGCTGTAGCTACAGCATGTCATCTTCAGTTGTCTGGCCCCGTAAGAGCGCTTTTGCCTAGTTGTTGTTCAGTTGTGTCCGGGGAACCTTAGCAGGCACGATTAACGTTGAGAATAGTGAAAGCCCTTTCCACTACAGATATGAGGAGCTTCATGTTGAATACTATCAAATATGAGGCACTGGTGGTAGTGAGTGGCATTTTGCTTGGTGTGTGGCTGATTGGTGGCTGCAAAGAGGCTGTCGAGCCGATACAACCAGTGCAGACGCATCACCACGGGGAACAGGAAGACCCGGAGGAGGCCCGTCGCAAGCCTCCCCCTGCTGCGGAAGAGCAGAAGGGACCACTCCCCCCGGGCACGTCCGATCCCTTTGCTATGGCTGATGACCTGGACGAAGCCCTAGAGCTATTCAAAAGCTCGGATTTGGACAAGGCGGTCCAGGGGCTCCGTGGCCTGGGTGAGTTCCTCACAAAAGGAACGTCGGCAGAGCGTCGTACGGTGCGGGAAACTCTTCGCGAGATTATGCTACATGGTGGCGACCCAAATATGCGCAAGCGGGCGGTGGCGGGGCTAGGCCACGACTTTGAACAGAGCTATCCGCTGTTGCTGCAGGCGTTGAACGACGAAGATACAGAGATGTTGACTGCGGTTCTTCGTATAGTTTCGCGGCATGCTGGCAAGCCTAGCCTGGTGCGACGCGTTCGTGAGTTGCTGGATCACCCCGACTATCGAGTGAGCGATGCTGCCGTGTCTGCTCTGGTGAGCATGTATGCCCGCTCAAAGAATACAGTAGGCTTAATCAACTTGCTGGGTCTCTACGAGCACGACCTCTCCGCAAAGGCAGCTATTCGGCTGAGTGTTATGGGGCGGGAGACGGTGCCTGAGTTGATTCGCGCGCTCAAGACCAACCCGGATGCTGATCGGCGCCACGGGGCAGCGATGGTGCTGGCTATGATCTGTGGAGGAGTTAGCGAAAAGCAGCAGAAGTTTGCCGAGTTGGCCCAAGCTCAGACAACACCCGATTTCGAGAAAGCTCCACCAGTGCCCGACCACCGAGCAGTCGAGCCACTGGTTGGTGCTCTGCTTCAGGATGACTCAGCAAGAGTCAGGGAGATCTCAGCGCAAGGGTTGGGCTACCTGGGCGATGAGCGCGCAGCGCCGCCGCTGGCGGAAGCTCTGACTGAAGATCCCTCGGAGGCGGTGCGCCGACGGGCGGCAGCAGCCCTGATTACAGTTCCGGCTCGCTCGGTACGCCGGGACCTGGAGAAGGCGGCCCGAAGCGACGAGTCGGAGGCCGTGCGCCGCTACGCTGCGGAAGCTCTGGGCTGGATTGGCTCCCCGGCGGTTGTCCCTGCCCTCATTGACATAACTGAAGACGATGCCCCTGAGGTGCGGCGGTATGCTGCTGTCCAATTGGGCAAGCTTGCGGATGAAGGAAAGCTTTCCGAGGAGCGTCACGGCGAGGCCTTGCTTGCCCTGGTCAAGCTATTCGGTGACGAAAGTCCCGACGTGCGCTGGGCCGCTGTGGTGTCGGTTGGTAAGTTGCGTGATAAAGCGGCAGTGAGCCTCCTGGCCAAGGCACTGGATGATCCGGTGCCGATGGTCTCGCACGCTGCGGAACGGGGGCTGCAAAAGATGGGGATAGCCCAGCGGAAAACAGAGGAATTCGAGAAGTACTACAAATAGCTCGGGCAACCAAGCGCCAGGCTGCACTTGCGTTCGGCACCGGATCAAGTGCGGCGAGCACCATCTCCCCGAAAACTACGACAAGGAACTAGCCGGGCGTTACAGCCTATCTGCGCCGTGTCCGCAGCGTGGCAAATGATGGTGAGCTACATCAATGAGCGCATTGGTTACTGCACTGGTCTACCTGGGCACGGCTCTGTTCGTAGTCACCCTCTTCGTGGGCGTGCTGGCTACGCTGGTCGGCTTGCCGGGCACGGTTCTGATCTTACTTGACACCGTTATCTTTTCGGCCTGTCACGGGTTTCAGCGCCCCCCCTGGTGGTTTCTTCTCATTCTCCTGGTTGTTTCGATCCTCGCCGAGACCAGTGACAATTTGCTCAGCGCTCTGGGGGTCAAGGCGGGTGGAGGCAGCACTATGACCAGTCTGTGGGCCCTGATTGGTGGAGTAGCCGGTGCGATCGCAGGTGCAAACTTCTCACCCGTTCTCGGCCTTCTAGGCATTAGCGGCGGCCTGGTTGGAGTGGTATTCGGTATGCTACTGCCCCCGCTGGTATTTGCCGCTGTCGGTGGCTTCTTGGCCAGCTACATTTATGAACTGCGCACCGGCAAACAGCCTGCTGAAGCGCGCAGGGCCGGCTGGGCAGCGCTGGCTGGGCGGCTGGCTGGTGTGTTGTTGAAGGTTGTGCTGGCCTCTGTAATGGTTGGCATCGTTCTGTCAACGGCCTTCTAGCTGATATGTTTCATTCAGGCTTTTAGCGACTTCCGCCTGGACGAACCTTTGCCTGATTTAGGTGTCTAAGTAGCTGAACCGAGTAATAATATAAGAATTGCCTACTATCTGGAATGCACGAATGGATGGATATGTCTGCAAATAGAATCCGCCTGAAATCTATACTTGTTCTGCTGGTCATATTGATAACGATGGTAGCAGCTGTTGCTTACGGTGCCGTCTCTGCCGAGGGAGTTCGCAACCGGATTTCCAGCAAGATCAGGGGAAAGTACAAGGTCAAGAATCTGGTTGTTAAGGTGGTTCCCTTTCAGTCCGACTACTGGACCCAACGCGGCAGATTCAAGTCGATCGTAATATCCGCTGACAGGATCGAACGCAAGGGTATCGCCATCTGTAACGCCTACACGAAGGCCTTCGACGTGACGCTGGATATCCGCAAGCTTTATGAAGAACTCGACGTCGAGACCAAGTCGCGCAGAAAGACGATCTTCTCCGGTCGCATCTACAAGGACGATTTGAATAAGCTATTGGTGTTCAAGGATACACCAATTGAGGATCTCGCCATCGAGTTTGAAGATAACAAACTGGTATGTACGGGGACATACAGATTTGGCTTTGGCCACAGCCTCCGCATGGTCGGAGAACTAAAGGTTGAGGACCATAGGAATGTCAATTTCGTGCCGACGGCAGCGTCGGTCAACGGCATACCTCTGCCAGCCGGGCCGTTGCGGGCCATGCTTAACAAACTTAATCCCATTATCGACTTTCAAACCATTCCCCTCAAGCCCCGCATAGACAAGATAGAGATCAAAGACAACTATATTCTGATCAAGGGCTGACCTGCCCTGAGCCTGCCGGGTTGAATGATTGACGCAACTGGATATCTCCGCTGTCGGCATCAAGTCAGCATCTAGCACATCCTGCACTGCCAAGGCACCATCATTGGCCGCCAGGTTCTTGATGCTGTGTGCGGTATCCGGCAATCATTGGCAACGACTTGGCGGTTGCCTGTTTTCAGACTATACGGCTTCATCAGGCACATATTCCCCTACGAAGTGCCGCTGTAGAAACACTCCCCGCTCCGCGTAGGCTTCCTTGGGTAGTAGCGGCACCAGGCCGCGCTCGAAGACCAACGACAGCCATGACGCAGCGGACATGAATGATATGAATTCCCTATCTGCCGGAAGGCAATCCTTGAAGGAACACCTGCTCACCGCCTCCTGCCGTTGCTCATCAATAGCCCGGTAGCGAGGCAGGACCGCAGTGCGCAGCTCTTCCAATACTTTGTCAAGGGCTTGGGCCGGTCCTTCATCTATGACCGGGATCGTAAGCCGGTGCGGCTCGTTTTTGGTGATGAAGCGAAACTTGACTAGATGGGCGGCGAACTCCGTGCTGGGATATTCAGTTACAGCCTGCTCTTCGATGAGGGTGAGCAGCTCATCGCGTGTCCGAGGTTGCTGGTAGATACCCCGAAGAATGCGCATGAGTTTCATCCCGAGCGGGTCGGCTGGCATGGGAAAGTCCGTGACGCGCATATACTCCTGTATTTCTGGGTGGTGCCCAACCTCCGCCCAAGTGTAAAGCGCGAGGCGCCATTGTTCGTCGCCGAAGCCCGGAGAGCTGTAGCCGTAGCCGCCGGGGCGATCCCCGCGTGGCCGCTCGCTAGTCGAGCCAAGCAGACAATACTCCCCCGTATCAGCTCTTCTTGGATACGGCGGAATGAACTCTCCTCTTGGTGCAAACTGCACCGCCATAGCGCCGTTCCACCAAACTACGGCCTCTAATGCACTCTCCTCAGGAGCCTCGCCTTTTACCTGCTGCGCAAGCGCTCGGAGCGCTGGAAGCTGCCGCTCCAGTTCCTCAATGGCGATGCGAGAAAACTCTCGGCCCCACGTCTCCAGGATTTCCGCGTCTTCGGCCGTCATGATGGGAGCTTTGCACAGTACTTCTCCGTTGTGCGTTTCTGCCACCAACAGCCTGGTCCATACCTCCAGCAGTTCTTCTGCTCGGTGCATCGGTACGTTGGCCGCAGCGGCAGCCTCGGATAGGTCCCCTCTGGGATAAAGTTGCACATACAGCCGGGTAGCCGCATCATCGGGGAAGGGGTGACCCGGATGCCCATTACCGGCGATGCCGAAGTGAACGGTCATTCTTGATACCTCCCTGGCAAACGAGGGTGTGAGCGCGTGTTCGCGAAGCGTCTCGGCGATGAGCTCGACCATGTTGTGCTGCAACTGCTGCCTGGCGCGGTGCAGGCGCATCTTAACAGCGTCGGCACTGATATTCAGGAATGCCCCGATTTCCCGGTGAGAGAGGCCGTCAATGCAATACATCGTCACGGCCAGGCGGTTCGGCTCATCGAGCTGCTGCAGCATCTCGTCAAGTGTCGCTGCCAGCTCCCGCGAAAGCACCGCGTCGTACGTATCAGGGGCGGACACCTCCACCTGATCTGGGCTTTCCTTGCGGGCCCAGCGCCTCCCCTCCCGCTTGGACCAATTAGTGCACATGTTGGTCACGATGCGCCGGAGCCACGGCCCAAACTTGTCTGCGTCACGCAACTGCGGCAGGTGGTAGAACGCCTGAATCAGTGCCTCCTGGGCGAGGTCCTCAGCCTCTTCGAAGTTCCCTACTAGGTGGTAGGCTAGACCATATGCGGCGTGTTGATAGCGCTCCACCAACAGCCCATAGGCGTCGACATCTCCCGTCAGCGTCGCCGCAACCAGTTGTCCATCGGTTGGCTTCATTGCCTACCTCGCTCCGTGATGGTGACTCATCAGTTAATATGACACCCGAAGCGTGCCCAAGGTAACGCAGGCCACAGCAAAGAGGCTACGATCGCCTGATGTTGGCTTACTATCTATCTTTATTGACCTTCCTTCCTAGTTCCTTCCTTGTTGATATAGTGAACCCGGAATATATCGGGCTGTTTTGACCCATCTGAGATGAAATCTCCTCGCCCTGAATCAGGCTATCCGCGTCCGTGACCGCCGCCTCTCGATTCTGTTGCGGCTCAGTGGCAAGCGTCCCGCCCGGCGGGGCCTGCGCCGGCTGTTGCTGCTGGGCGCGCGTCTCGGCCACCGTGCCGCTGCCGTGCCAGGCGGCTGGCTTGCGCAACTGCGTCCAGATTACCACTGCCAGCAGCACCACTATCGCCAATCCCACGGCGATCAGACCCCACGTTAGGGCATCTGACCGCTTGGGCAGCTCCACGACCACAGGCGCTGGCGCCTTAGCCTGCGTCTCTTTCTCAGGCGTAACAGCCTTCAGCGGAGGCAGCTCAGCCGCGTCAGGCGGCGGCTGTGGCTGCTGCTCCGCCATAAGCTTGCACCGTGGGCACGCCACGTCAAAATCACTCATCAGGTATCCGCACTTTGGGCACTCCATAATCTCACCACCTCACAGCCTGACCCGTCTTGTCCTTTCGTCTCACGCAAATCGGCGCAGGGTCTCAGAGAAAGGGCATTGACACTTTATTGGCCGTTCAATCCGCGATTCTTGTTTTCCTCTTGGTTATTAATATATTCTTCGCATCTGTTATGAATTCCTCTCCGAGCCGGCTATGGATATGTGTCGTATGGATCACGGGGACTACCCTCCGGTGGGACGATGGTACATTGCTCTGGATGAGCACATGGGGGTTGTCGAAGAAGGTGTGGATCCCTTTAAGTGTCAGATCGATCACTCAGCGGACCCGACCTCTTATTTCTGCGTACCCCGCTCGGTGCTGCCGTGGCATCAGCGCGGAGCGCCTCTCATCGATATTCCCATGCTGGTGGGCGAGCTGTATCACCCCACCAAGACCACCGTGCCTTGGTGTGATGGTCACCAGACCGCGGTGGACAAAATTGACTGATTGAGATGCGGCGCGAGGAGTATCAGATAAAGCGTGATCCCCAGCATTCGGAGTGGTTCTTCTTTGTGTCCAGCTTGGCTTCGATGTCTGAGCGAGAGGCTCAATCCTAATGCCACTCATGGGTGTTGATCGCTAATATATGGTACTTCGGGCTCTGATTATTGCTGTGACCGGAGCCGCTTGAGGCAACATCTCCCGGCAGGCAGCAATCTGTTTACGCCTTCTGCAGCGCAGTCATCCTACAATGATCCCGATTAGGCTGCCCCTTCAGGAGACGTCAAGGAGGTTGGTTAGGCTCAACGGGCGAATATTACTATGGTCGAGCGGTTGCTCGGCAAGGTGCGTTGAGCAATTGTTTGCGTGAGTGCTGGCACAGGGAGGTGCTGGCGGAACTTGGCCAGGCCAGTTTCCGATCGAATTGCGTATGTAATTGATACCTTTCCGTCGCCTGTGGACAGCGGCGCGATGCGGCAAATCCCGGCGCTGGAACGGCAGGGCTTTGTGATTGTACCCCTGGCCTTGCACCGGGATCGTGCCAGGGCCGCACCAGAGACGAGTAGGCGGCTTGCGGAACGCGTGACCTATGCTCCGCCGGTGTTGTCGCTGCGCTGTGCGGTTAGCCAGCTTGCTGCTCTACTGAGCTACCCCAGCGGCTCCTTGCTGGCCTTGCGCCTGGCATTGGGCCGCATCTTTGGCTATCCCAGGCAGACAAAGGAGATATTGGCGAGTCTGGTGCGCGCCGGATTTTTTGCCGTGCGTATGAGCCGCCGGATAAGACATATTCATGCTCATCTGGCCGGCGCTCCCACTACCGTTGCCTGGTTGCTAGCTGTGATCACTGGTCGCAGTTTCAGTTTTGCGGTTGGTGCCGGCGATATTTTCGGTGACGAAGTGCCTACCCTCGGTCTGAAAATAGCGGAGACGGAGTTTGTCACCGCCGACACGGAGTACACCCGCCAGTGGCTTGTGAGCCGACATCGCCTGGTTACGGAGGGCAAGCTTCACCTGGTCTACGATGGCATAGAGCCCCGTGAATTCGATCCGGTTGACCGTCCGCCCGGCCAGCCGCCGCTGATAATGTCGGTCGGCCCACTGGTAGAGAAGAAGGGCTTCCCGTATCTGCTTCAGGCGGCCAGCATAGTCCAATCGCGGGACGCCGAGTTTCACCTGGTGATTGTCGGCGAGGGGCCGATGCGCGAGGATTTGATACGCAGGGCCGCAGGGCTGCAACTTCGCGAACGGGTGGAGTTTGTGGGGGAACTAACGCCGCCGCAAATGCGCCGTCTCTACCAGAAGGCTGACGTCTTCGCGCTCGCCTCGGTAGTTGCCGCCGACGGTGACCGTGACGGGCTTCCCATGGTTCTGCTGGAAGCTCTGGCTATGGGAATCCCCACGGTGGCCAGCGATATATCGGCCATACCCGAGCTGATTGAACATCAGAAGACCGGGCTGTTGGCTGAGCCGGGCGATGCCCGTGACCTGGCCGATAAATTAGAGATGGCTCTGTATGATGAACAATTGCGCGGCCGCGTTGCTCTGCTAGGTCGTCAGAAAGTCGAGAAATACTTTGACGTCAATCGCAATGCTGCCGCTTTGGGGACACTATTCGCCCAGGTACTTCACGAATAGTGGCTCTGGTGTTTGAATGACGATTATGGACGAACCCTCAGGCCGCAACAACCAGGTGGCTGCAGCCGGTACCCAGATGACTCTGGCGCCACTGGTCATCTCGGTGTTCTTGAGCGTTGGGAAGGTTATGGGCTACGGCGATGCTGCTGGCCACATTGCTTTAATGGCGCTGTGTCTTGTGGTATTTGTAACGCAGCGGCGGCCGTTGTTCTTCCCGCTGAAGCCAGAGGGCGAGGAATAGCCCCACACGAAGCACCATCCGCTTGACCCTCGCCGCCAGTCACGCTACAATCGGCTTGGGAAGCCCGTGCATTGACTGCATGTGGGAGTGAGGGATAAGACACATGCCACCTATATGCAAGTTGGCGTGGTGGCGCAAATACTGGTGGGCCGTACTGCTGCTGACTATGGCGTTCGGATGGCCAATATGGGTGGGGCGCGCCTTTTGGGACTGCTTTGGGCCCCCGATCAGCCGTGCTGTGAGGCCAATCAGCATGCGCTGGGATGATTGGTCGCATCTTGATTTCGCCGTGGCAACGGTTGATGAGGCAACAGCTTACTTTCGAATGTGCCTCGCAGACCCAATCCCCTCGGGTGTTAGCGACATTCGCGCGGCTCAGCCGACACAGATGCAAGACTGGTTTGTAGTGTTTAGGTTCCATGCCAGCGAACGAGTGATCCAGCGTCTCGTAGCCCAGTTAGAGCCCGTTGCCGTTGAAGGGCAAGACAGGTTCTTCAGGGGATCCTACCTGGGTCTGAGGGGCAAATCCATCGGTCTGGAGTGGTGGAATCCCTCTGAAGTGAATAATGCGGATTGCTACGAGTCACATCGATTTGTAACACCAGAAGGAAGACCGGCGGGACTGTACCTCCTAGTCGACAGAGATCAAGATTTGGTATACGTGGACGCTTGCGTTGATTGATTGTACGACTATTGGCCCAGAGCTCAGCGTAGCCATGGTACACGGGCTCGGGCCTTTGGGTTAGAGCTTTGGCCACGCAGTTCGAGGATTACACAAAGCTCGGCCATTGGAGTTCCGTCAAGCGGTACGCTCTACTCTACCGGTAGAATAGACGGCAGCGGAACGGGCAGGAGTTAGCTTGCCACATGACGAAGGGAAGTCCTGCGTGTCAGGCACTTGGTTAAATCAGCCCGCCCCGGAGATTGTGGTGACCAGCGCCTCCCCAACAGATGAACATAGGAGCTTTCTGAGCACAGTCCCGGCTGCGGTAGTAGGACTTGTGATCGTCGCCGCCTGTGCTCGGATTTGGGGATTGCGATGGGGCTTGCCTGACTCGACCCATCTTTTCTCCTACCATCCCGATGAATACCACTCTCTGCGCGGCCTGCTGTCGCTAGCGCTGAGCGGAGATCTCAATCCCCATTTTTTTAACTACGGCAGCCTGTATCTGTATCTCGTCGCAGCAGCCGGCGTTCTGGGCCACGGATTACTTATATCCTCGCTGAGCCTGGAGACCATCCCTGAGGCGTTAAGACTCTGGACTCTGGATGCGCGCGTGGTGTCTGTGCTGGCGGGAGTTCTCACAGTTGTTACTGTTTACGTGCTGGCTCGGCGAGTCTGGAGTAATCTGCCGGCTGTGTGCTGCGCCCTGCTGTTGGCTGTGGCCCCTTTGCACGTGCTCAATTCCCACTACGGTACCGTTGATGTAACGCAGACGCTGTTCGTGACTTTGGCACTGCTGTTTTCGGTGCGGCTAGTGGAGTCGGGGCGCTGGCAGGACTGCGCTTGGGCGGGCCTGATGGTGGGGCTGGCGGCATCCACCAAGTATAGTGGTCTGCTGGTCGTTGTGGCGCCGCTGACGGCGATTGCTTTAAGTTGCGGTAATAATGCCTCCGGGTGCCGTGCCTCAGATACAGCGAGGAAAATGCTCATCGTGCTGGGGATGGCAGCGCTGGGATTTGCGCTCACCTCGCCGTTCACTTTCCTCGCCTGGTCGGAGGCAAAGCAAGGTATCCTCTTCGAGCTTGAGCACATGCGCGTCGGTGAGCCGCTGGCAGTGGCAGCCGAGCCGAATGGCTTGTGGTTCCACGCGAAGAACCTGCTCGCACCCGGTGCCGGACCGATAGTCCTCATGGCCCTGGTTGGCTGGGCGATGGCGGTAGTGAGAAGGCAGCGGCAACTGTTGCCGATAGCCGTTTTCGCGTGTCTGTGGGCGGTGATGATCGGTTTAGCCAATGTGCGCTACGCCCGCTATGAAGTCGCGCTGCTGCCTGCGCTGGTCGTCTTAGGCACCTATCCCATCGCGTTGCTACTGCGCGGCAGGCGGAACTACAGGTGGGCTGGCTATCTGTTGATAGCCGTATGCGTCGTGCCGATCCTGCTGTGGAGTGGACAGCTTTGCAGCGGTCTGGCGAGGTGTGATCCGCGCAGCCAGGCGCTTGCAGAGATCGTGGAAGCAACTCCGCGGGATGCCCGCATTGGTCTGGTTCGGGATCCGTGGTTCGATGTGCCGCCGGTTGATTACTGCAACGGCGGCGCTGTCCTGCGGCGAAATCCCCTGTGGCGACTTTATCGGCGGCCGGTGCGCGACTTGGTGATTACCGGTCTGAACCAAGAGTTGCTCTCCGCCCAGGCTCCCCACACCTTCGTGCTCAGTGAGTTCAACAGTCGGGCCGGCCTACTGGCGGGTGATGCCGCGACGATCAGCTTCGTTTCGGCACTGCTGACAAGCTATGAAACACGGGGTCCCTACGGCGGGTTGCCGCTGAGCTTCGTGCCCTGGGAGCTGGGTAGTGACTGGCTGTATCCGTGGCCACAGATCCATATCTTCGCGCGCAAATCGTCGCCGACTGGCGGAGGCGAGTAAGCTTGGCCCGGATTGTCTGGACTATTATCATGCTGGCGGTCCTGGTTGCTCCCGCCCACAGCCAGTATTTAGCCCGAATGCTGGCTGATGACGTCTTCCCCGTGCAGGGAGGGAGGCTGGTGTGGCTGGCCGAGGGGCCGGTGACTGGCGGGGATATGGCCGACCTGGCCATTGCCGACCTCAACGGCGACGGGCAAGAGGACTTGTTGGTAGGCTCTGGCTACGGCGATCTGCTCTACTATCGGCGCCTGGCCGGTGACATATTTGGTGCTCCTGAGCCGCTTATCGCCGACTCGACTGATTCCGCAAGCTGGCCGCCGAAACCGCGACAGGTCTCCCCGGCTTTGGTTGATTGGAACGATGACGGTCGATTAGATCTCCTTTTGGGTTGGGAGGAGCAGCTTCTCTGGTACCAACTGAGGGGTATGGCGTTGCGCGGTGGCGAGGGCATGAGACTGGCGGACGGCACAAAGATAGCGGAGGCCATCCGCCAGGTGGCCCCGGAGGTGGGGCATTTGGCTCCGGCGGTCGGTGATGTGGATGGCGATGGTGATGAGGACCTGCTGCTGGGTGGTGATGACGGCAGTGTATGGTGGCTGGAGCGAACTGCCGACGACGGAGGGTACAGATGGGCAGCGCCTCGGCAGCTGAGCGCTGGCGGCAGCCCAGTGGAGGTAGGCTCGCGGGCGCGGCCTTGCGTGCTGGATTGGGAGGGCGACGGGCACAAGGATGTGCTCATTGGTCAGGGCGAGGGTGAGTTGTGGCTTCTGCGCGGGAGTTCCGATGGCCTGGCGGCTGCTGAGCGGATCTCGGTGCGTGGCCAGAGCAGTCTGGCGGCGCTGGCGCCACAGTTGGCTGCCACCGGTGAAATCTGGCTGGGGACCGCCGATGGTTTCGTTCTCAATGCCAGGCCGTCCTCTGGTGCTCTGGAATATAGCGGGAAGTTGCAGGCGCGGCCAGTGCCGCTGGATGTCGGACAGGCAGCGGCGGTCTCCGCGCTGGATTGGAATGGCGATGGCCGCCTTGATTTGCTGGTTGGCAACCGCTGCGGAGACGTGCGCGTATTTGAGCAGATTGGGGTAGGCGATACGCTGATGATGGCATCAGGGAAGGCAATCTCAGCCACCTCGGGGGTTGTCTCGGCGGCCGGCTACGCTTGGCCGCGCTGTGCTGATGCTGATGGCGACGGAGATTTGGATATGTTCGTGGGCGCCGGTGATGGCTCCGTAGAGCTGTGGATTAATTCGGGAAGTTTCATTCGTCGGGGGCCAGTTGAGGTTGCCGGCCAGGCGATTCGCACTGTCGGAGCGGCGCTGGTCGCACCGTGTGACTATGATGGAGACGGCGATGTTGACCTGTTTGTAGGCAGCAAACCCGTGTCAACCTCGAGCGGGGAAGCCACACTGCCTGTTCATAGAGTGGCCTACTTCGAGAACAAAGCCGACAGCCGTCCTGCACTGCCGGTTTTCAACAAGGGCACTCTGATTACGATACAGATTAAGGACGGCAACCAGCAGGCCCCGTTAGATGGCACGGTCCTGGGACCGCAGTTGGCCGAACCGCTGGCGCTAGCCGCCCGTGGCGCCACAGACTTTCTGCTGACCGCAGACCTGGGCGTGTTTCTTTTTTCAACGAGCGAATCGCGCGGCTCTTATCCTTTCCTGGAAATTGGCAGTTGGCCGCATCGACTTCCCGCGACGCTGGCTCCCGCTGTCTACTCGGCGTATGCCTGTGACTTTCTGGGCACGGGCCAGCCGGTGCTGCTGTGCGGCCTGGAGCAGTATGGCATGATTGTGGCCTGCCCCGACAGCCTGCCGTAAGTCGGGAACATTTGCGTCGATAGTTGCGTCCAATAGGTGAAGCAGTAAACTCTTGCTGCTTTCATTGGTTCACCTGTTGCACCAACTTTCATACCTGATCTATTCGAGGCAGGGAATACTTGTGAACAATCACTGTTCTCTGGCAAGCTTACGGGCCTGCCTGATATACACCGTGCTGGCAATTGCTGGGTTAGTTTTGCTCAGTGGCTGTGGCGGTGGAGGTGGTGGGGGTGGGCTGCCCGCGATTATTTCTATTGTTATCACTGAGGATTTTGCGGCGCACGTTGGCGATGTTGTTGACTTTCATGTCTGGGGTGAGCAGGAAACCAGTGGCTGGCGGTTGCTGTATAACGAAGACCTCATCTGGGAAAGCTCTAACCCGGCAGTGGGCACTATTGATAGCCTGGGCGAATTCACCGCCACTGGCCTGGGGACGACTGAGGTGACCGGTACTTACGAGGATCTGCCTCCTGATTCCGCCGAGGTTACAGTGGAGGAGACCGGGCCGCAGCCTACTGCTGATTATTATCCCGTGGGTCTGGGGTACTGGTGGGAGTATACGGGCAGTGAGGTCGAGCCTGGTGGTGTCCGGCCCCAGCAGGAGATTACCTTAACAGTCACCTGCCTGCGACAGGTCGTCGGAGCAGGGGAGACATGGCATGAGTTGCGTGTGCAATTCACTGATCCCCAACAAGCGCCCAGGTATATGTATTTCCAGCATGACGACGAAGGTCTGCGTGAGCTATACGCAGACGACAGCACCATGTACAAGTTGAAGGCTCCTGTTCAAGTGGGCACGCAATGGTTTGATGACCAGGCTCCTGAGCACTATTTCGTGATCGAATCGGTCACCGAGACGGTGGACGTGCCCGCTGGAGTGTTCGAGGATTGCGTGAAAGTGCGCGAACACAACGTTGCCCAGGGTGGAGATGACTGGGACATCTTTGCCTGGTTTAAGGCTGGTGTGGGCGTGGTGAAGAGCGAGTATTTCGAGATAGATCCCGATACCGGCGAGGAAGTCCGGATATATCAGGAGCTTGCTGCCTACTCGGTGGGAGGTTAAGTGGCAGCCGCTATTTGCCCATGCCGCCCATTGTATGCATTATTGTTATGGCCCCAGGGCCGAGAATGACCACGAACATTGACGGGAATATGCAGAACACCAGGGGGAAAAGCATCTTTACCGGTATCTGGTTGGCCAGTTCGCGTACGCGAATCTTGCGCTTGATGCGCAGGGTGTCGCTGTGAGTGCGTAGCACCCTCGATATGCTGGAGCCCAGCTCTTCGGCTTGACAGATGGCCGCCATGAAGGCGCTTAGGTCGTTAACTTGGGTACGCTGAGCCAAATTGCGCCAGGCGTCTTGGCGCTGCTTACCTAGTCGTATTTCGGCCAGGGCCTGATCGAACTCGTCGATCAGGGGGCCGCTTTCCCGCTCAATGATCTCCGATATGGCTGCATCCAAGCCCAGACCTGCCTCCACACTAACCACCAGCAGATCGATAACGTTGGGCAGATCCTTCCTTATCTCTCGCCGGCGCTTCTGAGCGATGCGATCTACCAGCCAGCCCGGTGCCAGCAGTCCACCACTCGCTGTGGCGATTGCGGCCAACCAGGTTATGTTGGCGGGCAGCAGACCGCGTAGTACTATCATGCCAGCCATAGCTATGCCCATCAGCGTGCTCAACATTCTTACCATCAGGAAGATCTCGCTGGTCAACCCCCAGGGATGGGCGGCCTGCTGCAGTCGTTGGCGATTGGTCTGTAGTAGGCTGCTCGGGGCTAGCTTGCCGATCACGCTGGACACTCTTTCCAACATTGGAACGACGATACGGTGTCCCCATGGCTTGGCAAGCTCGGTTGTCAGGATTGGCTCGGGTTCTGGGGCTGTTCGCATCTGTTGCAGTTGTCGAATGTGGGCACTGCTGTCGATGCTGGTTCCTATGGCGAAGCCAATAGCCACCAGCAGTGCGAAGACTATGCCGGCAATTACAAAGGGCATTTCATATCACCTCATACGTCAACGTTAAGCATGTTCTTGATAATCAACAGGCCAAATATCATCAACGATCCAGCCCCAATCAGCATTCCGATGCCCAGCCGCTCGGTAGTGAGCGGCTGTAGGTACTCGGGGTTGAGCATGTGGATAAACAGACCCAGGCCGATCGGCAAGCCGCCGAGGATGACGGCAGAAAGGCGTCCTTCGGCGGTAAGTGCCGCCACTTCCGCGGTGAGCTGAAAACGCTCGCGAATCATGGTGGAGGTAGTGTCTAGCACCTCGGCCAAGTCACCGCCCACTGATGACTGAATCTGGATCGCCGTTACCATCAGCTTGACGTCGGGACTGGCAGTTCGTCGTACCATGTGTGTGAAGGCCCTGTCTGTGCTGACACCGACGTTTACCTCGTCAAGCACCCATCGGAATTCCCGCGAGATCGGTGCAGGCATCTCGTTAGCGACTACTTCAATCGCTCGCAGGATGGAGAACCCGGAGCGCAACGAGGAAGCTATCAGTTGCAGGGCCTCAGGCAGTTGGGTTATCAGCAGTTTGTTACGATACTGCTTGCGGACCTGAACGTATATCCAGGGACTACCCAGGCCGATCAAGAGTAAAGATACCTTAGTAATCAAGCTCGGCGGAAAGGCCAGCGCCAACATATATGCGCCGATCCCCGCCGCCACCGAGATGGCTATCATCTCCGAGGGTTTTATCAACAGACCTGCCCGCAACAGCTCCC
Organism: bacterium; assembly: GCA_030615605.1. GTDB lineage: Bacteria > Armatimonadota > Zipacnadia > Zipacnadales > Zipacnadaceae > JALGTD01. The sequence continues at coordinate 102,239 of JAUWYY010000006.1, forward strand.
ACTGCAGGGCATCGTCAAGCCGAGTCCTGCGCAGCAGTCTTGTGACCAAGGGAGCGCTGTCGGCCTGCAGTTGCGCCTGGCCACTGTCGGCTACCGGCTGCCCCTCTTCTTGAAGCCGACGCCTGGGCACCTTCTCTTTGAAGAAACCCAGTGCGCTGACCAGCGCGTAGCCACCGATGCTTGAGATGACAAATATGCCGCCAGCGAGTAATGCCGGGCTCATACGATCACTTCCGATCCCACGCTTCGACCAATTGGTCAGGCAGTTCGATTCCCTGAGTTAGTATCTTGTCGGCGAATCTGGGTCGCAATCCGGTGTAGCGATGTTCACCGATTACCATCCCGTTCTTGTCTAGACCACTCTGTTCGAAATGGTAGATATCCTGCAGGGTGATTGTACCGCTCTCCATTCCCTGGATTTCGGTGAGGTGAGTTATCCGGCGGCGCCCGTCCACGAATCGGGACTGGTGGATGATCAAGTGCAAGGCAGCGGCAATCTGTTCGCGTATAGCCGGAGATGGCAGTTCAGTGCCGGCCATTAGTACCATAGTCTCCAGCCGCGCCAGGGCATCGCGTGGTCCATTGCTATGGACTGTGCTCGATGAACCTTCGTGTCCGGTATTCATAGCCTGAAGCATGTCGAGTGCCTCCGGACCTCGGCACTCACCAACAATGATCCTGTCCGGGCGCATCCGCAAGGCATTGCGCACCAGATGGCGGATAGTCACCTCGCCGGTCCCCTCCAGATTGGGAGGTCGGCTCTCCATGCTCAAGACATGCGTCTGCTGGAGTTGCAGTTCGGCGGCATCCTCTATGGTGATGATCCTCTCATCGGGCCGGATGAACGAGGACAATGCGTTAAGCGTGGTCGTCTTGCCGCTGCCGGTACCACCTGAGACCATTGTGTTGAGTTGAGCCTGGACGCAGGCCCGCATCAGCTCCATCATATCCTTGTTGCATGTGCCGAAGTTGACTAGGTCCTCGGGAGTCAGGGGCTCTTCAGCAAATTTTCGAACGGTTATTGTGGGTCCGTTACGTATGACCGGCGGGATGATTGCGTTGACTCTTGATCCATCGGGAAGGCGGGCATCAACGGTGGGTGTGGTCTCGTCTATCCAGCGGCCCAGCGGCGAGATGATCTTCTCGATTATGCGGCGTACATGAGCGTCGTCGACAAACTCAGTATCGGTGATCTGCAGCTTTCCGTCCCGTTCAACATAGACTTGATGGGGGCCATTTACCATGACTTCGCTTATCGAGGGATCGTCTAGCAATTCTTGAATAGGACCATAGCCACGCAGTTCGGCCCGAACAGCCTGGTATAATCGCTCGCGGATATTGGCGGTGAATGCCAGATTATGCTTCTGAGCAATCTCGCTGGCCAGTGCCCTGATTCGCTCCATCAGCGACTGTTCATCCAGGTTCTGCAGCACCTGATGGTCCGTGTTATCCAGGATGGTTGTGTGAATCTCCTGCCGAACCTTCAGCAGCTTCTCCTGCTTCTGCTGTTTGGCCGAGTCGAGGTATTCGTCGTTGGCTAGGGCTGGTTGCGGCAATCCCATCGTCTACATCACCTCGGGACAACTATGGTTAATTATTGATCTGTTAATCTGGTCGGGTTATAGTGAGACCTGTCAGGCTGCCTGTTCTGTAATCGACAATTCAGTTGGCTGGACAATCGCATCGGCCAGTTCCGTAATTCCGCGAGAAACAGGCGCACGTGGGCTGGTGAGGATGAACGGTTCGCCCCGATTTGCGGAGGAAATAACGATTTCGGTGTCATTAGGCAGGGTGAATTCGACCTTCATACCCGTGGCCTCCTCCAGGTCAGAGACGGAAAAACGATCCTTCGATGTCGTACGATTGACCAGCAGTTTGACGTTGCTTTGCGAGACATAGCCGCCATCGATAATGATCCTGAGCAAGGAATTGGTATCCCGGATTGTAGTCAGTTCGAAGAGGTTGGTCACTACCAGGACCAACTGGCAGCGCGACAAAATGTAAAGGCCGCCATCCCACAACATTGACGGCAGGTCGTAAAGGGTCAATCGGTAGTTACGACGCAGAATACCTAGCAGCGACGCCAGATAGGGCACTGAGATGGCATTTAGCGGAATTGGTTCCGGACTCGTCGAACCACTTAATGCCCGAAGACTGCTGGAATGTGTATATAGGTGACTGTTGATCAGTTGAATATCTAGCTCCTCGGCGTACGGTGCGAGGTCTACCAGGCTACCGGGCGGCGTCCCCATATTGAGCATCAGGCTGACATCGCCAAGCTGGGCGTACATATCAGTCAATACCACTGAGCCCGGGAACTGCTTGGCCAGCAGTACGGCCAGGTTGACGGCGAGCGTAGTCTTGCCCACGCCATCTTTGGCGGAAATCAGGCCCACGGTTATCGGCATTCTTGTGGAGTCGGTGACCGCCTCGTATGCCTCGGCTTGGCGAATTTCTCGGCGACCGGCACAGGCTCGGATGGTTTCAACAAGTACGTCAGCCTCAGCCATAGGAGGAACAATTGCGTTGGCCCCTGCTAACATAGCCTCGCTGGTTCTTGATGACCGCTGTCCCTCGATCAGTAAGATACATCCTACCTCGGGCGCAGCCATTTTCACTAGCCGACACACCTCGTAACCGTCGGCCGCCGGGAGGTTCTCATGTACCAGCAGCACATCCGGCAGCATCTGGATAGCCATTTGTGCCGCCTCCAGTCCATCCTGGGGGAGACCGACGACCTCGATTTTGTCGGTCACACTGAGTAGCGACTTCAATCCTTCCACGATGCCCGGTGCAGGTTCGGTCAGAAGCACGTTTATCATATTTGTCTCCGTCTTGCCAGTAGATTCTGGCGCTAGCGCCTTGGGCACTACTCCCGGCGGAAAGTGGCCGTTGTTGTTAGGTTGATGGTGCCGCTGCCCGGGTCATCTTCCAGCCCGGGCAGGATTCCAGTGGCCACCAAAGGATGCGGATAGCTCACCTCAATATTGATGAAGGATCCGGTAGGAGCGTTGTTGATGATTTCCTCATTGCTGGATACATTGCCCAGGGGGTACCAGGTCCAGCTCCCCTCCTCATAAAGGCCGTACTGCTGGGTGATGATCAGGTCCTCGGTGGGTAGTTGTGCAGCAGCGTTTTCCACCCGGTCGGCGATGGCAGTCGTACTGGCGCCTGTCGCCGCTGTGCGTGCCCCTTCACGGGCGGCATTCTTCAGCAGCATGAAATCCTCAAACAGCAGCCCAAATTCGATGATGCCCATCAATAGCAGCAGCAACAAGGGCACGACCAGAGCTAACTCGACGGTAGCAGTGCCAGCTCTGCGAGCCCAGATTTTGGACAGCTTCTGATTGTTTTGAGGCGTTTGCATTATATTGAGTCGGTACCGATTGGGCTACGAAACATTCGTTCCCCGCCTTGACGCCACAGCTTGATCCATCCCCTTATTGTTGTAAGCAATTCTGTTGTTATCTGCCATTTTCAGGAACTGAGGGTCGGGTGGGGGGCCAGCCCGACCCCCAGTTTGCAGGGCGCTGCTGCGGCATCACTTGCCGTTAGCAGAGTTTGCACTCTAGCTGGATGTACCAGCAATGGTGTCTTTGACGCCACCAACCTCAGTGCTCACCTGGCTGCCCAGTTGTGTCCAGGCGGTGACGGCTGCTGCCACTATCAAGACCAGCAGCAACGCATACTCGACAGTTGTCAGCCCCGCTTCGTCACTCCACAGTTGCTTGAGTGTCCGTAACATTTCGCGACCTCCTTCTTTGGCCTCCGCAATATGGTTGAACAGACGGCTCTGCCACTTGTGGTATCGGTAACTTACCGTGGCACCTTGACAGCTGGACAGTTTCGATTATGTAACATCTGCGCAAACCGTCACTGGGCTGGCTGTGCCGGGGTAGAAGTAGAAACACCGCATCCAACAAAGGTCTTACGGTCACCCGCAACGAACCTGGTGGTGGACAACTGCTTGCGAGAACAGAGGAATGTAAGTGGCCGAAACTGCTGGCAACCATCATACAGATGTGGCCGGTGAAGACAGTCTGGCACAATCCCAGCCACGGCGCCGGGGGATAGTCACTGGGAGGGCGCTAGTGCTGGGGACGCTTGGAGCTGCGGCGATAGGAGTATTCGTGCCCTGGGGCACCCACGTGTTGCGCGGGTCATATATGGCTCTAGATTTCAGTACGCCGGCAGCAGTGGTGCTACTGGTCTTGCTGGTTGCCGGGCCGAATCTGCTGCTGCTGCGCTTTCGGCGCAGTTTAGCTTTAACCACGGCCGAGCTTATCACCATATATACAATGATGATCATTGCTTCGGCCATCCCCACTATGGGCCTGACTGCTCAGTTCATTCCTCTGACGACGGGGGCGCACTACTACGCGACGCCCGAGAATGCGTGGGCAGAGAATATCATTCCTCATATCCGACCCTGGCTGGTGCCAAAGGAGGCAGCGGTTGGAGCGCCTGTAATTACCGACCTTTATGAGGGCCTGCCAGCAGGCGGGCAAGTGCCCTGGGGTGCCTGGGTCCGGCCGTTGTTGGGCTGGCTTCCTATGCTGTTGGCCGTCCATTTTGTGATGATCTGTATGATGGTGCTGCTGCGCAGGCAGTGGGTAGACAACGAGCGGCTGGCCTATCCCCTGGCCTACCTGCCATTGGAGCTGGCGGGAGCTGAGACTGGCGGCCGGCCGGTCATCCTGAAGCGAGCCACTTTCTGGATCGGTTTCGCAATTGCGTTCCTCGGGGGCAGTTGGGTGGGGCTACACAACTACTTTCCGGCCGTACCACCTGCGAAGTGGGACCAGAGCGTTGAGGTGATCGAAGGGATTTGGTCGCTGAGCTTTCGCATCAGCTTCCCGATGATCGGCTTTTTCTACCTGGTCAGTCTGGAGACCAGCTTCAGTCTGTGGTTTTTCAATCTGTTGGCGCAAGCAGCGCAGGCAATCATAAATGTCGTGGGGATCGCCAGCACAGAGAATCTGGGAGTTTACGGTGCCGTTGATCCGATGTTCAAATATGTCGGCACAGGGGCCTTCTTGGCCCTGGTCGCGTCAGGTTTGTGGGTAGCCCGCGGCCACTTGAGTCTGATTTGGCAGCGAGTGATAGGTGAAGCTGACCCTCAAGTTGACGCTGACGAGATACTTTCCTACCGCGTGGCCTTCTCTGGGATGGTCTGCGGCCTGATTATCGTCGGCTGGTGGCTGGCTGCCTCAGGCATGCCTGTGTTGGTTGTACCAGTGTTTCTCATTCTGGCCTTCGTGTTTTTCGTGGGACTGACCCGCGTTGTCGCTGAAAGCGGCATGGCGGAGGCGGTTGCCCCTGCCATTGCTCCCACTACCGTAGCTGGATGGCTGGGGTGGAGAGCGCTGGGGGACCAGGGGATGACCTCATTGGCGCTGAGCTATGTGTGGACAAGTGACATTCGCACCTTCGTGATGGCTTCGGCAGCAACCAGTCTCAAATTGGCCGATGTCATCGATGCTAAGCAGCGTCGGCTGTTCTGGGGCTTTGTTCTGGCCATTATCGCAGTCCTGGTTACTTCTATATGGGTGACGATGACGCAGGCCTACGCCCGGGGCGGCGTTACTCTGAATAACTGGTTTTTCCAGGGGGCGGTGCAGGTTGACTACAAGTGGGCCCAGGACTGGATGACCAAGCGGCCTGGTCCCAGCATTGCTGGCATGCTCTATACGATAATAGGAGCCGGGATATATCTGGCGCTCACCGCGATGCGGTTCCGGTCGCCCGCCTGGCCTTTTCACCCCATCGGCTATTGCATCGGCAGCGTCTGGATTATGGATAACATCTGGTTCACCATCTTCCTGACATGGCTGACCAAGAGTGCCATCTTGCGCTACGGCGGCATGGTTTGGTATCGCAACATGCGCCCGGTGTTCCTCGGCCTGATCTGTGGGCAGTTTACCTGCAATGCTGTATGGCTGTTGCTCGATTGGTTAACCGGCCATACTGGTAACGTGGTCTTCTGGATATAATATCTGCGATTGTGCTCGCTCCATATTGCGGTTTGTGCATACTTGTGGACAGCAATTATCAGGATCTGTAGCGAGTGGGCATCTCAGCAACTGCCGTAGGTTTGACGGTAGCACCGATGCGTACATTTCCGGCAACAGGAATCAGCCTGATAGTATATAAGTATCGCGGGACCGGGCGAGTCGTGGTCTTCTTTACTCGCGAGCGTGGTAAGGTGGAGGCCGTGGCGCGCGGTGTAGGTAAGCCCGGCAGCAAGCTGGCTTCGCTGGTCGAGCCGCTCACTCTCTCCAAGCTATTCCTGGCGAAGGGACGCGAGCTTGATCACCTGACCGAGGGTGACGTGATCAATCCGTTCTATGGGTTGCGCTCCAATATGCGGCGGTTCGGCTATGCCTCCTATATTGCGGAACTGACCGCCCGTGCTACTGAGCCGGACCTGCCTATGCCCCAGCTTTTTGAGGCGCTGCGCGCCAGTCTGGAGGCTCTCGAAGGCGGGGCGAGGCCAGATATAGTCACCTGGGGATTTGCCTTGCGGCTTCTGGAGCAGCTCGGGGTGGGGCCGGTCCTGGAACAGTGCGTCAACTGCGATGAATCTCTGACTGGCCAACTGCGCTACAGTCCGTCTGCCGGAGGGTTGATCTGTGGAGATTGTACGCCGATCGACGCATCAGCGGATCTCGCTGTCTCTGGTATGACCGCGGGGCTGCTGCGCTGTGTGGCTACCTTCCCCCTTGATCGGCTCTCACGCCTGTCTTGTCCGCCGGTCAACTGCGAGGAGATTGGTCAGTTGGTCCGCCGCCACATCGAATATCATCTGGGCTTTGTCCCGAGAAGTCAGCGTTTCATTGAGGAGATGGAGAAATTCGGGGAGCGGTCTGACGAAGGCGATGAACAGAGGTGACCAACGCGCAGGCTGCCGAAATTCTGGGACAGACAGCCGACCTGCTTGACATCTCCGGTGTCAACAGCTTCCGGATTCGCAGCTATCGGCAGGCGGCTGAGTCGCTGGGATCATGGGCCGAAGAGATCGAGGAAATATACGCAGCGCAAGGCCTGCAAGGTCTGCGCGATATCCCCGACATCGGCAAGAGCCTGGCCGAGAAGCTGGAGGAGCTGCTCACCACCGGCCAGATCAGCCAGCATCAGGAGCTGCTGGCGCAGTTTCCTGACGGGATATTGCAATTGCTGCAGGTACCCGGCCTGGGCCCGCGCAGGGTTGCCTTGATCTGGTCGGAGCTGGAGATAGGCGACATTGATGAGCTGGAGAAGGCCGCCCAGCGCCAAGAGTTGCAGGAGCTGCCCGGCCTGGGGGCCAAGAGTGAGGAGAAGATACTGGCCAGCATCGCGGGGTATCGTCAGGGGATGCAGCGGGCGTTGCTGGGCGAAATCCTGCCCCTCGGCGAGCAGCTCATCAGTTATCTGCGGGATCATCCCCGCGTTGTCGCCGCCGAGCTGACGGGCAGTGCCCGACGGCGGCGAGCCACCGTGGGCGACTTGGACTTGCTGGCCACTTCGGAGCATCCCGAAGAAGTGTGTCGCGATTTTGCCGCCAGCGGGCAGCTTGAGGAAGTCACGATGGCCGGTGATACCAAGGTTAGCGGCCTGCTGGCGGAGGGGCGTTCGGTGGATCTACGGGTGGTGGCCCCGGAAAGCTACGGGGCGGCGCTTCAGTATTTCACCGGCTCGCAGGCGCATAGCGTGGCCCTGCGTGCCCGTGTCCAGAAGATGGATCTGACTGTCAACGAATACGGCGTATTTGAGCAGCATAACGAAGAGATAGGGGAGAAGGTGGCCGGGTCCAGCGAAGAGGATGTCTATGCTGCCGTGGGGCTGGAATGGATCCCGCCGGAGCTGCGCGAGGATCGCGGGGAGATTGAGGCGGCGGCTCACGGAAATCTGCCGGACCTGATTGAGCTTGCCGACATTTGCAGTGACCTGCAACTGCACACTATCGCCTCCGACGGGAAGTACAGCCTTGAGGAGATGGCCGAAGCCTGCCGGCGGCGCGGCTATAGCTATATTGGCATCACCGACCACTCCCCGGCGCTTCGTGTTGCCGGAGGACTGACGGAAGAAGAGATAGTTGCCCAGATCCAGGAGATTGCCGGGCTAAACGAGCGCTACCGGGAAGAGGGCATCGAGTTTCGCATCCTGGCTGGCCTGGAAGCAGACATATTGACGAAGGGACGGGTTGATGTTCCCGATAAGGCCTTCGAGATGCTGGATTTCGTCCTGGGTTCGCTGCATCAGGGGTTCTCGTCGGATGCTGACAAGATGACCCAGCGGATTGTCCAGGCACTGGAGTCGGGCCGGATTGACATCCTGGGCCATCCCACCGGTCGCCTGCTGCTGCAGCGGGAACCCTTCGGTATTCATCTTAACGAGGTGATAGAGGCTGCCGGCGAGCTTGATGTAGCGGTGGAGATTAACGCCAATCCCCACCGGCTCGATCTCGACGATGTCCACGCCCGTTTTGCCCAGGGAAATGGTACCCTCCTGAGCATCAACACCGACGCCCACGAGATCTCCCACCTTGACTTTATGCAATATGGGGTCTATACGGCTCGTCGCGGCTGGATTGAGCCGCAATCGGTGATAAATACATGGCCAGTAGGCCAAGTGAGAGAATGGCTGGCCCAGCGGCGAGCATAATCCGCCCCCGACCGCGAGTTCAGCCATAGCAGCCGCGCCGGCAGGGCAGAGGGGATTAGCGGCAGATGGGCTTCTCCGCCAGGTAGAGCACCTGTCGTTGATATCCGGCGAAGGGGGTAGCCTCATAGTCACCGTAGATCGCCGTTTTCCGAAGACCTGCCTCGGCCATCATCTCGTCGAGTTCGTCAATCCCGTAAAGACGAATTGAGGCCCGGTGTACTACCGGCCCATCCGCCGCCTGACGCCACTCGCTTGTGAGTCGGTGACCCGCCCGATCGTACCGGCAGCGCAGGATGAACCGCTGGCCATCGGCCGTTTCCATGGGCAGGTAGTGGGGAGCGAACATAATCTGGTGCGGGCGATTGCGCGTCTCCAGCAGGAACTTGCCTCCAGGCCGCAGCACCCGCGCGCTTTCAGTCAGGATGCGCTGGTTTTGCGCTTCTGACTGGCAGTAGCCAAAACTGTTGAACAGGTTAAGAACTACGTCCAGCGAATCATCGGCAAAGGGTAGCTGGCGGGCGTCAGCGCGCAGAATCACTGCCGTTACGCCGAGCTTCTCCAGCCAGCGGCGGGCTTTTGCCAGCATCATCGGAGCTGTGTCAACACCGAAGACAATGTGGCCCCGCTGCGCTAAGGGTAGCAGGTGGCGACCGTATCCACAGCAGACGTCAGCGATCCGCTGCTGGCCGCCCAGTTCTAGTATGCTAGTGAGGCCAGCTACCTCACGTTGGGTCTCGTCGGCATCGGGAAACTGGGAGAGGTCCAGCGAGTAACGATGATCGAAGAAATCCTGCCACCAGGTTGCAGCGCAGTCAGTCATCAGTCGCTCAGCAGACTTCCCAGGTCAACAAACTCTTCTGGTTCAGTGTCGTCTGCTGGGGGAGATTTTGCCCTTGGTCGAATGCCGCTGGTAGCGGCCAGGACGGTAGCCGCCTGCGCTGCCAGCATTGCGACCAAATCCTGATCCTCGGCACTGAAAGGCTGGGTGCGTTCGTCAAATAGGGCGATGAGACCGATTGTCTTGTCGGCTACTTGCAAGGGTTGTGTGAGCACTCGGCGCATTCCCTGGTATACCAGAAGATCGTCGGCCAGTTGCGGGTCGCTGAGCAGATCGTTGATAACCTGACGCTGCCCGGATGCCGCCGCTTGGCCTAATACGCCTGAGCCCAGGGGGATGCTGTGCTTATGTAGCTCGTGGCTAGCCTCTCCGATACAACCGATTGGGGATAGTTCATCGAGGCTGGGATCTTTGCGGAAGATTACGCCCGCCCCAGCTCCCGTCAGGTCGGCTGCTGTCGTCAGGAGGTGGTGCATAATGGCCTGGGGACTGCGGACCTCGGACAGGCGGGAGCCTAGCTGCATCAGTGTCTCGAGCCGCCCTTGTAGCTCGCCGACACGTTCTTGAAGCGTAGCTTGGTCCTGGCGCATCCGGCGGTTGGTCTCGTCTAACTCGGCAATGATACGCTGACTGCTGCTTAACAGATCTCGGCCGGCCAGGCCCCGTTGGAGTGTGTCTAGGAGCTGCTGGGGATCAGCGGGCTTGCGCAGGTAGTCGAAGGCGCCGTAGCGCACTGCTTCTATAGCTGACTCGAGCGATGCGTAGCCGGTGAGGATGACGACCACGGGGGGATGATCCATCCGCCGTGCGGCCGCGACCACCTCCATGCCGCCAATCCCTGGCAGTACCAGATCAACTACGGCGACATCGAACCGGCCCCTGTCGAGCTCTGCCAACGCCTCTTCGCCAGTGGCTGCCGTAGCCACCTCGTAGCCTTCCTCCGTCAAAGTCTTCTTGTAGAGGGCCGTGACTGAAGGGTCGTCGTCAACTACCAGTGCTCTTGGACAGCTATCATTCATGGGCCGCATCCCCGCACAGGTCAGTTAGGCTGGCCACTGGCTGGGTTTTCACGTCACTGCTATAATGAGACTACTTCAGGTGTACGCGGTGGGCTCGATCACAAAATCCACGAAATTGTCTTCTGCGGGCTGCCACCGAGTGGAGACATATTGGACCCATGCCATGGATGGGCCTGGCTGCAGCTTGCTAACAAGGCGCTGCAGATCCTGCTTGTCGCCTTCGGCAACTATCTCTACGGCTCCATCTGTGCGGTTCCGCACCCATCCGACCAGTCCCAGTTGCTTAGCATTTCGGATAACGAAGTACCTGAATCCTACTCCCTGTACTCGCCCTGTTATCACAGTGCACATTCTGCTGGCTTCGTGCATAGATGACACTCCCAAGCGGGCTGCTGGGCTCGGCTGCGGGGAGAGTAGTCGGAAAGTTATAGTTTCTTCACCAGTATGATCCATTCGGTGAACTTAAGCACCCACGACAGTACAAGTAGCCCCAGGATTATCAGGAAGAACACTTGCACCGTTGGGGTATTGAGCTGCTCGAACCAGTATTGGGGGTCAACTTCCGAGCCGTATGTAAACTGGCTGGCCACAGTGGCCATACCCGTTATGGTTAAATCATAGAGCTTAAGGAGCGGTTGGTAGAATACGAAGAATGCTACTATGGTGGCTATCACCAGAATTGGGTTTACGAAGCGGAACTTGGCTCGCTGATGCTCTAGATAGATGGCGCACTGGGCACAGGAAATGGTCCGTTCCTGCTGCACTGGGGTGTCGGCTCGAAGATCTGAGCGGATATATTCTTGTTGGCGGCGGCGCTGTTGGCTATCAGTGGATGCTCCCACGCCCCCGGTGCGAATGAGCTGCTCCACCAGGCCGGGATCGCAATTGCAGCCCCGTCCGAACCGCCAGCAGGACTTGTGCGCATTGAAAGCCGGGCACATCTCTCGTATGACCTGGTGGCAGAATGGCATATCCCAACAGGGTGTCCAGAGTTGGATGGTCTTAATTCTAGCTTTCTCACCTGGCTTCGCTTTTTCTCCTGCCTGCGACTGAGCTTCCTTGAGTCTAAGCCCGCCGTGGGCAACTTGGTGATATATCTCATACAGGATACGAAGACCAACCACGGCAACTATGATCGTTCCCGTCAAAGTCCCCCACGTCATCAGTGACTGAGCTGCCGGGCTGGTGGCTGATTGTATGTTGCCCGAAATGAGAAAGGGAATGCCCAGCAAGTAGCCCAGGCCAACAATCCCAGCTAGAACAGCCCACGCTATTTCCTCAAAGGTGATCAAGACAAGACAGACCGTTGCCAGGCCAGCACTGACCGCCAGCACCTGCCCAACCAGTTGGAGATTAGCAACGATGCGGGGTGGGGTGGTGGCGGCTAACTGCCCGCTGAAGATCCCGTAGAGGATATAACTGGTGGCAAGCACCATTGCCAGCAGGCTCCACCTCAGGATCGTCTCGGCATACTTCGTGAGGTCAGTCCAGCTCTCTTCTGTGGAGCGCAGCCGAGTTGGTTGCCTTTCGCGTGAACGACTCATGGGTATCCGTCTCCTATCCCTCGTCTACTCCATTCGCTGGTCAGTTCTCTCACTTCCCGAAGAGCGCTCTCAGTGGCAACGGTGCAGAGCAAGTGGGTCACATAAATGACGAGTCGGGTGCCACATGTAGTTATTGGTCCTGGCTATCGCTCTGCTCTTGCGATTGAGCCGAGGGGGGCGATTGTTGCCCTAAGTTGCTGGATCGTCGTTGTTTGCCTGCGCTGACTCGCTTTTTCTTTTGCTCCGCGACGCGTTGGGCGTCTTCCCGTTCTTTGTCCAAGCGGCGGAGCATCTGGCGCATCTCGGTGGCATTACCTGCGTAGAATTGGGTAGTCTCGGCGGAAATAACCCCCTGCTCGTAGAAATGAAGGAGTGATTGGTTCATTGTCTGCATGCCCCAGTGACTGCCCTCGAAGATGGCATCCTCAATGTCAGAGACCGCGCCGTCTTCAATATACTGCTGAATGGTGGGTGTTACCATCATTATCTCGATGGCTGCGGTTCGTCCGGCGACGTCCTCGCGGGGGACTAGCTCCTGGGCGAGTGTCGCTACCATAGAATCACTCAGGCGCATGCAGACCTGTTTGCGCAGATCGGGAGGGAACATATGGATAATGCGCTCTATAGTCTCGGCTGCTGACTTGGTATGAACCGTTGAAAAGACCAGGTGGCCAGTTTCCGCGGCCTGCATAGCGACATTGAAGGTCTCCACGTCACGCATCTCGCCGATCAGGATAATGTCCGGACTTTGACGCATAACGTACTTCAGGGCGTCCTGGAAGCTGTCTGTATCAATCCCCACGGCCCGCTGCGTGAAGATGCAGTGGTTGTCGGTGTAAACATACTCAATTGGGTCCTCGATGGTGACGACGTGAGCGCGCCGATTGCTGTTGATGTGCTGTAACATAGTTGCCAGGGTTGTTGACTTTCCGCAGCCGGTCGGACCAGTGACCAACACCAGGCCCTGGGGGCGCATGGCGATTTCTTTGAGTATCTGGGGCAAATCCAGACTGTCGATGGAGGGTACCTGGATTGGGATGATGCGCATAGCCAGCCCGATGTCGTTCTGCTCCTGGAATATGTTGATACGCAGTCGCGCGACGCCTTCGACAGTCAGACCGATATCTTTTTCGTGATATTCCTGGAACTTAGCCCAGTCTTGCTCGTTCATTAGCGATTGGGCCAGTTGACTGGTATCTTCCGGCGAGAGTTCTGGGGTGTCCGGCACTGGCTCGATCACGCCCTTGACCCGACGGTAGGGCACAGTACCCGCCTTGAAGAATACGTCAGATGCGTTCACTTCAGATCCCTGACGAATAATATCCTGCCAATTAATCAAGGCAATACCTCCTGCTGTTTTGTTACTGGTTAAGTTGGCTGTATGGAACTGAATGCACAAGTCATCAGTTTGATGTACATCTTAACAAAAATGGCGCAACGAGGCAACCCTCGCTACGCCATTTGCACTAAGACCACTTGGTGGAGCAGGCGGGAATCGAACCCGCGACCTCCTCCATGCCAAGGAGGCACTCTCCCCCTGAGCTACTGCCCCAACCATGATAGGGAGTATAACAAAAAGGCGCTGCGCCGTCAAGAGGTCATCTCGGGCGGTGCTCCGCGGTTGCAACTGTCGGTTTTTTGTGGTAAACTTACTAGTGATGAAGTTTGAAGATTTGGTGAGTTATCCTGGCCAGTCAGTGGCAATAATTGGTGGTAGCTTTGACCCAATTCATTATGCCCACTTGCGGTTGGGCGAGCGCGTTCGTGAGCAATACGCTGTGGGGTTGGTGATATATATACCCAATCGCCTCTCGCCATTGAAGAGCCAAGCGAACGTCTCGGCTGCGCAAGATAGATATGCCATGGCGGAGCTTGCTGTGGCTGACAACCTCCACTTTGTGGTCTGTGATTGTGAGTTGCATCGTTCCGGCGCCTCCTATTCCATAGACACTATTCGTGCGCTTCGGCAAGGGTTGTCACCAGAGGTAGAGATTTTATTCGTTATGGGAGCCGACGCAGTTCTGGAACTGCCCGAGTGGCGCGAGCCTGATGCCATTCTGGGCGAGTCACAGGTAATAGCCGCGCGGCGGCCTGGCTTCGATCTGCAGAGAATGAGCGCAGTTTTGGGACCGCAACGGGCCAGCAGTATAGAACTGTTGGATATGCCGATGATGGATATCTCGTCCACCGACATCCGCCAGCGCGTCAGTCAGGGCAGGAGCATCAGGTACCTCACCCCTCCTGTGGTCATTGATTACATCATGCGGCATAACTTGTATCAAGCTGTGTAGTAAGGCCGGCCAGGGATATTGGGTATGAAGCAATATAGAAAACTGTGGGACGTAGCGCTGTATATGGTAGCCGCCGTGGTGGTTGTTATGGGTGCACTCGGCGCAGTGAGCGCTTTGATGAATCCTTCCAGTCCGCCGGGCGACAGCACAGGCCAGCCCCGGGTTGGGATTGTCCAACGGCTCAGAGAGCCGTTCCCGGGCCGGACGCAGCTCAACGTGCTTCTGCTGGGCTGTGACGATGTGGAAGAGGTCCGTCGTTCGGACACGATAATGGTGCTGTTTCTCAATCCCCGGCTCAAGCGCGCTGCCCTGCTGTCAATTCCCCGTGATTCACGAGTGCAGATACCCGGCCATGGCCTGGACAGGATTAACCACGCTTATGCCTTCGGTGAGGCGGAACTTGCCCAACAGACAGTTGAGCAGTTTCTGGGCATCACTGTTGACTATTATGCCCAGATTGGCTTTGACACTTTCGTGGAGGTGGTAGATGAGCTGGGCGGAGTGGATGTGGATGTCGGGAAGAGAATGAAGAAGCGCACTTATTACGAGAACATCGATCTGCACAAGGGTTATCAGCACCTTGACGGTAGGGAAGCTCTCCAATTCGTCCGCTACCGCAATGACGGCGACGTGCAGCGCGGCAAGCGGCAGCAACAACTGCTACGTGCTCTGGTTGATCAGAAGCTCAATATTATGAACTCCCACCGCTTGCTGGCGGCGGGCAGCAAAATCATTGAGCAATTGAATACTGATATTGACTGGTATGCCGCGTACGATTTCTTGCGGGTGTTGCGGCAGATAGCGGCCTCTGACATTATGATTGGTACTGTACCCATCGGGGACACATCTATCAATGGAGTATATTACGGGGAGGTGCGCGAGCACGATCTGCGGCAGTTACTGGGTGAGATCAACGACCACCTCAGCGGGGCGCAGAGGCTGGCCGGTACTCTCGAGGTGTGCAACGGTAGCGGGGCGATCGGTGTTGCCGCCGTGGCTGCTGAGAGGTTAGCTGAATGCGGATTCGAGATCGCCGATGTCGGGAATGCTGATAGCTTTGAATATCACAGGACTGTCATAAATCACCGCGCGGGAGACGGCGAGGTAGCGAGGAGAGTCAGGGAAGTGCTGGCAGTGCCTGATGCCCAGCTCATCGAGCAGCACAACTGGGATGATGAGGCCGAGACTGGAGTTGTTGTGGTGCTGGGTAGTGACTTCGATGCTGACCGCCTGACGGCCCGACGAGCGTATTGACATATAGTCACTGGGGAAGAGAACAGACCTGAAGTGAATGCTGAGAAGAGAGGAGTCAGCGCTTTTGGAAGAGAGTTCACAATACCACGCCTTAACTGCTGCTGAAGGCGCCGATGAGGCCAGGGCTTTGGATATACTTGTTCTGGATATGCGAGCGTTAACTGCTGTTTGCGATTACTTTGTCATCTGTCACGGCCGTTCGCCAATTCATACTCGTTCGGTGGCCAACGAGATTGAAGAAGCTATGCAGCAGCGGCAGTTCGCGCGGCATCACCGCGAGGGCCGCGCGCAGGCTACCTGGATAGTGTTGGACTACATTGACGTTGTCGTGCATATCTTCACCGAAGAGACTCGCAACTTTTATGCGCTGGAGCGATTGTGGGGTGATGCGCCCCGTATCCAGGCAAGCCTAGGGGTTCCTGGCGACTTAGAATAGCGCCATCCCTGCCAGGCACAAGTGAGCTTATGAACAGCGATAATCCCCAACAGATGGACGGAATGGAACTGGAACAACTCTATGAGAAGCTGCACACAGCTTTGCACTACCAGCGGGTGGAGGAGGCCGAAAAGGCGGCTCGCGAGCTGCTGGAGGTAGCTCCCTGGAGCACGACCAGTTGGGAGCTGTGGGGCGATGTGCTATTGGCGCAGAGCAAGCTGGAGGAGGCTGCCGACGCTTTCAAAAAGGCGGTCGAGCTGGAACCAGCTAATGCCGATGCTGAACGTAAGTACGCTAGCGTTCAACTCGATCTGCAGCAAGCCAAATGGGAGCGTCAGGCTCTGGAAAGCGGGGATCTGTCCCAGTTTCGTGGTGCGGCCAATAAGGAATCGGGCACTGCGGCAGCTCGCTCGGCGCTGTTCCCCGGCCTGGGCCAGGTCTACAATGGTGAATACGAAAAAGGTCTGGTCATGTTCTTTGTTGGGCTGGCGCTGCTTACTGGTGCCGTCCGGCTGGTAGTGACCTGGCTCGCGCCCAGCCAGTCTCTTAGCGGACTGGGGGCGGTTTTGGGGTACATTGGCTTGTTTGGCGGCATCGCGCTGTATATTTTTGGTGTGTACGACGCTTACCGGGGCAGTCAGAAAGAGCAAGAGCGCCCGTTGGTTCCTCCGCCGACTGAGTTCCAGGATAGAGAGGAATGATTTGGGGTGGCCGATGAATCCCCCGCTAAGCTGCTGGGTAAGGTCCTGCGGCTGGAAAGCAGCGGGGGTTGCCGGGACCGGGCTACTACCGGGGGGATGGCGGAGTTTATGTTCCGGTGGCTGCCGCCGATAACTGCCGGTGCTCCCCAGCAGCAGGCTGAAGCATTGAGCCAGCTTGAAGGAAAGTTTGAAGCATACGCCGAGCTATCCCCCCAGCAGCGTGCCGACTTGGTTGACCAGGCTCTCGACCTGTTGCAGGAACTGGATGCTGACCAGTCAGACGCTGAACCCACCGGGGATGAGACCGACCAAGTCTGCTGGGATGACTCGGTTACGAAGCTTAAGGAAGTAGGCAGCAAGCGGGCCGAACTGCTGGCGGCACTGGACATCTACACTATCGGTGACCTGCTGCTGCACTGCCCGCTGGGCTACGAAGACCGCAGCCAATTGACCGTAGTGGAGGCGCTTGAGCATCGCGAAAGACAGACGCTGCGGGTGGAAGTGACCGGCAAGGGCCAGATCATCAGACGCGGGAAGCTGGCTATTGCGCGCGTGCCCGCCCGCGATGAGACCGGGCAGTGCACGCTGGTATGGTTCAATCAACCCTACCGGGCTAATATGTACTCGGCGGGCACGGAATTGCTGGTTACCGGCAGTGTCAGGGTCGGCAAGAAGCGGCCTACTGTACGGGTACAGGAGGCTGAGCAACTCGAGAATCTTCCCCATGA
Source organism: bacterium (assembly GCA_030615605.1). Classification (GTDB taxonomy): domain Bacteria; phylum Armatimonadota; class Zipacnadia; order Zipacnadales; family Zipacnadaceae; genus JALGTD01. The sequence continues at coordinate 119,693 of JAUWYY010000006.1, forward strand.
CTGGCAGGATCGGCTGGTGCCCCACTATGCGGTGACTACGGGGCTTTCGCAGACGATGCTGCGCCGGCTGATCACTCAGGCACTAAGCCGCTGCCAGTTAGTTCCTGCCGGATTGGTACCCGCCAGCATTGAGAACCAGCGAGATCAGCCCGGCTTGTCGTGGGCGGTAGCTCATGCCCATGGCCCTGCCGATGCCGAGGAAGCTCGTCAGGCTCGGGCCCGCCTGACCTACGAACGGCTCTTTGCCCTGCAAGCCGCGCTGGCTCAGCGCCGTCACAATGTCAAGCAGCACAACGAGCGGTCAGTCGTAGCCTGTGACGGTGTGCTGGCCGAACTGTCAGCTACCTTGCCGTTTACCCTCACTGAGGCGCAGCGGCGAGTCATTGAACAGGTATTGGCTGATCTGGGCAAACCTGAGCCGCAGTACCGGCTTATTCACGGCGATGTGGGCTCGGGCAAGACTGTAGTTGCTGCCGCAGCCTTGCTGGCGGCGGCGCGGGCCGGGCGACAGGCGGCAATGATGGCTCCCACCGAGATCCTGGCCGAACAGGACTGGACGGTCGTCTCGGAACTGCTGGAGCCGTTCGGCATCGCACCAGTGTTGCTGACCGGCAGTATGGCAGAAGCCGACAAGCAAGTGATACACGAAGACCTGGCTACCGGTCTCATTGACTGTGTGGCTGGCACGCACGCGCTATTTCAGGAAAGCGTGGGTTTTGCGGATCTGGCGGTGGCAGTGATAGATGAGCAGCAACGTTTCGGCGTGGCTCAGCGCGCGCGCCTGGCTGAGAAGGGGGATGGGACAAACATACTGGTGATGTCGGCCACCCCCATACCACGGACTCTGGCTCTGACCGCCTATGGAGACTTCGATGTCTCGGTGGTTGACGAGCTGCCACCGGGCCGCCAACCAGTCCATACCGAACTGTTAACCGGCCGACAAAAATCCCAGGCCTACGAGACGGTCATTGCCCATATTGAGCAGGGCCGCCAGGCTTTCATTGTTTGTCCGGTTATTGAAGAGGCTAAGACTAAATACGTGACTGCCGCCGAAGAGCTTTTTAGACATCTCAGCGGTCATGTCTTCCCGAACTTGAATCTGGGCCTGGTTCACGGCCAGATGCCCAGCGACGAGCGCGAGGCGGCGATGGCGAAGTTCCGGGCAGGCGAAATTGACGTGCTGGTGGCTACCAGCGTGGTTGAGGTCGGTGTGGATGTGCCCAATGCTACCGTGATGCTGGTGCAGAATGCCGAGCGGTTTGGCCTGGCGCAACTCCACCAGTTGCGAGGGCGCGTAGGCCGAGGCGGCGAATCTTCCTGCTGTATGCTGGTTACTGGCTCTGGTTCTCCCGAGGTCATCGATCGGCTGACCGTGCTGGTACGGACAAATGATGGATTTGAGATTGCCAGCGAGGACCTGGCCCGACGCGGTCCCGGTGAGCTGACCGGCACTCGCCAGCATGGCATCCCTGATCTGGAGATGTCCGGCCTGATGGGTGATACCAGGATACTGGTTCGGGCCCGGGAGGATGCTCTTAAGCTTATTGGCGACGACCCTCGCCTGGAACAGCCTGCGCACCAGCCCCTGAAGCACTACCTGGCACGGCACAGTCAGGAAGGCCAGGACTGGACACTGTGAGGAGGCAATTGCGGGTCATCGCAGGTGATGCTGGCTCGCTGCCGCTGAAAGTGCCCCCGGGTGCGGACATTCGTCCGACCACCGATGCCATGCGTGAGACGCTCTTTGCAAGTCTGGCAAGTGCGATACGGGGAGCGAGGTTTACTGATTTATATGCGGGCAGCGGCGCGGTCGGTATCGAGGCGCTCAGTCGCCGAGCAGAGCTGGTCGTGTTCGCTGACAGTGATTCTCGTTGCACGAAGGTCATCAGGGCGAACCTGGAGAATACTAATCTATCTGAGGGCGGAATAGTGGTGCGGGGCCGACTGCCCGCCGTGTGGACACGGATCGCTCAGGTTCATGGGCCTTTCGACATAGTCTTTGCGGACCCGCCCTACGACAGTCCTGACCTGCCGGAATTGGCTGAGCGACTGGTTATTGACCAGGAGGGTGTAGCTCCGGGAGGGATTGTGGTCATTCAACATGACCTAAGTGAACCACTGCTCCGTGATATTGAACCGGACAAAGTTAAGAAGTTCGGGCAGAGCCGTCTCGACTTTTACTACCTTGGTGCCAGCGAGTAAGAGGGTAAGCTAATGACCACACCGAAAACTGAGCATATCGCGATATGTCCGGGAAGCTTTGATCCAATCACCGAGGGGCATATGGATGTAATTCGCCGGACTAGCCAGATGTTTGGAAGAGTGTTCGTGGCGGTGACCGAAGATTCGGAGAAAGAGCCGATGTTTTCCGTGGCAGAGCGGGTAGCCATGGTCCGAGAAGCTTGCCAGGATCTGTCCAATGTCGAGGTGGACAGCTTTGAGGGACTCGTGGTAGACTATGCCAGACAGCGTGGAGCTGTGGCTCTCATAAAGGGCTTGCGTGCCGTCTCGGACTTCGAGCACGAGATGCAGATGGCGTGGATGAATCGGCAGCTAGCTCCTGAGCTGTATACGGTCTTTTTGGTTCCGCATCCCGATTATGTCTTCTTGAGTTCCAGTCTGGTCAAGGAAGTTGCCAGCCGGGGCGGCGAAGTCAGCCAATTTGTGCCGAATGGTGCATACAAGCGACTGCAAGATAAGGTAGGCGGATCGCACTAAATATTGACGTGTCAGGGAGGGTGGCAGATGGATATACTGACTCTCATTGAGGAACTTGAACTGATGGGCGAGGGAGGGGAGAAGTGGTATACTCGTATTATCCCCGGCTTTATTGGCAAGTCAGTAATGAATGCCGAAGAGTTTTTCGATGTGCTCCACCGCCTGCGCTCGGCGTTGCCCGAGGAAATGAGCGTGGCCAATAAGGTCAGTCGTGACCGTGATCGTATTCTACAGGAGGCCCACGAGGAGCGCGCTAAGATCCTGGGAGCATCCCGGGAGCAGGCTCAACTGCTGATCTCTAATGATGAAATCGTTAAGCAGGCTGAGCAAGGCGCTGAAGAAATACTGGACAGGGCTCGTGTTGACGCTCAGGCCGTGCGTGCTGAAGCTGAGACCTGGGCGCGGGGCATCGTCGAGCGGCTCGACAACTATGTCAATCGCATATCGGCGACCGTTGACAAGACCCGCAAAGCATTGCTTAGTGAACCAGCGGCAGTCGAAGAGAGTCGCCTACGGCTCGGCGAAGAAGAATAGAGAATTCCGGCAGACCCTATCTTCCCAGGTCAATACGATGGCCGCCACATTGGGCAGGTAGCTAGTTCTTGATCGCTCCGCTATGCTTAGAATTTCCTCCGTTGTTTGCTGTTGGACTAGTCTCGGGTAGGAGAAATGTTCCGTGATAGTGCTGGTGGTCAATTGTGGTAGTTCTTCTTTGAAGTATGAACTGTTTGAAGGCGATCGGTCAGTCTGTTCGGGCCTGGCCGAGCGCGTGGGCATAAACGGGGGCAACGATGCCGTTTTGACCCACCAATACAGCGACGAGGCCACAGCCAGGGTCAGCGCTCCTATGCCCGATCATACTGTCGCCTTCGACCACGTCGTTGAGGTGCTGACCGATCCTGAGCACGGTCAGATTGGTTCTCTTCAAGAGATTGAGGCAGTCGGCCACCGCGTGGTCCACGGCGGCGAGCAGTTCACCGAGTCGGCTCTGATTGACGATGAGGTTATTGCTGCGATTGAAGATTTCTGTGAGCTGGCTCCGCTGCACAATCCGCCTAATTTGGAAGGTATTCGGGCCTGTCGGCAGCGTTTGCCGGATATCCCGATGGTCGCGGTGTTTGATACTGCCTTCCACCAGACGATGCCAGCCCATGCGTTTGTCTACGGACTGCCCTACGAGATGTATCGGAATCATAACATCCGCCGATACGGCTTCCACGGCACCTCTCATCGCTATGTGGCTATTGAGGCGACGCAGTATCTGCAGGCGAAGGGCATTCCCCCCGAGCGGCAGAAACTCGTTACCTGTCACCTGGGTAATGGGGCCAGTGTTACGGCAATCTGTGGGGGCCGTTCTGTCGATTGTTCGCTAGGTTTTACGCCGCTTGAAGGTCTGGTGATGGGCACGCGTAGTGGCGATCTGGATCCGGCCATTTCCCTGCATTTGATCCGCGCGATGGATATGGATGCTGCTGAGGTGGATCGGCTTCTTAACACGGAGAGCGGGCTTTTGGGCATCTCAGGGGTGAGCAGCGATATGCGGGATGTAATGCAGGCTGCTGGGGATGGCAACACGCGGGCCCAGTTAGCCGTGGACATATTCTGCTACCGCGTAAGGAAATACATCGGGGCCTATGCTGCCGCCATGGGTGGCTTAGATGCAGTGGTCTTCACCGCCGGGATTGGCGAAAATGCCCCCGAGATTCGCCGCGACTGTGTACGGGGCCTCGAGTTGATTGGCCTGGATCTCGATGAGGCCAGCAATAACAGCATTGGCGATGACCGAGAGGTCGCCGTTATCAGTGCGGCTAACAGCCCTGGCTATATCCTGGTAGTTCCTACTGACGAGGAGCTGATGATCGCCCGCGACACCGCTGCTGTTGTGGGCGATCTGCTTGGCTAGGAGCCGGTGGGTCTTCGGTGGCAGTTTATGTCTAGGTCTGCTGTTTGTCAGCGACCAGTTCCAAATTGATGTCGAACTCGACCGCTACTTCGAACAGTCGCCGCCAAGGTAGGTTCACGCGGGTCTCCTCCAGCTCGGCCAGGACGATATCGTTGCGCTCCTCGCCCTCGCCGACTTGCACACAGCTTTTGCCCCAGAAATGCTTCATCCACAAATCAGCGGCCGCCTGGGCTAGCTGGTTGCTGAGCACCTGCTGGGCCCGAGGGTACAGCTCCGTAAGGTCAGAGCTACCATCGTCAACCATTTGATGTAGTTCTTCTTTGAGTTGGGGACGCAGCCGCGTCTGGTAGAGCCAATCGTCTATCAGGCTTAGGAACAGCAACTGCAAGTGGGCGCGTTCGGTGTTGATCAGGGAGTTGAGCAGTTGCAGATAGCGCATCGGAGCAAAGTTGGTAAACAGGTGGGCCAGATCAAAAGCGCCTTTGTCCTGCCGAGCGATCAGGCGCAGACTGGCATGAGCCAGCGCTGAACCAATGGAGTTGGCCGCAGTATTCCAGCCCGAGAAGGCCAGTAGCTCTACCAGGTTCAACTCGCTGTCCAGTAGAGCGTTGACCAACTCGTCGTCTGCTCCGTTGGGGGTGGCGACATCACAGATGGCTACCCCTCGGGTGCTGGCTGCCTGCTCAATGTCGATCAATGACTTACGAATTAGCGACTTGCGGTCCTCATCATCTGACTCTTTGGGTGGATTGACCAGCAGAATCAGGTCGGCCTCCGTGGCCTGCTGGGTCAGGCGCCCGCCTACTACATTCACCTGCGCGGCCACTGTTTCGCTGATGCTGCGGTCCTCGTAAGGGGCTATGCGCTCGCTGGCGCTGGGGTCAACCCATTGAACCTTGATCGCGGGCTGCTTTTCCATGTGCCGGTGGACAAAGCGTGCGAACAACGTCATGGCAACTTCGTCGGTGCCCGGATATATCATGGCTCGCTCGTCTACGTCCAGTTCCTCAATACGATCTTGCAGCCGGGCCTGTTCGACCTGGGGCAGGCCTGCGGGCCGGGCGTCGTCCTGGGGCAAGGCCAGGAAATCTATCCGTTCGGCCGCCAACTCCTCGATAGCCTGAAGATTGATCTGATGGTTACGCTCGCGCACTTGCTGGTAGCGCCGCAAGATGGCAGCGGGTATGCCGGTGCCCGGCTCCTCCGAATTTTGGCTTTCTGCGTCGCTTCTACCAGCTTCCGCCACTAACTGTGAGTATTGTTGTAGCTCCTGGCGGTAGTCATCCATGCCGCTGATACAACTATCGGGAGCCTCCCGCAGAATTACGCTGCTGGCATAGATGGGTATGCCGGGAGCCTGTTTCTTGAGTTGAGCAAGTACTTCCAGTCGCACGGCGGTTTCTTCCAGAGATAGCTGGGAGCTGCGCGAGGCCACCAGTCCCCCGTAGACCAGCATATCCAGGCTCAGTATCAGACAGTCGGCCGCGTGGGGCTCATCAACCTGGGCGGTCAGCCAGTCGGCCAACTCCTCGGGGCGCCCGGGTGTGCGGTAGCGGCCCAGGAGAATAGCTGGCGGGGTTATCAGCTCATAGTCAACCATCTGCGCCAGCAGGCGGGGCCGCTCCGTATTCACCGGACGGTCGTCGAGCGGGACGTAGATCACTCGATGGAGCCGATGTCTGAGTGTCACGGTACTATTTACCTCCTAGTTGCACTGCCAGGGCACCCCTGGCTATGTCAGCACGTCTGCGAATCGGCGAGTGGTTTGCTTGACCGTTGCTGGCTCATCGCCGGTTACCACCGCACCAATAATTATCCCTCTAATGCCACAGTTCGTCAATATAGGCAATTCGTCAGGCCTGATACGCCGCTGAGTGGGCACCAGCACCGGAATGTCAGGGTAGGCAGTGCAGATGGCGGCATAGTCACACAGATCGGCTACGGTTAGCGGCTGGCCGTAGCCGTCAGGCTCGATAATTGAGGCCTCGATGAGGTCACACCAGGCGGCGCAGGGGCCCAGCGAAAAATTCGCCTGCCGCTGGCGGTGGCTCAGAGCGATCATCCGTGACATCTGCGTCTCCATCTGCAGCATTGCCGCCGGCATCTGATGGACATAGGCATCGAAGAAATCAATGCCCATTTCGTCCAGTTTCTGCATATCATCAGGGCTGGCCATGGCCGCCTCGGCGCCGGGCACAATGCCTGCCGGCAGGCCCACCTCGATTATCGCCTCCAGTGCTTCGCTTTCTTCCCGGAGGCTGCCGAAGACCGTGCCACTGGCGTGGTGGCGGACATTGATGTGAACCTTCACCGCATCAGCGCCGCCGGCCTGAGCCGCCTCCGCAAACTGTACCTCGTTGCGTGGCAGGCTCACAACCAGCACGGGCCTGTCGTGAGTCTCTATCATTCTCTGGAGCTGCCGGCGTTCAGAGACCACTGGCTTTAGTGCTCCTCGTTGTACAGAATAGGGCAATTATTCCGGCCAGTACAGCTCTTGCGGCAGCCTGATCCGGACCGCCCGCAGATTAATAAGCGCGCGCTGTGCTGCTGCTGGGAGCGGCTCCCGGACATCCAGGCTAGCCCTGATACGCCAGGTGCGATTGCCCTCGGGTGGTTTATTAGTTTCCGTAGCCTCCGGATCCAGAGCAATCCGGGGCAGCAGGTCCCAGTCTCCTGCGCCAGTCTTTGCCAGTACCTGGCAACGTGACAGCGTCCGCTGTAGCCAGTTGGCATAGCCTCCGGTTAGGTCATCAGGCCGATAGCTGGGATATAGGTAGCCAGAGAATAGCGGCGCTGCGCCCTTCCAGCTTTCATTGCGCTGCCATGGACCCTGGCGTGGGCCCACCACCATCCACTGCGTGTTAGTCTTGACATACGCGACTTCCGCGTCATTGGCATGGTCGGCGGGAATGATCTGAAATCCGCCCACCAGCCCGTACGGTGACGTCGAGATGTCAATCACTCCGGCATGATTGGCGCGCAGCCGCCCCGCTGCCGCATATCTGGTACCCTCAAATCGCCCAATCCCACACACCGGCCGCATTACCAGGCCGATAACCTGGCGGCTGCCGTCAGTGCAAGTAACAGTGATGTCTCCACCGAATTCGTTCGCGAAATCAATATATCTCACATCAGCGTAAGTGGTGGTGAAGTCTTCACCGAATTCGTCTGCAAAATCAATATGTGTCAAACGCTGTGGTGGCTGCTGGCGAACAATTATCAGTACATCGCCGATGGCCGGATGATAATCGCCGGATAGCTTGCCCAGCTTGCCGCCTGTGCCCTCGATATAGACCGGAGAGCCTACATGCGGGCCCAGGCCCCCGAACAGGCCGCTACCCGGTGGCATATCAGTTGCGATCACGCTCGAATACTTGCGGGTGGCCGCTCCCACCACTTCTCCGGCTGGCACCAGACTGAAGGTGATGCCGTAGCCAGTCTGTGCCGCGTTGGCTACCTTAATGTGAATGGCGTTGACCGCGGTGGCAGCGACAGTACTGTCGGGCACCCAGCGGCTGGCATTGTAACTATGTTGGTTGACAGCATTGGCCGGTGAAGTTACCTGTCCGATTGCCAGCCAGCTTCTGCCCGCATCGCGGCTGACGGCGATCGCCCCGCCCTGGCGATTCTCCAGCCGAATGCGCAACTCTTCTTGCGCTGCCCAGCTTGAATTCGGCTGGGCAGCCACGAGTAGGGCGCAAAGCAGGTTATAGACAATTGCGCGATTCATCAGGCACCAAACGTGGCCAGGCTACCAGCATAGTTGCCCATAATACTCATTATGTCCAGCCCGCGGACTCGCTGGACGCTCCCAGTGGCGAAGGGCCGCTCTCCGAAGCTCTTCACCCCATCAGGCCGCACGCCATGTCCGTAGAAAGCCACCGGGATGGCATCGCCAGTGTGATCCATTGCGGTGACGGGTGTACAATGATCTGCGCTAACCATCAACACGGTGCTGTCCCAATCCAGGGCATTCAGAAGATGGCCGACAGCGCGGTCTACCTTAGCAATAGCCTCCATCTTTTGCTGGGCGTTGCCGTCGTGCCCAGCCACGTCAGGAGCCTTAATATTGCACAGGACAAAGTCGTGGCTGGCGGCGGCTTCGACTACTGCCTGGGCGATTGCCATCTCGTCCGTATCTATCCCCCCAGTGGCACCGCGCACGTCAATGACATCCATCCCCAGGTATAACCCGAGACCCCGGACAATGTCCACTTCCACTATCATAGCGCCGCTCAAACCATATTGCTCGGAAAATGGCGTCAAGTGAGGCGCGGCGCCTGCTCCCCGAGGCATAACTATATTAGCGGGAAGTAGCCCCTCAGCACGCCGCTGCTGGTTGACTTCGTGGCTTTCAAAGATCTCCTGGACGCACTGGACGAATCTGTTGATTATCGCGGCGGTCTTTTGCGCAGCCGGGTCATCCGACGCCTCGGCAGTGGGCCGGCACCGGGGCACCTCGACACCGGCCTCGTGGGGGTCTACGTCCGTGACGCGCGGGTCAAGCCCCTCGCCGCGCAGGACCAGCGCCGCCCGATGGGCCACCGACTCCTTGAAGATCACCTCCACGCCGTCTACGCCATCACTGAATGCTTTATTAGCGGCTGCCGATAGCTGGTCGGTGCCCTCGGTAATCCGACCGGCGCGACGGTCCTTGATGACACCGTTCTCGATGGTAGCGAAGTTGCAGCGGAAGGCCACATCGCCGGGCTGGACGTCAATGCCGACGCCTTTGGCTTCAAACGGCCCTCGGCCGGTGTAGTGGACAAGTGGATCGTAACCGAGAATGGCCATGTGCCCGGTGTCACTACCGACTCCCTGGCCGGGTCGAATCGGGTCCATATATCCGCACTCGCCGCCCTTTGCGACCTCATCGAGTGCCGGATAGTCACCGGCTTCCAGGCAGGTCTGGCCGTCCAGACTGGGTATCGGTCGCCCGCCCATCCCGTCGCCCAGCAGTATTACTTGCGCAGCACTATTATGCAAGTTAAAATCGCCTCTAGTCGTTAGGTTCGCTAATGGTAAGACGCAGACTCAGGTAGATTCTACGCAATCTGGTAGCTACGGTCAAGCGTTGGCACTTTGCCTGCGCCTGGCTCTACGGATTGGTAACAGGTTGCGGAGCCGCCATACCTCTGCCAGCAACGGCGGTAGGTGGAGGAAGGGTAAACAGCACTTATGGAGAATTATTACTCACGTAATGTGGCGTACCGTACCGATTCAGTCTCCGGTGAGCCCTGGCGGTGGATGTGACCGGAGTTAGATTTGGAGAGGACTTGCGGATGTCAAACAGTCTTACCCTACCGGTTATTCACTTGCAGGCCGCCAATTTAGCGGAGGGCTGGGAGCGAGCGGTAGTTGAGACCTGGGAACGAGGCGCGCGCATCGCAACCGAGTACGATAAGCCCGATGATCCGCCCAGCCGTGATGCCACGCTGGTGCTATCTGTTGTCGATCCCTTTGCTGAGCCGCGCATTCACCGGGCTTTGCCAGGGGGTATCTACGATCTGGAGGTCTATCGCCAGGAAGTTGTTGATGGCATTCACGACGATTGGATTGACCCGGAGGCCGGCAAATGGTCGTATACCTATCACGAGCGGCTGGCTGCGTATCGCCCCTCCTCGTCAGACAAGCCTGTCAATCAGCTCGAGCTGATCGTTGACGAGTTGGCGCAGGCCCCACATACGCGCCGCGCTCAGGCAATTCTGTGGAAGCCGGGCACCGATAACCGCGGCGAGCATCCTCCGTGTTTGCAGCGCATCTGGTGCCGCGTCTTCGATGACCAACTGGTGATGTCAGCCCATATCCGTAGCAACGACGCCTTTAAGGCTGCCTATATGAACATGTATGCCTTCACGGAGTTGCAGAAACTTTTGGCTGAGCGGTTGTCTGATAGAATAGGACGGCCCATACGGGTTGGTCAGTACAATCACATCGCTGATTCGTTCCATATTTACGGATCATACTTTGAGGAGTTCGAGGGATTTCTGGAAACGCTGGAGAGGCGGACCTTCGAGCAGCGCACTTTTACCACCGAGCAGATTTCTCCATTGATCAAAGAGGCCCGCGAGAAGATTGCTGCGTCTTTGGCAGAGGAGGAGTCGAGATAGCAATACGGCTGAGCCTGCTTTTCGAAAGTGGGCAACCGATGCCAACCATAGCAGGCGGGTCACGGGGATCGTTTTATCCTGAAGTTGGCGCAGAATCCCGCGCTACCTGCCATATGTTGCTCGAGTTAGTTGACAAAGACTTCCTGTATCATTATAATACTGTATGATTCATGGTAACCCTCGGCTGATTTTCACGCCTTCCAGAGTTTGATATATCAATAGCGAAACTGCGACGAGTAGGTACACCTCCTCTTTGTACTGGCGTTCCGAGGTAGGTTTAGATATGGGCGGCCGGTTACAGTTACGACCTAATGGTTTCTTTAGTTAATCCTTCACGTAATTTCCATAGTGTGTGTGGTTCCCCCATGAGTTGTTGAGCTGGTGGTCGGCGAGTCGATGGCAAACCTTGAAGATTTAGGCTTTATGGCCAATATACGAGATAGACTTCTCCATGGGAGAAAGACCAGCTATCATCGTCGAGCAGTGTACTCCCGCAATATTGCAGCAGGCTGCGCTTAGAGGGTCATCGGTGCCATACTGCGACGGAGACATCGTCGAAGTAGTTATTACTCAACAGCAGATTGCTGCGCGCATCGCCGAGCTTGCCCGGCAGATTGCTGCTGATTATCGGGATAAGCAGTTGCTGCTGATAGGGGTGCTTACGGGCAGCTTTGTGTTTTTGTCCGATCTGATGCGCCAGCTCGATAGGCCCTGTGAAGTTGATTTCCTGGATGCTTCCAGTTATGGAAACGGTACGGTCTCCCGCGGTCAGATCTCGATTACCAGGGACTTGAAGCTGTCGCTGACTGGTAAGGATGTACTGGTTATTGAAGATATTGTTGACAGCGGTCGGACAGTTTCCGAGTTGGTGGGGCTGATGGAGGCTCACCAACCTGCTTCTGTGAAGGTTTGTACGCTGATAGACAAGCCAGCCCGCCGGGAGATACCTGTGGAACTTGACTATATCGGCTTCGTGATTCCTGACCAGTTTGTGGTGGGCTACGGTCTGGATTATGCCCAGTGCTTTCGCAATCTGCCCTTTGTAGCAGTGCTTGATGAAGATGCTGTAGTACCCAAACCACGAACCAGTGAGTAAGCTGTCGAGAGGTGCGCTATGTTAGACCTATCAGATCTGAAGGAAAAGACGGTAGACGAACTGCGCGAGGTAGCTGGCACCATGGACGTTGCTGGCTACTCGAGCCTTAAGAAGTTTGACCTGTGTATGACGATACTCAAGGCCCAAAGTGAACAAGATGGGAATAAGTATCAGTACGGAGTCCTGGAGGTGCAGGCTGACGGACGTGGCTACCTGCGGGTCAACGGTTACGTGCCGGATCCGGCTGTAGATATCTATGTTGCCGACAGCCAGATCCGACGATTCGATCTGCGCACTGGTGATGTGATTAGCGGACCGGTGCGGCCGCCTAAGAACAGCGAGCGCTACTGGTCACTGCTGCGGGTGCAGACCATAAACGGCGTCCCTCCTGAAGAGGTCGGGCATCGTCCTGACTTCGAAGACCTTACCCCGGTTTATCCCGATGAGCGCATTCACCTGGAGACCGACGACCCCACCAACATAACGGGCCGCTTGCTGGACATCATAACTCCAATCGGCCGGGGACAGCGAGGCCTAATTGTCTCGCCTCCTAAAGCCGGTAAGACCACCGTCATTAAGCAGCTTGCCAACTGTATGACCGCCAACTACGACGACCTGCGCTTGCTGATCCTGCTTGTTGATGAGCGTCCCGAGGAGGTCACTGATATTGCCCGGTCGGTTGAAGGCGAGGTCATCAGTTCCACTTTCGACGAACTTCCGGAAAACCATATGAGAGTCGCCGAGCTTGTTCTGACTCGCGCCAAGCGCCTGGTCGAACAGGGGGAGGACGTGGTGGTGCTGCTGGACAGCATCACCCGCCTGTCGCGGGCCAGCAATCTGACCATAGATCCCAGCGGGCGTACACTCTCGGGGGGCCTGGACCCGAGCGCTATGTACCGGCCCAAGAGCTTCTTGGGCGCGGCCCGGAACATCGAAGCAGGCGGAAGCCTCACTATCCTGGCCACGATTCTCGTCGAAACGGGCAGCCGTATGGACGATATGATTTTTGAAGAGTTCAAAGCAACCGGCAATCTTGATTTGATACTCTCCCGGGAGCTGGCCGATCGGGGCATATTCCCGGCAGTGGACATCATCCGCTCCTCCACCCGGCATCAGGAGCTGCTGTTCGATGATGAGGAGATGCAGTCTGTATATCAGCTTCGCCAGGCATTGCACAATATGGAACCCCCTGAGGCCCTGGAAACTCTATTGGCCGGGTTGCGCAAGACGAAGACCAACGCCGAGTTTCTCCAGATGGCTGCTGAGTCGTTCGCTAGATAACTCCATTACGTCCCGAACCAGGATCGAACGGAGCTGAAACCAAAATGGCAGACGCCACTGTCCCTCAGCGAGCGTTGCACGGCTCGCTGATACTTTGTCTGCTGGTAACCACTGCCGCAGTCCTCACCTCTTGTCGGCCCCAATACACGTCGGACCGGCGGCTGGCTAGGACCAGTGTGAGCCAGGTAGATAACCTCAGGGCCGACGTACAGCTACTTCACCGGCTTAACAATATTGGTCTATCTTTAGCCCAGACAAAAGATCTTATTCCGGTAGTCAACCAGCTACACAGTCTGAAAGTCCAGTACGAGCAGCGCAAGAATGCAGTAGTCACCCAGATGGCTCCGCTTTTGGTCAACAAGCGCGAGATGCTAATCGGTGGGCAGCCGGTTTCGGGTGCTGTTGACCAGCAACTGGAGGAGCTGGAGACGAAAGTGGAGAGAATCGAGGCTGAGTTGGCTGGCGAGCAGGAGGCGTACGTCCAGAAGATTCGAGAGATATTGACCCCGGAACAGGTTGATAGGCTTGCGGGTGGCAGCGACGCCCATGCCCGGGCCCGCGAGCTACTGACCTGGCTGCGCGAGATGCCCAGCTCAAGCTACGCTGATGAAGCCCCTGTCCATGCCGAACTTCTAGCTGCACCAGAGTTGGGCCTGGACGCCGAGGTGCTCCAGGGAATCTTCGATACCGCCCGTGATCTGTCGGCCGATAAGTACGCCTTGGCCCAGGAGCGGCTGGCTGAGCGGGTTGCTCCGCTGTATAGTGCTGCCGACGAAGCGGAGACCCGCGCTATAGTGGAAACCTTCAGCAACGGGCGGGTGGCAACAATCCTCCGCGAGAAGGCAGAGGCTATGGCGAAATAGCTATGCGGGTAGCCATCTTCACCAATACATATCACCCGGCTGTCAACGGCGTAGCTAACTGTGTGGCTGCGTATCGAGAGGGGCTGCTTGATGCCGGCCACGAGGTCACTATCTTTGCGCCAGCTCCCCAAGAATACGACTTGCGCAGTGATCCCGACAATATTTCCCGCTTTCCGGCGTTGCCGCTTCCCCTCGACCTGGACTATTCCATTGCTGTGCCGTATTCCTCTGCGGTGATGAAAGCTCTTCGGGGTCGCCAGTTTGAGGTTGTCCATACTCAGCACCCGGTGTGGGTGGGAGCCTGGGGGGCCTGGTATGCGCGCTGGAGTGACATCCCGCTGGTCACCACCGTTCACACTGAGTACGAACTGTTTGCCCCACTGGTTCCCCTGCCCACTGCTCTGGTCGAGATGTATCTGAATCTGCGGGTGACCTCTTACTGCAACAAATGTCAGATAGTGACTACGCCGGCCCAATCCACTCGTCGCCGGCTTGAAGAACAGGGCGTCACTACGCCTGTCGAGATCTTGCCTAATCCCATTCGAGTTAGCGATTTTGCCGAGGTAGACGGCAGTAGGGTACGCCAGGAGTTGGGCATTGACGATGAAGTGGTGTTGATTGGTTTCGTTGGACGGCTGTCGCGTGAGAAGAACCTGAAAATGCTCGTGGAAGCCGTCGGACAGGTCCTGGATCAGCACAGCGAAGCTGCCTTCGTGTTGGTGGGAGCGGGAGCAGAAATGGAGAGCCTCAAGCGGCAGGTCCGCGATATCCCCGCAGGGGAGCGCGTTCTCCTTGTTGGCAGTGTCCCCCATGAAAATATTCCGCCCTATCAGGCGGCCATAGATGTCATGGTAACAACCAGTTTGAGTGAGACTCAACCGCTAGCGTATACGGAGGCGATGGCCGCCGGCACACCAATTGTGGCTCTGCGGGCACCGGGCGCCACAGATATGGTTGCCGATGGCGTCAATGGATTGTTTAGCGAAGTTGAAGATGGCGCCGAGGGACTGGCTCAGAAGATACTGAGAGTGGTGGATGATTCCACCCTACGTGGCAAATTGGCCCAGGGGGCGCAACGGTCAGCTCAGCAATTTGACGTGACCCATGTAACTGATCGATTGGTGGCTATCTACAATCGCGCCCTCGAGCTAGGCGGCGAGTTGGCATTGTAGCTTAAACAGACGAGGCCTCTGCCCGGTAGCCTGGGCAGCTACTGATCTGTCTGCCGACCGGTGGGAAGGAACATCGGGGTTGGACAGCGAACTACGTGGAGGAAACTGCGCAGGCGTTTGCACTTACACTGCCTAAACAGCCAGAAGCGGCGATCTGCGACGAGTCTGCCTTGCTTAGGTGCATTTGGGGTATCTATGCCGAAGCGCGAAGACATTCAGACAATACTGATAATTGGTTCAGGCCCGATAGTTATCGGCCAGGCCTGTGATTTTGACTACTCCGGCACCCAGGCCTGCAAGGCTCTCCGCGAGGAAGGCTATCGGGTGGTGCTGGTTAACTCCAACCCAGCTACCATTATGACGGACCCCGAAATCGCTGATCGTACTTACATTGAGCCCCTAACCGCCGAAAGCGTGGCCCGAGTCATCGCTCAGGAGAGGCCGGATGCACTCTTGCCTACCCTGGGCGGACAGACGGGACTCAACCTGGCGCTCAGCCTCTCGGAGTCCGGTGTGCTTTCTCGTCACAATGTCGAGCTTATCGGCGCCAAGCGCAAGATCATCAAGAAGGCGGAGGACCGCGAGCTGTTCAAAGATGCTATGCTGGCTGCCGGCCTGGAAATGCCGGAGAGCGCCTTTGCTAGCACCGTCGGTGACGCCCGCAATGCCGCGCGCCAGATTGGCTTTCCTCTGATTATTAGACCCTCGGCAACCTTGGGGGGAACCGGCGGCGGCACTGCGCACAATATGGAGGAGCTGGAGGTGGTCGCTGCTCGGGGACTGGATGCCAGTCCCATGAACGAGGTTCTGGTGGAGCAATCGGTCATCGGCTGGAAGGAATATGAGTTGGAGGTGATGCGTGACCACCGGGATAATGTGGTGATCGTCTGTCCTATTGAGAACTTTGATCCGATGGGGATTCATACTGGCGACTCGATTACCGTCGCCCCCGCCCAGACGCTCACTGACGACGAATACCAGATTATGCGGGACCTGGCCATCCGGGTGATGCGTGAGATTGGCGTGGATACCGGGGGCAGCAATATCCAATTTGCGGTGGACCCCGAGAATGGCCGGATAGTAGTAATCGAGATGAATCCGCGCGTTAGTCGCTCCTCGGCGCTGGCTTCCAAGGCCACCGGCTTTCCCATCGCCAAGATTGCCGCCAAGCTGGCAGTGGGTTATACGCTTGATGAGATACCTAATGATATTACCCGCGAGACCCCGGCCTGCTTCGAGCCGACCATTGACTATGTGGTCACCAAGATACCGCGCTGGGCCTTCGAGAAGTTCCCGGGTGCTGATCCTCAGCTTATGATCCAGATGAAGTCGGTGGGGGAGGCTATGGCCATCGGCCGGACCTTCAAGGAATCCCTGCAGAAGGCAATTCGTTCCCTGGAGATTGACCGCTTTGGCTTGGGCGGAGATGGTCGCGGTACCCACTACGACCAGCTACTAGCCGAGGAGTTGCGCGAACTGCTTACTACCCCGCATCCGGATCGCCTCTTCCAACTGCGCGGCGCTATGCGCAAGGGGCTCAGCCTGGAGGAATTGTATGAGCTGACTCGTATTGATCCGTGGTTCTTGCACCATATGAAAGAGATTGTCGAGATGCAGGATGAGCTGGTTAAGTTGCGTCAACACCCGGGCGCGGAGCTGCCTGCGGTAACTTCGGATTATATGCGCCAGTTGAAGCGCGCCGGTTTCTCCGACCGCCAGATCGGAGTTCTCACTAAATCCGACGAGAAGTCCATCCGGCAGATGCGCCGGGAGATGGGTGTCGAGCCGGTCGTCAAGCTCGTGGATACCTGCGCGGGTGAGTTCGAAGCTCATACACCCTACTACTATCTCACCTACGAACGTGAAGACGAGTTCCGCGCCGGCGAGAAGCCCAATATCATCATCCTCGGCAGCGGCCCCAACCGCATCGGGCAGGGCATTGAATTCGATTATTGCTGTGTTCACGCCGCCTTCGGCCTGCAGGAAGACGGCTACGATGCCATAATGGTCAACAGTAATCCCGAGACAGTCAGTACCGACTATGACACCTCCGATAAGCTTTACTTTGAACCGCTTACCCTGGAAGATGTGCTCAATATATGTGACAAGGAAAAGCCCGTAGGAGTCATCGTCCAGTTTGGCGGCCAAACCCCGCTGAATCTGGCAGAAGGTCTGGAGGCGCATGGTGTCCCCATCATCGGAACCTCTCCCGATAGCATCCGGCGTGCGGAGAACCGAGAGAGCTTCAAGCAGGTTCTTAACAAGCTTGGTCTGGTGCAGCCGGCCAATGACACAGCAACCTCTCTGGAGGGTGCTCGTGAGGCGGCGCAGGATATCGGCTATCCGGTGGTAGTGCGGCCCTCGTATGTGCTGGGCGGTCGGGCAATGCAGATCGTCTACAATGACGAGCAGCTCGACCAGTATATGACGGCGGCCATTGAAGCTTCCCCCGAACATCCAGTCCTGATTGATAAGTTCCTGGAGGATGCCATCGAGGTTGACGTTGATGCCATCGCCGACGGGCAGTGCTGCGTTATCGGCGGGATTATGGAGCATATCGAGGAAGCCGGCATTCACTCGGGCGACTCAGCCTGCGTCCTGCCAGCATTCAGCCTGGCCGAAGAGGAGTTGGCCGAGATTCAACTCCAGACTGAGGCCCTGGCCCGCGAGCTGGGCGTGGTCGGGCTGATGAACATTCAATATGCCATCCGCAACGAGGTCCTTTATGTCCTGGAAGTAAACCCCCGCGCCTCCCGCACCATACCCTTCGTCAGCAAAACCATCGGCGTGCCCCTGGCGCAGTTGGCCGCCCGGGTGATGGCCGGTAAGTCCCTGGAAGAACTGGGCTTTACCGAAGAGGTGCATATCGAGCATATCGCCGTCAAGTGCCCGGTCTTCCCCTTCAGTAAGTTTGCTGGCATAGATACTGTACTGGGGCCGGAGATGAAGTCCACGGGTGAAGTAATGGGCATAGACAGCCGCTTCGGGGCGGCCTTCGCCAAGGCATATATTGCTGCCGGCCATAAGCTGCCCACTGGGGGCACGGTCTTTATCAGCGTGCGCAACCGCGACAAGCGCGATGTCATCTTTCTGGGCAAGCGCCTTGGCGAGCTGGGTTTCGATATAGTAGCCACCGAGGGCACCGCCGGAGTGTTGCGACGGGTGGGCGTGGATGCCGAGGTCGTCTACCGTGTCTCCGACCCCCGCGGGCGTAACGTCATTGACCTCATCCACGAAGGCCGCATTGATCTAATCATAAATACGCCCCGTGGCGAAGAGCCACGCGAAGACCACCGGCGTATCCGCGCCGAGGCGGTTACCTACGATGTGCCCAGCATCACCACTATCGCCGGGGCGATCGTCGCGGTAATGGGCATTGAGGCACTGCAAAGTGGCGAAATTGATGTCAAACCGCTGCAGGAGTATCATGAAGCTATTGTCCCGACCGGCGCGCCAACTGCCAGCACATAGACTCTGACCCCTGCTATGGCTACCGCAATGCCTCCCACAGTCTGTTGGGCCCAGACCAGGGCTGGCCCCGCTGTTCGGCTGATTGACCAGACTCTTCTGCCTGGCGAGCTGGTTCTGAAGGATTGCTATGTGCTTGAGGAGGTCTGCGAGGCGATCAAATCGCTGCGCGTGCGCGGTGCGCCGGCCATTGGCTGCAGCGCGGCATTGGGGGTAGCCCTGGCTGTGTACACCAGCGGGGCCGACTCCACCAGTGAGCTTATTTCAGTCGTGGAGGCTGCCGCCGAGCAACTGGCGGCGACGCGACCGACCGCAGTCAACCTCTTCTGGGCACTGGAGCGGATGCGCCAACTTGCCCAGCAGTCCACTGATCTGCCGCCGGAGGACTTTCGCCAGGTGCTGTTAGAAGAAGCTCAGGGGATTGTTGATGACGACCTTGACCGCTGCCGACGCATAGGGCAGCACGGTGTGGAGCTTATTGCGAAAGGGGCTAACATTCTTACTCACTGCAATGCAGGGGCGCTGGCTACCGCCGGGTACGGAACGGCTCTGGGGGTGATTCGTGCCGCGCACCAGCAGAGCAAAGATATACATGTCTGGGTGGATGAAACCCGACCGCTGCTGCAGGGCGCGCGGCTCACCGCCTGGGAACTGGAGCAGGAGGGCATTCCCTGCACGGTCATCTGCGACAGCGCTGCCGCTTCGCTTATGCAGGCGGGCCAGGTGGACTGTGTCGTGGTGGGAGCCGACCGCATCACCGCCAATGGTGATGTTGCCAATAAGATAGGTACCTACGCAATAGCGGTAGCTGCCGCACGTCACGAGGTACCCTTCTATGTCGCCGCGCCGCTGTCCACCCTGGATTTCTCACTGGCGAGCGGTCAGGAGATTCCCATCGAGCAGCGCAGTTCCGAAGAGGTCTGCTACCTGGCCGGTCGGGTGGCCGATCCCATTTGTCCGGAGGGCGCTGATGTCTACAACCCGGCTTTTGATGTCACGCCGGCTGAGCTGATTGCGGCGATAATCACTGAAGTTGGCGTCGCCCGTCAGCCACTGGCTGCTTCACTGGCGGGGCTTTCCTCTGAGGATTCCTCAGCGGGCTGCTGCTCCTCTTCCTGAGGGGCTTCCGGCTCTTCTTCCTCTTCGGTAATCTTCTCTTCAGAGACCCAGGGCAGGCGCACCTTCTGGTCCGTGGTGTTGCCAGCCTCATCCCAGACCCGTACCACGATCTGCTCCGCATCCTCGGGGAGCTGTCCAGTGGCAATCTCGAAGCTTTCGAGCAGCTCGTCGTAGGCGCCATCGGCGGGCTGAGCTGCCCACCACTCATCACTATCCTCGACTTGCCAGGAGACCGAGGCGACGGCGGTCTGCTCGTCGCTGGCAATCCCGGTCAGAGTCACCTTCGCATCTTCCTGCTCGCCGCACGGCGGCTGTAATCTCAGCGTTGGCGGTTCGTTGTCAATACGCACACCGGTGACCACCTGGCTTACCTGCCACTGGCTGTCCGGATTGCTCGGGCGGTCGGTTATGGTTATTCTGATCTCGTAGTTGCCGGGTTCCTGCTCGGTTGTGTCCAGTTCGTATGAGGTTTCCTGGATGGGGCCGGCGATCTGTTCCCATTCTCCGTCGGTCGGCCGCAGATACACCGTGGCGGCAATCTTGTCATCATCCGGGTCATCCGCTGACCATTCGATCTTGGCTTCGTTGCGCAGCGCTGCGCCCTGGGTGGGAGCCTTAACCTTCAGCTTGGGTTTCTGGTTGGCAGGCAGATAGCTGATTCTTATAGCTTTCAAGCGGGTACTGGCATTCTCGGCATCTGCCGGAACCTGCACGCGGTATTGCAGGTAACGTCCAGGCGGCACATCAATTTGCATGCCGTTCTGATAGGGACGCGACCAACTACTCCAACTGCCTTCATCATGGTCGCCAGTGTTACCCGAGCGGCAGTGGATCACGACCTCGCTGGCCTGCTGGCCTTGTACCCACCACTTGACTTGCTGCCACTGGCTCAGACGCTCTGCATCCAGCACATCCGAGGTATACAGGCCGGTGTCAGCGCCAGATAAGTCGCACGAAAACAGTCGGCCGGGATTGTTGCCGCTGGCGAAGAGCAGATCTTTGCCTCCGGCGGCCAAACACAGGATCGCCCCCGCGTCTTTGTTGCGATAGACCGTAGTATAGTGTTCATCGTCGGTGAACGTCAGGATGGCCCCCTCCGAGGCCGCCCCACCGTAGATGCGCCCGTCGGCCGCCAGCAGCGTCAATATCGGATGCTTGCTATCCTGGTAGATGGCCTGCGGGACGCCGGACGAATCAATGCGGTACACGGAGCCCTTGCTACGCTCACCAAATGTCGCCGCATATAACTGGCCGTTGCAGGAGACAAGATCTGCCACATCACTGTCGCCGGCGTCCAGCACTCCCAAAAGTTGCCGCTGCGGGCCGATCTGATAGACAGCGCCGGGCGCCGAGGTGCCTGCGTAGACGACTTCGTTGCGTACAGCGAGGCACAGGACGTGAGATTGCGGAACGTCGGCGTATAGCGAGTATTCGCCCTGTTCATCAACCAGGTAGATGAGTCCGCGTGGACCGGTGGCGACCAGCAGGCCACCGTTTGGCGCTGGCAGGATGTCCCATATGTATTCGGCGGGAAGCTCACAAAATAGCTCGCCCTGGTCCTGCTGGGTTATGACGAAGATCTTCCCCTCTCCGCAGGTCCCTGCGTACAACTGGCCGTCACTGCCGACCAGAAGCGCGCTGACCGGAGCTTCTCCGGTTTCAAAGTAAGTTGTGAGTTTGCCCTCCTGCCAGGCATAGATGTCTCCGCTTGTCGCCTCTGCGGCAAAGACAGTGCCTGACGAGTCCGCCGCCAGTCTCCACCAGGTATTGCCCGGCGCTGTCACCTCCACTTGCCATGGAGGCGTGGTAATCAGCATGCCGTCGTCGCGCACGCCCAGGCCGGCGAGAGTGCCATCTTCGTAGTCTTCAGGGGAATCGTGCAGCCACGAGCTACTGCCCCGAATGACCTTGCCATCCGCCTCCTTCTCTTCTTTCTTTGCTTCAGTATCCTTTTCTTCTTCGGTCTCATCTGGAGCTTCCTGCTTGGCTTTTTCCAGTAGTTCCTTGATCCCCTCGGGCATCGGCGGCATCTCGGGCTGGAGCTGTTTGAATGCCGGGGCCAGCGGGGGCCGATCCACCTGCCTGCTGAGGAAAGCAGAGCGGGCCCACCACATTGCCGCCGGCACCTGGCCGCTGGCAATGGCCCCGACCAATTGTGAGCTTTCGCCAGTGCTGGGCATCGCCGGGCCACCTGGGCCAGAGGGTGGCGGCTTGGATGGAATCCTGGGTCCGGCCCGCTCGCCCTGGCGATTTTCCGTCGGTAGCGTCATCACGGCCAGGCCATCCAGCACATACGGGGTATCAATGACCTCGGACAGTTTCGAGTAGCCCGTGGCTATGTCAGTACGCTTAGCTGATGAGATGATAGACAGTGCCGTCTTCGGCAGGTTGTTGAGCAGCATATCGCCGATTCGCAAGCCTACCATGGGCATGGCAGCCAGCGTTAGCAGTTGCGTATTTTGCTCCATCTGTTCATATTCTTTGATAACTGTTTCCAGCTTATCAAATTCCGGGGTCAACAGCCGCAGGGTTGAGCGCAGCATCCGGCCGTAGCCGCCACTGCTTACCGCCAGCCGCAGGTAGCCTTTGGGCAGTTCCAGAGGCATATGCAGCCGAACCACTTTCTCAGTTGCTTGTTCGCCAATCGGGCGGATTAGCACATGCAAAGTGACGTCTTCTCCGGCGCGAGCGACGGGCTCTTCGGCCCAGACTCGCTCGATGGTGGCAGTTCGGTTCTCGCGGCTGATCTTGGCGGACAGCTTCAGGGCGCTGACCCGCTGGGGGGTAAAGCGATTCTTCTCCAGCAGCGTGACCGTCGACAGCATATCCCATAGGATGTCGAAAGACGGTTCCCCTTGGTATGCGAAAGTATCAGTTCGGCTGACCGTCGCACCTTTTTCGCCCTCGACGGCAAAGGAGACTTCCACGGTGCCTTCGTCGTTAGCATCATAAGCGGCAGAGATAGCGTCATAACCGCACATAAGAATAAGTATTTGCCGCAGGGCCGGATCGTTGGAGATCTGGACTGTATAAGTGTGCGAGAGGTCATTGTCCAGGTCATGAATCTCAAAGGTAGCGGGAATCGTCTCGGGAAGCGAGCCAAGCTGGCCTGCTATTGACCACGCGGTGTCCTGGCTCAATGTACCCACCGGGGCGATACCGGAGGCCATCCGAAATGAGAAATCCATTTTTGCCACCACCTGGTGAACCCAGGCGGTGGTCAGCGGAAGCTGGGTCTGGCCCAGCTTCATCAATGGATGCCCAAAGGCCAGGAGGCGATCGCCGTCGCGGTAGGTCACTGTTCCTACCGAATTGATATCGAAGTCCCCGGAGACCAACTGAACTCCTACAGCGGCTCCGGGTTGTAGCTCAGTGTCTATCTCGCGGCGGAGGTTCCCCGGGCCGGCAATGGCCTCGATGCCGTAGCCACCGAAGAACTCAGCCAGATGGTTGATAGTCTTGTCACCGAAGCCCGCGCAGAATATCGGCGTTGTCACCGGGCGCAGTGCCAGAGTGTGAGCATCCACAAAGGCTCGGTCGAACTGTGTACTGACCACTCGCACGCCCGTCACTTTGTGACCGGCCAGTTCCACGGCGCCATTGGGGCGCTGTGCGACCGCTGACGACTCTTCCTCGATATGGCTGTCCTGTTTCTCAAAGGCACGCAGCATACTCTCAATAGGTGTAACCCCGGCAATAGGCTGCTTCTCGAAGGCCCAGCTAAAGGCAATCGCGCCTATTAGCCGCCTGCCTATGTAGACTGGAGTGCCGCTCATCCCCGAGAAAATGCCCATCTTCTGCTCGACCACAGGCCCGTCCAGTATTCTGATCAAGATGACGTCCGAGCCTTGCTGAAATTTGGGCAGCACCCCCAGGACCTCGATGTTGAACTCTTCGATGTCAACACCGGAAAAGACAGTGCGCGCAGTGCCCTTCATCCCGGTGCGCACTGCACTGGTCGGCATCATCTTGGCGGCGTCAAACCAGGAAGAAGCCGACCAGCTCGGCACCGCTGATAGCAGAGCTACTACTGACACGGCCAGGCCGGTTGATACTATTGAGGAGCGTATGGCCATGGGGCAGTCATTCCCTTCACTGCCGGCTGCTTGATGTGCTTGGAATACCATTGAACCCGAAAATCGGGCGTTTTGTCAAGCAGAGGAGGCGTTTGGGCCCTGCCGGATCCAACAATGTTCCCGTGTGCGGGCAAGCTTGACACTTGGCGAAGAAAAGAGTATATTTGGTATAATCAGTATACAAGTTCGTGCTCTATTTTGATCGGGTGTTACTTAATGCCTCCTCTGGAACTGGGTCGACTTTTACAGCACAATGGCGAGCCGCTGTATGTGCAGATAATGCGCATCCTCGAAGAGCAGATTCGTCTGGCCCATTGGAAACCGGGGGACAAACTTCCTACCCAGCAGCAGCTTGCCGATCACTTTGAGGTCAGTCTGGCTCCGGTTAAACAGGCTCTGCGCGAGCTGGAGAAGCGCGGTATTGTTTCTCCTCGGCAGGGGCGGGGCACCTATGTCACTGACACTACACCCCTTTTTCAAGAGCTTATTGAAAAGGACCGCATCCCGTGCTTTACCCGCGAGATGGCTGACCGAGGGCGCCAGGCCCACTCGATAGTATTGACTTTGGAGCGAATGTCTCCCGATGATATGCCCAGAGCCAGCGAGCAATTGCAGCTTGCCGACGACGACAGCTTAGTATTTATTGAGCGCGTGCGTCTGGCCAACGGCAACCCCCTGGCGCTGCAGAGCAGTTACTTTCCATATAGCCAACTGGCTGAGATAATTGAACGGGGTCTGAAGGGCACCGAAGCTCTTTCTGAGGTGCTCCGCGATGAGTTCGGGACTGTGATTACAGCCTCTCATCAGACCATCACCGCCACGGCTGCTACGCCCCGTGACGCTGAGTATCTCAATGCCCCTGTAGATTCACCGCTGCTGCTGGTCGAACGGACTTCATACCTGGACAGTGGCGATCCCATCGAGTTTGTCATTGATCGCCGTCTGCCCGAATTCAATTTTGCTGTGTGGCTGCGCTGCAGCTAGCCAGCTTGAACTGTGGCGTGGCTGCCACGCTATGTCACTGCGCTGGACGGCAGGTAAGAACCGCTGCCATCGCGAACTACTGGCTTCATCTACCTCAAAGACGTGAGACAGGTTTTGTCTGAGGGTATGGGGCATGCGCCGCGGTGGTCTACTTACAATTCTGGTGCTGGTTGGTTTCGGTCTGCTGCTGTTCTGGCGGGTGTTACTATCCGGGCAGGTCTTTTTCTGGCATGATGTCACCGTCGCGTATATGCCGCTCCGCAAGCTGGCCCAGGATGCGGTTGGGCACGGCCATCTGCCTCTGTGGACGATGAAGCTGGGCTGTGGCTTTCCCCTGTTAGCCGAAGGGCAGTGCGCCACTTTCTACCCTCTGCACATCATTGCCTACCTCGGCTTGCCTTACTACTATACCTACTCGTTGCTGGTTTACCTGCACTGTTTGATGGCGGCTGTTTTCGCTGCGCTGCTGGGGCGAAGGCTGAATCTGGGCTGGCCGGCGGCGGCGTTCTGCGGGCTGGTTTACGGCTTCTCCGGCTATTTCATCTCCAAGGTGCTGTTTATCACCGTGCTGGAAAGCGGCGCCTGGCTGCCGTTGATTTTGTACTTCTTGATTGCCGGGCTGGACAGTGCCGACTATCGCTACTTCCTGGGCGCTGCCCTGGCCCTGGCGCTGTCAATTCTGGGCGGTCACCCCCAGATTGTATTCTACGAACTGCTCGCGGTGGTGATTCTGCTTATCGCTTACCTGCTAAGGAGTCGCGCCGGAATGGTGCGGAAACGTCTCGTTCGGCTGTCGGTCGCTGCAGTGGTGATAGTTGGACTTGGTGCTGGCCTGGCGGCTGTGCAGTTGGTGCCCACCGCTGGCCTGGCCCGGTTTGCCCAGCGCCACGCGCAGCGAACGCCCGAGGACTTGCGCGCGCTGGGGATGAGTGCTCGCAATCTGGCCTATTACATTCATCCTACCATGCTGGGTTCCTACGCCGAGAACAACTACTTCGGTCACGATCACTACTACGAGGTGTGCGGCTATGCGGGCGGTATCACCCTGCTCCTGGCCATACTGTTCCTATTCAGCCGCCAGTCTACCTGCAGGCACCGTTGGTATTTTGTTTTTCTGATCTTCTTTGGTCTGTTTATGGCGCTGGCCAAGTACAATCCCCTCTATGAAATCCTGCCGACAGTGCCCGGATTCAACTATTTCCGGGCGCCAGGGCGATATTTACTGTTGACCACGCTGGGACTGGCGGTGTTGGGCGGAGCCGGGTTGCAGTCGCTGGCCGGCGCTCACAGCACCCGGCAGGCCAGAAAGCTCGTTGCTTTGTGTATAGCGGCGCTTGTGGTAGGAGGCCTGGTTATGCTTGGGGTGCGTATCGGCCAGGCGCAGGTCAAGCAAGGGCTAACCAGACTGGTGCGGCGAGATGCGGCCAGCGCCGATATGTCACAGGCTGAAATAAAGCAAAAAGCTGCCGAAAAGTACCGCTTTTTTGTTGAGCGACTGAGCCTGAGCAATACTGACTGGCGGGCGCTGCTGGTCGGCACGGCCGCGGTCGCCGTCGCTGCGGCCCTGCTGGCTATAGGTGCTGTAGACTATCGTCTCGTCGCCGCCGTCTGTATTGCGGTTCTGGCCTGGCAACTGCTGGCCTTTGGGATGCCGCACAACGGCACTACCACGTCTGGCTACTTCACCGACCCGCCCCAGACGGCCAGGATCATCAACGCTGATCCCAATCCCGGCCGGCAGTACACCGATCCGCGGCTATACTCATTGGACTTCACGCCGCCGGACTACCAGGGATGGCTAAGCGGGGACCTGGCTCCGTATCTGGCAGATCGCGAAATATTGCACGCCAATACCGCGGTGTTATATGATGTGGCGGTGGTGGAGGGCTACCGTTACGCGCTGCTGCCTCAGCGCCAGTACGAGGTCTTTGAGAAGTATATCCCCGACGGTCTCGCCGGGAAGCCCGGTGGCGCCGCCCGGCCGCTTCAACTGCTGCGAATGCTGGGCGTCGAGTATATCATTGGCTTGGCGGATCGTGCTCAGCCACCTAGCGGCAAGGTGGCCGATGTGCCGGTCGCCGAAGTGGTGCCCCTCTATTCGCACCGCCGGTTTTTGTTGTGGCAAGTGACTCGTCCGATGCCATTTGCCTGGCTCGCCGAGTCGTCTGATATCAGCTACTGCCGGACACCAGAAGCAGCTCGAGATGTGATCTTGTCACCGGGATTCCGGCCCGAGGGGGTCACAGCAGTTGAGGACACGTTGCGGCCGTTCGGCAGCTTCCGGCTTGATGAAGTACAGATCGAGGCCACTGTCCAAGAGCAGGGGATGTCCGTAGAGACCAATATCCGTAACATCTATGGGCCTCTCGCTACGAATGGCCACAAACCCGAGGTGTTACTCGTGCTCTCAATGGCCTATCACCCAAATCTGGTAGCTCGCGTGGACGGACGCATCGCACCAATATACCGTAGCAACTATGTGCTCTGCGGCGTGCCTGTCCCACCGGGCGAGCATACCGTCACCGTTCGCTATGAATCACAACCACTGCGCTGGGGGCTGGTTATTTCGCTGATTAGCGTAATAGCTGTGCTCGTTCTGCTGGTAACAGTGGGTAGATACAGACGGAAGCAGGATGCAATCAGCGATGCCTAAGATATCCATTGTCTACCCGATGTACAACGAGGAAGATAACATCCATCGTGCGGTCCAGATGGCCCAGCGAGAGCTGGGTTTAGCTGCCGACGGCGATTATGAGATCGTGATTGTCAATGATGCCAGCACCGATCGTACGAGTGATATAGCCCAGCAGTTGGCCGGCTGCGACTCCCGCATCAAGGTTGTTCACCACCTGATCAACCGCAAACTGGGTGGTAGCATCCGCACCGGTCTTGCTAACAGTAGCGGAGATATCGTCATCTACATGGACGCTGACATTCCTTGCGATCTGGCTCACGTCCATGAGGCATTGCCCAAGTTTGAACAGGCCGGCGTAGTTGTCGGCTACCGGACAAATCGGCATGAGGGCGTGCTGCGCTGGCTGTACACGCGCACGTACAATTTATTGGTGCGAATATTGCTGAAGGTATCTGTCAGGGATGTGAACTGTCCTTTCAAACTGTTCAAGCGGCAAATAGTCGAGGCGATGGATCTGCGTTCGGAGGGCTCGTTCATTGATGCCGAGATGCTGGCCGAGACTCGGCGACTGGGTTTTACTATTGAGCAGATTCCAGTCGAGTTCATTCCCCGCCAGGCGGGAGAGTCCACTCTGGCTCGTCCCAGCGTGATAGTCAAGATAATACGCGAATTCTTGCAGTACCTGGTGCGCTGCAAGGATATCTCGAAGGAGACTGAAGGATGATACGGATTCTGCTATTGCTGGGCTGCATTATCCTCGCCCCTGCCGGCAACTTGTTGCTGAAGTGGGGGATGAACGAGTGTGGGAGTATTACTGAAACGAACATGGGCGTGGTGCGATATTACTTGGACGTGCTATCCAAGCCGCAAGTACTGATGGGGATGGTTGTCTACATCGTATCAGCTCTGCTGTGGCTGGCCGTTTTGGGGATGATGGACCTCAGTGCTGCTTATCCGATATTTGTCAGTGGGGCTTTCTTGATTGTTACGATAGCAGCGGTGGTGTTCCTTCAGGAGCACGTCAATTGGGTGCGCATCGTAGGGATACTGGTAGTTGTCTTAGGCATTTACATCGTGTCGCAATCGGCCCGCTGGTATGAGTCTCGCCCGGTGGCTGCAGCAACAGGTTTATCCGCCAAAATGCAGGATGGCAACGACCGTCACAGTGTACAAGAGAACATTGATTAGCAGGGGTGAGTCGGTCAGCAGTACCTGGTCAGGGGCGGCGCCCTGATTCTTTTGGTGGACGAGGTATAGATAGCGGAATATGCCGTAGAGCACAAACGGTATGGTGTACATCATCCGGTAGGAACCAACTTCCTGCACGGTTCTTTCGTGAACAGTATACACAGCGTATGACATCACCGTCGACGCCGTGACCACCGCAATCATCTGATCCAGCAGATAAGAGCTGTATTCCCCCAGAATTGGCCGATGCGCGACAGCGCCTTCCTCCAGGCCGACCAGCTCCTGACGACGCTTGCTAAGTACCAGAAACAGCGCCAGCAGGATGGTACAGATCAACAGCCAGGGCGAGATAACCACCGGAATCGCCGTTGCCCCGGCGGCCGCTCGTAACACATAGCCTGCTGCCACTGCCAGTACATCAATTATGACTATATGCTTAAATAGGAAAGTATAGGCCAGCGTGAGTATAAGATAGCCGCAGGCAATATGGCCGGTGGGGATGTTGATACGATAGCACCCGACTACGCTCCCCAGTGCAAATATAGCGGCAGCGACTGTCGCTACCGGCACTGGCAGCGCCCCGGAGGCTATCGGGCGGTGGCGTTTGGTGGGGTGTTTGCGATCCTCTT
This sequence comes from bacterium, assembly GCA_030615605.1. GTDB lineage: Bacteria > Armatimonadota > Zipacnadia > Zipacnadales > Zipacnadaceae > JALGTD01. Next base: position 148,935 of record JAUWYY010000006.1, read on the forward strand.
CCCGGTCTGCTATGTCGTTTATCAAATAGATGCTGCCTGAAATCAGGCAGAATAGCACAAAGATCAGCGTTACCGTCACTACCGCGCCTACATCGTCGAAGCGCCGGGCGAAGATAAGCGCGGCGAATACTAGCAGGTTCTTGGTCCACTGCTTAGGTCGCATCCCGCGCAGTAGAGCGAGCAGTGGCAAGCAATTAGGGCGCCGAACTTCTCCGTGTTGCACGGTGCCTCCTTGGTTCTCAGTAAGGCTCAATCAGCGCTGATCATCAACTGGGCGCAGCAGCGGGAACAGAATTACCTCCCGCAAGTTGGGCTGGTCGGTCAGCACCATTACCAGCCGATCAATGCCCAGGCCCAGACCACCGGTCGGCGGCATCCCGTACTCCAGGGCCTGCACAAAGTCGTCGTCAAGCGGATGGGCTTCTTCGTCGCCGGCGGCGCGCGCGGCTGCCTGAGCTTCGAATCGTTGGCGCTGGTCCAGCGGGTCGTTAAGCTCGCTGAAGGCGTTGCCCACCTCTTCGCCGCCGATGAACGGCTCAAAGCGTGCGGTGAGCTGCGGGTTGTCTGACTTGCGCTTAGCCAACGGCGAGATTGATACCGGGTAGTCGGTGATAAATGTTGGCTGGATGAGATTTGGCTGCACAAACCGGTCGCACAGCTTCTCAATGATATAACCCAGCGGCTGATCTGACAATCTTTCCGCCTCGAGGCCAGCTTCGATAGCCTGCCGGCGAGCTACCTCGGTATCCTCCAGATTAGTCAACTCTACTCCGCTGTACTCGTTAATGGCCTCTATTAACGGCATCCGCTGCCACGGCGGACTCAGATCAATCTCGTTGCCCTGATAAGTAAAGGTAAGCCCCCCGTGCACTGTCTGGCACATCGTCGCCACCAGATTCTCGGTCAGCGCCATCATATCCTCATAGTCGGTATAGGCCTGATAGACTTCCAGGATCGTGAATTCCGGATTATGGCGTGTGTCTATGCCCTCATTGCGAAAGACTCGACCAATTTCAAAGACGCGTTCGCAGCCGCCGATGATTAGCCGTTTCAGGTATAGTTCCGGGGCGATGCGCATATATAGCTGCATGTCGAGCGCGTTATGGTGAGTAGTGAAAGGCCGGGCCGCTGCGCCGCCGTAGATCGGCTGCAGGACCGGCGTTTCCACCTCCAGAAAATCGTGCTCAGTCAGATAATCGCGAGCCGCCTTGATTATGCGGCTGCGTGCCGCAAATATCTGGCTAATTTCATCGTTGGCCAGCAAGTCGAGGTAGCGCTGTCGGTAACGCAGCTCAGGGTCTTGTAGGCCGTGGAACTTTTCGGGTAGCGGCCGCAGCGCCTTGGCCAGCAGCACAAACTCCTCACAGCGGATCGTCACTTCGCCGGTGCGGGTTCCGAATAGCTCGCCGCTGGCACCGACTATATCGCCCAAGTCTAGTTCGCAGTAGTCTTCGTACCGTTCTTCGCCCAGCACATCTACTCGGGCGTGGATCTGAATGGTTCCGTTGGCGTCCTGCAGGTCGGCAAACGTGGACTTACCGTGGCCGCGCATCGCTATCAGCCGCCCGGCTACGGAGACCGCTTGCCCTTCAAGCTCTGCGAAGTTCTCCTGCAGTTGCCTGCTGGAGTGCGTGCGCTGATAAGAGTGGTAACCAAAAGGGTCTTGGCCCTTATGCTTGAGCTCCTGCAATTTTTTCAGCCTGCGCTGATATTCGTCGGAGGTCTCCGGCATAATTGCTTCTCCTGCGGACCGCGCTAGTTCGACGTCTGCTGCTTGCTGCGCTGAGTCAGGTCGCGTACTCGTTGGATCTGCTCCTGGCTCACTACCTGTTCGAACGAACGGAATCCCGCCAACTGGAAACCATGCTTCTTAGCCAACCGGCCGATCTCCCTGACTTTATCCGGCTGGAGTTTCTTGCCCAGCGAGAAATTCTCGCACCGGCCCTCTAGAGCCAGGATCATCGTCTCAGCCATACAGGCATAGGCCATCTGCGGGGGAAAGCCGAAGTCAAAGTTGAACTCGACTTCCCCGGGCACCTTCACGACTCCGCCTTCGATAACCAGTACATCTTCTCGTTGGTCAGCTACCGCCCGCGAGACGTCCCGTGGCCGGGCCACGTCACATACCACCGCGCCGGGCTTGAGCATCTCAGGATGGACAATGGCTTCCAGCGCCGAGGTCACCGTCACCACTAAATCAGCCTGAGCCAGCGCTTCGGCGATATCTGTGGTGATGTCAATTGCTTGTTGATGCTCGGCCAGCTCCGCGCTGACCTGCTCCAGCGGCTGGCGACGGCGGTCAGCCAGAACCAGTGAGCCTACGTTGGAAGCCAGCAGATGTGCGCACACCCTGCCGATGGAGCCGCTAGCGCCCAGCACCGCGGCCCGGGCCTGACTCGGCTCTATACCCACCTGACGGGCCGCCTCTAGCACACCCTCCACGGCAGTGAAGACCGTATAGCTGTTACCGGTGGTCACAGCGATATCCAGAGCTTCTGCTACCTCAGTGCCGCCATCTCCGACGACCGCAGTGAAGGCGCCCAGCCCCACGATCTGTGCGCCCAACTGCTCGGCCACGCGGCCAGCTTCAGTGATCTTGGCGATGGCTTGCTGAGGGTTAGAGGTGACCAATTGCCGAGCAGTCATGGGACATCCGACAAACCATCCAGTAGTCTGGGCCCCGGTTGCTGAGTGGATTCCCGTAATCTCGCTGATCTCCTGGGGAGGAGTCTTGGTCATTAGCCACTCGATGAGACCCGCCGGCAGCCAGGCCGCCCACCGATACTTGCGGGCCATATCGCGGGCGTTAAGCGGATGGATTATAAAAGCGAACTTAGGCACGGGACGGCCCACCTTCATCTTCCTTGGTACACCGGCGCTCAATAAGAAATTGCTCGCCCAGAATTTCCTTCTGCACGGACTTGTATCGCCTGGCCGACCCCAGGCTGATGCTGAGTATGTGCTTCATATCGGCTAGTTTCTCCTGCTGTTTGCGCGATCTGCGAAGGCCTCATACGCCAGGCGCAGGCCGTCCAGTGTCAGCATGTCGTCCGCAATCATTCGAGCTTCGCAGTGCGGCATAATCAAGTGCATATCGCCGCCCGTGGCTACTATCGAGGCCCTGCGCCCTACTTTCCGGCGCATGATGCTGATCAGTCGGTCGGCGCTGCCCGCCAGTCCACCTACGATCCCCAGAGTCAGCCCTTGATCCGTGCTGTGTCCTGGCGGCAGGACGTTCACACCGCACATGTTCATGGCATCTTCAATGCTTGTGTACAGATGAGGCACGAGCGCCCGCAGACCTGACAGCATGACAGGACGTCCAGCAGCGATGGCTCCGGCGGTTAGCACACCTTGCCGCGTGATCGCATCGCAGGTCAGGCAACTTCCGAAGTCAACCACTACGCACGGCTTGCCGATCTTATGGATGGCCGCCAGCGCGTTGAGCAGCCGGTCGGTGCCAATTTGCGTCGGATCGTGATAGTCAGTTTCTACCTCAACCGGGAAATCGTCGCCCGCGACGGCCACATCCGTTTCAAGCTGGTTGACCGCGAATTGCTCGGCCTGGCTCCTTCGCGGCGGCGAGCTGACGTACAAGACCGCCTTCTCGCAATCTGCCGTATTGAGTCCGGCCTCTTGCAGGGCTGTGAGCAGCAGATCGTCACCTTCGGCACAGCCGACGAGGTTAACTGACACTCGCACCGGCGCCTGCCATTCACTCCCAGTCCAGGCGGCTGCGTGCAGGGTGCAGTTGCCTACATCAGCATACCAGACCCAGCTCATAATAGCTCAATCACGCGGCTGTTATAGTGAATTACGCCTTGCTGCCTGCTCAGCGTGATAAGCACAGCTTCCTTAGCGTAGGGGCGGGGGTAGCTGGACAATGTTCCTGAAATCTCTTCTATTTCTGTCGTGTGCGGATGGCTGTGCCCGCCGAGTATCACGTCAATTTCTGGAAACAGCTCCATCAGATGCTGATCGCGCTCCTGACCCAGATGGCTAAGTGCGATGAGCCAGTCCACCTGTCCGCGCAGCGCAGTTACCGCCTGCTGCGCCGCCTCCTGCCAGTGAAGGAAGCGCATATCCGACAGGCGCTCCATCCAACTCCCCGGTGCAATCATAGTCGGGGTCAGCCCGAACAGGCCCACGCGGCCGCCGTCCGGGGCTGCTACCGTTGTCCAGCGCTTGATGTGGCCCATATCTCCTTGCACTGGCCGAATGTTGGCACTGAGCGCGGCAAACGTCGCGGAGTGGGTCTTGTGAAGCATCCCGCGCTTGCGGAAAAAGTATTCGCGATTGCCGACTGCCATTGCCATGTAGCCAGCCGCATTCATCAGCGCAATAATCGGCTCGGAGCGTCTCACCGTGACATTGAGCGCTCCGATGGCGTCGCCGGAATCAACCAGCAGCGCTGCATTTTGCTGGCGGACTTTCCTCAGTCGCTGTGCCGCCTCGGTGGTGAGGCGGCTGTGCATATCGGCGGTATGGAGCAAGCTGACGGATGTCATCAAATATTGGTGTGGCCACGGTGGTCAGAGCAGTCCGGCCTTCATCAGATCCTGAACGTCCAGTATGCCCACTGCGCGCCCCTGCTCGTCAACGACCGGAATGTTATCGAACTCTCGTTCATCCATAATCTGGGCAGCTTCCGCCGCCAGAGCATCCGGACCGATGGTGGTGGGATTGCGGGTCATAACCTCGGATACTGGCCACTCCATTATTTCGTTGCGATCTTTGACCTGGGGCACAACTCGCCGGAAATCACCATCGGTAAAGAGACCCTGGAGATAGCCAGCCTCGTCCACCACGCTGACAACCCCGCGCAACGTCGCATCGCTCATAGTCAACAGCGCTTCCAGCACCGTTGCCGAGGTCGGCACCGTAGGGTTATCCTCCCCCGAATGCATCAGATCCCGCACACGCAGCAGCACCTTACGCCCCAGAGTGCCCATCGGGTGGCTGGCACCGTATTCTTCGACGGTGAAGCCTCGCGCTGCCATGGTGGCCATGGCCAGTGCATCGCCCAGCGCCATCGCCGCCGTGGTGCTGGCGGTAGGGGAGAGGCCCAGAGGGCAAGCCTCCTGCTCGACAGAGGCATCCAGTGCGATATCAGCTTCCTCCGTCAGCGTAGAGCAAGGCCGACCGCATATACTGATGATCGCTGCCCCGCGTCGCTTGACTGTGGGTAGAATGTTCAGTATTTCGTCAGTCTCTCCACTATTCGACAGCATGATAACCACGTCAGCTCCGGTGACCATGCCCAGATCGCCGTGCATAGCCTCGGCAGGGTGCATAAAGAAGGCGGGAGTACCGGTGCTGGCCAGAGTGCCGGCCAGCTTGCGGGCCACTGCCCCCGACTTGCCAATGCCCGAAAGCACCACCCGGCCCTCCATCTTCAGCAGAAGCTGGACCGCCTGGACGAATTCTTCACCCAGCCGGTCGGATAGACACTTTACCGCGCCGGCTTCGATTGCTAGGGTCATCCGTGCTTGTTTGAGGATCTCTTGTTCAGTCATGTCGGCTTAACCCCAGGCGGCCTCGTGAATCGCCTGCAGGCTCTCCAGCAGGGGCCGCAGCTCATCAAGTGGCACCATATTAGGCCCGTCGCAGGGCGCTTTATCGGGCTGAGGGTGGACCTCCAGGAAGATACCGTCCACGCCAGCCGCTACCGCGGCTCGAGCCAGCGGGGCGACGAACTGGCGCTGACCGCCGGAAGCACCTCCCGCCCCGCCCGGCAGTTGCACACTGTGGGTAGCATCAAAGATGACAGGATAGCCGAAACTTCGCATTATGGCCAGCCCCCGCATATCCACCACCAGGTTGTTGTAGCCAAAGCTGGTGCCTCGCTCAGTGACCATCACCTGCTGGTTGCCTGTGGAGGTGACCTTTGCAATTGCGTGCTGGATGTCGGCTGGCGCAAGGAATTGCCCTTTCTTGATGTTTACTGGTCGGCCGGTGCGTCCCACTTCGACCAGCAAATCAGTCTGGCGGGACAAAAACGCCGGAATCTGCAGAATATCGGCTACCTGCGCCGCCTCGGCCACCTGTACGGTCTCGTGCACGTCAGTCAGCAGTGGCAGGCCGCTGGCCTCTTTTACGGAGGCTAGGATTTCGAGCCCCTCGTGCCACCCTGGCCCCCGTGCCGAGCTTATCGAGGTACGATTGGCTTTGTCATAGGAAGTCTTGAATATCAGAGGCATCGCCAGTGAGGTGGCCAATTCTGCCAGGCGCAGGGCGATAGCAACGGTGGTATCGTAGTCTTCCACCAGACAGGGGCCGGCAATGAGTGATAGCTGAGCACCACCGATACAGAACTTGCCGTCAGCCACCTCGATTTGTCGCACGTTGCCAGATACCACTATTCTTCCTCCATGATTCGCCGCACCAGTTCAAGATCTTCGGGCGTGTCTACGGAAATGCCCTGGTACTCGACTTCAATTACCTTGATTGGACAGCCGTTTTCCAGCGCCCGCAACTGTTCAAGGCCCTCGGTAATCTCCAGAGGCGTTTGGGGCAGTGATGATAGCCACAATAAAGTCGGGCGCGTATACGCGTACAGCCCGAGGTGCCACAGTGGCCACAACCCAGACTGCGGGTGCTGTCTGGGTCTATTATCAGGGCACATGGGGCAGGTGTCAAGCCGAAAGTGGGGGATAGGGGCCCGCGAAAAGTACAAGGCAAAGCCTTCTTTGTCTACTACCACCTTCACCACCGAAGGCTTAAGGTGGTTGCTGCAGTCTTCGAGCCGAGTTGCCAGCGTGCTCATCCGCAGCTCTGGGACAGTCGCGAACGGCTCGACCAGAGCATCTATCGCTGCTGGCTTAATCAGCGGCTCGTCGCCCTGGATATTGACTACTACATCACATTCGAGGTCTTCGGCCACCTCCGCGATCCGGTCGCTGCCGGACTTATGTTCCGGCGAAGTCATCACGGCTTGTCCGCCAAAGTCCCGGACGACCTGGGCGATACGCTCGTCGTCAGTGGCGACTAGCAGTTCATCAAGACTCTGCGCCTGGCTGGCGCGTTGGTAGACGTGCTCAATCATCGGCTGGCCGGCGATGTCGGCCAGCGCCTTGCCAGGCAGGCGCACAGCCTCGTAGCGGGCTGGTATTATGCCTACAATCTTCACAGCGTATTTGTCTCCTCTTTTGAGCATACATACAGACTGTGCAAGCCACGATGGCTGCTGTCTCGGTGCGCATAATCCGCGGACTAAAGTCACCTCCCGCAAGCCTGCACTGGTGACTGTTTCCACTTCCTGGGCGGTAAATCCTCCCTCCACGCCCCCGAAGATGCTCAGACGCTGGGTGCACAGTGCTATCACTGGGTGCTGCCGGAGCGCTGGGCAACGATGCAGACCCAGCTTCCCCGGATGCGGGTCTCTGTCACCCACAAGCCAGCCTGGCGCAGTGTTGAAGTGACTCGGTCGGTACGTACAACTGGAATCCCCGCCACTACCACACAGCCACCTCTGGCAGTGTGTTGGGCCAGATTGCCGCTCAACGCGACGATCGTAGGTGTATTGATATTGGCGAGGATGATATCGAACTGCTCGCCAGTAGCCTTCAGCCCCTCGCCGAGGATTACCTTCACTTGCCCGGCCACCGAGTTATCTGTGGCATTGGCCTGAGCTATCTGCACCGCGATGGGGTCATTGTCAACGGCCACTGCTGTTGCCGCGCCTAACTTTATCGCTGCGATGCTCAATATTCCTGAACCGCAGCCAACGTCAGCGACTGTGCAACCGGGACGAATAATATCTTCGAGTGCCTCCAGGCACGATTGGGTGGTGGGATGATTGCCGGTGCCGAAGGCCATCTGCGGGTCCATTTCGATAACAATGTCATCATCGAAAGCAGGCAGGGACCCATCGGTAGGCGGCCAGGTATGCCAGGAGGGCTTTATTACCAGTCTTCTTCCCACTCGGAGCGGCCGGTACGAGTCCCGCCACTCTCCCAGCCAGTCAGCTTCCGCAACTTCGCTGACGCTGGGCTGAAAGGCACCAGCCATCCCCAGATTCGCCGCCAACTGCCTCAGTTGCTCGCGCAGCTTAGTTTCGGCGCTTGGCTGGTGGCTATGAAGATAGCCGATGATGGTCACCTGCTCATCGGATTCAGTCAGACTGACTCCCCGGCCGGTGGCCTCGACCAGCAAGCTAGCGACACTTTCAGCCGCCAGTGGAGGAACTCGCACGTGGATTACTCGCCATTGCCGGGGGGTGGCTATGGGCAACTCACCGCCCTTGGTTGTAGTCGCAGGGCTTGGTTGTGGCTATTGGGAATTGTGCTGCTCAGCGGCAAGTTCGCGAAGCAGTTCGCGCTGCCGGGTGGTCAGGCGATGGGGAACTGCCACCTGGATGTGCACGATTAGGTCGCCGCGTCGCGATGAATCCATGTCCACCACTCCGCATTCAGCCAGCCTCAGCTCTGTGCCCGGCTGAGTGCCCAATGGTATCTGCAGTTCGGCCTCACCGTCAAGTGTGGGAATTGTTATCGTCTCGCCCAGAGCGGCCTGTGTAAAACTTATCGTCAGATCCGCATGCAGATCCCGGCCCTCGCGCTCAAACAGTTCATGGGGCTCGACGTGTACTGCTACGTACAGATCGCCGCTGTGCCCCTTTGAGACAGCGTCGCCGGCGCCGCGCAACACCAGCTCTTGTTGGTCGGCGATACCGGGTGGGGTGGATATTTCGATCTCTTCGTCAACTTCCGTCACGCCTTGGCCAGCGCACGCTTGACAGGTCTGTTCAGCCATTTCCCCCTGTCCACCGCAGTCCGGACATATGGTGACGGTTGTCACCACGCCCATAAAGGTACGTTGCTGGCGCCGAACCTGCCCGACTCCGTTGCACGTCGGGCAGCGTCTGGTTCCGGTGCCCGGCTCTCTCCCGCTTCCGTTGCAGCGCTGACACTGGCCGACCCGGGAATATTGGATCGCTCTGGTGGTTCCGGTGAGTACTTCCTCCAGGCTGATGGTTGTCTCTGCCTGGATATTGCGTCCGCGAGTTCGCTTCGAGGTCCGCACAAACGGTGAGCCGCCGAATGCTTGCTCAAAGATCTCGAAGATGTCGGGCATCCCTCCAGAGAACCAGTCGCCGGGCGCCCCACCCCGGTCGTGTTGCCGGCGCTTCCTCGAATCTGACAGCACGGCGTAGGCCTCGCTGATCTGCTTGAACTTCTGCTCAGCACTCGGGTCACCGTTGTTCACATCCGGGTGATACTCGCGAGCGAGGCGACGGTAAGCTCTTTTAATTTCCGCATTGGAGGCCCCCGGCTCAACGCCCAGGACCTCATAGTAATCCGTGGGCACGACGACTAATCACCACACTGCCGCAGGCTTATGCCGAAGACCTAGCCTTCTTCATCTTGCTCTTCCTCGTCCTGCGCCATAATCTCTTCAATATCTCCGCGTCGCTCCAAGTATGAGCTCTCCTCCGGCTGCGCAGAGTCTTCCACGCTTGAGTCTTCTATGGGCTTCAAGACAATGCTGCCTTCGGCAATCTCCTGCAAAGCAATTGTCAACGGGTTTATTGCGTCAGTATCAACCAGGGGTCTGGCTCCCCCGCGAAGCTGTTGGGCGCGCTTGGCTGCTGCCACTACCAGATCGTATGAGCTGCCCAATCGGTCGATCAATTCCTCGACAAATTCGTCCATTAAGTGACTACCCCCTGAATCAGCACTCGTCCGCAACTTAGTAGCGCTGTTGACTATCTACTAGCATACAGGCAGCACCACCGCGTCCCGCTGCAGACGGCATATACGCCCACCATGTGTGTAAACTCGGTTTCAGCAGGATTACGTGGTGCGGCCGGTCACGTCGACCAATCCGACAATTTAACTAGAGTAGACTAACAGTATATACCAACAACCTCTGACTGTCAATCCTGCCACAAGGATTGCGGACAGAAGACCGGTTGATAATACCCCATACAGCAAGTATAGTGGGTGGTCATTCCTCGATTGCCATCGTACATAGCCCATGAATGCCCAGCCCAGCCAAGAGCGCTCCGAGCAGCATTCCGGTGCCCTCGGCAAAGAGGTTGATGCGGTGAGCATTTTGCGCTGCCTCGGCGACAATGATCGCGCGCACGCTGGCATTGGCCTCGGCCAGGGCGCGGAAGTGCTGGTACGCCGCCTGAAGCTGGGCCCAGTCCTTCTGCGCGTACTGCGTGCACAATACCACAACGATTACTCCCGGAACAACCAGCAGGACTATCAGTGCAATTGGCCTCAGCATGGTTTGTCAACCTCCCATAGACTGGCTGCCTCGGTCATGGCCCACCCCGGTGGTCTTCGAGCCATTCGTGCCATACAAGCCACCATTGGTAGTACAGTACGAGCCAGTATGCAACGATAAGCACTCCCCCCGCCAGCCACAGCAATATCCGCTTGCGGGTTAGCGGGCTGCGCAAGAATGGCATCGGGACTCCCGCCAGCCGTGTACCGACGCATCCCCCAACCGTAGCCAGCACGAAGAAGAGCAGCCCCGCAACTCGATCGCCGTCCAGCATAGAGTACGCCCCGTCCGGCAAGCCCATCATACTCCAGGAGCCGTGCCAATAGAAGAGTATACCGCCAAACAGGAGCCCCCATGCCGCACCGTACACTGGGCCGCCGTACGTGTGCCTCAGTCCCCAGGCTCCAATAGACGCACCGGCAAAACCACCCACCGACCACAGATACAGGTGCCAGGGCTCCGTAACATGACGTATGTGCAGCAAAGACCAAAGGTAGTTCGTAGCTAACACCGTCACGAAGAAGCCGCCGACAGCAAAGCACGTCTTCTGGACCGCCGGAATCTTGGCGATCTTGATAGACCAGCGCCCAATCCCGCGTAAGGTTAGGAAGCTGTCTTGCATCATCCCCGCTCCTTGCAATTAGGGATACTTGCGTCGTGTCAGTAGCACATAGACCACCAGCCAGCTAAGCACCAATACCCAGCCGATGTGCCAATAGGATGGTGATGCAAATACCCAGACGCGTGTCAGCCAGGTCGCGTCAGGCATGTCCCCGTACTCTATAGGCATCAGGGGAAACCACATCACCTCCACGAAAAGATGAAACAGCGTTAGTGTGACTGCGGCCACGGCGGCGCTGAAAGCGTGTCGACTGGGGTAGAGTGCCGGCAGCGGGACCTTCGAAGCTGGCTCAAGTGATGCAGGCTCCGGAGTTCCTCCCCAGCCCAGGAACACGCCTGCGGCAAAACTCCACAGTGACCAAGTGACGATGTCGTCTACTACATGAAGCAATGGGCGCCCATAAGTGAGCATGCCCCACATTATGATGGCGACGAAGCCACACCCGAGCAGCCATAGAGCAAACCACAAGTATGCTGCCCTGGTGTTCCGTGAACCCGAGGCTCCCAGCCGCCCCAACTGCCATGCGGCTAAGCACATTGCCGCCAGCATTGCCCACGGTCCCAGCCCGATGGCTGAGGATGATGGCGCTACTGAGCCCGGCCCTCGGGCAACCACTTCCAACTCATTGAGCACTGAGGCTGGCAGGGCAGGCAACGCCACCTTGACGACCGCAACCGCAGTCATCAAGCCCCCTAGCCAGTTAGTGGTTGACCGAAGTCGCTCTCGAGTGATGAGCACATGTGCTAGAAGCCAGCATAACAGAAATACCCACGCCTCATGCCAGCGTGAGGCTGCTGAGTAGGATACGAGGTAATCCACCCAATCAGGCTTCCCGGCAAACATTATGTGAAGAATAATGGAGAACCATCGGCCTTCGATGAGTAGATGAAACAATGTAGCCAGCGCAGCAATTACCGTGACAACAACGATGCGCCGGACTTTAGCAGGGACTTGCATATCGCGTCACCTCCGCCCGAGCATACCAAGCCTCGAGCACATCTGAAGGCTACCCCATTTCGACGCGCTGTGCGTCCGGCCAAGCGGCGCGGACCTCCCCGATCACCTGTGCAGTGTGGCCGCGCTCGGATAGATGGCTCACTGTTGCATCGGCCTCATCTGCGCCGACGACTGCAATCATGCCCACGCCCATATTGAAGGTCCGCCACATATCGTCAGTGGGGACGTTGCCCAGTTCCGCGATGAGCCCGAATATGGGCTGAGGCGAGAGGGGAGAGGTATCCACCTTGGCGGTCAGGTTTTCGGGAATCACCCGCGCCAGGTTGCCGGCGATGCCGCCGCCGGTCACATGCACCAGCGCATGCGGGCGCAGGCCGGCCTCCTGCAGCGAAACCAGGCCCGGAGCGTAGATCCGGGTAGGCTCGAGCAGCTCCTCGCCCAGCGTCCGGCCCAGCTCGGGGATATGCTTCTCCAGCGGCAACTCGGCCACTTCCAGCAGCACCTTGCGGGCCAGCGAGTAGCCGTTGCTGTGTAGACCCGACGAGGCCATGCCAATGAGAACATCACCGGCGGCGACTGCTGAGCCATCAATGATTTCGTCGCGCTCCACCACACCGGTGGCAAAGCCGACCAGGTCGTATTCGCCTTCCTGATAAAATCCGGGCAGTTCAGCAGTTTCTCCACCGATCAGGGCACAGCCGGCAATCTGGCAGGCCTCCGCCACCCCCCGGACGATCTCGGCGGCCACATGCGGCTGCAGTTTGCCCACGCCTAGGTGATCCAGAAAGAACAGAGGTCGGGCTCCCTGACAGACAATGTCGTCCACGCACATCGCCACGCAGTCCTGTCCGACGGTGTCATGCCGGTCCAGTGCGAAGGCGATCTTCAGCTTGGTGCCCACCGGATCGGTGCCCGAAACCAGCACCGGATCGCGCCATCCCTCGCCTAGCGCAAACATCCCCGCGAAATCGGCCAGCCCTGTCAAGACATTCTCGTTGTGAGTGGCGCGCACCGCCTCGCTCATCAGCGCCACGGCACGCTCTGCAGCTTCGATATCCACACCAGCATCCTTATAGGTGAACTGACGCATTAGGTGGCTCCTTTTCCTGGCCGGGTGTATGGTAATGTCTGAAACCTACTTCACGTCCTCTGTCTCCAGCATTGTCTTGGAGATCTTTACATCTTCGGGGATCGGGATAGGATAGCGGGCGTCAAAGCAGGCGGTGCAGAAGTTATTCTTGGGCAGGCCCACTGCTCTGACCAGATTCGATATATTGAGATATTCCAGGCTATCAGCGCCCAGATAGTCGCGGATCTGTTCTACGGTCATGCGGGCGGCAATAAGCTCCTCCTGGGTCGAGGTGTCGATGCCGTAGAAGCAGGGGTAACGAATTGGCGGGCAGTTGATGCGCAGGTGCACTTCCCGGGCACCAGCTTCCCGCAGCAGCTCGATCTCCGGTCCGGTAGTAGTACCGCGCACGATGGTATCGTCTACTACTACCAGGCGTTTTCCGGCAATGGCCTCTTTCAGCGGGGCGAGCTTGATATGTACGCCCAGGTCGCGCAGGCGCTGGTCAGGCATGATGAAGGTGCGGTGAATATAGCGGTTCTTGATAAGCCCTTCTCCGTAGGGAATGCCAGAGACTTCCGCATATCCCACGGCGTGCGGTATACCGGACTCGGGAACCGGGATAACCAGGTCAGCATCGGCCGGGGCCTGCTGGGCCAGCAGGTTGCCCATCCGCTGGCGGGTAACATAGATATTGCGGCCGTAGATATGGCTGTCGGGCCGGGCAAAGTAGATGAATTCGAAGATGCACACAGCCTTGCGTTCTGGCTCGATGATCTGGATGGCCTTCATACCTGATTGACTGAAAGTGACTATCTGGCCCGGCTCGACCTCCCGCACGAACTTGGCCCCGATCACGTGTAGAGCACACGTCTCGGAGGAGATTACCCATCCGTCGTCATTTAGGCGGCCGATGCACAAAGGTCGTACCCCGTGGGGATCGCGAACCGCAATGATTCGGTCCGGCGCCAATATCCCCAGTGAATAAGCTCCCTGCATCTTGTGCATTGCCTCTGTAATAGCCAATTCCAGGCTGGGCGCACTGGATTGCTCGATCAGGCGCAGGATCACTTCCGTATCTGTAGTGGAGCTGAACTCAACGCCCTCCTCGGCTAGCTGCTGGCGGAGGTGGAGGGTATTTACCAGGTTGCCATTGTGGCCGATGGCAAACGGCTCGCTGCGGTGCTCTCCTATCAGTGGCTGGGCGTTAGCTGCGCTGCTGGTGCCGGTGGTTGAGTAGCGGACGTGTCCCAGGGCTACTTGCCCCTGCAACCGCTCGATCGTCTCTTCGTCAAATACTGTCGAGACCAGTCCCATGCCAGTGTGATGCTCGATTTTGCCGTCATGTCCCACCGCAATGCCGGCACTTTCCTGCCCTCGATGCTGCAGAGCGTACAGACCAAAATAAGAAAGGCGAGCGACATCATGAGTGGGCGCGTATATTGCGAAGACCCCGCATTTGTCATGGCGCCGTGGAACGACCGGCAGCCGCTGCTGTGCCTGTTTCTCACGGGCTGAGCTCCTTGCGCCTGCCATTCTGTCACCCGACCTTGTAGTTGGTGATGTCTCTTGGGCCAGTGTTTGAGGTAATTATCGGCTGTCACCGGCAGATTCTTCGACGCGGGCTGCCTTTTCTTCAGTCGATCTGCGCATCTGCTCTTTGAGGTCGTGCAGTCTTCCGGCTAGCTGAGTATCGCTGAGAGCCAGGATTTGCGCGGCCAGCAGACCAGCATTTTGCGCAGTGTCAACTCCCACGGTCGCCACGGGCACGCCTGGGGGCATCTGTACGATAGAATACAGTGCATCCAACCCACCGATCGGAGAGCTAGATATTGGTACGCCAATCACAGGCAAGATAGTGTGAGCTGCCAGAGATCCAGGCAGGTGAGCGGCCCAACCGGCCGCGGCAATAATCACCTGGATGCCCCGTTGCTGGGCTGTCTGGGCATACTCGGCAGCTCGCTGCGGGCTGCGATGGGCGGAAGCTACCGTTGCCTCAAAGGTGATCTGGAGTTCGTGCAGCATCTCCAGAGCCGGACGCATAATCTCCAGGTCCGAATCGCTGCCCAGTACGATGCCAACCTGCGGCGATTTGTCAGCCACTGTGCTCGGCCTCCACTGCTCGTTGTGCAATGTCAGTGCGGTGATATTTGTTCTCAAAATCAATTATTGCTGCGGCCTGATAGGCACGCTCACGGGCAATTCTGTAGGTCTCCCCCGAAGCAGTAACTCCCAGCACCCGTCCGCCGTTGGTTACCAATTGTCCATCCTGGCGAGCTGTACCGGCGTGGAAGATCATCACATCTTCCCGGCCTGCTACCTGGGCTAATCCGCTGATAGGCTTGCCAGTCTCGTAGCTGCGTGGATAACCACCTGAGGCCAGCACCACACACACGCAGCGGGCCTCGGTCCAGTGGATGTCAACCTCATTGAGACGACCCTCGACGGTGGCCTGTAGTATCTGAACCAGATCGACGTCAAGTTGGGGCAGGACCACCTGGGTTTCGGGGTCGCCGAAGCGGCAGTTGTATTCCAGCAGCTTGGGGCCCTGATCGGTAAGGATGCAGCCGGCATAGAGCGTTCCTACATAGGGGGCACCTTCGGCGGCCATTGCCTCGATCGTTGGCCTGATCAGTTGGTTGATGATGTAGTCAAATATCTCGCTGTCCACTGCGGGAACCGGTGAATAGCAGCCCATTCCACCAGTATTGGGGCCCACATCACCGTCGCCGATGGGCTTGTAGTCCTGGGAGGGCACCATCGGTACGACAGTCTCTCCGTCAGTGAAGACCTTTATCGAGCATTCCTGGCCGATCAGACATTCTTCAACAATCACCGTCTCGCCGGCGCTGCCGTACTCTCCCTGCTCCAGGCATAGGTCAATGTGGGCTTCGGCCTCGCCTACAGTTTGCGCCACTTCGACGCCCTTGCCGGCGGCCAGTCCGTCGGCCTTCACTACGATAGGGGCACCTTGCTGGCGCACGTAGGCCCTGGCTGCCGAACTGTCGGTGAAGACTTCAAACTGGATATGATCAATGTCGTGCTTGCGTAGGAGCTCGCGGGCAAACGACTTGCTGCCCTCCAGGCGGGCGGCTGCTTGAGTGGGCCCGTACATGGTCAGGCCCCGCTCAGCAAATAGATCGGCAATACCCGCGACCAGTGGGGCTTCCGGCCCGACGACGGTTAGATCAATACTCTCCCGCGCGGCGAAGTCAGCCAATCCGGGCAGGTTGTCCGCTGACAGATCTACGCAGGTGGCCACCTGCGCTATTCCGCCGTTGCCCGGCGCGCAGTAGATCTGGTCAATCATCGGGCTCTGGGCCAGTTTCCAGGTGAGTGTGTGTTCACGACCACCGGAGCCGACAATTAGTATCTTCATCAACGGTCCTCGTCGTCTCTGTGTTGGGTAGTGTCGAAGAATAACCGGTAGGCCGGATGGAAGATCGCCTCAACGGTGCCGACCGGGCCGTTGCGGTGTTTGGCAATGATAATCTCCGCTTTATCAGGCTGGGTGAAATCATCGGTGGACGGCTCTACTTCGCCACCTTCCCATTCTTGCGGCTTTTTTCGCTGATAGTATTGTGGTCGAAACAGAAAGCAGACCAGGTCGGCTTCTGCCTCTATCGAGCCACTTTCGGCCAGATCCGACAGGATTGGGCGTTTGTCCTCGCGTTGCTCAACGCGCCGGCTGAGCTGGGACAGCACTACCACGGGAATGTCCAACTCTCGCGATAGCGCTTTCAGCGACCTGGCCACCAGCGACACTTCCTGATGACGGCTGTCCCCGCCATAACGCCCGCCGCCCGAAATGAGCTGCAGATAGTCCACGATCAACAGTCCGATGTCGTACTGTGACTTCAATCGGCGGGCCTTCGAGCGTAGCTCCAGGATCGGTATGGCAGGGGTGTCATCAACGAAGATTGGTGCCTGGGGCAGGTAGGTCAATGCTTGACCGATGTTGCTCCAGTCCTCTTCGCGGGCCATGCCCTGGCGTAGCGCCCAACCATTTACTCGGGCCTGCGCGCATAGCAGCAGTTCGGCCAACTGGCCTTTGGACATCTCCAGGCTGAATATCCCTACCCCCACCTGGTGCTGGACGGCGGCGTGGAGGGCAAAGTTGGCCACGGCCATAGAGGTCTTACCCATTGAGGGCCTTCCCGCCACGATAATCAGGTCGCCGTCCTGGAGGCCCGCCGTGCGCTTGTCTAGCTCCCTCAGCCCCGTGGATACACCGGTCAGATAGCCCGGCTGGCGGAAGATCCTGTCAAGCTTCTCGAAGGTCTCGGTGACCAGCGGCCCTACCGGCACGAAGTCGGCGGAAATGCGCCGCTGCGCCACCTCAAAGATATACTGCTCAGCGCTGTCCAGCACTGTGCCGACATCATCGGGATCTTCGTAGGCCAGGCCCTGGATGTCGGCTCCGGCTCGAATGAGCTTGCGCAGCAGTGACTTCTCGGCCACGATGTTGGCGTAGCGCGTCACGTGGGCTGCCGTGGGCACCTTGCCGATCAGCGCGGTAAGGTACTCCCCACCACCCACGGTCTCAATATGGCCGGTGCGGCGCAACTCGGCACTGACGGTGATCAGATCCACAGGCTCATTGCGCTGGGCCACTGCCGACATTGCCCGGAATATCAGGCGGTGCGCTTCGGGATAGAAGTCCTCTTCTTCGACTATGGACATAGCCCGGGCGGTCGCGCCTGGCTCGATAAGCATAGCTCCGAGTGTGGCCTGCTCGGCCTCCAGGTCGTGCGGTGGTGCCTTGTCCGCGAGTTGCTTCAGTTCGTCAGTAATATCACTGACAGCCATAACTATCAGTCCCCACAAGTGTTTTTACTCGGCGGTGAATCGGTAAAGCTCAGCCGCCTCCAAACGCCGCAGCGTAACAACACTATCTACTCGGCACTGTCTTGTTGTTGCCCGGAATCCTCAGATTCCTCAGGTGTCTGGGCTTGTTCAGGGGCGGCAGCGGCTTGCTGTGGCTGTGGTTGCTGTTCGATCTGTTCGAGCTCTGGTTGCGCCTGCTCTTCGTCCTCCGTCAATCCAATTACTCTGACCGGCAGCTCAACGGTAACATCCTGATATAGCGACGCACTGATCAAGTAATCGCCCTTCTCGCGGATGGGCGTAGGAATATCTACATCATGGCGGCTGATCTCAACTGCATGTTGCTCAGCCACTGCCTCAGCGATATTCTGGGCGGTAACCTCGCCATGCAGGCGACCACCTTCACCCACTGAAGCCCGGACGATAAGTGACTTATCCTTCAGTTCTTCCGCCAGTTCCACGGCTTGGGTGCGTTTTTGGTCTTCACGATCTTCGATGGCTCGTCGCCGGTGCTCAAGTTGCTTGAGATTTCCGGCGGTAGCCTTTACAACCAACTTCTGGGGGATCAGATAGTTGCGAGCGTGTCCGTCGGCTACCCTGACCACGTCCCCTTCGCGACCTAGATTCGTAATGTCGTCAAGCAATATTACTTCCATCTCTACTCCTCGCTGTTGGTCTGTGATGTCAGATTAGTGCTGTGCCTTAGGCCAATGAAGGGCTGCTTCCTGTCAAAGGAATCGGCCAGTCCGAAAGTAAAATACCAGTCGGGATAGGCCCGGTAGATGCCGCGCAGATCTATATTGGTGTCATCGGGGTCATATGCCTGCAATTGCCACCTCAGCGCAGGCGTCATCTGATAGTTGAGGCCTGCTGCGATCTCTGAGCTCAGCAGGCCTACTTCGCCCCACAGCCGCCGGCCCAAAGGCACCGATTTTTGAAGATTTAGCGTCTCCTTGTCACCCAGATCACGGACCCCAAATCGCCAGTAGTCCAGAGGGTTGTCGCCGTAGCGCAGGTGCAGATTCAAATCAGCACGCAGACCGCGGTCCTCGGTGCCTTCCAGGCTCCAGTATGCGGCGGCGTGGGGCGGCTGGAAGGGCCGAGCCATGCCGCCCAGCTTGTCCATGGTACTATCCACTCGCTGCAACACGCCCTGGGCCGCTTGCGTCGCCTTCACGCCCTCTTCGGACAACACCCGGATGTTGCGTAGGCTGGTTTCGATATTCTCCATTGTCTCTTCGTCGAGCAGGAACTCTTCGGCCGCGCCGCTGACCGCTTTGAGGCTCGCGGATGTCCTCCGCAGGTTGGCCAACGTCGCCTTCAGATCGCTGGTAATCTGTCCATCGCCGACCAGCTCTTCAAGCTGAGCGGTCAGCCGCTCCACATTCCGCGAGGCGCTGGTCAAGCTACCCATCATTTCTTGAATACGCGGAGCACCCTCGGGGCCCTCCAGACTCTCGCGAACCAGCTCGGTGGTGGCGTTGATGTTCTTGCTGGCGGCGTAAATGTTGGCCGTCGTCAGCGCGATCTGCTGGGGAATTGGCCCCCTGGTCAGGGCGGTTACCATTCCTTGTATCTGCTGAGAAGACTTGTGCAGTTCTTCTGCAGTCTGTGAGATGGTCTGCAGTGTCGCCGACACGTGCGGCTGGCCGGTTTCCGCCGTTTCGGTCAGTACCTCAGCAAGGTGCAGAACCCGCTCAGCAATCAGATTGGTCTGGGCCGTGACCTTGGTTACGTTCTGAAGGATCATGCGTACCTGCTCGCGAGTGTAAGTGTCTGCGAAGGTGTTTTGGATCTGCTTCAGAGTCTGGTCAGCCTGCTCCAGGAGCTGCTGGGTTTTACTGGCCACCTCGCCGAAGCCGACTACCCCCTTTCCGAGACAGTGTTCAGTAGGGCTCAGCGCTCGGGAATGATAGTCTTCTCCGTATTCTTGGGCAATCTGCTCGGCATCGAGCCGGCGCACATTCAGATATTGATCGCCGATAAAGCTGGACTGTTCTATTATAAACTCATCGGTGTCGTACAACGTTACCTGGTGGTCAATCATCATATGAACAGCGACAGGCCGGTCGGGATAGTCCTTGTGCTGCTGGAGCCTAACACTGGTGAGCTTGCCAATCTTCACACCGGCCAGACGCACTTCGGCCCCTGCTGAGAGTCCCTTGATATCGGCGAAATGGGCGACCAGCTTGTATTGCCCTATGCCTACTACGTACTGCCCCAGGAAGATCACTATCCCGCCGATGAGCAGTACAGCCAGTAGGAACAAAGCTCCAACTTTCACTTCCGGCGCCATGCGCACATCTCTCCCGCTCGCTGCAGGCTTGAGCTTCAGCGGAAACTTGCTGGTTTCCGCTAGTTCCCCTACACAACCACCGGGCCCTCGGCCCGGCCTTGTACAAATTGCTGCACGTAGGCATTTTCGCTCTCGCGAAGTGCCCCGGGGCTATCGGAGGCAATGACCCTGCCCTCGTAGATCATCATTACCCGGTCAGCTATAGCAAATAACTCGTCAACCTCGTGAGTGACCACCACTGATGTCATCTGGAACTCTTCGCGCAGCCGTACGATCAACTCATCTATCACCGAGGCCATAATGGGATCCAGCCCGGCACTGGGCTCGTCGTAGAGCATTATTTGCGGATTGGTGGCCAGGGCCCGGGCGATACCCACTCGCTTCTTCATACCGCCCGACAGCTCCGCCGGCATCTGCTCTTCGTGGCCGGCCATGCCTACTATTTCCAGATGCTCGGCGACTTTCCTCTTGATTTCTTCGTCGGACAGCTCAGTACGTCGGCGCATAGCAAAAGCCACGTTTTCGGCCACCGTCAGCGAATCCAGCAGTGCGGAGTACTGAAAGCACATCCCCATCTCCATCCGCACTTCGTTCAACTGTTGCTCGGACATACCCACGATTGACTGTCCCAGCACTTCAATATCACCACTGCCGACGGGCACCAGGCCCATTAGCAGACGTAAGATTGAGGTCTTACCCGCACCAGACATCCCCATTATGCCGAAGACTTCTGCCCGGTAGACCTGGAAACTTATGCCATCCAGGATCGGCTTGAAGCCAGCGCCGTCCAGCCGGCTGGGCTCTTCGGCATAGTAGATCATATCGCGAACCCGGATTATTGGTGCTTCGGCTGTGGCCATGGCCCCCCTCAGCCTGGGTAGAGTACAATCGTCAGGATCAGATTGGCTGCGTAGATGAGCATAATGCTGTATACGACTGAGCGGGTGGTGGCGCGGCCCACTTCCTCGGTAGCCATTCGCGTGGTCAGCCCCTGGTGGCATCCGACAATCGCAATTATCACCCCGAAGACGGCTGCCTTTACTATTCCCGCCATTACAGTCCAGGTGTCCAGATTTCCCGGGATACCGTCAAAGAACACGGCTTGGTTCATATCAGGGCTGATCACGGCCATAAGATACCCGCCAGTCACCCCCACGGTATCCCCGATTAGCACCAGCAGCGGTACCATCACCAGGCAGGCCACATAGCGGGGAGCTACCAGGTAGTCAACGGGATCGGTAGCCATCGCCCGCAGCGCATCAATCTGCTCGGTGACCTTCATCGAGCCCAGTTCTGCCGCCATCGCCGAACCGGCCCGCGCCGCCACTACAAAAGCTACCAGCACTGGCCCCAGCTCCCGGCACATCGTCTCGGCCACCAACCACCCCGCTACGTCACTCATGCCCAGCTTACTGGCCTGCACCGACATATGGTAGCCGATGACCATGCCGGAAAAGAGCAGGGTCACCACCGCAATCGGCAGGGAGTTGACGCCAATTTCAGCTAGCTGCTGCACGGAGGTGCGATACTCAAGCCGCCTGCCGATGAGCGTGCGCCAGATACCGAACTGCAACGCAGTAGTCTCGCCAAAGTATCTAAGAAGCCCAATGACTTGCTGTCCCAGCGCGGTGAGCAATCCAGTAAGCACCTGCTCCTGCAACGGAGGCTGCGGCCAAGCTTGTACCCATTATATGCTGAGCAAACTGGCTCTGTCAAGCACCCACTTTCCAATAGTCATCTCCTGGTTTCCGTCCGCTGGGCACTGCAAAGGAACCCCAGGTGGACAACCACATACAAACCTGTTACACTGTCCCTGCCTACAACTTGGCACCTGCCTCGCGTCCACAAAACAGTCGGCGCACCGTTATCCATTGGTACTATTCTTGAGGGCAGGCAACGGTCAAGAATGCACGAGGGGGACAGACATGAAAGAGCCGACCAAAACGATCATTGTGCTGATTTGTGTCACGGTTGTTCTGGCCGGAGGTGGTGCCTGGACCCAGGAAGCCCAGCAGCCGGCCGCTACCCCTGAGGAGGTGCTCCGGCAGTTTAGCGAGCTAGCGGATTGGTACTCCGGGGACGTAGACCTGCTGCGCCCGCTGCTCACCGAAGAGTCTATTGAGGTTCTGGGCGAGTTCGAAGAAGACTTGCCTTTCTGGGGCTTGGGGATGATGCTACAGCCCCAGCTTGAGCCAATAGAGACCGAGATTCAGGGGGAGCGTTGTACCGTCACAGCGGTCAGCGCACCCCGGGTCGTACAAGTCAAACTGGTGAAGGAAAACGACCAGTGGAAGATTGACCTGCTCGGCACGCTGGGCGGCTTTGAAGACCTCGTGACGCAAATGGGCCATCCCGATACGCCTGAAGACGTGGTCAAGCTGTACGGCCTACTGATGCCGGTGATGAGCATGACCATGATGTTCGGCGAGGCAGATGGCCTGCAGGAGAGCATTCAGCGTTTGCAGGTGGTGCCCAAGGTCCTACTGAGCGCAGACTCCCAACAACTACTGGAAGATGAAGAAGACGAGTGGCTCGGGTATATGTTTGCTGGGGGGTTCGGGGGCTTCCCTCAGTCTGAGCTGTGGCCCCAGGAGGTAAGAATCGAAGGAGAGACTGCTACGATATCGGCCCTGAGTTACCAGGCGGTGCGGCGGATCAAGCTCGTCAAGGAACACGGCGAATGGAAGATTGACTTGGCGGCCACCCTGGAAGAAATGTGGATGCCCTGGGAAAACGAGACCGAGTGGGAGCCTGCAACAACCCACATCGAAGAACCTCTTCCTGCTGCCGTACCCCCCAAGGCAACGCTGGCCATTGCCCCTTTTGCTAGCCAATCAACAGAGGAAGATTACGAGTGGTTAGGCTACGCCTTCGCGTATGGGACGGTCAGCAGGCTTGCTACCTTCAAGGAGTTGGTCATTGCTGGCCCGGAAGAGATTCGCGAAGAGCTTGCCAATGAACAATCTGAGTTCACGCTCAGCGACATAACCAGCTCGGCTGCGGCTCAGGAGGCAGGGAAGGCAGTCCACGCTGATTACGTGCTCGTAGGCAATTGTGCCAAGTCGGGCGACGAGATACGGGTGACGGCCCAAATCGTTGAGGTCGCCACGGGTAATATCCATAGTGAGCGTACAGGCGTGCGTGAGTACGCCAAGATATTCGACTTCCGTGCCGAAATCGTTCGGTGGGTGGCTGAAGCTCTGGACCTCACCACAACCTCTGCCGGACTGGAAAGGATAGAGTACAAGCCCACGCAATCTATCTCCGCCTACGAGTGCTTCGGGCAAGGGGTGATGGACCATTACCGGGGCGAGTACGAGCAGGCCGTTGCCGCTTGCCGGAAGGCGGTGGATATTGACAGCGACTTTGCAGATGCCTACATTGTCCTGGCTTGGGCGCTGGTTTGCCAGGACAAGTATGATGAGGCCATTGCCCAGTTGAAGAAGGCCGAGAAGCTGGATGCTGACCGACCCTATCTGCACTACTACCTCGGCGTAGCGTACCGGGAAAATGAGGACTACGACGAGGCTGTAGACGAATTGAGACAGGCGGTGGCGAGAAAGCCACAGGACGTCAAAGTCTGGCGCGCACTTGGCGCAGCCTATCTGGCAAGCGCTGACAGTCATTACTATAATTTCTATGGCTATCATGATCTGGACGAGTCCGATCCGGCAATGGCCGACTGTCAACGGGCTGCAAATGCCTTTAGCCGAGCGTTGGAGCTTGACCCTACTTTAGCTGAGGTCTACCTGCGACGAGCCGAAGCCTATTACGGTGTGTGTGACTACGAGGCGGCCATGGAAGACTGCAATCGGGCCATCGAGATCAATCCTCAACTAGCTGCTACGTACACCACGCGAGGAGATGCTTATGATGAACTTGGCGAATATGATAAGGCACTGGCCGACTATAACCATTCGCTATCACTCGAACCCAGCGCCGATGCTTACCATCTTCGTGGGTTTGTGTATTGGCGGCGTGATGAATACGATCAAGCCATCGCGGACTACACCCAGGCGCTGGAACTCGATCCCAAGCGGTGTATGACCTGGAATAACCGGGCGTCAACCTATATTGATATGGGAGAATACGACTTGGCTATAAGTGATGCGACTCGAGGACTAGAGCTTGATCCAGACCATGTCAAGTTGATTGTCAATCGAGCGAACGCGTATTGCAAGAAGCGCGATTGGGACCATGCGATACCGGACTTGACCCGCAGCATTGAGCTTGATCCCGTTAATCGATGTTGGGCTCTTCGTAGACGTGCCCAGGCCTATCATACGACAGCTGATTACGAGCGTTCGCTCGCCGACTGGAATCGGGCTGTGAGAGTATGCAGGGACAAGACCAACCCTTCAAGTCTGCATTGGGCCTTGCTAGGGCGAGGGGATGTCTATCGGAAGATGGGCGATTACCAGAAGGCCATATCCGACTATGAACACGCCGTAGAGCTAGGCGCTCCGGGCAGAAGGCCTCCGTATTATGAACTAGCGCTAGCCCACAAGGAGTTAGGCCAGTTCGCCATCGCCCGAGACTATGCCCAGAGAGCTTCAGAGTTCAACCCAGAATGGGAGCAGGCCCAAGAGCTGCTGAACGAGCTGGACGGCTTGCCGCAATGAGGGTGTGTTAACAAGAACGCAGTTCACGCTGTTGGGCCGGGGCCGATATCCAGCGCGAAGTTCCCACACTCTATCGCAATGTCCAGATACGTCGCCTCACGACAAGACCCACCCCACAGCGAACCGAATGAACCACATCACCATAAGTCATCATCTTGAACGATGGGACGGGCTTGTATTGCAACATCCTGGACAACTATAGCGCCAGGATACTATAATATGCGTCGTAGGAGCGCCCCTGCAAGCATGGGGACAAGGAGCATGAACCGTCCTGTGGTCTTGGACATCTGTGGAGCGAGAGTGCATAGTAATATTATACTTCCTGCCGAACGGGCAGGACCCACGAGGGAAGATGCTGACAATGGCGCCGATGTATAGTGAAAAGGTTCTCGAACATTTCCGCAATCCCCGCAATATGGGAGAAATCGAGGATCCCGACGGCGTCGGTGACGTCGGTAATCCGGTCTGCGGTGACCTGATGCGAATAACCCTGAAGATAGACGACGAAACCGAGATTATCACCGACATCAAGTTCAAGACTTTTGGCTGCGGCGCGGCTATCGCCAGCAGTTCAGCCGTGACCGAGCTGGTCAAGGGCAATACCATCCTGGAGGCCCTCGAGGTCAGTAACAAGACAGTCATTGAAGAGCTGGGCGGCCTGCCACCGGTGAAAGTGCATTGCTCGTTGCTGGCAGAGCAGGGCATAGCCGCAGCGATTAAGGATTACTACGAACGTCGCCCTGACAAGCAGATACCCCCGCAGGTCCAGGAGAAGATTCGCAAGCTTGATCGTCTCGACCCGCATGAGATGCCGGGTTAACGAGAGCCCCAATGCTAGGCTGCCACGGCGGAGTTGGCTAGGAGTTCAAGCAAAATAGCGCCGATCACTGGCTGTTGCACCACTTGATTAGTGCCAGTTCTCCTATTGTGCCGGATTGAAAAGGCCGGCTGCGCGTCTGGCACTGTGTGGCTTCCAGGCGCGTGGGGCGTAAATGTTTGAGGTGATGACAGTAGCCACTAACCCGCCGCACAAGCTATATCTCGACGATGACCTGCGAATGGTGGATGTACTAGTCTGCCACCACAAGTGCTTGGATTGCTCGGGGTGTTGAGCAACCCGGTGATGACATCCTCCCACTATGGGTGTTGCCACTGTGCATACCACACCATTGATAATCAGTCCGCTCAGAATAGCCCAACCGTGGTGCCGTCCTCGTCAATATCAACATCCACGGCAGCCGGGCGGGTGGGCAGTCCGGGCATAGTGCGCATCTCTCCGCACAGCGGATAGAGGAAGCCAGCCCCTACCGATGGGCGGATATCCCGAATCGGTACAGTAAACCCGGTTGGTCGGCCCTTCAGTAACGGGTCGTGGCTCAGCGACAGGTGCGTCTTGGCCATGCAGATGGGCAGATTGTCCAGGCCCTGCTTGGTGAACTGGCTTATCTTGCGCTCCGCAATGGCCGAGTACTCCACGCCGTCAGCGCCGTAGATTTCGACAGCAATCGTCTCGATCTTCTCTTTGATCGGCGCGTCGAGCGGATACAGGAACTTGAAGTCGTTGTCCTGTGCGCATACTTCGACCACTGCCTCAGCCAACTCGACGCCGCCGGGGCCACCGTCGGCGTGGACGCGCGTTTCCACAGCAGCCTTGGCGCCTGCCGCCAGGGCCTCTTCCTGCACCACGTCAAGCTCTTCCTGGGTATCGGTCGGAAATGCGTTGAGGGAGACTACTACCGGCAGGCCCATCTTGCCCATGTTCTCGATATGTTTGGCGAGGTTAGCGCAGCCGGCGCGCAGTGCGGGCATATTCGGCTTGACAATCTCGTCCATCGGCGGCTTGCGGCCCGGCTTAAACGGGAACGCACCGCCATGCATCTTCAGCGCCCTGACCGTGGCCACAATCACCACCGCCGACGGCTGCATCCCACCGACCCGGCACTTGATGTTCAGGAACTTCTCCGCGCCACAGTCGGCCCCAAAGCCCACCTCGGTGACCACGGAGTCCGCCAGCTTCAGCGCGATCTTGTCGGCCAGGATCGAGTTAGTCCCGATGGCGATGTTAGCAAACGGACCGGCG
>JAUWYY010000011.1 GCA_030615605.1 bacterium
TCGCGAAGGCGGAAAGAAGTATCACGGACTGGCTGAAGCCCGCTACGCGCCGTCGCCATAGCGGCTATGGCGCGTCGGCGACTGAGGCCTCGCCAGAGTCACAGTGCAGGTGCTGATGACCTGCATTGTGGTTAATTGCAAGAAGATAGCGAAACTGGTCAGCAACCACTTATCAAAGCTACCAGCCAGGCTCGCCCGGGCTTACACTTGGCAACTGAACACATGAGGTCTCGCTCACAGCTACCGAGCCCGCTTTGACTGGCCTTGATAGAGGCGTCGCCAATAGTAAGGAAGCGATATCTGAACTAATCTGAAGCTGAAATCCTAAATCTCTTAACTCCGTTTCTGCGACGCAACCATCTGCTGGTAATCATACAAGACTTTCTCAACGGTCTCATGCTGTTATTCCTCACAGCGGCAAATAGTCTTCGCCAAGACGCCCCTTGCAAGTGGCTTTGAGACCACAAGACATGTTTGTATTCCGGCTGATGAATAATCTGCGACAAAGGTTTATCCGTTGCCTCTGGATAATCCTCCATAGAGTTTGGCGGCAATCGGAGGAGAATCGCTCACCACCGCGAAACCAATAATACTGTTTTGAGTGGTGATCTGACAACTCTTCAACTACACTCCCAAAGGAGCTAAGCGACCATGGCACGGGGGCTTTTGGTCAGTTATGCCGGATATCCCTATACTCCCAGCAGCCTCACCCCGGACAATGGTCTGGCGAATCTCGCCGGCGCCTTGCTGGAGGCCGGGCATGATGTCCGTATAGTTGATTACGGGACTCTCGCCACGATGCGGCGGCTTTTCCCGGAAGAGCTATCCCGCCAGGTCAGGCCGCTGGCCGAAAAGATGCTGGGCACCGGTGATGCGGCGCCGGCCCCGGAACAGTTGGGGCAGCTTGAGCAGTTCGCCGACCACCTGGAAGCTTACCAGCAGGCACAATTGCAGCAGGTTGGCCAGGAGCTGATCGAGGAGGTTAGTAAATTCCAGCCCGACTTCGTCGGCTTCAAATTGTGGAATGGTGACGGCTTCTCCGGCAGTGTTACTCTGGCCCAGATGCTGCGCGCCGAGTTCCCCAAGCTCCACATCTACGCGGGCGGCCCGCAAGCCTCCTGGTTCAATAAAACCATCTATCGGCGTACCGACGTCTTTGAGGCGATAGTCTGCGGCGAGGGTGAAGCCACAATATTGGCCCTGGCCGAGCACGCCACAGAGCAGCGCAACCTCCGGGATATTCCGGCTATAGTCTACCATCAGAATGGAGAAGTCATGGAGGTGCCGCGGGCCGGGTGGCTGGACCTGAATTATCTGCCAGTGCCGGTCTACGATCCGGAAGTATACCCGGCCATGGCCGGCGATGAGAAGATCAAGATCATAGTGCTGGACGACAGTCGGGGCTGTCCGTATCGTTGTGGCTTTTGCACCCATCCAGTGGAAAGCGGTTCTCGGCTGCGAACTGCTTCCGCTGAGTTACTGGTTGATCGGATGGAACGGATCATCGGCGACTATGGCATATCAGTATTTCGCTTTGCTGGCTCATCCACTCCTGGTAGCCTGATGTATGAGGTTGCCAAAGAGATATTGGACCGCGGCCTGGACGTACAGTATTCCTGTTTTGGGCACTTTGCCAGCGCCGATCCCGACCACTTTGAAGTGATGGCTGACTCAGGCTTGTATGCAATCTTCTTTGGCCTCGAATCGGGCTGTCAACGGGTGCTGGATGAAGCCGTGCGCAAGGGCATTAACCTGGCCATGGTCAAGGAGACTGTGCAGAAGGCTCAACAGGCGGGGCTGTTTGTGGTGACCAGTATGATCGTGCCGCTGCCTTTCGACACCGAGGAGACAATCAGGGAGAGCCTCGACTTCGTCACCGGCCTCAGGCCCGATTCAGTGCCGGTACAATTCCCCGGACTACTGCCCGGCACCCCGTGGCTACAGCAGCCCGAGAAGTACAACTTCGAGGTGGACACCGAAGAGCTACTGCTGGTCGGTCTTGACTACAAGATTAAGCTGCTTTTCCCGCCGCAATTCTGGGAAGCGCCTCCCTACAAGGTCAACGGAATGACGTTTCCCGAGTTCACGGCTTTGACGATGAAGTTCGCCCAGGCTCTAGATGTGGCGGGGATTCTGACCGGCGTACCCGACGACATGGCTCTAATTGCCAAGTGTGCAGGGATGACAGCGCGGGAGTTCCGCGATCAGGCGCGACTGTGGTGTCTGACTGGTGATGTCGCGGGTATGGCACAGATGGCAGAGCAAGCCAACAGGGTCATAACCAGCGGCCAGCCCGGGGTGGCGTGATCGCCTATTGGTCGGAGGGGTTGTCCAAGTTTCGAGCACAGACCGCCGCAACACGCTGGACCAGTTGCTCGGGGTCGAAGGGCTTGCTGATCACCAGGTCAAAATGGGGAGAAACGCCGGCCTCCGGTTCTTCGTTCAAATAGCCGCTTACTAGAATGGTGTAAACTTCTGGGGCAAGCTGCTTTATGCGCTTGGCCAGGTCTGTGCCCTTCAGGTCGGGCATGCGCAGGTCAATGATGGCAACTTGTGGGGGACGGCCGTTCTCTTCAAGCAGGGCCTCAAACTCAGCTAGCCCGGCCACGCCCGAGTTATTGGCGCTGACCGTCCAGCCGTGGTGGTCTAAGACCTTTGATATTGCGTCGACGAAGGCCTCGTCGTCATCAACTACCAGGACATCCGGCGCCTGTGAGGGCCGCTGGGCCTGGGACTCAGCTCCTTCTACCGGAAGGAACACTGTGATAGTTGTGCCCACCTGTGGAGTACTGTCGAACATCATTCTGCCCCCGTGGCGATTGACAACCCTTCGTGCGATGCTCAGACCCAGGCCAGTGCCCTCCTCTTTGGTAGTAAAGAAGGGTTGCCCGATTCTTTCCAGGATTTGTGGTGACATCCCACAGCCACTATCAGAGATTTCCACGACGACATTGCCGTTGTCGGAGCGCGAGCTTATGTGAATCTCACCCGACCCCTCCAGCGCTTGCCAGGCATTGATAAATAGGTTGACAAAGACCGTGCGCAGCGCAGTAGCGTTGCCGATAACCTCAGGAACGTCCTTCAGGTCCCAGACCATCGTTTGGTCCTCGCGCCGACGGGCTCGACCCAGGCTGACGTCGGCGGCGCTTTTCAGGATCTCATTGACCTGGACCCGTTCACCAGGTTCATAGGGATCTGATTGCGAGAAGCTGGAGATGCGTTCGACGGTGTGCACGCTATCCCGCACCGATTGCAGTATCCCCTGTAGAGTGACGGTTACATCCTCAGCGGAGAGTTGCTCGCGCTCTCGGGCCTTTAGCAGCAGTATTTCAATCCGCAGCAACATCGCAGATAGAAAGTTGTTCACGTCGTGGGCTACTTCTGCGGCGATTTCCCCAATGGCACTCAATCGCCCCACATTACCGAGCTGGTCTTCTATGGAGTTGTGAGCCGAGGTCAATTGCTCCAGGAGACTGGCCTGGTCGCTGGCGTCGGGCTGACCGCCCAAGTCATCTAGCTGACCTGCCAGAGTATCGCTGATCTGTTGTACCCGCTCCAGTACCGCCTGTTGGTCGGTTCGCCTGCGGCAACGCTGCAAGGCCCGCTCTACTATATCTCGGACGTCGCTGACAGCAAACGGCTTATTCAGGTAATCCAGTGCTCCCTGACGGACAGCTTCCTGGGCCGTCTCGACGGCAGCGTAAGCGGTGATTATGGCCACTTCGATGTCGGAGTCGAATGCCTTGATGCGCCGCATCACTTCCACGCCATCCATCTCAGGCATTTTCATATCCAGGAAAACCAGGTCAGGCTTTTGCTGACGAATCATCTCCAGCCCCTCGGGACCGCTCTTAGCACAGCGAATCTGGTGACTATTCTTAAGAATCATCCGCAAGGAATCGCGCGGTCCGGCTTCGTCATCAATTATCAATATATCTGCCTGCTCCATCAGCGTCCATTCCTAGGAGGGCGTGATGCGGTGCATCGTAGCAGCCGGGAAGCTCACTTCTATCTGCAGTGCTCCGTTCTTGCATTCGGCCTGCACCTGGCCCTGTTGGTTCTGGATTATCTTGCGACTGATGGCGGGACCCAGATCAGCCTGCTCCGTTTGTAGAGCTGCCACCGGGTCAAAAATCTCGTCAAGGAACAGTTCGTCTTTTGCCCGGGTAGATCCTGATACGGTTATGACGACGTTTTCGCCGTCATCGGTCCCCGATGAGTTCGCCCGAATGTGCAGGGGAGAGCCTCCGGCATCGTACAGATAGCGCAACAGGTAGAACAGTGCCTGGCAGGTGGTCTGTGGGTCTACTACCACCCGGGGCAGCCCCTCAGCTATCTGGATATTGATTAGCGCCTCGCTGATCTCTTCGGTCTGTTGCAGCTTTTCGACGGCCTGGCGTATCAGCGTCTCGATCTGAGTCAATTCAAAGTCAGGCTCCGGTTGCTGAATCACGCTGACCAACTCGCGAGCTAGCTCATCGAGGCGGTTAATCTCCGGGGTAACAGTATTCTTCCAGAATTCTGCCAGTGGCTGGCTATCCCCGGCATCCCCCATCAAGTCGGCATAGGTGCGAATTGCGGTTAGGGGTGTCCTGATCTCATGAACCAGACGGCCCACCAGACCGGTCAGCACTTTCAACCGTTCGCCGCGATGTCGCTCCTCGGCCAGGTCCACCTCCGCGGTCATATCCTCTATTGTCAGAACAGCACCAGTGGCATTGCCACTGTCGTCAACCAGTGGCGAGGTACTAACTCGTAGCGTTAGTTCTCCACCCCAAATGGTCACCTCTTCACTGGTGACTGTCTCGTCGGGGACCTGCAGGGCGGCATACAGGTAATCACCAAGTGGAGACGGTAGCACGCGCAGGTCTGATTCCTCTATCCGAGAGCGCTCCAGTCCCAATATCTCGGCGGCATAAGAATTACAGACACCGATTCGTTCGTCGGCATTGAGGGTGATAACGCCGGCATTCATGTTCTGCAGAATCCGCTCGATATATGATTTGCTCATCTGCAACTGCTGACGCAGCTCGAAATCTTGCAGGGCAAGAGTCGCGTAGCTGGAGAGCAGATAAAGTGTTTCTAGCTGCGAGGAGGAGTATGGTTGGCCCGTGACGCGCTCTCCCAAGATGAGCAGGCCTGATAGCTGGCCGCCTATCAATAGTGGGATGACCACCTCACCAGCAAAGAAGTCCATTTCGCGGCCCAGGGCGCTGGCAGTCTGTCTGTCAGTCCAGCCCGCCAATTTCGCACGCCTCAGCACGCGGCGATTGCGCTGATACCAACTGGGTAAGGCGTCTTTGATCAGTAGTCGCCCATTGGCTGCAATCTGCTGATGCATCCCTTGACTGGTCCAAACCGCGTAGCAGTCTTCATCGTCGTCCTGCCACAGCAGGCAGTAGCTGCCAGGTCGCACGAACTCGACAACAGCTTTCAGGTAAGTCTGCAGCAGCCGCTCTCTATCAAAGTCACCGGCAAATCCGCTGAGGAGTTGCTCAAAGGCTTGACCGGCTGGGCGAGTATCCTGGCGTGTAGCTCCTTGCTCTTGCTCAGACTCGTGAACGTGGGGCGCGTCTGCTACCGATGAATGATAATGGCCAGTCAAACTGGCGTGGGCAAGAGCTTGGCGGAGAACGTCGGCAGTGTCGGCAGGAGTGCTATCGGTGCACAGCCAGATATCCGGGGAAAACAGGTTCTCGGTTCGTACTTGCTCGACAACATCCTCCGGCGCCAAGCAGACAAAAAACGCCTGCTCAGCCTGCTCACGGAGACTGCAGTAGTGTTCCAGGGCTGGCTCAGTGAGAGACTCCAGCCCAACCACTACCAGTTCCACGTCCGCTGCACGAAGAATATCCAGCGCCTCGTCACAGCCAGCGATCAGCACCGCTGCCTCATCGCGCAGGCAATCGGCGATCTGCTCTTCCCAGTGCTGACTCAAATTGGTCAACAGAGCGGCAATCATTGTGTCGCGCGGCCATCCTCACCCCTTGAAGTTGCCATCAGCGGGAGTTCGATGATAAATTCGGTTCCGGTATCAGGCCGCGAATGGACCTCCAGCGTTCCATCATGCTCTTCAATGATTGTCTGGCAGATTGCCAGACCCAGTCCGGTGCCCTCGGCCCTATCAGTATAGAAGGGTTTGAAGATTTTGTCAACTTTTTCGGGAGGAATGTAACTTCCTGGGTTTGACACCCGCACCAGTACGCGCTGGTTGCCGTCACCAGCGTTGCTCTGTTCCGTGGTTATCTGTACCGTGCCACCTTGTGGCTCCGCCTCCAGTGCGTTGTTGACCAGATTTACAATGGCCTGGTGCACTCGCCTTTCGTCACCAAACGGGGCGGCGGAGAGATCAGCCAGGTTGGCAGTTAGTGAAATCTCTTTGGCTTCAGCTTGAGCAGAGGCCGAGCGGACTACCGACTGGCAAACCTTACTTACCTCAATTACTTCGTTGATGGCGGTAGGTGGTGTCGAGAGGCTCAGAAGTTGCCCGACCAGTTGGTCAATCTGTTCAATCTCGGCGGTCGCGGTCGCCATGAATGTAGAGCGGAACTCCTCGTCATCCAGTCGCGTTGGCAGTAGCTCAGCGAAGGTGCGGATGGCCACCAGCGGATTACGAATCTCATGGGCCATGCCTGCGGTCAAAACCCGCATCAGCTCCAGCCGCTCGGCTCTCTGTCGCTCGTCTTCCAACTGTTGGATCACGGTTAGATCGTTTATGACGGCAACTGCTCCGCCCTGCTGACCGGCAGCGCTGGTCAAAATCGAAGTGCTACAGGCGATCGGGATAGAGTTCTGCCCGGGCCGGGGCAGGTCGATTCGATCCCCGGAACGGGTCCGCTTGTACTCCACCGCTGTCCGCAGGCAGCGGGCAATGCCGGTGGGAAGCACTTCCAGGCGCTGGCCTATCACCTGTTCTTGGCTCCTCCCCACCATCCGTTCCGCGGCTCGATTGTACAGGAAGATGCGTCCGTCGCCGTCCGCTGCGATTACTCCGCTCTCCATCTCACGCAGAATCGCTTCAATATATTCTTTGGTACTGGTCACTTCTGCATAGAGGTTAGCATTCTGCAAGGCCAGCGAGATCAACGGGATCATGCCCCGTAATTGTTCAATTTGCTCGTGCTGGTACATTTCCCCCGCCCTATTTGGCCCTACCACTATTAGACCGATCAGTTCATCTTCCCAGCGCAGCGGGGCCACCATCTGGGCGCCGAGTTGGTCTAGGGCCTTGGCCAGAGGCCCAGCCACCTCAAGGTTACGGAACCGGAATATTTCGTCGCGGTTGATCACACCCGAGGAGCTAGCGGCGGCTCTGACGACCATGTGGCGCTGAGGCAGGAAGTCATTACTTGGTGGTAGGCCTCGAGCGTCGTGGCCTGATCTGCCAACTCGGCACGGGTAATCCTGCGTGTCCTCATCCCGCAGGAAGATCGAGACTCGATCCGGTTGCAACATCTCAAATATGGCATCGGTCGACTGCTGCAACAGATCATCAATATCGAGGGTGTGAAGAATAGCTTCGGTGCTCAGTTCAAGAGCCTCTGGCGCATCTGCTGCTCCTGAAGTGGAACGGCCGATCATGTCAGAGACGTAGGTGTGCAGGGGATAAATGACGAAGCCCATGAACAGACCGACAAGCATATAGGTTAGAACTATATATCGAGACTGAGTTCCCATGAAGAATTCGGAAAGTGTCAGTATGATAAAGGCGACAGACAAAATCGGGATGATGACAAACGACAAAGCAACAAGACGGCGCAGCGCGACCCTGGGCCCAACGATGTGCTCCTTGCCCAGAGCATAAGCCATCGCCAGGATAGTAAATATGTAGCCGGCCGAGCCCCAACGCGTGTAGACGCCATTCCCCCACACTACTGGCAGCAGTACCATGGTCACAATCGCTATCGCCTGGCTGCTGAGCAGTCCACCTAACACGTACATCACCTGGACCCTCTGCACCCCAGTCAGGCGACGAAACTTGCTATACATCACGTAGTCGGCATAGCCCAACATTACCACAGTGAATACGCCAAAGGCAGTATATGGAGGGCCGTAAGCAAGTATGACGGTTCCGTGAGCAAAGGCCAGCGAGACAAACAAGCCTGGAGTGAGAGCAACCAAGCTAAATACCAGGCCGGCGGCGTACAGAATTGCTCGCTGCGGCCAGGGTGGGGGGCTAATCTGCTCGGGGAAGACCCAGGCGAAGTCAACGCATGTACATATTACCAGGGAGACGACCGGCAAGGCTATCCGCAGCCAAAAAGCTGTGTCTGCCTCAATCTGCGCGGATGCTGCCGACTGAATCAGATAATTGAGGAATACCCATGTGCCGACGGCCATCGCGTGGACGGCATACAGCCGATTCCAGACACGGTCCAGGGCCCGGCGGTATACTACAATCGCCAGCCAAAATGAGGCGAAAGACATCACCAGCAGAGCGATGCGGTCAATGGGTACTGTGGGCATCACTGATTACCCCCGAGCACCGTTGAAGCGACGAACAATCAGGCTGCCGTGAGTGCCGCCAAAACTGTGCGAGTCAAGCATAATACCGTTCACTCGGGCCTGGCGGGCTTGGTTGGGAACGTAGTCCAGGTCGCATTCGGGGTCGGGCACCCGGTAGTTAATGGTAGGTGGCACTACGCCGGTGGCCAGGGTCATACACGAACTTACCAACTGCCAGGCAGCCCCAGCCCCAAATGACTGACCTGTGGTAGATTTGATCGAACTTACCGGGATGCTGTAGGCTCGCCGCCCTAGAACCATCTTCAGGGCTTGGGTCTCGGCAAGATCGTATTCCCGGTTGCCGATACCGTGAGCGCAAACATAGTCAATCCCTTGGCTATTGACTTTACTGGACCGCAGTGCTGTCCGAAAGGCGTGAGCTAGCTCCTTGCCGCTGGGATCGGCAATCACAAGGTGGTGAGCTTCGGTGGCGGAACTGTAGCCGCAGACTTCGGCATATATCGGCGCATCTCGCTCAATGGCACGCTCGGCCGTCTCCATAACTACCGCCCCGGCCCCTTCGCTGAGTACGAGCCCGTCACGGGTGTAATCAAAGGGGCGAGAGGCGGTAGCTGGCCGTTCATTGTGTCGTGTCAGTACACCCAGTTTGCAAAGCAGGCTCATCCCGATGATGCTTATGCACGCCTCAGTCCCCCCAGCGACCATTATTTGGGCCTGACCAGAGCGCAGTATGTTGGCTGCAGTGTTGACCGCATCGAGACTGGCCACGCAGCCCGCCGATACGGTGCTGTTGGGGCCCTTGAAGCCTAACTGGATAAATACATGACTGGTGGCAGCGTGAGCGGCCAATTGCGTGCCGCTGGTCACCTCTATGCAGCGAGGGCCTGCAGTGGCGAACTGCTTATACAGCTCGTCAGCAACGTTGCCGTTACCGGCCAGACTGGTGCCAAAGATAGCACCGGCCTGGTAGGGATCGAAGCCATCATTGAGGTCCAGGCCAGCATCGGCTACTGCCAGGCGGGCGGCTGCCACCGCAAAATGGCTGAAGCGACCCGCCCGCTTGGCTTCTTTAGCGTCCATGTACTGGGTGGGATCAAAATCGTGGACCTGTCCGGCGATGCGACAGTACATATCCGAAGTGTCAAAACCCTTGATCCAGTCTATACCGGAACGCCCCTGCACAACCGCGTCCCAGAAGGCGTCCTTGCCGATGCCGACGGGGCTGACCACGCCCAAGCCAGTTATCACAACCCTCTGGCGAAGGTTGTTCGAAGACCAACTCATCGCTTGCCTGCTTTCTCTCAACAGCACTCAGGGCAGCGGACCATCCCCACTGTCACGAATCGGGGAATCAGGCTACCACTGCCGGCGGACCTCGAACTGGTGGGTATCCGAACCGCCCAGGCTGGCTCCCACCATATCATCGTTCCAGTCATCAATGAACGCATACTGGGCTGACCATCCGTCTCTGGCCCAACCAGCTCCCAAAGACAGAGCGCCGTCGTTCCAGCCGCCGCGGGCTGTCCACGCCTCGTTCAGCGCCACCTCTGCCCCGAAGCGGAAGCCGGAGTCGCCCATTTTTACACTCACGCCTTCGGTGGTCAACTGCTGCCACTCGATGGCGGCCAGCACCTGCTCCGAGACCTGTCGGGAGACGCCAATGGCAATCTCCTCAGAATCAAATCCCGCAGAGCCGGCAGGTAGCATAGTACCCGACCAGCTTACATCTTCGTCATAGGTGTCGTAGATAAAACCCAACTGGCTCAGTTCGTCAACCTCATACAGGGCGCCGATGCGAAAGCCAAAGTCCACGTCACTCTTCAGGCGCTCGCCGAGCGGCGGGCCGGGGACGAAGTAGTTGGCTTCGGTGTCGAACAACGGGGACAACCCCAGACCCAGCATCCAGCGCTCGCCGATCCGTTGGCCATAATGCACGGCCAGGTCCTGCTCTTCGTAGGTCGCCAGCGCCGTCGCACCACCCGCGCTCACCCACCCCTGGTTGCTGTCCAGATCGAAGTAGGTTACCTGCCAGCCGCTCCGGCCGGGTCGCAGGGGCTGGGCATAGGAGACCTGCATCCCCTTCATCTTCAGGCCACCGTCAAAGTCGGTGGCCGAATATCGGGCCAGGCTCTGGTGGCTCGTTACTGTCGCGGCATAAGCGGGGTTGCCAAAACCAACATCCTTGATGCAGGTCACAAATCCGCCCATACCGAATAATCTGGTGGTAGTAGCAGTAGGCAGGGCGAACAGGTGCGGGGTGGCATAGGAGGCAATGAACTCAGCCTGGGGAAAAGTGGGGCTGGCGGCGACCAAGAGGGCAAGGGTCGCCAATACGATTACGTGCAGTCTTGACTGCATAGCTGCTCTCTCCTTCTCTGCGAGTCTTTGTGTAGTTGATGCTGTGTGTAGCCGCACAGCGGATTGGAATCCGCGTGCTGACTGTCTAGCCCAACTTGCTGAATCTTTAATGAACTTCGACGAATGGTGCGATCTCTGGTTCAAATGAGCGGGCAGCCGAGTTTTTGTGCTGCTTTCGTGAAGTATTATAATGAATAATGCCTACAAACGCAACCCCAGCCCCTTCTGGATGTGCAAAACCAGGCTGGCCAGCCATTGTAATTAGCCTGCTGGGGGTAGACCAGTTGGGAGGTTTGCCGCCCCATTTCGAGAAGACTACTGGCACCAACGCGGCCCAGGGTAAGGCGCAGCGTGCCGCGCAGTCGTGAATATCTGTCCAGTTAGAGGCAGTGAGATGATCCGAAAGGAAACAAAGCCGGAGAGCCTTGCCGAATTCGCCACCGATGAAAGTGGCATTGTGCAGGCCCGCGATGTCGAGGCCGTCTGCTTTCCCGAATCAGAGCAGGAAATCTGTGAGCTGTTCGCAGAGGCCAACGAAACCAGCACCCTGGTTACCACTTCGGGCGCGGGCACTGGCCTCAATGGCGGCCGGGTGGCTATCCACGGTGGGCTGGTCCTGGCCACGCAAGAGCTGCGTGCTCCCCAGCCCCGTGAGCTGCCCGCCATCGAGGCGGAACAGTTCGGAAAGCAGTATGTCATATACCTTGATCAGGAACGCCTGGAGGCCCACGTACCGGCTGGGGTCTCCACTGAGCTGCTGGATCAGATGCTGCCCGAGGGATTGCTTTACCCGCCTGATCCCACCGAAAAGTCCGGCTTCATCGGCGCTAACATCGCCTGCAACGCCTCGGGATCGCGCACCTTTCACTATGGCGCCAGCCGCCACTGGGTGCTGGGCTTGCGGGTTGTGTTGCCCACCGGTGATATTATTGATATAAGTCGCGGCGATTGCACTGCCGACAGCGAGCTGCGCTTTGCCAGCCAGTCGGGGAGGGAATACGCCATCCCCCTGCCCTCCTACCAGATGCCCGCGGGCAAGAACGCCGCCGGCCTCTATGCCCGCCCCGGTATGGATCTGGTGGATCTGTTCGTCGGCAGCGAGGGCATTTTGGGTGTAATCAGCGAGGTCCGCCTGAAGCTCACCGAGCGGCCCGATAACATACTTGGCGAAATTGCCTTCTTCCCCAGCGAGGCTGAGGCTCTGGGATTCATTGACGATCTGCGCACGGCTGCCGCCGGGGCTATGACTGTCCTGTCCATTGAGTACTTCGACAGCAACTCGCTGGGTTTTATGGAGCATGAGGTGCTGGCGGGTAAAGACTACGGAGCGGCTGTCTACACCGAGGTAGTGGGCACACTAGATGAGCTTGACCCACTCATAGCGGCGCTGGACGCCAACAACTATGCTGCGGACTGGTTCGCTGAGGGTGGCGAAGAAGCCGCCGAGCAAAAAGGGTTTCGCCATTCGCTCCCTGATGAGGTGCACAGCTACCTGCGCCGCCACAATAGCCAGGCCTGGACCACTGACTTTGCCGTCCCGGCTGAGAAGTTTCCCGAGATGCTCCAGGCTTATCACGCAGCGGGTGTGGCCCTGCGGGAGAAATTCCCCCGGGAAGGTAAGCATTATCTGGTGTTTGGCCACATCGGTGATTATCACCTGCATGTTGAGTTTATCGCTCACACTGAAGACGAACTACGCCTCGCCAGGCAGCTTTACGCCGATCTAGCCCGGCAGGCCATCGCCTGGGGCGGAACGGTGAGCGCTGAGCACGGTGTAGGCAAAAAGACGCTGACTGTAAATGGCCGGACTATCCCCTACCTGGAATTGATGTACGGTAAGCAGGCCGTGATGGAGATTGCCCGCGCCAAGCAGGTGCTGGATCCCAATCTGATACTCAACGTCGGGAATATGGTGCCGAAGCAGTATCTCCAGGAAATGGCAGCAAACTAATGGCTGTTGTGGGTCAGGCACAGGGGACGCTGCTGCGTGGTGGGAGGCCAAAATACTCCCAGTACGAGCCAGCTATTTGGGTACGCCAGCGTATTGCCGACAAAGAAGTACGTTTCCCTTGTGGGGCCACACAGAACATCAAGGAACTTCTCCCTAACCTTGGCTATTGCGGCCGGTTCATTTCCTTGACTCTCTTCGACCATATTGAAGTAGAGTACCCCCAACTCCCAATCCTCGACCATCAACGTATGGGTGCCCTTGCAGTTGTAGTCATCACACCGGAACACATATTGGAACTTGTAGGGAAGCTTCTGCAGCGGCTTACGATCCGGACCGAACAGCATATACTGATGGAGCCTCTCACGGTCCTTTGAAGACCAATCTCTTGCCACGGGTGTGCATTTCAGATCCAGTACCTCCGCAGGCTTGACAATCCCCAATGATCGGCCCTGCTCAGTCAGGCGCTCGATGGATTGGCTGAGCCATGGGAGGACTATTCGCCTCCGTTCTGCCCATCCATTGGCCGTGTCAATGGGCCGGCCAACGAGGCTGATTGATTCACTATCAGGGAGATAGGTCTCTTCACGAGAATCTTTGGGGTTCCTTACTGCATCGACTTCTATCCATTGGTATTTGCGATACTGCTGACCATAGGGGAGGTATCTGAATCGGACCGGATATAGGCGAACAAACCCTAGTCCTGGGCTGACACCGGCTGTGCACACCAACTCATCATATCTCTCTGAGACCACCGGGTAGGTCTTGACGGTAATAAGCACTCTCAGATGTGGCATCAGTTGCTCCTATAGATGCAGGACCGGGAGGCCGGCGATATCGGCTATGATGTCGGCCAGAACACTGCGATGACATTCTGAAGGATCTGCCTCAAGGCAGAGCAGTGCGAAGGGGTGAGCAGTAAGTTTCTCAGCGATCGCCCGGACAAGGGGCAATTCGGATTCAGTGATACGCTTGCGGTAGGCGGCAAACAGCTCTTTGCGCGCGAGGGCACTCTGCGAGTTATTGCGTTCGTCGCTAGCGATCCCCAGTGCAGGGTGGATAGAATAAGACAGGCCAAGTCTTTCGAGGTGTTGTGATAGGGTACTGCCATGAAATCCATAGCGGCGCGACAAAGGTGTAGCTCGCACATCGGCCACACCAGCCAGCCCTTTGCGGAGAAGAAGATTCAGTACGCTGTCTATACTTTTCCCAGAATATCCAAGGGTGTAGACGGCTGGTTCCGCGGCAGGCTTGCTTACCGGAGCTTCAACGAGGTCGGACCGCTCACTCAAAAGTGAAAACCAGGGGTACTGGCGGTAGGTGTACGTCAGCAGATGTTCATGCGACCAGCCGCCGTACTTACGCACTATCTCCCGCACAGCCATATTGGTGCCCGAGGAAAGACTGGCGTGCAGCCCGCTGGCTGTTTCGATGCCAGATTTACCCTCCGCAACTAGTCTGGCGTCTACAAGCTTCTGAATATCGCGATATGCAACGAATGAAAACGCGCCATACTGATAGGGAAGAAAGTCGTAGGGCGAGTTGTCCAGCCCCCACTCAGTCTCGTTCGCCAGAAGAAAGAGCCACTTCATCAAACACGTCTTGCGCGCACGGGCACCGTTTTCGGTTAGGAACTGGAGGATCAGGCGTCTTCCCATTGTAAGCCTGGGAAGCTTGTTCATTGTAACCTCCGCCTCTAACTGCGGTGTTGTGCTGCGATTGGCGGAACCTTTGTCAATATTATAACACAACCACCGAAAGAATACTATAATTACCGGCGTATATGTGGCTGTCGCTGGCGCAGTTGGCCGCAGGCTGCGTCTATCTCCGTTCCCTTGCTGTAGCGTACGCTGGCATTGATGCCCTTGTGCCGCAGTTGTACACAGAATCGGTCTACGCGCCTGGGGGTTGGTCGCCGAAAGTTGGCGTGGCCTACTGCGTTGAAGGGAATGATGTTGACGTGGTGTCGCAGGTCACCAACCAATTCGGCCAGGCGGCTGGCCTGCTCCAGGGAGTCATTGACGTCCGCCATCAGCACATACTCGAAGGTAACGGGCTGTCCGCCGGTTACTCGCGTAAAGTACTGGCAGGCTGCCAGCAGTTCTGTAATACTCCAGCGTGCGGCACCGGGCATTAGCTCCTGGCGCTGGCAGTCGGTGACGGCGTTCAGTGATACGGCAAGCTCCACCCCCAGATTCATATCTGCCAGCCTGCGTATGCCCGGCACCAGCCCCGCGGTAGAGACTGTTATGTGGCCGGGTGATAGGTCAAGCGTGTGGGGATCGGTAAAGCGCCGGATGGCCGCGACCACATTGTCCAGATTTGCCAGCGGCTCGCCTACCCCCATAAAGACAATGTTACGCGGCTTGTGGGTGACTCGCTGGACTGCGACTTGTTGACCAACTATCTCTCCAGTAGTCAGATTCCGCCCCACGCTTCCGAGCGCCGAAGCACAAAACAGGCAGCCCATCGCGCAGCCGACCTGACTGGACAGGCAAAAGGTATAGTAGGTGTCCATTGGGATGCTTACGCACTCCACCTGGACCTCATCCGGATACTCTAGCAGATACTTGGTCGTCGGCTGGCCGGCAGATTTCACTATGCGGGGACAATCGAGCTGAAACCGAGCGGCCAATGCTTGCTGCAGCGGATGGGGGAGGGTGGTCATCTTTGCGAAGTCGGCTGCACCGTGATGGTAAATCCACTCAAATATCTGGTCGGCACGGTATCGCGGCTCGCCGCAGTCGGCCAACCATTGGACCAACTGTTGGTGACTCAGTTCGTAGAATAGCTCCATGTTAATTCCTCGGGCTCATTGTAGCATAGAAACTACCTCTGGTGTACCAATTTGTTGAAACGGCCATTTGCAGCTACCCACGTTCTGGAGAATAATGGCAGAAAGAGCCGCTGCGCCAATTGACGATTTCTACATCTCTGGGTATAATAGCACCATTCCAGTTAATGACCGCAGCCAGCGGCCGGTTTGCGGTCTTTTTGGCAAGTAGGGGCAAGGCTTATGTTTAAGACATTGTGCAGAGACATTCAGGCCGCGCGCGAGCGTGACCCGGCGGCGCGTAGCAATCTGGAGATTCTGTTGTGCTACAGCGGCGTGCATGCAATTATCGCCCATCGCGTCATCCACCGGCTATGGCAGTGGAAGTTGCGGCTGCTGGCGCGCTGGCTTTCTCAAGTTTCCAAGTTTTTCACCAACATCGAGATACATCCAGGGGCTGTGATTGGCCAGGAGTTTTTCATTGACCACGGCACCGGCACTGTTATTGGTGAGACCAGCGAGATTGGCGACGGTGTTACCCTCTTTCAGGGCGTCACTCTTGGCGGGACCGGCAGGCAGACCGGCAAGCGCCATCCCACCCTGGAAGACAACGTCACCGTGGGAGCCCACGCCCAGATTCTGG
This sequence comes from bacterium, assembly GCA_030615605.1. GTDB lineage: Bacteria > Armatimonadota > Zipacnadia > Zipacnadales > Zipacnadaceae > JALGTD01. The sequence continues at coordinate 16,189 of JAUWYY010000011.1, forward strand.
GTTCAATTACTATCGGCGAATGCTCTGTGGTGGGCGCTGGGGCGGTGGTGGTAGACGATATTCCGCCGTACTGCACCGTCGTAGGTAGCAAGGCCTACGTGGCGCGCCGCGACGGTCAGCGCATCTATGATTTCCACCACGAGCGGGCTTTGCATGCCAAGGACCCGGAAATGCAGCAGCTCCTGGATCGGATTAAGCAGTTGGAAGAAGAAATCTCCACGCTCAAGGCCCAATGTGAGATGTATAGGCAACAGTGGGCAACTGGCCGCACCGAATGCAGTCCGGAAGAACAATAATCGCGTGGCAGTAGTCTAAGCAGATAGCGAGCGAATGTCGCAGATGAACAACGAAGGTCGGCGCAAAATACTGAAACGGATCGGAATTGCCTTGGGCATAGTCGTGGTACTGGCCGTGGCCGTACTAGTATTGTTGGCAGTAAGTGCTCAACGATTCCAGGCCACCGATGAGATCGCCGCCAACGTGAGCATAGCGGGAGTAGACGTTAGCGGGCTTACTGCCACCGAGGCGCAGGCCAGGCTGGAAAGCCGGTTGTTGCCCTCGCTACCGGCCGAAGTGGACTTAATCCATCCCAATGGCACATATACCACCAGCCGCGAGGAGTTGGGTGTAGCAGTGTTGCCGGACGAGGCTGTCAGGGAGGCTATGCGAGTCGGGCGTACCGGCAGCCTGTTGGAACGGATTCAGACGAGGCTACGTCTGTGGCGCTACGGCCGCGATGTTCGCATCCCCGTCTGGGTGGACCAACGCCGACTGCAGCAGACCCTCGAAGAGATTGCCGCCCAGATAGACTGCGAAGCGGTGGATGCTCAAATCCAGGTAACTGACGATGAACAGGTCGAGAAAGCCCCCGGCAAGGTGGGTGTCACTCTGCAGATCAATGAAAGCCAAGCTGCTTTGCAGACGGCTCTGTCGGATCCGCTACAGCGGGTCGTAGAGCTTGTGGTGGTGGCTCAACCTCCCAGCATAAGCATTGAGGATTTGGAGAGTATTGAGGTGGTCCTGGGCAGCTACAGTACCCCATTCAATCCGGGACAGGTCAGTCGGAGCCACAACCTGCGGCTGGCTATCGCGCGCGTTAACAACACAGTGGTGCAGCCTGGCGAGGAGTTTTCACTGAATGAGACTGTGGGGCCGCGCTCGGCTAAGACTGGCTACCGGATAGCTCCGATCTTCCGCAACAACGAGGTTGTTCCCGGGATCGGTGGCGGCGTCTGTCAGGTGTCCACCACTACCTACAATGTCGCCCTGCTAGCCAATATGGAGATGATTGAGCGACGCTCCCACTCTCGACCTGTCGCGTACTGTCCGACCGGGCGAGATGCCACTGTAGTTTACGGCCAAACTGATATGCGGTTCAAAAACTCCCTGAACCACCCCATTTTGATTCTCGGCGGAGGTGAGGGAAACCGGCTGTGGGCCAAGATATTGGGCAAAGCCGAGGACGACTATGATGTTAAGCTCATTCGCACCGGTCTGCGCCGCAGCGGTCATGCCACGAAGGAAGTGCCCGACCCCGAACTGGAGGAGGGCAAGCAGGAAATTGAGACTGAGGGGCGCGACGGTCTGCGTGTCACTCTCATCCGAGAAGTATACAGCAAAGACGACGAGCTGATTGACCGCCAGACTATGCACAATGACGTCTATCCTGCCCAGACCGAGATAGTGCGCGTGGGCACCAAGCCGACCGCGGCCGAGCTGACTCCCGCTGATCAAAGCAGCTCGCCAGGGCTACTGTTGTCACCAATTGAACCTTGAGTAGTCCGGCTGTCATCGTGCAGTCCAACTGCCAGTTGCTTTCCAACTCCCCTGATTACCGCTATAATTCTCTTGATTCTGCCAGGCACGTAGCCTCATGGATGCCGCGTTGAGGAACAATCAGATGCCGGACGATTCCGACAAAACTAAACCCGAAGCCGAAGCTGCTCAGTCCGAGGAAGCAAGCCCTGGCCGCCAGGGCCTGGCTGCTGCCGCCGGTCTGATGGTGACCGCAGTATTCCTCAGCGCCGTTACCGGACTGATCCGTGTTATGCTGCTGAACTGGCGGTTCGGGATTGAGGGCGAGGTAAACGCCTATGTGCAGGCCTTCCGCATACCGGATTTCATCTACTTTCTGATGGCCGGTGGGGCGCTGCGCACTGGTTTCGTGCCGGTGTTCACCGAGTATATAGCCAAGAACAGGGCAGCGCAGGCCTGGAAGACGTTTAGCTCGACACTGTGGCTGCTGGTCATCTTCGGTACTATCCTGACGGGACTGGGCATGCTCTTTGCACCGCACCTGGCCAAGGTTGTGGCTCCAGGCTGGGTGGACAGCCATCCCGATCTGCTCGACCTGTGCGTATGGATTATGCGGGTGATGTTCCCCGCCCAGATCTTCTTCGTCATCGGCGGACTGCTGATGGGTACGCTCAATGCTCTGAAGCATTTCCTGTGGCCGGCCGCCGGGCCGATAATCTACAACCTGGTGATTATCAGCGCCATCCTGCTGGCACCGATGCTCTGGGGAGTGTCCACACTGGCTTATGCAGTGCTGCTGGGAGCGCTGCTGGGCAGCCTGCTGGTTCAGATCCCGCCCCTGCGGAGGCTGGGGGGCCGACTGCTGATGCTGTTTGATCCCGGCGACGAGGGGATGCACCGGGTCATCAAGCTGGCTCTGCCGATCGTCTTCGGGTTGGCCGTAGCTGAGATTAACCTGATCATCACTACGGCCCTGGCGACCAAAGTGGATCCCACTCACGGCCCGATGATCCTGGAAGATGCCAATCGGCTCTGGAAGCTGCCTACCCGGATGTTCGGAGCGGGCATTGCTATTGCCCTGTTTCCCACGCTGACCGAGCACTACGCGACAGGCGCTTTGGCTGCCTTTCGGCGCGATTTCTCGTTTGGAATGCGTAATACCCTCTTCCTGGTGGTGCCCTCGGCGGTGGGCATGATGGTGCTGCGCTATCCGATCGTTCGTCTCTTGTTCGAGCGTGGACAGTTCACTTCCGATGATACCAAGCTAGTTGCCAGCGCCTTATTGTGGTTTGGCCCCGGCATAGTGGGCCTGGCGGCGGTTTACATCCTGGCCCGGACCTTCTACGCGCGCCATGATACGGTAACGCCGGTGTGGGTGGGAGCTATATCCATCGGCATCTGCCTGGCAGCAGCTCTGCCCCTGATGCGGGCAATGCAAGTCTCGGGGCTGGCCCTGGCCACCTCAGTGAGCGCTATTGCCAATGCCACGATGCTTATGTGGATTTTGCACAGGCGGGTAGCAGGACTGGTCGAGCCGCAAATGGTGCGCAGCATGGCCAAGCTGGTGCTCCCCACTGCCGCGCTAGGCGTGACCTGTTGGGGGACAATGATCGCCTCGCAGCACTACTTGGGTACGGCCAGCCTGGCTGCTCGACTCGTCAATGTGCTGCTACCGATGAGCCTGGGCACAGTGGCCTTCATCGGCCTGGCCGCGCTGCTGAAGATGGACGAACTGCGCTCGGCCTGGCGCTTGATTAGGCGCCGCTTCCGTGGACGGGGCACCCCGCAGCCCGCCGAAGATATCCAGGCCAGCGACGGAATGTGACCAGGGGAAGCTAAGCTATGGTTCCAGTGAAGACAGTTTTGGATACCGACATTGGCACCGACGTTGATGACGCGCTGGCGCTGGCGTTGGCGCTGAACAGTCCGGAGATTGAGCTGCTGGCGATAACCGTCGTGAGCACCGAGGTGAAACTGCGCAGCCGTCTGGCCGCTAAAGTAGTGAAGACTTGGGGCTGCGGCGATATATCAGTCGCCGCCGGGCGGCCTGATACCTTCGATGGCCGCACTGTCTTTGCCAATCCCGTCAATCAGCAGGCCGTGCTGACAGCCGATGATCCTGCACCGCCCGGGAATGGCATTGATCTGATGATTGAGGCTATTCAATCCCATCCCGGCGAGGTAACACTGGTCTCAATCGGCCAGTTGACCAACGTGGCGGCCGCCTTTAACCAGGCTCCGGAACTGACCGAACAGGTACAGCGCCTGGTGATGATGGCAGGCGCAGTAGAGCACGAGCGTAAGATCGAGTATAATGTCAGGTGTGATCCGGCCGCCGCCGCGTATGTATTTGACCTGCCCGTCGAGAAGATTCTAATCCCGCTGGATGTCACCACCCGCTGCAAATATCGTGAGCAGTATCATGCCGAACTGGTTAGCGCAAAGGCCAAACATTCTGCGCTAATCTGGGAGATGATCCAGGCCTGGCAGCAGGCCACCGGCCGTAGCGAGCCAATCCTGCACGACCCGCTGGCAGTAGCCGTCTCATTTATGCCCGAGTTGGTGACACTGGAGCCGATGTGCTTGACAGTGGCGACAGAGCCCAGCGAGACAACTGAAATCGGCCAGATTATCCCAGGCAACGGGCAACCGAACTTGCAGGTGGCAACCGACGTTGACGTCGAGCGGTTTGAGAGCTTGTTTGCCGAAAGGCTTAGCACGAGGGGGTAGGAGGTCAGCACTATGCCCTGGAAGTCTCACCTGCCCACAGAAGGTCTATTGGGAACGCTTGCTCGGGTCATCTTTGGCCCCCTAGAGTGGGCGGCAACCAGTCCTTTGGCCGTCATTGTGGTGCCAGCATGGGTTGTACTCCTGCTGTTGGGGGCCACGATGTCATTCCGGGACTACCATCGTACCGGGTTGAGGTCATGGCGTTCCTGTGCGCTCTTCTTCGCTTTCGCGAGCATCAACCAAGCGCTAGGTTTTGTCGGTCTGCGGCTATCCGATAGCATGGTTCCTAGTGGGACACTACCCGGGGTTCTATTGGGGCTGGGCCACGCGGCGGGGATAATCTCTGCCGTGTACCTTGGCTTTGTAGCCTTTGGTCACCGTGATGAACGCGTCGGCTGAGTAAGACCCCTTAGCTTGAAGACACATAGGCATGAGGCTTACTAAACTTTTCGGCCAAAAAGTTTAATAAGCCACTCGCAAACTAAAGTTAAGTTTAATTGCAAGTTTTGTCCACCCTTTAAGGACAGTTTTGTCGCAGTTATTCAATAGGCAACCATGACCAATCAGAAGAACATCCGCAACTTTTCGATAATTGCCCATATTGACCACGGCAAGTCCACCCTGGCTGACCGGATGCTTGAGGCTACCGGAGCGATCAGTGGGAATGAAATGCGTGAGCAGGTCCTCGATGCTATGGACCTGGAGCGGGAGCGGGGCATTACTATCAAGGCCTCGGCAGTGCGCATACACTACATGGCCCAAAATGGGCACAGCTACGAACTGAATCTTATTGATACGCCCGGCCATGTGGACTTCTCCTACGAGGTGTCGCGAGCGCTACACGCTTGCGAAGGGGCGCTGCTATTGGTAGATGTCTCCCAGGGCGTGGAAGCCCAGACCGTGGCCAACGCCTACCTGGCGCTCGACGAAGATCTAAAGCTGATCCCTGTGGTCAGCAAGATTGACCTGACGAATTTTGAGCGAAGCCGGGTGGCCCGGCAGTTGGGTGAAGAGTTCGGCTTTGCCGAGCAGCAGATCCACTATGCCAGCGGCAAGACCGGTGCGGGCATCGAGGAGATATTCGAGGCGATTGTCCAAGATATTCCGCCTCCGGCCGGCGACCCGAACGCGGCGCTGAAGGCACTAATCTTCGACTGCGAGTTCGACTTGCATCTGGGGGTGGTTGCCTACGTGCGTGTCTTTGAGGGCACAGTCGTCGCTGGGGACCGCATCCAGATGATGTCCAGCGGCCAGACCTTTGAAGTCAGTGGCGTCGGCGTGTTTGCCCCGCAGCGGCAAGAGGTGGATAAGCTGAGTGCTGGTTCGGTCGGATACTTGACTGCTGGCATAAAGCAAGTGGCCGACAGCCGGGTGGGAGATACCATCACGTCAGCGGACCGTCCTGCCGTGCAGGCGCTGGCGGGCTACCGCAAAGTCCGCCCCATGGTCTTTGCCGGTTTGTATCCCGTTGACAACGCCGACCAGCCGGCGCTCAAGGACGCAGTCGAGAAGTATTCCCTCAATGATGCTGCCTTCAGCTACGAGCCGGAGTCTTCCGCGGCGCTGGGTTTTGGATTCCGCTGCGGCTTTCTGGGCTTGCTGCACATGGAGATCGTCCAGGAGCGGCTGGAGCGCGAGTATGATCTGGATCTGGTGACTACCGCCCCCAGCGTCCGCTACCGGATTCTGCGCACTGACGGCGAAATGATGGAAATAGACAATCCCGCGCTGCTGCCTGAGCCCCAGTATATCGAAGCTATCGAAGAGCCGGTCGTCGCTGCCATCATAACCGTGCCACAGGAGCACGTTGGTGGATGCATGAAGCTGTGCGAGAGCGTACGTGGTCAGTTCCAGAGGATGGACTACGAGCAGGAGGGCGACCGGGCGGTGCTGCATTACGGGCTGCCGCTGGCCGAGATCATTGTTGATTACTATGACAATCTCAAGTCCATAAGCCGGGGATATGCGCTGCTGGACTACGAGCCGGCTGGATACGAGATTGCGGAGCTTGTCAAGGTGGATATATTGGTCAATGACGACCCGGTTGATGCTCTGGGCATTATTGCCCACCGCCAGTTCGCTGAGCGGCGTGGTCGGGCTATCATCGCCAATCTAAAAAAAGAGATTCCTCGCCAGCTCTTTGAAGTCCGTCTGCAGGCCGCTATCGGCAAGCGGGTCATCGCCGCGATGCGCATTTCCCCACTGCGCAAGGATGTAATCGAAAAGCTGTATGGCGGCGATATAACGCGCAAGCGCAAGCTGCTGGAGAAACAGAAGGCCGGCAAGAAGCGTATGAAACAGGTCGGCCAAGTTGAGATTCCCCAGGAGGCTTTTATGTCGGTATTGCGAAGGGACTAAATCACCTGTGGCTGTCCTCTTGCCAAAAGACGGCAGATGCAGTATCATAGTAAGACAATAGGGCTATGTGGGAAGGCTACTATTTTGTTGAAGGTGGGGCTTATGCCATTCAGAAGATTTGTCGCGTTCTGTGCTGCGATTACACTACTGTACGTAATTTGCCCTGTACTGTTGGCCGATCAGACTCTCCACCTCTTCGATGGCACCAGTAAGGCTATTGACCTGGGGCCCTGGGGTAGTGGAGAGATCGAGCTAAGTGACTCGCAGACTCTCGCCGACCGTGACACCCTCGCGGTAACCACTAACGGCTACCACGAGGGCGGTCGACTCGACCTAAAACAGCCAGTTGACTTTACGGCCTTTGGCGCCGATCCCATCCAGACTCAACTCATTATTGTGGCGAAGGCCAAAGAACCCGAGCAGGTATGGCCTTATGGAGGCTACAGACTGCCGGGCGCAGCTCCGATAATGCCGGGCGGGCGAGGGTTCGGCACAGCGGCAGTTAGCCAACCGCCCGAGCCGATTGACAGGATTCGAGTAGTATTAGTCACCGACAAGGGGCAGCTTTCGTCAGGGGGCCTGCTGCTGGACCCGAACCTGCCATTTGAGGATGATTGGGTGCAGATCAGAGTTGTACTCTCAGACTTCGCTCGGCCCGAGGACTTGCAGGGAGCCACACTGCAGCGGGTGGTCATCACCGGCAACCATGAGGGGATAGTCTATGTCGGCGACCTGAAGATAATCCAGGAGGACACTCCGCTGGTTGCCGACATTGAAGGAGCTGCGTGGCACACCGTGCGGGCCGGGCAGGTGATGCAATTCAGTGCTAAACCGCAGCATGAGGGCGTCAAGGCCAGCTATCAGTGGGACTTTGATGACCTGAACGGCCTGGGCATTGACGGCTACGGCCAAGAGGCCAGCTATCAATTCCCGGAAGCAGGTTACTACGTGGTGACCCTGCGGGTGGCTGACTTCAACGGGCAACTGCAACCGCGGATGGATACGATTAGGGTCAAGTGCGCCGACTGGTAGAGTAATTCAATACCAGCCCGCCAGCATAGCTAGCGCCAGCAAGGCCTTCCCGCCGCAGGGAAGGCCTTTTTGTAGGAGCCAGGGCATATGCAGCAGCATAATACTCAATCCTTTACGCTGACCGGTGGACGAGTCATTGATCCGGCCAGCGGTCGCGATGAACTGGCCGATGTGGCTGTTGAGCAGGGCAGGATTGCCTGGATCAAGCCACCAGGAGTGCCGCCGCTGGGTGAGGGAGTATCGGTCGAGGGGCTGGTGGTATGCCCGGGGCTGGTGGACATTCACGTCCATCTGCGTCAGCCGGGCTTCGAGCACAGGGAGACAGTGGCCACCGGAACCCGTGCCGCAGTTGCGGGCGGCTTTACCACGATCTGCTGTATGCCCAATACCAACCCACCACTGGACCGACTCCAGCGCATCGCCGAGCTTCAGCAAACAATCGAAGAACAGGCCTGGTGCAACGTTTACCTACTCGCGACAGCGACCGTGGACAACCGGCGGCGAGAGTTGACCGATTTTCCTGCGCTGCTGGAGGCTGGTTGTCCCAGCATAACTGACGACGCAATGCCGCTGCAGTCAACTGAGCATATGCAGGAAGCACTGCAAAAACTGGTGGGCACCGGCCGCCCGTTCATGCCTCATTTGGAAGACGAAGAGCTGAGCGGCGATGGCGTCATCAATGCCGGCGCCGTCAGCCAACAGTTGCAGGTGCCGGGGCAGGACAGCCGCTCGGAGGTCGTCGCGCTGCGGCGCTGGGCGCAAGCTGCTACCAGTGTCGAGCAGGCCCGCTTGCATCTGCTGCATGTAAGCACTGCCCAGACCGTTGCCGAGGCCCAGACGCTGCGTGCGGCCAATGTCTTTTCCCAACTTAGCCTGGAGACAGCGCCTCACTACTTCTGTCTCACTGAAGAGGCTGTCCTGGAAAGTGGTGCCGATGCCAGGGTCAATCCGCCCCTACGCACCGAGCACGACCGCCAGGCGATATTGCAGGCTCTCATTGATGGCGATATCCAGATAATCGCCACCGACCACGCGCCGCATACTCCCAAGGAGAAGGCGGGAGGCCTGATTGAGGCCCCGGCAGGGCTGGTGGGTTTAGAGACCTGCCTGGGCCTTGTTTTGACCCGTCTTTTTCATACGGGCCACTTGAGCCTGTCCGATATACTGGCTAAGATGACGTGTAACCCGGCGGATTTGCTTGGCCTGCCAGCAGGTACGCTCAGGTCGGGAGCGCCGGCTGATATTACCATTATAGACCTACGCAAGCAGTGGACGGTTGACCCCGGCCGCTTTTATTCCAAGGGACGAAATACGCCCTTCTCTGGACAGAAGCTGACGGGCCAGGCATGGGGCACCATCAAAGCCGGGCAGTTCTTGATGCGGGAAGGAGAGCTGCGCCAAGACGCGAAACTCTAAGGTAGAGCTTACGGTTGCTACAATAGGCGCGGACAGGACATAGATGTCGAGCAGAGCTGAGCAGAAAAAAGCTATTCTGGCATTAGAAGACGGGACCTACTTCCTGGGACAGTGCTTTGGTGCTGAGGGCGAGCGCAGCGGGGAAGTGGTCTTCAATACCGGCATGACCGGCTACCAGGAGGTGCTTACGGACCCTTCTTACCGCGGCCAGATCGTTACTATGACCTACACCCAGATGGGCAATTACGGCATTAATCCCGAAGATATGGAGTCGGGACAGCCGTGGGTGGAAGGCTTTGTCGTGCGAGAAAACTCGCCCATCTACAGCAACTGGCGGGCTAAGCAGAGCCTGAGCGACTACCTGCGCGACCATGGCATCATCGGCATCGAAGGCATTGACACCCGAATGTTGACCAAGCACATCCGCGATGCCGGCGCCCAGATTGGAATTGTCTCTAGCGAAGATTTGGATCCCGAAAGTGTTGTCGAGAAGGCGAGCCAGGCACCTCGGCTGGTCGGCCGTGATCTGGTCAAGGAAGTGACCTGCCAGCAGTCCCGGCGCTGGGGACAGAGCGGCTATGAGGAAGAAGCGATACCACCTGGTCAACTCAGCCTGGAAATCTCGCCGCCTCCCCGCCGTTGGGTTGCCGCCGAGACGCCTGGCCCCAGCAATAGCCTGCGCGGCTACTGGGAGACATATCGAGTGATAGTTGTTGATTGTGGTGTTAAGCAAAACATTCTACGTCACCTGTATCGCCAGGGCTGCGAGCCGATAGCTGTGCCAGCAACTACCAGCACCGACGAGATTCTGGCCTGTCAGCCCGACGGGGTGGTGCTTTCCAACGGACCGGGCGATCCGGAGGCAGTAGACTACGTTATTGACACCACCCGCAACCTGTTCGGGAAGGTTCCCCTCTTTGGCATCTGTCTGGGTCAGCAGATCATTGGCCTGGCCTTTGGCGGGAAGACCTACAAGCTCAAATTCGGCCACCGGGGCGTCAATCACCCGGTAAAGAACCTGAAAACCGACCAAATAGACATTACCACCCAAAATCATGGCTTCTGTGTGGACATGGACAGTCTGGACGGCACGGGCCTTGAGCTGACGCACGTCAATCTTAATGATATGAGCGCCGAGGGCCTGCGCCACCAGGAGATGCCCGTCTTTTCGGTGCAGTTCCACCCTGAGGCAGGACCCGGCCCGCACGACGCGAACTATCTATTTGGCGAGTTCGTCGAGATGATGCACCAGTTCACCGCTAAGGCCGCCGGTTGAGGGGTTGCTCGATAAATGCTGCAAGAAGAGGGTACGGGTTATGAGTGGGTATAGAGGGCTGCTGATTCTTATGCTTGCAGGCGTAGCGCTTGCGCTGGGCGCGGGTTGTGACCAGCGTGAGGCTGCGCCACTTGATGTGGCCTGGCAGCAGGTCCGAGCCAGTCCCAACTCTGCCCAGGTGCAAATAGAGCTGGGAGATGCCTATGCCGCCGAGGAGCAGCACAACGAGGCTTTCGTCCATTTCTGCCGCGCCTGGGAGATTGACTCCAATTCCTTCGATGCTACCTTCAAGTTGGCACGTACCTGCTTGCGATTATGTGATCCCCATACCGGGCTGGCGTGGATTGACCAGGCCCTGGTGATCAACCCCCAATCAGCGGAGGCCTATGAGCTAAAAGGGCGCATGACAATGACCAAAGGGCAGCCGCGCGCTGCCATCCCCATCCTGAAAAAAGCTGTGGAACTTGATCCCGAACTGCTGGTAGCCCACTTGAATCTGGTTACAGCCTACAAATCAACTCGCCAGCCGAAGGCGGCTGCCGAGGCAGGTGCGCAGGCTGTGGCCATTGGGCCCGACGAGGCCACTGCCCATTTCGCTTATGCTGATGCTCTGGAGGTGTCTAGCCAGGACGACCTCGCAGAGCAACACTATCGTCGAGCTATCGAGCTAGATCCAGACCTGGCTGATCCCAAGCTGCGGCTTGCCCTATTGCTGACACGCAATAACAAGTTTCTCACTGAAGCCTATCAACTGGCTAAGGAGGCGCAGAAACTGAATCCAGCGGACGGTACCGCCGAGGCTACGGCGGGCTGGATTCTGTTTCTATCTGGAGAGGAGCGCGAAGGGCTGAAAGTACTTGACAATGCCCGTCGATCCCATCCCTCTAACCACCGCATCTGGCTCCGATTCGCTAGGGCTCTGGAGCGTGCCGGTTACGAAGAGTCAGCCCAACGTGCTTACGCAATAGCAGTGAGGGTCGGTCCAAGAGCGCCGGCCCCGCCCCCACCGAGTAAGCTTGGTACTGCTGCAGTTGACAACTGAGGGAGCCAGGAGGCCAGGGAAATGCTAAATCCAGGGGAAGACCACGCGGCACAACTGGCCGCTACCGTGCGGGAGCTGGAACGCCAACTTGCCGCTGCTCATACTATCGCTGCCGGCCTAAGCTCGATTACGAATGTCGAAGAACTGGTGCAACAGGCCCTCGACATAAGCCTGGAGATAGCTGACGCGGAAGCCGGCTCTGTCCTGCTGTACGATCCTGACGCTGACAAGCTGCGCTTCGAATACGTGGTCGGTGAGAAGGCTGGTGAATTGATGGGGACCGAAATTGCACCAGACCAAGGTATTGCCGGCTTGGTCTTTCAAGCTGGAGAAATCCACATCTCGGAGGATGTCGCCGCCGAAGAGGCTCATCTGCGCGACATCGGCGAAAAGCTGGGCTACGCGACGCAGAATATGGTGGCTGTTCCCCTGAAGTCTTCGGCAGGCAAGCCCTTTGGCGTCATTGAGGTGCTCAACAAGCGAGTTGGCCACTTCGACGAGAATGATGTCAATCTGATTGATATAATGGCAGCCCAGATCGCGGTAGCCATAGAGAACGCTCGCCTGCACAAAGAGGCCCGCCTGGCGGAGGTTGTCAAGTTCATTGGCAATATCAGCCATGATGTGAAGAACATGATCACTCCGGTACGCACCGGGGCTGAAACGCTGCAGATGATTGCTGATGAAGACTATGCCCAGCTTGATGAAGCACTCGCCGACCTGAAGGGGATGCCGCAGACGGCCGATTCGGTCCGCCAGGCGATGGACGGACTGCGCGGGATATATCCGGAACTAATTGATATGATTATGGAGGGGACCGAGGTAGTTCAGCAGCGTATGGCCGAAATCTCGGCCGCAATCAAGGGCATAGTTGCCGAGCCCCATTTCGAACCGACGGACGTTGTGTCTGTCGGTGAGCGGGTGATGAACCTACTGCGATCACACGCGGAGAGCAAGCAAGTAACAGTTGGCCTTCAGGTAGCAGGCGAGATACCCGAGGCGACGGTTGACGCCAGGCAGATCTATAATGCGATGTATAACCTGATCTTCAATGCCATTGATGCCTGTGATCCAGGCGACTCGGTGGCCTTACGGTTGACAACTGCGCCAGCCGACGCACCTGACCAGCCCGCCCAAATTATTATCGAGTGCGCTGACACTGGCTCGGGCATACCCGATGACATCCGTGAGAAGCTGTTTACCGAAGACGCGGTGAGCACCAAACCGATGGGCACCGGCCTGGGCACGCGCATCGTCGCGAACGTAGTTGAGGCACACAGTGGGACCATTGAGGTAGAAAGCCAAATCGGAGCCGGCACCACCATCCGCCTCCGTATCCCGGTTCAGCCACCGGAAAAGTCCTGAACCGCTACCCGAGTTGGCGGGCTGTGGCAAGCGGTCTTCGCCATCGTTGGTCATCAGCTTTGAGTCCATCTACTCCTGTGCTAACCCGTACGAATGTAGTGTCACTGCCCACTGACATGCGAGTCTGCAGTTACTCGATCTGAGATTCCATGAACCCGAGGGAACTATGCTTGAGCAGCTTGATAAACCTCAACACGCCCTAACTGACAGTCAGGCTTGGGCCAAAGTGAATTGGCCAGCACTGTCGGTTGTGGTCGTTTGGGGAATAGGCACGGTGGCGGCGAAATTCCTGCTGGGCGTCTTTTCACCGGCTGGTTTTCTGTGCCTGCGCAATCTCGCTGGGGGCCTCATTCTGCTCACGGCGGTCGTGCTGCTCCGGCGGGGACTGCGGCGTAGCCTGCGAGTTTCATTCTTTCCTCTTCTGGGCTTGGGAGTGTTGATGAGCGTGCAGAATTTGAGCTTCTTCGGAGCCCTGAATCTGACTTACGCCAACGAAGCAATGCTCGTCTTCAGCACCTCTCCAGTTTGGACCGGGCTGATTGTGGCCATTGCTGGGTTGGAAGTGATGTCTCCACGCAACTGGGTTGGCTTCTTCATCGCCCTGGGTGGGGTGGCCCTGGTAGTGTTGGGGGCTGGGACAACCTCTTCGAGCGTGGCACCAGCTCGAATTACCGGTGACCTGATAATGCTGGCTTCGGCAGTGCTGTACGGCGTCTATATGATCCTCAGCCGTCCACTTATGCAAAGACACGGTACTCTGGTCGTCACAGCAGTGGCGATGGTTCTCAGCAATGTCGTCCTGGTGCCGGTGGGACTGGGCGAGCTCATTGCCACGCCCTGGATGCAGCTTACTTCGCTCCACTGGGTGCTGCTGGCCTACACCATCTTCGTCGGAATAGGATACGGCATGATCATGTGGTATCGCAGCGTCAGGCTCGTAGGAGCAGCGCGAACTATTGTATACCAATATCTGGTGCCAATCGTGACGCTGGCGGCAGCGGTTGCTTTCCTACATGAGCAGCCGACACGGTGGCAACTCGCCGGCATTGCCGTCACGCTGGGCGGGGTCTACTTCGCTAGCCACCGGCCCGGCTCACCAGAGGCTCGACCAGTGGCACAGAAATAATGTGGAAACCTGCTGGTGGCTTAGTCATCAGAACCTGCCGGCCTCACGCCCAGGGCCTGAGCGATCTGTTCGACGGTTACCAAAGGCACATTGTGAGCTTCCAGAAACCGTTGGAGGGTGGCCCCAGCAGCCATATGTCCATCCGGCGCCATTACCTCACACATCGCCACCACCGGAGATAGCTCGGCCAGTTGGGCTAGACCGACAGCGCCCTCAGTGTGGCCGGTCCGGTCTGCCAGGCCCTCCGGAGCTGCCGCCAGAGGGAAGACATGACCGGGACGGGCAAGATCCTCCGGGCGAATATCCCGGTTAGCCAGAGCCCTTATAGTGGCGGCACGATCAAATGCCGAGACCCCTGTGGTCACTGCCGGCGTGTAGTCCACCGGCACAGTAAACTGCGGCATATTCTTCGCACAAAACTGCTGGTCGAGGACGGGAATTTGCAGTTCGCTCAGCCGCTGGGGAGCCATAGCAACGGTAATGAGGCCCCGCACATGGGTGAGCATAAAGTTTATGCTCTCCCCACTCACATACTGGGCGGCCTGCAACAGATCCGCTTCATCTTCACGGTTGGCTGAATCCAGCAGCGCAACAAAGCCGCCTCGGCGGAAATGGTCAATCATTTTGTCGAGGGGAGTAACTGTAGTCGGCAAGGCCTGCGATCACCTATCAATCATCATAAAGGCAAACATAAGAGGCTCGGTTGCTTCAGCGGCATTATAAGAAGTAACGGAACTGGTGTCAATGAAGATACTATCTGTCACAGTTGGGAGCAAGTCGGTTGCATACTGCAAGCCGATTGGGTATAATATGGGCAGTGTACGAAGAAAACAGCGCAACCTTCGGGCCTGTAGCTCAGCGGCAGAGCAGTCGGCTCATAACCGATCGGTCGGTGGTTCGAATCCGCCCAGGCCCACCACTGAGGTGTAAGTGTCCACCACTCTCCCCAGCGATAGCACCGTAGCGTCTGGCAGGGTGGTTTTAACACTGTTGAGGCTTGCCGTTTACAAGTTGGCCTCGGCTGATGCCAATGTTAGCAACTATTGCCGACCATATTATGTCGCGACGACACAGGCTGGGCCGCCATGTGCTGTTCATCGGTAGTGCCGTTCGCACACCCCCCGCAGACCGCGAAGTCTACCTGCTTCTCGAAGACCTGGCTCGCGAGCAGACAGGTATGTCCTTCCAGCATCTGCCTGTCGAGCGGCGGGGGCCGGCGGCAGTGGCCGAATTTGCCCGCCAGGTGCCCGACCAGGCGCAGCGCTGTGGGCTGCTACGGGAGAGACTGAGTGATGTCCGTCCGACCGAGGGCCACTCGCAACTGGCCCGGCTGATTCAGGACGGCTACTTTCCGACCATATTTACCATGGAGCCCCACGATCTGCTGGAACGAGCCCTCAGCGACCGCCACCTGGAGCCGGAAACCGACTATCATCTGCTGGTTGCTGGCGTTGATGATGCAGAGACGATATCAGTGGCCCTGGAGGACTCCTCGCGGGTGGTAGTGGTGAAATGCGGCGGTGACCTGGCCAATAAACGCCTGCCTCTAACTCCTGAGGAAATCCGCCAGGGACTGGAGCCGATAGGCGAGGTTATTGGTGCGGCTTTCGGAGTGATCTGCATATGTACCGCCTACGACGAGCGTGATGAGCCGTTCCTGGACTTCGTGCCCGACGAAGGAGGTAAAGTCTTCTGGGTTAATCGGCAGGTACCTACTGCCGATGAACAGATGTATACCCAGCTTAAACTGGAGAGTCCCGCCAGTATGGAGTTTCACAGCTTACAGCCCAAGGTAGTCCGGTGGTTGAGCCATCGCCAGTCACAGCGTCATCTGCTGGTGCGCGAGTCCGGCTCATTCAATGACTTCTTTGCCCGGCTGCGCGACCGCTTCCAGTATCGCAAACACACCAGCCGGGGCCTGCGACGAGATCTTACTGTGCTACGGGGTGGACCCTACCGCTTTCTGGATTACTTCGACACCGAGGATTCTGACTTCTTCTTCGGGCGAGACCAAGAGATTTCCCAGCTTATGGACCTCATCGAGCAACATCGTCTGACCGTACTATTTGGGCGATCAGGCATTGGCAAGACTTCACTTATCAAGGCCGGAGTAATGGCAAGACTGCTGGGTCGCCACGAGGAGCACCTGGATGATGCCGGGGTTTGGTTGCCGATCTACGCACGCTGTCAGGACGAGCCCATAGCCAATATCCGCGAAGCTGCTCTGCAGAGGGCGGAAGAAGAGGGCTACGATATAGACGACTCCGTCGACTCGGATGAGTTGGCTGATCTGCTGTCCGCGATTGCCACTGCTTCCTCTCAGCGCATTGTAGTATTTCTGGATCAGGCTGAGGAGCTTTTCGTCAAACTGGGCGGCGCCGTCCGCGATAGTGCTATTCAGCAGCTCAAGCAGTGTCTGGCCGCCGCAGATGAGCGCGTCCGGCTGGTTTTAAGCATCCGCGAAGACTACCTGGGCGAGCTGTATGAGCTAGAAGATGAGCTCCCGGGTATAATGGCGAACCTGTATCGGCTGCACAAGCTGGACAAGCAGCAAGCCGAACAGGCTATTGTCCAGCCCGCAGAGAACTTCGGCCTGCACGTGGAGCGAAAACTGGTAGACCAATTGGTAGAAGATCTGGCCCGCGAGGGGATCGAACCCGTCGAGCTTCAGGTCGTCTGCGATCGGTTGTATCAACAGAAATCGGCCGGCTCGGACACCATCACTCAACGCGATTACGAGAAGCTGGGCGGCGCTCCTAAGATATTCAGTGAATACTTGGACTATGCCCTGAGTCAATTGCCCATACTTGAGCGGCGGGTAGCCCGGGGCATTCTCAAACAGATGGCAGTCTCTTCTGAACTGAAGGCAGCGCGCTCGCTGGAGCGAATTGCTCAAGAGGTAGGGCAAAACACCCGCTTGGTCGAGCGAGTGATGGCCAAGCTAGTGGATTTCCGGCTGTTGCGGGGACTGGGCAAGGACAATAAACGCAACTACGAGCTAATCCACGAGCAGCTTATCCAGCAGGTTGATGAATGGATGTCGGAGGAGGAACTGAAGCTGCCCGACGTCCAGGATCTGCTCACTCGCGAGCTTAACAACTTCCACAAGTTCGACCTGCTGATGGGCAGTGAAGAGCTACATATCATTAACGACCATCGCGAGGATCTAAGCATCTCCCCCGAAGAGATGGAGTTGATCCTGCGCAGCGTGGTCCATCACGATTTCGAGGTAGAGTATTGGTTTTCTCGCGCCAATGGGCTGGAAGCAGCCAAATGCTCCACACTCAGTTCGCTGCTGACCGACGAGAACCGCGAGGTCCGGCTGGTGGCTTACCGGCACATTGAGGATCACCTCGACGAAAGTCTCATACCCGCCCTGACAGCAGGGCTTGACTACGATCAACTGGAGGTGCGCAATCTGGCTGCCCAGTATCTGCGTGGGATGAAGCGTGAGCTGAGCAACTGGCTGCGCGAGGGGGATGAGCGTCAGCAGATGGCAGCTGCCCGGGGGCTGGGCCATGTTGCAGCCGACGATCAGCGCCCGACACCGGCACTTGTTGAAACTCTCAGCGACGAGCACCCCGAACTGACTGCGGAGGTTATCCACTACCTGAGAAAGATAGACAGCCCCCGCAACACATCAGCTCTCATCAACCGTATCGCTTCCGAGCCAGATGGGCCCTGGGCAGTTGCCGATGCGCTTGGTCGGCTCTGTTCGGCGCAAGTCGGGCTTGACCGGCTGCAGCGTGCTGCCCACAGCAACCCGAAAAGCGCCCGCCTGCAGTACGCCATAGCAGTGGCCCATATCCAGCGCCGCGAATTCTATGAGGCCCGGATGCGTCTGGAGCGCGCCGAGCAACTCGCCTCTGGTTCTGCTGCTGCCAGCTACCTGGCTACTACCCGCGAGGCTATACAGACGGCTCAGCAGCAGAGCGCCACTTCGGCGGACGAATGGGCTATGTTCGCTGGCGGCTCGACACATCACGGCTTTAGCGGGCGGGCCATCACTCCGCCTCTGCGCGAGGTTTGGTCTACTCGCGCCCAGGCCGCGGTGGTAGCGTCGCCGGTTACTACTGCCGGCCGCGTCTACATTGGTGCTCGCGACGGCACCTTCTTCGCACTGGATGGCGCTGAAGGCCATATTCTGTGGACCTTCGCTGCCGGTAATCGCATAGAAGGAGCCGCTGCGCTCGCCGACGATATGGTCATATTTGGCGCCGGGGACGGGAGATTATATGCCTTGAACCAGGCCACCGGCCAATCACAGTGGGAACGACCCCTGAACGGCCCGGTAAGGGGAGCCTGCACGGTAGAGGGCGATCAGCTTTTCGTCGGGGATGAGAGCGGCACGTTGTGGGCGGTAGACTGGGCTACAGGAACCACTAACTGGCAGATGGCAACTGATCAGGAGATAATCTCTGCTCCGGCCGTCTGTGAAGAGACGGTAGTAGTAGGCTCGTGGGATACTGGGTTGTATGCGGCAAGCGCCACCGATGGCCAACTGCGCTGGAGATTAGATACCGACGGACCCATCTCCTGTTCGCCCACCATAAACGAGTCAACAGTGTTTTGCGGGTCTGACGACTTTTCGATGTATGCTGTAGACTTGGCCTCCGGTCAGATCCAGTGGCAAGTCAATGTTGGTGGCATGGTTAGGTCAACCCCAGCCATCGCCGATGACCGTCTGGTCTTTGGTAGCACCGACGGCAGCGTGTACTGCCTGGACACAAATTCCGGAGAGCAGCTATGGCAGCACGCAACCGACGAAGAGATCCTGGCTTCTGCCACTATCACCGGCGAGGTCGTCTACATCGGCTCCAAGGACGGTATTCTGTATGCCCTGGACCTGGCCACTGGCCAGGTAAAGTGGGAACACCACACCGTTTACGGAATCTACTCCACCCCGTGTGTCGCTGCAGGCACTCTGTACATCGGTATTGCTTACTATTATGTGTCGGCCTTCGCCCCCCAATAGCGTGCCTGGTAGCCGTCGCTTAGGAGCAGTCGGTGCATCGTCGGGTCTCCGTGCCTGCCTGGCTGCTGTCATCGTGGCTGCAACAGTGCTTAGTGGCTGCCGGTGGGCCGGGCCAGTTGACCAGATGCGAAAGGATTTCGTGGCGCTGCGATACATTAAGACGGCGGCAGAGGCCGTTAGCGAGCCGGTTGACGCAGAAGCAGCCGTCCACAATGCCACCCGCGCAGTCAAGCTGGCTCCCGACAATGCCACTGTGCTCGACCGTGCCGGTCGGATTTATGTCTACACCGGGCAATACCAGCAGGCCCTGGCAACATTGGAAAAGGCACGCCGCCACACCGACAGGCAATATCTCTATGAGATAGGAAGCTGCTTGCTGCACACCGGGCAGAAAGAAAAGGGAATTGCCTACCTGACAAGGCATTTAGCAAACGTGAAGTTCGACTACCATGCGGAGAATATCAGTGGGGGCGGTTATGCCCTGCATCTGAACAACGTCGGGTATGTCTATGCCGAGGCTGATCTGCAACTACCCCACGCCCTGGCACTGACCAGGCAGGCAGTGAGCTTCGATCCGCTGAATCCGGTTCTTGTTGACAGTCTGGGGTGGGTTTATTACAAGCTGAATGACCTAACAAATGCCAGCTTCTACCTGGAGCAAGCTGTCAGGCAATCGCTGCACCAGCCCAACGCGGAACTTAACTACCACCTGGCCATGGTCTACATCCGCCTGGGGCGACGTGCCGAGGCCGCCCGCGAACTGAAGCGAGCACTGCAGATTCGGCCGGGCTACCCGGCGCCCCAGCGTGAGCTTCGCAGACTGCACTGGGAGTTGGCCCCGCCGTGGTATGCCCAAACCATGGCTCAGGCCTCGTGAAGGTAGCCCTTCGAGCAAAGGAGCGTTAACTGTGAAGATCTCTCAGCGAGCTGACAATATCCAGCCTTCCGCGACGGTAGGTATGGCCACTCGTGCCAAGCAAATGAGCCGGCGAGGACTCGATGTGATATCGCTCGCCGTCGGCGAACCCGACTTTGTTACGCCGGAGCATATCTGCCAGGCAGCTCACCAGGCGATAGAGGCGGGGCATACTAAGTATACGGCTGCTTCCGGCATTCCTGAGCTTAAGGAAGCCGTCGTCGCGCGCCTGCGAGCCGAGGTAGGCCTGAGCTACGATGCCGACCAGGTCTGTATCAGTAACGGAGGCAAGCATGCGCTCACCAACATCTGGCAGACACTGCTCGATGAGGGCGACGAGGTAATTGTGTTTGCTCCCTACTGGGTCAGCTATCCAGCGCAGATCCAACTGTGTGGAGGACGAGCGGTGACCGTAATGACGGACGCCAGCCGCGGCTTCCAGCCCGATCCCGCCGAGGTACGCCGTGCAGTGACTCCCCGAACCGTTGCCATCCTGGTCAACAGCCCTGCTAACCCCACCGGAGCTGTCTTCGGTCAGGAAACGTTGCAGGAAATCGCTGCCATCGCCGCCGAGAACGACTTGACCATCATTTCTGACGAGATATATAGAAATCTCATCTTCGACGGCCGCCAGCACCTCAGCATTGCTATGCTCGACGAGGAGACCAAAGCGCGAACCATCTTGGTTGACGGGGTATCAAAGAGCTATGCGATGACTGGCTGGCGCATCGGCTGGCTAATCGGCCCCAAGGAGTTTGTCGGCAAGGCCGGAAGCATCCAGAGCCAGGAAACACATAATCCTTGTTCTGTTGCTCAATATGCCGCTTTGGCTGCTCTGACTGGCCCTCAGGACTGTGTAGCCACGATGCGCGACCAATATGAGCAGCGTCGCGACTTCTTTGTGGAGGCCCTGGGTGAGCTTGAAGGTATCGAGTGCAACACTCCCCCGGCTGCGTTCTACCTCTTCCCGGACATCTCAGCTCACCTGGGGCGAAACTTGGCAGGCCAGCAGATAGACACCTCCCTGCAACTGGCCGAATATCTACTGGAGGAAGGCTTGATCAGCACAGTGCCTGGCTCAGCGTTCGGCGCGGAAGGCTTTTTGCGCCTCAGCTTTGCCTGTTCAGTTGAGGATATTAAGCGGGGGCTACAGCGACTCAAGACAGCTCTGGAAATCTAACTCCGGGGTCTAACCAACTAGGTTGGGAACGGCGGCTACCGTTTAGTCCAGCGTGGGGAGCTACAGGCCGTAGGTTACCGGGTAGTAGTACCCAAAGTGGGCCAGCAGCGTGGTTTTGACGGCAAACAGAATCATCAACAGCACAACTCCCGCCGTCTGCTCGCCGATGCCATTGTACCAGGCCAACGCCCAGGAGAACCGCTCGTTTGCGTTGCTGGGGTGGGAGCAGGTGAGCTGAGGTAGCAAGCACGAAGTGCTCTGGCGATACTGGGCATAATCCTCGTCAAACAGATAGCATAGCAGGGCCTCTTCGCGGCGGATGGCGAAAACATAGACGGCAATGGTCAATAGCAGACCAGCAGCAGTCATATAGACATTATTTCCCGCCACCAGGATTCCCGCCAGGATTATGAGATTTGCCAGATACATAGGATGCCGGCACAATCCGTAGGGGCCGGTGGTACACAGCTTGGTATTCTTCGCCAGATGGCCGGCGGCCCACGTCCGCAGTGCCAAGCCCACAGCCACCAGGGGCAGTCCCAACAGGATCGCCATCAGACTTGGCGTGGCCCAAGCCACCGCCAGCAGGAAAGCTAACAGATGCAGCTTGCCCCGATGACGACGCAGGAACCGGTCGACCCGGTTCTCGAACCCGTCAACCAGCCTATCAACTTGGGCATTATTATCCCGGATGGTCTTGGGATCGGGCATAGTTTCTGGTGTAGTTACGGTCGGCGACATAAGCCAGTGACCACTCACAGTTGTCAGCACGCTCGCCCAAGGCTAAGGTGTCAGGTACAATAACCCTTCACATATAGGCTACTAGGTTTGTGCTGATATGTCAAGACGAACCGCGTTCTGCGGAGTGTACACCTTCTCAGCAGATGCCCAGCTTGGCAGGTGAATATGAGCCCTACGAAGAAAATGTCTGGGACGCAGGCGCAATTCCAATCCAGTCTGCACAGCCATTTACGATAAACCTGCCCTTAGCTTGAAGACTTGAGGAGGCAGCGATGCACACTGTAACACTTATCCCCGGGGACGGTACCGGGCCGGAAGTCATTGAAGCGATGCGCCGCTGTGTGGAGGCTGCCGGCGTGGACATCCAGTGGGAGCTGCAGCAGGCTGGCGCCGATACTATGGAAGAGTGTGGGACGCCGCTGCCCGAGTCGGTGCTGGACTCGATTCGCAAAAACCGCGTGGCTATCAAAGGCCCTATTACCACGCCGGTGGGCACCGGCTTCCGCAGTGTAAATGTAGCTCTGCGCAAGCAGCTTGATCTGTACGCCTGCCTGCGCCCCAGCAAATACTATGAGGGCGTGAAATCCCGCTATCCTGGTGTTGACCTGGTAATCGTGCGGGAGAATACCGAGGATCTCTACGCCGGTATTGAGTTCGCCGCCGGCACCGACGAGAATGCGAGGATAATAGAGGAGATACAACAACTGACCGGCCAGCAGATCCGTCCGGATTCCGGCATCAGTATAAAGCCGATATCCCGGCAGGCCTCTGCCCGGATTGTGCGCTTTGCCTTTGAATAT
The DNA here is from genome assembly GCA_030615605.1 of bacterium. Classification (GTDB taxonomy): domain Bacteria; phylum Armatimonadota; class Zipacnadia; order Zipacnadales; family Zipacnadaceae; genus JALGTD01. Next base: position 38,901 of record JAUWYY010000011.1, read on the forward strand.
GCTCTGGCCCACGGCCGCCACAAAGTTACCGCAGTGCATAAGGCCAATATTATGAAGTACAGTGACGGGCTGTTTCTGGATACCGCCCGCGGCGTTGCCCAGGAGTATGCGGACAGCGGCATCGAATTTGAAGACCGCATCGTGGATAATATGGCTATGCAGCTCGTCCAGAAGCCCGAGCTTTACGACGTCCTGGTTCTGCCCAATCTATACGGGGATATCATAAGTGATCTGGCCAGCGGGCTGGTCGGCGGGCTGGGAGTCGCGCCGGGCGCTAATATTGGTGACGACATCGCCGTCTTCGAACCAACTCACGGCAGCGCCCCCAAATACAAGGGCCTGAACAAGGTAAATCCGACCGGGACCATACTCTCAGCCGTGCTTATGTTGCGTCACTTGCATGAAGAGAAGGCCGCTGATCGCCTGGAGTCGGCGGTGGCTGCTGTTATCAAGCGAGGCGAGAAAGTCACCTACGATCTCAAGCCGACCCGCGACGATCCTACCGCAGTCGGCACCAGCCAGATGGCTGATGCTATCATCGCTGAGCTGGCTCGAGCGTAGCGAGCGTATTGCGCAGGCAGCCCTGACTGTCAGCACTTGGCAACTCTTGACGAAGCTGGCCTACCGGCGTACGGCCCGAATCAGCAGCGCCGGAATGACCGTGATGGCGGCGGCCAGTGCCACGGTCAGAATGCCGAAGTTAAGCAGTGCCTGCAGCCAGCCCAGGCCACTGTCCATGTGCGTTATGAAGAATTGACAGATGGGGGTATCCGCCGGAAGACGCTGTAGCACAACAAATGCGGCAACAAGCCCCAGCCCCACACCGAGCAGAGCGGGGATGCTGCGCCGCACATCGATGCGGCTCGGGGCCAACTCCGAGCCGATACTGAAGGCCAGGTACAGAAAGAGGTAAGTCTGCCAGGCGTCGAAATTCAGAGCCTGTAAGTTCATCCAGATATTGTCAACTAGCAGATCGGCGAAGCCGGCGGGGGCAAGCGTCGCAAAGTGCAGGTCAATGGCGAGCATATTAGCTACACCGCGCAAGGCCAGGGTGCCGACCAGCAGCGGGGCAATGGCCGCTACCCCCGTCGCCAGCCAGGGCAGAGCTATCGGCGACCAGGGCCGTCCCGGTTGGCAGGAGCCGCGCCCGCGCGGATCGAAAACACAGGGGATCATGCGCCGCACCGTATAGCCGAAAATCAGGTAGCCAGCAGCATGGCTCAGTTCATGAATGAGGTTTCCCGGCAGGCGCAGCAGTTGCACCAGCCGTCCGCCCCGGGCGTGGGGATTGCGACTGGCCACCGACTGCAGTACCCAGACAAAAATCAGCCGGGACAGCATGTAGAGCAGAATTGCTTCAGCAACAACGATGGCGGTCTGCTTGGCGAATACAGTCGCATCCATATCAGCGCTATTATAACAGACTGCCGTCACTGATACCATTCGAATGTAGATAGCTTCTATCTGATGGGAGGGCACTGCTGTGAAAGTTACAATAGTCGGAGCGGGCAATGTCGGGGCCACCTGTGCCCAGCGCATTGCTGAGGCTGATATTGCCGATGTTGCCCTCATTGACATAGCCGAAGGCCTCGCCGCCGGCAAGGCTCTGGATCTGGCCGAGGCCGCCCCGCTGGTCGGTCACAGCCGGCGGATTGTCGGTGGTGAAGATTACACCCTGGCCGAGGAATCCGATGTGGTGGTGATTACCGCTGGTCTGCCCCGCAGGCCGGGCATGACCCGCGATGACCTGCTGGCCGCCAACGGTGAAATCATCACCCAAATAGTCACGGAACTAAGTCGGACTGCTCCTGATGCCATCTATATTATGGTTACCAATCCGCTGGATGTGACCACTTACATTGCCCATCAGATATTGGAAGTGCCCCGGGAGCGGATTATGGGTATGGCCGGCGCGTTGGATAGTGTTCGGTTTCGCACGTTCATTGCTATGGAGCTGGGCTGTGCACCGGTGGACGTCCAGGCGATGGTTCTGGGCGGGCACGGCGACTCAATGGTGCCGCTGCCCCGCTATGCCACCGCTGGCGGGATGGCGGTAACTGAACTGATTAGCTCGGCACGGCTGGAGGAGATAGTGGAGCGGACGCGCCAGGGCGGGACGGAGATCGTCTCGCATCTGAAGACAGGTGGGGCCTTCTATGCTCCGGCCGCCGGCGTCGCCCAGATGGTCGCCGCCATTGTGCGCGATGAGAAGCGCCTGATGCCGGCTTCGGTGCTGCTGCGGGGCGAATACGGTCTTGATGATGTCTTCGTGGGGGTGCCAGTCAAGCTGGGAGCGGCTGGCGTCGAGGAGATAGTTGAGCTTGACCTGACCGAAGAAGAGTTGGCCGCCCTGCACGACTCCGCAGACCATGTCCGGCGAACAGTTGCCCAATGGCAAGAGGTGCAAGATGCCTAGCCTAAGCTGACACTCGCCAACCTATTTTCGCGCAGGGGAGAGGATACCAATGACTATCAAGTTTCTGGGACATGCAGCATTTCTGATCACGAGTGAGGACGGTGTACGGATAATCACCGACCCGTACGAGCCGGGGGGATACGACGGCGCGCTGCGCTACGGGCCGATCACCGATGAAGCTGATATCGTTACCATAAGCCACGACCATGCTGACCATAACTATGTGGCCGGCGTGCCTGGCAACCCGGTGGTTGTCACTGAGTCTACCGAGGTCAGCGGTATCAGCTTCCGGGCGATTGATAGCTACCATGATGACGCCAGGGGCACCGAGCGCGGCCCCAACCGCATCGTCTGCTTCGAGGTGGATGGCATTAGAGTATGTCATCTGGGCGACCTGGGTCACCTACTCAGCACTGAGCAGGCAAGCTCGATTGGTGATGTGGACGTGCTGCTGATTCCGGTCGGGGGCCATTTTGCCATCGACGCCCAGGGCGCTACCCAGGTAATTGACCGACTTCAGCCCGCAGTGGTCATTCCTATGCACTACAAGACCCCGAAGGTAGACTTTCCCATTGGCCCAGTGGACGACTTCCTGGCCGGGAAGCAGAATGTAGAAGACCCCGGGGCCTCGCAGATAACTGTCTGTGCCGACGAGCTGGGAGAAGGTCCGCAGATAATTGTGCTGGAGGCCGCCAACTAGGCAAGTCGCGCCATCATCGGAAAGTTAGGCGACGGCAAATGGATTCTTGCCTATGTGCCGGCAGACATGCAAAGCTCAGTCGGCGCGCCGGGGCTGAACGCGCACTGTCTGGAAGTTGCGGTAATACACAAATCCAGGCGGGCCGCCCCTGGGTTTGTTCAGGTGCTTGACTTGCGTGTAGTCCACTTCTACCTTTGACGACTGTGCTTGGCGACTAAGCGCCGCCGCATGCCCGGCGGCCTCAATAATCGTGCTCTCCGGCACCTCCTCTGGCTGACCACCCGTCTTGATGATGACGTGCCCACCTGGCCCTTGCTGTACGTGCAGCCAGATGTCGTCGGAGCTGGCTTGGCGCACGACCTCGTCATTCTGCTGTCCGGTCTTGCCGTAAACCACCAGGTAGCCGTCCTGGCTCTCATAGCGAGGCAGACCTCTTTTCTCAGGGCGAGGCTGCTCGCGCCGGGGCGGTCGCAGGATGTCCTGGTCAATCATCTCCTGGCGCAGCTCCTGGAGATCCGCCAACTGCTCAGCATTCTCAATCTGATGCAGCAGGCCTTCCAGGTAATTCTGGTGTATACGGTCAACCTTAAGCAGTCGCGGCAGCCGCTTGGTCAAGCGCTGTGCACGTTTGTAGCGCTTGAAATAATGCTCAGCTACCTCTTGGGGTCTGCGGTGCGGATCCAGCTCTATTGTGATGTCAGATTGGTCCTCCGAGTAATAGTCGGTCACGGTGACTTCTTCGGCGCGAGGGGGAATCTCATTCAAGTGGGCGAGGATAAGCTCCCCCCATTTGCGGTATTTATCAGCGTCGGACACCGACTTGAGGGCAGCTTTGCGCTTGTGGGAGCGCGTCAGGATATGATCGAGCTGTTTGCCAGCGGCGCGCAGCAACTGCTCGCGCAACTGCCGGCTCCTGTGGCCCTGCTGCAACTGCTGGCAGACCTGCTCGAGGGCAGCGCTCAAGTCGCGCACCGGCGTCGTGACCACGTCCGGCTGCGACTGAGGCGCAAATGGGTAGGCAAATGAGGTGTCGGTGCCCTCCCTGCCGCAGATGTACGCCTCACCGGGAGTGCTAATCAGCTTGCGAAGTCCTCCCAGCGTCTCACATAGGCGGTCGGGCCACCCCTCGCCAAGCGCTGGCAACTGCAGGTCGGTAGTGATGCCGGTAGATGCCGCCAGTTCGGCAATGAAAATATCGCTGCCTCCATGGAAATTGTTCCGGAACCATCCCCCAAAATCCAGATCCGGATCCGCTTGCCCGGCAATTCGGCTGAGTTCGGCAGCGTTGACTGCGAACGGGTCCACCTTGCCAAAATCCGGCGGGGGCACATATTCAACACCAGGCAAGCTCTGGCGATAGCGATTGACCTCGGCCGGGACGTGCTTAACGCACTCCAGGATTATCCCCTCTTCATTCAGAAGCAGGATATTACTGTGCCGTCCCATCACCTCAGTGACCAGAGTGCATCTCGACTCGGGTCCCAGTCGCTGGGCATTGATGAACTCAATATGCAGCAGGCGGTCAAAATTGATTTGCTCTATGCGTTGGATGACCGCGCCGTGCAAATATCGGCGCATCACGTCGGCCAATGGGGAATGAATATCGGGGCGAGGCTCAGCGTCCTGGGCAAGATGAACGCGCCCAAATTCGCTATCACCGCACACTACCAACCATGGAGTTCCGCCCTGAGCACTGGTCTCCACAGCCACATCTAACTTGCCGGTGGCTACCACCCGGCGGACCCGACAGCCGGGCAGGACCTCCTGCAAGTCGGCGCAGATTCTGGATAGCATCGCGCTGTCGAATAGCATCGTCTACTCTGATTTTCCGCCGGCTCTTGTTAAGAGATTCCCTCGGCTAGGTCTTTACGAACTTGGCCTGTGCTTCGGCCACCACACTGCCGTCAGCCAGTTCCATCCGCGCCTCGGTTGCAATCAGCTTGCCATGTTTGCGCTTGACCCAGCCACGAACTGTCAGGGACTGACCGATAGCAGCCGGCTGGCGATAGCGGACGTTAAGTTCGCCGGTCATAGCATTAACGCCTTGCTCCCAGAGCATCCGGGTCATAATCTCGTCCAGCAGGGTGGCGACGATCCCGCCATGAACCAGGCCAACCCAGCCCTGATGGTGACGCTGCGGAGTGAAGTGGCAGACGTATTGATCAGCTTCGAAGCGGAAATTACTTAGATGGAGACCGTGCGGATTGTGCGGCCCGCAGGCAAAGCACCAACCGTCGTCGCGCACCTCTGAATCTGGTTGTTGTGACATTCTCATATTCCTCCAGACTACATAAACTAAGCAGCCGCCAACTCCGGCCAGCGGCTGCTCTATGCGCTCTTATCAAGTTTTTTTGCTGCCTTCAGCCAGTATTGGCTTACGACGACTGCGTCGGGACAGAATCGGCCGTCACGATATCTTCTTGGATTGCGGAGTCAACAATCTCCACTGCCGTGTGCAGCAGACTGGTCGGCCACCAATCCCCTTTGAGCTCCTCCGTGTCCACCCGGCCGTCAATCAAGTCCTCCTCAATCAGGCGCAGGTACTTAGCCTTGACAATAGTCAGGTGCTCACGGCCCGTGCGAGTGCTATAGCTCTCCTTATTCAACGTTCCGAGAATAAAGAGTCGCTGTCCCTCTTTGACCTGCTCCATAGCCCACTGGCCCAGGTCATTCCACACATCTACCAGGAACAGATCCGAGACAGGCTCACCGTTGCTCCGGTAGAAGGGCCGGTCGACCTCAAAACTAAACTCAGCCTTTACCTGTCCGCCCGACTTCTCTCGCAACACTGCATCCCTGGTCGCCACGCCGGACAAAGCAATAAGATTCAGATGTGCCACAAATTACACCTCCAGTTTCATTAGCCAGCACTTCACCCCAAACAAATCAGGAAGCTGAGCTGGTACTGTAATAGGGATTTAGGCATAAAGCGAGGGCGATGCACAGTGATCGCCCCTGCCTACCTCATTATAGCAAACCTGCAGATAATGTCAAGTGCCATCGAGCCCAAGCTGGCTCCATTCCCACTGTCCGTCTAGTGATAAACGACTGCTGCAGTCACCCCGGAGTGCTCAGCCTGCCGATAGCTCGGACTCCCGCAAGTAGTCAACCGTCAGGGCTATGCCCTGTGCCAGCGTCATCTCCGGCGTCCAGCCTAGCAGTTGCTGCGCCTTTGTGCTGTCCAGTGCGTTGTGCCGCACGTCACCGGGGCGAGGCGGGGCATAGCTGGGTCCTCCCTCATATCCGCTGGCTTCGGCAACAGTCTCGAATATCTCCTGCACAGCAGTAGCCACGCCGGTGCTGATATTGAAGATCTGCCCGCTGCCCGTGTCCAGGGCCAACTGATTGGCCTCTACCACGTCACCGACGAAGACATAGTCACGGGTGTCGGTGCCGTCGCCGAATATCGTCGGTTGCTGGCCGGCGAGCATCTGTTTCCCGAAGATCGCCACCACACCGGCCTCGCCATGGGGATTCTGCCGCGGCCCATAGACGTTGGCGTAGCGCAGCACCGTGAAGTCGAGCCCTTCCAGGTGCTGGTAGAGGTAGAGGTAATGTTCGACGGCATGCTTGGAGATGCCGTAGGGACTCAGTGGCCGGATGGGATGTTCCTCATCAGCCGGGCTGTAGTCCAACTCGCCGTAGATGGCCCCGCCAGTGGAAGCATATATAATCTTCTCGACCCCCACCTGCAGCGCGCTGCTGATCACGTTAAGCGACCCGATAACATTGCTATGTGCGTCGAAGATTGGCTCATCCACCGAGCGGCGCACGTCCATCTGCGCCGCATGGTGATTGACTATTTGTGGTTGCTCTGCCGCAAACACCTCAGCGACGCGGTCAACATCGGTGATGTCAACCTCATAGAAACTAGTGGCCGGGTTCAAGTTTTCTCGCCGGCCAGTGGACAGGTTGTCAATCACCGCCACCCGGTGGCCAAGCTGTAGATAGCGATCCACGATATGTGAGGCAATAAACCCGGCCCCGCCCGTAACCAATATCTTCATTACTTGTCCCCCATTCGCAGCACGGCGTACACAAAGTCAGGCACAGAGAACTGTATCTCACGACTTCGCCGGCGACAGCGAAATGAGCTTGATCATAAGCAGCTCGGCAGTGCGGCGCAGATTGGCATTAGCCCGCAGGTGAACACGGGTCTCGTCTATCCAGCGCAGCGCGCGCCGGCAAGCCTGCACATCATAGAGTGCAGCAAGTTCCTGCAGCCGATCGAGGCGGTCAGGATTCATCACGCCGTTGCTCCCCGGCACACTCATCAGTAAGGTGATGTCGCGCCACCAGGAGAGAATCTGATCCACAAGCTGAATCATTGCTGTGCGCAGCACGTAGTCTTGAGTCTTCTTCATCAGCGCTTTGGCCGTTTTGTGCGAGGTCGTATCTGGCTCATAACTGTCCAAGAACCACTGGCCGGCCAGATCAAGCAGCACCTCGGCCTGGCGCATCCCCTCGTAGAGCTGATATGTGGGCAGCGCGGCGAGCAAGTCCAACAGCGCCTCGCGGTCGGCGAGCAGCGCGGGAAGCGAGAGCATGCGGTAAGCCCAGCCATAGCGGCCGGCACTGGCCGCGGCTACTGCCTGAATCTGCCGTCCGTCACACTCGGGGAATTCTGCGGTCAGCGCCTCACAAGCATCTGCCAGCGGCACCGGGCCAAAATCAACCACCTGACAGCGCGATACAATGGTATCGGGCAGTTCTGAAGGCCGGCTGGTGGTCAGGATGAATGTGGTTCGCGGCGGCGGCTCTTCCAGCATCTTGAGGAAGTGGTTGGCGGCCGTGTCATTCATCTTCTCGGCGGATTGAATAAGGTAGGTCTTCCATACATCTCCTGGTGCCTTCAGATTGGCACTTGCCAGCATCTGTCGCACATGCTCAATGTGGATTTCTGCGTCCTCGATCTCTATAAGTTCGAGGTCCTGGTAGTCTTCTTCCTCTTCACTGCCTTGTTGTTGCTCGGCAAGCTGTCCCTCCTGCTGCCTTTTGTGTTGCTTGTCTATTTCCTGGCGCAAAGCTCCCGAGGTGGGAAAGACAGTTCTAGAATACGGGAAGCTGCCATCTGCTATGCGGCGGCATCTCTCGCACTTATCGCAGGGATCAACCTCAGCGCTATCCACATCGGCGGGCCGCGCCTCGCAGTTGATGGCCTTGATCAACTCCAGAGCTGTGGTGGTCTTGCCCACATTTGGCGGCCCGGTGAACAGATAGCCGGTGGGCAGGCGATTGCTGGCAATCGCCCGCCGCAAAACCTGCTTTGGGGTCTTATGACCAACAATGTCGGCGAATGACATCTTCATGCCCTCTCTGGGGTAATCACTTGCTGAAACCAGTCCAGTGCGGCTTGGAGCCCGGTATCCAGGTCGGTGGTGGGCGCAAAGCCCAGAGCTTCCTGGATGCGCTCGAGCGCGGGTCGGCGCCGCTTAGGATCGTCGGGATGCAACAGCGGCAGGTATTCGATCTGCGAGCTACTGCCGGCCAGCTCAACAGTCTTCTCCGCAAGCTCCTGGACTGATATCTCTTGAGAGCTGCCCATGTTGAAGGGCCCGGTATGTTCACTGGTCATTAGCCGGAAGAGGCCGTCTACCAGATCTTCCACGTAACAGAAGCAGCGGGTCTGCTGGCCGTCGCCGTAGATGGTCAGTGGCTGGCCGGTCAGGGCTTGGACGCAGAAGTTAGAGACGGCGCGCCCGTCATCAGGGCGCATGCGCGGCCCGTAGGTATTGAAGATGCGCGCGATGTGCACGGGCATATTGAACTGACGGTGGTAGGTATGGATAAGCGTCTCGGCATAGCGCTTGCCCTCATCGTAGACGGCACGCGGGCCGGCGATATTGACGTTGCCAGTGTAGTCTTCACTCTGGGGGTGAATCTCGGGGTCGCCGTAGATTTCAGAGGTTGAGGCCTGCAGAAAGTCTGCGCGCTTGTGCAGTGCCAACTCCAGCAGATTATAGGTGCCCTCCGAGCAACTGCGCATTATCTCGACCGGTATACGCGAGAAATCAGCCGGGCTAGCCGGGCAGGCCAGGTTGATCAAATAATCAATCGGCCCACTGACCTCCAGCGGTTGGCAGACATCGTGCTCGATGAACTCGGAGTGATTCTCCGTCAGCAGATCAGCGACGTTGCGACGGGTGCCGGTGGCCAGGTTATCAACGATGACCACATCAAAGTCTTCATCAAGCAGGCGTGACACAAAATGAAAACCAATGAAGCCAGCACCGCCGGCGACAACTGCTCGGGGTCTCATTTGTCTGCTTACCTCCCGGCCTGGGATTCTATTCCCAATACTTCCAGAATTGCCTGGTGTATGTGCTGTGGTGAGCCGTCAGCGCTGACTATCGCCGCACGGGAGTCAAGCTGGCGAGCATATTCCAGGAAGCCCGCGCGGACCCGGCGGTGGTATTCATCGTCTTTGCGCTCAATGCGATCCGGCTGTGTAGCTGGTTGCTTCCGTTTACGCCCCTTTGCTGGTTCCAGGTCCAAAATTATCGTCATATCAGGCTGACGCCCGCCAGTAGCTATTTCATCCAGTAACTCCCAGCCCAAGCCACCGGCGCAACCCTGATAAGCAGCAGTGGCTGACGAGAAGCGATCGCAGACAACTACCTTGCCGGCCGCCAGTGCTGGCTCGATCACTTCCTGCATATGTTGAGCACGGGAGGCGCAAAACAGGAAGGCCTCAGTCAGAGCACTCATCTCCCGGTCCGCATCCAGCAGAACGGCGCGGATGGCTTCCCCGACGGCTGTGCCACCCGGCTCATGAGTAAGCGTTACTTGCTCACCGCTCTGCCGCAAGCACTGTGCCAAAAGCTCGGCCTGCGTGCTTTTGCCACAGCCCTCGACACCATCGAGCACGATAAACTTGTAGGGTAACGGATTTGCTTGCATCCGAGGAATCAGTAGCCGCCCACAGCAACAAAAGGATGACAGATGAACTTGTCATCAGTATATTAGTCAAGTAATGCACTGTCAAGCGCGGCCATAGATAGAGCCCAGAGGGCTGATCATAGAAGGAATTATCCCCTCTCGCGGTAAATGTACAGTTGATACCAAAACAGGCATCAGGTATTCTTGCACTGAGTGGACAACTATGACCAGACTGCAACAAGCTTTCCTGACAGTAGTAATAGCCTCCGGCCTTGCACTATCCGGGTGGATTGGCTATCAGCGCATAATGGTTGAACAGGCCAACTCGACTGTGGCTGTGGCCATAGATTACAACGATGTGCTGCGGGCCGCCGCACTTGCCGGCAAGCCCCCGCAAGAAATACTGGCACAGATCAAGGCGACTGGCGCCAGCCATGTGGCTGTCACCGAGCTGACGCTCAGCGATCTGGTCAAGACCCGGCGCCTGTTCAACACCGCTTCGTCGGCGGTATTTCTGGCCGAGCCGAGCATACCGCCTGCGGTTCGCAAGCGCATCCAGAAGCAACTCACCGCGAAGCTACCACGACCGGAGGGCACTACCCCGCAGGGCAAACGTTACGACTACTACACCCATCTGCTGCGCATAGCTCCCCAACTGGAGGAAGTGGGAGTCGGGTATGACGAGGCCGTCGAGGCGGTTCGGGAGGCGGGTCTGTCAATCGTGGCCCGGCCTCAGCCAAAGTTCGTCCAGGAGCAAGACATCGCCCCGGCCATTGCTGCCGCTGGTGACATCAAAGCAGACATCGTGGTCTTCGCCGGCACACAGGTCCTCGGTTACCAGAAACAGATTGAGCAGACTGCCGGGGCGCTGCGCCAGTCCGGGCTGAAATTCGGCTACGTGGAACTGGCGCCCCAGGCCGGCGAGCAGACCCTGGCCCATCATCTCAATTACAAGTTCATCCGCACCCACTCCATCCCCCAGGCCGAGATGGAACAGATCAGTCCCCAGCGTGCTATTGATCGCTTTAGCCTGGCCGTGAGTGAACGCAAGGTGAGATTGTGCTATGTCCGCCTGTTTTTCAACCAGGGCAATGCGGTCAAATATAATTTGACCTATCTCGACCAACTTACTGGTCGGCTCAAGCGAGACGGCTTCACCGTCGGCAGCCCGCAACAGTTCAACTCGGTGCCGATCCCTGACTGGGCCCTGCCCGTGATGTTCGCGGCAATCGCTGCAGCGTTGATGTGGCTGATGCAAAGCATAGTGGGCCTGCGGCAACTGTGGTTCTGGGTTATCACTGTTATCGTTCTGGCAGCGGCCGGGGCAGCCGGGCTGTCTGGTCTCGCGATATTTCCCCCGCTCGCCGCTCTGGCTGCCGCGTTGATATTCCCGACCTGGGCGGTGCTGGGTGTCCGGCTGCGCGAGCACTCAGCCCGTCACCCCCTGCCGGTGGGACTGTTGACCTTCATCCGCGTCAGTCTGCTGACCGTTGTCGGAGGACTGCTGCTAGCCGCCTGTTTGACTTCGGACGCTTACTTAATGAAGATTGCCCTGTTCCGTGGCGTCAAGGTTTCTCAGTTGCTGCCCCTGGTGGTCATCGGCGTCGTGTTTGCCGCCCGCTCGATGCACAGTTACTGGGAAGTAAGAACCGAGTTGGGCGAGGGTCAGCCCGAACTGCTGGCACTGGTCGCTGGTCTGCGCCAGGCCTTCAGCCAGGTGGTCCGCTATTGGCATGTGGCAGCAGTCGTCGTAGGGCTGGCCATACTGGCGATTCTGATTATGCGTTCGGGCAACCAGCCCGCCGTGGGAGCTTCGGCGCTGGAGGTGCAAATGCGCGGTCTGCTGGATCAGTTGTTGGTCGTCCGCCCGCGTAGCAAGGAGGTCTTCTTCGGCCATCCCATAATGCTGTTTACACTTATTCTGGTCGCGGCGGGACTGCGGCACGGACTGTGGGCGGGCCTGGCAGCCGGCGCCATCGGGCAGGTTTCTATCCTGAACACTTTCTGCCATCTGCATACTCCACTGATGGTATCGCTCATCCGGGTAGGTCAGGGCTTGTGGCTGGGTATACTCGGCGGGCTGGTATTGTGGCTGGTCATCTACTTACTTGGGATAAGACGATCCCGTCGCCCACCAGATAGAGCTAGCCCGAAAACGACATAGGGATCTATAGGCAAAGCAGCCGTGCCGCGCCGCCGCCCCAAAAGGCATTATGCATCTGGTGATTTCGGGATACTACGGCTACGGCAACACCGGCGACGAGGCCATCCTGGCGGCGCTTACCGATGAGCTGCGCCGCCGCTATCCCGGTGTCCATCTCACCGTGTTGTCAGCATCCCCCGAGGCGACCGCCCGTCAGTACGGGGTGGAGGCGATATCACGCTGGTCGCTGCCCGCCATCTGGCGGGCGCTACGCGGCGCTGACTTGCTCATCTCCGGGGGCGGCGGACTCATACAGGACGCCACCAGCCGCACATCGCCGCTCTACTACCTGGTGATCCCGCGCCTGGCCCGCCTGGCCGGCACTCCCTATGTGATATTCGCCCAGGGACTGGGGCCGCTACGCCACTGGTTTACGCGCTGGGCCACGGCTCGCTGCTTTCGTCGGGCAGTGGCGATAACCGTGCGTGATGAGCCGTCAGCCCAGCTTCTTTCCCAGCTTGGGGTGACCACTCCACCAGTTGAAGTGACTGCCGATCCTGCATTGCTATTGAAACCGTGCCCGCCTCACCGAACTGACGAGTTGCTGCGAGAGCTAGGCCTGTCGGAAGCCGCTCCGCTGATCGGCATTGCCCTGCGCAGTTGGGCGGGATTTGATGTAGTCGAGCCGGCGGCAGCGCTTATCCGACATCTGCACCAGTCACAAGCGGGGCAGGTGCTGCTGATTCCCTTCCAACCTGAGGAGGATCTAAACCTGGCCTGGCGGGTGGCCAGCGAGGCCGCAGCGCCGGTCACAATACTCGACCGGCCGCTGGACCCCCGCGGGCTGCTGGGAGTAGTATCACGACTGGATTTGTTAGTTTCAATGCGGCTGCATGGCCTGATCTTCGCGGCGGCCACCCATGTGCCAACGCTCGCACTATCCTATGATCCCAAGGTAGAAGCCTTCGCCAGCCGCGCCGGCCAGCCGACAATAGAGCTGGCTGAACTCACCCGCCAACGACTGGTCGAGAAGGTAGAGGAACTTCGGTCGGCACGGGCCCAGCACGTTGATGAGCTGCGGCAGCATGCCGCGCAGTTGCAGCAAGCCGCAGCCCGGAACTTCGAGGTTCTCGCGAGCCAAGTTGGCGCAGTTCGTGAGCCGAGGTATAATGGATAGACGCTAGAAAACGCCGAACTAGGAGGCAATGCCAATGAAGTGGCTACTATGTGCGCTATGTTTCCTGTCCTGCGTAGGTGCTGTATCTGGCGAGGCTGTGCAGGTTACTGACGAGGGGCGGACCACCGAAGCAGCTTTCTCTCCGGACGGCTCCCAAGTAGCTTACGTCCGGGTTGAAAAGCATTTCACGCCTGAAGGGCGGTACTATTTCAGCGGCTGCCTGTACATATGGGACGGCCAGGACAGCCGCATCCTCGCCAACCTGCCTGCCGGCGAGCCCACAGTCGGCGACCCATCTCCTGAGAGCGGACCAGCAGGCATCCCTGCTTGGCTACCGAGCGGCGACTACATAGTGCTAGCACATGGGCGAGGAAGTACATTGTTTCGGATCGCAGACGGTGCACGTACCCGTGTAGGCAGGTATGAAGACTGGTTTGTCATGGACGACGCTTGGGACCTGTCCAAGGACGACGCGGCGACCCTCAATCATCTCGTACATGGCGGCACAGCCCACCGCTTGCGGATTCAGCGCGGCAAGATGATACGTCGCGAGGACCTTCCACCATGCGTACCGCACGAAAGTGAGAACTGGTCATACGAAAATTTCTGGCGGTCTCCCGCCGACCCCAACCAGGCTGTGTATGTCGCGGCTGACAAACACTTCCAAGGCTGCTGCTGTACTTCGGGGCGCCAGAGACACTATATAGGAGTGGTAGACCTGCGTAACGGCCAGAGACGTCGGCTCACACGGGGGACAAGCTACCAGGTTGCCTGGTGGGCATGTTGGGCGCCCGACGGGCGCAGAATTGCCTATCTACGCACCAGCTTCCACGACATCGACACCCCCGTCACCTGGTCGAAACTACACGTCATCTGTCCTGACGGCACCGGTGACCGTGCCCTGATCGACGACGTTCGTCAGACGTACTGGGGTTCGCCGACGCGGCTCGTGGCGGCCACCGGTCCGCCGCTTATGGTCAGAGCGACGCCGCGCTCCCAGCCGCTGCACCTCAGCGAGGTGGACGTAGTAACGGGGGCGGTCTGGCGCCTGACCAAGGGCCACTTCTATCACGAATTGTGTGACGTTCACGACCGCAACTACCTCGTACTGCAAAGGCCAGTGGGCGGCAGCGAGTTCCAGGGCAACCTGTGGATCTTTCGACCCGAACTCTAGGCAGCCCGAGCTGTCTGCGACACGTACAGCCCTGCGGTCACCAGAGCAAGGCTAGGACTGAGGATTCTCAGGGGTAACGCCCAGTTCAGTGATATCGAAAAGAGCCGTCAGCTTGAAACCTTCGGCGGCCAGGTTCTCGCGGGCCCCCTGCAGGCGGTCAACCATCGTTATCACGCACACCACCTGGGCAGCGCACTCGCGCTGAAGCGCCTCAATTGCCCGCAGTGTCGAGCCGCCGGTGGTAATGACATCTTCCAGCACTGCTACGCGTACTCCTTGCTCCAGAGGCCCTTCTACCTGCTGCCGCGTACCCCGCTCCTTGGGCTGTTTGCGCACGATAAAGGCATCCAGGTCGCGACCGCGGGTAGCGGCCAGAGCAACGACGGCACCGGCTATGGGATCAGCGCCAATGGCCATGCCGCCGACCGCCTCTACCTCCGGGGGCAAATGCTCCAGTATCTGGCTAGCCAGCAGGTGAAGGCCCTCCCCAGCTAAAGAAATCTGCTTACCGTCAATGTAGTAGCTGCTCTTCTGGCCAGAGGCCAGTGTGAATTCGCCGAAGCGAAGCGCTCGGTCTTTGATAAGTTGAGCCAGCCTGCGACGATCTTCTTCACAAGTCACGTTAAGTCGTTATTCCTCCTGAGGCTGATGTGACTCTTTGTCCAGCGGTATCGGCTGCTGGGGCAGTTGGCCGGTGGCGCGGACCGTTATCATCTGTTGGATGAGCAGCGGTGCTTGTGGACTGGTCAGCGCCGTGAACATGTCTTGCCACGTCAGGGGTGCCTGCTGTGCCGGTCCCGCAGGAGTCCCGCCAATCACACCCAGTTCGCGCAAAAACCGCACAGCCAGCAGAATCCGTGCCTCCTTCCCGCCCTCCCACGACGTCCGTCGCATCCTATCGGTGATTTCTATCCCTAAGCTACGAAAGCGAGGGTAAGCCGGCGAGCTCTGGGGGACGCCGTACCTCTCCAATAGTTTGTTTAGCTCCCATACACGGATGCGGCGGTACTGCTCCACATCCGTAATCTGGAAAAAGCGCAGCCGCTCGAAAACGTCCACGACCGTGTGCATCTCGGCCAGCACCCGCATCTGCTCGCGAGCCAGACGCTCGGTATCGGCAGCCAAGATGTCCATCGGAGGCTGCCAATCAATTAGCTGATTCTGTCCGGGCAGTAGTATTCTCTGGACTTGCTCGAGTTGCTGCGCAATCTGTTGCCTGGCCTGTTGTTGCTGCTGCTCCAGGTTGATCTGGAACTGTTGCCATTCCGGCGGCACCTGCCCCCCGGCCAGCAGCAAATCGCGAACCTGTATCAATATGCTGTTGAAGGATTGATCCTGACTGGCCGCTGGTTCTCGAATAGGTTGAAGAATCAAGTCAATCCGCTGAATCACCGGTGCAATAGCTGATAGCTGCTGCACGGGGATCTGTAGATAGTCCAGCAGATCGATAAGATCCATAACGTCGGCGGCCTGAGAGACCAGGCAATCCTCTAGGCGGCGCGAGTCTGTGGGAAGCGGTTCGATGGTGGCCAGCGCCGCCGCCCGCTGCAGCAGCGGTAGCGTGTAATGGCTGGCCACGAAGTCAAGTAACTGCTGGTAGGAGATCGGGAGCTGTGATGAGGGAGCAGGCAGTTGCAGGTGCTGCGCCACCTGTTCGCCCAGAGCAGGATATTGCTGAATGTACTGCGCCTGGGACTGACCGTAGACCGAGTCGGTAAGCTGCAGAACCTGATCGGTTACTTGCTCGAAGGGAGGCGAGTTGGGCGGAACAATCTTGGCCGCAACCCGCTGCGCCTCGGGGATCCTGATCAGCGCATACTCATCGGGCATCAGATCGCGCTGGGTGTCAATTACGCTAACGATATACTCAGAGAGGCTGCCGGCACCCTCGAGAAGTAAGGCTCTCTGTGCCTGGCTCTCAGCGAGTCCGGGGGGCGCAATGAGCTGGCGTTGCTGTGCGGTCAGGTATGAGCCAAACTGAGCGGCGGAACTTGCCAGCGAGCCATAGAACGCATCACGCTGCTTGCCAAAATTAGTTATGCCGGCGTGGGCATTTTGCCTAACTTCCGCCGAGGCTGGTTGCCCCGCAATCTGCGCTGATATTGCCTGCTGAATCACTTCGCCGTACTGATTCCACGCCTCGTCAGCGCTGGATAGCAGCGCGTCGCGTTTTTCTCCAATCCCCTTGAGCAGCGGAGTCAACTGTGCTATCTGCTCGGAGGTCAACTGCAGCGTGCTGGCCACCTGCAGCACGGTCACCTGCTCGTAGAGCTGTTCCGCGGAGAACTCAGGTGAATCCGCCGCCGGATCAGCGCCAGCGATAGTCAGCGGAAGCATCACTACGAACGCTGTCAGCAGCATAACAGTTCGTTTGAACATGAAACCCACCACCTGGTATTTCGGCTAATTAGTAACGTCTCCACGATATTGTTTCGCCGTCGGAGACGATTCCTCCTGCCTCCAACAACCCGGGCAAGGCCGGCAACTGCCTGCGGTCAGAAGTCAGGTCTCCAGCCCGAGATGTTCCATAGCCTCGCCCGCTACGCATAACGATCCAGTGATGCAAATCGCTTCTCGCTCAGTGGTGACTTTCCCAGCTAGTTCAACTGCTTCGCTCACGGCTGGCGCCACTGAGATGGGACCGGCAAATTGCTGACGAACCATTGCTGCCAGATGTTCAGCAGCCAGGGCCCGGGGATTGTCGGCTTGGGTAGCAATCACCCGGTCGGCGGCCGGACAGAGAATGCCCAGGATCTGTTTGACATCCTTATCGGCGGGTATTCCCACAACCAGAGTGAGTCCGTCATATTTCAGATGCCGGCGCAGAGCAGAGGTCAGTGCGCGTACCGAGGCCGGATTGTGCGCGCAATCTATAATCAACCAGGGTCGTGCTGCTGCCACCTGGAACCGTGCCGGCCATTGCAGTTGAGCCAGGGCTGTCTGGAATTGCCGGCAGCTAACTGCAAATCCGTCATCAGCCAGGGCCTTCAACGCCGCGTAAGCGGTCGCGGCATTGTCGGCTTGATGGCGGCCGGCCAGAGTGCACTGTACCTCCAGCGGGCCTGTGTCAGTTGCTAGAACGAATCTTTCGGTGGGCGGCTTGAAGTCATCATTTGCATCGGGCACCGGCCGCGAGCTTACCCGGCCAAACTCGGCGACATCGGGTGTGACCACCAGGGGCGCACCGACTTGTGCCGCCCGCTCAGCAAGCACGTCATATACTTCGCGAGTCTGGCGAGCGATAACCACGGATATGCCCGGCTTGATTATCCCGGCCTTCTCACCGGCGATCTCCTGGACAGTGTTGCCCAGGATGTGAGTGTGGTCCAGGTCAATGCTGGTGATCACGGCGACAATCGGGGTAATAACGTTAGTCGCGTCGAGCCGCCCGCCCAGCCCGGTTTCGATCAGTGCAACATCCACTGCCGCATCAGCAAAAGCCTGGAAAGCCAGAGCAGTATAGACTTCGAAAAACGTGGGCCGGCGCAGATCATCGCCCCACTGGAGTCCGGCAATAGCCTGGCGCAGTCTCTCGGTGACGCTGATCAAGTCGGCAGGCGATATCTTTTGGCCGGCAATACGCACCCGCTCGCGCACGGTTACCAGGTGGGGGGAGGTGTACAGGCCGGTGGCATAGCCGGCCTCGCGCAGCGCTGCTTCCATCATCGCTGCGACTGAGCCTTTGCCCTTGGTGCCGGCAATATGGATGGCCGGCCAGTGCTGCTGAGGATTGCCCAGAGCGGCCAGCAGGCTAGTTATTACATCCAGGCGCACTGCTTCGGCGAAATCGTGGTGGAAGCCGCGCTGCTCGTAGTCAATAAATGACTCCAGAAAATCGCAGCCGACGTCATAGCTGGTTATGGGCTGATCAAACGTTGTGGTCACTGTTCATTCGCCTGAGGTAACGTCAGAATGCCAGCCGCGCAGCCGTGAACGAGGCAGTTTCGCACAGTAATCCGATGCACACACTTTCTGGCGGCGAGCCGGCACGGAATGACGATAGCCAGCGAACGGCCGCCTCCACTACCGGAGGCGGCCTGAGCTTTGTCACATCGAATCTGGCGAGGTTTGGGCAGCCTCGGTTAGGGTGAGCCTCATTCTAATAACAGGGGAGGATGAAGACTGCCGAACTGGCTCGCCGGAATCGACTTGGCGTGACCATCCCAGAAAACTATGTTGGAGATTGTGCCTCCAGCGTGGGGCGTCTCGTAGTCGGCCGGATTGGTGCTGGGATCTGGTGTAAGACCATTGTCAATCATCAGGCACTGTTCGGTGGGATTTCTGCTCAAGAAATCCCCGCCGTAGGCCCCAAGCGTCGGGCATATCGGGTCTTGAGTGTAGGTGCCGCTCCCGGAATCGTACCAGCTATACCACTGGACGCAATACGAATAACTGACAATGCCATCAGCCTCGTCCACGTCTCCGTCCCCGTCCAGATCCACAGCCTCCGATCTGTACTCTTCCCACGGATCAGCGGAGCAACGCCACAATTGCGTACTCTTGATGTGGGGATTCAGCTTGTGTACCAGTGCCGCCATCTGCTCTTGCGTGAATGTGCTGGGGACGTTGTAGGACGTGTGCCACCCGTAAGTCGCATTGTACACATTGGGGAGCATATCATTGCAGTCACTTGCGTACATCTGAAAGGCCATGCCAATCTGTCTGAGGTTGGACAGGCACTGAGTCTGATGGGCCTTCTCGCGGGCCTTGGCAAAAACGGGAAAGAGGATAGCTGCCAGTATGGCAATGATGGCAATGACCACCAGCAGCTCAATTAGAGTGAATCCGTACTTGCCCTTTGTCTTATGCTGAATCATTGCTGGTCCCCCTTTGTCGCCACTTTTGTCAAAACTAATTCTACCCACCTGTCCGGATAACTACACATAGTTCCGTGGGGATATTCCGCGTCGGAGAGCAACTCGCCTCCTCTCCATGTCAATTGAGTTGGCAGGCTCCGCGCTTTTTCCGCCAATCCTAAGAGCAAAAAGCCGGGCTACTCACATAGCCCGGCCGACGACATCCCCATATTCATCTGGTCGCGGGCCTGTTCACGTCACCCGACGCCGCAATCGGGCGGCCAGACCCAGCACCCCCAGGCCGAGTAGAGCGATGGTGCCTGGTTCCGGCGTGATAGCGTTCCACACCTCGTCCCCGTCTCCGTACGAGGTCCATCCCTCCCCGCCGCCGGTGGGGTTAAACCAATGATTCGAATAAGCATCATCGTTGCCGGAAGGGTCAAACAGCAACGGGCCGGGATGATTCACCAGGTCCATGTTGTCATCCGCATCGCTGAAGTAGAAGCTTATATCAGTAGCAGTGTCACCGCCGGGCCGAGTCCATTTCAGATAAGTTAATTGGGACCACGGGTCGGTGCCCTTTGTTCCAAAGGTGGGAGCGCCCCATCCCGCATTATTTCCGATGCTGGCAAGATAGCTATACTGCATGTTAGGATCCATGTACACGTAGAACGTCCCCAACTCTGCGCTACCGGTCATAGTCACGTGGTAGTTCCATGTGTCGGTGGCTGCGCTGTAGCTGGGGTCCACGCTAACGGTGGCGAACGCCCCTGTAGCAAACAGGAGACAACATATCACGGTCAATACTGCCGCACATCTCGACATGGCGAACTCCCTCCCATATCGGAGTAGGGCTGGGCTTACCTATTGGCAATCCTACAATCCTTACTTAGTATATCACAAGCAACCTTTCCTGTCAAGGACTTATTGAAGTATTATTGCTGGTCTCTGAGAAAGCACTCAATGACTTGATACACCGCTCGGGCAATCAGCACTATTCACTTCTGCCGAGGCCCTGCTATGACGTTTTGGGGCACTGGGGGGAGGGAATATTGGCCCGATCGAGAACCAGCATTGTACTTAGGCGTGAGTGCCGTTCCGAGCCACAGACAATACCGTTCGACAGGTCCAGCCATGCGCTACGCAATCATCTCTGACATCCACGGCAATCTACCTGCGCTGCAGCGGGTTCTGGCAGAGCTGGTAGAAGCTGACATTGACAGACACCTCTGTTTGGGTGACATTGTCGGCTACGGTGCGCAGCCCAACGAATGCTGCCAGGCCATCCAGGAGCTGGAGGTGGTATGCCTCCGCGGCAACCACGAACAGGGCGTCCTGCAGCCTGACTTCGAGCAATGGTTCAATGCAGCAGCGCGGGCCTGTCTGGTGTGGACGCGCACTCAATTGACTGCCGAGAATCGTGCTTTCCTCGAGGCTTTGGAGGAAACCGCCCAGGTTGGTAACATCACGATCTGCCACGGGTCAATACCCGACCCAAACTTCTATATTACCTCGTCGCAGGAAGCGCTGCCCAGCCTCCAGGTGATGGCGGGGACTGTAGGCTTCTTTGGTCATACTCACAGCGCCGAATATTTCGTTCAGCGCCAAGTGGGTGAGCTTCCTGAGCATCGGCCATCCCCAGCAGGCGGGATCTGTTTAGTGGAGTCGGGATGTAAATACCTGATAAATCCCGGGGCGGTCGGCCAGCCTCGTGATGGCAATCCTCAGGCTGCTTACGCCATCTACGATGAGGAAAGCGGCCAGATCGAGCTGCGCCGGGTGGACTACGATATCGCAGCGGCCCAGCAGAAAATGATTGACGCTGGCCTACCCCCCAGCATGTCACTGCGCTTGAGCCAGGGAATCTGATTGCCGCTCGCTGTAATCTGACTGGCAAGGTTATTGCTTTCTTGCCCTTTGGAGTATAATAAGGATAGCAGGGCTATCAGTTAGCTGAGTGGAGGCAGGCGGATATGCCCCTGGAAGATAAAAGGACGCGGCGATTAGTCGAACGGGAGATCTCCAAGCATCACGTTGATAACACTCTGCTGCGCGTACTGTGCATAAACGAGATCATCTACCTGGATGGTGTGGTCAGCAAAATCCGAGGCCCGGCCGGGCGCGGGGTGAATCTGGAGATGGAAATGGCCAAGGTAGTCGAGGCTATTGAACGCATGAGAGGCGTAAGAGATGTCGTGGAAGGCTACCGCATCGGATAGATTGAATTCTTAGCTGCCTGCCAGTGACCGCGCTATAACCGATGTCCGAATGCCCATCGTGGCGCACCAGTACAGTCCATTGACGCACCATCCTCGTTGTCAGCATTCTCCGGTGTGTGCTATAATCCCTACCAGTTGATCTTATCGTCACCAATCAGTCCCCTGCCAATGGCTGCGAGGCCTTATGCGTCAAGCGCTAGTTATCTTCACAATTCTGGCTGTAGCTGCCAACAGCGCCTGCGCCGAAGAAGCTGCTGCTGCTGCTCCCCGCTTGATAGTGACCGTAGATGCCGGGGAAGGAGTCTTGCGGTACCAGTGGGATCGGCAACTGCTCGAAGCTGACCAGGGCGTGCAGATTCGCCTCCAGGTAGAGGGCCGGCCCGAGCAGACCGTGCTAATCCGCGCCCAGCAGGTGGCCGGTTCGCTTAAGTCGGGCAAGCTGACCGCTCGGGAAGGGGTGACGGTAGGCACACCCCAGGGGGTATTGACCGGCAGTTACCTTTCGTTTAACGCCGAGACTGACGAGTTTTCCCTGAGAGAGGCCCAGGCAGCAGTTGACCTAAGCCCAGAGCAATCCGGCTCGCTGCTGGGGTATGCCTTTGGCGAGGAGATAGGCCGCCGCGGTGAAGTTGTCTATGTCCTGCGTGGGAAGATAACTACCTCCGACCGCCGGAGCCCGGAATATAGCCTGACCGCCAGGCTCATTGAGTATTACCCCGCGGCCAATCGCTTCAAAATCAAGGGGGCGGCAGTCAAGCTCTACGGGGTGCGCATCCCGCTGGTGCCCAGTTTCTCCTTCACGGTCGGCGGCGAAGCAAAAGAGGCACCCTCACTTATTCCCGTCCCCAGTTACTCCAGCCGGGACAAACTCTTCCTGCCATACCGGCTTAGCTTCTCTGGCCCGCAGGCAGACCTGCAAAGTAGCCTGACCATCAAATTGACGCAACGCCGCGGCATCCGCGCCCATTCACAAAACGTCTATACCGGCGCTAACTGGCGAGCAGAGGGAATAGTCAGGCAGACCGAAGACCACTATACGGAACTGGGCGACCGCCTCATCCTGGACCGCCGGCCCCAACTGCAATACACGAAGTTCTCTGCGAATCCCGACCAGGAGAGCGGCTGGGCCGGATCCGTAACCTTGGCCAACCTCATCGAAGACCTGAAGGAAGACGACGACGATCCCAGCCCTCGCCCCACCGTGCGCGAACAGAATCTCCAGCTAGGTCTGCGCTACGACTCGCGCAGCAGCCCGGCAGATACAGAGGAGGGCGAATGGTATTCGCTGGACGGACGACAAAGCTTTTACAGCACCGGTGACGACTACCGTGATTTGGCTCTGACGGCAGGAGCAAGCCGCCAAATCAGCAAGAACCTCAAGGGGTCATTGAGTTTGACTCACCATATCACCGGTGGGCGGACGCCCTTCCTCTACGATAGAGTTGAGGTACGCACTGAATTGCGACCTGATATTGATCTGCGGATGTCACCAAAGTGGTCGGTGCAAGCCCACGGTCGCTACGACGTGGGCAGGGGCAAGCTGTATGACTACGAAGTGGAGTTGCGCCGCCGCGCCCATGCGCTGACCTGGGCACTGCGCTATCGGTTCATCGGCAACAGCCTGGGCATCGGGCTTTACATCACCGGTTTGACTGGTGACACCGAGCCGTATGACCAGAGCCACCCGCTAAACGATCTGTTCGACGAAATGCAGCGGGAGCTGGGGAGCCAATAGTATGGGCAGCGCGCCGACGACGTGGAGGTCTTGCCTGAAGTGCTACGCAAGAAAAACACATGACATGGAGCATTACTAGCGAAGGGGGGATCTGGATGGCACCTAGGCGCATTTGTTTGGGTATTGGTGGGTTTTCTGTGCGTAGCCTACCTACTAAGCCAGCTTCTGGCGGCTACTTCGGAGGTACGTTCTCTACGTAAAAAACTGTATCTAACGCGAGTGATTGCCGTTGGCCGGGTAAGATCGGATATAGTGCGTTGGATGGGGGAGCCCAACTATACAATTAAGAATGCTCGAATGGCAGATGGCCGGGTGGTAGACATGATGGTCTATAGGAGTAATCTCAACAAAATGAACGATCGAGAAGACATTTGGATAGCGGTGGACGACAATAACCGTGTTGAAGCTGTATATTACCCGGACTTCCCGCAGGATAGAGCGATTGTTAATAGTCAGATTAGCACTAAGGAATACGGTATAGAGTGGTGAGCCGAGAACAATACTCCATACGGTGATGTGGTCGCTCATTGGGGATGCCCAGGGCTCAACTTTGGCTTCGACCGGCTCAAGACGCTGACTAATCCTAATAGTGAAGTCACCACCTGGACGCACACCAATATCGGGCTGCTGTGGCACACAAAAGGTTGTGCGCAGAATGCAAGACAGGGGTTTTTTGCGAACATCATTGCGCCTGGTGGGATATCTAATCCTGGATACAGGCATTGGCGCTCTCACAGGTGTGGCAACAAGTATTGTTCTCCTTAACATCCTCACCGTACTCGGCTGCCTCAAATGGGGCGAACCGATACGCTTTGAAGTGATCCCCTCGTTGTGCTTTGTGCTCGCCCCTATTGCAGGAGCGGCTGGGGGGCTGTGGGCAGCGCTTCTGTGGCCGATGTTCCCCATGACGCAATTCGCCAGGGGTTGGCCCCAGGTCCTGGCAATGTCGCGGCGGGTGGTAGGGGGAACTGTGTTCGGGCTCATCGCAGGCGTTGCGGACGTTTTTGTGGAGTATTATCCTGCTATGGTCCAAGCAGGCACAAGTATTCGAACGAATGACGTATGGCTCCCGGCGATGGTAGGGGGTGTCGTATTTCCGGCAGGGATTCTGGCTGGCATTGCTACATGTATTGTTGTGACCATCCAAATGAAACGGAAGCCGCTGTGATTGGCACAAGAGCACGGTTGTGAAACAGAGTGGCGCGGCAATCGGCTGACGCTGATCACTGATCCCAGCAGTAACCTGACGACCAACACCTACGACAACAACGGTAACCTGACCGTCAGCAATGCCAACGGGACAGTGACCACTAACACCTGGACTTATGAGAATCGGCTGCGAACGGTGACGCTGTCAGGCGGGGCGGTGAGCACAGGCCCGGGCCTGAAACGACAGGCTGCCCCAGCAGTGCTTGCTTCTGCTGAGGCAGCATTCACATTGAATCAAGTTGTCGCTGCGCTCCCCTACTCGACCGTGACCGTCTTGGCCAGGTTGCGGGGCTGGTCAATGTGCTCGCCGCGCAGGTCGGCAATATGATAGGCCAGCAGTTGCAGCGGGATGACGATGGTAATCGGCGAGACCAGCTCGGGGCAGGGCGGGACCCAGATCATATCATCGCACTCATCACCAATGACATCATCGCCGTCGTTGGCCACGCCGATGACTGGACCTGACCGGGCCTTGATCTCCTGCATGTTACCAATCATCTTCTCGTAGACCTCACCGGCAACGGCAATGGCCACGGTGAACAGATCGGGTTCGACCAGAGCGATAGGCCCGTGCTTCATCTCGCCGGCCGAGTAGCCCTCGGCGTGGACGTAGGAGATCTCCTTGAGCTTGAGCGCGCCCTCCATTGCTGAAGGCAGGTTGATGCCGCGGCCCAGGAACAGGGAATTGGGCATCTGGCAGTAGTGCTGGGCCACTGCATTGACATCTTCTTCGCGGTCCAGCAGCTCCTGGGACTGCTGCGGCACCGCCAGCAGCGCCTCCTTCAGCGAGCGTATGGTGGCGGGGTCGGCGGTCCCGCGCACCTCGGCAAAGTGCAGGGCGATCATCTCCATCGTCAGCACCTGCAGGCTGTAGGCCTTCGTCGAGGCAACCCCGATCTCCGGCCCGGCCTGGATGTAGACGACACCATCGGATTCGCGGGCAATTGAGCTGTCCACCACATTGAGGACGGACACAACTCTCGCGCCCTTTTCCTTAAGGTCACGCAACGCCACCAGCGTGTCGGCCGTCTCACCACTTTGGGAGACGACAATGGCCAGGGTATTGTCCAGCACCACCGGATCACGCGCCCGCAGCTCGGCAGCCAGCTCAACCTCGGCGGGCACCCGCGCCAGATTCTCCATCACAAAGCGGCCCACCATTCCGGCGTGATAGGCGGTGCCGCAGGCAGTGAACACCACCTTGCGCAGGTCCTTGATCTCCTGGGTGGTCATCTGCAGACCTTCGAGGACAAGAGGAGCCTCCGGGGAAGAGAGTCGGCCGGCCAGGCAGGAGTGCATCGCGTCAGGCTGCTCGTGAATCTCCTTGTGCATGAAATGCTTATGGCCAGCCTTCTGTGCTGCTTCCGCTGGCCAGGGAATCTCGAAGACCTCTCGGTCGATAGGATTCAGCGCCAGGTCGCTTAGTTCAACTTCGTCGCGGGTAATCAGCGCTAGCTCATCATCGTCGATGATATATACTTTGTCGGTCTCCTGGCGAATGGCGCCCATGTCCGAGGCAATGTAGTTCTCTCCATCGCCCAGGCCGACTACCAGCGGCGAGAAGCGCCGCACTGCCACCAGTTCATCGGGGCTATCGGCACAGATGACGCCAAAGGCAAACGCCCCTTTCAGGTCGCCGACCGCCCGGCGGACCGCCTCGCGCAAGTCGCCTTCATAGTACTTCTCGACCAGATGCGGCATAACTTCGGTGTCGGTCTCGGAGACAAACTCGTAGCCTTCAGCAGTAAGCTGCTGGCGAAGCTGGCCGTAGTTTTCGATGATACCATTGTGTACCACCGCGATACGCCCGTTAGTGCTGATGTGGGGATGCGAGTTAGTCTTGGAGGGTTTCCCGTGGGTGGCCCAGCGCGTATGCCCGATGCCCGGAGCGCCCACAAGTGGCTCCTGCTGGAGCACCTCTTCCAGGTTTACCAGCTTGCCGACTACTTTGCGGAGGTGAAGTTCCCCCTCGTCCACTACGGCAATACCGGCAGAGTCATACCCCCGGTATTCCAGCCTTTTCAGACCTACTAAACAAATGTCGGCCGCATCACGCGACCCAATATAACCTACTATGCCACACATTCTGTATGCTCCTTTGCTGTTTCTACTTACTCTAAACCGAGAAGTTTCACGGCGTTCTCTCTGGCAACCTTGTTGAAGACTCCCTCGCTGATTTTCTTCGTGTCGCGCCATTCGCGGAGGAGGTCCACCATGGGGAAGGACATCTCGAAGGAGCAGATGTCCGTGCCGAAGAGGAGGCGGTCCTGGAACTCGTCCAGGAACTTGGGGCCATACTCGGGATCACGGGCCAACGCGTTCCAGGGGGACGGGTCGGACAGGTCACCATACAGGTTGGGATACCTGCGGAAGAGCTTGGGCACGACGCCCTCCTCCTCGATCGGACCAGTCGGGTGCCGCCCTACCTGGCCGCCGCTGGGGCCGAACACGAAGCTCCTGTCAGCCGGGGTCTCCAACCGGCCGATCTCCGCCCAGAACACCGGGCCGTGGCCGAGCATGATGAGTTCCGGGAACCTCTGCAGGGTGTGCTCCAGTTGTGGCAACCCGGGGTCGTCGTACAGTCCGAAATCGCCGCCGACCTGATCCGAGCCGTCGAATATCACCGGAAAGCCCACATCCTGCGCGTGTTTGAACAGGTTCTGGACCATGGGGTCCATGACCGGCACATTCAGCATCACCTCGCCGAGGCCCTTGCATCCCTGGTCGCGGTAGTACCGGAGTAGACGGTCCAGCGGCGCGTCGGCTGAGTTCGTCAGGGCGCGCGGGTCAATGTTGCAGAACGGGATGAACCGGTCGGGGTACTGCTCCGCCATATCAAGGATATCCTCGTTGTACTGGGGAAGATAGATCTCGGGACTGACGATGGGAAGCAGTGCCCCCCTCTCGATCCCGGCTTCGTTGTAGCACTCAATAACTTGCGCCGGGGTACAGAACTGAACCAATATGGGGGGGTGCTTCCGATATGCATGGGCGTGAATGTCAATGAACATCATATTTATTCTTTATCTTTGCTGTATTCGGCCAGCGAATGACCCGCGTCAGGCGCGGCTCGCTTCAGTACGTCGCCTGCACTCGATTGCTATGAAAGTCTTGCGTTGCCACGTTCAGTTGATAGACGGATTGCTTATCGGTAACGATCAGAGTCCTCTTCCCGCAGAATTCTTATCGCCGTGTCGACCAAAGACCTGCTGCTTGTTAGTCTCGTAACGGCTCCACCGATATTGCCGATTCTTACTAGCCCAAGGTCTTCAAGCTTCTTGCCCATCCGTCCGAAATCAAAAGGGGGCCACGAAGCATTACTGTCAGTTTTTCTGAGATAGTTTTCCAGAAGCAACACCTGTACATGGTGCAACATTGTACAGCAGCCGAAGTCAACTCCGATAAACATGTACTTGGCGTCCAACAAGCAAAGCTTATCCCAGAGGCTATTTTCTCCAAACGAACCATGGGCCGCCCACCTCGGCTGGTCGGCTGCCCACTCTCGCCCATGCGCCCTTTTGTGATCTTTCGTAATCTCTGAGGCGTACCGACCGACGGCGGTCACAGAATGAGAGGGGTTATCACTCCTTACGCTTCCCTGGCGCTTTCTCAGGGTCTCTGGTATGAGACCGGCAAACGTTGGCGTAGTTTGAATGTCCCACGCCTTTTTGATCGCCTCACGGCCCATGTTTCCCCACTTACAAAGCGCAGGGAGAACAAGTGTGCCACTACTCCCCAGTGTCTCCAGAAACGCGTCAATAACTGTGTCTACACCTGATACGACATGACCAATGCTCTTCAGTGACGAATGAAAGAATACGATGTCGTCTTCAGCTATGCCTAGCGCTACCAGGCATTCTTTGATCATGTCTTTTGTCACTCATTTTGTGTCTTCCATCTTCACATCCTTGGCATTCATAACAAGTATCAGAAGAGACTGGTGCGAAAGGTACCTTCTTATTATAGCACAGGGAGGGGGCTTGCTGTCAAGATGGTATTGTGATAGAATCGCCGACAGTAGTTAAGCCGTTATTCTGAAGCAATAGTGAAGCAGCTTATGCAGGGCAAACACAGCAACCAAAGTAGCTTCTTTGGCATGATCTATGAAGAGTTGATCCCCGCCGACCATCTGCTGTGCAAACTGGCCACAGCAGTGGACCTTAGTTTCGTCTCGGAGACAGTCAGCGACTGCTACTGTCCGGACAAGAGACTCCGCTGAAGCTTCGTCCCTCTCGCGAAGGCGGAAAGAAGT
>JAUWYY010000022.1 GCA_030615605.1 bacterium
GCGGAACTTCAGGTTCAGGGCAATACGATCAAACTGCAGGTTGGCAGGCACAGTGGTTGGGTGCGGATTACCTTCAAAGCTGGTCTGTGGTACAAAGTAAGCGGTATATGTCAGTTTTACCTTGTGGCGACGGAGCCGGAGGTGCGTTTGTATCAGTCTCCTATCAACGTGGATCCGGCCGACCCCAGTATGCCCATCGCAAGCCCGCTCATCTTTTCCAATTACCTAACCAAGGCCCACGGAACCTTCGCGACGCTGGGCCTAGCCGAAGATACCTGGGCAGTCAATGAGAATATCCTCAGCGACGAGGCCTTTGTGGAGCAGTGCTATATCTTCCACCATGAGCGCCGCAAGATATTCTTTGATATGCTCGGTAAGGTCCACCACGGTGCGCTTGTATTTGTTTTTGACATAACTGACCGGATGCAGCATATGTTCCTGGGGGGCTCTAACCGAGGTTCCCAGCACTCAAAAGACATCCCCAAAAGAGTCGAACAAGTCTACCAAGATATGGACGAATTGATAGGGGAGGTTCAGCAGCAACTCGATGATGACACTGTACTGTTTGTTGTCTCTGATCACGGGTTTGGGCGATTTGGCCGATGCGTTGATCTGAACCGCTGGCTGCAGGAAGAAGGCTACTTGTTTCTGGATGAAGAAAGTAGTAGCGATGAGGATTGGTCCGAAAGAATAGACTGGACTCGTACGAAGGCCTATGCTGTGGGGCTAAGTGGACTGTACCTGAACTTGAAGGGCCGTGAAGGCCAGGGCATCGTTGAGCCCGAGCAGCAGGCTGAGGCACTTAAAGAAGAGATTGCCGAGGGCCTTTGTGCGGCCAAAGACTCTGCTACCGGACAGTGGCCGATTCGGCGGGTCTTCGACAGTGCCAAGGTCTACAACGGTCCGTACGCGAGCAACGCTCCCGATCTAGTAGTTGGATACAGGCGGGGGTATCGGGTATCCTGGCAGTCGGCAGTGGGCAATATGGCCGACGAGGTCTTCTTCGATAACACGAAGGCCTGGGCAGCAGATCACGCTCTGGATCCTGCCGAAGTGCCTGGGGTATTATTCTGTAACCGCCGGATAGAAGCAGAGGAGATGTGGATCGGAGATCTGGCCCCAACGGTCTTGGGCTTGTTCGGAATTGACCCTCCCAGTTACATGGATGGCCAACAACTAGCGCTGTATCGAGCCAGCAAGAGGGAATGAGGTAGATGAAACGGTTTATCATAATAGGGCTGATCGCAGGTACAATAGGGGGACTGGTCATAGGTTCCCGAGATGTGGTTATGCAAGTCGGCTGGGTGCTGAACAAGCCGCTGTGGTACCTAGCGCTGGCAAGCTGTCTGACGATTGTAGCGCCAATCATTGGCGCTGTCATCGGGGGTGTACTAGGGGCGTTGTCGTTGGTCTTGCTGGTAGTCATCAAGCCCAGAACGGAGAAGCTAGCTCTCCCAGACCTGCAGGTGTGGGTGGCCCTGACTATGACCGGGGCTGCACCTCTGCTGCTATTGACTTACTCCCCAGGCTTGATCGAAGGATGGGCTGAGCTTATGCTACTGTCACTTGTGGGTCTGACCGCATACCTGATTATGCGCCCCGCAGCACAGCAGGCGACAATATCAGAGCTATGTGCGGGAGCAGTGGGCATTCTGGCCAGTGAAGCATTCTTCTTGGTTGGGTGCCGTCTGCCAGAGCAGGGATTGCTACCGATTCATCCGCTTAGTTACATGTTGGCGGCAGGTATCGGCATTGCATTAGGCTGCCTATTCTATCGCATTGTCACCAGTCTGCTAGCGACACTGGCAGGGCGATACGGCGAGCGGGGTTCCGTCTATATTCTTGTTGGTGTGTTGGCGGTGTTGGTTGTTGGATTGACGGGTAGTGGCACAATAACGCAGACTGTACAGTTCTTCCCTGTTGGCAAGCTACTGAGTGCCAAAACAGTTGCCGAGCGCCCTAATTTGATATTGATTAGCGTGTGTTCGCTCCGAGCTGACTTTCTCGGGTATCATGCGGGGAGGGCTAAGACCCCGGTCATCGACGAGTTGTCCAGTAAGAGCTACATCTTTGAGAGGGCCTATTCGGTTGCTCCCTGCACACGACCCTCGTTCGCGGCTTGTTTCAGCGGCCGGTATCCTTCGGAGATGGGTGTGGCGCGTACTAGCGAGGCAGAAGACCTGGCGGGCAAGCCGCCACTTATGTGGCGTCAGGACCGGGATCTTTTGGCCGAGGTGTGGAAGAACGCTGGCTATACGACTATGGCCGTAGTCACGAATTGCAATCTGACAGAAGAAACCCACGCCGACCAGGGCTTCGATCACTTCTATCACTGTGGCCACGGCGAACACGTCAGGCGACTGCATACTTCAGTGGTCACTTCTCTTGCTAGAGTTATCAGCCGGTCGCCGTCCGGTCAGCTTGCGGCGCCGCCCGGTATTGACGAGATGGAGCGCGCCAAAGTCGTATCAACAAAAGCGCAGCAGGTGATCCGGAGTTTTCATTCCAGTCCGGGCCTCATATGGTTGCAATATGTAGATCCCCATACGCCTTACGACCCGCCTAGTTTACCAGAGGATCAGCGAGTCTACGGCTATAGACTTCTTATGACAAGGACGGGTTCGACGATGTCGACGATACAGAATAGTTTCATCAACGCGTACACTGCTGAAATTGAATACTTGGACCACTGGTTGGGAGAAGTAATCGCAACACTCAAGGCAGAGAAGCTGTGGGATTCTTCTGTCATCGTTTTCTGGGGTGATCACGGTGAGGAGTTCTGGGAGCACGGCGGATTTGAGCACGGGCATTCGCTATATAACGAACTGCTACATGTTCCTCTACTGATCCACCTGCCTGGTCAGGCTGAGAGCAAGCGAATCAAACAGCCCGTAACCTTGCTGGATGTTATGCCCACCTTACTGGAGTTGTATGATCTGAAGGGACCCGATGGGCTGCGAGAACGGTCCTTAGTGCCAGTGTTGAAAGAGGGGCGGGGCGAGTTAGAGCCGCTGCAAGCCTATCTGGAAGGCTGTATCAGCGGCGACATACGCAAGGGCCTGTTGACTGACAGATACAAGCTTGTCTATAATGTGGATAGAGACAGTTTCTCGTTGTATGATCAGCACAATGACCCCGGGGAGCAGCACAATATCTACGGGACGCCGTTGGCACCGGATACCCGGGCTATGGAGGAGAAGCTGTTGGAGTGGACAGACTTGTCCCTGGCGACGATGAACGAGTACGTCAGGACCAGACGTGTCGAAGAACCATCGCCGGAAATCCGTGAGCGACTGAAAGATATGGGATATATTCAATAGGTAATGTAGCCCAGAATTGACATCAAATGGGCAAAATCGATCACAGCGAAGACGATCACGGTGATCTTTCTCGGCGAGAGTTTGTCAGGCTGGTAGCCTTGGGAGTGGGTAGTTCGGTACTGGCGGGGTGTGGGTTGAAGGGTAGGGAAGTTGGGGGTGGTGCACGCCGCACGCTTATACTGGGCTTTGACGGACTAGATCCGTATCTAATACGGAACTGGATCGCTGCCGGCGAACTGCCCAATTTCGCCAAATTGCAGCAGCAGGGCGGGTTCAGACAGTTACGATCGAGCAGACCGCCTCACAGCCCGGTGGCCTGGTCAAACTTCATCACGGGTATGGACCCAGGAGGGCATGGGATATACGACTTCATCCACCGCGATCCGGCGAGCTACGGCCCGCATCTATCTACCTCAACCACTGAACCCGCCGAACGCACAATTAGCTTAGGGAACTGGAGCATTCCGCTTTCCGGCGGGCAGGTCAAACTGTGGCGCAAGGGCCCGGCCTTCTGGAAGATCCTCGAAGAGCACAGCATCCCGACCACGATATACCGGATACCGGCTAACTTCCCGCCCGAGCAGACCAGCGCCCGCACCATCTCGGGGCTGGGTACACCTGACCTGCAGGGTTCCTACGGCCACTTTTCATACTTTACCGAGAATCCGCCGGCGAATGCCGCCGATATTTCAGGCGGCACCGTCTACACTGTAGAGGTCCGAGATGGAGTGGTCGAGGGTAAGCTCAGGGGCCCGCGCAACGACTTCCGAGCATCTCAAGAGCAGGCGACCGTAGGATTTCGGGTGTATGTTGATGCGACTAACCCCGTCGCTTGTATAGATATTCAGGGCGAGCAGATATTGCTCAACGAGGGCGAGTGGAGCGACTGGGTGCAGGTAAACTTCCAATTCCTACCGGTTTTGGCCAGTTGCAGCGGTATCTGCCGCTTCTATCTGAAGTCGGCTCATCCCTTCGCACTGTATGTCACCCCCATCAACATTGATCCTTCCGACCCAGCCTTGCCCATAAGCACTCCCCCCAATTACGCAAACGAGCTTCAGCGAAATCTGGGCTTCTTTTACACGCAGGGGATGGCCGAAGATACCAAAGCTCTATCGAATGGAATCTTTTCGGACGAGGAGTTTCTATATCAGGCTCGGATGGTCTTTGACGAGCGCGCCGAGGGCCTGGAATACGAGCTATCGCGCTTCGACGACGGCGTCCTGTTTGCTTACTTCTCAACTTCCGACCTGGTAGTGCATATGTTCTGGCGGGCTACCGACCCCAACCATCCGTTGTGGACGCCAAAGCTGGCCCAAGAACACGGCGATGTAATCAAGACGGTCTACCAGGATCTGGACCGCGTGCTGGGCCGGGCCATGAGAGTGGTTGGTGATGACACGCTTGTTATGGTGGTCTCCGACCACGGTTTTTCCCCGTACCGACGTTCGTTCGATCTGAATTCCTGGCTGATAGCGCACGGCTATCTGCAGGCCGACCTTCATAGCGAGCAGGCCAAGTTGGAGACGGCTGACTGGTCGCGTAGCAAGGCCTACGGCATCGGGTTCAATGGTCTGTATGTCAATGAAGTCGGCCGAGAGGCGGAGGGTAGTGTCTGGCCTGGGCCAGCCAAGGACAAGCTCCTGGATGAACTGATTGCCAGGCTTGCGGAGGTCCGGGATCCCGCCACAGGCAAGAAAGTCATTCACTCAGTGCGCAAGACCAGTGAATGCTATGCCCAGAGGCCGGCGCCGGCGCTGGCTCCGGACATAATAGTCGGCTTTGAGCGCGGCTATCGCGGCTCATGGCAGACAGCAATCGGTGACGCTGCCGTCGACTGGATAACCGACAATGACAGTAAATGGAGCGGGGACCAGTGCCTGGATCCTGACGTGGTTCCCGGCGTGTTGTTTTGCAACCGGTCTATCCAAGCTCAGAACCCGGCTTTGTACGATATTGCTCCTACCATCCTGGCCGAATATGGAATAGAGCCGCCGGCTAATATGAGGGGCAGGCCTGTACTGAAACAGACCTGAGTCCGCGAGGCAGCAGTCACCCGCCTACACCACTGGTTATTATGACGGCAGTAGCGCATGCAATGAGGACCGTAGCCGGATGGCTGATCCGACCCCTGATGAGCTTGGGGCCGATGCTAGGACTTGTGGCGATTGCAGCCCTGGTCGGCTTGTCTGTGATTGTGGTGTTCCGTTATGTCGCTGACCAGAGGAGTATCAAACGGGCCAAGGACGGAATCTATGCCGCTTTGCTGGGCATCGTGATCTTTCGCCACGACACTTCGGTAATGTTCGCCGAGGAGTGGCGTCTGATCAAAGCATCCCTCTCCTATATGAAATGTGGACTTAGGCCCCTTGCTGTGGTCATTGTACCGATGATAGCGATAATTGTTCAGCTTGGCCTATTTTATTCCTATCGTCCTCTGCTGCCCGGCGAAAGCTCCGTCGTTATCATAACTCAGGCCAATGGACACTGGGAGCTGATCACTGATGCCCGGTTACACGTCCCTTCGGCTATTACCGTGGAAACTCCCGCCCTGCGCATCCCGGGCCGCGGGCAAGTCTATTGGCGGATCAAGGCAGAGAAACCTGGTGTTCATGAGCTGACAGTTACCATGGACGATGAGGGATATCAGAAGGCGGTCGTAGTTGGGCCGGTCGACAATATTCGCCGCCTCTCGCGCACTCGGACCAGAAGGGGCTTTCTAGCCATCTTGTTTGAAAGTAGCGAACCGTCGTTGCCGGTAAATGCTGGTATTGACTCTATACAGGTTCGCTATCCTCCCGCAGCTTGGCCCCTGGGACCGTTTCGGCTGCACTGGCTTGTCCCGTTTCTGGCCATTGCCCTGATAGTGGGATTCATCTTAAAGGTTTGTTGGGGCGTGCAGCTATAGACTATGATGGTAAAATGCTCGTCAGGATATGTAGCCCAGACCCCGCAGGCGCTCTTCCACCTTTTCCTTATCCTCCTCCGAATAAACCTCCCGAATCTTGCTGCACGCCTCCTCGAGCACGTGGATGGCGAACTCCTGGCCCGACGAATACCCTATTTGGTCGGCGCACTTGTTGAGTTTCTCCATAAGCCCTCTGTTCACCGATATTTTCGGATCAAACATAGTAAACCTCCTTGAGAACATGTCACTGCAGGCTGTCAGCCCTCCGCTACTGGCGTGGGTAGCCGCCGGTAGAAGTAGGGAGGTCTAGCAACCTGTCGGAACACCCTAAAAGGAGCCAATATGAAGGGTTTGCTGCCAAGTTTTGGCCCGCATGCTTACACATTTTGTGTTGATCAAGACAGTTCGCCGACAGGCTCCTATGGTGAACTGGTCGTGTGACAGCAAACAAGTTACAGGTAACCATAATCTCAGCTGTTGCGGGTATGGAACTTGCTGTCCAATTCCAAGGTGTCAATAAGAAGGAAGGAGATACCCAGGGCCTCCAGATATAGGATCGATGTCAAGAGCACTGTTGCCTCCATTAGGCTAGTCGGCCAGGCGAACAGCTACCAGAGAACCTACGACCACAAGCAGATAGCGCCGGTTGCTGCTGATAATCATGGTTGGTTCATTCCTGCGCGTAACTGTGCACTCATTCATTCTTCACTTCGCGGCTGGCAGGCTTTTTCCTCCCCCAGCGGGCCGAATAGAGCATCCGATCTTCACGCCGGCGAGGGGGCGGGAATCGATTATCCCCTTCTTCGTCTTCAGCGCCCTGCTCCTGGCCGGCCTCGGCTTCCAGCACAGCTTTGGCCTACTAGAACGGCGTCAGCCGCGGTTGGCGGAACCGCAGCTCCTCGGGCAGCTCATCACCCCGGTTGCCTGCGCCATACAGGGCGTCTTCTTCGGTATCGATCGCCTCAGCCCCGGTCAGTAGCTCTTCGACTTCTCCCTCTAGTCGGGCAATCTCCTGCTTCATCCGTCCGTAGCTCATGGCCTTGTGCCTGGAGGCATTAGCCTGCACCTTGGTGCCGTCCAAAGCTACATGACCCAACTTCACCAACCCGGCCTGTTGGCACAACTGCAACACCTGCACAAACAGCTCCGCCAGCGCCTCCAGATGCCGCCAGCGAAAGGTGCAGATAGTATCGTGGTCCGGATGTTGGTTGGCCGCAAGTACCCGGAAGGGCACCTGCTCGTAGCTAGCCTGCTCGATCTTTGGCGAACTGGCTATCCCTACACAATAACCATACAAAAGCAGGCTAACCATCATCTGCGGATCGTAGGCGGGCTGCCCGCCGCGCTTGAAGTGATAATCGTCATAAATCGCCGAAAGATCCAGCTCCCCGACCACGTCGCGAATAAAGTGGGCCAGGTGGCCATCTTCCAGCCAATCATTAAGATTCAGCGGCATGAGCAGCAGCTGATCCGGACTATACTCTTTAAATCGTTTCATCATATCTATATCATAACATATTTTGGCGCGGTTGAGGAGTTCTCCGATAGGCTGCTAGCAATCAGGAGATTTGAGAAAAAGTGAAGTGCAGTCTACGTTTTGGACTGACTCACCACCTACGGAAACCAATGCTATGTAATCGGAGACGGTCGCAAATACCTTAAGGGGGCCTTATCGAAGCTGCCCGCACCACCCGCGAAGAACTCCCAGTCCAGGAAGCCGAGGGTGTTGTCGAACTGAGCGCGGACGCCCTGCTGGGACATCCGCTGGTTATTGACCAGCAAGCCCAGTTCGTAGCTCTGGAACTGGCGACCTACCGTCCAATCCGCGTTAATCAAACCGCGGGTCGGGAACTGCAGAATCGCCTCGTCCAGCCACACCGTCTCGGCGCGACGACCTTCAATGGCCGGCATGATGGTCGCCAGATGAGGATCTTGCGGTATACCTGGCGGATCCGCTTCATACGGGCCAAACCCACGCCACCAGCGCGGATCCGGGGTGTCGCCCACCTTCAGCACGATCCGCCCGAACAGATCGTCGGTGATCTCGCCTTCGATCCCGATATTGGCGGTGAGGTTATCGAACTCACTGTCCATATCGAGGTCGTCATCGATATGTGGATAGGCAGCCGCCTCGAACCATGGCTCTCCCTGTGCAGCACCTATTCCATTGCCAAACCCCTCCCACTCGACGGTGCTGGCCAGACCGATACGATAGTCGATCCAACCGGTAACTTCGGGGCCCTTGGCCTCCTCCAGAGCAGTTACCCGGTCGCCCAAGTCCCAGACATCGTCTTGCAGCCAGTCCAGGTCGGCGCGCAGATCAGCAAGATCATCGGCGAACTCGTCGGTCAAATCCGCGACGATGCCGCGCACCTTGTCGTAGTCAACCTCCCCGGGCGGTCCTTGCGGGCCGGCTGGACCCTGGAGGCCCTCGTTCACCTTGATAGCACCCAGCAGGCGGCTGATGGCCATGGCGAACTCATAGCGCGTCATGGCGCGCTTGCCGCGGAAGGTGCCATCGGGATAACCAATGATTATCCCCATGTCCACCAACTGCTGGACAGCGTCATAGGCCCAGTGGTCGAAGGGGACGGTCTGTGCGGGGTTTACTTGAGCGCACGCCGGAACTGCCAGGAGCACGATTAAACAGACAGTCACGATATACTTGGTCATATTTATTCTCTCGCATAGTCTCTCAGGAAGCTGCTGCAAAGCAGCGCTTCACTCATACGCCGAGGCAGCGAGATGGCGAGTGGTTCCAGTTTCCTGTGTTTCCTGTCCTCGCCGCCGGCTTGCTGCCGGAAGTGTATGACTTGCTGGTCGCTGGCCTTACTGCCAATCTGGCTTTGCGAGATACCCTC
Organism: bacterium; assembly: GCA_030615605.1. Classification (GTDB taxonomy): domain Bacteria; phylum Armatimonadota; class Zipacnadia; order Zipacnadales; family Zipacnadaceae; genus JALGTD01. The sequence continues at coordinate 9,090 of JAUWYY010000022.1, forward strand.
CCTTCTTCGCCCGGTTTCGATGGGCAATGCAACCAGTTGCTGAAAGCGTCGGTTAGTGAGCAAATGAACACCCCTCACCACCGACTATGAGAAGTGTAGCAAAAATACCCCGAAAATGCAAGAGGAGACGGGTATGCAGTGGACATAGCCAACATATCCGCTGAACACGGCGCCTTGCGAGTTCGAAATGAGTCCACTATGGGGAGCCAGCAGAATTTCGAGCCCTCTTCGAGCAATCGAGGGGGGCTTTTGGGCTTCCCGTGGGATCTGACCCACTGCGTTACCTCGGGCTAATCATCGTCCGCAGGACGGAGGTGGTGATACCGGGGGAGCTCTTTGAGCAAGTATTGGCGCGAATCTGGGCCTTAGTGCCCGGCGGCAGGTGACCATGACCTAAAGCGGCGAAAATCGATAGTTGTGCTTGTGCCTAGGCGGGACTGTCTCCCTATCGCCCCAGACCTGTCATACTTGTTCACTTCAGGGCAGAATCTTCGTCAAAAGTCTTCCAATGTCGGGTTGTGTTAGCCAAATGGTCCGCAGCTGCAGGAATTGGTGCAGGACACAGAGAATGTTAGACGCAGCAACAAAATATATGGGAAACCCCAGTAACCATTGACTTCTACCCCTTCCGCTATAATCTATAACAGACTTTTGCAACAGTCTGCAAGGAGTCATTGGACCAAATTGTGCAGCGTGTCTGTGCAGTGTCGCCGGCCTGAGGTTGAGGGAGTGAGTGAATGCACAGGTCACCGTGGTCACCGCCGGGAGTACCTCTACTCGGGGAGGTGTGTCTCTGTGCTTTGGGCAACGCGGTCGCGTTATCGCACTCACTTGGATGTTCAGGGCAAGCCAGAACACATGGCCGACGTCTACACCGGGCTTGGAATGCCGTCGCGCTTACCGCCGCAGGCCCACCTGCACGGTTCCCAAACCCCTACTAAAGAATGCGACGCTTACCCGACTCCGGAAATCTTCGGTAGGAACAAGACTAATGCGGAGCTCCTGAAGTCTGAGAAGGATATTCGTGGTGAATGCTGAATCTTCAACCCCGATAGGCTCGTGAGGCGCGGCCCGCCGGCCCTTTGAGACATAGCGAGCGAAGGTGATACAGCGGAGCCACTAGGGGGGGAACCATGCCCGTCGAGAGCATAGGCCAGTGGTTGACGTGGCAAACCTCGTGAAAATTGATGTGGTCTCGGCGCGAGGACCACCGGGAGTGGTGTATCGCTTGTCCGAAGGGCCTCGTGAACGACCAGTGTGGCGGAGCTCAGGAAGATGGGAGTTGCAAAGTTGGCCCTGCCATCCCCTGTGGTTGGGTGCAAACCTACGCGCGGCTAGAAAAACAGGCCGTAGGGAAGCCTATTGCTCCCGGACTGCTGCAGCATTTGCTGCATGGCCGAATGCAGTTGTACGCGAGGAACTGTTCATTCAGATTCCGCACCGTATCTGGCCTTCGGCGAAATCAGTCGAGCCAGCGGTGCTGGCAAAACTGTATGGAGATTGCCAATGGATGCCTTCCACGGTCGTTGTGGCTTCACTCTCGTAGAGCTGTTGGTTGTCATCGCCATCATTGCTATCTTAGCGGCGATGCTGTTCCCGGTCTTTGTTAGGGCACGGGCGAAGGCAGAACAAGTAAGCTGCCTCTCCAATGTCAGACAGCTCGGTATGGCCGTGCTGATGTACGCTCAGGACTATGATGGTAATCTGCCGATAGCGGTAACGTGCCGACCAGATTGGAGCTATTGCTGGACCACCATGGAGCTGCTCGAACCATACGTGATGAACCGGGAGATCAGATTTTGTCCCAGTGACAGAGATGGATCGGTAGACCTGTCTTCCTTCCCGGGGCTGGGCCGCTACAGCTACGGGTAGAACAAGGCAGTCTTTGCGTATATGGTTCCGGGAAGGCCCTGTGGCAGGGTCTTATCGCTCGCCGAGATACCGTACCCCTCGTACACCACAGCCTTCTGGGATGGGCACCAAGTGGGAATGGCGGTACTCACTGATCACAGGCATAACGATGGTGCTAACGTCTCATTCCTGGACGGCCACACCAAGTGGTATCATCGTAGTCAGCCACCTCCGGGTTGTGGCTGAGATTACTACCATGTCATCCCCGGTAAGTAGCTAGCCGCGGATGGCACGCACATGGCAGGATGGGCAGAAGAGCGTCTAAGGACGGAGTATGCGAATGCGGGAAGCACAAGAAAACCTATCCAGGCCACAGATTGCACTCGGTGAGGTACTGGCATCGCTGTGGCGAGCGCTGGGCTCGCCGCGTACCAGCTTCTACCTCTTGGTCGTTGTTGCTGTCTGTAGCGTAATAGGAATTCTGATTCCCCAGGGGCAACTACCCGGATACTACGTCCGTAACTACGGGGAGCTGGGAGGCAACGTTATCCGTCACCTTGGCATTGACCGGTCTTACAGCTCGGCGTGGTATGTGGCCTGTTGGCACTATTGCCCCTGAATGTAGTAGGTCGTGTTCGGAAGATCTGGCAGTTGGCGTGTCACAACTTCACCGGTCCGAAGCTGAGTGTCTTGCAGCGACGCTGGCGGGCTGACAGTGGTGCTAGGTGGGAGGGAACTGTAGGCAACAATATTCAAGTCACCCAGGCGGCACTCGCGGCTGACCTACACAAGCGTGGGTATAGGGTTGAGTCTGCCGAGGGTGGGGACAACTGTCGCTGGGTGATAGGACGAAAACGGCGTTACGCAGCCTTTGGTATCGTGGTTGTTTATCTTGCTGTGTTGGTCATTGCCATGGGGGTGATCATAAGAAGTATGGCCGGGGCTGGCCGTGAACAAGGCGATCCAAATAACTGAGGGGGAAACGTATAAAGACCCCGGTGGTGATTTTGACTTTGCCCTCACGCTCAACGACTTTTCCATTGAATACTACCCCGACGGCGGGCCAGTCCGCGCATACAAGAGTGACCTGTCTATTTGGGACGGAGGGCAGGAGGTCAAACGGGAGACTCTATTCGTCAACGAACCGTTGTCGTACGACCACTTCAACATCTTCCAGTCTGAGTGGGGTCTGGCTGGCTTTACGCTGAAAATAACATTGAACAATGGCGGTGTGGAAACAGTCAAGTTCCCGTTACAGTCGGCAATGGAGCGCCAACAGCAAGGTATATGACAGTACTACATTTCATTAGAGAAGTCCGCGGCGTCTGTTGATGATAGGAAAAGGATGATTATCGCCACTGCGTTTGTCCCCGAGGCCTGGAGACAAGACGGTGAGATAGTTGGATGGCAGTCTGAACTTGCGCGGGTCCCGGCAGCAAAGATTACCGTAGGCTCGACTTCCACAGCGGAGGGACTGGAGCTTACCGACCTGGGATGGGTCAAACACGGGCAGCCCGCTACTTACAATGGCACCACTATTGAACTGGCCGGTATGCAACACTATAGTAGGATCGGATTACGACGTGATTATGGGTTGCCGTTGGCGTGGTTTGGTTTCATCACTCTGTTCGTGGGCTTGGTACTCACTCTCTACTTAGGGCCGCAGACGATAGTGGCTCGACTTGCACCCACCGACGAACAGGTCAGCATCGCCCTGGCAGCTTTCCGCACTTGCGTCGGCAGTGGACAGCGGATACAACAGCAGCCTGCCGGATTGCAGCATATCATCAACTCCGTGAATACACAGCTTGCTGGCTCGGCCCCCGATTCTATCCGAGCAGCAATGTCTGTCGCTACTGGGCAGACAACCGAGGCTGCAGGGGGTGCCCGCAAGTTCGGGGCGAGCCATCTCCCCGACCTGGACGCTCTGGATGAGTTAACTTACCGAATTGTGGCCTTCGCCTTTTCGGTACTGACGTTGGTGATTATGAGTAGATCGGTCTGGGCTCAAGTGGCCTGGGGCCGTTGGTGGGGCTGGGATCCTAAGGAAACTGCGGCATTGGTGACATGGCTCATCTATGCAGCCTATCTTCATCGGCGGCTTCACGGAAACTGGCGCGGAGGTCCGGCAGCGGCATTTGTCATATTGGGCTTCGCGACCGTTCTCTTCTGCTTCGCGGGGCTCAACCTTGTACCCAGCTTGCACTCCCACGGTGGACAGGTGCTACGGGAGGGGGGACGCATAGTAGTCGGCGGCTTCGCGGGCATCCGCCCTGCCGAAATCTGGTTGACTCAGGGGTTTTTCTGGGCGTACGTGCTGGCAATGTTTAGCTATTTCGCCTTCGCCGTGACGCGCAACTCCATCATTGGCAAGATCGCTACTTCTCCGTCATGGATGGGGTTACTCGCGCTGACGACGGTGTTGAGCCTGCGGACCTATGAGGCCGCCCGCCTACCCTTTGCCAGTAGCTACGGTTTCGCGCTGTGTTTCATTTGGGGTGTGTCTGTTGGCCACCTGGTTGTTGAGTGGATAGTGAGAACCAAAGTGCTGGGCGCCTTCGTTCTTATTATCATATTAGTACTGACTACGTATGCGTACTTGGTGCTCCCCGCTAACGAGAGTACGCCGCTCATACCGGCTCTGCAAAACAGACTCTGGCTACACTTTCACGTGTCGTTGGCCATCATCGCCTACGGTGCATTGGCCCTGTCTTGCGCTACTGCAATCATGTACTTTGTGAAGCGCACACGAGCTGATTAGTGCATTTGTAGAAACCGTTTAGGAAATCAGCCTTTGCGGCCTGGATAGGCTGGGGCCGCCTTGGGAAGTTGCAGGTCAGCAACCGGCTGGTGGGCCGGCTCTGCATCAGTCACCTCATCGTTGCTGTATGATAATTGACCAGGTATTGGGGACCGTCCTCGCACAACGGGTGGTTGACTTCGAACTCCCCCCTTGCTACAATGCACTGGAGTCTGGCAATAATCTGACATAAGAGAAATGGACTGCGGAACTGAAAGCAGAACCATGATGCTGAGGCATAGGGAGGCTGTCGATGAATACGGTGCCGGAACTTGAACAGCGGACCTCTCCGGGCGGCGGCTTTCGGTAATGTAAGTTCGAAAGGATACTTGTAATGAGCGGTAGCTTTGACGCCAACGGGCCATCCATCAAGCGCCACAAGGAGGGCCCGTTGGCCTGGGTGGAGGTTACTAGGCCTGGACTCCGGGAATTTTTCGCAGTATGTGTACCTCACGATACCATTGGCACTCGCGATGCCTCAACGCAAGCTCGGGAAGTCTATTGCGCGCTGGCCTCCTGGCTACAGGAGCAGGCAGCTAGGGGTGTCCAAGAGCGCATACTGGGAAGCTTGGTGCACCGGGAGATAATTCTTGGCGAGCGCCAAAGGCTGTTTGGCGCTGAGAACGATTCTCAGCCATGGGCGGCGAGCTTCGTTGAAGGCGCACCGTGCGGCCGAGAGGGCTTGGCGGGCATTCAGTTATATGCTGTGGCCGGGCCGGCATGCGCGCCGATATACTACGACCGGAGTCTATGCGGGGTCGCCTTCGAACACCAAGACGCCCGCCATGTCTATCTGACTGGGATATCCGGCGCTGAAAGTGGAGGAACCCGTCAGCAGCAGGCGCGGGCGATGTTTGCGCAGGCCGATGCAATACTGCAGGCTACTGGAGGCTCGTACGCTGACGTCGTACGGACATGCATATGCCTGACTGACATTCTTCAGTGGTACGATGAGTTCAATCCAGTTCGTGGGGCCTTGTATTCGCAGTTTGCCGAGTCTCGCCAAACTGACTCGAGCTGGCCACCGGCGAGCACCGGAATCGAGGGGCGCGCCCCCGGCGGTGCTCACTGTCTCATGGATCTGTTTGCTATAGGTGGTCCAGGACGGAGAGACGTTAGCGTTCAGGCTCTGCGCAATCCGCGACAAAGTGAAGCCTATGGATACGGCTCGGCCTTTTCGCGCGGGATGGCTGTCACGTTTGATAATCTCGAGACCATGTACATCTCGGGGACAGCGGCAGTTGACGAAGAGGGACGGTCAGCTTGCGTCGGAGATCTTAGAGGTCAGGTGAACCATACGCTTGACAATATCGTTTCTCTGCTGAATACTCGACATATGACACTCGACGATTTCGTCTCGTCAACGATATTCATTAAACATGGCCATAATACCGAGACAGTGCGCGAACTTATTGAGGAGCGCAGCAAATCCCTCGCCAACGGTATCTATGTCGCTGCTGATATATGCCGGCCTGAGCTGCTGTTCGAGGTTGATGGCACCGCTGTACGTATATCTGATTAGGCGAGTTACTGTGCTGCAAATATGACTTCATCTTTAGGAAACGGAAATGAGCGGGCGAAAGTTCAGAAACTATGGGCAACGGTTTGTTTTGTTGGGTTCTTCGTGTTGTTCTTTCTCTATGTTTGGCTGTGGGTTGACCCCAGTCTTCTTTACCACGGTGTCGGGATGCTTATGGGCGATGAGCTGCTCACTGGACTTCAGTTTCCCTTCTTCTCCTGGAGTGCGCGCTTTTTCATGGGGTTTCTCGCCTCCCCTGGTGGGCCAATTGAGTACTTGTCAGCGCTTTTGTCCCAGTGCTACTACTACCCCTGGGCTGGCGCTCTAATCCTCACCGCCGTGGCTGCCCTCCTCGGCTTGGCTACGAACATTTTCATGATGGCTCTGGCCGGCGCCCGGGTTCCCCTATTGCCCTTTATTCCGGCGCTCTTCGCCCTCGTTCTATATAACCACTACCTCCACGAACTGGCTATATTCGTGGGACTACTGGTGGCGATGCTGGCCGTGTGTCTTTATGTAGGGACAGCCCACCACAGCAGGGCACTTCGGTTCACTGCTTTTTTGGCTTTGTCCGCTCCATTGTACTACCTCGCTGGCGGGGCGTATCTTCTTTATGCAGCGCTGTGCGGGGTTTACGAGCTGAGGAGCAAGCAAGGGCGTCTGCTGGGACTATGCTATCTCTTATTTGGCGGGCTCATCCCGTACGCTTTTGGCACATACGTTTTCCATCTCAATCTGGTTGATACTTACGCACGTCTTTTGCCCCTCCGCCCGATTACCGAGGTGGGCGACCCGATCGTTATCCTTGGCCTTTACTTGTTCTTGCTGCTGGCCGCCCTGGTGGGCGCGCTTTGGCGTCGAATGCCCTGGGCGCGCTTCCGAAACCTAAAGGCCAGACCGGGCGTCGAGTTAGCGATCCTGCTCATTGTCGCTGCTCTTGCTGTTCGGCTGTCTTTCGACAGCACCAATAGAACACTGCTCCGCATAAACCGGTTTGCCCGTCAGGAAATGTGGCCACAAGTTCTGGATGAGGCTCGCGGCCTTCGCTGCCAGCAGGTGCAGTACGCCGTTGCTCTGCACGCCGTCAACAGGGCTCTTTATGAAACCGGCCGGCTTCCATACGAGATGTTCTCGTACCCTCAAGATCGCCTAGGCTTTATGCTTGGCTGGGGCCGGCGCAGCAAGCGTGTGGATCGCACTATTAGGCGGGTAGAACCGCTGGAGGTGGCGAGGATCGAAACCCTGGACTCATTTGCCAAGGAGAACTTATACTCGTTGCGCCCCTACTTGTTTTTCCAGTTGCGCGATTTGACTCTTCAACTCGGGCTTGTTAACAAGGCAGAACACGAAGCTCATGAGGCGCTAGAACTGCTCGGCGACTATCCACTAATTCTCAAACGGCTTGCCCTGATAAACATCGCTAAAGGACAGGCCGAAGCCGCCAAAGTCTTCCTGCGCGAACTGAGCAGCTACCCGTTCTACGGAGGCTGGGGCAAAGATGCTCTCCGCCGTCTGAAGGCCGACCCTCTCTGGTCTACAGACTCGCAGATTGAGCACATCCGCTCTGTTATGGCCGTGAAAGACTTTCCCCAAGACCAGTCCTTGCCGAATGGGCTCGATGCGCTCCTGCGCAGGAACAAGCGCAATCGAATGGCCTTCGAATACAAAATGGCGTTTTATCTATTGAGCTGGCAGCTCGAGAAGTCTGTTCGCGAACTCGACCACCTGAATGATTTTGACTATCCCAATATCCCCCGGCATTACCAGGAGGCGATCGTGCTCTACGAGGCCATTTCAAGGAGAGAAGTTGACCTCCACGGCCGGCAGATTGATCCTCAAACAATTCAGACGTACCAGGAGTTCATGAGAGTATTCGCTTTGTTCTTCAATGCTGGTGATCGCGAGGGAGCTGAGGAGATACTTGGACAACACTATGGTGATACGTATTTCTTCTACTACTTCTTCGCCACATAGGGCGGTGCCATGCAGATGAAGCGATACCTCTGGTTGATTCTGCTGTGTGCACTGTTGGCCTTGATTGTCGGCGCGGTGAATCTGGCGCGACGCCAGGCTGCCTTCATCATTGAGGAGTATGCCCGCGTGGACCGACTTCCTCGCATCCGCCCCGATTATACAGAGACTGTCATCCCCCCGAACATAGCGCCGTTGAACTTCTTGGTGGAAGAACCCGGGACGCACTATCGGGTCAAGATATACTCAACAAGAAGCAAGGAAATCAAGGTACTTAGCCGATTGCCGACGATTGTGATTCCCCCTGGGCCGTGGAAAAAGCTGCTTGCGGCCAACCGGGGCGAGGAGCTCCGCTGGGACGTCTATGTGCGAAAGCCAGATGGCCGCTGGAGTCGCTTCGATACGATCACCAGTACGATCGCCTATGAGGACATCGACGACTACCTGGTGTATCGGTTGATCAAGCCGCTGTACAACCATTGGCAAGATATACGCGTCTACCAACGAAATCTTACCAACTACGACGAGTCGGGTGTGCTGTACGGCCAACAAATCTCCCCTTCCTCTGCTCCATGTATTAACTGTCACACATTTCTCAACAACCGCACGGACAGGATGACCCTTGGTATCCGGAGCACGGAGTACGGTAGCTCTGCTCTCATTGGCAAGGGCAGTGTAGCCACGAAGCTGGACACAAAGTTCGGCTACACTTCCTGGCATCCCAGCGGCCGGCTTGTTGCCTATTCGCTCAACAAGGTGAATCAGTTCTTCCATAGCGCCGGGGTCGAGGTCCGTACTGTAGTCGACCTCGATTCCGATTTAGTCTACTACGAGGTTGGCTCTCAAACGGTGAAGACGGCTCCAGGCATTTCGGACCCCAACCGATTGGAAACGTATCCAACGTGGTCTCCCGACGGCCAGTATCTGTACTTCTGCAGCGCCCCCATTTTGTGGTCCGATCTCAACAGGGTACCGCCCAAAGGGTACGAGAGAGTTCGCTACGATCTGAGGCGCATCCGTTACGACATTGAAACCGACACCTGGGGCGAGGCAGAGACCGTTCTGTCATCTGCCGAGACGGGCTTGAGCATTCTACTGCCCCGGATCTCCCCGGACGGAAGGTTCTTGCTATTCTGTATGTGCGAATATGGCGGCTTTCCTATCTTCCAGCCTAGCAGCGACCTGTACCTCATGGACCTGGAAACCGGCGAATATCGGCGCCTGGAAATCAACAGCGACCGGAGTGAATCCTGGCATTCCTGGTCAAGTAACAGCCGCTGGTTCGCGTTCAGCAGCAAGAGGCGTGACGGCGTTTTTACTCGGTTGTACTTGAGCTACTTCGACGAAACCGGAAAAGCCCATAAGCCCATAATCCTGCCCCAGAAAGACCCCACCTTCTACGACTCGTTCCTTAAAACCTACAGCGTGCCTGAGCTTGTCATGGGGCTCGTTCAAGTGTCGTCAAAGGCCCTTGCAAATGCTGTCCGCTCACCTGATAAGATCGCGGTCGAGATGCCCGTCGTCTCCATGACGCGAAAGACACAGGAGCCGTCGCCCGGGCGTTCGTCAGTCTCCGAGAGAGAATAGAGTTATTGGATTGAGGCATCTATGTAAAGTCGAGTAGCTCAGCCATTCGGCTTTCGCCCTCACAGATCCGAGCGTGCGGCTTTCGCGCACTCGGCCCTGGTAGACGTCCGCCGGCCCCAAGTTACCCAGTGCTTCGTCATAGCGCTCGTGGTTGTGCTGGGTGTCGATTAGACCACGCAACGAGTATTTCCTGCTCCGTCTGGTGCGGGATCCACCTGAGGTCGTGTTGGATATTGTCTCTCTGCCCGTCTATTCTAAATTGCAGCCTCCCCATTGTCCTATCCTCGCTGAGAACGTGCAACTGCCGGTATTGCGCCCTTTTTCAAGACCCATGTTGCCCTGAGGTGCCCTGTTTAAGGACGTCGTATGCTCATGCTCCAGGCGGCGGGTAGGATTCCTCTATCGTGCCTCGGAGAAGGTTGGTGGTGAAGCTGGCAGACCATTTAGCACACTTACAAATAGTCTTGGCTAATCCGGGAATGAAATCGCCGCTCAAACGACTATTATGAATAGTGGCAGACCTCGGGAAGGCTGGCGGGTGAGCCCCGATGCGGCGCGCATAGCTTGTGGAGCCTGGTAACGGTACGCCACGAGCGCGCAGTGTCATGTAGGGCCAACCCTGTTGACAGTGGTGGGGCATTGTGCTATACTGGAATGAGAAGATGGGCGGAGTGAATGGGGGGTGAGCTTTGTGTATTGGCGGGCAGGCGCGGGCCTGGCGGTAGGGTGTTATGGGCAGGTCCTATGCAACCGTTCACGGGTGTTTTATCAAGCTCGGGCCGCTGCGCGAGGCGAGCGCAGCAGGGCTCGAGCTTTCTTATTTCGGGATAGCAATACCAAGCAAGCCGAATGGTTCGGAGGAGGACCGATGAGCATGAGGCAGTCATTAGCGAAGCGAGCCGGGCTGATTGCGGTTAGTTGTCTGTTGAGTTCTCTATCCTATCCGGGTTATGGCCAGGAGGTCCCCCTCGGCCCGGCGCAGAGCCTACTGCAAGAAGCGCTTGAGCATGTGTACAATAGTGAATACGAGTTGGCAGAACAGGCCTGCGAGCAGGTAATTGCCAGTTATCGGGGACATGAGTACGACGCCAGGCTAATGCTGGCGGCGGTATACCAGGCTCAGGGGCGCCTCACTGAGGCTATAGAGCAGGCGCAGCTGGCTCTGGCGAAAGTAACTCGGCTTTATCCCGACGATAGCCAGCGGATAACAGCAGCCCAGGGCGCGCTATCTCGCCTGGTGAAGGCCCAAAGCAGCTTTTCCGAGCAACTGGCGCAGTACCAAAGAATTATCGAACAGCAGCCCAATACTGGGCAGGCGCTAAATGCCCAATATCGCATGGGCTGTGTTTACGCTTTCTATTTCAAGTATGATCAGGCCATTGCGCAGTTTGCCAACCTCATCAAAGAGCATCCCAGAAGCGCCGAGGCGATCAAGGCCTTCAGTATATTGCAGATGGTCTTTGTCCAAGCTGGCCGTCCACAGGAAGCACTGACAGTCCTACCCGAGCTAGTAATGACTCACTGTTCGGGCAATCCGCAGATGCTGCTGGAGCTGTGCCAGTTTTACAGGAATCAAGGCAAGCTGGGGCAGGCGGTTCCCCTGGCCGAGACCATTGCGGCTAGCTTCCCGGAAAGCGCCGCCGCACCTGGGGCCTTGCTGGTGGCAGCGGGTGGATACCGGTTGGTTGGCAGGTTGGACTATGCGCAGGCGGCGGCGGAGAGGGTAGTAACAGATTATCCTGATAGCGATGAGGTCACCAGAGCATTGCAGCACCTCCTGTCTATCTATGAGGCACACGAGGGGCTGGAGGCAGCCGGGGCAAAACTCTGGGCACTGGCTGCTAAGTATCCCGATACCAAGGTAGCAACAGCGACTGGCGAAATCATGACGCAGGTGGCAGGTGGCCGTTATGAGGAGGGTGTCAGGCTGGGTGGCGAGGAACGATATGAAGAGGCTGCAGCTATGCTCAGAGAGGCAATTCATTTAGCACCGCCTGAGGCATGGATTGCGGCGAAAGCTCAGTGGGAGCTTACCCAACTGGCGCAGACGCATCCTATCATACGTGAAGTCGAGATATTGCCGGCGCGGTTCGAGCGCGTGTCGCCAACGGGCTTGTCGCTAACGCTGCGGGCAGCAGACGACACTACCCGCATTGTGGGCATCCAGGGCAACACCACGTTTAGAGTCACGAAGATTCGCGGCGAATTACCCTGGGTGACAGGGAAGGTGGTCTACACAGAGCTGTCGATGGGCCTATCCCTCTATGAAATCCAGGTCAGTTTTGGTCCGGTACATGAAACGGGCAGCTTCAATACAGTCTTGATCATAGAAACCAATGACGCTGACAACGCGGCAGTTCGGGTGCCGCTAACAGTGGACGTTTTTAGTCCCTCGCCCGAATAGCCGCGTGAAATGGTGATTGCTGTCGAACGCTGAAGTAACTTGCCGAGCAAACCGGGGGCAGCGACTAATGGTGAGACGAAGCCAATCATAGATGGAGTGAGTGGTCATCAGGCTCTGAGCCACACAGTCAAGGCCTGCAAGTGGAACCAGATGCTGTTCCCGTGCGTCTAAGGAGGTAACACAATGAGGGCAACACTATGGTATGCTATGATGTTAGCCATCGGTGTGCTGGCAGTGGCAGCTACGCTAGCATTTGCGGTATGCTGCCTCTCGATTACGATTACGACACCGGCTCACCTTGGGAAATCAACTTTCAGCTCCGACCCTAAGGATATTAGCTGCCTATGCGACACGGAAGGAATTTGCACCGTCACGTGGAGTTCTGAGAACATCGGCGGCGGCGTCACCGAGTCATGGCCATCCGGCAATACGGGGACGTCAGTCACACTGAGGCTTACGACTCTCCCAAACGATAACAGTCACTTTGGCCCCACCTGGGTCCAAGCAACTGACGGTGCTGTCAGCGACAAAAATGATTTCGACCTGTTCTTTTCTGAAGAGGCAACAAACAACCCGGGGGAAGTAGAAGTGCCCAACTGGTACTACTACTGGAGCGACACGTTGGCTGATTACGGAACACACAACTACGATTCGGGCTTGGACTCTTGTGGTATAACCTATTTCGACGAGGGGGCATGGCGGTCGTACATAGGCACGGAGGCCAATGAAACACCTACTGCTCCCCTCAAGTACCCATGCACGCACGGGATTGATTGTTTCGCCCAGGTGTGCCGTCACGAGGAACGACATCGTCAGGACTTCTCCTCGCTCTGGGGTGCAGGCACCGACCGGAATAACGACGACGATCCCGATGTCGACTGGCTACCCACGGACAATGGGACTGTTACTGAGAACAGCTTGGGCACGCCGTATCACGAGGGCGGATATAACCCTAATGTCGAGGCCTCTGTCCCTGACCATTGGCACTATGGCCCCCTTTGGCGCGATTGTGAAGACTATTGCATGCATCGGCACGCCGTTTGGAATAACGGTGACGCGGACTCCGTGGACTGGGCCAATCCAGGCAAACAATACTAGCAAGACGCTTAGGAGGCACAGAGATGAAAAGAACAACGATACTGATGATAGTGCTGGCACTAGCTGTGAGTTGTACGGTAGGGGGTATTGTAGTTATTAGTAGGCGCCCGAAGGCCAGGGCCGCTGCCGAGACTGCCCCTGCGCCGCCGGCCACGGCTGACAATACTGTGGCCGAGTCGCTTACCTCGTCCGAGGCCTATGGTCTACCCGGCAAGCTATCCAGTCTCCGGGACCTCAATCTAATATATGAAAGAGAGGACCTATCGAGGCCGCAGCGCGTAGACATCCTGGTCTGGTGGCTGGCGCAAGAACGGGCCAACCCCACCCCTACACATAAGGGCTCGGGTGGGGGACGGATAGACAGCGGCTATATCCAGGCCCAGCTTGTCAAAATGCTGCGCGAAGTCGGAGACCCACGTGCTATGACCGAACTGGTCGAGTCCGAGGCGATTTCCGACGAGCGTGTCAGAGACGGTCTTATCTGCGCGCTTGGCATGATGGGAGATGCCTCCAGAATTCCTCGCCTACTGGAAATCCTTGGGACCCATGAAGATGGTGATTTTAGGGCTCTAGCGGCCACGGCGCTTGGTTACGTGGGCGCTGTGGAGGCGCGAGAGGCGCTAAATAGGGCTCTGACAGACGAGTTCGCTACACTAGCAGGCAGTGACGTTGGCCCGGTGCGTCTATGGGTCGCATACCCGGTGAGAGAGGGCGCGGAAGCTGGGTTGCGTATGCTCAATAGCGAGCAGGCAATGGCAAAGGCGCAGCAAAGGAGAGAAGCGTTTGCGGAGAGTATGAATCGAGGGCCAGCAGAAGGCACCCCGTCCGACGGTAACTGATTGCAGCAGCAAGGTAGCCATCTATACCTAGTCACAAGAATGTCAACCCCCCGGGGCAAGGTTACCACCTGGAGCTATGAGAATGTGGGGCTGGTCTCTACCCTCGCCCTAGCCAGTGGCTGCCAGATTACCCACAGTCATGATGGCGCGGCTGCAGATATTGGCGATAGAAGAGCTGCTGGCTGGCAGGAAGCTGGAGTATCCGAGAATAGACGTCGCCACGTTTGAGAAAGCGCATTCGTCTTTAGTGAGCATCTTAGGGAATATGGCTATACTGCCGACCCTCAAGCGCACACCCTAGTTCACGAGGTTGGTCATGCTTTTCAGTTGGAGGATGAATATTTGTGGCAACCACCCCCCTACCCAGCAGACCCCTGCTATAACGGGATTATGTACTGGGTCTGGAAAGGAGTATTTACCGATGGCAATATCGCGGACATTCGTTCCATTTCGTACCCTAGTTCTGGGCCTCCTTAGTAGGAGAATGCTTGCGGCTGTGGTAATGGTTGCCGTATCGGTGTTCGTACTGCAGCCGACGGCTGCCGAAGTGGCACCGCCGTTGCGTCTCTCTCTCACTGCCCTAACGGACGAACTACTGCCGTGCCAGCCCCTGCGTCTGCTTATGGAGGCACGCGTGGAGGGCAACGAGCCGTTACGCGGTGCCTTTTGGCTTTCGGTGGAGGGGGGGCGTGGGTTGCTCATAGTTAGAAGCCCGCACGGTGAGCGCGTACTCGGCTTTGCGCAGCTCTCGGGTTTCATAGCATCTCTAGACTGGGCACCGCCTGCTACCGCGGCAACGTATGAACCCGGGTACACTGCTCACGCCGATCTCTTGGCGCTGTATGATTTCCGGGCCGCCGAGTATCTCTTCGCTAAGGTCGGAGTCTATGAAGTTCAAGTCTTATTTGACGTCTTTCAAGGTGAGAATCTAGAAAGCTATCAACCGATACGCGTCAAATCAAATGTCCTAAGAATCAATGTTAAAGAGCCGGAGCGAGGGATCGCAGAGGCATTGTGGAAATGGCCTTGGCAGGCCGCCTTACTCATGGGGGGCGACGATTTTCGCGCCCTACTTTCCTCTGAAAAGTCAAGCTATGCGCAGTATGCTAGATTTGCTCTCGCGCAGAACAGTGACCTGCCGGCGACAGAGCGTATCTCACTCCTCAAAGATTTGGTGGAGTGGAAGGCCCCGATCCAGATAGCGGACTTGGCTTTGCTCCAGTTGGCCGAACTGCTCTATGCCGAACAGGCCTATGGCGAGTCCCAATCGTACTTGACCCAGATCTTGGAGCTACCCATGACCCCAGAAGGTGTGAAAGGTCAAGCCGAGAGGTTATTGCAACAGATATCGCGGAAGGTAGAGAAGTGAAGCCATATTAGTGGCGTGGCTGATGCCGATGAGGTGACGGTGGGTGGTTTTGTCTGCCTCAATGATGACGATGACGACGATGATGATGTGGTAGACAAGGACGACGCCACGGTCCCTCAGGCCAGCCGCTGGCATATCTGCGGTTACCTGGCAGCCCATTCTACACCGGGACACAAATCACTGTCGATGATAACGGTGATATCTATCGCCTTTCCTATGGGCAAGCCACCGTAGATGTGATCAGATACGTGCTGGAGCCTTCCCGGCAGGCAGTCCAGACGCTCCGAGAGTTCCCAAGTCTGCAACGTGGCACTGTCCAGTACGTTCCACTGAGACTAGTTAGCTGCTCTACAGGTATGAGATTAGAATGGGATGCGCGTACGAAGCAGGCGACTGTCTTGCGGCGCATCGTTGCTAATGATTGGGCGCCGCTAGCTACATTTGCCGTGGACGATGAGGGAGTTATACAGCGCTACGATCATTTCTGGGTCTCCACAGCAACTCTTCGCGAGAAACTAGGTGTATCACTAAGGACGGATCCAAAGCAAAGGGTTGCATATCTGAAGCATACCCTGGAGCTATAACTCGCTGAGTCGCTTGACGACACGCGCGCTAACGGCGATACCTCAAACGGATCAGCGCTTTCGTGGATGTGCCCTACGAGTGGGGTGGCCACTGGTTCGGCGGCAAGGCAAACGCCACCTACGACGAGACCTACATCGACAACACCTACGCAGGCTATGGCACTGATTGTTCGGGTCTAGTGAGCATCGGGGCGTGGTTTGCCGGTTACAATTGGGATCCTTGGCGGGCGACTACGTACAAGCTGCGCTACGGTCCGGATAATGCTCCCGGAGGAGGCGATGATGACTACTACACCACGGCGCGGACGAAAGCCAACTGCGCGGCTGGCGACATTCTGAACTGGCCAGGTCACCACGTCATAACCATCGCATCGAAGAACGGAGATATGATTAGAGCTATCGAGGCAAAAGGCGGGGCCAACAAGGTGATCCATTGGGCGGAAAACGAGGAGGAGGACATTGACAACTGGATAAACGGCGGTTATGAACCGAGACGCTTGAATGAGCACTAGTAGATGAATAGGAAGGGTGAAGCGATATGAAACGGCAAAGCGTGGGCAAGAAGCACGGGGTGGGCACTTGGTGTGTTCAATCGTTGTGCATCGGTATGTTGTTTCTCAATGCGTTCGTCCTGCGAGGAACAACACGAGAAGCAAGCGCAGCAGAGGCCATTGTCCCACAAACACTCTTTGAGGTTGCATACGGGCAAGCCGAAGAGCAAATCGGCATCTACATCGGCGATCCTGTGGAAGGACCCCCCCATGGCCCGGTAGGCCTGGCCGTGGGCCCATCGGGTGACGTGTATATCGCTGACCGCGTTCAAGGCAAAGTGAAGCGATTTGACCGGGCAGGCAATTTCTTGATGGCCACAGATGGCAAGATAGTGAACATGGGACTTCCTGCCGTCAGCCCGACCAGGGAGATCCTGGTTGCCGGTGGCGCTGCAGGGGGGACAGAACTGACTATGTTCAACGAGGAGGGAAGCCGCCTTACATCTGCAAGAGACGAGGAGGGAAGGTTAGTCGGCCGGGCTGGCGCCGACTATGTATTGGCCCATATCTCGGCATGGAC
The DNA here is from genome assembly GCA_030615605.1 of bacterium. GTDB lineage: Bacteria > Armatimonadota > Zipacnadia > Zipacnadales > Zipacnadaceae > JALGTD01. The sequence continues at coordinate 26,183 of JAUWYY010000022.1, forward strand.
GGTCCAACGAGGGCTGCATTGGCAAGTGAGCCTAAGGCTTCTTTACTTCGACTCAGCAGGCCGACTGTACGCAGGAGTCGAAGGAACCGACTTTGAGCCCGGCGTAGTAGGAGCGCGGCAGCGCGTTTTTGTGTTCAGCCCGGACCTGCGTCTCACCACTGTTATGCTTGGCGACTTTGTCAACCCAGGAGGGCTAGTCTATTCGGCCTCCTCCCCGGGTGTGGACCACATCAGACAGAGGTTCGAGGTGCGCGCCCCCGACGGCTCTCTGCTGCGAGAAGTCGATATCCCCAACCAGCAAGCAACAACAGAGATTCTCCCGTGGATGGGAGGAGAGAATGCTGGCGTCTGGTACAGGATGGCCGACGAAGCCGGTAACGTCTACCTTATTGACGCTGTCGGTAGAGTTAATGTGGGGGAAAGCCCCTTCTTCCTCACCGAACGCCTGCGGGTAGTGTGTGATCTCTCAGTGGTCAAGATAGATCCTCAAGGGCGCCTGGCGGCAGCGTTCCGCCTTCCGCGCGGTCCATTCTCAAACTCACATAGCGTGTTTGTCGATCCGGGCGGGGACATTTACTACTTTGAGTTCGGACCTCAGTCGCTTACAGTTAAGATGATCACTGGAAAGTCACTCGACACGGCAGCAGCAAAGGTACCGTCGAAGATTGTTCCCATCCAATAACCGCAAAGACTGGAAAGCACGTGCTAGCAGCAGGGCGCGCCTATGATGCCAACGACAATCTGGAGACGGCCACCGACCCGGTGGGCAATGTCACCACTTACGCCTAGGATAACGCTAACCAGCCCAGCACCGTGACTTTCCCGAACAGCCGGGGGCACGGCCGCCTAGTCTGCTATGCATCGACCCCTTCGCAGCGATTACACTCGACGCGCTCGTGTTGATCCGACTGATGGCACCGACTATCTCGCTTGCCCGTATGGTGGCTTTTAATGCCGTGATGTTCGCCGTGACCGGAGGAATGGTGGCCGGCAGGAAGCTGGAGTATCCGAGAACAGATGTCGCCACGTTTAAGAAAGCACCGAGGAGGATGAAGGCTAAGCGGAAGGAGTGAGGTGGAGCGGGGGTAGAGAAGGAATGACTGCAGGTGAACCACGGGGCTGGCAGTGTGGGGAAAGTGGGCACTAGTGCGAGGATTATCGTCCCACAAACTGGCAGTGAATCAGGGGAAAACAGGGTTTTGTGGGCGAGTAACTCGGCTTATAGACTCACTTTCTGCTGTATTTTGAGCCCGTAAGTTTGCCCACTGTCCCAAAAATGGACCCATAAGTATTGTTATGGGCTCACTATGTAGGGGCGATTTCCTCCTTGAGCGCACCTATAACTCTTACAACAAGTAAGGAGTGTAGGTGATGAAACTCCAGCACGCCGCAGATGAGTTCCTGGCCCAGTGAGGTGTGTCACCAAAGGTAGAGAACGTCCCCAGCTCGGTGGCCCGCCAGTATGTGGCAGCACTTTCCCGAGCAGGCTATGTGCCGAGCACCATTGGGCGACGAGTGGCGAGCCTCAAGTCCCTTGTTAGCTACCTGCAGGAGTGCGAGTACACCAGCCACAATCCGCTCTCCCGCATCTCTACCCTGCAGAAGCAGCACCGAACTCCCACGTATTTGACCCTCGAGAAATGCCAGCGCTTGCTGGACGCCACCGACAAGAACCACTTCTTCATGGTGGCGTTCCGTGACAAGGCAATACTGGGCACCTTCCTGTACACGGGGATAAGAAGAGGAGAGTTGCTGGCTTTGAAGCTGGACGACGTAGATCTCGAAGCCTGTACCTTGGCGGTAAGGAACGGCAAGGGGCGGAAGGGCCGAGTCATACCACTCTGTGGCGAGGCGATAGCGGTGCTGCAAGACTGACTCGAGCTACGGCCGGAGTGTGATCATGACGTTCTCTTCACCACGAGACTGGGCCAGCCCTTGGAGAAGCCTGGGCTACAAGATGTCTTCTGCCGTGCCAAGGAGGCGGCGGGCATAAGGCGAGAGGGAGTAACCATTCACACGTTAAGGCATACGTTCGCCAGTTCGCTATTGCAGAACGGAGCAGATTTGGTGTCCATTCAAAGGCTGCTGGGGCACTCCAGCCTGCATACGGCCGCCATCTACCTGCACGTGCAAATGGACGGGCTGAGGGAGGCAGTGGACAAGCATCCGTTGTCGGGTATTAGAAGACCGGAAGATGCTTGAGACTGAGCTAGGCGCAAGCTGCAGCCGGTGGTCTATAATCTGCGAAAAAGGCGGTGGTGGGGCAAACTGCGCCCGACTCACTGCCCCGTTACTTCCACTTGATCGTGCAGCCGACTGGCTCGGTGTCCTTGACGGTGATCTCCTCGCCAGCGAGCATTTCGTCGAGGGCAATGCGCAGATCATGGCGGATCACGTTGCCAGGCTCCTTGGCACTGTCGTCATCAATGCGACCGTGATAGACAACAGTCCCGGTTGCGTCAACTACGAAAACCTCTGGTGTTACCGAGGCATCGTAGGCCCGGGCCACCTGCTGCGTCTCATCTCGCAAGTAGGGGAAGTTAAACCCCTTCTCGGCTGCCCTTGTCTTCATCGCCTGAAAGCTGTCGGCCGGATACCTGATATCGTCGTTGGGATTGATGGCCACAAGCTGGACGCCTCGGTCGGCGTAATCGGCCTGCAACTCGATCATGCGGTCCTCGTTGGCCACAATATAGGGGCAGTGATTGCAGGAGAAAATGACTACCACCGCCTGCTTGTCGGCGAAGGTGCTCAGTGAATAGTCCTGTCCATCTACCCCTGGCAGGTTGAAATCTGGTGCTTTTGTACCAATCGAAACAGCCATTTTCATGCCTCCTTGTGTTGGTTTGTACTTTTGCGCCAATGTAAGAATTCGTCGCTTACAAACAATCTACATTCACAATACCCGTCCCGAGCGATGTCCTGGTGATGGCTCCGACACGGGCAGATATTCAGCCTATCTACTTGGGCATCGCCGGTCACCTCCCGGCACGGACAATAGGCCTGCCCGTGCTCGACGAGATTGCGGGCCATTTTCGCTAGCACATTGCGGATCACAACCTCGTCGGGGAACAGCTCATACGGGCCACGCTCTACATAGCGTCTGACCCGCTGGCGGACCTTCGCCAGTGCCTCGCCAAACGCTGTATTGACCTCTTTCGTCATTGATTAGCAGTAGTTTCCTGATTAAGTTGTCTACGGTTGTAGGTGCCTGGGATCTTCCATATTCTCTGTTGCTGTGTCTAACATTCTCTGTGTCTTGCACTAATTCCTCCTGCTGCGGATCATTTAGCTAACCAAGCAAGGCTTTTCGTCAGTAACGCTCCGGGGGCAAGCAGGGGTGCTGACGATGTACCGAAGTTGCACCAAACCGGCGCCTGCATCAGTTTGCCGCCGAACGATGACTGCACAGAGCATGTTTGACCTCAGTGCGTCTTGCGCACGCATGGGCACTCAGCTGCGAAGCTGTTAACCAAATATCGAGAGTTAAGATCCACAAGCCGAGTTATGTGCTCAAGATGGGCTAAAATGAGCATATAATCACGCCCAAAGTGAGCACATAATAATATCGAAAGTACTCAAATAGCTCTGTTCTGCACTCAAGCCTCCCGGAGGACCGGCCATGGTAATGTGGGCGGCGGCCGCCACTGCCGCACCGTGCTGCACACAGATAATTTCACTCTGCTGGGAAAAACACCTCCTACCAAACTGAGGAATGATCCAGCCGCTTCATCACCGCCGTCGGGTCCACACCCTAGCTAACTGCCGTTCCGCGTCCCAGAAGCACTGAGGGTAAACAGTGAGTAACATTGAAGCGTATACTGTCCCTCAGCAGCCACGGCCGCCACATGTCCTGGCACCGGCATGAACTGGTGCACCGACCAGTCACAGGCCCCTTGCGTTACTCTCCTCACAGCCGGCTGTTCGTTTGGAGCTACTGGCACTCAGAAATCATCTAACTGCAGTGATAAGCCCTGGCCAACAGTTTTGGTATAGGCCTCCTTGCCGGTCCAGCAGGCGAAGAACGCAGCCGCGCGGGCCTGGGCCGGTAGCGCGCACAAAAGGCTCGTTGAGCAAATCGCCATGTTCACCCGGGCTCACCACGACCTTCAGACCACCACGAGCTAGCTGGCCCCAGCCCATTTCGGGATCATGTGATGAGACTGTGCGCTGTCTGCGTGACCGGAACAAGGTTACACGGCCGCCATAAGGCCGTGGGACGTAATTCTTCACAGCGTTCGTGACTGCATCATTTGCTCGCTGGCGGGCCTCCAGGCGCATGGCAAGTTTATCAGCTGGTCCACCAGGAAGTTGTTCCGCAGTTGTAATCGGGGCTGGTTCCCGGCCGCCAACAAGCCTGCGGGGATACCGGACGAGCCGCGCTGCAACTCGGCGCAGGGTCTTGCGGCGCTCTTTGGGGGTTTTGTAGAAGAAGTAAAGTGGACCATAAGGCAGTTCGCGCAGGAAATGGTACGCAAGCCGTGGGTGAAATAACCTCCAGACCTTGCGGTAGCCCGATTGAGGAGCGGAGTAGTCAATGATTACCAAACAGCCTACTTTTTCGCCCCGTCCACGAAGCTGGCAGGCCATCTCGTAGACAATGCTCCCGCCCCCCGAGTGTCCGGCCAGATAATACGGACCTTCTGGCTGTATAGACTTCATCTCTGTTATGTCCTGGGAGGCCATCAACTCAAGTTGATGAGACGGCTTCTCGCCAGCTTCCAGCCCCCGGGCGCGGAATCCATAGACTGGTTGGTCCGGGGCCAGATACTGGGCCAGCCGCGCATAACATAGGACATCGGCGGCGCCGGGGTGAGCCAGGAAAATCGGCGGTCTGGATCCTTGGGGCTGGATCGCTACTAGTGAGGTCGGGGCCGGTGACCGCCCCTCCTCCCGCAGCAGCTCAGCTAGCTGCCGGATGATTGGTGCTCGGAAAAGGAGCGAGACCGAGAACCTCTTACCGAGACATTCCTCGATTTGTGCGAACACCTGTGCGGCCAACAGTGAATGCCCGCCCAACTCAAAGAAGTTGTCAGTCACCATAATCGACTCGACCCCCAGCGCTTCTTCCCACATCTCCTTAAGCTGTGCTTCGAGTTTATCTTTCGGCACTGCAGGACTGGTGCGAATCGAAGAATATGGTTCGCGGGCCTGGCTGTCTTTGGGAGGCGGAAGAGCCTCGCGATCCAGTTTCGCATTGCGTGTCAGGGGCAATGCGTTCAGCACTACAAATGCCGACGGAATCATGTACTGGGGCAGTGTCTCGTGAAGAAAATGGTCTAATTCCTGGACTGATATCGTCCATGCCTCCTGGGGGACGATGTAGGCCACAAGACGCTTGTCACCGGAACTGTCTTCGCGTACGACTATCGCGGCTTCCTGTACGCTGGGATGCCGTCCCAGGGCTACTTCTATCTCGCCGGGCTCGACCCGAAAGCCGCGAATCTTAACCTGGTCGTCAGTGCGTCCAATGAACTCGATGTTCCCGTCAGATAGATACCGGCCCAGGTCGCCCGTTCTGTACAGGCGCGCGTCAGGATGATTGCCAAATGGGTTGGGAATGAATTTCTCAGCAGTCAGCTCCGGACTGTTGAGATAGCCGTGAGCAAGGCCGTCTCCGCCAATGTAGAGCTTCCCGGGGACTCCAAGGGGTACCGGCTGGAGGTTGCGATCCAGCAGGTAAAGCTGCGTATTGGAGATTGGGCGGCCGATAGGCACGGTAGCAGCGTCCTCTGCGACGTCTTGCACGGGATACCAGGTGGTGAAGGTGGTACTCTTGGTGGGGCCGTAAACATGGAGCAAGTTCTCGGGTGGCTCATTTGCTAACACTGTTCTTACCACGCGGGGGTCGGCGGTCTCGCCACCGAACAGGAGATATCGCACCGTACTGAACGCTGAGGGTGCTTCGCGGGCCAACAAGTTGAACAGAGCGGTCGCAAGAACAGCACGCTGATGCCCAGCGCGTGAATCTGTTCGCCAAGACTCCAGGGAGAAAGGAGTGTATCGCGGCCAATGTAGACAAGTCGTGCTCCGTGCAATAGAGCCCCCCAAATCTCGAACGTCGCTGCGTCGAAGCAAAAGTTGGAGGCCTGGGCGACCCTGTCTGCAGGTTGCAGAGCGATGTAGTCTGTATTGCAGACAAGGCGGTTGATTGCGCGGTGCGACACGCGAGACAATTCCGTCGGACGCCAGTATCCCTGAGATTATGGCTGCCCGGGCCCAGGGCCAGCCCACGCCCTACAAGGACCCCCTGTCTTACGAATACATCCTGGTCGAGGACCAGCAGCGCCAGATGCGCTTCGAGCGAGAGTGTCCCCACCCCATCTGGTACTTCGACTACACCGAGCAGGAGCACGGGCCAGAAGGCAGCGCCATCATCGGTTCACATCCTTATCAGCCCCTGGCCGAGCAGGGCATCCCCTGCGTGGTGGCTGGCTTTGAACCGCTGGATGTGCTGCAGTCGGTCTATATGCTGGCGCGAATGCACCACGAGAATAACCCGCAGGTACTCATTCAATACGACCGTGTGGTAAAACCTGAGGGCAATCCCATCGCGCTAAGCAAGATGAATCAAGTTTTCGAGGTCACCGACACGCGCTGGCGCGGGCTGGGCGAGATCCCCGCCAGTGGCCTGCGTATCCGCGATAAATACAGCCAGTTTGACGCTCAAAAGCGCTTCACCCTGGAACTGAAGCCGGTACCGGAGCCGCCCGGCTGTGACTGTGGGGCAGTTCTACGGAGTGCGGTGCAGCCTACCGATTGCTCTCTGTTTGGGACCACCTGTCGCCCTGACCATCCGGTTGGCTCGTGCATGGTCTCCTCCGAGGGGGCCTGCGCCGCTCTATATCGCTACCAATCATACGATTCGTAGGAGGGATATTCTTGTCGCAACGCTGTAGGAACAAGAGTAGTCGCGGCAGGAATGCCGCTCCTACCGGCATTACCATCGGCACTGAGCTATGACTGGTCCTGCTCAACACATTGGGGGAGATTTCCACCAGCTTATGAAGAAGCCCGAACTTATTACCCTCAGCCACGGCGCCGGGGGGCTGCTTTCCCAGCAGCTTATCGCGCAGCAGTTTGCCCCCCTGCTGCAGCGCTCCGGTCAGTCGCTGAACGATGCTGCCGTCATAACCATTGGCGATACAAAGGTGGCTTTCTCCACCGACTCATTCACCGTCTCCCCGCTGTTCTTCCCCGGTGGAGATATCGGCAGCCTGGCTGTCCACGGTACCGTCAACGATGTGGCAATGGTGGGCGGGGTTCCCGAGTTCATCTCGCTGGCGTTTGTCATCGAAGAAGGTTTCCCGGCAGACGATCTGCACCGCATAATGGAATCGATTACGGAAGCCGTCGAGCGCTGTGGCGTGGCTGTGGTCACTGGCGACACCAAAGTAGTCGAACGCCGCGCCACCGATGGGTTGTTCGTCAATACCTCTGGACTGGGAGTAGTCCCAGCCCAGACAAACATTGATCCCAAGCGAGCGGCGGTTGGCGATGCACTGCTCATAAACGGAACCATCGCTGACCACGGTGTGGCAGTGATGTGCGCGCGGGAGGAGCTTGATGTCAGTGGAGAGATACTGAGCGATTCAGCACCGGTCGCCGATATTACCATTAAGCTCATCAACGAGCTGGGTGAGAAGGTTCACGTCCTGCGTGATCCGACTCGCGGCGGGCTGGCGGCCACCCTCAACGAAGTCGCCACTCAGGCCGCTGTGACGCTCGAGATTGACCAGGCGGCACTGCCCATACTACTGCAAGTGGCCGGCGTCTGTGAGATACTAGGGCTGGACCCGCTGCAGGTAGCCTGCGAGGGGAAGGTATTGGCTTTCGTGGACGGCTCCGTCGCCGACGAGGCCCTGGCTATTATGAAATCGTGCGACGGTGGCCAGTAAGCAGCTATCGTCGGCCAAGTCACCAGCGCCGACCGGCCCCAGGTGTATCTGCGCACCCCCCTGGGCACGACTCGTATTGTAGAGATGCCCCCCGGCGAGATACTGCCCCGCATCTGCTGACCCCAACCGGGCAACTGCGAGCAAGGACACGAAGTGATACCTGGTTTGCGAACATTACGGGTCAGTTACCCGGACCTGATTCTGGCCTCCATCGTCCACAACGTGGCTGATCCGCATCCCAAGCAAGCCTTTGCCATCAGACCGAGTGATCGGTGCACACAATATCGGGCGACATTCATTTCTGATAATGGCGATCGCTATCCAGTCCTGGACCGTGTGGCCGTCGGTTTGTCAACATAAAGCCAGTCCTCAGGAGGGCATAGGTGCACCGCCCTGAGGCCCCTCGTACTTGTGGGGAGCTTGATCGATTTGGCCCTGATTAGAGGAGGCGATGTAGGTTGTTCGTGGCAAGAAGGCCTCAAGCTGTGAGAGCCCACAAGTAAGGCCCTGTCTTAGCTATTGGCAAACAACCATCATATTGCTGGATGAGCTGGCGCGTTTCTGGTCGAAGATAATGCTGCCATCCGAGTTCAAAACAGGCGTGCTAAGGTGCCGCGCGTGCAGATCGACACCGATGTAAATCATCGTAGGGCCTCCTGTTCAGTAAGGTGACATAGCGCATCCGACTACCTAACACCACCCGTCCTCGCGGCGCTCCTTTCCATACTATCGTCCATGACCATCTTGGATGTGCTATCTCAGGCTGTATAGTTTCTTAGGGTTATCGTACAGCCACGCTCGGCAAATATCCGCCGCACGCGATTCAGACAACTGCCCTCGAGTTATTCTGTCCGCCAAAGCTCGGGCGATGTTTTCCTTGGCTATCTGCAATGCCCCATAAGTCTTTTCGGGTGCTCCGTTGTCTCCGCCAAAGCCAATTATCTTGTTGATAGGCACAAGGTCAATCCACTCGTTCAACATTCGTTCGACGATAAAGGGGGATTGTTGGTGCGCCCAGACGAGATTAAGATAGACATTGGGGTACTTGCAGCCCATCACGGCTATTTCCCTCACCCACGGCATACTGGCGTGATACAAATCAAACGTGGTCTCGCGATACCGCAGGATGATGGGGATAAGGTTCGTCGCTTTGTACAGCGTGACATCCTCCCAAGTGCTGGAACCCATCCCGCAGTGAACTGTCACCACAAGACCGTGTTCAGGTGCCTTGGCCAACAACCGATGGGTGAGCCACGTGCCCAACAGTGAAGTTTCCTGGTCCCCGAGGTCGGATTGTTTGAACTTGGTAAAGATTGTTTGCGCTGTTGTCCTGGCCACCGTCTCACTGGGCAGGTCGGCGGCAAACTTGATGCCCACACAGCCTTCGGCGCGTACTTTGTGTAGCAGGAATTCGCTGAACTCCTCCGCATCCTCAAACTCGCCGCCTGAGAGTTTGGCCCATTTGTCGTAGAAGTTGCGGAAGGACCGGGAATCCATGCTCCACAGGTCCCAGAACAGGTTGTACACACACCGCATAAGGCTGCCGTCGCCCACGTCCCAATCCCCAAGGTCCAGCACGGTCTGCATATTGCATTTGCCTTTGAGTACTCTCTGGTAGAGGCCAGGCGTGTTGGCCGCCTGAAGTCTTTCGGACAATAATTGATAGGTGTCGTCATTGATCTCGCAAACCCCGTACAGGTCCCGGGCCGTGATGTGGGCGGCCCGTGCGAAGCCCGTATGCTGAATGGCGTGGAGATAGGGCTTGAAGGTCCGCCACCGCTCCTCCAGCGGAACGCTTGTATCTGCCAACTGCTGCCGATTCCCTTTCCAGCCGGCGCTTAGCAAGATGCCGACGGTGTAGTGGCAGTAAATTCGCGTGAAAATGTCGGCTTGGCGGGATACCAACTCTTCTTCCCGTGGCAGGTGCTCGTGCGCATCAATCACGGGCATGTCGTCCATTTCAGATACAAGGCTGTTCGCGATTTTCTTCATTTGTGTTCCCTTCTAGCCTAAGGCTGAGATCTACTATCCTGACAATAGCTTCATGTGTGGGATTTGTGGACACAGGGAAGTGTGCGAAGAGTGGCAGCCGAGTTATCGCACCCGCAGCGGGTTGATAACTAGCTTCTCTGCTCGGCTTCTCTAATAGCATCTGCGATGACTTCGGCTTCTGTCAGCATCCCCCTAAGCCAAACCTTACACGTTCCATTTGTTCCTATCCCTCAATAAGCTTAACTGTACTTGCCCTAATGACTATTGTTCGCCTCTTCGCCATCTTTCGCCTTTCACTGACTGTTCGTAAGTAGTGTCTGTATGGAGTGAATATGGCGAGCGCACTCCTCGCGTATTTGATCGTAATCCTCGGGTTCAATCTCAGGTACGGGGTTCCAGATCACCAGCTCCCCGCTTCGCTGCGCAGGCATGTTTTCATATATATAGACATCCACAGGAATCTGTGCCCGCAGCCGTTGTAGAAAACGCCGGGCCGCTTGGACCGCCCGGCTTCTTTCCTGGCCCGAAGTTGTGGCTGCCGCAAGTGTTTCCTCCAGGGTTTGCAGGTAACGGTAATCGTTGACGCCCGCGAGACGCGCCTCCCATGCCAATTTGGATTCGGGCAGT
>JAUWYY010000048.1 GCA_030615605.1 bacterium
AGGAGGCCAGGATAGCCAAGGCGCTCGCAGGGGACAGAAGGCCGGCCCAGCATAAGGGCAACTCGCATCATAGATCTTACTGAGGGGGTCATTCCTCTCGCGACCAGCTCGCGTACGTTGCACAAAGTAAGTCCGTAAGCCGAGTTACTCGCCCACAAAACCCCGTTTTCCCCTGATTTCCTGCCAGTTTGTGGGACGATAATCCTCGCTCTAGTGCCCACTTTCTCGAAATCCTGCAACCTCGCTTACTCCATCTACTGTATTCCCCGCCACCTATTGAGAAACCTTCTTTCTCATCGAAATCCAGCACTAACATCTCTTATCCAAATCCGCCTCCGATCAAGCGGCGACCATCCAAAGTTGGTTGAAGCTGCTGGCTGCTAAACCACCTTTGCTCTGGCGCCCTGAGTTAAATATGCGGACATGACCCCTGTAATTCCAAGCCAGGTGCTCCTCCACCGTTGGGCGGACGGTCTCAGACTCTCAATGCTCCCCATTGGAGCGTCGAAACAAAACCCGTGTATTACCTCGGGCGCGCTATGTGCTTTGGCTTTGGGCATGCACAGCCTCAGGGAAGCTTCGACGCTCCCTAGTGGCGAAGTAGATGACGTGACGATTTGGTTGTTGCTGGTACAGAAGAAGGTGCAGAGCAGTGAAGAGCCTTGTGTGGGTAATCGGTGAATTGTACAGTCACAAGGAGAAGATAGAGGTCACTGCCCTGCACCCCATAAGGGCATGTATCGCGCTGTGATATAGTTGTAGCATATTGTGTGGTACAGAGGTCAAGCGATAATGCCTGCCTTGGCGTCTATCGGAAGCCCAGCTGCCATTGGAAGGCGAGCTCGTCCCGGCTCGGATCGGACGTGTCTGCTCTGTTCTTGCCGCTCATGTACTGCAGGGTGAGTTCGTTGTTATTATCGAGCCACTGCGTGTACCCGATATGCCAGGCATCCCAGTCGGAATTGGGCGTGCCCTTCATGGGGTCATACGTGTCGTACTTGACAAATGCGGTGCCCCCTGGCCTCGCCCGGTACTCCGCCTGGGCATACCACCCGTCAATGTCGTTGCCCAGCAGTTGGCCATCGACATACTCGCCTTGGGCAGCCCACCGACAATCCTGCGGTGCCCATCGCGCATAGCCGACAACCGCGCTGCGATCCGTGATGTCAGGAATGCCGGGGATGCTCAGGTTGTTGGTCCACTTGCCGTCCAGCCGCGTGACCCCGAACTGGCCCCAGTCGCGATCCCAATGCAGCTTGACCAGCACGTTCTTGTTGCTATCCAAGTCACTTCCCCGGAACTGCCCATTCATCACGCCCAGCGTGACCTTCGGGTCCCACTTGCCGGTCTGAGGCGTGTAGGTCAGCCAGACGCCCCGGTCCCACAGGCCACCGAAGTACAAGCCCCGAGGCCTGGCCCCGCCGCCTTGCAGGACAGCGGCACGCTCAAGTGCCATACGCTTGGATGAGCTCTGCGGCATCTCAAGGCCGAAGTGGTTATTAGACTGACCAATTCGAGTCGTCAACGTATCGCTCACCTTGTACTCCACCCAGACATCGCCCCAGTCGGTGGGCGACGTTGCGTTCGGGTCCGCACCGAAGCGAACCCACTGGACTAGTCCCTTCGTGCGATCGTTGGGTGTCGCGAATAGGTTGATGTACATCTGGCGAAAGGTGAAGCCATCCACCGCCCAGTCCTGGTGCACGTACCGCGACTGGAAGTACCCGTTGATGTTGATATTGTCCACCCAACTGGGTTTTTCGGTCGCTGGCTTGTCCTGTGCTACAACGCAAGAGGCAACAGATAGTACGACGATTACGACCACTAACAGTGCATGCTTCATTACGATCCCTCCTTAGATAAGTGACCGACCTGTGACCATTCTCAGGTACGAAAGCGAGATGTCGGAACGCTTCACCTCCAGTCTCGCTACCTCCCGCTCCCACGTACTTGGGGACTAAGAGTTGTCCCCCACAGACGCGTGTGACAGGCGGCAAGAGGCGCGTGCCATATTGGCACGAGACATCAACTGCCCTCTCCGACTACGTCGAGAACATCCCCTGTATAGCCCTCCCTCTGCGCGATGATGTCCAGGTAGAGCGTTGCAGTGTCCTCCACAAGGAGCAGCACGTCCTCGATCTCCGAGAGCTTGCCCTCGTCCACCGTCTTGATGTACCGTTTGCACTTCTCACAGACCTCAATCCACCACGCCTCCACTCCCGTGACGGTGACCAATCCCATGGTGCTCTGGTCGTCGTTAGCGCAGAAGGGACATTGTACCCTGGCAAATGCCCACTTCTCCTCGCACAGCAAGCAGCACAGAATGCGCTTCTGGTCGTCCTGACGCAGCCTCGCCAGGGCCGGTGGCGACCCACAAACGGGACAGTGGCCTGACGACTCCCGGGAGGCAGCTACGGGGGCCACGACCTCCCTGCGTCGGTGTGCAGCGTCGGCAACGAAGGGCGCCGCGAGGACCCGACCGACGAACAGGAGTACATCGGCGCCAGTCCCGACCCGGTTGGAAAGTGCCAGCAGGGACTGCTCATCGCCGAACGCGGATACCTCCGCGAGTTCCTCAAAGAGCCCGGCGTCCTCTTCCGCGGCCTCCTGCAAACCGGCGAGGCCAGCGGTCTGATTGCCAGAGCGCACGACCAGCGCACGGATGTCCTCGAAGAGCGATGCCAACAGCGCGCGGTTCCACTGGATCGCTCCTTGTGTCAGCGCTGGGCTCGTCTGAGTTGGCGCGGCGTCCCCGGCGACAGTCGATGACTCGCACCGGACAAGGGCCTCGCGTACAGACGCCTGTGCCTTCGCCAGTCCAATGCGGAACCGCACGTAGTCCTCGGAGACTGCCTCCTGGCCGATCAGCGCATCTAGGCGCTCGACCGTATCGGCGAGTCGTGATGACAGCGTATCGTTCTCAGTTGTGGGCATTTGGAGATTGTCCCTCCAGCGGATCAGTCGGCGCGGCACGATCACCGGATCGTCAGCGATTACCTGCCGCCTGCGAGGCGGCCGGAGGTAGCCCGAAGGCCTCCTGCTCCTCGCGAGTGAAGACCGGGAAGATCTTAACCGATAGCGTGAACAGCAAGACGACGGCCGAAATCATCGCTATCGTGATGATGAACTCGCCGATGCTTGGGAAGTACCCGACCTTGCCAGGGATGGTCATACCGAGTAGCGCCACACTGAAGCGGTTAAAGACAAGACCGACAATGGTCAGCGTAGCCGCAGTGAACAGGGACGGCATGCTTTCGCGGGCCCTCGCGCTCGAGAGGATCAGTGCCGGTAGCATGAGGCCCACCAGCACATCGACGAGGAAGATGAAGCCCTTGCCGCTGACCAAGGCCCCGCCCAGTTGCCCGCGCAGAAGCACATCGACAATGCGCACCGCCAGGCAGATCCACAGGGCTCCGCACAGCATGCGGCCCAGGCCAGCGAGCGGCCCCCGCTCCAGCGATCGCCCAAAGAACCTCGAGCTGAGCATCGCCTCGAAGATCACCATCGCAAAACCCACCGCGATGGCACTGAGGAAGAAGTTAATGGGCAGTATCGGGGTCCACCACAGCGGGTGGAGCTTGTCCGGCATCAACAGGAAAAGCGACCCCAGGGATGACTGGTGCATAGTTGACAACACGATTCCGACCATGACGAGGATGATGGGCACGCCTGGCCGCGAGGCGAACAGACTGGGTACCACTGCAGCCAGAACGGCGAAGACCACCAACACCACCACTGCCCAGGCGGCCGAGTGTGACATGATATAGGTGAAGAAGGCCACCGCGACAACAGAGAAGGCCGGCACCAGCTTCCGCCACAGTCCGTGGATCTGATCCCAGCCACAGCGCTCAAAGACTGCCGGCGCGAACTCCAGAGCCAGCACGCTCATGTACAGCATCACGCACCAGGCGACCTCAAACATAACGGAGTGCTCGGGCCACATGATGATGGGGTGCCAGATGCGCCAGGGCAGGCCCAGGTCCACCAGCAGCGCCACGCCCACGAAGACATAGCCAAGAAGCCCGGTGAGCACCGCGGGCCGCACGAACACGTGGTACTTCTCGCCGCCAAAGATATAGACCGCCGCGGCGATGGTGAAGGCTCCGGCCGCGAGAGCCACGCCACACATGATGTCAAAGGAGATCCAAAGGCCCCACGGATAGCTATCGCTGAGGTTCGTGACCGCCCCCAGCCCCTGCCAGTAGCGGATGACAGCTACGATACCGCCTAAGATCATCAGCAAGGCAAGGACGACGCTGGCTGGGGTCACGAATTTGGCCTTGATGGGTTCATGGTTCATGCCTGGTCACTGTCCTCCTGTGCTGACTTCACGGCCTTGGCTTTGCGGTTGGCGACCCAGTAGACGCCGCTGAGAAGTAGCCCCAGACCCGTAACGACTGCGGGTATGGCTTTCATCGCGGGGCTCGTGTAGGACGGATAACTGCGCTTGCCCAGGTCGGTGCGGAAGCCCAGTTGGTCGAACGGGACGTCCGAGATGTACATCCAGCTCGTTCCGCCCACCTCTTGCTCACCGTATATGTGGTCAATGTACTTATCCGGCTCGGCGGTCATTCGGTTCCTGGCCTCGGCCAGCAACTGGCCGCGCTCTCCGAACTTGAGCGTTCCTGTAGGGCAGGCCTTGACGCAGGCGGGCGTCCGGTTGCTATCTCGATGGCGGGCGAGCGACTCCTTGGAAAGCGGTTGGTCATTAACCGAGGTGATGGCGTCGCCGCCACGTTGCCTGTCCGCGCAGAACGTACACTTCCTGATGAGCGGGATGGGCGAATCCCATTGGAACGTGGGGACGTCAAACGGACACGCCATCATGCAGTATCGACACCCGAAGCACTTGGTGTCGTCATAGACGACGGCCCCCTCATCCGTCTTCCTGAGCGCGCCGACCGGGCAGGCGGACGCGCACGCCGGGTCCTGGCAATGCATGCAGCCCGACCGGGCAAATGCCCACTTGAGCTTCCCGTTGTTGTCGGTCATTTCGACGAAGCGGATCAGAGTGAAGGTCTTCGAGGACAGCGCTGGAGGATTCTGATACCCTCCGGGTGCTCCGAAGAACTCCGTGTGCTCGGCCTCGAGCCCATTCCACTCCTTGCAGGCCACCTGACAAGCCCGGCAGGCAATGCACTTCGTCAAGTCAACCAGGCAGGCTTTGCTCATATTGTGCCTCCCTTCCTGATATCGCAAAGGAACGCTTTGTATTCGGGGATGGTGGTGT
>JAUWYY010000039.1 GCA_030615605.1 bacterium
CCAGGGAAATTGTTCATTGTAGACAACTATCTTGAGGCAGTTGGTGTAATGACGGCATTGCAGGCGGGTGTTGCCGTGCCTTCTATACGGCGGCCGCTCGCGGAAACGACCGTGTCATCCGAGAGCGCAGAGCAGGCTGATGTGGCACAGGACAGTCCACCAGAGGGTGGGCGTTCAAATCTTCCTGTGCGCACGTAAAGAGCATGGCAATATAAGTGACCCGCCAGCATACCAGTTGCATTGCACAGGCCACAAGCACACGCTCAGTTAGTTGTGCGCCCTCAGCGGATGCTTGGCCACAGCCTCCTGCAAGGCGGTTATGGCCATGGTCTCCGGGGATAACTACGAGAGCAGACCGAGCCTATAACAGGGCAGTTACAGCTCAGGCTTTGAGCACATAATAATATCGTTAATGCTCAAAAGGGCGGAGAGTGTGTCTATAAGCCGAGTTTTGTGCCTGCCGGTGGGCAGGTGACGGTCATTTATCTGGGAGGGCTGTTGCCAGCCCCCACTAGCGGCCTACCCGAGAGCTATTGAGCGGGCAACTCTGCGCTCTCCTATTGGGCCTTGCTCCGAGTGGGGTTTAGCCAGCCGCCGGGTCGCCCCGACGCTGGTGAGCTCTTACCTCACCATTTCACCCTTGCCTGTGCCCGGACGGGCCATCGGCGGTGTAGTTTCTGTGCCACTTTCCGCGGGTCACCCCGCCTGGCATTTCGCCAGCACTGTGCCCTATGGAGCTCGGACTTTCCTCACCGGCTACAAGAGCCGGCGCGACCACCCGACCCACTCTCCAATTATATTATACCCCATGGGCGAATTAGTGTAAATGAACGAGCTAGTGCGTGGCCCGCTGTCCGCCCCCGACGGTTCAGCTCCGCTTGCGCCGGCGCAGCCAGGCACCCAGGCCCAGAAGCGCCCCTTGGTGGGCCGCAGCAGGCCACAGGACGCACCGATAGGGGGTTGCAAGGGGTTACACCCCCACCCTAAAAAACCTTCAAAACACAAACTTTCAATCCTACGGCTTGCTAGGGCTTCTGAGAGCAGTTGACCAATTATAGCCGCCTTGATGGGCGAATATTGTGTTGCCGAAAGCTAGCCGTCTGATGAATTGGGCCTCGGGTGCTGTTCTGAGTCATCCGAGTTTGCGCCAGGCAAGGGTACGAAGCTCTGGGTTTGGCGATCGTACATATAGATGTCTTCCCAGCCCCCTCCTCTGTCTGACTCAAAGAAAATATACCGCCCGTCTCGGCTGATGGAAGGCTCTCCATCGTCGGCTGACGAGTTGAGACCTGGCAATGACACCAACTGTCCCAGGCTCCGATCGTACAAGTAGACGTCCAGGTTGCCTGCGCCACCATCTCGATCGGACTCGAATACTATGTACCGACCATCTGCACAAATGTCCGGCTCCTTGTCATCATCGTCGCTGTTGAGGTTAGGCAACGATACCAACGAGTCCGTATCACGACTGTACAAGTATATGTCTATGCCTCCCACACTGCCGCTCCGGTTCGACTCAAAGGCAATGAACCGGGCATCGGTGGTGAGGGCCGGATCTTGATCTGTGTCCGCAGAGTTTAGCTGGGACAGGTCTATAAAAGACCCAGTGTCGCGATCGTAGAGGTAGATATTCCAGCTAGACCTGTCGGACTCGAAAGCAATGAACTGGCCGTCCGGGCTGATGTCGGGGTCCCGATCTGCATCGGCAGAATTGAACCCAGAGGGTAGGACGACTAGCTGCTGTGTGTCGCGGTCGTACAGATAGACATCATAGTTCCCGATACCGGGCCGATTCGAACCGAATACTATCCAGCGGCCATCGGCACTAATAGCCGGGTCCTTATCCTGGTAGTCATATGAATTCAGGCCCGGCAGAGGAATGAAAACTTCTTTGTCGGTGTCATACAAGGCAATATCGTCGTTGTCCTGGGGGGAAGTCTGCCAATCTTGGAAGACCAGGAGCCTCCCTGTAGGGAGCCAATTGCTTCCCCCGCCACACCCCGAAATCACTATTGAGCACACGATGAGCCCTACAGCTACTACTCGAGTCAGGGTTGTCACAATAGACACCTCCACTTGATGTAATGCGCACAGCTATTGTCCATCTTCTGCGTAAAGTACTAATCCACCTCCTTGCTGTTCTGCTTGCGCCAGCACTGTGCCCTATGGAGCTCGGACTTTCCTCACCGGCTACAGGAGCCGGCGCGACCACCCGACCCACTCTCCAATTATATTATACCCGATGGGCCTGCAGGAGTAAATGGGCAGGGGGGCGCCCAGCGCCTCCCTAATTGCGTGGGAGAAGTAAGTCTGCACCTTCAGCTTTCGCTCCCATCGAGCTTCTCTTCTACACGGGCGATATTGTGCTTGACTATCTCGATTTCACAAGCCGCACCGATCTCTTCGAAGATGACCAACGCTTGTCGTAGTCCCTCGAGCGCCTCATGAAGTTCCCCCTTCTGTTCATGGAGAAGTGCGATGTTGCCCAGGTTCGTTGCTTCCCCGGACGCATAACCCATCTGTCGTTGGATTCCCAATGACGCGCGACATGCCACCAATGCTCCACCCAAATTCCCCATCTGACTGTTCACGACGCCAATGTTTGCCAATATTGCGGATACGCCCAATACATTACGCACTTTGATTTGAATGTCCAATGCCTCACCAAAAACTTCTAAAGCGGCATCCAGCTTGCCCATCCGTACGTATACATTTGCGATGTTACCTAGGTTCTCAGCCTCGCCGATTTGGTAACCGATTTCCCGGTTGATTGCAAGAGCCTCTTCATAAGCATCCAGAGAGTCAGCCAACCGTCCCATCCGCTCGTACACCATCCCAACGTTGCCAATAGCAACGGAGAGCCAGTCTTTCGCGCACTCCTCGGAGATTTTCTCGAGCTCGAGCACCAATTCGCGGACCTGCTGAAAATGCCACAGAGCTGTTAGTAATTGGCCAGTGTCCATAGCCAATATGCCCGAGTGATTACAAATCTCCACGCGCACTTCCGCACCTATATCAAGCGTGTCATCTTCCAGCAGCTTGCGCGACAGTGTGAGTTCTTCCTCCACCTCCCGCGTCAGCCCCCAGATCCTCTTGAAATGCCCTGTCTGGCACACGGCGGTCAGGTAACGCTGCTTCGCTTCGATATCGTCCAGGCCACCTCGCGTCAGGTGGTGGGTGCAGTGGCGCATAGCCCGCTCGTCCTGCTCATTCTCCTGCAGCCGCGCCCAGTAGAATGCGCCCAGAGCCTGGTGATACTCCCCCAGGCTATCCTTCTGCTGCAGAGTAACCTGGCGTATCGCTTCCCTCACCCAATCGTGGTACGGACTATATCGCCAGGGCCGTTCATCATGCTCAACGCTCAATAGGTTGCGCACGACGGGGACACTGATGGCCCTCGTAAGACTGTCCGTATCAAGGTCATCACCGAGGATAGCCAGCGCGACCTGTAATTCTGGCACCGACAGGGGTTCCCGCGCCACTGCCAACAACCGCAGCACGTCAGGAACGGGAGCGTCTACCTTCAATGCCTCACTGGCTAGCAGTAGCATTGCCTCGAACGGCTGGCAACCCGCGGGCAGCGCCTCAAGCACTTCTTCCAGGGAGAGCCCGGCGTCGTTGACCAGTGTCGCAACAGTAGGTATGAGGATCCCCAACCCGCCAATGCGGGCAATGACCTGCTTGACCAGTTCGCTATCGCTGGCCAGATTCAGGCGCGCTGCAAGGGACTCGACCGCCAGGTCTTCTGGTAGCAGCCGCACGGGCGCCAGGGGTGGATTCGGCGGAGCCTTTACAGTCGGGTAGCTTAGGAATTCGGTGTCGTACAGAAGCGGATCAGCTTCCCGAAGACACAGTATAAGTTTGGCTCTTTTCGGCACGATTCCAGCTATCCTCGAGAGGGCGTGGCGCACAGGTTCATTCTCGAAGGTCTTCTCCGCGTCTATGACCACCACCAGCCGCTCGTCATCCAACATGGCCCCGCAAGCATGAACAGCCACGCGGACAAAGTAGCCGGGCCAATCATTGGCGTACAGTGCATCATGGATGTCGGCCGGGCTGCCCTTGAGCAACTCAGCCAACGCGGGGCCCACAGGCAGGACGCCGCCGGGGTTCAGCTTTTCCGCAAGTTGCCGTAGGCTCTTCCTGAAATTGCGCGGTTCGTGCTCCCCCCATATACGATGGTCCTGGTCGGCAATTGCTGCGCCCATGTGGCCGAACTCCCCGACGCTCTGACCCCGCCTTAGCCGATGGTGGACGACAATAGGCTTGCCCAAAGCGATAGGAAGCTGCCCCTTTAGAGTTGCTTTGAGGTAGTCCTGCGGCGCATTCTTTGCTGGCGCACACTCTTTGAGTTCCTCGACGAACTTGTGCACCAGGAAGCTCTTGCCGACTCCCTCCGGCCCAGTCACCAGCAGCACACCGGGCGAGGGGTCTGCTACGAAGTTCCGCAGCTCCTGCAGTTCGTCTTCACGGCCTACGAAGTATTGAAGTTCGCCATTGGCTGTTGCCATAGTCTGTGTCGCGCCCTCTCTCCTACTATGGAGTTCGCCGCCTTACCTTCCTTGTCCTGCCCGGTCCCCCCCAGCTTCAGGTCATATTTTCGTTAACTCAAGCAAATCCAACCAAATCTCTTTTCGGCGCGGGGGCGCGGTCATAGGCCCCTCTGCCCCACCTCGCTTGCTGCGGACACTAAGGTGATGAAACAAACCCGCGCTGAGCGTGATTGTAATTATAGAAGCAGGCAATCAACCCCGGGTGATGGTAATGAGTCCGACAAATGGCGACGGCCATTTCAACGTGATCCAGAAAGCCCAAATCCTGGCTATGCTCTCACTCTATGAAGACCACGAGCAGGCCAGTGAGCATCTTGATGGGCAGGGCATTCAAATCTCCCCCCAGAACCTCGCTCGTCTCAGGCATCACAATGCCCCCCACATCCAGTATATCAAAGACTCCGGTATTGCGCGACAGTTGGTCGGACCGGGTGCTCGTCATCTCAACCGCGTCCAGCAGATGGACGAGGTCGGCGAGTGGTTTAAGCAGCTTATCACCACGGTGACCGACCCCGAGACGCTGGATACCGGCAAGGCAGCGATGTTGCATCGTTACCGGGAGCTTATGGCCCTGCTGATTGACGCCGACAGTCCGGAGGGAGGTACAAACCAGGACGAAGAGCTTGAACCGCAGCACCAGCAAGAGGTCCACCGCGGCCTGAGCCTGTTGGAGCTAATAACTAATGGACGAGAGCCAGACGAAACTTTTGAGCGCCTTCTACTCGACGCCACCCGCCGCGTGGCGGCCGCATCTGGCCAGACTTTCCCGTCATCTCGGCCAGATGAGTCCCCGATGGGATGAACAGATACAACAATATGAGCAGCCGCCCGCGCCCATCAGCGAGTTCATCACCAGCCCGCTCTATCTGAACCTGCAAGACCAGGTCTATCCCGGAGTTCTCCAGACAGTCCAGGCTATCTTTGGCGACAACTATAACGAAGCGGTGCTATGCTGGGGCATCGGCGCGGGCAAGTCATTTCTCTCGTCAATTTCCATCGCCTATATGCTGCACCGCACGCTGTGCCTGCGCGACCCCCAGGCTCACTTCGGCCTGGCGCCGGGCAGCACAATTGCCTTTATGAACATGGCGCCCAGCGCCCAGCAGGCCCAACGGGTGGTCTTTAGCGAAATCCGCAACCGCATCCGCAGCTCGCCGTGGTTTCACAGCGACTTTGCCCGGTGCGAGGCGCTCAAGACCGAGCTGCGCTTTCCCAAGAATATCGTGGTGGTGCCGGGTTGTTCGGCGGAGACCTTTCCGCTGGGCTACAATATCCTGGGGGCGGTGGTGGACGAGGCCGCCTGGTTCGTCGAGACTGAAGAGGGCAAAGATTATGCCGAGGAGATCTACAATGCCCTGCAGCGGCGCATCCGCAGCCGCTTTCTGGATCGCGGCCTGCTGATTCTGATCTCCTCGCCGCGCCATACCGAGGATTTCATTGAGACTAAGCTGCGCGAGGCCGAAAGCAATCCGAAGATATACGCCTCGCGCCGGCCCGTCTGGGAGGTCAAGCCCGGGCACATATACTGCGGCGAGACCTTTGATTTCCAGGGCATGAAGATTCCCGTCGAATATCAGGCGGATTTCGAGCGCAACTCCCAGCGAGCGCTCCGCGACATCGCCGCTCGCCCCACCGACGCGCTGGAGGCATTCTTCACCGACCCGCAGGTTATTGAACTGGCCTGCGATGCAACCATAAGACCGGCGCTGGACGACAGTGGCCGCTGGCAGGCCGACTTCCACGCGCCTGATCGGCTACCCCGCTATGTGCATATTGACCTGGGCCTGACCCGCGATGCCTGTGGTCTTGCCATGGCCCACTGCCAGCCAGCGCCAGACAATCCCGACGAGCCAACGGCCATCGTTGACCTGGCCTGGCGGCTGTCCGCCCCGGAGGGCGGCGAAGTGGACCTAAGCCGTGTTCGCCAGCTTGTCGTAGATATGCGGCGGCGCGGCTTCAACATCGCGCAGGTCAGCTACGACGGCTTCCAGTCGGTTGACTCGCGCCAGATTCTGCAGCGTCAGGGCTTTCGGACAAAGCTGGTCTCGGTGGACCGCGACCTGGCCGCCTACGAGACGCTCAAAGAGCTGATCAATACTGGTCGGCTGCGTATACCCGACTATGAGCCGCTCAAGCGCGAACTGCGCAGCCTGGAGATCATCCGCGGGCGGAAGGTTGATCATCCTCCCCGCGGCTCAAAAGATGTTGCTGACGCGGTGGCTGGAGCCGTCAGCGAATCCGTCCGCGCCTGGGGCGGCGGAGAAATAACCGGGCACGTGGTGTAGGTTACAGACGGCGCCTGACAGACCAGATTCGACCAGCTTGCCAAAGGAGATTCAAAGCATGTCAGAGGCGTTGATGAAGGCTTACGTGGTCGGTGATCAAGCCCGGCCCGGCCAAAGCAAGCAACTCCCGCACTCCCTGTGGCACCAGGACTACGTCAACGGGCAGGCCGTTGAGCCGCCCTACGATCTGGACGCGCTGGCCGAGCTGTACGAGACCAATGCCACCCACAAGGCCTGCGTGGATGCCAAGGTGGTCAACTGCGTGGGGCTGGGCTACCGGTTCGTACCAGTTACTGATCGCGAACAGCAGGCAGCCCCAGGCAATCGCGCCCTGCTCGAGCACCTGCTGGCCACCTGTAACCCGGAGATGACCTTTACCGAGGTGATGCGGGCGATCTGGACCGATGTGGAGTGCCTGGGCAACAGCTATATGGAAGTGACCCGCAACAGCCTGGGCAATATTGACGGCTTTTATCACGTACCGGCCACCACCATCCGCATAAAGCCTGACGATGAGGGATTCGTCCAACTGCGCGGGACTCAGAAGCGCCATTTTCGGTCGCTGGGGGCAGAGGCCCTGGCAGACCCGGTCAGCGATGAGCCGCAAAACGAGCTTATTCATTTCAAGAAATATACCCCACAATCAGGTATCTATGGAATCCCGGACATCGTCGCCGCACTGGCGGCGGCCGCCGGTGACAGGGCCGCCCGCGAATATAACATTGACTTTTTCGAACACAATGCCGTCCCGCGGATGGCAATAATCATCGAAGGTGGGCAGCTCTCGCAGGAGCTGCTGGCCCAGATTCAGAACTATATGCAGACCGAAATCAAGGGGAGTGGGCACAAGACGCTGGTGCTGGATGTGCCGGGCGCCGATACTAAGGTGCGCATTGAGCCGCTGACCGTCGGCCAGCACGATGAGGCTGCTTTCCTGGACTACCGCAAGGCCAACCGCGACGAGATCCTGATGGTCCACCGCGTCCCGCCCAGCAAAATCACCATCGTCGAGAATGCCAATCTGGCGAACTCCCGTGACCAGGATAAGACCTTCCGCGAACAGGTCATCCGCCCCGAGCAGCGGCGGATTGAGTACCAGTTCAACCGGATGATTCGCGAGCAGATGGGCATCGGCGACTGGGAGTTCCGCTTCCGCCAGGCTGACCTGGGCGAGGAGCGCGAAGAGGCCGAGATTGCCCGCATCTATGCCGACCTGGGTGTCTGGACGGTGGACGAGATCCGTCAGCAGCAAGGGCTGGAGCCACTGGCCAAATCTGCTGAGTCTGATGAGGCCCAGTGAAGGTCCTGCTGGCTGGCAACCTCGGAATAGGTGGCGCCGAGCGCCAGATGGAGGCCACTGCTGCCGCATTGAACGACCTGGGCGTCCAAGTCAGTATCACTGACGCTGCCCGCCCTGATTGTTGCGACTGTGACCTGCTGCATATATTCAATGCGCCTGACCCGGAGCTGACACTGTGCCGCATCAGCGCGGGCAAAGACCAGAGTGTGCCCGTTGCGCTTTCTACCATCTACTGGAACGGATACGAGCTGCACATGCAGTGGGCCGAGCGGGGCTGGCGCACCGCCCGGGAACAGGACGGCGACTGGCGCCAACGAAGGCAAAGACTGAAACCAGTCTTGGTCGGTGCCGATATGTGGCTGCCCAACGCCTACGCTGAGTACGGGATGCTGGTCGCGGATTTTGAGGTGAGCCGGCCGTACCGAATGATTCCCAATGCAGTGGAGGCGGATTTCGCGCAACTACCCGAAACGAAGGCGCCTGCATCAGATATCCTGATGGTGGGCCGCTGGGAGCTGCGCAAGAATCAACTGGGCCTGCTGGAAGCGCTCGCCGACACTGATTATCAAGTTCTGATAATCGGCGGTCAAAATAGCTATGACCGCGAGCACAATCAGGCCGCCCGGCGGTTGGCAGAAGAACGCGGAAACGTGCAGATCCTGCCGCCAACAAATGACCGACGGCTTCTGGCCAGTTTGATGAGAAATACGAAAGTGCTGGCCCAGCCCAGCTTCTATGAGACGCCCGGGCTCGCGGCGCTGGAGGCTGCCGCCTGCGGCGCGGCAGTGGTTGTCTCCGAGCAGGGCTGTACCCGCGAGTACTTCGACGACGAGGCTTATTACTGCGACCCGACTGACCCGGCCAGCATCCGGGAGGCAATCGAAGCCGCCCTGGCCGGCGGCCCATCGGAATTGCTCAAAGAGCGCATCGGACGAGAGTTTTCGTGGGCAAGGGCAGCCGAAGAGACGAAATTGAGCTACGAGCAACTGCTAGCATGAGTATCGCTACATCTCGGAGGTCGGCCAGGCCGTAGACGAGTTATTGGGCCATGCGCCCGAATACGTGGACGGCGAGCGGATGTGTGAGGGGATGAAATCCACCTCGGTATAGCTGATCGCATTGATGCCCGTAGCGGCTGTGGCGATGCACACTTGATCTTTCGAACAAGAAAGCCTATAATAAGCACAAGGAGGGGCTGTACGAGTATCGTAAAGGGCTAACGATGAGCCTATCAAACCTCGAGAAACTGATTTGGCTCATATGTGCGTATCGCAGCAATGGCATTCTTACCAAGCCATTGGCCAAGCTCCTCTACCTCATTGACCTCGCCTTCGCCCAGTCGCGCGGAGAGACCCTGACGGGTGTTGAATGGCGATACCATTATTATGGTCCCTACGCGTTCGACATGGATGACGCGGTTAATGCCTTGGAGCAACACGGTCTGCTGCAATGCACACGGAGTGTTACTATTCACAGTACAAGGCCCTACACCGTCCATTTCGCTAGGCCAGGAGTTGGCTATCCTGGCTTGTTCGATCCGGAGGACGAGACACTGGTGATGGAGCAACTCCTGCGTTATGGGGGGCTTGACGGCGATGCCCTGACAGAAGAGTCCTACAACACTATTCCGATGCTCAACGCTGATAGGGGTGAGGTGCTCGACATGACCAAAGAATACCGGAAGGAACAGTCTTTGAAGCGTGCGGGCGTACCAGTGGACGAACTGAAGGCGTTGGCCAGCAAGGTGGATCGTTCGGTGCGCGGCACCGATGAGGAACGAGCGGCGCACACGCTCGAGGTATTCAATGAAATGTCCGTGGCAAGAAAGCGCGCCACGGCGGCAAGACTGAGCGATGAGTAGTATTGACCAAGCCCTTTCTGACGCGGGCATAACCTCAGAGATCATCCACCCTGGAGACGTTTGGCTCTACCCTAACCAGGAGCTTTTTCTCAGTGATGACAAACTGAAGGGACGCGCACCGGAGCAGAAAAACAGAACGGTGATAGTGGTCGAAAACGATGGGCACTGCGCGGATCCGGGCCACATCACCGTACATGTCGTGCCAACCAGCCGCAAAGTACATCTGAAAGAAGATACTTCGTTGCTCCTTGCCAAAGGCACAGGTGGGCTAGATGAAGAGAGTATCGCAATGGTGGACATTATGCAGCCTGTACTCAAGAAGGACCTGGTCCGTAAGATAGGGGAGCTACCTGAGGATGAGTTCCATCAACTACTTGCACTGATAGCCGAGGTGGTCGGAATCACCTAACGGCGCAAGCATTCCACGATAGAAAGCTTTGCATAACAAGCGTGAGGTCGCGGCAATTGCTGCGGCCTTTTTTGTTGCCAAGGAGGTAGTCAAGTGAGTGAGGTAGCCGAGGATAACAGATTCGCGGTGACGCTGCCGCTGACCAAGGCCTGGACCGATGAGCACGGGCAGATATGGGTCGAAGGGGTGGCTTCATCAACCAGCCTGGATCGGCAGCGCGAGCGGATGACCAAAAACGCCATTGCGAAGATGCAGCAGTTCGCCGGTATTGACCTGCTGCCCAGCCATAAGGCCGGGCCACTGGAGGAGCTGGGCACGGTCAAAGAGTGCTGGGTGGATAACGATAGCTTCCGCGTCAAGGTACAGTTGGAGGAGATGAGCCCCCGGGCGGTACGGCTGTTCAAGCGGCTGGCCGAAGGCCACCAGTATGGATTGAGCGTCGGAGGGCGCGTGACCGAGGCCTACTGGGACTTTGACCAGGAGGCCGGCGGGCGGGTCAAATACATTGACGATGTGGTACTGGACCATGTGGCGATATGCCGCCCCCAGCAGGCCGCCAACCCCGATACTTACCTGGCGGTGCTGGCCAAGGCTGCCGAACCATTTACCGCAGAGGGCCAGCCCCAGGACGAAGAGTACAGCGATGATATACTGCTGCGACTGGGCCGCGCGGCCGTGGAGGCCTGCCGGCGACTGTGGCCGTTTGGCAAGTCAATGACGGAGCCTGAAAATGTTCCCACTCGCCAACCGACCGAAGACATTGACTCGCTCAAAGCAGAGATCGCGGAGCTGCACAAGCAGCTCGAAAAGATTGACACCAACCCCGCCGCACCTGGCGCTGAGCCGGATATAGGCTCAAGTGAGAAACCCCAGCCCGGGCGGCGGCAATCCCTGGTCGCCGAGAAGCGACCGACAGCAGATAACCATAACTTCTGGAAAGGAGTACTTTAGATGGGTAATGGCGAGATGTTGGAAAAGGCAATTGACACGTCCGATCTGGCGGACGGCGGCTTGCTGAACACTCAGCAGGCTAACAAGTACATCCAGATGACAATAGACAGCTCCGTGATGCTGCAAGAGGCACGCGTGGTACGAATGCGCGGGCCGGTGCAGGAGCTGGATAAGATCGCCACCACCGGGCGAGTCAGCCAACTCAAAACCGAGGGCGTTGCACCCGAGACGCTGGCCGAGCCGGCCTTTGCGAAGGTTAACCTCAGTTCGGTAGAGATCATCACGCCCTTTGAGATCACCTTCGAGGCGCTGGAGGATAGCATCGAGCGCGGCAACTTCGAGGACACCGTGATCTCGGTGATGGCCAAGCAGAGCGCTACCGACCTGGAGGAGCTCGGGGTGCTGGGCGACACCGGCTCTGGCGATACCTATCTCGCGGGGCTGGACGGCTGGCGTGTGCTGGCCGACGACGGGCACATCGTGGATTTCGAGGGTGCGACGCTCGACCGCGCTGGGCTCTCGGCGATGTACCGGGCGCTGCCCGACACCTACAAGCGCAATCACAGTGATCTGCGCTTCTACTTCGCCCCGGCGGCAGTGCAGGACTGGAACGACACCTTCGCGGACCGGCCGACCGCTGCTGGCGACGAAGCCCTCACTGGGGGAGTTGCTCCTCCGTATATGGGCGTTCCTGTTGTGTCAGTTCCGGTGATTCCCACCGATCTGGAGGGCATCTCCGGATATGCCAGCGGGCCCAAGCTTAGCTTCGGTCTGCTGACGCTACGCGACAACCTGATCTTCGGCATTCAGCGCCAGATCAGGATTGACAAGGACAAAGACATCCTGCGGGGAGTAAACATCTACGTCATCTCCACGCGGATCGCCGTAGCGTATGAAGAGACCGATGCCGCGGTCGTCGGCATCAACCTCGGTCTGACCGTCTAACGCAGAACCAAGCAACCGAGTGGGGAGAGGTCAGCAAATGGACCTCTCCCCTACCCACCATTGACAGGCGGTACGCCTGTCCTACCGAGGTAGAGCAAGAAGCCACGAGGATGATTGCTACTCTGCGCCAGGGCCGTACGCTGCGTCTGCCGGCCTCCGGCGTACTTCTGAGACGCGGCCAGCCCCGCAGGCTGGCAACGGCGGCCGAGTATGTATATCTCTCGGCGGCGCACAGCCACCGCGTGGAGTTGCAGCCGCCCCCCCGGCTGGTGGGACTGGTCCGAGATGGACAGTACCGCCACGCCGCGCCCTGGCAGCTCGATGAGCTGACCGAACAGGGCTGGCGGAGCAGACCCTTGCCAGAAGCTCTCGACGCCGCCGACAGGGTGCTGGTCATTCGCAACATGGGCCTGGG
>JAUWYY010000054.1 GCA_030615605.1 bacterium
CAGACCGGCCCGCTCCAGATCTCGTACCCAAACAAGGATGCTATTCCCTTTCTGAAGTGGCCGAACCGTGAGAGCCAGTTGTTTGCCCCCGACCAAGAGTAGCGGCTCAGTGCTGGCTTCCACGTGTACGCTCGCCAAGCCTGACAAGCACATTAGCAGGGCGAGGATGCTAAGTGACTTTCTCTGGCTCATTCTACGTCATCCTCATTCTAGGACTGCTATAGCAGAACCTGCTAAACGTGCATCATCTACTCCGCCAGCACGGGGCGCCTCAACGCGACTGCCTGTGCCAGCATTCAATATGACGGGCGCCGATACGGAGGGCTCCCGCCACGTGCGTCTGGCAGCAGGCGGGCCGGTTTCGCCGCTGGGGGTCTCAGGTTCAACACTGGCGAGTTCAATCTCTCTTGCGCCAACGTCGTCCTGCTCGGGCTCAACCGCGACGGCCCTCTCCCGTAAGGGCTCAACCGAATACACAGCTCTGCTAGGTACTGGCGGGCCCATTTGATGGCCAATCCAAATGCCGAGCGCCAAAAAGAGTAAAGCAGTAATTCCAACTTGCACGATTCGGCTACCAAGCATAGCATTCATCGGCTGCGCAGCCTGTCTTTCAGTTTGTACGAGGGCGTCTCGACACTGTGCCATAACACGGTTGTGTGTCTGTTCTCCCGGAAGAAACAAATCACTGGGGATGCGCTTGACAGTCGCTCGGAGTGCTTCCAGGCTACTCTGACATTCCTCGCATTTGGGCAAATGCTCTTCAACTGAGTCCTTTTCGCTGGGCTCGAGATCCTCATACAGGTAGGGACCCAGCAGGCTCTTCACTTTGCTGCAGTTCATTACCAGGGATGACCTCCCTTCTTTGATTTAGCCCTCCGCGCCGGCCAGAATCTTTCTTAGGCTGGCGATAGCACGAGACAAATGGCTCTTCACGGTCCCTGGGGCACAATTCAACACCTCGGAAATCTCCCCAATAGTCAGCCCCAGGAAGTGTCGAAGAGCGAAAATAGCACGCTGTCTGGGAGAAAGCCGTGACAGACAATCGACAATATGCTGCTTAAACTCTCTGTTAGCTGCTAGTTGTGCCGGATCAGCCAACTCAGATTCCACCGCTTCCGGTCCCTGGCTTGCACTGGTGACGGGCTGCCGCGAGCGGCGGCGCGACTCGTCGACACAATAGTTGATGCAACTCCTGTACAACCACGAAGGGAGCGAACTATTCGCTCTTAACCTTGATGCAGCGCGGTGCAGCCTCAGAAAGACCTCTTGACAGGCATCTTCAGCGTCCTGTGGATTTCCCAGCATGCTGTACGCCAGGGAGTAAATCATATCCATGTAATGATCCATTGCTACTGCGAAGGCCTGGCTGTCTCCCCTTTTAATGCCTCGCAGAAGGCTTTCTTCACTCTGGGACATGGCAACTCCCGGGAACGGAGGATTAGCTGTGCCGGCCCAGCCCCTCATTTCCCTACGTCTGCCTAATCCTATCTAGAATAACGATTATATTGCGAAAACGGTTTACAGACAAACCTTAAACATTGTATCCCAAAACCTCTGGGCGTACCAGCAAAGCCACAATCGCAAACCGCCGAAGCCAGAGGGCGAGGACTAGCCACGAGGCGCACCAGGCGAAGCATCATCTGCTTGACACTCCCTGTTGAGGGCGCTATAATCGGTTTGAGAATACCGTCCCGTGCATTGAACGGTTCGGCACGCAGGGAGTGGATGGCAGTGCAACGGGTATCGGCGACAATTCAGCGATTACATGAAGCTCGGGCCTCCGCGCGAGAGCTGTAGGAGGCGCGAGCTCGTTTTGGGCGGGCCGTGGGACTAACATAGCAGGTGGTACCACTAATGGGGCAGCTTAAAGCATTTGGAGCGAGGTGGGGCGGCAGTGATGAGAGGAGTAGTTGGGACCGATGCAGCTAAGGGGAGGAGGAAATTATGCGGCCTGGAGTTTGGTGATCGGAACCGGTATACTCGTTAATCAGGCTTCACCCTGTTGGGCCTACATTGGCCCTGGAGCCGGAATGATCTTCTTGTCGTCATTTCTGGCCTTGTTTGTCGCCTTTATTGTAGCATTTGTCCTGATTTTTCTCAGCATATTCAGATGGATCATCGGACTATTTCGCCGACACAAATCGGATTCTGGAGCGAGGAACGAGCGAGTGGTCATTGTTGGCCTTGATGGTTGTGATCCCCGTATCACCGAAAAGCTGATGGCCCAAGGCAAGCTACCTAACCTCTCGGCGCTTGCTGACGCGAGCACCTACTGTCCTCTGCGCACCACGTGTCCGCCTCTCTCCCCGGTAGCGTGGTCCACCTTCGCAACGGGAACAAATCCCGGTAAGCACAACATCTATGACTTCCTGCGACGTGATCCGCGAACCTACCGGGTGGCCCTCTCTTCCACACGAATGCGGGGAGACAAACAATCGATCAACCTCGGCCGATATTCAATACCAATCCGACAACCAACAGTGGAGTTGACGCAAAAAAGTAAGCCATTTTGGGAGGTACTGGGCGAGAACGGTGTCTTCAGCGCGGTAATTAGAGTACCGATTACGTATCCCGCTAAGAAGTTCCGGGGAGTCAGTCTGTCCGGTATGTGTGTGCCTGACCTGTTAGGCACGCAAGGGACTTTCTCCTACTACACCACAGACTCAAAGGAGATCGCCAACTACGAGAGTGGATTGGCCTTCGCCCTGGACGGCAATAACAGTGAATTTCATGCTGACATCCAAGGTCCTGAGAACCCTCTCCTGGCCGATAGCTGCCCAATGACGATACCAATGACGTTGCGGGTAGATACCAACGGGGAGGGAGCGGAACTTCAGGTTCAGGGCAATACGATCAAACTGCAGGTTGGCAGGCACAGTGGTTGGGTGCGGATTACCTTCAAAGCTGGTCTGTGGTACAAAGTAAGCGGTATATGTCAGTTTTACCTTGTGGCGACGGAGCCGGAG
>JAUWYY010000028.1 GCA_030615605.1 bacterium
AGGAGGCCAGGATAGCCAAGGCGCTCGCAGGGGACAGAAGGCCGGCCCAGCATAAGGGCAACTCGCATCATAGATCTTACTGAGGGGGTCATTCCTCTCGCGACCAGCTCGCGTACGTTGCACAAAGTAAGTCCGTAAGCCCAGTTATGTACTCACCAAAGCTCAAGATGTGTACATAGCTCCCAGGGTTATAGACGCAACTGGAACGGAAGTTATGTTGCCGTCCTCGCGTCAGACAGCGCGAATGATAAGACGCAGAGTACTGTTCGCCATCCATCCAGGAAACTCCTCCGCGTTTCGTCCGGTTCTGCATGACACTTCGTAGGGCTCGGTAGTCGAAACGCATGCCCCGAAAGCCTCAAGGCGAAGCGCTCCCTCGGCGCTCACCACTTCTGTCGCGCCAGGCACCCCCAATACTGACATTAAACCTGGACTCGTTTTTGGGGGCAACGTCAATATAATAGCTTTGGGGATCCAGGCCTATCTCATCACACTGGACAGGTAATGCCTGCCCGCAAGTAATCAGCAGATACGCGGTAGTATCTCGCCGGGGGGCATCTCTATAATACGAGTGGTGCCCAGAGGGGTGCGCAGGAACACCTGGGGCCGGTCGGCGCTGGTTACTTGACCGATGATAGCGGACTGCTGGCCACCGTCGCACGATTCCATAATAGTCAGGGCCTCGTCGGCGACGGAGCCGTCCACGAAAACCAGCACCTTCCCCTCGCAGGCTACCTGCAGCGGGTCGAGCCCCAGTATCTCACAGACGCCGGCCACCTGCGGCAGTATGGGCAGTGGCGCCTGGTCAATCTCCAGCGTTACGGCGGCCTGAGTGGCGATTTCGTTGAGTGTCGCCGCCAGCCCGCCGCGAGTCGGATCACGCAGGGCATGGACTTTTTCGCCCAGCTCATTGATGAGCTGACCGGTGATATCGGCCACCGGTGCTGAGTCGCTCAGTATCTCGCCACTGACGTCAAGCTCCTCCCGCGCGCACATCACCGCCACGCCGTGGTCAGCGATGGTTCCGTTAATGAGCAGCGCATCGCCGACTGCCACTCGCCTGGGGTCAATGTTGGTCTGGGCCGGGACTACTCCCAGTCCGGAGGTATTGATGAATAAGCCATCAGCGGCACCGCGCTCGACTACTTTGGTGTCGCCGGTGACCACAGCCACGCCACAGCGCTCGACGGCTTCTGCAACCGATTCAGTTATGCGGTTCAGATCCTGTGCCGGGAAACCTTCTTCGATGACAAACGCCAGAGAGATGAACTCGGGAATCCCGCCCATCATTGCCACATCGTTGACCGTACCGTGAACCGCCAGGCTGCCGATATCTCCGCCGGGGAAGAACAGCGGGGAGACGGTGAATGAGTCGGTGGAGAAAGCCACCTTTGTATCGCCGATGGTTATGACGGCAGCATCGTTCAGCGACTCACCGGCGCGCTGCAGCAGGGGAGCGAACTGCTGCGCGATAAGCTGCTGGGAAAGCAGCCCCCCGGCACCGTGGCTGAGGGTGATAAGTTCAGGCTTCTTCATAAGCTGGTGGGAATCTCCATTCATCTGTTGGGCAGGACCAGTCCTAGCTCAGTGCCGATGGTAATGCCGGTAGGAGCGGCATTCCTGCCGCGACTACTCTTGCTCCTACAGCGTCGCGACAAGAATGTCCCTCCTACGAACCGTATGATTGGTAGCGGTACACCGCGGCGCAGGCTCCCTCGGAGGAGACCATGCACGGGCCAACCGGATGATCCGGCAGGCAGGCGGTGCCAAACAGGGCGCAATCGGTCGGCTGCACCGCACCGCGCAGCACCGCCCCGCACTGGCAGCCGGGCGGCTCGGGGACCGGCTTCAGTTCCAGGGCAAAGCGCTTTTGTGTGTCAAATTGGCTATATTCATCACGGATACGCAGGCCACTGGCGGGGATCTCGCCCAGTCCGCGCCAGCGCGTGTCGGTGACCTCGAAAACTTGATTCATCTTGCTTAGCGCGATGGGATTGCCCTCAGGTTTTACCACACGGTCGTATTGGATTAGCACCTGCGGGTTATTCTCGTGGTGCATTCGCGTCAGCATATAGACTGACTGTAGCACATCGAGCGGCTCGAAACCGGCCACCACGCAAGAGATACCCTGATCAGCCAGGGGCTGGTAAGGATGTAAACCGATGATGGCGCTGACGTGGCCCGGGCACAGGAAACCGTCAATCTGCACGTCGGGCTGGCCAATGAGTGCTTCCATGGCCGGCGGAATGAGCCGGTGAGCGACGAGCACGCTGAAATTGGTCAACTCGAGTTGGCTGGCCTCACTGATGCAGATGGCTACGCTGGGCGCCGTGGTCTCGAACCCAACGCCCATAAAGACGATTTCCTCGTCGGGATTTTCTTGAGCCCACTCGACGGCCTGTATTGGCGAATATACTACCCGCAGCTGGCCTCCCTCGGCCTTCGCGTCGCTTAGGCTCCCGTCGCTGCCGGGCACCTGCATCATATCGCCAAAGACCGCCAGCCAGATGCCCTCGCGGGCAAGTTGAATGGCAGCGTCAATTACCTCAGGCGGGGTCACGCATACCGGACACCCCGGCCCCGAGATAAGCGTGAGCTGCACGGGCAGCATCTGGGTCAGTCCATAGCGGGCAATGACGTGTGAGTGGGTGCCACAGACCTCCATAAATGCCAGGGGCTGGTCAACAGCTTCATGTATCTGCTGGGCCAGGCGGCTTGCCTTCTGCGGATTGTGGAACTCCTCTACATACTTCATCCCTGTCCGAAGCTCTCCCACCAGCCGATCTCGTCCAGCATCTCCAGAGTTCTGTGCGCTTCTTCTTCGTCTACCTTCTCGATGGCAAAGCCGGCATGCACCAGCACATAGTCGCCGAGTCGGGCGTCGGGCAGCATATCCAGGCGCGTCTTCACCCGACTGCCACCAATTTCGGCGATGCCCCGGTTGCCGTCTATTTCGATCAATTTGCACGGCAGCGCCACGCACATAGCTATCTGTTCCTTGCTGCGGCGACTACCGCCTGCCCTAGCGCCAGGCCCCCGTCGTTGGGCGGCGTTTCCCTGTGAATAAGCACTTCAAAGCCTGCCTCGGTAAGCTCCTGGTACAGCCCAACCAACACCAACTCATTCTGGAAAGTGCCACCGGACAGCGCTACCTGGACGATACCGGTCTCGTCAGCTACCTGCTGGACTGTGTCAGCCAGCATCTGCACGAAGGTATTGTGGAAGCGAGCTGAAATCTGGCCTATCGCAGTACCCGCCTGCAAATCGTCCGCGATTTCGGGGAACATCGAACCGGGCTGCATAATGAGCATGTCATTGTCTTGCACGATTTGGTAGCTGTAGGCCCCTTCGGCTTCGATAGCCGCTGCCTCCAGCATTATGGCTGACTGGCTCTCGTAGGCCTCCACTGGACACAGCCCGATCAGTGCTGAGACTGCCGAGAACAACCGCCCGGCGCTGGAGGCGAGCGGACAGTTTATGTCCTTTTCAATCATTTGCTTGAGCACGCGCCAGCTATCTGTGTCCAGCGTCTGACAAAACTCAGTGTCGGCGCCCAGCAGGCCCTGGCGATCCAGGTATACCGCGGCCATCCGCCAGGGCTGCCTGATGGCTTGCTCGCCGCCGGGCAGCGGAACGTAGTCCAGATGAGCTGCGCGTGTGTAATCATCGTAGTTGCTGACCAGCACCTCGCAGCCCCAGACGGTGCCGTCGGCGCCGTAGCCAGTCCCGTCGCAGGCCACTCCCAGCACCGGCCCCGCTACGCCGTGTTCAGCCATGCAGGCAGCGATGTGGGCGTGATGGTGCTGGACGGCGACCGTCTCCAGGCCCTGCTCCTCGGCAAGCTGCTGGGCATAGCGCGTACTTAGATAGCTGGGGTGCAGGTCATGGGCGATCAGCTCGGGAGTGACGCGCAGTACGTCCTGCAGATGCTTGACGCACCATTTGAAGTATTCCAGCGTCTCGGCGTCCTCCAGGTCACCGATATGCTGACCGAGGAAGGCATTGTTTCCCTCGGTCAGGCAGAAAGTGTTCTTAAAGTGTCCGCCGACGGCCAGAGTCTTGCCCAAATCTCGCTCCAGCTTAATGGGGAAGGGGACATGTCCGCGGGCCCGCCGCATAATAATTGGCCCCAATGGGGTGGGCCGGACCACCGAATCATCACAGCCGACGTTGATTTTGCGGTTGTGTAGGAGAAATGAGTCGGCGATATGGCCCAGGCGTTGGTAGGCTTCGTCGTTTTGGGTGGCCAGCGGCTCTTCGCTGAGGTTGCCACTGGTCATCACCAGTGCCAGGAGCCGTTCGTCAGCCAGCAGCAGATGATGCAGCGGTGTATACGGGAGCATAACGCCGTGATACTTGCTGTTCGGCGCAACTGACGGCGCAATGGCGGAGCCTTTCCTTTTCAGCAGCACAATGGAGCAAATCGGGCCGGTGAGCAGCGCTCGCGCTTCGTCGGTGACCCCGCAATAGGTTTGAATGTCGTCCAGCGAGGCTGACATTATCGCCAGCGGCTTTTCCTCGCGACCCTTGCGGCGGCGCAGCTTCTGGACGACGGCTTCGCTGGTGGCATCGCAGGCCAGGTGAAAGCCGCCCAGGCCCTTGATGGCAATAATTTCTCCAGCCACCAGCCGCTCGATGGCTTCCTGTACGGCCTTATCCCGGGTGTAGTGCTCGTCACCAGTGATCAGCTCTACATGCGGGCCACAGACTGGGCAGGCGTTGGGCTGAGCATGATAGCGGCGGTCGTCAATATCATCGTACTCGGCCTGGCACTGCGGGCACATCGCAAACGGCCGCATCGTGGTGTTGGGCCGGTCGTAGGGAACAGTTTCGATTATGGTAAAGCGGGGCCCGCAGTTGGTGCAGTTGATGAACGGGTAGCGGTAGCGCCGGTCTTTAGGATCGAACAACTCGCGGCGGCAGTCCTGGCACGTAGCCACGTCGGGCGAGACCAGAATAGTACCGCCGGCGGCCTCGCGGCTAGCCATAATGACAAACTGGGAGTCACCGGCCACAGCAAGCTCGCTGGTGGATATATCCTCGATGCGGGCGATGGGCGGTTTTTCTTTGGGCAGGTCCTTGATGAACGCTGTCACATCATCGGGATTGCCTTCGGCCTCGATGGCCACCCCGCCGGTGAAGTTGTGCACACTGCCGCTGATGTTGTGCTTCTGGGCCAGCCGGTGGATAAAGGGGCGGAAGCCGACGCCCTGGACGATGCCGGTGATGGTAATCTGGCGCCTTATGCGCTCGTCAGTTGTGAGTGCTGCTCGGTCAGCCATTGGCACAGCTCCGTTATACCCTCGCCGGTGGTGCAGGAGGTGGCGAACTGAACTGCCTCCGGTTGCAGTTGTCCGCAAAGGTCCCAAAATCTTTCTGTATCAAATGGTGAATGAGGAATCAGATCAAGCTTGTTAAGAATAATTCCCTGGCACGTGCGAAAGGCCACCGGGTATTTCTCCGGCTTGTCATCGCCTTCCGGAATGCTGCAGACCACAAAGCGAAATTGGGCGCCCAGCTTGAAGGCGGCCGGGCAGACCAGGTTGCCGACGTTCTCGATGAGAAGCAAATCGGTGCCGGCCAGATCCATTGTGTCCATAGCGCGTCGCACCATCGCGGCATTCAGGTGACACATCCCGCCAGTGTTGATCTGGAATGCCTGTGCCCCTGCCTCTTCGATGCGCCGGGCATCGTTGGCGGTAGCCACATCGCCCTCGATGACCCTCACCGTCAGCCCTTTGAGTTGCTCAATGACCTTTTCCAGAATACTGGTCTTCCCACAACCGGGGCTGCCCATCAGATCCACAGCCAGCACGTTATGATCTGCCAGGAGTTGCTGATTTTGCTGGGCGGCCGCATCGTTGTCGCCCAGCACGTTAGTCATCAGTTCTACTTGCATAAGCTACCTGCTTTGTTGGCTTGCTTAGTTAGTGTTATTGCATACTTCCTTCTGTTCAGACGTGTCTCCTTCGCGCTGCGTTGAAGCCCGCTAGACTCGCGGCAGGAATGCCGCTCCTCCCATCTGGTATGCTTGCTGGAGAAAGCAGGCAGTGGTACAATGTCGCCGATTGGGTGAATAGCAGCTATGCATGAGTTCTCCATCGCCTCCAGTATCGCACGCCAGCTTACCGAAGTTGCTCGGCAGCACCAGAGGAAGCTCCTGGGCGGGACGGTGGCCATTGGCCCAATGAGCACGGTGGTCCCGGAATTGCTCAGTGATGCCTGGGAATACGTCATCAAGGACACGGAACTCGACGGGGCTGCGCTACACATCGACCGCGTCCCCGTCCGGGTGCGGTGTCGCGAGTGTGACGCTGTTACCGAAGGCCACGATCCGTTTGTAAAATGCCAGGCTTGCGGCAGTATGAATCTGGAGATAGAGTCGGGATTTGAACTGCAGATAACGAATGCCGAACTGGCTGACGATACAGAGAAGGGCAGCCCCACCCGGTAGGTGGTAGGTCTACTTTCCCATCTGCTTTCAGCTATAGAGTCATTCTACTTCAACCGGCACGGACTCGGGCCGGTCGGGGAGTTGCTTCAAGTGAACTGACTCTATGTCTTTCTCAGCCAGCCCCAGAGCTACAGCGACGCCGTGCAAAATAGCCTCGGGCCGAGGCGGGCAGCCCGGAATATAGTAGTCCACCGGCAGAATGGTATCAGCTCCACCGACGACGTTGTAGCTGTCAAACCAGATACCGCCGCCCACCGCACAGGAGCCGATGGCAAGAACCAGTTTGGGATGAGGCACGGCATCGTACAGCCTCTTGAGAGCAGGAACTACCTGGCGAGTGACCGGGCCACACACCAGCAGCACATCAGCATGACGCGGGGAGGCCACCAGCTTGATGCCAAAGCGCTCCGCGTCGTAGTACGGGGTGAGCACATCAATGACTTCTATATCGCAGCCGTTGCAGGCCCCCACATTACAGTGGTAAACCCACAGTGACTTAGGAAAGGCCTTTGCGCACAACTCTTTGAACATTGTCTGCCTCCTACCACGGCCCAACAACTATGCTACTCTGACGATATATGTTTGTATGGTGAATCCTGCCCGCCCCGCTTGACTTCATCATTTCGTAAGCCCGGCTTCATAATCTTATCCAGCGCACTGGGTGGCTCGTAGCAGCGACCGCAGCGCTGACACGTGGCCATGAATACCTGGCACTCCGACTCCATATCCTCGCGCCCGCTGTCGGTTGACAGCTCAAAGCGCTTGGTCATCGTTATGGCATCCTCCGGACAAACGTCGGCGCAGCGGCCGCAGAAGATACACCTCTCCAGCAGCCGCACAATCCGCCGCGTGTTCTGGTCAATATCCTGAATCATTATCAGGCGCGCCGGACAGACCGCCGCGCAACCTCCGCAGCCGATACACTTGTCCGTGTCAATCTCCGGATAGCCACGGAAATCCCCTTCAGGATCATGGGGTGCGAACGGATACTTCAGGGTTACCCGCCCGGGCCGCAACGACAGAATTGCCTCTTTGAGCTTGCTGGCAATCACTTTTCGTCAAACCTCCTACGGTAGTCTTGCAGGCCATTTCTCAATTGTATATTGGTGAATACTTTACTTATCCCCGGGCTGGTCATATTCGTTCCGGAACTCTTCTTCAGTATACACGCGTACCTGCCCCGAGTTGACGTCCACTACTTCCATCCGCTCGGTGCAAGAGAAACAGGGATCATAGCTGCCGATACAGATGGGCACATCGGCCAGAGCGTTGTCTTCCAACATTGGCGGGACGCATTGCAGATTTGCGTAAGTAGGCGCCCGCACCCGCCAGCGTTCCGGGCGGTTCTCGGTGCCAGTTAGCACCCAGTGGAAGACCTCGCCGCGAGGAGCTTCCACTGCGCTCATGGCCTGGCGTCCAGCGGGGAGTTCCTCATCAATCTCCGCCATTATCGGCCCGTCGGGCATATCGTCCAGGGCTTGATGGATTATCTTGATCGCATCCAGTGTCTCCTCCAGACGCACCAGCACCCGCGCCAGATTGTCACAGCTATCGTGGACGCACTTGGTGACCTCCAGCCGGTCGTAAGCGGCATACGGGTGGTCCAGCCGAACATCAATAGCCAGGCCCGAGCCGCGGGCTGTTGGCCCGGCTGCACCCAGCTTTCGGGCTGTCTCGGTGGTTAGAATACCGGTTCCCTGCAAGCGGGCCATCAAGGTGCTATCACCGGGAATGGCCGCCGCCAGCTCGGCCCACTCATCTCCGATCTTATCTATGACACCGCGAATATCACCGTAGACTTCTGGCTTGATGTCGCGGCGCACACCGCCGAGCAGATTCATGCCGTAAGCCTTGCGGTTGCCGGTGATCCGCTCGCACAGCCACATCAGCGGCTCACGCATCCGCCAGGTCTGCATCAACACAGTGTCGAAGCCAATTATGTGCCCGGCGATGCCCAGCCACAGCGTGTGACTCTGGACCCGCTCCAGCTCCAGCACGATGGTGCGGATATACTCGGCCCGGTCGGGTACCTCGATGCCGGCGGCTCGCTCGACTGTCTGGCAGTAGGAGCAACTGTGGACATAGCCGCAGATCCCACAGATACGCTCAGCAATGAACGGCACCTGATTGTAGGTCAGCACGCTACAGCCCAGCTTCTCGATACCACGGTGATTGTAGAAGCCGCGATAGTCGGCGCCGACTACCTGCTCGCCCTCCACAAATACGCGGAAGTAGGCAGGCTCTTCGAGGACCGGGAAGAACGGACCAATGGGTACGACGCTGGCACCTTCCGGTGGCTCCAGGCGTTCGGGCGCTACCCCCTCGGCGGGCGGCGGATGGACATCGTGCGCGACGTCATACCTGAGTGGATAAAGGTCTTCCGGCCAGTCGTCGGATAGGACCAGCCGCCGCGGGTCAGGATGCCCTACCGGCACTACTCCCACCATATCGCGAGTCTCCCGCTCGCTCCAGTTGGCTGCGGGCACCACAGGAGTGATGGAATCCACTTGCGGGTCGTCCGCACCTACCTCAGTGTGAACGGCAATATAGATCTTTTCTTCATCCTGCGTGAAGAAATGAGTAATCAGAAACGCATCGCGCTGCTGGCGCCGGTCAGTTCCACTATTGATGACATAGCGACAGCCCTCGTTCTGGTATAGGTGCTCGGCTACCGCTACCAGGCTCTCCGGGGTGATGGTCACGTAGAGCTGGTCCGGCCCCAGCGTCTCGAAGTCTATCACATCAGGGCCGAACCTGTCCTTAATAGTCTCGCCTAGTTGCTGCACATTCATAAGCTCTTCTCTTCCCCACAAAAGGTCGTTATCACTTATAAGACGAGCAAGTGATAAGTTATGTTTAGTACGGAATCCCTAGCTCAGCCAGAAGTCGGCGGACAATGTTATATTGCTCATCGCTGGCTTCCACAAAGCCGTGCAGGCTGGCAGCTCCCAGTACGCCATCGTCCCATTTAAGCTCCAGTAGCTCCTGCTTCACGACTTCGGCCATCGCAGGATCAGTGTCGCCCATCGCGCAGATGCACCAGCCTGGGTAGGTCTCGGTGTAGGCAATAGGGCTTAGTTCGGTCCCGGTCGGGCCACCACCGACAGCTTCGCGCCAGATGTCTTCGCGGACGAAGCCGGCGTCAGCCCTACCCCCTTGCAATCGCTTCAGTACGTCCTCCTGGGTGGGGCAGGCGACCACGGTAGCCTGCCGGCTTACGTTCAGCCCCTGGCGCCGACAGAGCGCCACAGGAGCAAGGTAGCCAGCCACGGCCATCTGCGGGGCGGAGGCTATTATGTTGCCTCTTAGATCGGCGATGTTGGCAATACCACTGTCGGCCCGCACCAGGATAACACCCCGGTATGTGGCGCGCGGAGGACCACCGGCGAAATCAGGGTCCTGGGTCATAACCAGAGGATAGGCGCCCCGGGTCTTTCGCAAGGTCACATATGCCACTGGATTGACGAAGGCGAAGTCGGCATCAGCCTGCTCTACTGCGCTGAGAAAGCTGGAATATCCGACGGCGGAGATATACCTGATATCATAGCTGGTTTCGCTGCGTAGATGCTTAACCAAAGGCATATATCTCTTTGACATCGTCTGCAGTGAGTACCGTGGCATAATCGCTATCTTCACCGCTGGCTGAGCGCGGACTGCGGGCTCGCCCGGATGAACCCGGCCACAGCCTGTCGTCCAGCACAGGAGAGTCGCAGTTACCACAAATCCAATTATCGCCCAACTAAGGGCAGCTTTTGACACTCAGATCCACCTTCTTGTTTCCGGTTTAGCTTATCTGCACCACAGTTATGGAATAGCCCCGGCGCGGTAGACCGCCAGGATAGACTCGGTCCCCCGATGTAGGAGCGGATGAATCAGTTGGGGATAGACTCCTATGGCGATGCACAAAACCGCCAAGACAGCCATGCCCAGCCAGATAGAGATAGGCACTTCCCTGATGCCCGGATTCGTGGCCGGCTCGGTCGTTGGGTGCCCCCAGAACACCTTATAGGCCGTATGCACCATACACGTTAAGGTCAAAATACTGACAACCATGCCTATGGCCACGGCCCACCACAGGTGTAACTCGCCTCCAGCCATAAACAGGGTTAGCTTGCTCCAAAAACCGTTGAGCGGCGGCAGACCACCCATCGCTATGGCACCGATGAAAAAGCAAAACGCTGTTATGGGCATCCGCCGGCCTAGTCCCCCTAGCTGACTTATTCGCCGAAGCCCTCCAGTTGCATACATCACCGCCCCAACACTAAGAAACAGCAACGTTTTGAATAGCGTGTGATTTACCAGGTGAAATAGCCCGCCATACACGCCCAGGTAGGTACCAAACCCCAGCCCTTCGATTATGTAACCAATCTGGCTGACACTGTGAAAGGCCAGCAGTCGTTTCAGGTCGTCCTGCGCCCAGGCCATAAGGATGCCGATGATCATACTGGCCGAAGCTATGATGGCTACAAATACTATTACTGCGTCGTAGTGGGGGGCGAAGATGGTGACCGTACGCGCCAACGCGTAAGCCCCCACCTTGATTACCAGCCCCGACAGCAGTGCACTAATTGGGGCAGGCGCCTCGGAGTGAGCATCGGGCAACCAGGCGTGAAAAGGAATCAGTCCCGCCTTAGTACCGAAGCCCACTATGAAGAAGGCAACTGCTAACAGACTGACACTGCGGGGAATAAGCGGAATTATTCGTCCCAGTTCGGTAAGCAGCAATGCTGGCCGGCCAGGACTATACTGGCCGGCTGCCGAATACAGCAGCACGGTGCCAAACAAAGCAAAACATAGGCCTGTGACTACTATCAGTACGTACTTATAGCTGGCCTCCAGTCCTTCGTTGTTCCAGTTAAAGCACACCAACAAAGCTGTAGCTAAGGTAGTACCCTCCAGCGCTACATAGAGCCATATCATATTGTTAGTCAGACATGCCCACATCATCACTGCGGCGAAGAGCATCAGCAAACCGTAGTATAGGACCAATCGGTGACTAGTGGTTAGCCCTTGCTCGACCTGGTACTGCATATACCGCAGCGAGTATCCGACAATGATCAGCATTACAATGCTAACCAACAACACAACCAGGGCGCTGAGGCCATCAGCATACAAGTCTAGCGGGCAATCTTGCAATGGCCCAACTGTGACGACACGTCTTGCCAGGAGGACTGCCAAATACGCAGTCAACGCCGCGCCTCCTATGGCAGCACCCTCACGACACAACCTCCACTTTATTCCCAGAGTGAAGATGATCAAGCTGGCAACTACAGGGACACCTATTAAGGCTAGCGGCAGGAATGACTCAGCCATCAATCGTTACACTCCTGATTATTCGAGAAAGTCTTTGGTTCTATCGGTCTTTAGTGCAGTTTGCCTCGGATTGTAAACTCTTGCCATGCTACTCAGCTCGCCTACCCACGCAAGCGCGACAGCTTAGAGGTGTCAACCGTACCAATAACATCGTACACCCTAGCTGTTATGTAGATCAGCATTCCCGCAGAGAGAACAATGCTACTAGTGATACCCAGTAGCACAGTTTCGGGCAGCATTGGTGCCAAAATCACTAGCGACAGATGGGCCCCGTTTTCCAGCAGGCACACACCGATAACGTTCTTAATAGCATCGCGTCGCGTCACCAGTATGTACAAAGCCAGCACAAAGACAGTCAAAGCTACTGCCAAGCTTGAGCGATAAGGCTCCAATGTGGCGGCCTCTGTGGGAGCGACAAAGTCTAGATAGGTATGTACAAGTTTGAAAAAGCCAATCAATACCAAGGATAGAATCGTCAATGATAGCCGAAAACCCAATGCCGGGCGAACTTCGGTGGCATGATGACGGACTACATACCATCGCAGCATTAGCGGAATGAAGACAACCTTAGTGATGACTGTCGCCAGCACCCAGTAATACAGTTGGCCGTGTCCAGTCAGCACCGCGAAGGCACCGATCGTACAAGCCAGGAATAGCGAGTGGACTAGATACGCCCATGTCGAGACCACCAGATTACGTACTTCAGCAGCAAAGACGCCCATTATCAATACGCCCAATGCGAAAGTCAGGATGGGACTGAAATGCATTACTGATTACTCCTCTCAATCGCCTTGATAGGAACCAAGCCAGCTATGCACCAATCAGGGCAAATGCCATGCCCACCAGCGCGACGAATACCACTCCAAAGAAGT
The DNA here is from genome assembly GCA_030615605.1 of bacterium. Lineage (GTDB taxonomy): Bacteria > Armatimonadota > Zipacnadia > Zipacnadales > Zipacnadaceae > JALGTD01. The sequence goes on from JAUWYY010000028.1 coordinate 12,640, forward strand.
AGGACATGGCTTGGTCTATCCGCAGCCGTGGGTTCACCACATCAATCAGGCCCACCAGCAGTATAATCACGGTGATTTTCAACAGATGGGCTCCGATGTTCCAGGGAAGCGCAAAGCCGGTTCCCCACGGGATAAAGATGGCCGCTAGTACCGAGGCGTAGACAATCTGGCGAGCAAAGAATGCCCATTCAAACAGCGCCAACTTCGGGCCACTCAGCTCAACAAGAGGCCCGCCCATAATCTCAGTCTCAGCTTCGGCGATGTCGAAGGGGATTTTGCCGATCTGGGCCTGTAATGCCAATAGAAGGGCCACCCCGCCGACTATCATTGATATAGATGGACCATTCACGTAGTTCCATGCGGCCATATCCCACATCACCAGTGAACCGGACTTAATGGCCGCTATCACCAGGCAGATAATCAGCACCGGCTCAACCACCAGATGCATCATTATCTCTCGACCAGCGCCCATCATCGAGTAGGGGCTGGCACTGACCAGTCCAGCAAAAATCACCATTACCGCGGCGATGGTGATAAAATAGGTGAAGACTATCATATCCCCGTGGCCGCCTAGCGGCGGTCGCACGCCCATCGGCGTCAGCAGCGCCGCCGCCAGGATAGCGGCCAACGCTACCATCGGGGCATAGCGCAGCACCAGGCTGGGCGACGACTCCAGGTCTTCTTTGCCTAGCAGCTTAAACAGGTCGTAGAAGGGCTGGATGATGGGCGGGCCCTGGCGCGAGTGTACGCGGGCCTTCACCATCTTGCGCACCACCCCCGCCAGTAACGGACCTCCCAGCAAAGCCAGCCCCAGATTGAGTACAAAGGTCATTGTCTTACCCTTTCTTCGTTTCCCTCATCTGCTGCTATATCTGTCAGCCATCAACTGCCACCGACAAGTTCCATACGACACATCACATCGTAAATAGCACAATTATCGCCAGTGCTGCTCCTACGATCACCCACAGCATATAGAGCTGGGAATTTCCGGCATGCGTGGCCCGGAGCACTCGAATAATGCGCTCGCCCAGCCGCAAGCCCGGATAGTACAACCAATCGTCAATATTGAGCGCCCGCAAAATCGTGCTGGGCCGCGGGAGCCTGGGCATGGGAATAGACGGGTATATGGTGGCAAATAGCCGGTTGAACGGCAGCAGGAAGCTGTGCACCGGATAGCGGACCTCGGCGAACGGATGCTCCTCCCCACAAAGCCACATAGGCACCGTGCGGGTCTGGGCACCTCCCATCCGGAAGATAAAATAGGCCAGCGCCAGACACCCAGCAAAGGCCACCAGGACGACTATCGGTCCCCAACTGCCGCTGGCCGTTCCAGTCAGGCTGAGGTTGACCGTCAGCGGCGAGCTGCCAAACACGGAGGCAAATGTTGGTGCGTAGTTCCCAGGCAACATCCTGCTGACCGCAGTGTACAGAGGCTTTATCGCGACTACTGGTAACACTCCGAACAGTATGCAAAAGATGCCGAGTGCGACCTGGGGAATAATCATACTCACTGGTACTTCCCGCCGCTCCACCTCCGGTCCCACCTCCAGCTTGCCCAAGAATACCATGCCCAAAAACTTAACAAAGGAGGCCAGAGTTACCGCCGATATAAAGATAGCAGCAATACCCATAAAGACCAGTGACGGAATGCTTAGGCCCCCCATAATTGTACCTGCAAATATAAGCCATTTACTCACAAACCCATTGAAGCCGGGAATTCCTGAAATTGATAGGGAGCCCACGATGGCACTAACCGCCGTTACTGGCATTATGTACATAAGTCCCCCCATCTTATCCATATCCCGAACTCCGGTGCGATAGACGGCGGAACTGGCGCTGCAGAATAGCAATGACTTGAAGAATCCGTGATTAATGGCGTGGAACAGACCAGCTACTAAAGCCATTACCGCTAGCGGAGGACTGATGCGCAGCAGCGCCAAGCCTGCTCCTACTCCCAGCCAGATGTAGCCCACCTGGCCAATGCTATGAAAGGACAGCAGGTGCTTGGAATCAGTCTGTTGTAGAGCTGTCAGGGTCGCAACAAACAGCGAAGCAGTACCCAACACCGCAATCCAAACTCCCCAGACTGTAGTATGGCGAGACACCGGTGTCAACAACATGAAAACTACCAGCACACCGTAGACGCCCAACTTCTCCAGACAACCAGCCATAACAGCCGAAAAGGCACCAGGAGCAGCTCTATATGCCGCTGGTATCCAAAAACCGAAGGGTAAAATGCCGGCTTTAGTAGCAAAACCGATCACAAATAGACCTATTACGGTATGTGCCGTCACCGGGCTAGAAACCATCAGTTGTGCCATTGTATCTCGCAGCGCTGAGAAGTCGAGCATGCCGGCATGACTGTACAGAATAATGGTAGCCAGCACCATACAACCGGTGCCGACGTGGGCGGCGATGAAGTAGCGCAGACCGGCAGAACTTGATTCAGGCTCAACCCAGTGGAAAACTACCAGCACATATGACGTCCACGTCATAAACTCCCAGAAACACAGGAAAAACAACATATTGTGGACAGACAATACGCTGATAACGCTAATGTAGAAAAGTAGCAATATCGGATAGTATCGGGTCAAGCTGTAGCGTTGATACATCGGAGCCTGGATGTAGCGGATGGAAAACAGGCTGGCGCACGTCATAATGAAGGCCGTCAGCAACAGGAATATCGCACTTAACTCGTTCACAACAAATTCCAATGAACTATTAAATGCGGTAATAGTGACAAAGTTCAGAGGAACCGTAACCGGTCCAGTCGTCAGTGCCGTCCAGCTTACTAGTGAAATCCAAACGGAAGACACCAACACCACCACAAAGGCCACATAACCGCAAAGAGTGCGATATCGGGCGATGAAAACAGTGATGACAGCTCCGACGCCCAACAATATCAGTGCGGCAAGCAGCAGTGTACTGCTATTCATTCTTTCTTCACATCCCCAGCGGTACGTGTTCAATCAGCGGAATCGCAAACAGATGCACAACGGCGCAAAGCACGGCCAGAATAATGATGACTACGTGCATTATGGTTATCGATCTTTCCACCTCAGTTACCACAGCCGACGGCTTGCCAAAGAATACCCGGTGGCCTACCCATAAGAAAAACCCAAAGGTAATCATTGTCTCGATCAGCAACAAAATAGCGATCACTGCCGCGAATCCACCCAGTTCTAAAGCGCCGGCCAGGATCATAAACTTGCTCCAGAAGCCCGCCAGCGGCGGCACTCCCGTAATTGTAAAGATTCCTACAAAGAACGCCAGGGCAACCAGGGGCAACTTAGCACCTAGCCCCGACAGCTCCGAGATTCGCCGGCTGCCGGTGTAGTAGGTGAGCATTCCCACCGCCAGGAACAGCAGTCCCTTGCCGCAGCCATGCGCGGCGATATGCAGCAGTCCGCCCTGAAAGGCTACAGCCGAGCCCCACACGCCCAGGGCGCAGCCAATCAGTATGTATCCCAGGTGCGCGATAGTGGAAAGCGCCAGTATCTTTTTCAGGTCGTCCTGGAACAAAAACAGGAACACAACAATGAAGATTGTACCCAGCGCCATCAGCCCCATCAGCAGCCCCATTCCGTAAGAGAGTCCAAAGCTGGCTGAGACGGTTCGTGCCATCAAGAAGACGCCGGCCTTGACCATCGCCGCTGCGTGCAGGTAGCAACTAATCGGGGTCGGTGCGGCCATAGCATCGGGTAGCCAGGTGAAGAAAGGAAACTGAGCCGCTTTGGCCCAAGCTCCAATAAGCAGGAAGACGAAGACCAGGGTGCGCACTTCCGGGCTTACTCGTCCCAAAGCATCGAAGGCGAAGGGGTTCGTATCCAGATTCAGATACAACAGCACCAGCGCCAGCAGGAAGAACAGCCCGCCGATGGCGGTCATCACCAGTGCCTTGAAGCCGGCGCGCAGCGACTCTTCGTTCTGATAGTGAGAGATGAGCGCCCACGAGCAGAGGGTAGTGAGCTCCCAGAAGATAAACATCTGCAGGAAGTTGCCCGAGACTGCTATGCCAACCATTGCGCCCAAAAACAGCAGCAGCCAGGCATAGTATCTGCCCTTGTTTTCTCCGGCGGCGTGCTCGACGTTGTTGGGACTGAGATACTCAGAGGAGTAGACAACCACCAGAAAGCCGATAACCACCACGATAAACAGCATCAGCGCGCCCAGGGCATCTATAGACAGCTCGAAAACCAGGGGGGCTACTCCCGTCTCACCGCCCAACATCGGCAGCCTACCCAGCGGCACGCTGATGGTGCTGTCCAGGTTGCCGAAAACGTCGCCGATGGCGCCTATCGCCAGCACCAGCGTGATAGCCGCAAAGATGGCCGCCACATAGTCGCTGACTCGCCTCTTCAGGAAGATGCACAACAGTGCTCCAATGAGAGGAGCAGCCACTAGGGGCACCAATAACTCGCGCGCTGACAGTTCTGCTAATACACTCATTTATTTACACTCTGCACTCGGCCTTGGCAGGCCTTGATTGAAGTTAGGTACAACTACCTTCATGCTAATACTTGACAATATTGCCCGCTGGCGGGCAGCCTCGTCTATTCACCCAGAAGTCGCTCCACCTTCTCCAGTAGGTCCTTAACCGCGATGGGCTTATCCATCCACGCCTGCACCGGCAGGAACTCACCGGGCTCATAGGTACCGTCGGTCTGATCGGGATAGAAGCGCAGCTCAGTCGTCTCGTGAATGCCCGTCGCCATAATAATAGGAACACTGCTAAGCGCCTCGTCTTCCATCTGTCGTATCTTCCACACCAGGTGAAAGCCTTCGGTCCCCTCTGGCATCATCACATCAACGATCATAAGATCCGGTTTGTCGGCAACTGCCACCGCTTCCGCTTCTTCCTTGGAGCCAGCCGTCAGCACCTCGTATCCCTGCGACTCCAGAGCCACCTGGACGGTGCGGACAATGTTGGGCTGGTCGTCTACAATCAGTATCTTTGCCATCGCTGCGCCTTCCCCGTGACTATCATAGCGGCGAGACCGCTACTGGTGTTACTCGCCCTTCATCTGCTGCATCTCGCTATAAGTGAAGACCGGCCCGTCCAGGCATACGTATTTGTCGCCGATGGTGCAGTGCCCGCATTTGCCCACGCCGCACTTCATATGTCGCTCCAGCGAAAAATACATATTCTCATCGGCAATACCCTTCTGGCGACATTCGGCAACAACGAAGGGATACATAACCGCCGGACCAACAATGATAACCGAGGTCTGCGACCCGTCTATCTCCAAAGCCTCAAAAAGGGTGGTAATGAGGCCCACAGGCCCCTCCCAACTGTCGTCGTCACCTTTCATATCAACGGTCTGCTTGCAGAGTATGTCCGGCGACTGCTCCCATTCGGCGAGGTCGTCCTTGTAGACCCGGTCACTGGGCGTGCGCGCTCCATATAGCAGCGTCACATTACGGTAATCACTGCGGTGCTCGAGCAGATATAGCAGCGAAGCCTGTACCGCGGGTAGACCAATGCCGCCAGCGACAACCAGAATGTCTCGACCCACGAAGTCCTGCAGCGGGAAGCCGTTGCCCATCGGCCCCCGTATCCCCACGTAGTCCCCTTTTGTCAACTCGTGAAGAGCTGAGGTGACCTCCCCTTCGGGATAGCTGCGCACGGTTACCTGGATGGCATCAGTCTGGGCCGGCGACGAGGCAATGCAAAAGGGCGCCTCACCCCTCCCCAGTACCGAGAGCATACAGAACTGGCCCGCCTGGAAGTTGAAGGGGTCCCCGTCAGTAAACCGGAGGGCAAACGTCTTCTCCGTTGGTGTCTCTGGGCGAATGCTTTCGATTATTGCCGGTCGGGGAATATGATCAACTTGCTCCATTTTCTCTCCCTTGCAACTCTGCTAGCTTGCTGCTTCGGTTTCGGACTGGCGGACCCGGGCGCAAACCGCAGGCATGTCTATCTGGCCCAAGCAGGTAATAACACATCGTCCGCAGCCTACACAGCCGTAGCGCCCGTACTGCTCGTGGTAGTCGTAGCTAAGCTTATGGTAAGCATACCAGCGGGCGCGCGAGGCCGCGGTGGCCCGAGGGATATGACCGGTAGCTTCCCGGACAAATCCGGCCAGGCGACACGAGTCAGTGCGCCTAATGCGGGCTCCGCTGGTATCATCATATTCTACATCCACAACATCGTAGCAAGTGCAAACCGGGCAGAGGTACGAGCAGCCCCCACAGCTATAACAGTCGTGGCCAATGGCCTCCCAGATTTCCGGATTGACCTGCTCTGCGGTAATACGCCGAATTGCCGCCGCCAGGTTAGACTTGGTTTCGAGCTGCTGCTCCATCACCTGGCGGGTTTGTGCCTCCCGCACCTCCAACAGTTCATCTGCAGCCGGCTTGAGCAGGCTCTGCCACTGCTGGGCGATACGCTGCCCTTTCTCAGTGCCAACTTCGACCAAGTATTGGTCGCCCAACGGAGTTAATTGGACATCAAAGCCTGATTCGCTGACCGGCCCGCCGCCCTCGCAGCACGAGCAGAAGCAGGTCTCGTTTGCTGGTTCAGCGCACGCCAGGGCGATCAGAGTGGTTGCTTGCCGGCGAGCGGCATATAGAGTATCTGCCGGCTCCCGCTCCACGTAGAAGTGGTCAGCGTACTCAATGGCGGCAACATCGCAGGGGCGAAGCCCGAAGATGATGCGGTCGGGCGGAGGCGCTGGCGCAGTAAGCTCGGGCTGCCCCTGCGGCCCGAGCCGATATTCAAACATAACTTCCTGACTGGGCAACAGATACTCAATCGGCGAAACCAACGTATTACCAAAATCGGTCTGTATCTGGTCAGCACTCTCTACCGGTTCAAAGTGGACATCGCCTCGTGCCGCTCGAACAGGTGCAACAACCTGGTCCGGAAGCTCCAGTAGCGCCTCCAAGGCCTCCGACAACCGAGGAGCCGGCAACACAAATCTCGCAACATTATTCATAAGACTAGCCCTTCTTCAACTCTGCCGCAACAGGAGCCCGCAACACACCGCTGCTTTCCCTGTCATACTGGCCGGGCCCCATCAACCGCCCAATAAGCGCCAGTTGGTGGGCGGGCAGCACTATGTATCCAGTGGGTACGCCCGGATGTTCGTGAATCATTAGCTCCTCGCTGCCCTGTGCCGTCTCGATAGATGCAGATCGCCCTGGCCGGATCTGTGCCTCCTCCATATCCGCCGGATTCATCAGGGCATAGCGGGTCTGTCGGTCACGCGCCTCGCGATATAACACCGGAATCGCTGGCACTCGCCCGTCTAATATCCACCAATTCTTATCGGGGCGGCTGATGAGCGTGTAAGACCCCACCCCGGCCTCGTCACGGCTTGGTGGCTGATAATCTAAGTCAACTTCACCAGATTGGGGAAGCGGTGCCGTCGGCCCCAATGCCACCCGACCTTCGCTGCGCAATGCCGCAAGCTGGATCTGTTCGTATCCACTTATCTGCGCGCTGATCTGCTGCCAGATGGCTTCAGTCTGCGCCGCACCTGAGGGGCTATCCAAGCTACTGGCAAACTCTGCGAGTATCGCTGGCAGCGGACGAGACTCGCCAGGAGGTGAGACAGCAGCCCCCGACCAGCAGACCTCGCCCGAAAGTTGGGTATAGCTACATTCTCTCTCACCGAAGCCCGCCAGCGGCAGCGCCACATCGGCAAGTCGCGTGCAGGGAGTAGACAGACTATCTATCACAATGAGTGCATCCAGCTTGTCTTTGAGTGCTTCCAGCGCCTCTTCTCCGATCCATCCGGACAGATCTTCGCCAATAACAATCAATCCATCCAGACCCTCTTGTTCTGGCGCCAGCATCTCACCGAGGCCCAATCCTTCACTATCTGAGCCGGACTGGTCAGGAAGTAGGCCCATATGGATGAGTCCCACTGAATTCGCAGTTCCCGCAATTGCAAAGACCTCAGCCTGCTGGTCAGCAGCCTCACTAATCTGTCTAGCTATTTCGCTAGCTACCACTGCCAACTCCGGAGTAGGTACGGCGCGGGTTGAGAAGACGACGGCAACGCGGTCGGCTGCCGCTATCAGGTCAGCAGCCTCGCGCAGTTGGTCAGTTAATTCAGCAGGCCCCAGTTCGGCAACATCTGGGGAGAGAAGCGGCTCAGTTCTATGGGCGAGCTGTCGCGACAGCTCCTGCAACACTGCCGCTTGCGCTCCGGGCTTGTGCTGGACATAGAGCTGTGCATCCTGGCCCAGTCCGTCATCTACCGCGTCAATAACGACTAGCCTGGATCCGGCTGCGCGGGCTTTGTGCACCCAGGCGCCCGCCTCATCATTCAGCTCCCGTAGATTCGAATTCAGGCACACCAGCACATCATAGTCGGGCAGCGTATTCAGCCCCGGTCGCCGGTAGGCCTGTCCCTGGCTGTGTTCCAGTCCCCACAAGGCCGGACCATCAACCATTCTGCCAAAGTTGTCCAGGTGAGCAGTGCCCAGCACCTCGCGGCCAAAATAGCTGAGAGCAAAGCCCTCCTCGTTGGTCAGGTGACCTGCTGCTAACATCCCTACTCGGCTGCCTGCCATCCCCGCCAGGAGTTGACTCGCTTGCTGGAGGGCCTCGGTCCAGGAGGTTGGCTCGCCCCCTATCTGGGGCGAGGTCAGCCGCTGCGAGTTGACCAGAAGGTCTCCTGCTCGCCAGCCCCGCACACATAACCGCCCATCGGATATTGGGTCACTGCGGCTGGGCAGCGTTGCTACGAGGCCATCATCGAGAAGCTGCAGATACATCCCGCAGCCAACCCCGCAAAAGGGGCACACTACTGGAACTAGCTCATTCATTACTATTTGTCCTCAAGCCTTTTGTAGCGGTCGAATCGTAGGGAAACCGAACTTGACATGCTCTACTGCCAGGCACATTCCTCTTTTTTCAGGTAGATTCCTTCGGTGCAGGCAAAAAAATTTTGCAATCTATCGGACCCACCAAAGGAAAGAGTACCTGGATAGCAGTGAGACACGGCCGTATGTTTGAACTGCCCCCCACCAGTGGTATCACCTGCTACGTTAGTCCCAGCGTCCCGGCCATCACATCAGTCGTAGTGAGAAAAGCCCGTCGACTCATCTCCATGCTTTAGATTCTCCTTACTAGAGTGTCTTCGATACCGGGACGAAGGCTGGGCCCGATACGCTGATCGGACGTCGGCCCATCCCACGAGTTGGGTTCCGTCAACTCCCACAGCAACGAGCGTACCCAGTGCAGACCGGCCTCTCTCAGCGCTTCTCGGTGGACACTAGGCTTGCAAATAGCCAAAGAGCCTCACGTCGAAAGGGCGGCACGTCCTTGAACTGTGGCTCGCACCAACGCGTATGCTATTGTCTTTGGCCCAGAATTGTCAAGACTCACTGAGTGATACGGGTCACGGGGCGCTTCGTTACTCTTGGCCTTTCTAAGTAGTTTCTTGAATTGACTTAAAGCAGGAAGTTGTGCAGAGAAGCGAGGCGCTATCGGTGACAATCCGCCGAATGACTACGATATAGCATTGCTGCGAGGTGTCAACAAGTGGTGTTAACGCAAGACGGCCAGTTCAGCGCATTTCGAGTCGCTCGACGGGCATAACTGCTTCCTGGGCCGTGGACTGAGGCCGTTGGCAGGAAAAGATATCGGCTGCTCAGGCAGCAGACGTGCATCGACTCACCTGCCGGGTGCTATTGAACCTCAGTCTCTACCGTCTCGGCAAGCTGGCGGGCGCAGGCCAGAGCCTGCTCAATCGCCGCCAGACACGCCGAAGAATAAGCAGCACACAGTGGCTGATCGCGGCCACTGACCACCGGCACTACAGCGTCGGCGCCGACCAGAACATCTACCAGACAGGCCAGCAGTTCGCTGCTGGTTCATCAGTCTCGCCCGCTGCAGCCGTACGAAGTATGTGCTGACAATTCTCTCTAGCCGACATTACCCATATGCTTTACTACTACGTGTAATACTCTTCGCTTGACACACCAATTCCTCGTGCTGCTAGCCAAGTAGCTCAGCTAGCGCGCATACTCAGGCCCAAACAGACCCATCCAACTGCTGACGTAAGCGACGTGCCAGCATAGGGCTGGTACCATCCGTTGAAACGGCAATGCTCATCGGCCCTCGGCGGATAGCGGATAGTTGCGGGTACGAAAGAATTACACAATTCAGGATAGTTTGCAACATTGACCGGTTGGCCAGCCTCCAGTGCCGCATGACCAATCTGCTCGTTGACCGTCGGGTCATCTGCGCTTGCTAAGAAGGCCTGACGAATATCGGTAACTGTCGCCTCTTGGACTTTGATCCCGATCTTCCCTCTTGCAGCCATTCTCTGCAGCTCCTCGGTCATCTTCGGCGCAACGACCGTGACGGCAGCACCGGCTTCTGGCAAGCCACTGACCTTCCTCCTGGCCACCGCACCACCATCAACCACCACGCATCGCTTGTCAGTAAGCAACAACGCCGTGGGATAGGTATTACTCATCGCAAGGACACAGTAGTTCTGATGTAGCAATCTGGCTCCAATAGAAGTGCTATTGACGGACAACGTGATCTGTGCTAAACTGACACTGAGTGCTAAGGGTTCGAGTAGCAATCGCGTATAGGATGACATCTATCCAGCGAAAGTCAAGTCTCATGATTTCCTGGTGAGGCAAGCCATGACCAATATAGATAGCTTGTTTGATCTGAAGGCCGTACGGGCGGAGTTGCGGCTGAGCCAGTCGGAACTCGCAGTGCTCCTGGGTGTCTCTCTGCGCACCATCCA
>JAUWYY010000041.1 GCA_030615605.1 bacterium
TGGATGGTGCGCAGAGAGACACCCAGGAGCACTGCGAGTTCCGACTGGCTCAGCCGCAACTCCGCCCGTACGGCCTTCAGATCAAACAAGCTATCTATATTGGTCATGGCTTGCCTCACCAGGAAATCATGAGACTTGACTCTCGCAGGCTAAATGTTATCCTATACGCGACTGTTACTCGAACCATTACCACTCAGTGTCAGTTTAGCACAACTCACGCTGTCTGTCCATAGCACTTCTATTGGAGCCAGATTGTTACATCACAACTGCTGTATCCTGGCGATGAGTAATATTTATCCCATGGCGTTGTTGCTTACTGACAAGCGATGCGTGGTGTTTGGTGGTGGTGCGGTGGCCACGAGGAAGGTCAGTGGCTTGCCAGAAGCCGGTGCTGCCGTCACGGTCGTCGCGCCGAAGATGACCGAGGAGCTGCAGAGATTGGCTGTAAGAGGGAAGATCGAGGCCAAAGTCCAAGATGCGACAGTTACCGACATTCGTGAGGCCTTCTTGGTAATAGCAAGCGCAGATGACCCGACAGTCAACGAGCAGATTGGTCATGCGGCACTGGAGGCTGGCCAACTGGTCAATGTTGCAGACTATCCTGAATTGTGTAATTTTTTCGTACCCGCAACTATCCGCCGAGGGCCGACGAGCATCGCAGTCTCAACGGATGGTACCAGCCCTATGCTGGCACGCCGCTTACGTCAGCAGTTGGATGGGTCTGTTTGGGCCTGAGTATGGCGAGCCAGCTGAGCTATTTGGCTAGCAGCGCGAGGAATTGGTGTGTCAAGCGAAGAATATTACACGTAGTAGGAAAGCATATGGGTAATGTCGGTTAGAGAGAATTGTCAGCACATACTTCGTACGGAGGCAGCGGACGATACTGATGAATGACCATGGAATAGTTGGCCTGATCCTGGCTGGCAGTCACAGCCGCCGGCTAGGTCCTGACAAGTGCTGGCTGGCGGTGGCCGGCGTGCCTATGATTGTCCGCGTCTGCCGGGCCGTTGCTCGGGTAGTCGATGAGATGCTCGTGGTCGGTGGGGACAGGGGTCCGTCGGGTATAGAAGTGGTTGCTGATGAGCGCGCTATGGCTGGGCCGCTGGCCGCAATTGCTACAGGCATGCACAAGGTCCCCGCTGATGCCTATCTGGTTGTTTCCTGCGACGTACCTTTTGTCAGCAGCGAACTGCTGGCCTGTCTGGTAGATGTTCTGGTCGGCGCCGACGCTGTCGTGCCGGTGGTCGGTGGCCGCGATCAGCCACTGTGTGCTGCTTATTCTTCGGCATGTCTGGGAGCAATTGAGCAAGCTCTGGCCCGTGGTCAGCACCGGGTGGATAGCTTCTTTGAGCAAGTTGGTCTGCGGCGGATCCCGGAAAAGGAGCTGCGGCAGTTTGGATCCCCTGATCGTCTCCTGCTAAATGTGAATACACCTGAGGATCTGGCCCGCGCTCGCCAGCTTGCCGAGATGGTGGAGACTGAAATTCAATAACACCCTGCAGGTGAGTCGATGCACGCCTGCTGCGTGGTCAGCCGACGTCTTTCCCTGCCAACGGTTAGCAGGAGGGGTGAAATGGGTACTGTTGCTATAACTTGCGCAGCTATGGGGGCTATATTGATAGTTGCCCTGGTGCCGCTGGTGCGCCGGAGCATTCTGCCAGAGGGGGCAACAGTACAGGTGTCGGAGCAATCAAGGAAACCCTCTCAGTTCGTACGGCTGGTCCTGCTAAGCTTACTATGGGCTGTCTGTCTGCTTTCTACTCTCCATTTCCACTTCAGTTTGCGCCAACAAGTCATCGTCAGTCACCTTTTCTACGTACCCATTATCATTGCGAGCCTCTGGTGGCAGAGATGGGGAATTCTGTTGGCCGTCTCTTCCGGAGCTTTTCTACTGCTATCACATCATTTCGCTTCCTTAGGTTCACTTACGGACGATATTGTCAGGAGTTGTCTATTTGTTGTCGTAAGTGCGACCGTTGCCTGGCTCAGTGAAAAGACCGCGCAAGCGACAACCAGGATTAGGGAAAGTGAAGAACGATTGCGGGCGCTGGCAACACAGTTGGCCTCAGTCGAAGAACAAGAACGCCGGGCAATTGCTGCCGGGTTGCACGACGATATCAGTCAGACCCTGGCGCTGTGCAAAATGAGAATGGCGGGTCTGGATGAGTCGTCGGTCCCGTCTGATGTGGCTTCAATCTTCGGTGAAGTCAGTGGATTACTCGACGAAGCTATCAATAGGACCCGCTCACTGACATTTCAGTTGAGTCCCCCGATTTTGTACGAGCTGGGTTTTGTGGCAGCGATGGAATGGCTGGCCGAACAGCTAGAAGAAGAGCACGGCGTGGTTTTCAGCATCCAGCAAGATAGCCATCCCGCGCCGACTGATGACGAGGTCGGCATCGTTTTGTTCCGGGCGGTGCGCGAGCTGCTAATCAACGTTATCAAGCATGCCCAGACTAACACAGCAAGAGTCTCTATTGATACGAACGGTGACCAGGTGCGAGTAGTAGTGCAGGACGAGGGCATCGGCTTTGACGTGGAGCAATTGGATTCCCCGGAGCGTCCCCCCGGGTTTGGGCTGTTTGACATTCGAGAACGGCTCAGCTATCTCGGCGGCGTACTGCAGATAGAGTCACAGCCCGGCGCCGGCACCCGAGTTGCTATGATAATGCCGCTGAAGCTGCAGGAACAAGCCGCAACAGATAAGGAGCAGTGAGCTGGATATGCGAGTGTTGCTGGCAGATGACCACAATATTGTGCGCACTGGCCTACGCCGCCTGCTTGATGCGGAGCCCGATATCGAAGTGGTGGCCGAAGCCAGCGACGGCCGAGAGGCCGTTGAACTGGCGACACAGCAATCTGTTGATGTCGTCGTTATGGATCTGGCTATGCCGAATCTTAACGGCGTTGAAGCCACTCGCCAGATTCTGGCACAGTCTCCGGCCCCGAAGGTCATCGTTCTGTCAATGCATTTAGACCGGCGCTTCGTGGCCGGGGCGCTACAGGCGGGTGCCTCCGGCTATCTGTTGAAGGATTGCGCTGCTGAAGAATTGGTCAGCGCTATTCGCTCCGTCGCCGCCGGTCGCGCCTATCTCAGTCCCCAAATCAGTGAAGTGGTGGTCGAAGATTATGTCAGTGGATTGGCAGAGGATGACTCTTCTGCTTGGGCCGTCCTGACGCCCCGCCAGCGCGAGGTGCTTCAGCTCTTGGCGGAGGGAAAAAGTACCAAGGAAATTGCTTCGGAGCTCTACGTCAGTCCCAAGACCGTCGAGACACACCGCCATCACATAATGAGGAAATTGGGAGTTGACAGCCTCGCCGAGCTCGTAAAGTATGCCATCCACGAAGGACTGACCTCGTTCGACGCTTGACAGGACCACCCACCGCGCTATGCTGCGCTTTTTCCCCACAGCCCTCTCCCTCAGGAATTAAGGGATTTCGAAGGTGTAATTAAGGGATTCCCTGATTGCGTGCATTGCCGAAGATTCGCTAGAATATACACAAATGGCCATGCAATATGGAGAAGAACAGAGGGCTACAAAGGGCCTGCCGATTAACGTGACGGTGGAAGAGGAGCAAGAGATTGTAGGCGTTGTCGAAGCGACCGAGGAGGGCGAGGAAGAGCCCGTGCCAGACATTAGCTGGCCGGTGGCAGGCGATGGCTGGTTTCGTGCCCCGAAAGAGATTGCAGCAGAGGTTGTAAAGATCAGCGAGACAAAATCTCGGCTTTGCATATTGTCAATGCTTATGCTGGGGATGTTGGCCGGCGTGTATGTAGGTTTTGGTGCAGAGCTATGCACGATGGTCACACACGACCTATCTCAACACCTCGGCATAGGCTTCACAAGGTTTCTGGGCGGAAGCGTCTTTAGCGTTGGTCTGGTGCTTGTCATCCTCGCTGGCTCTGAGCTTTTCACGGGGAATTGTCTGATTTTGATGGGTGTTCTCAGTGGCAAGGTGACGATAAATGCAATGCTCCGGAACTGGTGTTTCGTCTACTTTGCCAACTTTGCCGGGTCACTATTGCTCGTCAGCATCGTGTATCATAGTGGGCTTTGGGAGATCGGGAATTTTGGAGTTAGTGGGGCGGCACTTGCGACTGCGGTAGAGAAGGTGAACCTTTCTTTCACGGAAGCATTTTGCAGAGGAATTGGATGCAACTGGCTGGTTTGCCTGGCCGTTTGGCTGGCCGTGGCGGGCAAAGATTCGATAAGCAAGATTCTTGGGATTTACTTCCCTATTATGGCGTTCGTTGCTGTTGGCTTTGAACACAGCATTGCGAACATGTTTTTTGTTCCAATGGGACTGTTGCTCAAGGGGAATTCGGTTGTGCTTACAGCAAGCGGATTGACTGAGGTCCTTGGTGATCTTACGTGGCTCAATTTTCTGACCAGGAATCTTGTCCCGGTGACACTGGGCAACATAGTTGGAGGAGCCTTTTTCGTCGGAGGGATCTACTATTTGGTCTATCTGCGAGGAGGATCAACTATGAGTGAAAAAGCTGTAATGGAAGTCCTGGAAAGAGCTGCTCAATACAATCAGTTTATTGCTGAATTGACTGAGCACGGGTCGAAGGCGCTCGAAGGCTATGATCTTTCATCGCAGGAAAAGGCGGCATTGATAAGTGGCGACATACAGTGGATAGAAAAGCGGGTGGGAAGCCTAACAGAAACACAGAAAACATGGTTAAATTGCCGCTTGCAACAGGAAAGATGGTAGGCAATGGCGAGGGTACAACTTACGATATTCGACGTCATCACGCGATGCGAGGAGGCTGCGCTGGCCGAGATGCTCGTTGAGTTGAGCAGCGGAAGGCGCTGGCGGAGGCCCTGGAGGCCGTCAGTTAGCCCTGGGGCGGCCAGCAGGGGGCGCTTGGGGCGAAGACCTGGATGCACTGATGCAGCCGGACAGTATGGACGAGGCAGGAGATGACGGGCAGTGACCAATGACCGAAGGACGCTTGAGGACATTCCGAGCATAGGTAAGGGCGGGGCAGGGTTAGTGCGGGCAGGGATAACGGCGGGCATAGTGGCGGCGCAGGAGGCAGGTGCCAGCGCGGAGCTTGCCGTGATCGAGCGGCGGGCGGAGGAGCTTGTGTTGGAGAAAATGTGGCCGGCGATGCACCAACCGGTATTCGCATAGGAGTCCCCGCCGGGCTAACCAACGGGCACCTGCTGAGGAGGTGACGGTGATGAACCGGAAGGTGGTAGTCGTATTCGGGGTGCTGTTGTTAGCACCGGCAGTAGTGGGGGTGTTGCACGTAGCGGCCGCCATCGGATACCGGCTGTGGTGCTGGTAGTGAATTGAGAATAGAAAGGAGCGAGTTCGCTGACTGAGCAGCTAAATGAAGAATTCGAGGACGAGCGTAGCGAGTATCTGAGCGCGGAATGGTGGATCCTGGTCATGTTCATTGTGGCAGCGGCTCTGCCGTGGCGTGTGGCAACAATAGCGCCACATTGGCAGACAGTGGGATCGGCCTGTATCGGAGTGGCAATATTGGGGCTGATAGTCTATGCCGCGCTGCAGCGGCCAACCTGACCGAATCGGCAGAGGGCAGCGGGGACCTCGGGTCGCACCGGCCTCGGCCCTGCTGCCCTCGCATCGAGCAGGCCCAGGGGTGCGAAGGGCGAAGACTTGGATGCACTGATGCAGCCGGACAGTATGGACGAGGCAGGAGATAACGGGCAGTGACCAATGACCGAAGGACGCTTGAGGACATTCCGAGCATAGGTAAGGGCGGGGCAGAGTTGGTGCGGGCAGGGATAACGGCGGGCATAGTCGCGGCGCAGGAGGCAGGTGCCGGCGCGGAGCTTGCCGTGATCGAGCGGCGGGCGGAGGAGCTTGTGCTGGAGAAAACGTGGCCAGCGATGCACCAACCCGTATTCGCATAGGAGTCCCCGATCCTGACCAACAACACGATTGCTTCGAACACGGGGGGCGGACTTAGCAACTATGGTGGTGGCACTCCGGTCATCACGAACTGCATTCTGTGGGGAAACGACGGGCCCGACCTCACCGGCGCGTCGGCGACCCGAAACGCGCTGAACTGGCCATATTGCGTTAACACCACTTGTTGACCACCCCGCAGCAACGCCAGATCGTAGTCGTTCGGCGGATTCTCACCGACGGCCCCCTGCTTATTTGCACGACTTTCTGCTTTCAGTCAATTCAGGAAACTACTCAGAAACGCAAAGAGCCACGAGCTGCCCCGTGCCCCGCATTACTCAGTGGCACTTGACAATTCCACACCAAAGATGTACTCTCTGCGCTGGTGCGACCTATAGTTCAAGGACGTGAAGCCCTTTCGTCGTGAAGCTCTTTGGCTATTTGCGAACCTGGTGTCCACCGAGAAGCGCTGAGAATGAGGCCGGTCTGCACAGGCCGGCGTCGCTGCTGTGGGAGCGGACGGGACCCGACTTGCGGGATGGGTCGCCGTCCGATCGCGTATGGGGCCCAGGCTTCGTCCCAATATCGAAGACACTATAGTAAGGAGAATATAAAGCATGGAGATGAGTCGACGGGCTTTTCTCACTACGGCTGGTGTGGTGGCCGGGACGCTGCTGGACCCTTTCGGGCTAGACCTGAGCACTACTCGTGCCTACGCCCAACGCGTGAGCATCAAACGCGGGCGGATCACGACGACGATTTGCCCGTACTGTGGCGTGGGCTGTGGCATACTGGTAACTGCTGCCGAGGGCAATATCGTTGACGTCACCGGCGACCCTGACCATCCCATCAACCAGGGCGCGTTGTGCAGCAAGGGCGCCGCGCTCTCCCAGGTGGTCAACGAGCGCCGGCTGAGCAAGGTGCTGTATCGGGCTGCGGGTGCCAGCGACTGGGAGGAGAAGGACTGGGACTGGACCATCGCTCGGATCGCCGAGAAGATCAAGGAGACCCGGGACGCGACCTTCGAGCTCACCGACCAGCAGGACCGGGTTGTGAATCGCACCTCCGCGATCGGGTGTTTGGGGAGTGCGGCCCTGGACAACGAGGAGTGCTATCTCGTCTCCAAGTTCGCCAGGGCCCTGGGGATAGTCTACTTGGATCACTGCGCACGCCTGTGCCACTCGTCCACGGTTGCCGCGCTAGCCGCCAGCTTCGGCCGGGGCGCAATGACCAACCATTTCAATGACATCGCCAACTCTGACTGCATATTGATCATCGGGTCGAATGCCGCCGAGATGCACCCCATCTCCTTCAAATGGGTCACCAAGGCGATGGAGAAGGGGGCGAAGCTGATCTCGGCAGATCCCCGTTTCACACGGACATCCTCGCGTGCAGACATTTATGCCCCCTTCCGGCCGGGCACCGATGTGGCCCTGATCAGCGGGATGGTCAACTACGCGCTGCAGAACGATCTTGTCCAGAGGGAGTACGTGGTCGCCCACACCAATGCGAGCTTCCTGCTCGACCCGGAGTTCGAGTTCGACGCAGGGTTGTTTGGGGAGTACACCGGCACGCTCTTGCAGAACGGCAAATACACCAAGGAGCACTGGCGCTACCAGACCGACGCCGGGGGCACCATCAAGAAGGATCCCACCCTGAAGGACCCCCACTGCGTTTACCAGCGGCTGAAAAAGCACTTCTCGCGCTACACGCCCGAGGTTGTGTCAGCGGTCGCGGGCACACCGCAGGACGTCTTCCTGCAGGCCGCGGAGGCCTTCTGCGCAACCCACGAGGCTGACAAGTCGGGCACTATTATGTACTCCATGGGCACCACGCAGCACACGACCGGGACGCAGAACATCCGGACCTACGCGATTCTGCAGATGCTGCTGGGTAACATCGGCGTCGCTGGCGGCGGGATCAACGCACTACGCGGCGAATCGAACGTGCAGGGCTCGACCGACCACTGTGTCCTCTACCACATTCTTCCCGGCTATCTCAAGTCCCCGATCGCCGAGAACGATTCGCTCGAGTCCTACTTGGGCAAGTGGACCCCGGTGAGCCAGGACTCCAAGAGCGGCAACTGGTGGCAGAACTACCCGAAGTACACCGTCAGCCTGCTCAAGGCCTTCTGGGGCGACCATGCCACAGAGGAGAACGATTTCGCCTACGACTACCTGCCGAAGCGTACCGGAGACTGCTCACACTTGGCCTTGTTCCACGAGATGGACGAAGGGAACATAAAGGCCCTGATAAACATCGGGCACAACCCAGCGGTCAGTGGAGCGAACCTCAACGTCGTCCGCCGGGCACTGGGCAAACTGGACTGGCTGGTTGTCTTCGATTTGTTCGAGACCGAGACGGCCGCGTTCTGGAAGCGTCCCGGTGCGAATCCAAGCGATATCCAAACCGAGGTGTTCCTGCTTCCTGCCGCTGTTTCGTTTGAGAAAGAGGGGAGCGTCACCAACTCCGGGCGCTGGGGCCAGTGGCGTTACGAAGCCGTGCCGCCGCCGGGCGACGCGAAGTCCGACCTGTGGATACTCACACGACTCGTTGCGGCGCTCAAGAATGTCTACGCTGACGGCGGCACCTTCCCTGCCCCCATCGAGCATCTGGACTGGAGCTACGGCGACGAAGAGCCCGACGTGCATCTGGTGGCCAAGGAGATCAACGGCTACTTCCTGCGCGACGTGGAATTCAAGGGTACGCTGTACAAGACGGGTGATCTTGTCCCCTCGTTCGCGGCGCTTCAGGCTGATGGGTCCACCAACAGCGGGAACTGGCTGTACTGTGGCAGCTACACGAACAAGGGCAATATGATGGCCCGGCGGGAGCGCTCGACGCCCGAGGACGATCCGATAGACCTTAACCCGAACTGGTCGTGGTGCTGGCCGGTCAACCGTCGCATTCTCTACAACCGGGCCTCGTGCGATGCCAAGGGGCGGCCGTGGGCGCCCGACAAGCCGGTCATTGCTTACGACTGGCGGGCAGGAAAGTGGCTGGGCGATGTGCCCGACGGCGGCTGGCCCCCGTTGCGCAACCCCGACGGTACGCCGAACCCGGCTGGGAAGTACTCGTTCATCATGCGCAAGGAGGGCCACGGGTCCCTTTTCAGCCCGGACCCAAAGGACGGACCGTTCCCGGAGCATTATGAGCCCCTGGAGAGCCCCGTGCTCAACCGGCTGTGTGATCAACAGAACAACCCGATGATAAGGGTGTGGCGGCCCGAGGAGACGGGCAATGCCGAGAAGTTCCCGATAGTGGCCACCTCGTTCCGGCTGACGGAGCACTACCAGACCGGCTCACTCACCCGGAACCAACCGTGGCTCGTCGAGCTCATGCCGGGGCCCTTCATTGAGGTAGGCGTGGAGCTGGCTGCGCGCAAAGGTATCGAGAACGGCGACCTGATAACGATGAGTTCTGCGCGCGGCGAGGTGACCATGCACGCGGTCGTTACGGCCCGCATCGGCTCACTGCAACTTGGCGACAAGACGGTCGACGTCGTGGGGCTGGTTTGGCATTTCGGTTACCAAGGGCTCGCGACAGGAGACAGCGCCAACCTGCTTACGCCCCACGTCGGTGACGCGAACACCACCATCCCCGAATACAAAGCGTTCCTTTGCGATATCAGGAAGGGAGGCACAATATGAGCAAAGCCTGCCTGGTTGACTTGACGAAGTGCATTGCCTGCCGGGCTTGTCAGGTGGCCTGCAAGGAGTGGAATGGGCT
>JAUWYY010000033.1 GCA_030615605.1 bacterium
ATAGTGGATTGTGATTCGAAGACGCGTAACCAGTGTCTGGTTTACCGGTCACGGCAGGGCCATATCTGTTGGTTTTTGACCGGGAATATGTGTAAGGGCAGGCGCCTGTACAATTGGCAGGATAAGAAGCAGGTATGCGAAGAATGTCTGTTCTTGCAGACTCTCCTGCGTGGCAAGGTGGCGGACCCGGACTTAAGCCCGCAGACCCCTGTTTAGCTGGGATTTTCTATCTCTGAAAAGCGACGTCAAGTACACAAACATTCTTCTGTGCCCCAGCTGGTGATTGACCTCGATAGGGCGCTCCACGACCGCATTGAACCGCGGTGGGTTGACGGTTGGTGCGCACACAGCAGGAGGCGCTTCGATTGCTCTGGCAGTGAAAGCCTTGCATACTCTACTTACTATGCTCAGGGCATCTCCCGGGTTGGGTTGCCATTCATCTCTCTGGTTCTGGTCGGGCACATAATAGTCTCTGGGCCTGGACAGAGTTGCCTGCCATGCGCGCATCGCCGCGCTGAGAACCTCCTCTGCACTTGACCTGTCCAAAAGTTTATGACAGTAGATCCGATCAAACCAGCACCCAGCTGAGGTTCAGAAAGTGCAGGACATCGGCCATGACTGACCCCCTCGACAGCCTCACCACTGACCCCGCTACCGGGCGCAACGCCTACGCGCTCCAGGGCATCGCATACGAGATGATGCGCCACCACCTCGTTCAGCACCTGGTCGACCTCGTCCGTGACGAGTTTGATCTCACGGACCCCCTCGACGACGACGCCCTAGCACGCAACCGGCACATTCCCCGCGCCACCGTCCGCGCCCGCGTGCTCGAGATCGCAGCCGACACCCTCTGGACCGGAGACCTCCAGGCACTCAACTTCCTCTTTCATGCCGAGGAGACTCCCGCCGAATTCGCAGATCAACTATCCCAACTTGTACCATCCCAACTCCCCGACGCCGTCACCCCACCCATCCCCCAGATCGCTGGGCCTCTCATAGACAGCGGCCTTCTCGACACCTTCCGTGACATAGCCGTAGACATGCTCACTGACCGCGTCATCGAGGGCGAGCTCAGCTTGCCCCAACCCCTTCCATCTTCGTTCGCTCACAGCATCCTCACCTTCCCCCTTGAGGGCGACACGGTGATCGTTGCGTTGGTCACCCGCTTCGCCGACATCCAGGAAGTCATTGACGATCTCCGCGCCAAACACGCCCAGCTCTTCGTCCCGGGCGACCGCGCCACCCATCCTCACAACGCCGACCGCGACACCTGGATTCTCATCCAATACCACAATATCAAGGACGCCGGCACCACCGACGACGTTACCATCTACGACCAACTACTCACACGCTTCGAGGCCAGTCGCTGGAAAGACGACATCGCACACGATGACCTCGACACCCGCGAAGGTCAGACCGCCGCTAAAGATTTCCTCCGCAATATCATCAGAAACCAGCGCAAGCGCTGGCGACAGATAATGAACAGCGTCGATCACCCTCCTGACGACCCCGTGTGACGGATAGGCCCGCTTAATCGTCATAGTCGCCCTCCTGCGCCCCCTTACACTCCAGCTTAACCAAACGCCGGAGTCTTCGATTCTGTAAGGGAGGATGACAGGAATGATCGATACAGTGCGACTATTGACCCGGGCACAACCCACAGCCGAGCAGTTGATCTGGTGGAACCGACACGAGACCAATACCCCCGCAGGCAAGTGCTACCTCGAGTACTACTTCAACCCCTCCGCAGACACGGGCATCCCTATCCGCGCCACCTACCGCCCTGAAAGCATCACTGGACCACATCTGTTCGTCCTGGAGATGTCTCTACCCCATATTCTCTTTGGCAACAACTGGCAACTCGTCCTCGACATCGAGGCCGCTATCACCGCCGCCGACCGCATCATCGCCTCGATTGACGCTTTCCCTGCACTCCCCTCAGTTGCACATATGACCATCTCCCGCCTGGACATCTGCTGCAACTACCAGGTGGGCACGCATCTCGCCGCCTACATAGAAGCCCTCTCCCGCCTCGATTACCCTCACCGTACCACCGTCCGCTTCGACACCCAAACAGTGGAGTTCCGCTGCAAGTCAGTCAAGTGCAAGTTCTACGACAAGCACGCCGAGACTCTCGGTCAGTCCCCACCCGGCATCCTCCGACACGAGATCACACTCCAACGAGCCAGCAAGGTCAGGTCGGCCCTAGGCTTTGAAAGACCCGTTACCCTCCGCGATCTCCACCCACACATGCTCAAAAAGGTCCTCGAGGACGACCTTGACCGACTGGGCATCCTTAATCGCCCCTTCCGAACCAAGCTTAACGCAGCCCACGCTCTAATCGACAAGTACGGACCCATTCGCGGCCCCCGTCTCTTCGGCGTCCTGATCATGTATCAGCAATTCGGCCCCGACCAGATCGCAGATATACTCGGCATAACCGAGGCCACAGTTACCCGCTTGCTTGCCGACGTGCGCAAAGCGAATATGTCGACTGCACTTACCGACACAGAGACTGACCTACCTCCTCTAACCATCACTCTACCCACCGACTTACCACCATTCAACCCTCAAACCTGCAGCCAAACTCTTGGTGTTACTCTAGGGAGTTTGGCCCCCAGCGAGGAGGCGAGCCCAACATGCGAGTAGACGAAGCCACACCCCAATACCTCGCCTATCTCCACAGCGTGGCCCGACGCTCTCCTGCCACCATCACCGCATATCG
Organism: bacterium; assembly: GCA_030615605.1. GTDB lineage: Bacteria > Armatimonadota > Zipacnadia > Zipacnadales > Zipacnadaceae > JALGTD01. Next base: position 2,726 of record JAUWYY010000033.1, read on the forward strand.
TCACGACCTCGCGCGCTTCGCCCGCTTTCTCGACAGCGACCCCCAGCGTCCACTGGCCACCATTGACACCCCAACGGTGGAAAACTGGATCGCCGCCGTGCACCATCTCTCCGACGCCACGGTGCGCCGCGCCCTCAACTCACTATCAGGTCTCTTCAAGTGGGCCATTCGCTTCGGCCATGCCGCCAGCAATCCCATTGACCTCGTACACCGCCCAAAGAAGCGCCGCCGCATCGCTACCTGCCCATCCCCCCAGGAAGTCCAGACCATGCTCGACGCGACGCGCAACCTCACTGAGCGAGCTGTTCTGCTCACCCTTGCCACTAGCGGCCTCCGCCGGGCTGAGCTTCTTGGCGTCACCTGGAACGACGCGGATCTTCCCAACCGTCGCCTGCGCATCCACGGCAAGGGCGACAAGCAACGCGAGGTATTGATCTTCGACGACCTTCTCCCGGCCATCTACGCTCTCCATGCCGAGCAACACTTCCCCCACACCGGTCCACTGTTTCGAGGCCGCCAGGGAGGATCATTGTGTCTCAGCACACTCAACCGCTGGTTCCGACACTGGACAGAAGCCGCCCGCCTCACCGATTCTCACTACACCCTCCACAGCCTGCGCCGCTTCGCCGCCAAACGCTGGCTGGAAAGCGGCCTAAACATCCGCCAGGTCCAAATGCTCCTCGGTCACGAGCAGCTGCAAACCACCATCCTGTACCTCAACTACGATCTCGACGAGATACAACGAGCCGCAGTCACAGTTGATTTCCAGTTGCGCCCGCCTACCGCCATAACCTAAAACCCATTCCGAGGCAGCAGTGAGATATGATCTTCTCAGACCTATTCGACCCTGACCGGCAACACATCTCCCTCAGCTCACCAATTCCCCGCTCAGCGGGTGCCGTGCCACCGCCCCCTGCAGGTGCGCCGCGTCCAGGTGCAAGTAGATCGCCGTCGTCGACAGGTCAGCGTGCCCCAGTAGTTCCTGTATAGACACCAAATCGCACCCCTCCTGCAGCAACAGCGAAGCGAACGTATGCCTCAGCGTGTGCAGGTTCACCCCCTTGCGGTCTACCCCAGCCCGCCTCGCCACCCCACGGAACACTCCTACCAGCCCATTCTTCCCCAACCGCCTACCACCCAGACCCGTCAGCAGGTACTCGTGATCTACTTGCGGCCTGAACTCTAGCCAGTCATTGATCGCTTCCGCTACCTCCGGCGCCAACGGGATTGCCCGACCTTTGCCACCCTTCCCCCGACGCACCTTCAACCAGCGCGAGCGCACATCCACATCGGAGAGCTTCAGGTCAGCCAGCTCCTGTCGGCGCAGTCCACAGAACAGAAGCACGGCCACCATCGCCCGGTTGCGGAAGCCCATCCACGGACACCGGTGGTCATCAGCCGCCCGCAATACGCGCCGCGCCTCCTCCAGAGTCAGCACCGCCGGCATCCGCTTCACATTCTTCGGCAGCACCACCTGGCCGCAAGGATTCCGCTCCGCATACCCGTAGTTGACCAGATACTTGTAAAGCGACGAAATCGCATACACGCGCCGCGCGATAGTCCCCGCGCTGTACCCCAACATCGACAGCCAGCTTACATACCGCCGTAGCACCTGCGCCGTAATACACTCGACGCGCGGCTCGATCTCCTCCTCCGCCAGATACCGCAGCAGCGCCACCACGTCGGAGCCGTAGGCTGTCGACGTGGCGGCGCTGCACCCTCGCTCATGCTCCAAGTAAGTGAAGAACAACTCTGCTGCTGCCTCGATACGCATGCGCCATCACACACCCTTTCGGTTAGTGTTTTGGCTCGATACGAGGTTGCAGCGAGGAAGAGCTATCTGGGCTATAAGTCTGCATTATGTCCCCTCACAGTGAGGCCATAATACTGGCGAAATAGCCCAAAATGCCGGAAAGTGAATCTATAAGCCGAGTTATAGACACACCTATTGGCCGACTGTGGACATAAGTACTAGGGGATTATGTACACACTTGCGCGCAGGTTATGTGCTGCTTTGCTGCCTCCGGTGCTTTTGGTGGTGGTAGCCGCATAAGCGGCCAACTGGTGCAGAAAACAATATCATAAAGGCCGTACCTTGTCAAGGCCACACTGCGACCAGCGCCGAGAGTTGAGTGAGCCACAGGTGTATGAGGCCCTGGGCAACGTGACCCCGATTGGTGTATACTATGGGCGCCAGTAGGCCATTCTGGCTGAAGATACGGACCTTGGTGGCCAGACGAGAACGCTATCGCAGCCAGACAGAAAACGGTGCAAGGTCACCAGGAGCACAAACGCCCCAACTGTACCTTAATGCAGCCCCTAATTGGTCCCCCAAATGCTGAGGACGGACATAGTCTTAGCGCAAGGCTTCATCTACGGCGCGATGCATGGTAGAAACGTCAACCGGCTTGGTCAGAAAGCCCTTCACCCTGGCTCCGAGCCGGTCGCGGGTGCCACTATCTACGAACTCACCAGTCAGCACGACTACGGTAACATCAGGGTCAATTTCCAGTAACTGCTCCAAACAATCCTCTCCCCCCATCTTGGGCATTACCAAATCCAGGAGAACCAAGTCAATGTCTTCGGCGTGCGTACGGAACACTTCTGTGGCCTCTTCACCGTCGTGAGCGGCAACTACTTGGCAGTCCAAAGATTCCAATATGGCACGTATGGAGCTGACTACGGCCGATTCGTCGTCCACTACCAATACCGCTATGGGTCCGCAGTTGGCAGCAAACTCCCCCTCCTGTTTCTTTGCAAGCGGGGCACTCGGAACCGCCGGCAGATAGATGTGGAAAGTCGTCCCCTTCCCGGGCTCGCTCACGATGTCAACGAATCCGTTATGGGACTGTATGATTCCGTGGGCTACTGCTAGGCTCAGCCCGGTGTGTTCAGCACGATTCTTCGTGGTGTAATACGGTCCAAAGACGTGAGCACGGGCTTCCGCATCCATTCCTATCCCATCGTCAGATACGGTGAGTAACACGTACGGGCCCAACGGTATCGACAGGCCGGGATGCCTCTGGACATATTGCTCATCAACCATCAAGTTTTCCGCCTGGATCTCCAGCGTGCCGCCGCTGGGCATGGCTTCAGAAGCATTGATCGCCATATTTAGCAGCACTTGCTCAATCTGATACGGATCGGCGTCAACGGGCCACAAGTTCGCCTGCGCGCTTGACTCAACTGTAATCGTCTTGGGCAGGGTCCGGTTCAGAATAAGGTCGACTTCACGCACCGGTTTGCCTAGGTCTGATACCTCTTTGCAGAGTTCGGTTTGTCCGCTGAAGGCCAAGAGCTGGTGTGCCAAGCTGCCCCCACGTTCAGATGCGCCTATCATCTCTTGAAGGTCCTCGTTGGTTTTATCGCCAAAGCGTCCGCTGGCCAGCATCAGCGAGGCTCTACCTATGACGATCTGCAGAACGCTGTTGAAATCACGTGCGACGCCACGGGCAAGGCTATCCAGTGCCGTCATCCTCTGGAACTTGTGGAGCATCTGCTCAAGTTCTTGCTGCTCGGTGATGTCCCGAGAGAGGCTGATGACGCCAGCCGTGACGCCGCTGGCGTCACGGTAGGGCGCTATAGTCGTAGAATACCAACGATATGAGCCATCAGCGTGCCTAATTCGTTTCGACTTGCCAACAATTGCCTCCCCGGTGTTAAAAACTTGTTGCTCGTCGGCATGCGTCTCTTGCGCCTCAGATTCACTCGCGAAGTCCGAGTCGGTCTTACCTACCATATCCTCGGGACTAGTCTGCCAGAGGTCGGCCTTCATTTGGGACACGGCAAGGAACTTGCCAGTGTCGTCCTTGAAATAGACTAGGTCGGGGAGGCCATCCAGTAAAGCCTGCAAAAGCGCAGCCTGCCGCGCAGCCTCTTGTTCCGCGGTGCGGTGCTCAGTAACATCTTGCCCGATACCGAGAAACCCTATGGGTTCGCCGTCTTCGTCGGCAAGCTGGGTGCCACACCAATGTATTTCCCGCTCGGTGCCATCTTTGCACAGGCACGACCAAACTATTAACTCGGTATGGGGCTCTGCAAACATGGTAGCAAAACACCCTTGGCTCCCACCGTGCAGGCGTCTAAGACGCTTTGGGATTAGGAGTTGAGAGAACGGCTCTCCCAATGCCTCCGCCTCGGAATACCCGGTTATTTCCTCACAGTGCCGATTGAACAGCGTAATGAGGCCGCGGGGGTCCGTTGATACCAAGAGCACAGGGGCATCCTGCATCATTATGTTGACCAAGGTTTCTTGGACACGGAGCCGACTGGCCTGCAGCTCTATCTGTTGCAGTATAATGCGGTTCCTGACCAGCATCATTAAGATTCCGAACACACCCATCATCGTTAAGCTAATTAAAAGATAAGCACTCATTACGATGCCTCCGTTTTTGACAACTGTCTAAGATCCACCCGATCGCGTGCTGCTGTCTTCTCTTTCCCACGCCCCCAACGATATTTACTCTGTACCGCCTTCGCCAGTCCCTCCCGCAGTACGGTCAGTGTCACGGGCTTACCCAGAACGAGGTCCACGGCGCGGGGCTTTTCATTGTTTGTCGTCGTTAGACCACCGAATCCTGTCATCATGATGATGGGTATATCAGGAGCTATCTCCTTGACAGCCAGTGCTAGTTGGTCGCCGGACATTTCGGGCATGGCCCGGTCCACTAGCACTACGTCGAAACTCTCCATACAGAACTTGTCAAGTCCTTCAAGGCCGTTAGTCGCCATCTCGATGCTATGCCCATCATCGGTTAGGTGTTCGGCCAGGGCTTCAAGCACAAGTGGTTCGTTTTCGACCAGGAGAACACGTAGTGAGGATAGGGGGCCCTCTCGCACCGGCTTGGAGTCTGTTGTCGTCTGTGCCATTCTGAGAGGCAAGTGGATGCGTATGATCGTGCCCTTGCCAGGTTCGCTCTCAATATCAAGCGTTCCGCCGTGCCGCTGAATACTCCCGTAAACCAACGCTAACCCCATGCCCGTGCCTTTCTTCTGTTTGGTGGAGAAGAACGGTTCTAGGCAACGCTGGGCTACTTCTGGGGCCATGCCTACGCCCGTGTCGCTCACCTCAACCACTACGGTGTCATCATGAACCCGACTGCGGAAGGTTATTGTCCCACCGTCAGGCATTGCATCGACTGCGTTCAGTATCAAGTTGATAAACACGTGGCGCAACTCGGACTCGCTTGCAGCGACGAGGGGAACCGCTTTCAGGTCCCTATCCACGCTGATGCTGATGCCGCTCGCCAAGGCTTGCTCTTGCCACATGGGCTGCGTGATCGCGATGGACTCCTCTATGAGTTCATTAAGGTCCACAGCTTGCACTTGGTCCTTTTCGTCGCGTGGCCGATAGAACTCGTGCAGGCGTCTGACCACTTCCGCGGCATCTTTTGCGGCATTGTATATCTTTTTGAGGTGCTCGGTCACTTTCTCCCTATCATTCAAACTCTCCGGCCGCACAAGCAACGCCTCACTGAACGCCATGATCGGCGTTAAAATGTTGTTGAAGTCGTGCGCAATGCCGCTTGCCATCTGGCCCAGTGCGTGGAGACGCTCCTGGCTGACGATTTGCGCCTGCACTTGCTCCAGTTCGCTAAGTGCCTGCTCTAGTTGAATGTTGGCCTCTTTAAGGGCTTCCTCGGCCTGCTTGCGCTCGGTGATGTCATGGATAACGCCCATTCCACCGACGATTCTTCCTTGCGTATCGAACACTGGGAAGTGCGAACTGTCGAAGTATCCGCTCCTGCCTGTTTGTGCGATAATAAAAGGTATCTCTGACACCGTGGCTGGCTCGCCCTTCAACGCTTGCCTGATAGCATCACCCTCCCCCACTTCGTCGATGAAGGGGAAGAGCTCCAAGCACGTTCGTCCCAGTACCTCCTTGGCGGGGAAACCTGATATCCTTTCCAACGCCGGATTACACAGCGTAATGTTGCCCTGTAAATCATAGGCCATGATACCAGCCTGGCTTGACATGACCAGTGAGGTAAATAGCTCGTGACTCTCGTGCAGTGCCTCCTTGGCCCGCTTGTGCTCGGTGATGTCGGTATAATGTTCAATACGACCTCCTGCATAGAGGCCTGAACGAATAGGCTGGCTCCAATGTTCAAGCCAACGTTCTTCGCGCCCATCCCCAGACAGCACGTGGCATTCGAAGTTCTCAATATAGGTATTATGCTGATACGTACAGAATACTTTATCGGCAAAAAGTTGTGGATCCTCAAAGATATCCTTGATTCTCTCGCGAATAAGCTGCCGCTTATCCTTCCCAACAACCTCGTCCCTGCGTAGGCCGAAGTAGCGTTCTAAGGCCTCATTCACCCAGACAACCCTGAAGTCAGAATCGAGGACTAAGATGCCGACGGCTGCGGTATCGAGTACGTCGTTGGTCAATGAGCGATATTGGTCGTCCCTCTCCTCCAGGGCCTTCTGTACTTGATCGCGCTCAATTAACGCTATGCATATGATCAGGCCAAATATAAGCAGAAGACCTATCGCGAAGAATCCCAGGTAGAGCTGATAGGGGGCCACGTCAAGAATTAGCAACTCCCCAAACGACCAGTCATCGAAACTGAAGTAGTTGCCAACTACATAAACTACCCAGGCCAACAGCCCCAGAATAAAGGCAAGAGCAATCACTCTGCGTTTAGTTTTCATAAGGCCACCTCCTGGCTATCCTCAATCATCCGGATACGTCTCAAACGCGGCAAGACTTTGATAGAAACCTCTTCGGCCCCTGCTGGCCTCAATTCTAGGTCCATTTCAGACTTTTCCAGATAATGGTAGGAAGGCAAGTTGTGGTCATATATCTTCAGACGCCACTCCCCAGGGCGCAAATTCTCAAACAGGAATCTCCCTTTGTAATCTGTGATTGTTCGCAGTACTTCCTCACCATTAGCAAGCTCGACGAGAACGTTTCCTAATCCTCTAGGCTCTGCTACATTATCCCCATTCACCGGGTCACCGACGACGTAGACGCCCTGGTCGTCATGCACTGTGTGCCCATTCCCGTTGCCATTACCGTTCCCGTTGCCATTGCCATTCGCGGGGAGTACCATTACTGTTCCTGAGACGCGCGCAGTCTCAATAACGCCAATGTCAAGCTGACTTGTTTGACCGCTTTGCACTTCTACCAGGATTGGTAGCTTGCACTCTGTGACGCGATTTAGGCCAATGGACTTTCTGTCCACATACACTGGGTATGTCCCCGCAGCAAGACACGGGAAGACGAAATAGCCCTTCTCGTCGGTGACTGCCGTTGCACCAGTGGCGGTGAGGATTGCCCGCGCAATACCTGCACTGTCCGGCGCGTCGGCATCGAAAACGCTGCCTCGGATGACACCGACATTCTTCTTTTTTCTGACAGGTAGGCTCAGGGGGATGGGGATGGTATATGTGAATGCATAGGTGGTGTCGTTGTTCCTGCTTAACTCATGCCTATAATGCCGGATCTGGAAATCCAAGCTGTGACCGTTGCGCAGGGCATAACGGGTGCGGAAGCTAAACTGATCGGTTTCTGGTCGGTCATGGGCGCCGAAGTTGTACTTCACATACCACAGAGTCATCTCCAGATCGTCGCTTGGCTTCCACATTGTTGAAGCTCCCAGGTTATTGCTTCCACCCAGTAGCCGGCTTCCTCTGAGAGCATCATCTTTACCAAATCCTCCGTAAAGAGTGACCAAGAACTCCCGCGACGGCCTATACGTGGTGAACACATTGAAGCGGCCGACCCGTCCACTTCCACCGCCGATGAGGTCCCTTTGCTTACCCGGGCGCACCTCAACACGAAAGCTAGACCTGTCCGTTGAGTGTCCTACCGACAGCCGCAGCGCGTCCTCTTCGTAGTCGTAGTCCGCGGGCGCCAGCCGGTCGCGACGGCGGAAATCGTCATAATCAAGCGAAAGATACCACTTGGAGGGCAAGCTGTACCTGAGGCCCAATTGCAACAGGTTTTCCTTGGGGGCCGTTGTCTGATCGTCCCGCAAGTCTACATTGCTTTCCCAGCGGCTGTAAGATGCGCGCCCCTGGAGACGCCTGCCGAGGGGGAAGCTCACTGATCCTCTGGTATAATCGGCATCGCGGTAGTAGCCGTAGTAATCGGGTCCGGCGTGTGTTTTGCTGAAGGAATAATAAGTCTTCCGCCCTAGTCGGCCGTTCAACCCAACGCGATAGGCATCATCACGCACGCCCCCACCGCGATCGCTGCCGCTCCTGCCGTATTCCACCTCAAGTTTCATCTTATCAGAGGGTTGGAACTCGCCCTCCACACTCCACACGGAATCATGGACAGCAGGCGTGTCGCCGTACGAGTCGTACTCCTTCCGCAACAGATTGAATTTCGTCCTTAGCCTGTCGTTGATGCGGTGGCCGACATAGGCGCCAAACTGTTTCCTGTCCGGCTGGCTCCACCGGCTACGCAGGTAATATGCGCCCAACTCAGTCTCATTGGCGGGAGGATGAAAACTGACTCCCAGCCCCCGGCCGTAAGTAAAATAAGAAGTCAATCGGGAAAGCGCAAAGCTCTGATCACCCAGGCGTACGTCGTAGTCGGTAGTGGCATAATTCAGCCAGTATTCGTGCCGCTTTCCGAAAATGCCCTTGCCCTGGGTATCGAAGGACCGCAAGAGAAACTTTATCGCCTTGGTTCCCTCTTCGTCCAAAGTCCCCGCGCCGCGCAGCTCGGCCTGAACGCCATGCGTACCCTCTCTTCCGCGTATGTTAATTGTAAGCGTGGCCGGTAGCCGGTGGTACATATCCGGCTCCCTGGTTACCGTGGGGATAATGTCAACGCTTACCGCAAGCGCTGCACTTGGCCGCCCGTCGGCCAGCTCCTGGGCCTGTGCTCTTATCTGTATCGTATGCTTGCGCAGCCGCTGCTCATTCGAATCCGTCCGGACAGTCACACTGACGACTTTGTTGGCGCCGGCGGCCAGGGTAGTCTCGGCAGGCTCTATGATCGCCGGGTAGTTCTCCCTGCTCGTGACTTCCAGTTTTACTTCAAGCGTGGCGTTGCCCTGGTTAATTACCCGCAACTTAACCTGATACTCATCACCCGCAATTACAGTGTCGGGCTTGTGCATAAGCAAGAGAGCCAATTGCCCCACCGGCAGCACCACGATAGCTACTGTATCGGCATCCTGGATCGCATAATCGCGCTGGCTGCGGACAGAATAAGTGACCTCATAGCGCTGTGCCAACGCGCTGATAGGGACCCTGAGAGCTATTATGCGGGTGGTGGCCTCGGAGGGGCGCAGCGTGAAGCTGCTGGTGGGGATAATGGACTGCCAACCCGACGGGAGTTTCACAGCCTCGATGAATTCTTCTTCGCGATCCGTCTCGTTGGTGACCAAAAAACTGAGGCTGACGATGTGGCCGGGCTCAGTGTCCTGCAGCGAGGGGGACACAGCGCGCACTTCTACGCCATTGCCCTTGCCTTGCGCTAGGGCCGTCGCTGCGCAGAGCAGCAGAGCAACAGCGACTATCGCAAGCTTACTCAATCTCCAGGTGATGCCATGTCCCAAAGACATATTCATCTCCGTTGTCTGCTACGATGAGAGCTTTGTAGTTGCCGGCTGGCAGGAGAGATAAGTCTATCTTGCACCGGGTGGAGCAGCCAGGGTAGATACGCCGCCGCTGTCCATCAAAACGCCCCAGGGTCATCCCTTGCTCGTCAAAAACCTCCGCCCACACTAACGGCCGCAGCCACTGCTCGCCGGTGTTCTCCATATCTAGCTGCAACACGCGCTTGCCGTCGTTGACGACGACCTGTATGTCGGCGAATGTCATGTCCCGCTTGCCCGTGTGGCCAGGGTTCGATGAGAAGATGTGCGTCGCCATCTGAATTCCGTAGCGCATCACCGTGCGGATACTGACTTTGATCTTGCCTTCTTCTTCTTCGGGCGGTTCCAGACTCTCCTCGGTCAGCGGCTCCACCATTACCATACTCCAGTATGTGCCGGATAGCTCCTGGTCCACTGGGGGCCGGAATGTGTAGTAGATAGAGGCTGTCCCCTTGGCCGGCACAACAAGTTGCCTCGGAGACAAATTAATCCACGAGGCGTTAGAGCGGGGCAGGGTACCGGGCTCGTGATAGCTCCTTTTACCGTCGCCATAGACGAGGTAGTCCTGCTGATAGCACCTGACGCTCTGGGGCGTCTCGGAGCCGTTACGCAGTATAATTTGACCTTCGGCACTCTCGCCGGGCTGCACCGTCGCCTCACGCGTCAAGGATCCGACGACAGCAATACTCGCCGCTGAAGCCACGCTTGCCGCTGTTATCAAGAGACAAGAGTAAAGTGTTAACGTCCTGAGAGCTTTCATTCGACATCCACCACCGTGTAAATAAGAGTAGTCGCATAATTGTCCGCGAACATCTGCGTGGAAACGCCGGTCAACTTCTCTTGAATGTAAATCGTGGTTCTGTTGCCCGAACCGGAGAAGAACGGCGTATCCGTGCTGGTTATCTGTTGGTAAGCGGTGCCTCCACTAATCGTCCCATCGCCGTTCCCGTTGCTTGTCCTCTTCATCCACAATACCAGGTCCTCATGCCATGTCGTGTCGCTCCTTCTCACATCCACACGCCAGTTATCATCGCTGCCGCTTGTGCTGGTGATGTCAATTACGACTTCGTCCGCAGCACTTTCATAAGTGCTGGCCAGGCTACTTCCCGGCCCGCCCTGTAAGTCCGACTCGTCTACGATCTCGCCCCAGGCCCCGGTCACTGCAATGCTTATGGCCTCCGCAGGCACACATATCACCCAGGCAAGCACGACAGCAAGCGTTAGACTTGGCCAGACTCTTCGTTTCATTTCCTTCGGCCTCCTTTTCGTGGGGGAAAGAAGGTGGCAGGGCTTTTGCGCCCTGCCACCTCTTACACTTCCGCCTTAGTCGGTGGCGGTCATGGTCAGGTTGACCGTAATGCTCACTTGCGTTGCAGTCGCTACCACACTGCTGATGTCAGTGACCGACAGTGTGTAGGTGAGCTGGGCCCCGTCCGTGGTCTCACTTCCTGTCTCACAGCTTCCGATCGCTGTGATGATGTCGCCACCGCCCGTGTCGCCGTTAGTGAAGTCCTCGCCGAGAGCTACCTCACTACCTACCGTGCCGGTGCCCGTTGGCGTGCCCGCGGTCAGGTTCAGCTTAAGGCCCGCGGGAATGACGTCGCTGGCCAGCTGCGCGCTTATGGTCCGCGTTTCGGCGCTGTCTACCACCGAGGTGTACTGGGCGTAGCTGGTGGCGTTTGGAGTGCCTGTGAGTACGACGCTATCACCACCCGCTGCGGGCGCCGTGACGGTCAGTGCGATGGTCGCGGGAGTGCTGGCGGTCGCGTCCAGCACCGCGATCTCATTCACGTCGAGCGTCAAGGCCTGTGAGTCGGTGTTGGCCATCGCTGCTGACGCCATCAGCGCCAGCAGTGCACCTACGAACAGAAACGTCATGGTCTTTTTCAGTGTCTTTTTCATCGGTTGTCCCCTCCCTTCTTTTCGGGCATAATGCCCATTAGCTTGGAGCCTCCGTGCTGTCAGTATCATACCCAAGAAATATCGACAAATAGGGTGATTACCTCTCGGTGGTGTATTTCGTCTGCGAATGGTGTAAATCCACTTTCTACCGAGGATTTTACGGCTGGGACGAAGGGGTATTGTGGGCAGCTGAGTTAGTATCTACGCCCGTGCAGTATCCTCAAATGCCCAACGAGGTGAACAGCTGCTTCGCCCGGGAACGAGAGACGGTGAGGTCATCAAATAACATGCCGCCGCTGCCGTCCTTGAGGATAACGTCGTAGGAGCCGTCCCCTACGGGAATCAGATGCTCAATATATTGGAGGTTGACAAGCAGACCGCGGTTAATGCGCATGAACCCCTGGGAAGTGAGACGCTGTTCAAGCCGCTTGATGGTGTAATAAGTTGGGAAGGCCTTTTCCGCCGTGTGCAGCACAGCCCGCTCGCCCTCTCGCGCGGCATAGATAATCAGGGAAGAGTCAATCAGCCGAACTGTGTCCTCCTCGTAGTCCTTAATGGGAAGCATGTACAAGGGTACAGACGACTGTAGTCGGGCAAGTTGGGCGACCATTTCGTGCAAGACATCAACCCCAGCGGCTTTTTGCTTTACTGCCTGCTCGACGCGGGCGACAGTCGTCGCAATGCGGTCCTGTAGCACTTCGAGTTTGTCCGATTTGAGCACATAATCAATTGCGGCCAATTCAAACGCCTTCACCGCGTATTCGTCGTGGCCTGTGATAAAGACAATCAGCGGTGGGTGGTCCAATGTAACTACAACCTCTGCGACCTCAATGCCACCTATGTCTGGCATCTGGATGTCGAGGAACAGTACGTCCGGTGTCGTTTTCTCCACTAGCTCCAAACAATCCGTGCCATTGAATGCTTGGCCGACCACTTCGACTTTGCCGGTGGCTTCTAGCAGATCCTTGATTATTGTGGCCCACGTCGGCTGGTCATCTACAACTACCGCGCGTATCATATGGCCATCACCCCACAGTGCAGTATCTGGGACAACTCCTGCAGAGCATTGCGCTCTTCGGTCGGGCAGTTCATGTAGCAATGCATCGAATATAGGCAGGGCGCAGCTAGCGACAGTTCTCCGTGCAGGCTGCGCGATACTATCATCCTAACGGGGAATCTCATCCGACTTACGAATAACCCAATGCACAGATAACTACCCCCGTCTGCTGGCGCCCGCCAAGTCTGTTTGCCGGAGATGTAAGTCATCAGCGTTTGTGGGACAGATTAGGGGTTGAATTAAGACACAGTTGGGGCGTTCCGGCTCGAGGGTTTGCATCCCTCTCCATGCACCGGGCTCTCCGAGCTGTCCAGATCCACGATGATACGCGAACTCCTGGTGCGCCATGGCCTGCGACATCCAAATGGCACTGAGCCGGGCCAACCCCGCCACATTCTCCCTCCGTGTCAGTATTCCGGTCTCAAATCGATTCAGGGTGTTGGTACTGGCTACCGGCTTGCCGCTCGCCTCCGGGCCTACCACCGTACGCATTCACCGGATCTAGGGCCAAACGCTCCGCATCGTTGGTCTCCTCGTAGCCTGCCAGTCGGCTGTAGACTCCTTGGCGCAGCAACCCCACCTGATGGTGCTGCACATTGCGGCCGCGCCGCGCCCGACTCGCTAAGCCCGGCAGTGCACAGATGATGTCCAGTGGGGCCGCCATGTGCCGCTTTTGCCGTAACACTCAATGTATATAGTCGTTTGCAGCAGGTTTTCATTCCCAGATTCGCGAAAGTTTCTGCGGAAGCAATAGGCCGGTGTTGCCAGGCGGATGCTGCCCCGGCGTGCGGAACCGCTAGCCCTTACCCTCAAAGCTTAGGCGAACCCGGGGGACACCAGAATCCGCACTGTGTTGACACCGTCCCCCCGGGCGAGTAACGTAGTACCCACTGGGTGCAGTCAGAGCTGCCGCAGGCGGCAGCCTACTGACATGAGCAGGTAGCGCGAGCCGATGTTTTTGGGACGGACGGAACCAAGGTGAACTGACCCAAGTGCTATGGTCTGCTAGGGTCGGGCCATCTCGTCGCCAAGAAAGTGCGAAGCAAATTCGGCTTCAAACGACTATATATGGTGAAGGGGCCACTCGATGTCTCGAGATGACTCCCCGGAACAATTTTCTGATCAGGAACTGGTACGCGGATTGATAGCGGGCAATTCCCGTGCTGTGGAGTATCTGTTGAACAAATGTCTATTGGTAGCAGGGCGACTGGTTGGCAAACCAAGTCCCCACTGGCAATGGCGTGAAGATGTAGTCCGGGACATCGCTGTCGCTATTCTGGAATCACTGCGCCGCTTTGAGTTTCACTGCTCTTTGGATACCTGGATCTGGCGAGTCGGGGCCAAGAGGTACGCTGATTGGGTGCGCCGGGAGGTGAATCGTCCCACGTTAGCCCCGCTAGTTGACCTTCCCGACACACAGCAGCAAACAGTACCAGCAGCGGTTGCCGCAGCCCAGCGGACAGAGTTTTTGGCCCAGTGCTTGATGCAGGTACCCGAGCCGTATCAGACTACCTTGTCTTTGTTCTATCTGGATGAGTACAACTATCGGGAAATTGCCGAGGCCTTGGACGTGCCTGAAGGTACTGTCATGTCTCGACTATGGCAGGGACGAGGGCTACTGCGAGAGATGATTTCCGAGGACTGGGATTGGGAGTGAGGATCAACTACAATGGATGATAATCACCTGGATTCCGAAATCCTGGTGCAATTTGTTGATGGCCGGCTGGCCCTCGACCAACGCAAGCAGGTAGCTCACCATCTGGCCAAGTGCCGAGGGTGTACTCTGGTCTATCTTGCTCTGCACGCAGCCCAGGCGCGACTGGCCCAACTTGCGCCCTACCGCCTCTCACCAGTAGAGCAGCGGGTACGACGTGAGTTAATGGCTCGCTACAGCGGCAGCCCGGCGTGGCGGACGTTTCGGCGGTGGGGACCGATGGTGGCAGCAGCGGCCGCCGTGCTGTTGCTGGCCTGCGGGTTCTGGGGATGGCACCAGTACCGCACCGGCCCGCCTCAGAGAATGGGCAGTCTTCCTGCCCTACAGCCCGAAGAATTGACTGCGCGGGCCCGCCCGCAATTGCCGGAGTTACCGCTTCCTCAACAGGCTATGGTCCCGCCGGGGCCGGAGGCTGTAGCCGGCCAGCCGAGGGTCGGCATACCGGAGGTCACCGAGCCGGCCACGGGTGCCGACCCAGACAGTGTCAGCCCAACATTGGGCAAGGTTCGCCTTGTTGTGGGCAACCCGACAGTCGTTTCCGAGGACCAGACCTATACGGCTGAGCCGGGAAGTCTACTGAAGTCAGGCTACCTGCTGCGGACTGGCGCAGTGGAGCGGGTAGTGATTGAACTTCCCGACCGTGGGCAACTGATGGTCAACTTCGATACGGTGGTTAGACTGAACCGGGCTGCACACTCTGAGGCGGCCGGTCTGCAAGTGGATCTGGTGAGCGGACAGCTATGGGCCTGGAGTCCGGGAGATGGGCGGCCAATTCAGGCAACCACACAGCAGGGCACAGCGACGGTGCATCGAGCCGAAGCTATCATCTGTGCTGCCCAATCCAAAGACAGCGGCAACGGTTCGATGCAATACCCGACCGAAGTCGTTGCGCTGCGCGGAAGGGTGCAGTTTGTGCCCAGCCACCAGGAGGAGGTCACTGTCCCAGCCGACCACATGCTGCAGGTGGGGCCAGGCAGCGACCTGCAGCCGCGCCGGTATCCGTTGGCCAAATTGCTGCGCAACACCAGTGTCTGGGGCCGGCAATACGAGCTGTGGCAGCTTGTACCTGTCTCCCCGGCAGACTTGCTCCGGAAGCTTGCTGCGCCCCGGTTGCGTCTGGGGCTGAATATTGCCGTCACCGCCGACCCCGGAGACGGGCTGGAAGTGGCCGCGGTAGTGGCGGGGTCACCGGCGGCCGCAGTTGGCGTGCAGCCCGGCGACCGACTCGTGGCTGTAGCAGGCCAGCCTGTGGCTACCCTCGTAGATATAGCCTGCGGTGAGATCAAGCTGGCCTCCTGCTCCGAGCCGGCAATCACCATAAGGCGAGGCAGTCAGGTGAGGACTGCTCAACTCCCCCGAGAAATCAGTCCTGGGCAACCCGGCAGTGGGGAGTCGGCCGCGGTGACGAGAATCGCCAACCTGCTGGCCGAGCACGAGTTAGAACAAGCAGCTGCCGCAGCTCGCGAAACAACTGAACAGGACCCCAACTGCCCGCACGGCTGGTTCAATCTCGGCTTGATCGAGGAACATCGAGGCCGGTATCGAGAGGCATTGGACTGCTACCAGCAGGCTACGGAACTGGCCCCAGGAAGCGTTGTGGTTCTATCGGCC
>JAUWYY010000010.1 GCA_030615605.1 bacterium
GGTCAGGCTAGGAGACCTGTGCTCAAATGACAGCGATACGGTGGGAGCGGCTCAGCAGAGACTCGTAGAGCAGAGTGTTGTGATGAATGAGGTGCAGAAAGATCACTCAGGCTACAGTTTTCCGTTTCTCGTCTATACACAGTGCTTTGACTTCTGCGAAAAGGTCAAGCATCGTAGCCTCGAAGTGGACAGCGCTATTCTGCGCCGGGACATGTGTGATTCACTACGGCGAAGGCACATGGCACTGTCTCACGCGATACTCCCGCACATAATTGAACAGCTCTACAACAGATTTCGGGAGCCAATTGTCGCCAAGAATCTGGGGTCTGGCGTTGGGCTGGACACTATCAATGCTGTCAACCACACAGGGCAGATGGTCGGCACGGTGTGGCACTATGACGTGAATGAAGAGGCAGTTGAACTGGGCAAGGCCATTTGTGACTATCTGGTAGAGCGGGAGGAAATAGGTAAAGGTGTGCTGCAGTATGTGGCGGAAAATATGCTGAACAGTTCCCAACCTGCACACTTGATTGTGCAAATTGGCATCATATGCGGGCTAACAGACGACGCTACCCGGATTCTGTTGACGCAAGCCCACAAACAGCTCCACGAGGGCGGCACGCTTGTAGTGTCATCGTCCAATCACAATATGAGGTCGCGAGATGCGCTCTGCAGTTTCTTGATGCAACACATCGGCAGTCGCGAAAGCCCCTTACAAGGATGGGGTCTCAACTTCAGAGAAAAGACACGGATGCGCCAACTGTTGGAAGGTGCAGGCTTTGCAGATGTAGAAGTCTATCACGATGGACAATACCCTGGGCAGGACGAAATGGGTGCGGACAGACTATATGGCGTTGACCCGTTGCCCGCCACGGTTTGTGGGTACGACATTGTAAGCAGCCCAATGCTGCCGGAGATGACAACATTGTCGGAAAACGCCGGGTACAACTGGATAGCCGTTGGCCAGAAAGTATGACCTGCACGGTCCTGATACTTGGGCACGCCCGGGTAATGTGCCGGTGATGCTGGGCGATGGCCCATATAGAAATCTCGGCTTAGAAGGACTATCCAAGCCTGGCAAATTAGGGAGCGGTAACAATTCTGGCAAAGGAGGACTTACAATGAGAAAGCTTCTGCGAGTGAACATGGGAGAGCTATCGGTCAAAGAGGAGGCACTACCCTCAGAGAAGGAGCCAACCGGGGGGCGACACGTGACTTCCTCCATCGTCGCTTCCGAAGTCTCCGCGACGTGTCATCCTCTGTCTGCGCACAACAAGCTGGTTGTGGCTCCCGGGTGGCTGGCGGGCACGGGCGCGCCGTGCGGCGGCCGACTGTCAGTGGGAGCAAAGAGCCCTCTCACTGGCGGCATCAAGGAGTCCAACGTCGGTGGCAACGCCGGCATTGCGTTGTCGCGCCTGGGCATTGCCGGGGTCATTGTGGAGGGCCTTCCGCAGGATGACAATCTTCGGGTTCTGCACGTAACCGCCGACGGCGCCGAACTGGTGGTGGACAACGAGTTGAAGGGATTGGGCAATTACGATACCACCGGCAGGTTACGGACTGAATTCGGAGAGAACATCTCCTGCATAACCATTGGCCCAGCCGGGGAAATGCGCCTTTTAGGAGCAAACATTGCAGTTACTGACGAGGAGGGACGGCCCACCCGGCATGCCGGACGGGGTGGTCTGGGGGCAGTTATGGGGGCCAAAGGCCTGAAGGCCATCGTGATAGAGAAGGAAGGCGGCCAGCGGCCCGAATCTGCTGATCGCGAGGCCTTTAACAAAGCAGCCAGGCGGTTCCCTCAATTGCTTAGTGCACACGAGGTCACCGGCACCACACTACCGACCTGGGGTACAAATGCGTTGGCGAAGGTTATTGACGATGCCGGTGCCTACCCCACCCGTAACTTTCAGGAAGGACAGTTTGAGCTTACCGATAGCATCAGTGGTGAGACCCAGAGGGAAACCATCCTCGCCCGAGGTGGCAAAGTCGGGCATGCTTGTCACCATGGCTGCACCATCGCTTGCTCGAGACTGTGGGTGGACGAAAATGGCGAATTTGTCACCAAAGGGCCGGAGTACGAGACGATATGGGCTCATGGGGCTGATTGCGGCATAGGTGATCTGGATGCGATTGCTCGAATGGACCGGCTGGATGACGAAATCGGCATTGACACCATTGAGATGGGTGCCACCATTGCTGTGGCTATGGAAGCTGGGCTAATCGAGTTCGGTGATGCCGAGGGGGTCATACGGCTGCTGGAGGAGGTCAGGGACGGCACGCCACTGGGGCGTATTATAGGCAGTGGGGCCAAAGTTACCGGGCAGGCTTTTGGGGTGCGACGAGTGCCGGTCGTCAAGGGGCAGGCTCTGCCTGCTTACGACCCCCGGGCCGCCAAAGGCATTGGCGTAACCTACGCAACCTCAACCATGGGCGGGGACCACACCGCGGGCTATGCCATCGCCCAGAACATCCTGGGAGTGGGCGGGAATGTAGACCCCCTGAAGCCTGACGGGCAAGTGGAGCTCTCGCAGGCACTACAGATCGCCACCACCGCCCTGGATGCGACTGGTCTGTGCCTGTTTGTGGCCTTCTGCATGCTTGATGTGCCGGAAGCGCTGGATATGGTTTTGGCGATGACTAATGCCCATTTCGGCACGAATGTTGATGCGGACTGGTACACGGAGTTGGGCAAGGAGATACTGCGCAAAGAGCGGGACTTCAACACGCGGGCCGGCTTCACGGCAGCCGACGATCGTCTCCCGGATTTCTTCGAGGACGAGCCGCTGTCGCCGCACGGCACCGTCTTCGACGTCCCGCATGACGAGCTTGACACGGTTTTTGACTTCTGACGGATTACACACATTCATTCCGAAACAAGATTAGCTCTGCCAGGCGAGCAGGACGGCGCCTGCGGTTGGCGACCTGATTGAGATTGCCGACTCAGCGATGGGCATCGTGATGACAGGGCACAAGATTTTGGGCCAACCGTTATGCACAACTGTGCATAACGGTGCCGACGAAACGGCAACAAAGGGAATCCAGTGACAGGTACATTAGGCGTTCCGGAAACCATGCTGGCGGCGCTTGGCGAGTTCGTGCAGGCCCACGGCATTCTAGTCAATGTAGTCTCGATGGATGACGACTGCACCGTACAGATTGTGGCGGCTGATGAGCGCCGCCGCTGCGGCTTGCGCAGGCTATATATGGGTGGGTTCATCGCCTGTGAAACTGCCCGCGGCACGGCGGTGAAGCTGGGCATACGGACGAGGCAAATGGGGAAGCTATTAGACTTTCTAAACATTAAAGTGCGCAATTGCGGCCTGGGGTGCTTCGAGTGATGCTGTGGGTGATTTGCGGCGCAGGACGCGGCGTAGGCAAGACTCATATGGCCCAGCGGTTGTGTGAGGTGCTGCCCAACTCGGTCTATGTCAAGTGCGGCCACGGTCAGCGCCAGCCGGGCAAGCCTGCCAACTTCTTCAACACCGAGGAGGACCTGGCTGCGTTCATCGAGCAATGCGCCGGGACCTACGAGCACATCGTGGCTGAATCCAATGGGTGGGCGCGGCGTGGCGAGGGTGACATCGTCATCTTTGTAGACGGCATCCGTCGCCAGACCGATGTTCGCAGTGATGTTGAGATGCTGCGCTCCCAAGCGCATTTGCGGGTTGGTGCAAGCGCCTCGGTCCGCGACTGGCAGCGTGTGCTACGGAGTGAACTGCCAGATAGGGGCCTGCGTGAAGCCGTCTGCGAGGTGCTGGCCGAGCAAAAGCGCTACCTCGGCGAATCGGAGCTGGCGGCCCGTACTAAGGTGTGGCTCGAGGTGGACGGTATGCACGCCTTCGGTTCCGGGCTGGCGCAGCTCCTCGAGGGTGTGGCAAGTACGGGCACTTTGCGCGAAGCAGCGCGGGCCGCGCATATTAGCTATCGCCACGCGTGGGATATGATTAAGAGAGCCGAGAAGCACCTGGGCAAAGAGCTAATCCTGCCACAGCCGGGAGGTGTTGGCGGCGGGCGGTCAGCACTCGCGGCTGGTGGGCGGCACCTGCTCGAGGTGTTCCGCCGCCTCAACCGCGACGTAGCTGACTTTGCTAAGGCGCGGTTTGCGGCCTGCCAGCAGGAGGAATCACCCGATGAATGACGCTGCGAAGATGATTGATCTTGACGCGGCTTTGCGCATGGTAGATAACACGCTGGCGGACGTCAAACTGCACGGTGAGACGATTCCGGTTCGTGATGCTGTTGGCCGCGTCTTGCTTTCCGATCAGACGTCCCAGGTGGATCTGCCACCGTTTGACAAATCCGCCATGGATGGATATGCGGTGCTGGCGGATGACGAGCGCGACGAATACCGCCTGTTGGAGACAGTTGCCGCGGGCGAGGTGGGGACTAAGCGTCTGGAGCCAGGCGCTACGGTAAAAGTCATGACCGGCGCCGCTGTACCTCCCGGGACTGGACGTGTCATCATCATTGAACACACTGAACAGTATGGAGACACAGTCAGAGTGCTAGAGCACAGTGGCAGCACTAACATCTGTTGGCAGGGCGAGGATGTACGCCGTGCTGACACGGTTTTGTCCGCCGGTACTATCCTCAGCACTGTGGACGTCGCTAACCTGATTGCCTGTGGTCTCACTGAGGTGAAAGTTGCCAGGCAGCCGCGAATGGCCATTATCTCAACGGGTAATGAAATTGTGGACTCTCCTGCGCTCCTGGAGCCCGGGAAGATTATGAATGTCAACGCGCCCCTCCTCGCCGGGCTGGCTAAGGAACACAGCCTAGTTGTCGTGAGCGAACAGTGTGTGCCTGACGACCGGGAGGCGATTGCTCAGGCTCTGCACACGGCCCTGGACCAAGCCGACATAGTGGTAATCTCGGGGGGAGTTTCGGTTGGTGATTTTGACTTCGTTATTGAGGCACTCGCCGATGCGGGGCTTAAACTCCATTTCTGTCGGGTTGCTGTCAAGCCTGGTAAACCGATGACCTATGCCTCAGCGTCCGGCAAGGCCGTCTTCGGTCTGCCCGGAAACCCGGTCGCGGTTTACTTGACGTTTCATCTATTTGTACTACGTGCGGTGGCGCTGATGACGGGTGCGGAGCCCGGGATGCGCGAGTTTACCTTACCGCTGGCCAGTGCTTTCCGGCGGCGCAAGGGCGAGCGAGTCGAATATGTGCCCTGCAAGCTGATCAGGGACGGAGCCCTAGAACCGATAAAATATCACGGCTCCGCGCACCTGCACGCTCTGACGCAGGCTGATGGCTTCTTTATCGTGCCGCTGGGCGTCACGGAACTTTACACTGGTGACACCGTCACTTTCATGCTGCTGACCAGGTGCCGTGTATGATTGACCGCTTCGGCCGCACCATCGACTATCTGCGCATGTCGGTGACGGACCGGTGCAATCTGCGCTGCCAATACTGTATGCCCGAGGGGCTTGCCCGATTGCTTCGACACGAAGAGATTCTGTCGTTCGAGGAGATCGTGGAAGTAGCGCGGACCGCAGTTGGCATGGGCTTCACCAAGGTCCGGTTGACCGGTGGCGAGCCGCTGGTGCGTCGCGATATTGAGCAGTTAGTGGCAATGCTGGCGAAGATCGAGGGCATTGAGGACCTGGCCATGAGCACCAATGGTATATTGCTCGACGACTACGCCGCCGTGCTGGCCGCCGCCGGACTGCATCGGGTCAACATTAGCCTGGACAGCATGGATCCGGAGCACTACGCACAGATGACCGGCGGTGGCGACCTCCAGCGAGTGCTGGCGGGGATCGAAGCTGCCCGCGAAGCTAGGCTGGTTCCCATAAAACTCAACTGTGTGGTCACCGAGTCATCCACCGAACCGGACGCTCTGGCTGTGGCCCGGTTCGCCAGAGATAACGGCTTGGAAGCACGGTTTATTCATATGATGGACTTAGCCACGGGCAAATTCTTTGTGGTGGAGGGTGGGGTGGGCGGCGACTGTCCCCGGTGTAACCGGGTGCGCCTGTCCAGCGATGGTATGGTCAGACCGTGTCTGTTTTCCAACCTCGCCTTCAGCGTGCGAGAACTGGGAGTTTCCCAGGCTCTGGAGCAGGCCATTTGGGAGAAGCCTGCTGCCGGCGGGCCCTGTACCCACAACTGGATGCACGGTATCGGAGGATAATATGAACAGTCTATCTCACGTAGACGACCAGGGGCGAGCCAGGATGATTGATGTCGGGCCCAAGGTTCCTCAGAGACGCCTGGCCCGCGCTACAGGTACCATTAGTATATCCGCGACCACTGCGAATTTGATCGCTGAAAACCATATCAAGAAGGGTGATGTACTGACGGTGGCGCAGATTGCGGGCATTCAGGCGGCCAAGCGGACTGCACAGCTTATTCCGCTCTGCCATCCGCTGGTATTGGACAAGATTGACGTGGAACTGCGGCTGGAGGAGAAGCAGGTCGTCGCCAGCAGTGAAGTGGCCTGCGTCGGCCGCACCGGTGTGGAGATGGAGGCGCTCACAGCAGTCAGCGTCGCTCTGCTCACAGTCTACGATATGTGTAAAGCCGTGGACAAAGAAATGCGTATTGGCGACATTTTTCTGATGGAGAAGGTAAAGCGCGATGTTGAAGAATGCTGAAGTCGTTTCCGTAAACATCTCGGCTGAAAAAGGCACGGCCAAACATCCCGTGCCCGAGATTTGTCTGGATGAGCGGGGCATTATCGGCGACGCCCACGCCGGTGCCTGGCACCGTCAGGTTAGCCTGCTCAGCCAGGATAGCATTGACCGCTTTGCCGCCGAGAAGGAGATCCAATTATCTCCGGGCGACTTTGGCGAGAACATTGATCTGTGCGGGATTGATCTGACCACAGTCGCCGTTCTGGACTGTTTCCGGTTTGGCGAGGTAGAACTGGAGGTCACTCAAATTGGCAAAGAATGCCACGGGGATGCCTGTACGATATACCGACAAGTGGGAACCTGCATTATGCCGACGGAGGGGCTGTTCTGCCGCGTCGTGCAGGGCGGCACTATTCAGCCCGGCGATCCCGTCGAATACCTGCCGCGGCCGCTGAAGTTTCAGATCATCACGCTGAGCGACCGGGCCTTTGCCGGCGAGTACGCGGACCGTAGCGGGCCCCAGGTCAGGGAACTGCTGGAAGCATTCCTGGAGGACAAGCGCTGGCATCCACAGATAGAGCAAGCCATTCTGCCCGATGATGCCGAGAGACTACGGGTCGAGTTAGCCGAGGCCGTGGATGAGGGTGTGGACGTCATCATCACCACGGGGGGCACCGGGGTGGGGCGCAAGGACGTCACCCCCGAGACGGTAGCCGGCATCTGCGACAAGCTCATCCCCGGCATAATGGAGGCGATACGCATCAAATTCGGTGCCCAGAATCCCAATGCCCTGCTGACTCGAGGCGTGGCCGGAGTTTGCGGCCAGACTTTAATATATACGCTCCCGGGCAGCGTTAGGGCAGTCGAGGAGTATATGGGGCAAATCCTGCTTACTATGGAGCACCTTATCCTAATGTTGCACGGATTGGACATACATTGATTGCAGAAGGGAAACTGTATCTGACAATAATTCTGTAAACTCGGAAGCACTCGTGCCGGAATATGCAAGGAGTCAACCAGATAACGAGAACTTCGTTGATTGTACATGGTGTATTGGCGTTGGCGACAGTTGGGCTGCTCCTAACGACTGGCTGTCCGAAAAGCCCGGTTGACAAGCAGGCGGCAGTGTCAACGGAGCTGACGATCTTCCATGCCGGCAGTTTGTCGGTTCCTTTTCGCGAAGTCTCCGCTCTCTTCGAGCAGCGCCACCCGGGGGTTACGGTCAAGCCTGAGGCTGCCGGCAGCCGCGAGTGCGCGCGCAAGATAAGTGACCTTGGTCGAAGCTGCGACGTATTTGGCTCCGCAGATTACAAGGTTGTTGAGAATCTACTTATGCCGGAACACGTTGATTTCAACATCCATTTCGCCACCAACGAGATGGCCATAGTCTACACCGGGAAAAGCAATAGAGCCGACGAGATCAATCCCAGCAACTGGTACGAGATACTACTCAGGGATGATGTGGCGTTCGGTCGCTCCGATCCCAACAGTGACCCATGCGGCTACCGCACGGTAATGGTCTTCCAACTGGCCGAAAAGCACTATGGCGTGCCCGGCCTGGCCGAGGCCCTGGCCGAGAAGCATGGCCACAAACACATCCGTCCCAAGGAGACCGACCTACTGGCCCTGCTGGAAGCTGGCGAGATTGATTATCTGTTCATCTATCGTTCAGTCGGCCAGCAGCACGGGCTGAAGATCATGCGGCTGCCCGATGAAATAAACCTGCGTTCCGCCGAGCTGGCTGATCTGTATGGCACCGCCACAGTCGCGGTGATCGGCCAGCAACCGGGCGAGTTCATTACCCGGAGCGGCGGCCCCATTGTCTATTCGGTGACGATTCCCAACAGTGCCCAGAACCAGGAGTTGGCTGAGGCCTACGTGGCCCTACTACTGTCGGCGGAGGGACAGGCTATTATGAGCAACTGCGGCCAGGAGCCTATCGTGGCGGCCCAGACCCTGCAATACGACCGAGTGCCGGCCAGACTGCAGCCGCTGTGCAAGCAGGCAGGTGCACTATGAGTACCGTGCTGGGCGAGGCGCGCAGTTACCGGCTCTCATGGTTCGCCCTGATTTTCGCGGCTCTGGGGTCTTGTGTGCTGCTTTTGATCGTCGCGCCGTTGCTGGCATTGGTATTGTCATCGTCGTTAGGCGAGCTTTCCCAGGCCGCGGCCGACGCAGAGGTAACCCAATCCATCCGCCTGACGCTGGCCGCCGCCCTGGCCGCAACGATCGTCTGTACCCTCGCCGGCGTTCCCCTGTCGTACGTACTGGCGAGAAGGAAGTTCTTCGGTAAGACCGCGCTACTGGCAATTATAGACTTGCCGATAATCATCCCGCACTCTGCTGCCGGCATCGCCTTGCTGACCGTCATTGGCCGGCGCTCGTTGCTGGGATCAGTGACAGGCGGGCTAATGGGCAGCGCCGCGGGCATTGCGGTAGCGATGGCGTTTGTGTCAGTGCCTTTTTTGATCAACGCCGCCCACGCGGGATTCCTAGCTGTGCCCGAAAGGCTGGAAAAGGCGGCCCGCAGCTTGGGCGCCTCTCCGTGGCGGGTGTTCTTCACTATATCTCTGCCCATGGCCTGGCGGGACATCCTTTCGGGAATGGTGCTGATGTGGGCCCGCGGCATCAGCGAGTTCGGAGCGGTAATCATCATTGCCTATCACCCGATGACCACGCCGGTGATGGTATTTCAGCGCTTCAACGACTATGGCCTGGCCCATGCCCGGTCAGTGGCGGTCTTGCTTATTATCATCTGCGTGGCGATTTTTGTGATCGTGCGCTTCCTCGCCCGCCGCCCAACTCAGGAGGCTCAGAATGCTTGAACTTGAATCCCTCTGCAAGCGCCTGGGCTTATTCACCATCTCTGACCTTAACCTGCGCCTGAACCAGGGGGAGTACTTCGTCCTGTTGGGGCCTTCCGGAGTGGGGAAGACGGTTCTCATTGAAATGGTCGCCGGGTTTATGGCGCCAGATGCCGGCCGGATCCTCTGCGAAGGCCAGGACATCACAACCAGCCCCCCGGAAGCCCGTGACTTTGCCGTCGTCTACCAGGACTACGCCCTGTTTCCCCACCTGACCGTCGCGGCCAACGTCGCCTATGGTCTGAGGGCACGGGGCGTTAAATCGAAGCAAGCCGCCGAGCGAGTTCGTGATCTAACTGAGAAGCTGAACATCGCTGCCCTGCTCAATCGCCATACCGGTGCTCTGTCCGGCGGTGAGCAGCAGCGCGTAGCGCTGGCCCGCGCGCTGGCCCCACGGCCGCGTATGTTGCTGCTGGACGAGCCCCTCGCGGCTGTGGATGTCGGCCTGCGCGCGCGACTGCGCCATGAGCTGCGGCGCATTCACCAACACACCGGCACTACCTTCCTGCACGTAACTCATGACCCTGATGACGCCCTGTATCTGGCTGAACGTGTTGGGGTGATGCTGGGGGGCCACATTCGCCAGATCGCCGCCCCCGAGGAGCTATTCCGCGCGCCGTCCGATGCGGATGTCGCCGAATTCCTCGGTATGCGAAACATAATGACGGTGGATTCTGCCAGCCAAGGCGTGTGTCGCGCCGGCGGTGTGGAGATTCACGCGGCTTTGGCTGACGAGTCCATATCCCACATCTGGATCAAGCCCGAAGAGATTTTGCTCTCCCGCCAGCCCTTTGATTCCAGTGCGCGCAACCAATTCCGCTGTATGGTGGAGGAATGGGAGAATTCTGGCCCTCTGCTGGCGGTGCGCATCTCCAGCGGTGCATTGAGGCTCACGGCCCTCGTCACGTACGAGTCGTTCAACAAGCTGGGCATAGACGTGGGCACTGAACTGTATTGCACTTTTAAGAGTTCGGCGGTACACTGTTTCTGAGCCGTGGGCGTGTCCCAAATGACCGAAACGATGTGCTGGTCTCCGAGCGACCAGCCGACCAACAGTGATAGGAAGGAAGCCCATGTCTTGCAACGATCACACAATCCTTCGAGATCTCGCTGAGTGCGTTGCTGAGATTGCTGCACTACCCGAGCAGGACCAGAAGCGACAGATATGGGTAGACAAAGGAGAACTGAAATATGAAGGTCGTCGGCTTTGTGGGCAGTCCGCGCAAAGGCGGTAATACTGATATTTTGGTCGAACAGGTACTGGCTGGCGCCGCGGATGCCGATCACCAAACAGAGAAAGTCTATCTGGCAGACTATGCCCTGACACCAATTGACCCGGTCTATGGCGAGGACACAAACTGGACCGACCCGCGCCAGGACGCGGCTGACCAGCTCATTGACAGGATGGTGACTGCCGATGTGGTGGTCCTGGGGACACCGGTCTATTGGTTCAGCGTCAGTGGACTGCTGAAGCTCTTCATTGATCGCTGGGCGTTATATCAGCGGGGTGACCAGGGGCTGCGCGATCTGACGCCGGGTAAGAAGCTGGTGGTAGTTGTAGCTATGGCCGACAGTGACACTAGCTACCTCGAGGCGGTGCTCGCGCCGCTGCGCTGGGCGGCCAAGTGGCTGAAGATGCAGTGGGTCGGGGAGGTAGTCGCTACTGGCGTCAGTGACCCCGGAGAGGTCGAGCAGCGGCCCGATCTACTGGCCGATGCCCGTACCCTGGGCCAGTCGCTGTAATCAGCAATCACTTGGTCAGACGCTCAGAGAGAGAATGTTCAATATAAGAATCAAAGCTGTATACTTTGATTTGGACGGCACATTACACGATTTCTCAAAGTGTTCAGATGTCGCTATGTCTGAGGTCTATAAGTACATTGCAACCAGATATGGGGTCCGAGAAGACGCACTAAGAGAGAGATACGCCGAACTACTGCAAGAAGCTGAAGACCACGCCTTTGTTAGTGGAAAAACGAGCACCGAATACCGTACGGGGAGGTTTCGGGCCTTAGCACAGCACTTTGGTATATCGGATAACCAGCTCATTCCTCGGCTGCTGGATATGTACGCTACGCAGTTAGAGTCCAACATGCACCCCTTCCCGGGAACTTGTCAGACCCTCGTCGACCTCCAGGAAGCATTTGCTCTATACCTGGTCACCGAGGGCCCCACCGATGCCCAAACAAGAGCGGTACATACCCTGGGTTTGGTCAACTATTTTGAAGGCCTATTCATATCCGGCGAGGCCAAAAGAGCTAAAGCCAACGGAGACTTATTTCGGTATGCCTTGCAAAAGAGTCGGCTCGGGGCGTCCGAGGTCATCCATGTTGGTGATTCATATCACAGAGACGTCCTCGGTGCTATGAAAGCAGGATTGAACGCCATCTGGTTGAACAGCAAAGACCAACCGGTGCCGACTGCGCAGCCCGAACCCTGCGCCCAGATTTCTGATTTGACAGCGCTGCCGGCATTGCTTAGAACCAGTTTCCTATGAATTTGGGGGCGTTGGGAAGCCGTGGGAACAAAGCAGGCGACCATCCTCCGCGCAGCAGTTGCATCAACTAGGCCGAGGTGGTTGAGGATGTCTGGACGGGTGGGTCGGGGAGGTAGTCGCTACTGGCGTCAGTGACCCTGGAGACGTCGAGCAGCGTCCCGATCTACTGGCCGATGCCCGCGCGCTGGGCCAGTCGCTGTGATCACCAATCACGTGAGCAGAATGGACCAGGCACCAAACCAGCTCTTGACGAAGCCGTGGGCGTGGAGTGGTGCTCTACCACCCTATGCCCCTCTCCGCCAGCTCGGCTCGCCTGGGAGACGCTTCGGACGGCTCAGCAGGCCGATGTGCCCGTGATAGCAGGCACAGCAGCCTTTGCTGTGAGTACCTACACAGCGTTGAGGACATCACTCACTGAGACGATGCCTTGAACCTTGCCCCCAAAGATGACTGGCGCCCGGGACAGCCCGTGGTTGGCCATCAGTCGTGCTACATGCCTGATGTCCAGGTCCTTGTTGACTACCACCAGCGGCTTGCTCATGATCTCGTGGATCGCCACCGCTGTTGGATCCTCTCCCTGGGCGATCACCTCATAGCAAATGTCGCGCTGAGTAACAATGCCGTAGGCGTCGTCCTCGGAGCGACGGTCAACTATCAGGCACCTGACCCCCTCGTCCTTCATCACCTGGATGGCATCCGCCACCGTTGCGCTCCCGTCGATGGTGACTATGTCCCTGGTCATCAGATCTTCGGCCGTAGCCATATCTGCCACTCCTTCCCGTCTAAAGACTCTGTGTGGGATGGTTCTCATTACATCTATTCGTCATGCGCACAGGAATTCCTTCCCAGTCCGCTAAGCTGAACATTTCGCTGGCGGGCCCGGTTCGACCACCACTCGGCGCTGCCTTCCGCCCGGGCGGATCAGGGTATCTCTGATTGCTGGCCGGCGGTGGGCAGGCTCTCCTCGGTTCGCTTCGCCCATGCCAGGGCAAGCATCTCCTCTAACATCAGGACGATGGCAAAGAGCAGGAGCATGTTGGTAAATCTCAGCCAGGCTGAAGGTGTAGCTACCGCGTGCAGCGCCACCCACCAGTACTTGGCCAGGATGGTTCCTATTCCGCTGGCCGTAGCAAAGAGAATCAACAATCGGCGCACCACTACCATATCTGGTCCCTCCTCATCGCAATTATCTGTTTACGCATAACTAATGTTCGCCGCTGGCAACTTAATTCCTTCTGGCTCCGGGCATCGGAGCCGGTGGTTTTCTCCCACTCAGTTATTGCCGCAGACTATTCGCCCGGGCGGCCCTATTGATCCTCCAGGTTCATTTCGTACCAATAACTTTCGCCCTCGTGGTGGACCAGCTCGAAGCCAGCTTTCTCGTAGACCCGCAGCGGGGCCGGCATGTAGCCGGTGTGAACTCCGATGCGCCTGGCGCCCAGCCTGCCTAGCTCTGCTACAGCCTGTTCCACTGTGCCCAGGCTGCTCTCGCCGGCATACTGGTGGGGGTAGTCGGCGTACCAACTGGTCGCCATAGACAGCCCGGGCAGGTGAGCATACCTGTCGAGGGACTGACCTTGCTTGGCAGGCGGAACCTGGTCCATCTTCACCAGCTCGGGGTTGACGGCCAGTTGCCCACTGGTCTCCCCCTCGCCAGCGTGGCCGATGCGCTTAGCCCCGTCCACTTCCAGGTCTTGCCACCAGTTACTCACATACACTACGAAATCTCGCTGCTCTTCCAGCACGGTTTTCAAAAAGAAGCGGAGGAAGTGGGTATTACCACCGTGACCATTGACTATCAGGATCTTCGTAAGACCGTTGCGCGCGATCTCCGCGCAGACGCTGTCCAGCAGCCGCAGGACTAGCTCTCCGCCGATGGCCACTGTCCCCGGCTTGTGTTTGGCATCCAGGACCTGACCGAAGTAGTACCAGGGAAAGATGATGGCCGGCTCCTGGGCGGCGGCGCGGATAGCCACCTCGCGGGCCGCGGACAGATCGGCGGTGAGTGGCAGATGGCCGCCGTGCGGCTCGATGACGCCCAGCGGTAGTAGACATACCCCCTGTGCTTGCTCTACTGCTGCCGGGAAATCTGCTGTGGTGAGCTGTTCCCATCTCATCGTCTGGTCACCTCGCAGTTTCATTCGACTCGCCACAACTCTTCGTCGTCACTCGCAGAAATTCTGCCCGGGGCGCGAGCAGCTCTCCGCCAGGCAGCGCAAGAAAAGGGAGCCACGCGTTGCGGCGCAGCTCCCTGTTGCATCTGTGTCAGATAGACCGGCTCTGGGCTGGTCCGCGGTCAGGGGAAGGAATTCTATCTGTTGCTGGTGAACAACTGCCCGACTGTCCACATTTCCGTTGAGAGGCAAATGCTATGGTTACCTCGTAGCCTATTAAGATGGGATTCATCGGATGTGGTAATATCACTAACTCCCATATGAGTGCCATCGAGCGCATCCCTGAGATCGAAGTCGTGCGGGTACTGACATCAATGTAGATCGCGCCCGGGAGTTTGCCGAGAAAGCCGGGGCTGAAGCCTACTTCACCGACTGGCGCCAGATGCTGGACGAAGTCGAGCTTGACGCCATTGACCAGTGTACCCCGCACACCCTGCATATGGAGCCAACCCTGGCGGCTGCCGAGCGGGGGATCCACGTTCTTACCGAAAAGCCGATGGCCACAGAGTTAGCCGAGTGTGACTGCATGATCGCCGCCTGCCAGCAGGCCGGTGTGGTGTTGATGGTCGGGCAGGTCCTGCGCTTCTTTGCTCCTCTTGTCGAGGCTCGCAGGATAATCAATTCCGGCCGGCTCGGCCAGATAAAGAACGTCATCCGTCGCCGCTGGGGCTACACGAAAGAGGAGCCTTCGCAGCCGTGGTCGGCCGACCCCGAATTGTCGGGCGGATGGCTACTGTATGGCCTGGGTTCACATGCTGCCGACCTGATTTTGTGGATGACAGATTCCGAAGCCACCAATGTCTTCGCTATGGGCCGCCAGGTTAACCCCTCCTGGGATGATGTGGACGAAGTTACCATTCAGATAGAGCTTTCCAACGGAGCTATGGCCCTGCAGAGCCACTGTCTGAACTGCTATGGCAACGCCTGGGACCTGGCCGTCAACGGCACTGATGACAGCCTCTACGTCAATGGAGAGACACTAATAGTCGGCGGCGAAGAGCGGCACGTACCCATGCAGGAGGGTAGATGTATGTACATGCAGCTAGCTGAGTTCGCCTCGGCCGTGCTGGAGGGCCGCGAGCCGGAGGCCTCCGGCAAAGACGTGCGCCGAACCTATGCCCTGCTGGAAGCAGCCAAGCTCTCTATGAAAGAGGGCCGGATCGTAGACGCCAGTCAGCTATATCCTCTGCGGGAAGGGTCAGGAGTCCTGCTCGACTGCCTGCTCTGCTCTGATCTGCCCAGCGACCGCGGAGCCTCACACCAGTCACAGCCTTCTATTGCGCCGGGCTGATGGCGACTTGCCTAGTGGTAAGGAAAAACTGTACTATAATGATATTACTAGGTGTATTGGGGCAGGGCGAAGGACCATAGCCCTCGGAATACCCGAATCAAGGAGCCGATGATGCGAATCATACTGTTGATTATTGGGCTACTATTCGCAATTGCTATTATGATAGGGCCAACTAGTGTGGCTGTCTGCGGCGCTGATGAGGCAGCGGCAGAGCCGCCTGAGGCGGTAGCTGAAGAAGCTGCGGTTGAAGCGGACAGCGAATCCTCAGAGGTTGACGAGGAGGAAGGCGAAGCCGAGGACGAAGACGGCGAGGGAGAAGAGGATGAGAAGATACTGGAGATCGAGCCGGCCCCGCATGGCTGGACGGTGTACGCTGTTAATATCAATGCCCACGAACTGCTCATTACCTTCGCCGCTGAGGCCCACCTGCCACTGATCGTTGATGACACGGTCAAGCGCAACCTGACCATCAATGTAGTGGACAGGCCGGCCCGAGAGGTGCTGCAGGTTATTGTTGACGCCTACGGCTTTTCGTGGGCGGAGGTGGAGGGTGTACACATTATCTCGGAAGGCATGCCGCGTACTCCTTCTTCGTATCTGCTTTCAGATATTGCCTCCGTCACCACCAAGTACGTTTCGCCCGCCCAGGCTCAGGACCTATTTCCGCTGTTTCTGCAGGGCGACATCAAGGTGAACACGGACCAGAACGCCGTGGTGCTCTCCGGCCCTCAGGCGGTGCTCGATAAATTCCGGGAAGACGTGGAGCAGTTCGACGTGCCTGCTGCCCAGATCATGCTGGATGTCAATGTAGTCGAATTCACGGATATGGATACGGACACCTTCGCGGCTATGTTAGGATACAGCAATGCCAACTTGGGCGTGGTCACCGACTCGCTGACGGGCCAACTGACATTCAATGCGATAGTGGACCTGCCTACCCTATTCTTCTCCCAGCTACAAGCGCTGGTGGAAAAGCTCCAGGCTCGAGTGCGAGCCAACCCGCGCATCGCGACCATCAGTGGGCAGAGGGCCACCATTTTCATCGGCCAGCAGCAGTACCTGACGACGTCAGTGGGCGACTCGGGCAACTCCATTTCCGCCGGTGTCCGCCTCAGCATGACTCCCCTGACTGGAGGAGGTGGCGAGATCATTCTGGACGTCAATGAAGAGATAAGCACGCTCAGTGCTCCAGATGCCGTCACCGGGCTTCCTACCAAGACCACGCGGACGGCTCGCACCACGGTGCGAGTGCGGGACGGTCAGACGATTGTGACCGGAGGCCTGCGCCAGACTGAGAGCAGGTCGGTGCGCCGGGCTATTCCGATATTGAGTGAGATTCCGATAATCGGCAACCTATTCCGCTCGAAGAAGACCGAGAAAACCACGGTAGATCTGGCCATATTCATAACCGCTCGATCGCTAAGCCCGACCGGGCACCTACCCGAGACGGAAGAGGCGCAGATTCACGACCGTTTCGGCGTGGAGGAATGATAATGTGTGCGACAAAGCTGGCACCACTGATCGTGGTGGCCCTGGTCCTGCTCGCGCCGGCTGTTGTCTTCGGTCAGCGGGAGGACTTTGTCGAGCTTGAGAAGGTCGAGGTGGAGGAGGTCTCTAACGCAGTGCGCCTGCGCCTTACCGCCGACGGCGTCCTGCAGGTCAATGCCAGCACCTACTGGGCCTATGGCCGGACTCTTTGGGGGCTTCTCTCTGGGGTAGGGGATGAGCCTGAGGCTGGCCCTGACCGGCGTATTAGCTTTATGCTGCCCAACGTTCGCAGCGGTGCGGCGCCGGCGGTGCAGGTGGCGAAGTATCCGGTGAGCCATCTGGAGTTCTCCCTGATGCCAGGGGCACGGGGGGGTGTCGGCTTCCTCTGTACGGTGGTTCTCTACCGGCCCGGCTACCTGACGGTCATTGACACTGGGGGCCGAGCCCGAGATCTCAGCTACGAGCAAGAGTACAATGGGCCTCAGGTCATGCTTCAGACCACCAGGGGACAAAATGAGCTGCTTATCACCGTGCTCAGCGATCGCCCTAAGGAACCACCGCCGGAGCGCCCCGTGGTGGCGCCAGCTCCGGCCCACCTAGAGGTAAGTGGTGGGGCTGATGGCTTGAGCGTGCACGCCGTCAACGCTGACATGCATCTGCTGTTGGAGCGTGTATCGCGGCTGGCGCAAGTCCAGGTGTATCTGGATGATAAGGTGGACATACAAGTGACGACCCACCTGGAAAGCGTGCCGCTGGAGCGTTTCCTGCAGACTCTGGTACTGGGCTACGGCCTGTCCCTGCGTCGCGAAGGCGATACATACTTCGTCAGCCTCAGCCAGGTGGAGACGGCTGTTCCCTTCTGGGCCGCGGAGACGCGCTCGGTGCCGCTGCGGTACCTGTCAGCGGCAGAGGCGGTGCTCTTACTGCCTGATGTGCTGCTCTCCTACATACGAGCCAACGAAGAGGGTAACGCTCTGGTCATGAACGGTCCGTCCCTACTACTTGATCGGATCGAGCGAGACCTGCGGGTCATTGACCGACCGGCTTACCACTGTCGCCTGCGGGCATGGGTGGTCTCCGGCCGGGACGTGGCTGAGCGTCTGGAGGAAATTACAGGCCGGGCAAGTGGCGGCACGACTGCGTGGCAGGCCGACAGTTCGGGACAAGTTCGCATAGAGGTGGCCGAGCGGCGGGCTTACGAGCTCGTGACCAGTTTGCGCCGACTGGCGACGCGGCGCCAGTTGCACATGAAGGCGCTGCCGGTCGTGCAGGTTAAGAATGGCCAGCAGGCCCGGCTGTTCGTGGGCGAGAAGATCTATTGGGTGCAGCAGAGCGGGCTTGCCTCGATGGAGGCAGGCGCCGAATTGGAGATCGAGCCGCTCACGGCTGGAGATTGGATCACCGCCAGTGTCAAGGTCAACAGCAGCTTCCTGGGGGAAACCAACGACCTCGGGCCGCTAGTGTTTCGCCGTGCGGCCGAGGGGATGGTGCGGCTGCGGTCCGGCGATACGATAATCATAGGCGGCTTGCGTCTGGTCGAGAGGAGCAAGGAGCGGCGTAAGACCGCAATGCTGTTGGAGGGACGCTATAGCTACGAAGAGGAGCAAGAGGTCTGGGTGCTACTGCAAGCGCGGGCCAGCCTGGCGTCGCTGAAATACCAGGACAATGCAATGGAGGTTGTACCATGAAATGCACACTGCCGGCGCAGTTAGCCATTATAGGAGCGCTATCTCTGGGTCTAGGCTTGGGGTTTGCGGTCCGGACCCATGCCCAGGGGGGCGCATATTGCTACATCAACGAAGTCAAGACCACCGTAATGAGTAACGGTGTTCAGATTCAGGTGAAGGCCGACGGTATTCTGACTTTGGACAGGAACACCCAATACATGTGGGGGTATGGGCGCAGGGTGACCGAGGCGACCTTTCGTTTTCCCAATGCTCGTCTGGGGTTAGACTGCAAGCGGCTCTATGATGTTGATGAGGAGCCGGTCAGCACGATAGTGCTGGGTGTGGCGCCGGATGCGGTGGAGGGCAAAGGTGTGGAGATGACTGTGACTTTGACCGAGCGCTCGCGGGTGAAGGCGGAACTGGGCGAGGACCGACAGACCTATCTGGTGACGGTCTACGGCAGCCGCACGGTGGAGCGAATCACGGGAGAGACAGAAGCCGAGGAGGTCAAGGAGGGCGAAATTGAGGTCACCGCCACCGATGGTCTGATCAGTGTACACGCGGTCAAGGCGGACATCCACAAGGTGGTCGGGCAGATCGCACGGGAGGGCGGGGTCAGCGTGGCCGTGGATGATGCGGTGCAGCACAAGGTCAGCATTAACGTTCAGGATCGAGAGCCACTGGCAGTGCTCCGCGGGATTGCTGCAGGTTACGGTCTGGCACTATCCGCGGTGGGCGATGTCTACATGCTCAGCGAGGGGGTGCCCGCCGACTTGCCCACCTACCTCCGCAGTAGCACGGCCTCCTTCCCGATGCGCTATCTCAAAGCCAGCGACGCCCGCTCGCTGCTGCCCACCTTCCTGTTTAAGTATGTGCACGACAATCCTGAGCAGAACGCGCTGGTGGTAACCGCGCCCTCCCAGATGCTGGCCAAAATAAAGGAAGACCTAGAAGCGGTGGACATTCCCCCGCCGATGATCATGGTGGAGTGCGCGGTCATCGAGCTGACCGACTCGGCCGACCTGGACTCCCAGTTCCGCTGGCGCTACGACAGTGAGAACTATGGTGCAGGCACCGACAGCCGCACCGGGGAAATTGATTTCGAGCACGGGGATTTCGATGCTCTGGCCACCGCGGTAGCACCCACCGCCCAGTTGCAAGCATGGCTGCAAGCGTTGATAACCCAGGGCCGGGCGGAAGTTCGCTCCCACCCCTCCATAGCCGCGGTCAATGGCAAGAATGCCTCTATCTTCATCGGCTCGGAACGCTATATAAAGGTGCAATATTCGGAATATGGCCAGCAACAGGAGCGGATCGAAGTGGTGCCGGTGGGGGTAAAGCTCAGCGTACGTCCCTGGACCGGCGGCAATCAGGAGATCACTACTTACGTGAACGTGGAGGTTTCCAATATCGTGGAGCTGGACCCGGAGAGCGGAGTACCCCGCCTCAGCTCCCGGTCAGCCTCCACAACCCTACGCACGCGCGACGGCGAGACCATCGTCATCGGCGGCCTCGTGCAGAAACAGCAGGAGAGAACCTACCGCCGCATCCCTATACTGGGTAGCCTACCCATCATTGGTCCCCTATTCCGCAGCCGGTCGCAACGCGCCAGCACCACGGAACTGGTCATTCTGGTCCGGCCCCGGCTGTTGGACGAAAGTGGCCGTCTGCCGGCCCAGGAGGATGAACAGATGCGCCGGCAGTTTCTACAGCCGGGCGACTTGGGATACCTTGAGGAGGCCAGGGAACAAAGCAGACCACAATCCGCACAATAGCACAGGCGGGCCGATGTGGTGCGGGGAGCTAGCGGGTTGTCCTCAGTGGTCAGAGCAATTCCAGGTCCGGCTTGGGCGAGCCGGAGCTTGGCTGCTGCTTGGGCAGTACAGAGCGGAAGAGGCTGCCCTCGCCCAGCTCGCTTTCAATCTCCACTCGGCCGCCGTGAGCCTCGGTGACGCGGTGCACATATACCATACCCAGGCCGATTCCCCCCGCCTGATCTTTGGACGCGCTAGTGCGAAAGCCGGGTTCCTTGCCGATGCGCTTGATATCTTCGGGGGGGATGCCTATACCCTCATCGCCAACCGCGATAACCACCTCGTCACCCTGATCCTGGATGGAGACTGTGATAGTCGTCCCCGGATTGGCGTATTTCGCGGAATTCTTCAGGTAATTATCCAGGATTGAAATGATCTTGTCCCGATCGCCCTCTATTGTCAGGGCTTCTGGGGCCTGGCGGAGGAGCTGGTGGCCAGCCAATTTGTCGGCCAGCTCTATGAGGATCTGGTCAAGGGCCTCGATGAGGTCGAACTCGGTGACGTCCAGCTCAATTTCTTTGCCTGCGTGGATGCGGGAGAGATTGAGCGTCTCGGATATCAGCCGGAACATACGGGATGATTGGATGAGGGCAGCTCCGATGAACTCGTCGGCTATCTGCAAATCTTCTTCAGTGACCCCCTCGTCCATAATAGTCTGGATGGTCTGGAGGTTGCCCTGGATCACGGTTAGAGGTGTGCGCAACTCATGGGCGACTTGCCCGACCAGTTCCTCCGCAGCCGTAGAAAAGGGAGACCGAGTGAAGGCAATAATGGCCTGCCCTTCCTGGGCAAGTTGGGCGCTGATAGCATAGGTCTCGCCCAGGGGGGTGGCGAATGAGCCAGTAGCCTGGGTCTGTGTGGGGTGTTGTAGTTCGGATATCAGCTCTTGCAACCGCCCTCGGGAGTCAATCTGGCTCAGGTGCTTGCCCTGCAGTACATTAACCTGGAGGATCTGGCGGGCGGCGGCATTGGCCACTACAATGCTCCCCTCAGTGTCAATCAACATCAAGCCCACCGCAACGGTGGCAAAGGCAGTCTGGATGTCTTCGAACTCTTCGAGATGTTCCTCGACCAGCAATGCGGCAGCCTGCCGGGCGAGGGTCCCGGCCAACTGTTGGTCTTCGTCGTCAAAGGTTGGCCCTCCGCGCTTGCTCCAAAGGGCAAGGATACCCAGTGGGTGCTTGACTGGCTCCTCTTCTGGTTCGAGTGCCTCGCGCTCCCAGATAACCGGGACGACCATTACTGGCCCGGCCAGCTCCATATCGGATAAGTGGATCGGCTCATCGAGTATGATGCATCTGTCTGACTCTATGGCGTCGACTACGGCTCTGGTAAAATGGGTGTTATTGTCAATGTCAGCCTGGGGGCCTAGTTCCGGGGCGGCTCTTTGCGAGAGGTCCACAAATGACTGCAAATACAAGCGGTTATCGGCTGCTCCCAGTGTGAAGCAGGCAGTGCCTTCACTTTGTACAATCTGGCTGACCTTTTGGCAGAAGCGATCAAGTATGGCAGATGCCACTGGCAGTCACCACCGCTTAGTAGCGAGCAATAAAGATTATGGCAATAGTGTCGCTAATACTATTCGAGCTGATTGGCGAAGTCAAGCACTGCAAAGAAACCACGTTGATCGCGCGCAGGGGACGAGTTCAAACGGACAGGCTTAACAGATCTGTTCAAGCTCGTAATCTGTCGTGCCCAAACCAGCCCCAACACACTGTTGGACCTGTTCACAGGGATATTTGCCGTGGACTCGTGCGAGCTCGAAGGTGACCAATATCTGCTGGCAGACTGCCGCCGGATTGTGAATTCTCCAATGGCCCTCAACAGGAGCTGGAGCGGACTGCCAGCATTATTGATCAGACTTAATCGCTGCCGGAAGTGGATTTTGCTGTCCAGAAGGAACAGCCGCTGGGCCCTATGACGTAGGTCCCCATACGGGCAATACCACGCAAAGGCCGCCCCCCACTTGCTTCGTTCGGGGATTATCCCGCTGCTTGAAGACAGGTTGAATGATGTAGGGTGGTGACTTGCAGTCTTTGTCCCCGGCGAAAGTGAGGCTCCATAGGAACAATCCGGGATGCACTGGTGTCTAATAAGGAAGTATGACTAGGCCACTGAAGAGGTGAGTCCAATGACGCGATATGTGACGAACGTGGTAGGCTTATGTTTACTGCTGGCCCTGCTTATGCTGGTCAGTGGGGGCCAACCGGTTGCCGAGGAGCCCCGGCCGATTGATCTGGCCATCTGCCTGGACACCTCGGGTAGCATGAGCGGGCTGATCGAGGCCGCCAAGCAGAAGCTTTGGGCTGTGGTCAATGAGCTGGTACAGGCCACACCCACTCCCTACCTGCGCGTGGGATTGATTCACTATGGTAATAACGGCATACACGAGGAGACCGGGTGGGTGGAGAAGAAGCTCGACCTAACGACGGACCTCGACGAAGTGTACAAGCAGCTTTTTGTGCTCACCACCAACGGCGGCACGGAGTATGTGGCACGGGCCATGACGGCCGCCCGGGAGCAGCTCGAATGGAGCACTGACCCCGAGGCGCTCAAGATCATCTTCGTCTGCGGCAATGAGCCAGCCACTCAGGACCCCGAAATCACCATTGAGGAGGCCTGCAAGGCGACCATCACCGAGGGGATCATCGTTAACAGCATCTTCTGTGGCAACATCCAGATGGGTGAACAGACGGGCTGGCTTACCGTGGCCCGCCTGGCCGATGGGCGCTATGCTGCCATTGACCAGGACCACGGTGTCGTGAGTATCCCGACCCCGGTGGACGATGAGTTGGCGAAGCTGGGCGGCGGGCTTAACGACACTTATCTGCCCTACGGCGAGCACGGTGCGTACGGCGCCACCAATCAGCAGGCTCAGGATGGGAATGCGGCCAGTGTGAACCCCGGCGTAGCCGCCGAGCGCGCTGTGGCCAAGGGTGGGACGCAGTACCGCAATGCGCGCTGGGATCTGGTGGATGCCAGCCGGGATGAAAGCTTTGACCTGGCCGCAATTCCCATTGAACAGTTGCCGGAAGAGATGCAGCAAATGACGTTGGGACAGCGGCAGGCTCACATCGAAAAGATGACCGTCGAGCGCGCCTCGCTTCAGGAGCGGATCGCCGAGCTGGGCCGACAGCGCCAGGATTTCATCGCCGCCGAGATGAAGAAACAGGGCCTGGACGACGAGCAATCACTGGACGCCGCAATACGCGCTGCCATCCGCCAGCAGGCAGTAGCTAACGGCTTCACTTTCCCAGCCAAGCAACCCGTTCAGGGCGAAAGCTAGTAAATAGCGCGGGGGAGCGATATTTGGACTACTCACGGCCTGGGGTGAGTCAGCCGCTATCGGTACGGTCTTTTTGTCTAACAAGTCGCCATAGTGCAAAATGCACAATAGGGGTGAGACTGATGCTGCGATGTAGCGTACTGCTAAGTGTGACATTGATCCTGCTGGCCGGGGTAGCGGCATTCGGCGATGGAATGCTGATCCCCGGGCCGCCGACCCACATTATCCCAGACGAGCCGTACTTCACGGTGAAGTACCATCACGTCGAGGTCGAGATTGAAGACCAGGTATGCACCACCTATGTGGACCAAGTCTTTATCAACGAGAGTCGGCGGGAGATGGAGGCTACCTATCTGTTTCCGCTGCCGCCGGGGGCGGTGGTCACCGAGTTTGTGCTGATTGCCGACGGTGAGGAAATAGCAGCCAGGCTGCTGGACAAGGACGAAGCTCAGAAGATCTATGAGGAAATCGTGCGCAAGCGCAAGGACCCCGCGATATTGACTTATGCGGGCAACAACGCCTACCAGGCGAAGATCTACCCGATTCCCCCCAAGGGTGAGCGCCGCATCGAGTTGCGCTACTCTGAGGTGCTGCGCTACGACAACGGCCTGGTGAGCTATCTGTATCCGCTCAGCCCCGAGGGGCTTTCGCACAAACCGATTGAATCCGTACTCTTCACCGCTGACATTCACTCTCAGCAAGCCATTGGTAGTGTCTACTCGCCCACGCACGAGATTGAGGTCAACAAGATAAGCGAGAGCCACGTACGGGTCTCGTATGAGGCTAACGACGTTCTGCCCGAGCGCGACATCCTGCTCTACTACAACGTGGCGACAGACCGGGTTGGGCTGAGCCTGGTGACCTTCAAGGAAGCCGGCGATGATGGTTTCTTCCTGCTATTGGCTGCGCCGACGGTGGAAGAAGATGAGGGCGAGGTGGTGCCCAAAAACATCTGCTTCGTGCTGGATACTTCCGGCAGCATGGCGCGCGACGATAAGATTGAGCAGGCCAAGGATGCGCTTGACTTTTGTGTGAGTAGCCTCAATCGGCAAGACCAGTTCAACATCATCGCCTTCAGCAGTAGCATCCGGGATTTCGAGGGCAGGCTCGTTCCCGCGCGAGAGGACCACATCGAGGAGGCGCGGAAGTTCATCAAGCGATTCGACGCGACTGGCGGCACCGACATTGACACCGCCCTGCGTACTGCGCTGGCGCAGCGCAAGCAGGGCGAGGTCAACTACATCGTCTTTTTGACCGATGGGCAGCCGACGGTCGGCGTCACCAGAGAGTCGCAGATTATTAAGAATATCGCCGAAGAAGCAGACGAAATGCAGCGCACGCCGACCCGTCTCTTCATCTTCGGGGTCGGCTACGATGTGAACACCAACTTTCTGGATAAGCTGGCCCAGGATAACGGCGGGCTGACCACCTACGTGCGACCGACCGAAGACATTGAGGTGAAGGTCTCCAGCTTCTTCGCGAAGATCTCCCGGCCGCTGCTGACCGAACTCAGTCTGGACTACGGCAGCGTGGATACTTACGACGAATTTCCGCGCGAGCTACCCGATCTCTTCCACGGCTCGCAGCTTGAGGTCTTCGGGCGTTACAAGCATGGTGCGGGACATCATAGCGCCGGCCGCACGACTATCCGTCTCAGTGGCGCGGCCCGGGACGACTCGAAAAGCTTCACGCTCGCCTGCCAGTTTCCTAGAGTGAAGCAGGGCACCGATCAGATTGCCGCGCTGTGGGCCGCCCGCAAGATTGGCTATCTGCTCGACCAGATTCGGCTCCACGGCGAGGACAAGGAGCTGGTTGACGAGATAGTCCGGCTCAGCCTGGAATACGGGATACTGACAGAATACACGGCGTTCCTGGCCGAAGAGGACGAGGCAATCTCTCTGAGGGAGGCTGAGGAGCGGGCGGCCAGCAGCATGGGGGCAATGAGCGCGCCGGGCGCGGGCTATGGCGGGGCCGGGCAGGCGCGATCGCAGAATGCGTACGCTATGCAGCAGCAGGCGCAGGTACATACTATCAATACCTATCTGGACGCTGAGGGCAATCGCCAGCGCATCGCCAACATCCAGAACGTTGGCCAGCGCGGGTACGTGCAGCGCCAGGGCCGCTGGGAGGATACCCGCTACCAGCCGGATATGGAGATCGCGCTGCAGGTGCAGGCCTACTCGGAGGCGCACTTCCAGCTCAGCCGCAACTTCCCGCAGCTTAACAGCCAGATGAGTGTGGGCGACAACGTCCTGGTCATCCTCAACGACCAGGTCATCGAAATCGGCGCAGCGGGCAAGACGGTGCTGACTGAAGCTGAGCTGAAAACGCTGGGGGTAAGTGCAGAGGTGCAGACCGGAGCACACCTGCAGCCCCAGCCCAATCCGGGATTCCTCGCGATGCTGCTGGTGTGGTTAGGCGGGCTGTTTAGCTGAGTTGCTCACGCCGCCAGACTTGGCGCTTCGTCCACCACCCCAAGCGCTGTTCCACTTCCTCTAGGGCAGAGTGCTTGATGATCTCGTCTCGGAGTTCGCGTGGTATTATAGCGTGAATAGAACTACCCAACTTGATCCGATGCCGGCCATAGGTAACCTCCGGGACATCGAGGAAAAGGGAGTACAACCACTGTATCCCATGGCGGCCTACGATTCGCTTCTCAACCCACGCCACACCAGTGATGCCAGACCAGGGAACGAATCTCTGCGCCTGAAACCATGCCCTTGCTGTAATACCCATATCTGAAATCTCTACTGACGCATTCAGGGGCATACCTTCCCTCAGGACGTGGAGGGAGAAGATCAGGAAGCCCACTGCGGGGACCAGCAACATATAGGCGTCCGATGCCGGGTCAGTGAATGATGCTACTACTAACCCAACAGCGCATCCTGCATAGAGTAAGAACGACAATAGACAGCCGAAGATATCAATTCTTGGCTGGAGGTGGTAGACTTTCGTGTCTTCGAGTCTCCCGGCATTTTCGTCTTCATCAGATCCAAAGGCCACAAGTTCTCAGCCTCCTCCCCGGGCACCTTCGGCGTCGCTGGG
This sequence comes from bacterium, assembly GCA_030615605.1. Lineage (GTDB taxonomy): Bacteria > Armatimonadota > Zipacnadia > Zipacnadales > Zipacnadaceae > JALGTD01. Next base: position 26,711 of record JAUWYY010000010.1, read on the forward strand.
CCGGGTGCCACTAGAGCAGCAACCTTGTCAGTGTTGCGGCGTGCCCAGCCTACTACCCCAATGGCGCCGGCGGCTCGGCAGCGGGCGGAGCCTGCTCTTCTGTTGATTCGGCCTGGGGCAGGAAAGCCTTTGTGATCTGCTCGACGGCGCTAAACATCTCCAGCGGCAGCGGGAAGACAACGGTAGAGGCCTTCTCCGTGGAGATTTCAACCACCGTCTGCAGGAAGCGCAACTGCAGGGCCGGCGGGTGGGCACCGATGATGTCGGCGGCATCGGACAGCCGCTGGGAGGCCTGGAACTCGCCTTCGGCGGCGATGACCTTGGCACGCCGTTCCCGTTCGGCTTCGGCCTGCCGCGCGATGGCCCGAACCATATGCTCGGGCAGCTCGACGTCCTTGACCTCGACAGCGGTCACCTTGATACCCCATGGGTCAGTGTGGGCATCAATAATCTTCTGCAGGGTGTTATTGATCTTGTCGCGCTCGGCCAGGACCTCGTCAAGCTCCGACTCGCCGATGACCGCGCGCATGGTGGTCTGGGCGATCTGGCTGGTGGCCCGCAGGAAGTCCTGGATTTGCACGATGGCGTCCTCGGGGTCGTAGACGCGGAAATACAGGACCGCGTTGACGCTGATGGTCACGTTATCGCGCGTGATGACCTCCTGGCGGGGTATGTCCAGGGTCACAATACGCAGCTCCACCTTGACCATCTGCTCGATGATGGGCCACACGTAGAAGATCCCGGGCCCGCGAGCGCCCACCAGTCGGCCCAGGCGGAAGATCACCCCACGCTCATACTCGCGCACTACCTTGATACCGCCTATCAGTATCAAGAACGCAACTACCCCCACGCTAATCAGAAATGTCGCCATCTGCCTCACTCCTTTGCCGGAATTTGGTTTAACCCGGGCAGCGCCGACCCTGCCCGGGATAGTACACTACTCTTTGCGCTGGACCTTAAGGCGCATATGGGGCAACTCTTCAGTAACTACAATCTCTTCGCCGACCTCTATTGGTTCTCCTTCACAGGTGGCTGACCACACTGCTCCGTCCACGTGCACCAGCCCGTTGGGATCAAGCCGCTGACGGACCGTACCGGTGGTTCCAGGCAACGCTCCTATGCCGATAGCAAGCGGGCGTCTCTGCCCCTTGACGATGGCGCCCAAAGCCAGCAGGAAGAAGCCGCCGGTAGCGACCGCCACGCCCAGGATCAGCGGTCGCGAGACAGGCGTAGCGGGCGACTCCATTAGAATTAGGGAGCCAATCACAAAAGCGGCCAACCCGCCGACGCCCAGCACTCCGTAGGTGGGCGTGTACAGTTCGGCAATTAGCATCGCTACTCCCGCCACGATCAACACCAGTCCGGCAAAATTGAAGGGCAACACTGACAGCCCGTACAGCCCCAGAATCAAGCAGATCAGGCCGACAACGCCGGCTCCCCCGATGCCGGGAACCTTTAGCTCGAAGATTATGCCGTAGAAGCCGATTATGAGCAGCAGATAAGCGACATTGGGATGGGCAAGTACGCTCAGCAGGCTCTCGCGCCAGCTCATTTCCACTGATTCGATGCGCGCGCCCGAGGTTTTCAAAGTGACCTCTCCGGCGGGGGTTTCGACAGTTCGTCCGGCGGCCTGCTCGGCAAACTGGTCAGCAGTTGCCGCGATGAAGTCTACTACGCCTTGCTCGACCGCTTCGCTGGCAGTGGCGGTGATGCTCTCGCGTATGGCCCGCTCGGCCCACTCGGCGTTGCGGCCGCGCTTGTCGGCCAGGCCGCGAATCTGGGACACCGCGTCGTTGACAATCTTCTCAGTCAGTGTTTCAAGCTGCTTCGCAGCGCCCTCGCTGGGTTCAGCACCAGGCATACCACCGGTGATCATCACGGGATGAGCCGCGCCGATGGTCGTGGAGGGAGCCATGGCGCTGACGTGGGCGGCATATATTATGAACGTGCCCGCCGAGGCGGCACGGGCCCCTTCGGGCGCCACCCATACTCCTACCGGGATGGGCGAGTGGAGGATGTCGCTGATAATCTGGCGCATCGAGATCATCTGCCCGCCGGGAGTATCAAGCTTGATGAGCACCATAGCGGCATCGCGCCGCCGCGCCGCGTCAATACCCCGACTGATGTAGCTGGCAGTAGCCGGGTTTATGTCGCTAGCTACGGTGAGCTGAAGGACGAGCGGCTCGGCCTGAGCAACCGGGCCAAGCGTCAGGCCGACGGTTACAAGTAGCAAGACCAACACTGTCCGAATCGGCATTTGTCCCAGCCTCCTGGTAGCCTCTATCCTGCCTGTTGCGGGGCTGCTTGTTGTGCGACCTGACGACGCTGCACCGGCGGGTCATTGGCCCGGTAGACCACTATGTAGTAGATAAGAGCGCCCAGCCACCGGGTCATCACAATGAGCACGCACCACAGCGCCCGCGTGCCCGGATCGGGGAAATCACGGCGGGCACAGTCCCAGATCGCCAGAATTGTTACCACCCAACTGGCCAGTCCGAACAACATCGCCGTGCCGATAGCCAGGAAGTAGAAGGCAAAGAAGGCGAAGGCAAAAAATGCGCCTGCTGTCTCTTCCATAGTACTGGCACCTCCTCATCGAATGGATAGGAACTCATCCCATCATCAACAGTATTCGCCCTTCGGCGGCAGATTCCTTCCGCTAGCGTGACTACATTCCCTCCTTGCAGGTGAAGCGGGATTGCCGCAGGCAAGTCTTTGGCCGCGCCTTCCGCTTGCCAGACAGGACAAGAAGGACATTTGCCCACGGTTGGCGAATTACAATAATAAGAAGTTGCGGGCCGTTACCTTGAGCAAGGGAGCAATCAAGATGGTTTCAACAGGGCCGCATCGCAGGCGACGTCTTCTGGTCGGTATCGTCCTGGGAATTGGTGTGTTGGGACTGGTCGTGGTGGGGTTTGCAACAGTTGGGCAGGCGCAAACAGCAAGCGGGGTTGCGAAGTCAGCGTGGCCGATGTTCCGCCACGACGTTCGCGGGACAGGGTGCACAACGGGTGGCCAGGTGGCGGTGGCACCACAGGAGGGCGAGGAGGTCAAGCCACCGGTCAACGGCCCGCAGACCGCGACCTTGAAGTGGGTATTCGAGGGCGCGGAAAAGGAGATGAAGAGTAATCCAGTAATTGGCGCGGATGGGACGATCTACGTCGGGTCCGACGACTACCACCTCTACGCGATCAACCCCGACGGGACGCTGAAATGGAAACTGAAGCCCGAGCGAACGTCACAGGTCGTGGCGAGTCCGGCCATCGCCGCCGATGGGACTCTCTACGTGACATTCCTGACGCTGTGCGGGGTGAGTCCGGCGGGGACGGTCAAGTGGACGTCGGATGTATATCAGAGCACTAGCTGCACCGGCGCGGCCATCGGCAGTGACGGGACGATCTACGTGGCTAACAGCGACATGCGCATGGTTGCCGTGAACCCCGACGGATCGGAGAAGTGGCGCACGAGGTGCGGCGCCCCTCAGGGTAGTCCGGTAATTGGTGCGGACGGCACAGTATACGCCGCCAGCTATGGGGGAAGCTTGCGCGCCTTCTCTGCGGCGGACGGGACAGAGAAGTGGCAGCTCTACGTCACTGGTGTCAACTGTTATTCCCAGGGAGCCGCGATTGGCAAGGACGGCACGATCTACGTGGGCGGCAAGGACCACCTCGACGCCATGAACCCGGACGGGACACGGAAGTGGGCCTGCGACCTGGACAACATGGTCGAGGGCGGGCCGGCAATAGGCCCCGACGGGACAATCTACGCGTTGGCCCGCGCCCTGTGCGCCGTGGCGCCGGACGGGACGCTGAAGTGGCAGTACGAGGCCGGCTATGGGGCGTTTGCGGAGACCAGCCCGGCGATCGGCGCAGACGGAACAGTGTATGTCGGGTCGAATGGGGGTTCGGTCTACGCAGTCAGCCCCGACGGGACCCTGAAGTGGGAGTATGAGGTGGCCCGAGGCTCGAAGATGTACAGCCCGACGATCGGTCCTGACGGAACGCTCTACATCGCCTGCCAGGACGATAAACTGTACGCGTTCCAGGATGAATAGAGAGCCGAGGGCCCTGGCGCTTGACAGCACGCTGGCCACGGAATGAGCAGCACCAATCAAGGCTCGCTGCACGAAGTGTGGCATTAGGCAGCCGCTACTCTGACTCCGCCTAGCTTCCACCTTGGTCTGTGCAGCAAAGATCAGCATCAGCACCATAGTGCCGACGTATGCTACCGTCTGCCGATAGCCGTCATGGGAACGCTCCAAAGATGTGGGCCAGGCAGTAATAGATGCCTACGGCGATGAAGATGCCCCCGGTGATGCGCCGGGCCCACTGCTCGAAGGGCACAAGCTTGCTGTAAGCCTGCCCGACCCACTTCGCCCCGAGGGCGATCAGCACCGCGAAAATCAGTACCGGCAGCCCCGTGGCTATGCCGTACGCCGAGGGGATGGTTATCCCCGACTCATACCGCAGCGCTATAGGGATGAGGGCCCCGAAAAACAGCGCAGCCGAGGTCGGACAGAATGAAAGTGCGAAGATCACGCCCAGCAGCAGGGCCCCCCACATACCCAGCGCCTCAATCCGCTTCTGCACCCTTTCGCTCACGCTCGCGCCAGAAAAGTTGAGCTGTATCAACTCGACCAGGATCATCCCCACCAGGATGAGGATCGGGCCGAGAACCTTGTTCATGTACTTCTGGAGCAGGTGCGAGACGGACGGGGCCGAAAGAAGGCTCGCGACGAGCAGCGCGCCCAGGAGTAAGTAGGTCAGCGTCCGTCCCGCCGTGTAAAGCAGGCCTGTGAGAAAGACCCGGAAGGGGCTTCCTACTCTCTGGCCCACGAAGGAGATGGCCGCGATGTTGGTGGCCAGAGGGCACGGGCTGATCGAGGTCAGAATGCCCAGCCAGAAGGCCGAGGCCACAGCCAGCAGAAACTCCGCCATCAGTCCGCAGCCTCCAGGTAGCCACGCGTCTCGTCCTGGACGTACTTCAGGAACGCCTCCTTGTCGCGGACGAGCTGCCAGACGCGCGGGAGGTTCTTCCACTGCTCTTGCTTGCCGTCGGCGAACTCGGCGAGTACAACGGAGCGCGTCACGAGTTGGTAATCCTGGACGAAGTGCTCGTTGGCCGGCTCCTCCACGTTCACGACCCGAAACTCCAGACGACCGTCTTTGAGGGCTTCGGGGAAGCCGGCATTAACAGCCTCCGTGGCATAGGCCTCGATGGTTCGGCAGGTCACACAGCGCATGTTGCCGTGGAAGTAGTAGGCAACGAGCTTAGAACTGGCCTTCGTGGTCTCCGCGGCCTCGGACATTGCGGTTTGCCCGGGTTGGGCAACGGATGTTGGCGTAGAGGGCATGCTGGCGGCAGGTTGTCCCCTGGTCTCCGCGGCCTCGGACATTGCGGTTTGCCCGGGTTGGGCAACGGATGTTGCCGTAGAGGGCATGCTGGCAGCAGGTCTCCCGCTAGTCTCCTTCACGACCAGGTAGATGACGCTCGCCGCGACGAAGGCTAGCAGAATGGTAGTAACGATGGCCTTGGTCTTCATGCGCAGGTCTCCTTTGAAAGCAGCTCTCTTCCCCTGATTAGCTAAGGAACTCCTTGATATTGTCGGCCGACAACGCCTTCCCTACCGACTTCACAGCACCGTCCACGACAAGCGCCGGCGTCATCATGACGCCGAGCTTCATGATCTCCGTGATGTCGGTGACCTTCTCGATCTTATACTCGACGCCGAGAGCCTTGGCCGCCGCCTCGGCGTTCTCGGCCAGCTTCTTGCACTTGGGGCACCCGGTACCGAGGATTTGTATCCTCATCGAAATTGCCTCCATTGAATCAGGCTAACGCTCCGTAGATCATTCCGGCTATCGTCGCCATGATCGAGACGAGGGCGACAAACACTGCTGTCTTCTTGGCACCGATGACGCTGGCGATGACCAACATGTTCGGTAGTGAAAGCGCAGGCCCGGCCAGTAGCAATGCCAGCGCCGGTCCTTTGCCCATGCCACTGCCCAATAGGCTCTGGAGAATCGGCACCTCAGTGAGGGTGGCGAAGTACATAAAGGCGCCTATAATTGACGCGAAGAGATTAGCGGCCAGCGAGTTGCCGCCGACAAGCCTGGCTATGAAGGCATTGGGAATGATTCCGTGATCTGTGCCCGGCATTCCCAGCAGGAACCCGGCGGCCAACACCCCAGCGAACAGCAGCGGCATTATCTGCAGGGTGAAGCCCCAGGTAGAGTCCAGCCAATCTTGTATCTCATTCCTGTTGAACCACGTGTGCAATATCACTGCCAGCACGACCAGTAATGGCAGGACGATGTACCAATGTATCCTGTAAACCTCCCACCATAACCCAGATTCTTCTGCGGGTCTTGCCCAGGCGGCGAAGATGAGAATCAGGACCATCACCCCAACAAACGACGTCGTCTGGAACAGGGGCCGTTCTTCGTCCTCGTCTAAGCCCGTGAATGCCGCCTCGGTCTCAGCTGCTCGCTCGACTTCCTCTTTGCGGAAGATGAGAGCCATGAGCAGGCCAATCACGATCGCAAAGACCACCGCCCCCACCGCTCGCGCCAGGCCCATCTGCCAGCCCAGGACCCGAGCGGTGAGGATTATGGCCAGCACGTTGATGGCGGGCCCTGAGTAGAGAAAGGCACAGGCTGGCCCCAGGCCGGCACCCCGGGTGTAAATCCCGGCAAACAGTGGCAGCACCGTGCAGGAGCAAACCGCCAGAATCGTGCCAGACACTGAGGCCACACTGTAGGCCAGGACCTTCTTCGCCCTGGGCCCGAAGTACTTCATCACCGATGCCCGGCTGATGAACACTGCAATGGCTCCGGCAATGAAAAAAGCGGGCACCAGACAGAAAAGGACGTGCTTCTGGGCATAGTCCTGCAGCATAACGAGCATGTCCGCCAGGGCAGACTGCACGCGTGGATGCTGCACAGGTAAGAAATACGCGGCCAGGAAGACCGCGGCTATCAGCAGGAATTTGGTCCGTTCGGACATGTAGGGTGCTCTCACTTTCCGGGAAACCGTCGGGAGGAGCACAAACGCCCCTGACGTGCAACCAACTTAACTGCGCTGGGTACTTAGCACTTCGTCAATACATGGGAATATGTTGGTAATGCAAGGGACCAGCAGTCGGTAGTAGATCCGATTGTCCTCCCGCCGTCCGGCTATGATTCCGGCGCTTTTCATCTTTGCCAGATGCTGTGAGACAGTGGGCATCGCCGAGCCGACGAGCTCCTGCAACTCACACACGCACTTTTCGCCCTCGGCCAGGGCGTCAACCATCATCAGCCGGGCGGGGTGGGCGACAGCCTTGAGCAATTCAGCTCTGATTTCATAGGTAGGCGTGTCCATTCGGTTTGCCTCCTGTATGTGCGGCTTATTTTGATTTTAGCTAAATTGCTAAATAATGTCAAGTGGCCGAGCACCTTTCTGTCTCTGGTGTGGCTTGACATTGCTATGAGGTGCCCTTAGACTGCAAGAGTACAAGCTGTGCGGACCAGCGGGGAGCTGCTTAGGCCGCTGGTGCTGGGAGAAGCCCCTTAGCCCGAACCCGATGAGGGGCGAATGCAACTTGAGGTCAGCGGGGATTAGATCATGCCTGATGATGAACCGATTCTTGTAATTCAAAAGTACGACGCCCGTCGCAATCCCGTCAGCACTCAGCCGGAGTCCGTGCTAACTGGGCGCACGCTGGAGGAAATAGCGCAGCAGTAGTGGCGATGGTTCAGAGTCGTACTGTCACGCCGCGGTCGGCCAGTTCCTGCTTGACCTGGCCGACGGTGTACTCGCCGAAGTGGAAGATGCTGGCGGCCAGCACGGCGTCGGCTTTCCCGGCGGTCAGTGCCTGGTACATATGCTCAACGTTGCCGGCGCCGCCCGAAGCAATCACCGGCACGGTGACCCGCTCGGAGATGCGGCGCAGCAGTTCGATGTCGTAGCCCGCCCGGGTGCCATCGGCATCCATTGAGGTAACGAGCAGCTCGCCGGCACCTCGCTCGGTTGCCTCCACGGCCCAGTCGAGAGCATCCACATCTGTGGGCTCGTGCCCACCGTGTGTCCATACTTTCCACTGAATGTCTTCTTCAGGAGCCAGTGCCAGGTCGCTGTCATCACGATCTTTGCGCGGGACGCGCTGAGCGTCAATGGCGCAGACGATACACTGGCTGCCGAAGCGCTGGGCACCCTCGTTGATAATGTCAGGGCTTAGAATGCCAGCGGTCATCACGGAAATCTTGTCGGCGCCGGCCAGCAGTACCTGGCGAATGTCGTCTATGCTGCGGATGCCTCCGCCTACGGTAAAGGGTATGAAGATCGTCTCGGCGACGCGCCCGACGATATCCAGCATTATCTGGCGATGCTCCAGCGAGGCGGTGATGTCCAGGAAAACCAGCTCGTCAGCGCCCTGGCGATCGTACTCAGCGGCTTGTTCGACGGGGTCGCCAGCGTCTACGTGGTTTACATACTTTATGCCCTTGACCACGCGGCCGTCGGTAACGTCGAGGCAGGGGATTATTCGCTTGGCTAGCATTTGGGTATTACTCCCGCTCGTCTCGTTCGCTGGGTGGTGAGGCCTCGGTCAATTGCTTGAAATTCTCGAGAAGCTTAAGGCCGGCGCTCTGGCTTTTTTCGGGATGGAACTGACAGGCGAATACATTGTCCTGGTGGACTGCCGAGCAGAACTCATAACCATATTCGGTGGTGGTGGCTACTATTGACTTGTCGGCAGGCTGGACATAGTAGGAGTGGACGAAGTAGAACCAGCTTCCCGGGTTGATGCCCGCGAGGTGGGGAACAGGCTGGTTCGGCCAGACCTGATTCCAGCCGATCTGTGGTATCTTCAGCTCATGGTCAAAGCGGACTACCTGGCCGGGAAAGATGCCCAGGCCGGACTCCTGGCCTTCTTGTGACCGTTCAAATAGCATCTGCAGGCCCAGGCAGATGCCCAGATAGGGCTTTCCACCAGCAATCAGCTCGCGTAGAGGGTTGAGCAGGCCGCGGTCCCGCAGTCCCTGCATGCAGTCGTCGAAGGCACCTACGCCAGGTAGCACAATCCCGCTGGCCTCCTCAAGCTGCCGGGGGCTGGAGGTTATCACAGGTGCACATCCAACATACTGCAGCGCCTTCTCGACGCTGCCCAGGTTGCCCATTCCGTAGTCAATTAGTGCTATCAATGGTTTTCGCTTTGCGGAAGTAATCTGCTATCTCGGAGGACATCGGAGCTAATTGTAAGCTCGGGGAAGGAATTCGTCAACTCGCCAAGTGTAAGGTAGGCTCACGGCAGGCCTGTTCACGTGGTTGCCGCAGGACAGGTTTCCCGGAATTTCGTGAGGTAGGCGAGAATGGCCGATCTCGAGGGTCCCGACACTCAGTGCACCATCTTGACCGTCCACAGCCCGGTCTCCGGAGACAGGGCATCGCCGCCGGCGCCGGGGAGGTCGTATTGTATGAACCGACCGGTGATGCTACGGGGTTGACCATGGGTATCTACTGATTCCAGCCAGAAAGCGCCAAATGCACGGATCTGGAACTGTGCGCCTGTTCCAGTGCCGCCCAGATACTCAACCATCGGTATGATCATGATACGAGGGTTGTCGTTGCGGAAACTGTCGAAGGTATCGCCGGCCCAGGGCTCCTGCATCGCTCGATCCAGGCGACTGAGGTTATCGGGAGCGCTTTCCAACGCCTGGCGCCATTGGCCGAGAGCAACACCGGTCCGAGCGGTGATCACGTCGTCTACGGTCACGTAGTTGCCAACAATATCCTCGTAATCCACTTGATACCCTGACAGCAAGTCTAAGAAGAGGTTAGTGTCGCCCGACGGTGGCTCCAGCCAGCCAAACGAACCAGGGATATTCGCATAATGGGGCCCGCCAGCCATGAGCAGATTCTGCTGCTGGCCGTACTGGTAATCAGTTTCATAACTTACCCACATCGGGCAGATGGGCACGCCGCCGACGGGCATACGTACCACCGTGCAACTGCGCGAGACTGTCGCGCCCTCCAAACCCACCACCGGCGCGAAAACATAGTCAATGGGGATGTTGGCGGTAACCTGCATGGCCCAGGCATAACTACCCAGTTCGCCAAATTCCGGGACAGTCTCATTGGCGCCCCAGAAGGTGATGTCACCGTTATCCGGCGAGCAACTCGCCGTAAATCCGCCCATTGACTCGTTATTAGCAGCAACAAGGTTCAGCGCCACGCTCTGTGCCGTGCTGTATTCGGGCAGTTCGCGGCCGGCGCCCAGCGCGGCCGCGTCGGCTACATCCTGGGCAACCTGGGCGGCGATGACCAACTGTCCAACGTCCACCGTCAGGGCGGCCATTCCCATCAGCGCCATCAGCGCCACCACCACCCAAACCATGACTACGCCACGTTCTCTGTGCTTAGAACACCTATGCACTGCTGTTCACCCCTCCTCATTCCCAAACACCTTTGTTGGCTTGTCACCACCGGAGTATGAAATGAAGCCATACTTAATATCAAGGCATTCTCAAGTTCATTTGTGCCCGATTATAGTTTCGGCAGAACCGGCTGCGGTCTTTAGTTGTTGACTTGACCAAGGCCAGTGGGCGAGGGCATAGACAACGGCACGCAAGGGGAGCGAGTGACACTCGGCACCAGCAAGAATGCCGAGCTTTTTCAGGAGGTGGTTGAGCCGGGCAAAGGCGCGGGTCTATTTCACCATCTTGACCGTCCACAGCCCGGTCTCCGAGGACAGGGGATCGCCGCCGGCGCCGGGCATGTTATACTGGATGAAGCGGCCAGTGATGGATTTAGGCTGGCCGTGGCTGTCTACTGACTCTAGCCAGAAAGCGCCAAAAGCATGGATCAGGAATTCGGCGTTGTTCCCTGTGCCGCCCAGATACTCAACCATCGGCACGATCATGATACGTGGGTTGCGCTTGCGGAAGTGCTCGAAAGTGTCTCCTGCCCACGGCTCCCAGGTGGCGCGCTCCAGTCGAGCCAGGCCATCGGGAGCAGTCTCCAGCGCCTTGCGCCACTGCCCGACAGCGACACCGGTTCGGACGGTGACTACGTCATCTACGCTCACGTAATTGGCAGCCACCGTTTCCGCAGGTACCTGATAACCGCGCAAGAGATCGGAGAAGGTGTTCTTGTCCCCGGAGGGCGGCGCCAGCCAGCCAAAGGAACCGGGGATATTTTCATAGTGCGGGCCATCTGCCATGAGCAGATTCTGCTGCTGCCCGTACAGATAGTCAGTTTCATAGTTGATCCACATCGGGCAAATGGGCCCGCCGCCGACCGGCATGCGCACGACCGTACAACTGCGCGAGCTTGTAGCGCCCTCCAGACCCACCACACGTGCGAAAATGTAAGCAACGGGGACGTGGGCGGTAACCCGCACGCCCCAGGCATAATTGCCCAGCAGGCCAAAGTCCGGGATAGTCTCATTGGCATCCCAGAAGGTGATGTCACCGCTATCCGGCGAGCAAGTCGCGGGAAAGCCGCCCACACACTTGTTATTAGCAGCCACCAGGTCCAGCGCCACGCTCTGTGCGAGGCTGTGGTCGGGCAGTTCAGGCCCAGCACCGAGGGCGGCCGCGTCGGCCATATCCTGGGCAACCTGTGCAGCGATGACCAACCGCCCGACGTCCACTGTCAATGCTGCCATACCAATTAGAGCCATCATGCCTAATGACGCCACCACCAGTATCGTGCCGTGTTCGTTCCGCTTACCGCGCATATTCACTACTATTCCCCATCCTCGATAGTACTACAAGCTTGATATCGAGCGGCCGCAATAAACATACCATCTGTTATTCCTCAACTATGGCTCAACATCAGATTACCCATTCTTGCGACTAGGCAAACCAGGGCTGCCTCTTTGGTTACAGAGTCGGATAGAGACAGCAGCTTTATTGGCAGGGCAGATACGTGTGTTTGGTGTATGCAGTCTTTACCGGGCAGCTTTGACATCTGGGCAATGGCCACGGAACTGTGCATACGCTGCCGAGGTCGTGACCCGCAACAGCCAATGGGTAGATCTGGGTGAATTGCGCGATTTTGCTGGGATAGATGGGGATATTGTCTACGTCACAGGGGTCAAAGCTGAGCACATCAATCTGAGTGTCGGCCATGTGCTGCAGGCGCACCGCAAGGAATTCCTCGGGCGCATTGCCCTGGTCTACCGTCCAGCTGTCAGCGGGCAGGCTGGCACCGCTCACACGACAGACACCATCGCATGCACTAAGAGCCGCTGAACAGCGCATGCGGGACAGAGTAGACTAGGCATACGATGGCCATGCCCGAACTGAGGAGCGCTACAAGGATTATCACGGCGCTCGGCTTCTTCCGCACTGCCGCCACATTCAGGGCAATCGCACCAATAGACGCCAAAATAGCCAGCGGCAAACCAGGTGGAAAGCCTGAGCCTCCGGGGTGTGACCACTTGACAAACGCAAATGCGGCCTCCCACGCGCCTATTGCGAGGACAAAGGACCCCAAAACCCAGGTGTGCACATTCGTAGACACCTCCATGAGCGGAGCATACATAGCTGTTACCTCCATGTTCTCGTGTTTTCGCTGTACCTAGCAACGGGTGTCCTTTGACTCTCGCGGAATACAGCTTGCGCCAGTGCTGGTTGAAGCTCGCAACGAGCACGAGCATCACACTCCTTCGCGAAGTGTTTCTGATTCCATCCCGCCGCGCATAATAATCATAGGCCGGTCTATCCGCATGGCCACATCCTCGGCCAGAGACCCAAAGAAGAGCCGGCGCAGCCCGCTGCGCATTCCAGTAGCCATCACCACAATATCGTGGTCCTGTGCCGCCTGGAGGATGTGATGTACTCGTGATTCGGTCGCCACTGCCGAATAGACGGCCTCTCCCGGCAGTTCCTGGCACTGTTCCCAGCCAATCAGATAATCTTCACTAACGTCAAGGTCACTTTGGGGGGTATCCGGAGGCATAAGGCCCAGCACAGTTATGCGGTGTTCCATCACCATAGCCAGGGCTCGCACCATTGGGTAGACCACCGTGAAATCATCAGGCTCACTTATAGGGACCAATATCCGTTCGGTGTGCAGTTCACCAGCCAATCTTAGTGCTACTACCGGGCAGAGCGCCTCTCGCGCGAACGCATCCACAGCTTGGCAGAACTGCGGAGCCTGTTCAGCACCCGGGTGTCCTAGCACAATCGCCCGGGCATTGTGATTTTCTGTCGCTTGTAGAATCTCCGGCCAGATCTCTTCAGCACTCTCCGATTCTGAGGGCAGTCTGTATCCCAGCCTTTCTGCCTCTCTCTGACCAATCTCGAAGAGCCTTTGTTCTTGTGTCCTGGCCCGGTCCCCCCAGAAATCATCAGCAGTAGGCTCGGGAGCAGCGACGTGCAAGGCTAGCGGGTAGGCCTGATAGTGGTGAGCCAGCAAAGTGGCAATCCGCACTATCCCGGCAGCGGTGTAAGGATTGGCCAGCACCGCTATTACGCATCCCGCCGGCTGGGCAGGGGGCTTGAGTTTCGGCCAGGTCCAGGGGACAATCCCGTGGCCATCTGCCCGCTCGCGCGGACTTCCCACTGCGACAATTTCGCCGGCGGATGCCACAGTTTCCCCGGAGGCAACAGCTACGTAGCGCACCAGTGGTGCGCCAATCAGCTCATTGATCACTACGCTAGTGAGCACAATGTCAATGATCATTGTGCGTACCACTTCCAGAGCAGGGTCCTGTCTGACCAGATACGCCAGACCAATGGCCAGACCTGCCTGCGGCAACAGGGCCAGGCCAATGAGACTGGACTGCTGACGGGGAAGGTCAGCAGATCGTGCCCCCAGCCACGCGCCCAGATATTTCCCGGTTGCCCGTGCCAAAACGAAGGCTATGCCCAGCGCCCCCGCTGCCAATAGTTCACCGAGGTGGAGTTCCGCGCCGGCCAGAGCAAAAAACAGGCCATACAGGGGGGGTTCGAAATCATTGAGAGCGCGGAAGGCCCGGACATCACGGCGGTCCCGGTTTACTACCGCAAAACCAGCGGCAATGCCGGCGAGCAGTGGTGAAAGGCCAACAAAGCTCGCAAAACCCCCTGTGAAGAAAACAGCAGCAAGCGCTACGACGAGCACATCATCGCGATGCGTGAGCTTGTGTACAATAAGATCCGTAGCAATTCCTATCCCAAAACCCGCCGCCAGGGATAGGACGGTATTGGCCAGTGGCAGCACACCCTGCATCCAGCCACCGCCTGCCGATGTGCCCAGCAACACCTTCACGGCAGCAACAACCAGGCCGAAAAGCGTGACGCTCAAGGCGTTGTTTACCACCACGCTGGAAAGAGCGAGGCGCGACAGCGGCCCAGATGCTCCCAACTCACGGAAGACCGCTATGGTAGTCGCAGGGGCAGTTGCCACCGCAATTGCGGCACAAATGAGGGCCACTGAAACCCACAGCGCTGGCCCGGCGTGGGCTCCACCTGTACCGGTAAGCCACGCTACCAGACCAACGACAAGTGCCACCAGGACAAAGCTTCCGAGTGACTCACCCAGACTTACCCGGGTCACAGCCCGGGCTGAGCGTCGCAACTGTCGTATCTCGAAACGCTCACCGATAGAGAAAGCAATCAACAGCAGGGCGATACTGGTAAATATCTGCAGGCGTGATTCCAGCATCTCGGCCCGAATCACATTCAGGCCATTGGGTCCCAGCAGGATGCCTACGAGAATGTATCCGGTCACCGACGGCAGGTGGAGCAGCCGCACCAGCCATACTCCCGCAAATCCGGCTGCCAGCAGCACTCCCAGAGCTATAATTATATTGAACTCGCCGATGCCACCCATAAACAGATGCTTACTATCCTTGCAGTTGCCTATGCCCCCAGCCAAGTGCTACGGTCTCAGACAATATCCAATCGAGACAGTGTTCTGTCCAGGACCGTCTGGTTCCTCCTTAGGTTTTCGGTCTTGCAACACACACCCTCGATAGGAGAGCCACACTTTCTGCAACTGCACAGCAGATGCCAGTAGGCCTACTGGTGCGGATTGACCCCAATGCAGCGGAGTCTGTTCCTGCTCAACATCGTCTGATCCTCGCTACAGCCGTCGGAGCGGCCGCCCCAGTTGTAAGCCTGGTGACAATGGCGCGGAAATTGCAGCAATGCTCGTGACGCCAGTGGGAATGCTAACTGAAATTACTTGGTGAGTTGCCCTGTGTCATTGGCCCAGATACCTGCGAAATCGGCCCGTATGTTGTTTCTGTACATCGGTGCCTGGTAATGGTCGCTTCTACGACGAAGGGGGGACTTTCTCGATGATGAGCTGCTTCCGCGCGAATTGTGTTGTATCGGTCCTGGTCCTGCTGTGGGCGATGGGTATCGCCCACTCTATTGAGGCACAGTCGGCCGCGGCTCCGTACTGTCTGCAGGCTGGCGATGTGCTGCAGATAACGGTAGCCGGCCATGTCGACCTGACTTTTGATTCTCGCAACCCGATAGAAATTCGTCCTGACGGTAAATTCTCATATCCGTACGCGGGTGAGGTTATAGCGGAAGGGCAGACTGTCCGCGAGATCACTGCTACGTTGACTGAAGCCCTGGGGAATCAACTGCGCCACCCAGACGTGACGGTGAATGTGATCAGATACCGCCCTCACCAGATATACGTACTGGGCGAGGTGGAAAAGCCGGGAGCATATGGCTTGCCCAAAGATGAGTCGGTCGGCGTTCGGGAGGCCATTGCTCTGGCCGAAGGGTTGACAGCCAATGCCTCGCGAGAAACAGCCACGTTGTTTCGCGTCGGGGAAGCCCCTCAGCCTATTGATCTGAGCAAAGTATTGGCGGGCGACAGTGGCTCCAAGGCTGTCGTCCTGCGACCCAGAGACACACTGGTTATTGGACGTCGGAATCTGGTCAGTGTAGTCGGGGAGGTGGAAAATCCCGGCAGCTACCAGTTGCCGGACCAGGGCAGGATATCCGATGCTCTGGCTATGGCTGGTGGCTTTCTGCAAGATCCCGAAACCGGCGGGACCAGGGCCAACAAAACTCAGGCACTGTTGATCAAACCAGATCAGACTACCGTGCCGGTAGATCTGGCGGGAATCTTATCTGGCCAGCATCCTGAAGCAGATATGAGAATGGGCACAGGAGATACACTGCTAGTCTTAGAGGCCACGAATCAAGTGTCCGTGCTGGGAGAAGTGGGTCAGCCCGGATCATATTATCTGAGCAAGAAAGAAAAGCTCTCAGCCGTGCTGGCGATGGCAAGAGGAGTCACCGAAGCGGCCGACCTGCAACAGATTCGCATCATCAGCCTAAATGGGGAACAGTGTACCGTCAACTATGAGCCGCTATTGCAGGAGGGAACAGGTGGGCCGGACGTACTATGCGCACCTGGTGATACGGTGATAGTCCCCACCAACCGAAAGCGCGTGGCGGTTTTCGGCGCTGTTGCCAGGCCAGGCGTCTATACCATTGAAGCCGGAGACACCATCCTTGACTTGATTAGCAAAGCCGGGGGCGTTGTTCCAGAGAAATCAGCTCCTCAACATACTCTGGTGATGCACAAGACCTCGCCCGACGCCCAGCCTGAGCCGGTCAATCTTCAGAAGATTATGGAAGGACGAGTCTCTCCTGAGGAGTTGACCATCCAAGACGACGATATCATCTTCGTGCCCGAGTCCAAGGAGATTCATTGGCAGGATTGGACCAGCATACTATCTTCCGTCACCAATTTGTGGTGGCTATTTAAGGAGTTTTGAGGCATCAGTCAGGCGGGCGTACGCCCAGCTTTACGTCCTAAGAATCCCTATGGTTGTCTGAAAGGAGTTCATACCTTGTCCGAATCATCCTCGGAGATGGGGCTACGCGAATATCTTCAAATCATCCAGAGACGCAGGTGGATAGTCGTCGAAGTCTTTGTGATTGTGGTTGCTGTGGTGGTGGTTGGTAATTTGCTTGCCCAGCCGGTGTATCGGGCGACCGCGGGGCTGTTGATTGAAGCAGGAACGCCGCAGTCAGGCCCGTACGACCAACTCCCGATAGTCGGCACCGCGCTATCCATGAGTCACGTCCGGACGATAGAGACACATAGGCGGTTGCTGGTGGGGCGGC
Organism: bacterium; assembly: GCA_030615605.1. Lineage (GTDB taxonomy): Bacteria > Armatimonadota > Zipacnadia > Zipacnadales > Zipacnadaceae > JALGTD01. Next base: position 43,780 of record JAUWYY010000010.1, read on the forward strand.
CTATTATTGAGGCGGTGATGGAGGAGTTAGCTCTGCACTTCACTGTCGGAGGATTTCGCGCACAGGTGTCAGTCGAGGCGGTTCAGGATACCGATGTGATCGAGATTCACGTTGACAACCCTGAGCCAGAGTTGGCAGCGAGCATGGCTAATTCTATCGCGGCTAACTATATATCACAAACTCAGGAGTACAGTCGCGAATCAGCCCAAAGTGCCGCTGAGTTTCTCGAAGAGCAGTTGGAAAAGATAAAGCAAGACGTGTCGGCGGCTGAGCAACAAGTCGAGCAGTATAAGCTGGCTACGGGGATAACTGACCTGGACAAGGAGGCTGAACAACAGATTGAGGTGCTGGGGATGTTAACCGAAGAGCTGGCTCTAGCCCAGGCAGAAGCCCAGGCTGCTGAGGCACGCCGGAAAGTTGTGGAGCAGAAGTTGTCCCAGCAGGACCAATTTCGCTTACAAGGCTCAATTCAACAAAGAAACCCGATGGTTGAAGAGTTGGAAATCGAACTGGCCAAGTTGGAGGCGAAACGCGCCGGCCTGTTGGAAGAATATACCCCGCAAAGCAGCCAAGTGCAGGCGGTAGATGCCCAGATCCAGACGGTCAAGCAGCAACTGTCCCAGCAGCTTGAAACAGTCCTGGCCTCCACCACCGAGGAGGTCAACCCGATACACGATCGGCTGTTGATAGATGCAGCCGGCAGCCGTGCTGCAGAGCTGGCGACACACAAGCGCGTAGCCGCATTGGAACAAGCTATCGAGAAAGCCGAGGCACAACTGGGCATAATGCCCAGCAAGGAAAAGGAGTTAGGCCGACTGATTCGAGCTCAGAAGGTCGCCGACAAAGTATACACTCTGCTGCTAGAAAAGTATCACGAGATAAGAGTGGCCGAGGCTATGAAGCTGTCCCGTGCTCGGCTGGTGGAGCCGGCAGTCACCCCCCAGTTTCCCATCCGACCAAGAACGAAGATGAACATCGTCTTGGCCTGCATTTTCGGACTGATCCTGGGCGTTATGCTGGCGTCCTTGGTGGAATATCTAGACGACACTATCAAGAATCCCGACGAGATTGACGATCTTCTGGATACAGCGGTGCTGGGGACAGTGCCCCGCCTTTCCCAGGATGATCCTATGCTGATCACAGAGACAGCGCCTAAGTCGGCGCTGACTGAAGCCTTCCAGACGGTCTATGCCAATCTGAACTTCGCCTCGGTTGACCACGCAGTTGAGAGCTTGGTGATAACATCAGCGGGACCAGCAGAAGGCAAGACATTTGTTGTTGCCAACCTGGCACTGACGATGGCCCGGCAGGGAAAGCAGGTGATTCTTGTTGATGCTGATCTGCGCAGGCCCACAGTTCACAAACGGTTTGGCATAGATAATGCAGAAGGTTTGACTACCATATTAGCCGGTGGCCGGAACGCTGAGGAGGTGTTGGTCGCTACCGAAACCGAAGGGCTACGACTTTTGCCCAGCGGCCCTATCCCTCCGAATCCCGTAGAACTATTGGCTTCTGACAAGATGACGGAGCTGTGCCAGGCGCTGACCAACAGAGCAGACTTGGTACTATACGACACCCCACCGATAGTCATGGTAAGCGATGCCCCCACCCTGGCCTCACAGTCGGATGGGGTGTTGTTGGTGATAGAGCAAGGCGGTACCAGCAGAAGACTGATAACGGAGGCTCAGGATATACTCGCTCGCGCTCATGCCCGCACCATTGGAGTTGTACTGAATAAGGTAACCCGGCAGGCCGGTTACTACTACTCTTACTACTACAGTTACTACTATCAGAGCGAAGAGCAGTAGCATAGCGAGGAGCGGGCGAGGCCAGACTTGGCGATGGGTCAAGTTTGTTCAGATGCACGAGCAGCAACATGGCTCAATAATACTTTAGGGAGGTCCTGAACAATATCTATCTGGTTGGCAGGAATAGCAGGAGCGTTGGCTGCGCTGGCCTTGACACCAGTCTGCGTAAAAATGGCCAGAACCAGGAGGATACTAGCACAACCGTCGGCAGGTGACTCTGTGGTTCACTGTCGGCCAGTGCCTACCGCCGGCGGGCTAGCAATATGTGGGGCGGTGTTAGTCGTCGGGATCGCCCTCTTGCAACTGCAGGCAGCTACAGTGAATTCGCTGTGGCCCACGGTTACAATCAGTGCCGGAGCAGCGGCAATGTGCGTTACCGGCCTGTTGGACGACCTGGCCCGACTTCCCTGGTTTGGGAAGATGGCAATCCAGGTGCTTGCCGCCGGTGCAGTTGTGGCTGGTGGTGTGCATCTTCATGTTCTTGCGCTGGTCATTTGTCTGCCCTTGTCTGTGATATGGATCGTGGGAGTCACCAATGCAATCAATCTCATTGATGGGATGGATGGTTTAGCCGCGGGTATATCCGCACTGGCGGCGGCTTCCCTGGCGGCGATCGCCCTTGCCCACGGCGCTGTCAACATCGCCATATTGGCAGCGGTCGCCAGCGGCGCCAGCGCAGCATTCCTTGTCTATAATTTCCATCCCTCCGTGACCTTTATGGGCGACGCCGGTAGCCTCTTTCTGGGGTTTCTGCTGGCGACGATTCCCCTGGCAATGGTCACCAGCACCGCGCGGCTTTCGATTCTCTTTGCGGCAGCAATTGCTTTGGGAATCCCGATATTCGACACGCTTTCGTCTATGGTCCGCCGGGCTAGCCATCGCCAGTCAATGTTTAGTGGTGACCTGGGCCACTACTACAACCAACTGATAGCGCGGTTCGGCCTTTCTCAACGGACAGTCGCGCTGGGCTCTTACGGCGTGGGGGCTGCTTTGGCGGTTATTGCAATCCCCACTTCACTTCTGCCCTGGTGGGAGGCATTAGCCGTTGCGACAGGAGTTTACCTGGTCATGGCGATACTATACCTGCGAATGGGCTTTATCACCTACGTGGGGGAGACTGAGCATAGCGAATGAATATTGACAGCAGCGTTGTGTTAGTAACTGGCGCCGGCGGATTTGTTGGTAGTCATCTTGTCGAAGAACTGGCGCGGCGGGGCGCAAAGGTACGCTGCTTTGTGCGCTACAATTCGCGTAATGATCCCGGTCTTCTGAAGATGTTGCCCTACGAGGTGCGGGAGAACCTGGAGATAGTAAGCGCTGATCTTACTAGCCCCGAAGCTGTGCAGCAGGCGGTTGAGGGGACGGAAATAGTTTTTCATCTTGGCGCTATCATCTCGATCCCCTACTCCTACGCGCACCCTCGTGAGGTCCTTGAGGCCAACGTACAGGGCACCCTAAACGTACTTTTGGCTGCCCGCGACGCAGGAGTGGGTCGGGTTGTTCATACCTCCACCAGTGAGGTGTACGGCAGCGCCGAATATGTTCCGATAGATGAAAAACATCCTCTGTGCGCCCAGTCGCCATACTCAGCGAGCAAGATTGCGGCCGATAAGATAGCCGAGTCATTCGGACGGTCCTACGGGCTTGGTGTGGTGACAGTGCGGCCCTTCAACACTTACGGTCCGCGCCAGTCTGATCGGGCAGTGATTCCCACTATCATCGCTCAGGCTCTGACCGGCGATGAAGTATATCTGGGCGCGACCCGTCCCCGCCGAGATCTGACGTATGTCTCGGATACAGTAGCCGGCTTCATAGCTGCTGGCTATGGCAATGATCTCGAAGGTCAGACCATCAACCTGGGCAGTGGCCAGGACATCGCCATAGGCGATCTTGGTCATCGGATCATTGACCTGGTGGGCCGAGATGTCGAGCTGGTCTTTGATGCGACCAGGATTCGCCCTCAGGCAAGTGAGGTGCAGCAGCTTCTGGCTGATAACAGCAAGGCTACAGAGCTTCTGGGCTGGCGGCCCCAGGTAGAGCTGGACGAAGGGTTGCAACTTACAATCGATTGGATTTCTAACCGGCTATCCCTATACAGTCCCGATGATTATGTATTCTGAAGGAGGATGACGGTGAGGGCAGCTATCCTGGCAGGAGGAGAGGGCAAGCGCCTGCGCCCCTTGACTGAATTGGTACCTAAGCCGCTGCTACCGGTTGGGGATAGACCCATACTGCAACTCATAATAGAGCAACTGCGAAGAGACGGCTTCTACGACATTCACATTGCCACCGGCTACCGCGGCGAGATGATTGAATCGTACTTCGGCGACGGTTCTGACTTCAAAGTCAATATTCGCTATTATTGCGAAGAACAGCCTCTGGGCACCGCTGGTCCCCTGCACCTAATAGAGGATCTCGGTGGAGAGCCAATTCTGGTCATAAATGGCGATATACTCACGGAAGCATCTCTTGCGGAGATTTATCGCTCACATCAGAACCGCGATCCCGCTCTGACAGTCTGCACGGTGTCGCATTCAGTGAAGATCCAATACGGCATACTTGAATCCAACGGTGATGAGATTGCCGGTATTGTCGAGAAGCCTGAATTGGAATACGACATTTTTGCTGGGATAACGGTGCTTAGCCCGGAGGCCATAGACTGCATACCGCACGGCCAGCCCTATCAGATGACCGATGTTATAGATGACTTGTGCAACAACGGCTCCCAGGTCATAGCTTATCCCATCAAAGAATTCTGGATTGACATCGGCCGTCCCGAACAGTATGAAGAGGCGAATAACCTGCTGGCAGCCGCGTAAACCAGGCGGAGGGACTGTGCGCACGTCGGCGGGCCAATCGTTTGCAAGGCACGAAGTAGCGGGAGACAATGCGCAATTCATGCCAGCCTCAAGGCAGCAACTGCACCAGTGCGAAGCACCGTTTTGTCGGCAGTCTTCTATGGGCTGCGGTCGCTGTCTGCATGATTGGCATATGGATATTGTCGAGTATTGGCCCCCCTCTTACTGATCCCATTAGCGCTACTGGAGTTCCTGATTTCTTCTGGCATCTGGGTCTTTACGCAGGATTAGCCTTGCTTACCATCGTTGCCATTGGCAACACCTGGCCACGACAAGCGATCTGGTTGTCTGCTCTGCAAGGAGCCGGGGTGGCCCTGAGTTACAGTTTGTTGGACGAAGTTCACCAGCGCTTCGTACCAGGGCGAGGCACGGACCTCCAGGATATTGTCGGCAACCTGGCGGGGGTAGTCGTGGCCTGTGCAGTTGTGGGAATTTGGCAACTGCTACCTTCGTGGTACGAGTAGAGCAGTGTCCACAGGGCTGGCTGGTAGGATTTGTCAGTCCGGATGTATGGCAAGCACGCAGACGAGGCCACAAATCGCCTCCGCAACTGAATGATACTTCGGGCAGGTTCAGCAGCCCATCTTAGAACCCTCAGTACCTTGCCCTCGGGGTTACGCCTATATGAAAAGCAGGCCAATGGCGGCGACCATCAGCCCGGCGCGTAATAGCGAGCGGCGGTGGCGCGGGTTGATGCCTGTCATGGCCACCAGTGCGAAGAGGGCAGCTATGCCCCCAAGTCGCAGGCTGGCCTGGGCAGATTGGCCGCCCATAATGCGGATGGCGAAACTGTCATCAGCAGGGGCCTGAACAATGCTGATGTCCTCGTCCATATCATCCTGCGTCAGATAGGTGCGCAGGCGGGTCACATAGAATTCACCGGTGGGCAGCCCTAACTCCTCCCGGTGCGCATTGAGCAGGTAGTCGGGCACACGCCCAGCGTACTCCACGAGCACCGAGCCAGCTTCGGCATCTGCCAGGCTGGCGCGGAATTGCTCCTCGTAGTAGGCCGGAAAATCGCCACCCTCAAATGGGGAGGTCAGCCGCACCTCCTCGGTGTGATAGTTGCTGGCGGCCATGCGGTGGCGGCTGATTACATACAGAAGCACCTCCACTTCGTCCTTGCTGCTTACTGCGGAGATGCGCAGAGGATAGACCGGTTCAGCGGTATCGAACGACAACGCCAACGGCTTCATCTCCTGGGTCCCTTCACCGTAGTCGCCACCCATACCTGGAGGACGCTCGGCAGCCGGGTTCATCTTGACGGCTACGAAAAACCAGGACTTATTTACATAGTAGTCCAGCTCACTGTCATGCCCGTCGGGGAAGGCATAGCCATTGGCATATAGCCAGTCCTCCAGGTCGGAGCTCTGGCCCGCTGACAGGATGGCGATCTCATAGTCGTCAACCGTCAGGGTATCCCACACCCTGACGGTGCGAAACTCATCGGGCTGTGAGCCGCTGCTGCAGCCGACCAAAAACTGGGCATTGTACCCGTAGTAGCCATAGGCCGATGGCTCGGTCAGCACGTAGAGATCCTGAAAGATGTCAGCGGAGACCGTGCTAATATCGCCGCTGCCCAACAGGTTAGGTACTGGTATCACCCAGGCAAACTCGGCGTGGTCTCCCTCATAGGCGGTTTGCAGAATCAGGGTCTGGCGACCGTCATCAAAGGCCACAATCGCGCGCTGGTCGGCCGATTCGGCGCTGCCCGCCCATTGGGGAAACATCCCCCCATCGGCCCAGCCTGCCGAAATCAACGCTATCACGCAGACGACCACTGCCAGCCATCGCCTCGTCTGAGTCATCTCTGTTACCTCTCTGTAGCATATTGACCGCGACTATTAACTTGGACGTAACAACGGCGGTTTCGGTTCCACTGCAACGCCGCGCAGTTGCGCGCTCCTACTAGTCGGCCGCAAGCAGTTTATTCAAGATTGGCCCTGTTGCTGCCAATAGCATAATAGCAGGGTTGTAACAGATCGGGGGCAGGCCGGGGCCGCGGTGGAGTATGTCGGTCAGCACCTGCACGATCCGCTGACTGCCCTCCTTGCGGGTTCTGACAAAGGAATGCAGAATACGTGCGGCGCGGCGCTTGGGCCCTCCGGTGGTTCCGGTGTTGAGGAAAATTGTGAAATGCCTGTACAAGACGCGATCAAAGAAAAATATGTTGCGCTGCTCAAAGCGCATATTCATGAACCGACAAAGAAGCACCTGGCGGCCGCTGCCGACCTTGGCTGGAAGCTAATTGGTGCTGATGTGCCTATCGAGGATGTTGCGCAGATGCACCAGGAAGCGCTGATCCGAGTTGACAAGGATATAGCTACCGTCGGGGCTAGAGAGGTTATCGATCGGGCTTTTGGCCCGCTGCTCGAAATGCTTATGGCCTACAGTCTGGCGGTGCGCGAGCGGGCCGAGGAGCATAAGCGGGCGGTTCGCGCCGAGGCGCAGTTAAAGGCAGCCCGCGAAATTGAGCCGAAAAACGTTGAACTGGAGCGGCTGAACAAGAAACTAAAGGAGACGATGGCGGACTTGCTTGCTTCCCAGCGGCGCCTGCTGCAGTCGGAGAAGCTGGCCGCTCTGGGCAGGTTGGTGGCGGGGGTCGGACACGAGCTGAACAATCCGATTATGGGCATCCTCAACTACGTTCAGTATTGTTTGGAGCGCACGGACCAGGACGACCCGCGCTATCCGCGGCTGGCTAAGGCCGGGGGCGAGCTAGAACGTTGTGCACGGATCGTGAGCAACTTGCTCTCCTACTCTCATGACTCCGGCGATATGGACCGCCCCGAGAGTGAGCAGGCGTACTGCCGCACTCTCATTACGGAGACGGTTGAACTGCTGGCTGCAGAGCTTCGGCAGCTGGAGATCGAAATCACGGTGGACGCCCCGGAGGATCTGCCCGCCATTTGGACTGACACTGGTGCGCTTCGCCAGATTCTGCTTAACCTGCTTACCAACGCTCGCGACGCTCTGGCCAACGGCGAGCGTAAAGAGATTACGGTGACGGCAAAGGCCCAGGATGGCTGGATTGCGATTTCGGTCGCAGATACTGGCTGTGGGATGTCCGAGGAGGTTCTCAACCGATTGTTCGATCCCTTCTTCAGTACCAAGGCAGTGGGTGAGGGAACGGGGTTGGGGATGAGTGTATCGCAGAATGTGGCCAGAAAGTTGGGCGCCCACATCGAAGTCGAAAGTCAAGTGGATGAGGGTACCGTAGTGACTGTGCACTTGCCGGTTGATCGCCGGGCGGTCGCCAGGACGGAGCAATCTACGGGTACGGAGGGTTGATACGAGAATGAGCGGAGCGGAGCAAATCGGCGTTGACGCCGATGCTTTAGGAGGTCAAACCAACCATGTCACAACCGCGAGTTCTGGTAATTGATGACGAGAAATCAGTGCGCGACGCATTTGCAGACGCTCTGGAAGATATGCCGTATGTGGTGGAGGCCGCTAGCGGCGGGGAGGAGGCTCTGGCGAAGGCAAAGAGCAGCCTAGCTGATTTGATCTTCCTGGACCTGAAGATGCCGGGGATGGATGGCGTGGAGGTATTGCACCACATCCGGGAGCTGGATGAGGCGGTGCCGATCTACATTGTCACTGCCTTCCACGCTGAGTTCCTGGATCGCCTCCAGGCTGCCGAGGAGGAGGGGTTGGCCTTCCAGTTGCTGCACAAGCCCATCGGCCAGGAGGCAATTAGAAAAGTGGCCACGGCTGTTCTGCCGGCCGCTTAAGACGCTGCAGGGGGCAACAAGCGATGAACAGCAAGATGCAGCCTGAAGAGATCGGCGATGTCGCCGAACTGCTGCAAGCAGTGCCTGAGGAATTCATCTCCACGGGCAGTGCCGGCCTGGACGAGATGCTGGGTGGGGGTATTGCGCCGGGGTCCACCGTGTACGTTTGCGGGCCAACTGGTTCGGGCAAGACAATCCTGGCTGAGCAAATGGCCTACGCCAGCGCTGCTGCTGGCATCAATGTCCTGTATATGTACGTGGCCGGCTTCAGTGAATCTATCGTCAATCGGGTGCGCAACCTGCAGAACTTTGAGTTCTTCGATGTGAGTGCGTTCAACGTCAGTGTTGCCTACCATGACATGTTCCCTGTGATCCGGGCCGCCCAGTCTACAGACTTGCTATACTCGATCACCTCGGTAATACAGAAGCAACGGGCTGGTTTGCTAGTTATTGATAGCATCCGAACTGTGCTTGAAAGACTGGAGGAGTTTGAGAGGGGCCAGAAGAGCTTGCGCCAATTGACTGAGTTCGTCTCAGAGCAGAACCTGGTAGCTATGTTAGTAGGCGAATATCAGCAAGATGATATTGTCAGACAGCCTCAGTTTGCCTTTGCCGACGGCGTTATTCTGCTTACTGCTCCTTACGAGGCGCCTGACGGGAAGCGGCATATCCGCGTCTTGAAGATGAGGGGGGTCAATCACAGTTGCCAGGGGCAAGAGGTTCGTATCACCTCCTCAGGTTTGCAGGTGCACTCCGAGACCTCCCAGCAATCAGACGCCCAAATGAGAATAGCCTGACCGACGCGCCTCGCTCCAGGCCGATGCGGCTGTTGGTGGCCCTACTTTAGCTGGGTGGCCATGCTGTGGTGGGACGAGTACAGCGCGTATTGCTCCTGCACGGTGTCTTCTGAGCACCTCCCGAATCCTCTCTGCCGGCAACTTGCCTGCTGCCCCCTGCATTTCCCCTTTAGGTTGGAAGCTTGAAGGGATTTTGCTGTTGGTGTAGAATAAGCACTGGCCATCTCTTTATGGGCGTCTCCTGGATAGCGAACCCTACAAGCAAGGCACCTCCTCCGCAGGCAGCGATGATATTGATCGCCACATGAGTGCTGAAGAGTGGAGCTGGGAGCAGAAGCTGCCAGAACTGGTCAGCTCACAAAGTGCGGAGCAATGGATGTCGCAAGCTGCTGAGGCAGTAGCCGGGCGGGTCAAGAAGGAAATGGACCGACTGGACTGATTCAGTGGGACTGTGGTGGTTGAGGGGTAGGGCGTAGGAAATACAGTACCTTTCAAGATTCTCAGATAGGTGGTGACAGATGTGGACAAGATCAGATGGGGCGTAATTGGAGCAACCGGATTTGCTGATTTACGGTCGATCCCCGAGGGTATCAAGCCGTCCAGAAATGGTGAATTGACCGCAGTGCAGAGCATAGCAGAAGACGATCTCAGGCGTGTGGCCGAGAAGCATGGCCTTCAGCAATGGTATGCCGATGTGGGTACAATGCTGGCCGAGGCGCCGATAGACGCCTGCTATATCGCTACGCCGCCGTATGTACATCTCGAGCACGTGCGGGCCTGTGCGGAGGCCGGTGTACATGTATTTTGCGAGAAGCCGCTGGCTCCCCACGCCGACGAGGCGGAGAAGATGGTAGCTGCTGCCAACGAGCACGGAGTGAAGTTCGGCACTGCCTTCATGATGCCGTTCCATCATTTGACGCAGGAGGCTCGGCGGCTGGTGAGCGAAGGCGCCATCGGACAGGTGGTTTCAATTCGGGTACAGTTCGGCTTTACCTACCCGCCCCAGGGGGGCGTCTTTCGCCACAGCAAAGAACTACACGCGGGCGGTGCATTTATGGATGTGGGATGTCACGCCACCGACCTGGCCGAGCGGGTTGTTGGCAGCAAAGTGACCTCGGTTATGGCGATGGCTGGCAACGTAGTCTACGAGTATGAGGGTGTTGAGGACAGTTGCCTGGCCCTCTACGAATTTGCCAATGGCGTCTTTGGCTGCGTTGATACGTACTTTGCCTGCTCGCCGCAGAACCTGGTGGAGATGAACGGAACCGACGGAGTCCTGATCGCCGAGGGGATTATGGGAGTGACCAGTGGTGGGACGCTGCGCGTGAGAACTCGTGGTGCTGAGGGTTTTGAGGAGAAGCAGCGCATAGAGTCCAATGAGCAGAGCACGTATCAGCTAGAGTTCGAGGCTTTCGCCGATGCTGTGTTGAATGATACCGAACCACCGGTGCCGGGCACCGACGGTCTATGGAATACCAAGATACTCGACGCTGTCTACGAGTCGGCGGAGACGGGGCAGCGTATCAGCGTTAGCTAATCAGCCGCGGCTGGCGAGTCAGCGTCATCGGCCGCCTCACGGGCCAGCGGCACTAGTTGCTCGAGTTTCGTGAACACCTTCTCGAAGCCATCGGCAAGCGCCGCCATCTCTTCCAGGTCGTTGGGCGGACTTACTAGGTTCCAGTATTCGATCTGCGGATGCCACAGCACCAGGTATTGGTCAATCACCTGCCGGGCATTGGGATACTGGGTCAGGTTATAGGATACCTCCCGGCCGTGAGGGCATTGACAGGGGCAGCCGCGGCCATAGGCATTATGGGTCTGGAATATAGACTGAGCCGGCGTGACCATCGTCTGCCACTGGCGAGTGTGCACCCCCTCGGCATTCAGTGCCTTAGCCACTGTTTCACGCCAAGTAACCTGCGGCACGTCGGCCACTGGCGCCTCCGATAGCGGAACGCGGTAGGCGAACAGCCAGTATGCCGATTGTACCCCTTCAGGCTGGGGCGTCGGGACAACTCCGGGCAATTCGCTGAGGCGCTCGTGCAGGTAGGCGGCATTGCGCTGGCGCTGGGCGTTGTACTCGTCCAGACGCTGAAGCTGGCTGTAAGCCAGCGCAGCGTTGATTTCGGTGCTGCGATACATCCATCCGAGACTACGGGCATTATATTCGCGTGCAACATTGAGATCGCTGACCTCGCCGAACGACTGTAGTAGCTTGGCTCGGCCGAACTGCTCCTCATCATCACAGCAGAACAATCCTCCCTCGGGACCTATCAAGTGCTTGATGCCATTGAGGCTGAAGCAGGCCATATCGCCCAGTGCTCCGGCCGGGTGGTCGTGATACGTGGCACCATGAGCCTGGGCCGCATCTTCAATCACGATGAGATTGTGGCGTTCAGCGATTTCGTTGATCCGATCCATATCCGCCGGCATACCGTGGATATGGACCGCAATTATGGCACGGGTACGCCCGGTGATATGCTCTTCAATGCTGGCCGGGTCGATGTTGAACGTGTTGAGGTCCACGTCGGCAAACACAGGAATGGCATTGTGGTGCAGGATACAAGTGGCTGAAGCCACAAAGGTGAATGCCGAGGTGATGACTTCGTCGCCCGGTTCTATGCCGGCAGCAGTCACGGCCGTATGCAGGGCAGCGGTGCCGCTGTTTGTCATCAGCGTGTGCTTGCGGCCGATCCGCTCCGACCAGGCCTCCTGCAACTTGATGGTGGTGAACCCGGTGCCGCCCCACAGCCGCTCCTCACCGGCGGCGTCGAGCACGTCGCATACTGCCTGTTTGTCGGCCTCGGTGATAATCGGCCAGGGCTTGAAGATGTTTTCAGTGATGATCGGCGTCCCGCCGTGAATAGCTAGCTGTTGGGACATTGTCGCCGAGCCTTCTTACTGGATGATTACGAGTTGAGTTCGTAGCGAACGCACAAATAGGCAATCTCGCTGGCACTGTCGGGAACTTGCATCTCGAGTTGCTGGCCTCGATTAGTTGGCACTATCTTATAGTCATGCGGGTGCTCCTCGCCCGAATGCAGCACCTGCTGCACACTGGTCACCTGTGCATTTGGTGGCAACGGCACCTGCGTCCGGCGCACTTCGGTCGCTGCGATGAGCGCTTGATTGGGGCTGTAAGTGGCAAAGCAGCGAGGACTGAGGGCCACAGCAGCGTAGAAGCCAGCGAGCGGCCCGCGGGTATACCTGCGAGAGGCCTGCAACTGTCCGCACTCCCATTCTACCTGACAGCGGTCACTAATGTTGATCGGCGCGTTCATGTAGACCTGAAGGCCGGCGTAGCGACGGCGGTAGTCCTTTTCGGTTAGGGGCACGTGATGCAGATAGGGGTGAATAGCGTGGTCTACCGATTCGATTTCCGGGGCGTTCCACACTGGCATATTCATATAGTATTCGTAGCTCTTTGTGCGGGTAACGAACCAGGCGTCGGTGGTAAAGAAGACGTCCCGCAGCAGGCGGGTGGCGATGCGCCCGCGCTTGTAACAATCAGTCATCTGCGGTTTCCAGTGTTCGCAGAGATTGACCTGGTCGTAATAAGGCTGAAAGCATGGCTCGGCCGGGGACTGGCGGCGTACCAGCGCGTCGGGCTTGATGCGCTTGGCCTGCTGGTAACACTCGCGCAGGGCCTTATACTGCATCAAGTCGCCGATGCCCCAGGAGGGGTCGTGGAAGCAGTATAGGCGAGGGTCGGGCGCCAGAGTGTTGTGCAGCAGAAGCCAGTCAGCGTTCAGACAGCCCTCGGCATCCGAGAGCATAAACTCAATCATATCCAGCATATACTGGCGACCGCCGGGGTGGGTCCAGTCAATGTAGGCCAATGAAGGGTCGGCGCCGACCTTAACTCCATGGCTAAGTTCGAAGTCAGGATCCAATGGCTCGCAGAAGCACTCCGGATGTTCCTGATAGAAGGTAATCGACTTGTCCACCATGTACTGGTGCAGGTAGAGCCCCACATGGGTGCCGCGCTCTCGCAGTTCGTCAATCGTTTCGCGAAACCCTTCGGCACCACCCAGTTCGTTGATGACGACCTTGCTGCCATAGCGATAGGACCAGTACTGGTCGATGACCGCGTTCAGATGGCCCTCCAGGCCGGTGTCGGCAGCTACCTTGTCGATCCACTCCCGCCAGGTCTCCGTGGTCATCACCGTACTGGGGTTGCCCTCGTCGTCATAGGTGAAAGCGTCTCCCTGGAGGCGACACATCTCATCCCAGCACTTGAAGTAGGGCTGGGTCCACCATTCGGGATGGTCAGGGTCTTTTTCAATCATCCAGCCCCGCACCTGAGAGATCGCCCGGTGGCTATCCAGTACATCGTAGGGGCCACACAGGCCGGGCACAAAATAGACCTGGGGCAGGTGCCATTCCTCGCAGGAGGCCTGGACTACCTGGAAGATCATCGAGAACCGCTGCGCCGCCATCTTTAGCCTGGCAACACCCACCGGCAGGGCGCCCGACACCGACAGGCCCAGCCAGTCGCCGTCAGGTGAGGAAACTGAGCGCCCGTACCGGGATATTCCAGATCCAGCTTGGTGGCATATCACCGGGGTCGGTCATTCCGTGGCCGTCAGCGTCGTCCACGTTCATCCCTGGGTAGGCGCTGGAGATCAGTACTTCGGCATCAAGCGCAATGTCCCACCGTCGGTCGTGGTCGTCGGACAAATACGTCTGCCAGTCATTACCGGTAGCTGCCGAGCTTGGGAAGTAGACAAGATTCTCCAGCCGTTCCTGGTCGGTCTCCATCCAGTAGCAGACGTAACCGTCGCGTATCGCCAGGTGAATCGTCCCGCCCTGGTCGAGGTCAGCACACAGATGGGCCTCGTCAATCTCCCGCCAGGGCCCCAGTTCAGTAGCTTCGCCTTCGAGCAGTGGGGCCAGCGAGAACTGCGCCAGGATAGTGCTGGCACGCTGTATCTGCAGTTGGCCATCGCTGGCTACGTAGTCGTAGCCTTGGTGTTGCAAATGAAACTGAGTCATTGAAAGGACCTCCTGGAAGTTATGCCTCGCGAATGGGCACAGATACCCATCGTCAGTTGCTACCAGTGATCATTGACTAGGGGGCGAGAGAATTCCTTCCTGATAGCAACAGATAGACAAATTGGCAGAATGAGGGAGCGACTGATTGGCAGCGGCCAGCCGTAGTGGACAGCGCTGTTGTTGGCCGGCTTGACTGGCATGTCTCGCGGGGCTGGCGCTAGGCCTTTCCTGGAAAGACTTCAAAATGCAGGTCTATCTTTGTCTCAAAGCCCGGAGCGGGCTGCTGGCTGGCCTCCGAGCCGATCACTTGCCCTGAGGGCTTGATCCAGCGAATAGTAAGACCGCTTGCTAATGACAGTTTCGCGGTAGTCCAGCGATTTCCTCCGGAAGATCTGAGAAAAGCGGCAGTGCAGCCGCTGACTCACTGATCTTCGCTCGAGGAGCCCTGCTGGCCGGATGTATCGTAGTCAGACCTGTGGCTGGGCGCCAGCACAGTCAACTCCCCGGTTTCCATGTAGTCTACCCGTTCGGCGACGTTGACCACGTGGTCGGCGATACGCTCCAGATAGCGGGCCACCAGCAGCAGGGAAGCTGCCTGCGGGACTACCTCGGGGTGCTGCTGCATTATGTCCTCCAGCTCTTCCCGCAGCCGCTCCCACATTCGGTCTACCTGTTCATCTTCTTTGATGACCTGACGGACTAGCTGTAGATCATGTCGCACCAGCGCCTGCAGGGCCTTGCCCAGCATGCTGCGGACCAGTTCAGCCATTTTAGGGATGTCCACCAGAGGCTTGAAATATGTTGTCTCCGCCAGCGAGCAAAGTCCTTCAAGCCGAACTTATCCCTGCTGGTGAAATGGGGTATTATGTATGGAGGAAAAGAGAGAATTGCAGTGAAATAAACTGAGGAAAGGCAGCTTAGAGGCAATTGGCTGTCTATCACAGGTGGGAAGAAAAGCATGCCTCATAAGCTCATGACTGTCGAAGAAGTCGCTGAATACTTGTAAGTGAAAGTTACGACGGTGTACGAGTGGGCGAAACAAGGGAAGATACCGGCTGGGGCGGTTTGACTGGGCGGACATCGAGGTGTGGCTGAAAAGACGAAAAGGCCACACGAGCGTGCAGCAGCTCAACGACAACGACAATGATACGAGCGCCGCACCAGTCCGGGAAGCCCGTCAGTAAGAGGTGTAGACGATGGATGAAGCATTTCGTCGCGGAGACAGGGTTCAGATAATTGGGAATCCAGAGCGTGTAGGTGTCATTGACGGCGAGGCGAAGAACATCAAGGGCCAGGTCTTCTATCCTGTCTCTTTTGACCCGCGGGAGGACAGCAAGCTAATTGTGGAGACCTCCCTGCAGGTCTTCGTGCGGCCGAAGGGGGTGGGCGAGCTGCTGGCCGAGAGGGAATTCGCAGACCCAGACAGGTTCCTCACCTCGCTCATGTACAAGAAGCTGGAAAAGCCTCTGACAGACAACTTATATACCTTCTACTCCTCGCGGACTGAATTCCAAGTATATCAGTTCAAGCCAGTGTTGAAGTTCCTCGATTCTGTGGACCAGCGACTCTTCATAGCGGACGAAGTCGGACTTGGGAAGACGATCGAGAGCGGAATCATCCTAACGGAATTAGGGGCGAGGCTCGGTGGTTTGTCCCGGGTTCTGATAGTATGTCCCTCCATGCTTACGCCGAAGTGGCAAAACGAGATGGAAAGGCGATTCGGTCTGAAGTTTGAGATTGCTCGTCGAGATGAGTTGGAAAAGTTCTTCAAGGCCTATGCCGAGTATGGAGAACATCAGCCGCTGAGGGCCATTGTATCACTTCAGCTACTTCGCGGTGGGGGCTTCCTGCAGAAGCTCGTCGACCTGCAAGTGCATTTCGACTTCGTGATCGTCGATGAAGCTCACCATATGAGGAACCCCGCGACCAGAAGTAGCAACCTTGGTGAGGTTCTGTCAGAACTTTCGGATGCGATGCTGATGCTGTCGGCCACACCCTTACATCTCGGAAGTGAGGACGTGTTCAACGTTCTGAGGATCCTTAATCCAACGCAGTTCGATGACTTCAATGCCTTCAGGCTTCTGATCGAGCCAAACGAACACATCAACATGGCAATGCGACTACTCTATGAGCCGGAGAGCGCTTTAGAGTCTTTGGAACGAGTCGAGCAGACCACTCAACGCTCGCGCTTCGTCAACAATCCATACTACCAAGAAATCCTGGCGCTGCTTCAGGGACGTACAGAACTCAGTGTGAGCGAGGCTATACATGCCCAGATGTTATTATGCGAACTCAACACCTTGTCGCACGTCTTTACGCGCACGAAAAAGAAGGACGTTGCGATAGCCTTTCCCGTTCGCGAAGCAGGTGTGCTCACCGTCCGATTCAGTCTGGAGGAGATGGACTTTTACAATAGTGTTACAGCCTATGTGGAGAGCCAGTTTGTAAAGAGTTCAGGATCCATGCAAGGCATTTCGTTTGCGCGGATCATGCCCCAGAGGCAGGTCGCAAGTTGTATGCCTGCAATGAAGAGCTATCTGGGAGATATGCTGAAAAACAAACGCATCAAAGCGCCCAGCGCTGACGACGGAGATATTATCGACGCTGACGCGGAAGAAGACGACGAACAACTCACATCCTTAGCGCTTCGGGCGATCAGGCAACTACGGTCTGCTGCCGACCGCATCGGTGATAAGGACACCAAATTTGACGTGTTTCTGGAGGCGTTAAGGAATCTGGAACAAGATGCACCGGAAGCCAAGATCATGGTTTTCTCGTTCTTTAAGAAGACACTGGAATACCTGTACCGCAGACTTGCAGCCACTGAGTACAATGGGCGAGTTGACCTTATCCATGGGGACATCAAGCCGACTATACGGCAAGGGATTATAGGGAGATTCCGGGATACCAACAAGGTGAAAATCCTTCTTTCCTCTGAGGTCGGTGGTGAGGGCTTGGACTTCGAATTCTGCAGTGTAATCTTCAATTACGATCTACCTTGGAACCCGATGCGAGTCGAGCAGCGTATTGGACGTCTCGACCGCTATGGTCAGAAACACGAGAAGATTCTGATTTACAACTTCTCGATGGAGGGCACGATTGATAGCGAGATTCTCCACAGGCTTTACCGGCGCATCAAAATCTTTGAGAGATACATTGGTGACCTTGAAGCGATCCTGGGAGACCAAATCGCTAGACTTACAAGGGAGATATTCAATCCGAACCTAACACCCGAACAGAAGAAAGACCTGATCCAGAAAACAGGGGAAAACATCGCACGCCAGCAAGAGGAACTGGAAAAGTTTGAGCAAGAGGCCCAACGCTTCGTGGGTCAGGATGAATATTTCAACATGGAAATCTCAGGTATTCAGAAAACCAAGAAGTTCATCACAGCAGACGAGGTCGAACGCCTGGTGCGTGTGTTCATACGTACGTACTGTCCCTCCACTACGTTGCGACCACCTAAGCGTGGACGCAGCAATGTATACGTGCTGAAAGCGGACCCGGAGTTTCGGAGGTTCGCTTGGGCGTACACGCGAGGGTGTGATTATCGTGAGAGTGTGCTAGCAGCCTTGGACAGACGGGAAGGAGTCGTGGTAACCTTTGATAGCGAGGAGGCGTGCAGTGATGATGGTTTGATGTTCTTGACAATCCATCACCCCCTCCTCAAGGCCATCAAGCGATGGTATGACGAGCATTCAGACGAGATTAGTGTGACCGGTACGTTTCGCCTGAACGGATCACCCGAAGCGGAGGGGTTGTATTTTTTCTTTATCTATCTCCTGGAGAAGATGGCACTCAAGGAAGAGTTGGCGCTGTGTCCCGTACTCATCGAGGTGCAGGGCAAAGAGAGCCATTGGTTGGATGATACGATGTCCGAGTGGTTCATGGCACATATTACGGAGGCACAAGAAATCGATCCGGATGCACTGGTATTCGACGAGGTGCAGTTAGAGGATGCACTCCGAGAGTCAGAAGAGTATATGGCTCTGGTCCGGGAGGAAGCAGAAGAGGAGCTGCTTCGCCGCAACGATACACTTATAGACAATCGGATTGAGAGCATGAGGCAAGCGGCCCAAGTCAAGATCCAAAAGGTACGGGACATCCTTGGAAAGCTGCGGGCCGACGGAAGGCCCGAAGACGACAGTATTGTAAGGCTCCACAGGGGACGAATTGCGAACCTAGAACAGAGGATAGACGCCCCGATTCAGAAGTTAGAGGACAAACGGCAAGTGCTTGTAACCTTTAGCCTTGTGCTTGGCTCTTGAGACCTGAAAGCGCCCCGGCAGCACCCCAATCCAGAGCTATCTTGATCTCAGCTCAGACCGCAGTAGCCGATAGCTGTCTTGCTGGCGGCGACGGTTTGAACGACTATCTGGTTGGATTGCATCGCCAGGGCAGCCACCGCGTAGTCGCGTTCCGGAGCAGTCCCGTTCATCTGCACCACCAATTCTTTGAAGACTTCGTAGGTACCTGACGAGGAATCGCGGTTGATGATGAGAATTTCCTGGTCGGGGCCGCCCATCTGGCGCCAGTTGGTGGTCTTGCCGCTGAAGATGTCGGAAAGTTGCTCAATGGATAGCTCGCCGACTGGATTCGACGGGTGGACAATAACTACCATGCCATCATAGGCCACAATATGCGCCACTGGTACAACGCCCCTGGCCTGAGCCTGTTGCTTTTCACTGTCCTTTATGGGGCGCGAGGCATTGGCGATCTCGGCGGTGCCGCTGATCAAGGCACTAATCCCGGTGCCCGAGCCGCCGCCGGATACCGCGATCTCAGTGTCGGGATGCTCCTGGTTGAAGCCCTCGCGCCACTTCTCGGCCAGCGCCAGCAGGGTCGTTGAGCCTATCTGGCGGATCATCGTCCTCCCGGAGACAGCGCCAGGCTGGGTGGGGTCGCCGACTGGCCCAGAGGGTTCCGGGTGCGGCGGACAGCCTACCAGCGCGACGGCGATGCCAGCAGCTAGTATCCCTCTTAGGCAAGCGAAGGTAATCTGCTTCCTGCTCATCTTGTCCCGTCCTCCCGAGGAGATGGGTTGATTGGCTTCACGTTGGTCACGAGCGCCTGACGGCGCCCAGAAGATAACTCTGCTTGTTCAGCGTATAATGAAATTCAACATGGTGGCGCTGGGTTCCTCTATCCTCTACTGCCCGATTCGGCCGAAGAGCCGCGACTGTGGCATTACTCCGGATAGGGTAAGAGCGGCCTTTCTACCGCGGTCATCCTCCCGGTCGGCAGGCACCAGCTTAGCCTGCAACGGCATAGGGTCGGTCTGGGAGTAGTCAGTAGGTGGCGCAAACCAGCCGGGGACTGGTTTCTTGCCAGAAGGAAGCAGGAAGAGGCTGGAACACGGCTTGGCGCTCGCCGACAACCGGTAACTTGCATATCGGCTGACAACTCATCGAGCCCGATACTAAGCGCCGGAGCCTGTCGCCCCGGTGTTTAGTCTGTCGGGATCTCCTGTGAAATATGCAGTTAGGAGGTATGCGCCTCTGCGGAAGGAATTCTCCTGTAAGTGGCGAAGAGGACTTGAGTACCGGGTGATGGTACCCAAGCCATTGCAGACGGACACAAATTCAACAAGGAGGACATCATGAACGCGGAAATCATTGAACGCAAGTGGACGCAGGCCTATTTTGACGAGCGGCAGTGTAATCACATGCCCAGCCTCATGAGCAACGATGAAGGGACATTGCTGGCGACCTGGTGCGGCGGAGCGCTGAGCTGGAACGGGGATGCGATGGGGCGGGACTGCACTATCTGGCTGGCGCGGCTGGAAGCGGGCGCCGAGCAGTGGACTAACCCCCAGGGCGTGGGCACGGACATGCGCTACGCCTGTCATAACGGTGGCTTTGCTCAGAATCGCCACGGTGAGATCATTGTGATCTTTGCCAAGTTTCTGGACACCGACATCAACGTAGGCAACTGGTGCGGCGGCCGCGATAAGCTGTGGAGCCGCAAGAGCCGGGACGGCGGCCTGACGTGGCTGTCCGAACAGGAGACCAACATCCCTCTGATTGGTCATCCCAGCAACGACGCCGTGCTGCTGCCTGACGGAACGATAGTGCTGGCTATTACCAGCGCCGAAGACCCCGATCACTACTATGGCCACATCCGTATCCTGTACTCTTACGATGACGCGCAAAGCTGGGAGCTGGGCCCGCTGCTGACAGCAGCAGACGATACCAATATACGCGAGCCGGCCCTGGCCCTGCGGCCCGACGGCGATATTCAGATGTTTACGCGGGCCTGTCCTGCTGGTCGCAACTGGGGCGGCGATTATGAAGGCGATGTGTGGTCCTACAAGAGCAGAAGCAGCGACGGGGGCAATACCTGGACGCCGCCAGTGGCCAGTTCGATTCTGAATAACGAGTCGAAAATAGAGCTGCTCTCCTGGCCGGATGGTTCGCTGCTGATGGCGTACAACAGAACCCGCAATCTGGACTGGCACGAGCGCAGCCCCCTGTGGCTGGCCTGCTCAGAAGATGAAGGAGAGACCTGGGAGGATGTCATTGAGCTGGCTCCCGCGCCGGGTGTCAAAGCTCAGCCCGCGATGTGCCAGGGCCCGGATGGGCGGCTACACGTGGTCTACATGCACCGCCATACCGCCGTCGAGCACATTGTGGTGGAAATTGCTTAACCCCACCGTTCCAGTTCAACAATCTCCAAGTCCCCGGGCTTCGAATAACTGGTCGAGTTAGATGCTAAGCGCTGGAGCTTTTTGCTCCGGCGCTTAGACTGTCGGAATTAGTAGCCGTACACACCAACTCGCAGTTCCGGAGGCGTGACTATGAATCGGCTGGATAGCTCGTATTAGACAACCAGATAGTCCAGCGCGTCCAGGATCTGGCGCGGGTCTATCACACTCCCCAGGCGGAGCCTGAGCCGCTGATGCAGGCAGATCGGCCCTGGGAAGACGTTACTTACTTCGCTCTGGGCACCTACTATGTGCTGCGCGACCACGAGGGGCGCTGGCATTGCTGGTACGGGATATGGGACTACGATCCCCAGCTCTTCGCTGAGAAGCGTGACTGGAATGCTCTGGACGTCTCGTTTCTGCGGCTGTGCTATGCACGCAGCGACGATGGAATAAGCTGGGAGAAGCCCCTGCTTGGTCTTCATGAGGTAGACGGGCAGGATACCAACATCATCGTCGGCGATGAGAAATTCGGTTCGTTCTATATCGTCACGCCTCTCGAAGATCTCTTCGAGGAGGACCCCGCCAAGCGCTTCAAGACTCTTGGGGTGCGCTGCAGCGCGGATGTCTACCAGATAGTAGCCGCCTACAGCGCTGATGGCATCCACTGGAGTTTCTACGACACTCTCCCTTGCTTTGGAACGTGGGGGCCATATCTGAATGATGAAATCACGCTGAGCTACGACCCGCTGGGCCGGCTATACACTGCTACGGTACGCAGCCCCTACCAGGCGGCTGCCCCCTTGGCCCCCAACAGTCCCGGTGTCGGAAGCTTTGTAGGCCCGGCGGAACCGGGCGCGTGGTGGCTGGGCAACAAGCGACGCGTCTTTCAGACCGAATCCAGCGACTTGCTCCACTGGACGCAGCCCTATCCGATCTTTGAGCCGGATGAGTTGGACAATCTCGATGAGTCGTTTTACGGGATGTGCCAGACCAAGATCGGCGACACGTATATCGGCTTTGTCAACCTGTTCCGGGAGTGTGTCAATACTATGAGCGTGCGAGTGGCCTTCTCGCACGACGGCAAGAACTGGGAGTGGGCGGACAATCGCCAAGACTGGCTGAACAGCAGCAAGATGAGCGGTAGGGACTGGGACAGTGTTATGATCTATCTAGGCGTTACCCCCATTGAGGTCGGTGAACGAACACTGGATCTACTACGGCGGGGCCAAAAACCACCACGACTGGTGGCTCACCGGCTATCTGGAGGGCATTGACCACCCTGAGGCTAAGGACAAGTCCGAGGTAGGTTATCATTTGGGGCTGGCGAAGATGCGCCTGGAAGGGTTTGTCTCGCTGGATACTTCGCCGCATCGCGAAGGCATTCTGGTGACCAGGCCAGTCTTCGGCGAAGGCAACCGCGTGATCATAAATGCGGAAGTCGGCGCCGGCGGCTACGTTGCTGTCGAGGTGGCCGACACGGCCGGCAATGTCCTGGAAGGTTACAGCCGCGAAGATTGCGACACTTTCACGGGCGATGACGTGCGGCACGTGGTTACCTGGAACGGTAGTCCCGAAGCTGAGTTCTCCGGGTACCACAAATTCCATTTCTATATGCGCAAAGCCAGTCTCTACTCCATTCAATCTACCGACGACCCGGAGGCCAAGTCTTCAGTTGATCCGGACCTGAGTCGCAAGCTGTCGGTGAGGAAGTGGGAGTAGCCGGCCCTGCGCAAGAGCGGCGAAAAAATACCCGCACAAGGAGGTATGGTAAGATGCGATTACCCGGTGTACTTGGAGTGGTCGGTGTGATAATCCTGACGCTAATTGGCTGTGGACCAGTTGGGGTTTCAGCAGATGAAGGAGGTCAGCTAAGTATGAAAGAAGCCCGCAAAGAAATAGCGCAACGGCGGCGGGAGTGGGGATTATCGCGTGGCGTTAAGTCTATTGACAGTGGTGGGGCATTGTGCTATACTGGAATGAGAAGATGGGCGGAGTGAATGGGGGGTGAGCTTTGTGTATTGGCGGGCAGGCGCGGGCCTGGCGGGAGAGTGTTATGGGCAGGTCCTATGCAACCGTTCACGGGTGGAATTATCAAGCTCGGGCCGCTGCGCGAGGCGAGCGCAGGAGGGCTCGAGTTTTCTTATTTCGGGATAGCAATACCAAGCAAGCCGGATGGTTCGGAGGAGGCCGGGTTAGCATGAGGCAGTCATTAGTCAATCTGGCAGTGTTAACTGCAGTTAGTTGTCTGTTGAGTTGTCTGGCCTATCCGGGTTATGGGCAGGAGGCCCCGGCAAGCCCGGCCCAGACCCTCTTGCAACAGGCGGTTGAGTATGTTGACAGTTGCGAGCCGCAATTGGCGGTGCAGGCCTGCGAGGAGGTCATTGCCAGTTATCTGGAATATGAATACGACGCCAGGCTAATGCTGGCCGCGGTATACCAGGCTGAGGGGCGGCTGGCTGAGGCTATAGAGCAGACGCAGCTGGCTCTGGACAAAGTAACCCGGCTTTATCCCGATGACAGCCAGCGGATAACAGCAGCCCAGGAAGCGCTGGCTCGTCTGATGTCAGCTCAAAAGAGCTTTACCCAGCAACTTGCCCAGTACGAAAGAATTATCGAACAACAGCCCAACACTGCTCAAGCGGTAGATGCTCAATATCGCATTGGCAGTGTTTATGCTTTTTATTTCAAGTATGATCAGGCCATTGCGCAGCTTACCAATCTGATCGAACAGTATCCGAAAAGCGCAGAGGCAGTTAAGGCCTTCAGTGTATTGCAGATGGTCTTTGCCCAGGCCGACCGCCCACAGGAAGCACTGAAAGTTCTGCCCGAGCTAGTAATGACCCACTGTTCGGGCAATCCGCAGATACTGCTGGAGTTGTGCCAGTTTTACAGGAGTCAAGGCAAGCTGGGGCAGGCGGTTGCCCTGGCCGAGACCATTGCGGCTATCTTTCCGCAAAGCGCCGCCGCACCTGGGGCCTTGCTGGTGGCAGCGGGTGGATACCGGCAGGTTGGCAGGTTGGACTATGCGCAGGCGGCGGCGGAGAGGGTAGTAGCAGACTATCCTGATAGCTATGAGGTCACCGGAGCATTGCGGCAGCTATTAGCTATCTATGAGGGGCGCGAGGGGCTGGAGGCAGCCGGGGCAAAACTCTGGGCACTGGCTGCTAAGTATCCCGATACCAGGGTAGCCACGGCGGCGGCTGGCGTCATGAACCAGGCAGCGCTTAGTTGTCTTGACACAGGTGTTAATCTAAGTAGTGAAGGTAAGTACGGGGAGGCCATTGCCCAATTTGAAAAGCCACTGGCGTGGTCCCAATATTGGCTGGAGCTGGCCGGAGAGTCTAACGAACTGCCCGCGAACGAACGGCCCGCGTATACCGTTGGCCGCATTAAGGTGTCACTGGGCTTCGCGCTGACAGCCACTGAGCAATTTGGGCCCGCCACAGACATCCTGCGCGAACTAGTCCAGGAGGGGCCTGAGTGGGCGGCGGAGGCAGTCCAAGTGGCGCTGCTCAAGGCAGCGCTCGAACATCCAGAAATTGGCGAAGTTGAGTTGTTGCCGCCCAGGTTCAAGAAAACTCTGCCCCAGGAGCATGGATTGTTGTCTGCCTCGGGGCACTCATCAATAGTTATCGGCGTTGGCTTTCTTGAACCGACCAGCACATCAGTTATCGTTATCGGCAATGCGAACTTGAAGATCACGGGCACAAGCTGCGACTTGCCCTTTGTAAAACTGCTGGTAGGAGAAAGTGAGCTTAGATACCGTACAAGAGAACATTCAGTGCAGATCACGGTCAAGCCCACTGAGCAGGTCGGCCAGCATGAGGGGATAATGACTATTGACACCAATGACCCGGCCGCGCCCAGGATCGAGGTGCCGATAAGCGTGACTGTTAGGAATCCTTGATCTTCGGCCGGACAAGTTCTTTTCTTGTCGGAGCTGGTCAAGCATGAGGAAAGTGCTGTGTACTGCAGCCAAGCCAATGTGCAAGTAAGATGCACAGAGGCAAGAAGGGGATGACTTGCGGACCCGCCAG
>JAUWYY010000058.1 GCA_030615605.1 bacterium
CTGAGATACTATGGCTTTCGTGATTCTTTTCAGCACGGAGGCCAAAAAATGTATGTTGCCAAGCACCTCTCATCCGAAGAACTAAGAGAACTCGCAAAACAGCAAACACAGGCCAAGCTACTGCTTCGCCTACAAGCTGTAGTCCTGGCTCAAGAGGAACGCACGGCTCCAGAGATTGCCAAGATTTTCTCCGACAACTTGACGCATGGCCGGATCAACACATAGCCGTTCAGCATCATTGGTATCCTCATAACCGGCCATAGACCGATTGGCCCGACAAAGCCAGAAGGCTGTGCTGTGTATTCTTTCCGGTTCGATTATCTCTAAGCTCGCAAACAACCATATCCGTCAATTCAAAGACTGGGCTATGCACTTTACTCTCCCAACTGCAACCTGTAGTATGGGGGCGTGAAAGAGTATCCTACCAACCAGATGGAGTTCGAGCGGTGGTTTGCGTCTGAGCAATCCTGCTTGGATTATCTCTGTCGAATCCGATGGCCGGGTGGTTTTCAGTGTCCTCGATGCCGGTGCATCAAGGCGTGGATCGTCAGTCGAGGGCTATATCGATGCAAACGTTGTGATGTTCAAACCTCAGCGACAGCCGGGACCATTTTCGAGGGCACCCGCAAGCCCTTGCAGATGTGGTTCCGGGCGATGTGGCACGCGACCAATCAAAAGCACGGGGTCAGCGCGCTGGGGCTTCAGCATGCACTGGGCTTGGGCAGTTATCATACCGCTTGGCAGTGGATGCACAAGTTGCGTCGAGCAATGGTTCGCCCAGGCCGCGACCGGCTCAGCGGCGTGGTAGAGGTTGACGAGACATTCATAGGTGGAAAACGGCCGGGCAGAGTGGGTCGTCAACTGGGAGGACGGGCGTTGGTGGTCATTGCGGCCCAGGAAGATGGACAACGCATAGGGCGAGTTCGGTTGGTGCGAGTGCCTAACGCCTCGGCTGCAAGTCTATATGCAGCCATCGGGCAATCCGTCGAGCCAGGCTCGACCATTCGCACAGATGACTGGCGTGGTTACCGGGCATTGGGCAGGAAAGGGTACGTCCATCAGACCATCAGGGCCTTCATGGCGCCTGTGGGTGAGGATCCCTTGCCTTTGGTGGGCCGTGTTGCCTCCCTGCTGAAGAGGTGGCTACTGGGAACTCACCAGGGAGCGGTCCGTCCATCCCACCTAGACTACTATCTGGACGAATTCACCTTCCGCTTCAACCGACGCACCTCGCGTGCCCGGGGAATGTTGTTTTACCGTCTCCTTCAACAGGCCGTGGCAGTCGAGCCCTTCCCTGCCAAACTCATCCGGGGCGGACGAACCTTCTGACCCCAACATATCGGGCTTGGGAGAGTAAAGTGCATAGCCCAGAACACATATTCTAGCTTGTGTCAAAGAAAGAGGTTACAGTCGAAGCTGTCCGGACTGGGGGATGCTACCTGCATAGCATAAGGGGCCAGCCTTCAAGCCAGCCCCTTGTTTAGCAGCAATGTTAGCTTAGGCTGACCGCCTACGCCTCAGCAAGGCCAAACCGCCGGCTAGCAGCAGGGCTAGCGTGGCGGGTTCGGGTGTGATTACAAAGGCCAGATCCAGTGACTCGTCGGTGACAGGATCTCGCAACTCCGTGAAGAGTTGGGGCAGGGTGTCAAAACGTGGAGTTGAGGTCCAGACCGCGTCGTCTCTGAAATGATTGGATCCGGACGTCTTCCATCCCAGCAGTGGCATG
>JAUWYY010000050.1 GCA_030615605.1 bacterium
GGTAAAGCCACACAGGTTAGTGGCGTATTGGGTGAAGTCGTAGTGCTGCCACAGGGCAGTGTTTAGCTCACGCTGCTGCTCGGGTGTCATCATGATCTCCTCTCCTTGGGTCGGCACATAGATGCAGACGGCCACCACCATGAGGAGCGGGGCGTTCGTTTCATCGGGATCACGGATGACAGTACCGCGGTCGAAAGAGACCTTTACTGGTGGGATGATTCAGGCAGTCTCGTCAAAGTTACTTACCGCTACCGTTTGGTACAACAGGGAACATGCTACGATGCACCGGAGAAAACCGCCTACAAGTGGAAAATAGCCGAGGCACTTGCGACCGAGGCGTCATCACACTGCGGCCGTTGTGCTGATGAATCTGCAGAATCGCCAAGCGGTTGCTGTGGTCACAGCAACACATCTTCAAGTGAGCAGCCGACTGGCTGCGGCTGCTCGTCACCATCCAGCCAGTAGTCTGACAATAGTAAGCGCGCCTCCAAGGTAGCTGGACGCAACCCGTCAGGCCCGGGGGCTCGTCGCATTCCTGTTATCAGACCGATCCTTATTGGCATTGTGGAGGTTACTATTGCTGGCCCACAAGTATTTGCGACGGCTCTGGTGCGTGCCCGAATGGTGGCCAGCGCAACTGTGACCAGTAGAAAGCGCATAATGAGTGGAGACTACGCTCTTTGAGAAGCGAGAATTAGTATGGAGACCAAGTTCTGGCGAAGCAAAGCAATAGTGATCCTCGGTGGTCTGGTTGTCGCGCTATCCATGGGGGCCTTGTTTGTCTGCCCGCTGCGAGCTGTGGGGGCCACAAGCGAGGAGGAGGCCGCCGCGTTCTGGCGAAGTACTCTTGAGGCTGTAGACGGCTTGTGGGGTGCGGAGATGCGGCAGAAGCAAGGGGCGATATACAAAGAGATTATGGGGAGATTTCCACAGACGAGGGTCGCCCTCTGCGCCCGCGCGAACCTAGCTGGAGTTCAGATGAACCAAATTCTGCATTTGCGGCGCCAGGGGAGACAAGAGGCAGCCGACGAGCTTGCCATTACCACCATCCAACTCCTTCGCCCACTGTTACACAAGCAAGACTTTGGCGCAGCAGCGCGAATCAGGACGGCGTGGCTGAACGAGGGCTAGGGCAGGCTGGATGAGGCTGTCCGATACTACTCCAGCGTCACGTTGAGCAGCTTTTCAAATGCGCCGTGTGAGGTTGCGAGCGGTCAGCTGGCATTGGCCGAAATCGAGACAACTGGGGTGAGTACGGGGAAGCCAGGTTCCGTTTGCTGAAGTTGCTTGCTGGCCAGGGCGCCGAGGATGACTGGACTCGTGTGGCGGTCGACGGCCAGTTGACCCGTCTCTTCGCCGTTTCGGGCTGGTGGGAGCATGCTGCCATTTGGTGCCGCCAGGTATTGAATGGCGCCCTAGGCTCGCTTGATGATGCCCGGCAAGGTCTATACGAATCGTACCACGAGCAAGCGTCGGAACAGGCCCGCCGGGCCGCACCTGGTGAGCGCGTTGCCGCATATTGCCGTCTGTGGGAGAGCGGCTACCTGGAGGAAATGGCAGACTATCACCTGTCGAGCATTACCGGCGAGCAGTATCCCGGTGACGCTTTTCTCAAAGCAATCCAAACGGCCGCCGAGGAGGGCGTCAAGCTGGATAGCTTCAGCAATCCGGAGGTGGTGTCGGAAGACCAGGATTACGCTGATGTCCGCACCCAATTGACCCTGAACCAGGACTTCCCGCCATTGCTCACCTCGGGCTGGAAGCTGTTCAAGCTGCGGAACCTCCAGGGCGTATGGCGTATCGTTGCCATAGAGCCGACGCCAGCGGGGACCGAGGCGTCGGCTCACTGCGGAGGCTGTGCTGATGAGTCTGCAGAATCGCCAGGCGGTTGCTGTGGTCGCAGCAACACATCTTCAAGTGAGCAGACTAGTGGCTGCGGCTGCTCGTCACCATCCAGCCAGTAGTCTGAACGAACCGGCGTTCCGAAGGAGAAGAAGCTGGCTTGCGTATGCTCAATAGCGAGCAGGCAATGGCAAGGGCGCAGCAAAGGAGAGAAGCGTTTGCGGAGAGTATGAATCGAGGGCCAGCAGAAGGCACCCCGTCCGACGGTGACTGATGGCAACAGCAAGGTTACCATGTATGCCTACTCACAAGAATGTCAACCCCCTGGGAAGGATTTGGGTCTTAACCGGACTATTCTTTCACAATGTTTCTGGGCGATTTTGACGATATCGTGATCATCTGCGGGGCGTGGGCGTGCCCGACGCAATACATGGTGTACTCTTTAGCAGCCTGGCGCAGCAAGTCAGTGAGAATATCCTGGTTGTCTTCCGCCTCATCACGGTTGAACAGATATGGCGAGCGCAAGAAATCAAGTTCAATGCCATCGGTGTCGTATTTCTCTGCCGCCTCGCAGATGATTGCCAGCCGCTGCTGGCGAACCTGTGGCAGGCTGTAGTCCCAGGCACTGCTGTAGTAATCCCTCTCCGTCCGCTGCAAGCGGTATTCAGGATGAGCCATCCACAAGTCGGAGGCCAACGGGCCGGTGTCATCGTCGGTGTGGTGGCAGTCATTCATTCGCAGGCTCAAGAACGCCTGCACATCGTGCTGGTGACAGGCCTCGCAAATGACCGCCGGTGGGTCGTCGCCGGCCTTGATAAGCGCTGCCAGGTTGGCTGCTTGGCGCCACTGACCGCTGCCAGCAAGCGGCGTTCGCCCGACCCCGTATACCTCCGTAAACCTCACTGTCGTGGAAGGCAACAAAGCCGGTTCCCAGACACCAGCAGAGCACGTCAACTCCACTGCCAGCTAATGTGGCCACGTATGCGCGCAGCGCAGACGCCTGGAGGGGGTAGGGGTTTGCAGCGAATTTGTTGCTGCAGTCGTCGTTGTAAATGAGTTGGGGGCCCTCGGAACCCGTCATGAATTGCTGCACCTCCCTGTGGGGGCGGTGGAGATACGACCACCCGGCACAGCTCAGGAACAGTGCCAGTCACTGACGCTATCCATAGCTTACTCAATTTCCCGACACGGCTGGGCTACCGTGAAGACAGTTCCCATTTTACTATCTGATAAGCAGTTCCCTTTCCTGTCTCCATCGCCAAGTACGGAGTTGTTGCGTAGCTGGTTATCATACTGCCGTCGGGAAGTTGCAGCGTCACCGGCCAGCCCACGTAGATATCGGCTGAGAGCCCCAGCATAATTCGATGCTCCAGGTCCCAGGTCCGGCCCAGGTCTTCGCTGAAGATAGCAAAGATCCCGTAGGGCAGATGGTAGTTAGCGTAGGTGCACATAAGCCGGCCGTCGTCGAGCAGAGTCAAATAGCCGTGCGGCTCTCCGTAACCGGTCATGTCGCGAGGTGTACTCCAGTGCTCGCCCCCATCGGTAGACTCAGTGATGACCATATGGTCGCCGGCTTCACCGTAGCGCTCCAGTGCAAAGGTTGGCGGTTCATCGCCGATAACGCGGCTTTGCTCGGCGCGGAAGATCAGCACCATGCGCCCGTCCGGCAGCGTCATCCAACTGGGCTCTTCGGCCATAACCCTGGCACCATCATAGTCCAAGAACGGGGTATAGTCGGTGCCTACGGGAACTTCTTTGCCCGCCCACGACAGGCCCCGGTCCTCAGACGTGCACATAACCAGACGATCAGCAGGCCTGCCCTCATCTGTATTGACGCCAACTATCACCAGAGTGCCGTCTGCGCGCTCTTCAATGTTGCGGCTCATCGCCCCAAAGGGCAGTTGCATGTAGCTGCTCTGCCAGGTATATCCGCCATCCTCGGAACGCGACAGATGGCCGCTATAGCTGATATGCAGCAGCGTACCATCGGACAGCACAGCCAATCCGTGTTCCTTGCCGGGCAGATCGGGTGGTGCGGCGATCTGCTCCCAGGACAGGCCCTCGTCGGTCGATCGGTAGACCACCGAGCGAAAACCGCCCTCCTCGGGTCTAATTGCGGGCGTGGCGATCAGATCGCCATTGGGCATTCGCACCAAACAGCCCTTGTAGTAGCCAGGAGGCCCCACTTGCACGCGGATTGCTGCGTGCTGGGTCACCGAAGCT
>JAUWYY010000021.1 GCA_030615605.1 bacterium
GTTCAGAAACAGGATAGGGACAGGTTCAGAAACAGGATAGGGACAGGTTCAGAAACAGGATAGGGACAGGTTCAGAAACAGGATAGGGACAGGTTCAGAAACAGGATAACAGCAGGCCAGCAGTTAACGGCAGAGGGCAGGCGCGAAGAAACAGCGCGCCTGCAATGATGGGGAATGTTAGTGGCAACCACGGGGAGGCTGGGGGGTGGGCCCTTCGAGAATCTCACTTCGATAGGCTCAGTACAAGCCCTTCGAGAACCTCAGGGCAAGCAGAACAGGACCTTCGGCAAGGCTATGGCGGACGTGAATGCTATGGCGAACAGGTCCGCAAAGACTCTCAATAGAAACGACCAGGCGCAGCAGCAACGACCCTACAAGTGGAATGGCGAGAGGTGGGGGAGACGGAGGGCACTGAGATGCAGGTGCAGATGGAAGCAGTGGTTGCGTTGCGCCCGCCAATTAGTTATACTATATGGCGAAGTTCATATCAAGAAGGGCTGCAGCTTCCGTGAAAGGTGGTTAGTTGTGACACAGATCAAATGTACAGCTACAAATGTGGGGCCCACTCTATTTTGTGCCGATGTGGAGGGGTTGAAGATGTTCGCTGATGCCCCGTCGTCTTACGGTGGGAATGGCACCACGATGACTCCTCCCCAAGCACAAGTGGCAACGCTGGCAAATTGTGTGGGCATTGTAATTGCTGTTGCTTGCAATAATAAGGGCATTCCCTACGAGGGCATGTCGGTGGAGGCAACAGCGACACTGGATGTAGAGAACCACTGCCTGAACGACTTCAATGTGGAGATACGCATGCCGGGCGAAGTTACTGACCAGATGCGCCGGGCCGTGGATGCCGCCCACGAGATGTGCAGTATTGGCAATACAGTGTCTAGCGCTAATTCTGTTAACGTTATTCTGGTAGAATAAGAAACGGCTGATTACATTCTGCCGAGAGTGCTCATGGCGGCCTGCGGAGAAGAAACGCAGGCCGTCATTTGTTATGGAGAGCGGCAGCGGGACGGGAGCGCAACGGCAGCACAGAGGCAGGATAAGAACAGGTCCAGAAACAGGATAAGAACAGGTCCAGAAACAGGATAAGAACAGGTCCAGAAACAGGATCAACAGCAGGCCAGCAGCCCAGAGGCAGCGTACCAGCAATACGACGACAGGACAGGGGCTAACGACAGAGGGCAGTCGCGAAACAACATCGCGACTGCAATGATGGGCGTGTTAGACGCAGGCTGCGGGAGACGATAGGGGAGAGAGTGGCCCTGCGATTGACAGCAACCGGCGGACAGGCGTAGACTGGGGGCGAGGACTCACTGAATAGACACCGAAAAGTCTATCATTAAAAGAACCGTTGCAATGGCTTGCTGTTTATTTCTATGTGCCTCGCGGGGGGCCACTCGGAGGACCAGATGCATCTGATTTACATAGACGACTCACAGGATGAGAAACTGTGCGTTTTCTCGGCGCTGGCAATAGATGTATCCCAGTGGCGCGGCGTATTCGAATGCGTTCGGAGCTTTAGGCGCGAGCTGCGAGAGAGATGTGGAATCTACATCTACAAGGAATTCCATGCCTGGAAGTTTGTATCCGGGCGCGGCAATATCTCAGACCGTGTAGTCACAAAGAGCAAGCGATGTGAAATCTTCAAAGAAACGCTCGCGATGACAACGCAACTTCCGGGAGTTAGGCTTTTCAACGCTTGCTTCCCGCGAAAGATGTATCTGCAGGCGCTGGAACGGCTGATTAACAGGATAAACCGCACGCTGCAGGCGTGGGATAGCCATGGACTGCTGATTTCCGATGAGGGTAAGGAGATAGAGTATACACGGCTGGTGCGCCGGCTGGCAGTGTTCAACCCCATTCCCAGCCAGTACAGTGAGTGGCTGGACACCGGGGAACTGACAAGGAACATTCCTATTGAGCGCATTGTTGAAGACATGTTCTTCAAGGATTCATCGCAGTCGTACTTCATCCAGCTTGTAGACTTCGCAGCGTATGCGCTGCTCCGACGAGAGCGCCCTTTGCCTTCAAAGACGCGGTACGGGTTGCATACAGCGCTTGATATTCTGGACCCGATACTGGTCAAAGAAGCAACGAAATATGACCCGCAAGGCATCATCAGAATCAAATCATAAAAAAAGCCAAGGCCTCCCCCAAAGGGAGGCCTTGGCAATTCTAGCAGGACCTACCCCCGCCACTATAGACGGGATCAGACCTGCATATTCATAGTAGCATATATGAGCGATATTGTCAACCCCTTGCTCCACGCGGGCGCGGGGCGGGGCGATTGACAGCAACCGGCGCTCAGGCGTAGACTGGGGGCTTAGGAGGTGTTGCGAAGGTGAAGCAGATGAGGAGATGGGTGAGGATGCGGGGGGCAGTAGTCCTATGGGTGGTGTTTCCCGTTGCCGTACTTACATCCGGGTGTCGCACCGTGGACACACAAGCACCAGCGCGGATGGGCGGTGCCCGTGAGGTACCCGCCAGCGTCGCTCGGCCGTCCGGTCCCATGGCATACAGTGAGGAGGCGCACGCGACGGTTCAGAACATCCTGAGCAGAAATGTGCCGCCCGATGATGTCACGTCAGAGCTGATCGAGCTGTTCGCCGGCGGCGAAGCGCAACTGGCCGTGGAGGCGTCCAAGGCACTGGAGGGTCGACAGCTGACGGAAGCGCACCTCGGGCGATTGGAGGCGATAGTCAAAGCCGAAGATGCTCGGACGCGAAACATATCGCCACGCGGCACTGACGATTTCACCCGCGTGCCGCTGGAGCGGGCGTGGGAGGCCTGGGCAGACGGCCGGCTGGCAGGGAAAAGCGCCGGCGCGGGCGTTGAATGGCTCATTGGACAGCTGCGCGGGCAGTTGGGCGGGGTGCTGCGCGAACGCGCCGGGCGGCGACTGGAGAAGATCGGTGACCCCGCCGTGCCCGCTCTGGCCCGCGTACTACAGACCGACAAGGGCAGCGCGCAGGTATCCGCGGGTGGGACACTGGCTTACATCGGTACACCCCAGGCGCGGCAGGCTCTGGAGCGGTGGGCGCTTCCCAATCTTGACGGCATCAGCGATCCCCGACTCCTCCGGGCGACAGTATTCTGGCTGGGAAAGGTCAAGTCGCAAGCCGCGTTCGACCCACTGGACGACTTCCTTCAGAAACACGTTGACGACCAGTTTGGTCAGGTCGCCGTGTCTGCTCTGCATAAGATCAACGGAGAGAAAGCAAGACGCACTCTTGCCAAGTTCATCGCGACCTGCACACTCGATTCCGAGCACGAGTATGCCATCGCCACGTACGTGGCCGCGGCTCGGGAGCTCGCTCGGCTTGGCGACGAAAGGGGGAAACGGGCGCTTCGCAAGGCGGCCAGTTCTCGTATCGTGCAGGTGCGCCGCCGTGTAGCCAACGCAATCTACCTCGGTCTAGGAGAAGAGGGCCGGCCACTACTGGTAAAGCTCGCCGGCGACGCGGATCCCGAGGTTGCGAAGCAGGGGAAGTGGTGGCTCAACGAGCTCCACATCCGCGCAGAACAACGGAAGGCTGACGATGCCCGTGCTCGGGCTCATTAGACAGCGCTTTGAGCAGGCCGAATAGCACCGCTCTACTGTTTCCGAAAAAGTTTTTGGCGAATCCGCGGCAGCAGGAGGAATTAGGGTAGGCAACGGAGGATGTTGTACGCAGCAACGATATGATGGCGATTCCCACGATGAGCCAAGGGAGGAAGGTAGGATGCTGACTACGACGTTGATCTGGCTATTGTCCGCGGTCTTTGCTCTCCTGGTAGCACACCTCTTTCTGCTCACCAGGCGAGTATTGAGAATGCAGGCAGACCTCTGGGAGACAGACCGCGTGGTCCGGCAAATAGAAGACAGGCTGCGGGAAACAGCACCGGACGACACGAATGAGGACACGACTGAGGAAGAGGAGTAGGGGAGAGGCTAACGGCAATAGGCAGGCAAGAACGGCAGCATAGAGACAGGATAGGGACAGGTTCAGAAACAGGATAACAGCAGGGCCAACACCAAACAGCCGGCGGACAAGCTAGAAGTCCATGGCGGTGTAGATATCAGGGTGTAAGCCCGGGCACTGGATGTCATTGTAGTACTTGCCGAGGATGACCTGGGCGTGGAGGAGCTTCTCCATCTCCTCGGCGCTGCGATAGGTGAAAGGATCAAGGTCGCGAAGACGCTGGGCAGTGATCCCCGGGACGGATAGCGGCGTCAAGACTTTCTCGCCCCAGAGGGGATGCGGCGCCCACTGGACAGCGCCGCGAGCGGCCTGAATCAGAAATACCTCCGTCTCCTCAATGGAAGGGCCGGTGCCGCCAACAGCCTTAGGGCCGTCAGGAGTCTGCTCAAAGTGCACCCGGGGCATCTCGTGCTCCTCGCCATTAAGCTGGACTGTACCCCACCCGTAAGATGCACCAACCTTGCCAGTGGTGTTGATCTGGTAA
Organism: bacterium; assembly: GCA_030615605.1. Classification (GTDB taxonomy): domain Bacteria; phylum Armatimonadota; class Zipacnadia; order Zipacnadales; family Zipacnadaceae; genus JALGTD01. The sequence goes on from JAUWYY010000021.1 coordinate 4,456, forward strand.
ACCTCGATCGGGCTGCCTTCGGCGCTGCGGCGGCGAAGGATTTCGCGGAAGCGGTGGAGATGCTCAGCGTTGGTAACACCCATAGTGAAGGGGAGGCAGTAGCGGCTGGAATACTTGGTCTCGCCGATGCCCTCCTGGCTCTGGGCGGGGTGGCCGACAGTGCGGCCGTCGGCGAGGACTTTGACGGCGAAATCAATGTCGTTGAGTTTGAGCCAGGCATAATCAGTCAGGTAGCCGGGGCTGATGAAGACGGCCATGTTGGGCGGGGCCGTGGAGTCAACGCTGCCGTCGAAGGCGCCTGTGTCCTCCAGGCTAAGGACGCTGCGAGCATTGCGGTTGAGCATACCGTTGTGCTGGAAGAGCTTGGCGTCAAATGCGGGATTTCCACTCTCATCCCACTCGGTATTCTCGTGGAGGGCCTCAGCGCTCATCGCCGCATCGTAAATGCCCGCCTGGTTTTCGTCAACACCCTCAGTCTTCGTCCAGGCGCCGCGCTCGGAACCGGCAACCACGCGGTCGAACCAGCCAATGATATCGTCGTTCTTGATGTAGTTGTCATAGCATATTTCGGCGAGGTCCAGGCCGAATTCATCTGCATAGAGCTGATAGATCTGATCGTTGAGCACGTACATTCCGTGGGCCGACTTGCCGCTGCCAGTCAGTCCCCAGCAGCCCATTATGATGCGCTTTTCTTCGCCAGTAGGCGTCTTTACGGTGAACTCACGGCAGGCAGCATGCTCGCCGGTGCCGCCCTGGAGGTAACAGTAGCTGATCCAGTGGGACAAGAAGCCCTTCTTGACCTCGCCCTGGTAGGAGCTGGCGGTGCAGATTGTGTAGTTGTGATTGGGGAAGCGGATGACCTGCAGGAGATTGCTGGGGTCATTGGGCATAGGGGGATTGCCCAGGTACTGGGGGATGAAGAAGAGGGTGGCATCAGGCTCTTCGGTGGCGTCGCCAGGAAAACATATCTGCTGCCAGCGGTAAGGAATGTCAGGATACTGGGGGTCACAGTAGAGGCGGCAGTGCATGCGCGCCAGCGACTGCGGGCTGCCCAGGCTAGCATCGGCCTGGATCATCGGACGGGCGATAATATGCTCCAGTACACGGAGCATCAGTTCGCGATGGCTGTCAGTCAATTCTTGCTCAGTGTTGACTACGGAGGTGTTGGCAGCGCTACGATGCCAGATATTTGAACTCCAACCCCAACTATCATTCGCAAACCGGGTGCCGTAGCTCTGGGCTCTTTCAAGCAGGTCGGGAGGATTGTTCTGGATGGCCTGAATGCCTGCCGCTTGCTTGTCGGCAATTATCTTCCTGAATAGGTCGGGAAAGTTGTTGATAGTTATCTGGTCGGCAGTTATAGGCATAGCCTTACCTCCAAAACACACTGGCCTTTGCTACAGGCGTCGCGGCAATAATGCTGCTCCTGCCGAGTAGGGAAAGACCGCCGTCGTCGTGACGGATTCAGTATAATGATATATTAAGTATGCTCTATTATACAAACTTTTCCATCTCAATGCAAGGAGATTCTGACAAATATTGGGCGCGATCTGTTTTTGCCTGCCCGTATTCACAGATAGTTAGTGTCACCTAGCAGTTATGACTTTTTGGTTCGGCCTGCCGTATAAACTCTTCGACCTGTTGGGAACTCGGAGGTGGGGCAGAGGCGGGCTGGCTTATCTTCAGGGCGGCGGCGGCAGCAGCCCACCGGGCCGCCTGGGGCACAGGCAGTCCGCGTAGATAAGCAGCAATGAAGGCGGCATGAAAGGTGTCGCCGGCGCCAACATCATATTGGACATCCACCGGGAAGCTGGGGACGACGGTGTGCTGAGACCCGGAAGCAAGCAAGGTTGGGGCCTCTCCGGCAGTGATGAGGACGGCAGAAGGGCCGAGCGCCTGAGCAGCGGATAGGGCTTGCGAGGTGTCCTCTGTTTGGAAGATGAAGCACGCTTCTTGCTGATTCATAAGCAGAAGATCAGCGACGGCGATGGCCTGTTTTTGAACCTCGCGGATGGCCTCAAGCGGCTCGGACCAAGAATCAGCACGGTAGTTGACAGCATAACAGACGGTGCGGCCAGCCTCGCGGGCAATGGAAGCGGCATACAGGGCGGAATCGCGCAGAGGCTGGGCGCGGATAGCAGCCTCGGTAAAGTCGAAGAGCTTGCCACGGAGGATTTCCTGGTCATCGAGAGTGGCGGTATTAAGGGTAGCCATGGGGTCGCTGAATTCGGGAGCTCGATAGAAATAGAATGTTTTCTGGCCGGAGCCATCCGCCCAGCAGAAGGAGACCGGAGTCAGATGGCCGGGGGCGGGTTTAATGAGGTCGGTGTCTATTCCGTGGCCGGCCAGGCGCTTGATCAGCCAGCGGCCCAGCTCGTCCTGGCCAACACGAGACATAAAACCGACTCTTGCACCAAGGCCAGCCAGCGCCACAGCGAAGTTAGCAGCTGAGCCGGCGGGCATGGGTATGAAGCACTGCGCATCTTCCAGTGAGCGTCCCGCCACCGCGGGGGTTAGCTCCACCAAGGCTGAGCCAATCACGACAACGTCCAGATCTGAACTGCTGGCTTGCTGCATAGCTGAAATTCGTTCCATACTGTGATCGGCGGCGGCAGGACCTCTTGACGCCGAGAGGGTTGCCGAAGCGATATGCAGGTACATTTCGCGTGGTCAGGGAACTATTCCTTCACCAAATAGCCGGCAGCGGTAGGGACGTGACAGAATGTGTTGCTGATTGTTGGTCTGGACGGAGCTTCCCACGATTTGTGTGAGCGCTGGATCGAGCAGGGGCATCTGCCTAACCTCGCTCGGATCAAGCGCGAAGGGAAGCTGCTGCCGCTCAAATCCACGATACCGTCGGTCAGTCCAGTCGCCTGGTCTAGCTTCATGACCGGGACGAACCCCGGGGAGCATGGCGTGTTCGGGTTCTTTGTACCAGAACGACCCGGGCCTTACGAGGCGCCTACGCGCTTTCGGCCAGTGAACAGCCGGGACTGTCGGGGCAAGCGCTTCTGGGAGAAGATGAACGAGGCGGGGCTATCCACTGGCATAGTGGGGGTGCCGGTGACGTATCCGGTGTGGCCCGTGCAGGGACACATAGTAGCGGGGCTGCTAGCCCCGCATTTGAGCACACCCGGCGCGACTTACCCGGCGGAGCTGGCCGCCGAAATCACCGCGGAGGTCGGCCCCTACCGCACAGTGCCCCGGGGCATATATGCCCCGGGTGGAGAAGAGGCCCTGCTGCGGGAGCTTCATACCTGTCTGGAACTGCGCGGGCGGTTGGCACGATATCTGCTGCAGAATCACCGCTGTGATGTTCACCTTTTCATCCTGTACGAAACCGATGTGGCACAACACAAGATGTGGCGGTTCATGGATAGTTCTCATCCGCGCTACGATAGGTCAACCGCTGAGCGATGGAGGAACGCTATCCGAGATGTATATGCCCACGCCGATAGTATCGTGGGAGAATTGATGAGACAGCTTAGAGACCGGGACACGCTTGTAGTGGTGTCTGACCATGGAAGCGGGCCGCTGCACGGGACAGTTCATCTGAATAGCTGGCTGTGGAAGAAAGGCTACCTGGTGAGCAAAGGGGGCTGGAAGGAGTGGGTGCAACGGCAGAACGCAAAGCACAAGATGGTGCAGGCTTGCACAAGGATAGCTAGACAGTTGGGTCTGCTAGAGAGAATCAGCATTGACCAAGAGAACCGGCGACTGCTCGCCAGCGGATTCCTTACGGCCGGGAGTATAAACTGGGAGCGCACCGAGGCATATAGCCTGGGATTCGAAGGTGCTATCTATACAGTAGGGGAGAGGCACGCGGAAATCACTCGGGAAATAGCGGAAGGCCTTGAAGGTCTGCAGGAGCCAGGCAGTGATCAGCCTCTCGTTGAGTCGGTGCATGGAGCACAGGATCTTTATGAGGGAAGACTGGTGGAATATGCTCCCAGCCTCATCCTGGAGCTAACCGGGGGCAACTACAGCGCATCGCAGAAAATGTTTGCGCCACAATTAGTAACTACTCCCACTGATAGTGGGGCACATAGCTCGACAGGGATACTGGGCGCTTGGGGCCCCGGGGCGATGGTAGTAGGCGAGGGCCGAAGCTTCAACATACAGGCAGTTTCAGGGCTTCTGCTGGCGATGGTACAGGTAGATGCTGGGCGACAGAAGAGTGCAGGGTGAGCGCCTAAGCTCAAGAAAAACTCAAGGGCGCTGGCTAATAACGACCCGTGACATAAGCAATGGGTAGTTTATAGCGCCTTCTGAATGTAGAAATAGAGACCTTCGACTTGAAAAGAAAAGTGAATATTACCGACGGATGACCGAAGCAATAACGCCTAACGACTTTATTCTCCTTACCGAAAACCAAGCCACAACAGGCAGCACCGGATCTGGAAATGTAAGTAATTAAGGATGTTCTACAACAGCATACTAGAGAGTATCTTATAGCAAGCAGTTCCTGCTCTCTTAATAACTAGGTATTGTTGATTATCTATCTTATTCTTCTTAACACCACAAATCTGGCAAGTAATAAAGTATAAGATAGTAAGTAGAAAAATGGGGATAGAGCAAATGCGGGGATGGAATAAGCGGGAGGGACAATGGAAGGTAGACCGTTGACAGAAGAAGTTGATATCCAGGATTACTGGCGAGCTATCAGACGAGGATGGCGGATTTGGGCAAGCGTCGGACTGATAGCGGCGATCAGCGCGGGCATATGGAGCTATTGCATCCGGCCCACGGAATATCGCGCGGCGGCGAGCATTGTAGCTGCCGGAGAACTATCACCAAGCGCCTCGCGGATAACAGGAATTCTTGCTAAGGTGCCGATTGAATTGCCCTCAGAAGTAGGCTCAGAAGCAGAGTTGTGTGGCTATATTCTGCAGACCAGGGCAACGCGACAAGCCGTCATTAAGGAATGTAATTTACAACAAGTGGTGGGAGCAAGTAGCCCAGCAGAGGCAAGCCGTTGGCTCGAGAGATGGACGAAGACAGAGCTGAAGAGGCCCAATATAGCTCGGCTGGAGGTGGCACTACCAGGCTGCCCACGCGTAGTCGAGTTAGTGGCGAAGGGGGCCCGGAAGAAGGCAGCAGCACTGGCGCGGCGGGTCGCGAGCAGCTATGTAACAGCGCTGGACGAAAGACTAAGCCAGTTGCAGTTGACCGCCGCGAAACGGAAACGAATTTTTCTGCACGAGCAGAAGCAACAGGTAGAGACAGATCTCACTGCGGCCGAGAATGAACTACAGCAGTGGGAGGCTGAGCACGAGGTAATGGAGGTTGATAGTACGGGCAAGCTTGTCCTGCAGAGACTTATGGGTTTGGAAGAGCGGCGGGAGCAGGCTCGTGTGGAACTGGAGGCAGCTCAACAGCACGCCAGAGGGCTGCGGGACAAACTTAAGGAGCAGCCGGAAATGGAGTCGGCCTCGGTGGTACACCGGGCTAATCCTCTGGTGGATCAGATTCGGGAGAAGCTGGTGTCCCTGGAAAGTGAGCTGGCCGTGGCCAGGGAGGCTGAGGGTAAGTCGGCGCAGCACCCGGAGGTGCGCAAGCTGCAGCGGGAACTGGAGGCCGCCCAGCAGGCGCTGGCGCAAGAGCAGCAGAGGGCAATGGTGAAGGCAAGCACAACTGAGGTGGCAAATCCAGTGGCTAGAAAATTGCGCGAGGAGCTGGTCCTGGAGGAGGTAGCCATTATCGCGAGCGAGGCGCGAATTGAGGGTTTGGGGGAGGCGCTGCGGCGGACAGAGCAGCAGATGGCAAACCTGTCGCAAGAGGCGCTGGACTACAGCCGCCTGACGCGGAAGGTGAAGATAAAGCAGGTGATTTTTGAGACGCTGGCCACCGAGTATGAGCGAGCACTGGTTGAAGAACAGGGCGCTGAGCCAGTTTTTCGGGTGATTGATGAGCCGGTGGCTCCGGAATATCCAGCCGGGCCAGATATGGTGAGCGATATGGGGTTGGCGGGAGGGATTGGAGTGCTGGTCGGGTGGGCGTGGATCATGGCAGGGGGATTGAGGAGCAAAGGCGAGGAGGGGAGAGGTGAGGATAGCGGCTAAGGCAGGAGCAGTCCGGGGGACGGACGGGATGTGGCAGAGGGCGTTGATTGGGGCGGGGGCAGTCGGAGTGGGGATCGGCGTCGCTGCGCGGCCCGCTGGAATAGAGGCAGGCTGGATAGTCGGCCTGGTGGGATTGGGTCTGTTTGCTGCGACCATGACAGTGGGGCGGGAAGCGGTAATTCGGCGGGACTGGCTGGCTCCCGCGGTGCTGTTTGGAGTGGTTTTTGGGGTATATTTTGTGCTGCGGCCGGCTGTACTGCTGGCAGGGCTGGAGCCGGTAGGAACCGGTAGGCAGGGAATATGGGCGGCTATTGTGCTGGGGTTTGTGGTGGTGGCGGGGTTCTGGATGGGGTACTTGCTGCCATTGGGAGAAGCTGTGGCGAGAGGCCTGCCGTGGGCAAGCCGAGCATGGCCAAAGCAGCGGGCACGAACGGCGGTGTGGGTGAGTTGGGGTTTGGGGTTGGCAAGTTGGGTTGTGCTGACCCAGGAAAGCGGAGGAATGCTGGCGCGCATAAGTAGCTATGGTCAGGGAGTGGGGAGGGGGCTGGGCGTCGTGGTCGTGACCAGCGCGGTCTTCCTGGGGATGGCCATGGCTGCGGGGTGGCTAAGCTATTTCAAGGGCCGGTTGTCTCGGGTGGAGATTGCGGTAATCACGGCCAGTAGTGCCGGTATGCTGGCGGTGCATGGGCAACGAGCTGTGCTGCTGGTTCCCCTGCTGATGATAGTGACGGTGTATCACTACTCAGTCCGGCGCCTGCGAGGGCGGGAGATATTGCTGATAGGCCTGGCGGGTCTGTTGATTGTTGGGGTGCTGGGTATGCCCAGACTGCAGTTTGTGGGGGGCGAGCAAGTAACCCTGGGGTTGGGTGATTATGCGAAGATAACAGGATGGCTGATAGCGCGAAACCTTACAGCCTTTGACGCCCTGATGCTGGTGGCGCAAAGGGTTCCCGGTGAAGTTGGCTATCAGTGGGGCCGAAGTTATGTGGATGCGATTAAGATGGTAGTGCCACGGTGGCTGTATGCGGATAAGCCGCAGCGCAATCTGTTCAATCGGGTGCTGCGACCGGGCAGCTCAGGCTCAATGGCGTTGAGCCTGCCGGCAGAGGGTTATCTGAATTTCGGGTTGGCGGGATTGTTGGCGGAGACACTGGTGCTGGGGATAGGCTATCGGACTGCGTATAGCTACCGGCAGCGCCACCCGGAGAGCGAACCAGCGATTCTGGGCTATGCGCTGGCCGTGCCGGTTTTCGGGCTACTGTGGCGAGGTGGGCTTATGGGTGGGGGGCTGGGCCATTTGATTGGTTACGGGGCAGTGGCGATTGGTATAGTGCTGTTTTGCAGCGGGCCCAGGTGGATGGTGGCTAAGGGCAAATAGACGGGCGCACTTAAGCGGTCTATTCCGCAAAAGGCATAAACGGATTTTGCGGGAGACCCGCTTTTTGAAAAAAGCCGGTTTCCCGCACCCTTCCGGCAAAAACTTTTACACTTGAACGATACAATAATATGCTATTATCCCCCAGGGGGCGAATAGTCTCCATTAAGACGCCCCTGGAGAAAATACTTGGAGGAGGACAATATGACTATCAAGAGCCGGGCGCCGGTGCGGGTGGACTTTGCGGGAGCCTGGACGGATGTGCCCTACTTTTCTGACGCTTTTAGCGGGGCGACCTGTAATGCAGCGATAAAGCTATACGTGCGAGGCGAGCTTGATGCCCACGAGGAGAACCAGGCACCAGTCGAGGAACTGACGGCGATAGCGGGCCAGGAGGGTGAATTGGGCGGGGATGCGGGCCTAAGCGTGCAATACGAAAGCAGGATTCCGGCAGGAAGCGGGCTGGGCACCTCCGCGACGCTGAATGTGGTGTGGCTATCGCTGGTGCGGCGAGAGCCAGTGGCCAGCGTGGAAGATAAGATGAAGATTGCCGCCCTGGCTTACGATATTGAGAAAGTTCTGGGCATCATCGGGGGTAAGCAGGATCAGTACGCATCGGCGGTAGGGGGAATAAACCTGTTTGAGTTCGGCCATGAGGTTAAACGGGTACCAGTGGAAATGAAAGAGCAAAACATTGAGGAATTGCAGCGACGGCTGGTATTGTGCTACACGGGCAAGCCGCGGTTGTCGTCTAACATACACAAGAACGTATGGGGTAATTTCCGGGCGGGCAACGAGCAGACAACTTAGGCGCTGTTCACGCTGCGCGATAGTGCGTATCGAGCAAAAGAGTACCTGGAGAGTGGTGAGATAGAGCAGTTGGGCAAGCTGCTAACAGTTCAGTTTGAGGCAATGAAAGATCTGGACAGCTCCACTTCCAACGAGCAAATTGAGGAGCTGTTTGAGCTGGCGGAGCCGATGATCATAGGCGGCAAGCCCTGTGGGGCGGGGGGAGGAGGATGCTTGCTGTTTCTGGGCAAGTCAGAAGAAGAGGCGCGCAAGCTCGAAGAGAAGCTGAGCGAAAGACAATTGGCTGTGATTGATCTGGAATTTGATTTTGAAGGGCTTTGCGTGGAGACAAATGGCGAGTAGCTGGCGGACCCCAACCCCACCACCTCGGGCAGATCCCGAATGCGCATAGGAATCAACGCGCTGGCGTGGAGGCCGGAGCGGCAAGCGGGAGTAGATACATATCTGCGGCAATTGGTAGGTGCCCTCCAGCAGATTGATGCCGAGAATGAGTATATTGTGTTTCTGGGGACGGGGGCGCAGGACCAGCTCGGTATCGCCGGAGGCAGGTTCCGGGAGGTAGTCTGTCCTGTGGTGAGCCGGTGGCGGCCGGGGCGGGCGCTCTGGGAGGAGCTGGGCCTGCCCCGGCAAGTGGCGGACGAAGAGATAGAGGTATTGCTGTGCGCGGGCGGTATGGTGCCGACCAACCTTAGCATTCCCGCGGTGCAGGTCATCCACGACCTGCAGGTGTATCACTATCCCGAAAACTTTTCGTGGCTGAAGCGTAGATTTCTGCAAAGGATGCTGCCGAGGTCGGCGGAAACGGCGAGCCTGACGGTAGCCAGCTCTGAATATACTCGTAGAGATGTAGTGAGATTTCTGCGTCAGCGACCGGAGGATACACAGGTGGTGCACCTGGCGGGGCGAGTGGGCTGCCAGCCAGCTTCTGCTGAGTCAGTGCAGAGAATCAGGAGCCAATATGATCTGGAGGAGGAGTACCTACTGTGCGTTGCCACCTCGCATCTGCACAAAAACCTGCACGGGCTGGTTGAAGCGTATGGGCGGGCGGATTTAGCCGTTGGGCTGGTGCTGGTGGGGAAGAGGGGCACAGGCTATGGCCAGCTCATAAAAGCAATCAGGCGGGCCAGAGGGCGCGAGCGGATTAGCGTTCTGGGGCGGGTGCCGACTGAGGAACTGGGGGCGCTGTACACGGGGGCGACCGGGTTTGTGTTGCCTTCTTTGTTTGAAGGTTTCGGGATGACAGTGCTGGAGGCGATGCAGTGCGGCTGCCCGGTGACCTGTTCCTCGCTCACGGCTCTGCCAGAGGTGGCTGGTGAAGCTGCATTGCTGTTCGATCCGCGGGACCCAGAGGCCTTTGCGGAGACGCTGGATAGGATTAGTAATGACGAGACACTGCACGAGCAGTTGCGAGAAGAGGGCTTTAGGCAAGCGGCGAAGTTTGACTGGCAACAGACAGCAAGGCGGACAATAGATGCACTGCTCGAAGCAATGCGGGGAAGGACTGATCGCAGCGGCAAGGAACGGTAGGCCCAATCAGCGATGAACTGCGGGATAAGCACTTCCTGCGCAAGCACGGCCCGGAAGCGTGTTATGGGCAGATCAATGATTAACTGGGGCAGTGACAGCAAGGTGGTTACCTAATTCTGTGTCGTTTGGGAGGCAAGACAGATGGATCTGAAAACAAGTTTCGGCGTACTGGTCGGCAACAGAGGGTTCTTTCCGAGTCATCTCATCGAATCGGGACGCAAGGAGATATTGCAGACGCTGGAGGATGGCGGATTCGGGGCGGTGGTGCTGGATACGGAGGCCACGCCGTACGGCTCGGTGGAGAGTCTGGATGATGCTAAGAAGTGTGCGGCTCTGTTCCAGGAGCATGCTGATGACATTGATGGCATATTGGTCACCCTGCCCAACTTCGGTGACGAGCGGGCGGTGGCGGAAACTATTCGACGAGCCGGACTCGATGTGCCGGTCTTGGTGCACGCTTTCCCCGACGAGGTCGGCAAGATGTCACTGGCTGACCGCCGTGATGGCTTCTGCGGAAAGATGTCGGTATGCAATAACCTGGTACAGTACGGTGCGAAGTATTCGCTGACGACCAGGCATACAGAAGCCGTTGACAGCGACCAGTTTGCTACAGATCTGCAGTGGTTTGGGGCGGTCTGTCGCATTGTGGGCGGACTGAAGCAGGCGCGGATCGGAGCCATCGGGGCGCGGGTAGCGCCCTTCAAGACGGTGCGCTTTAGCGAGAAGATTCTGGAAGCGTCGGGCATCTCGGTGGATGTGGTTGATTTGAGCGAGATTCTGGGCCAAGTGGACAGACTCGACGATGAAGCTGAGGAAGTGCAGGACCAGCTTGCCGAGGTGCGCGCCTATGTGCCGCTGGACCAAGTCCCCGAACATGCCTTAATCAAGATGGCTAAGCTCAGCCTGGTGATTGACCAGTGGCTTGCAGAGAATGAAATTGATGCCTTCGCCTTCCAGTGCTGGGATGCCATCGAAAAGTACCTGGGAATTGTGCCCTGTGCGGTGATGAGTATGTTGAGCCAGAAGCTGATTCCGGCGGCCTGTGAGGTTGACGTCACTGGAGCAATAGGGATGTATGCTATGGCCCTGGCCTCCGGGCAGCCCAGTGCGCTGCTGGATTGGAATAATAACTACGGTGATGACCCCAACAAGTGTGTGCTCTTCCATTGCAGTAATCTTCCGAAAGATGTATTCGGCGAGGTGTGCATGGGTAGGCACGCTATACTCGCCGATGCGGTAGGCCCAGAGAATGCCTGGGGAATATGCGCCGGCCGAATCAAACCGGGGTCGTTCACCTATACTAGAGTATCCACCGATGATCTGGCAGGAGTTGTGCGGGTATATACCGGCGAAGGCCGGATCACTGATGACCCTCTGGAGACATTCGGTGGCTACGGAGTGGCTGAGGTTCCTAATCTGCAGGTCTTGTTGATCTATATCTGCAGTAATGGCTTCGAACATCACGTCGCGATCAACCAGTCGCGGGTGGCCGATGCTGTATATGAGGCAATGGACAACTATCTGGAGTGGGATGTGTATTACCACCAATAGACGCTGCGACTGGCAGGCAACTGCAGTTGACTCATAGCTCTTCAAACGAGGGGAAGCCTGCGGGGAGGAAGTGCTGCAGGTAGCGGCTGCGCGCGAAGCGGTCGGTCATACCCGCGATATAATCACAGACCCGGCGGGCGCGCCCGTTGGTGTCGGCTGGAAGCGCGCTGTTGATTTCGGCGAAGGCCTGGTCGTCTTCCATGTAGAGGTCAAATAATCTACGAATGATGCCGGCGACCTTGTCGGTCTCCTGGCGGATGCGTGGCGACTGGTATACCTCGCGTAACAGGAAATCTTTGAGCGCGTCAGCCGCACTCAGAACTGTGCTGCTCATGGAAATCCGCGGCTGGTCCAGGCTGTGCTCGGTAAGATCACGCACCATAGTGCCGACGCGCTGGCTGTGGCGCTCTCCTAGCACTTCGGTGACCGCTGCCGGCACTTGCCGGGCAGACAGAAAGCCGGTGCGCAGGCAGTCGTCGAGATCGTGAGCAATATATGCAATGCGATCGGCTACCCTTACTACCATCGCCTCGATAGTGGGCGGGTTGGTTTCCTCCAGGTCTATCTGCAAGTCCTTCATTGACTTGCTGTGGGCCACGATGCCCTCGCGGGTCTCCTGAGAAAGATTAAGACCTTCCCCGTCTCTTTCCAGCACATCTACCACGCGCAGGCTATGCTCATGGTGGGCGAAGCCGGCCTGCGGGTCATAGGCGCGGTAAGCCTGGGCCAGGCTGTCTTCGCCGGCATGCCCGAAGGGAGTATGACCGACGTCGTGGGCCAACGCGACCGCCTCGGTTAGATCCTCATTCAGGCGCAGCGCCTTGGCGATGGTGCGGGCAATCTGGGCGACTTCCAGGGTATGCGACAGGCGCGTGCGGAGGTGGTCCTCGCGAGCTGATATGAAGACCTGCGTCTTCTGAGCCAGACGGCGAAAGCCTCGGCACAGATGGATAATCCGGTCGCGGTCGCGCTGAAAGATGGTGCGGACCGGGCAGGGCGGCTCGGGGCGGGCCCGTCCCGCTGACTCGGCGCTCAGAGTTGCATATTGGCTCAGATAGTCAGATTCACGTTGTTCGATCTGTTCGCGAATAGTCATAGCCAACCCAATTATATCACTAACAGCAAGACTATGGTAGGAACGAAAGTTGCAGGACGATGTGAGGAAGGGATATCACTTGCTTACTGGAATATAATTCCGAGCACGGAGGGCGGGCGTAAAGTCAGTATGGGGGCGCTGATGCCCCGGCACTTGCTGGCTTCAGCCAAGTCAGTTTGTCCGCCTCCTATATCCTGGGCACCTCTTAGTTGCCTGAATCGGCTTGAGCGGCGTTCTGGAGGTATCAGACGAATTATGCGTATGGTGTTGGGGAAAGTCAATGGTGTAGTGACGTGCGCAGCAGCTCTTGGATTGCTGGTATGGGTGCCGGGTGTAACTGGCACCTGGGTGGCGCAGTCTGCTGTGCCTGAACAGCAGTCACCAGAAGAAATAGCTGAGCAGTTATCTGGCGACCAGCAGCCGGAAGCAGGGGTGCAGCCAGCGGCTATGCAGCTCTCAGCGGAAGAAGATGGCCAGGCTGCGGAGTTTCTCCGGTGGGAGCGAGCTGAGCAGGATTGGCAACTGCCTGAAGAGATGCGTCTGGAGAACCTCAGGCGCTTCGGCGAGGAGCTGTTCGCCCGTACCGGCGGCGAAGAGCCGCGTACCCTGAATATGCCTATCTCCCCCCAGTATGCCCTGGGGCCCGGTGATGAGCTTGCGGTGCGTACCTGGAGCGAGGGGATCGAGCATCTCAACACCAGCGCGCTTGTCTCCGCCGAAGGCACCATCTACCTGCCCCTGGCCGGGGAGATAGAGGTTGCCGGACAATCCCTGGGAGCCGCCCGCGATATGATTGCGGCGAGGCTTAGTCAGTTTTATATTGATAGCCAAACGACGGTAACGGTTAGTGAGCCTCGGATGGTCACGGTTTACCTCACCGGCGATGTGGCCAGGCCGGGGCGCTACGGATTGAGCGGGACGGCAAGCGTACTGACAGCTCTGTATATGGGAGGGGGCCCCAGCGAAGCTGGCTCGTTGCGCGATATTCGCTTGATAAAGCTTCGACAGGCTCCCATTAGAATTGATCTTTACCCTTATCTACTCAAAGGCGAACCGCTCGATGAGCCGCCTCTGGAGAATGGTGATACCATCTTTATCGGTGGAATCGGCGACGAGATTGGCGTGACAGGTAAGGTGCGGCGTCCCCGTCGCTATGAGATAGCCCGCCCCATCACCTGCCGGCAAGCAATCGAGCTGGCCGGCGGGGCGTCACCGGGCGGGTCACTAAGAGACGTTACGGTCTGGCGAATTGTCAATCATCGCCGCCAGGAAGTGCTGAGTCTGGACCTGACCCAGCCTGGTGCTATCACGGATGGTAGTGGCTCCGAGCTTACCTTGCAGGCTGGCGATGTGGTGGTGGTTTCGCCCATAGATAAGATGCCGGGAAATGCGGTACGCATCAGCGGGGCCGTGCGGCGTGCCGGCATCTATGAGGTAGAGCCGCAGATGACAGTTGGCGATCTTATTTCACTGGCTGGAGGGTTGACGGAAGGGGCCTATCTCGGGTACGGGGAGGTTCGCCGTCTTGACGAATACAGTCAGCACCGCTATGAGAGCTTCTCCGTGCGGAGCGCCCTGGATGCTCCGGCAGCTTCGCTGGCTCTCGCTCCGTATGACGCGGTGCGCATTTTCTATGGTTATGAAGCAACGCCAATCACCTATGTTCAGGTAGTTGGGCCGGTGCAAAATCCCGGGCAATACCAGTGGTCGGCTGATATGCGCGTCAAAGACCTGGTCATGCAGAGTGGTGGGGTAACCGAGGAAGCCTATGTGGAGCAAGCCACTCTGCTGTGTCTCCAACCCGATGGCCAACGTCGTATGGTGAGGATCAACCTGCAGGACGCGCTCGCTGACGATTCATCCAGCAATATTGAGCTGCAGGCTGGTGATATTCTGAGAATAACATCCCGCAGACCGCCGGACAAGGTTCATATTGCTGGCTTTGTCCGCGAAGCCGGTGACTATGACTGCTTCGAAGGTATGAATGTCAGCGATCTAATCCTGGCCGCCGAGGGGGTTTCCCCCGGAGCTAGCGACACAATCGAATATGCCCAGGGGTGGCAGTCCGGGCCGGCTACAGTATACCGTTTGAAGCTGAGAATTCGGGGTGATGGGCAGATTACCGTAGAGCCTGATATTGTGCTGGGCAGCGACGATATGGTTACAGTGCTGGGCCGCGGGGACTTCAAACAGCAGCCCGCCGTGGTCCATATTAGTGGGCAGGTCGAAAACCCCGGCGCGTATGTTCTGCGGGGCAGTGCAAATGAACAGGAGACTGTATATGACTTGCTGCAAAGAGCCGGCCCTCTACTGGATAATGCTGACCCGAATGGTATTGTGGTCTATCGCCCCAGCGAACGCGCCCTGGCCAAGGGCCAGCGCCAGAACTTGGAACAGATTGTGGCTATGTATAATCGCGAGTCGACCGGCTATATGTTGGAGGGGGAAACAGAGGCCCGCCGTACCGTGCTCGCCGAGCAGGTGGGCGCCAATGTAGGTCAGCTTCTTGCCGGTGGGGGCGGAACAGCGTTGGTGGTCCCACCTCGGCACCTTAGCCTCTCAGCATGGGTGAGCGGCATTCCGGTAGAGGGAAGCAAGCTGCTGGAGACTCACGGAGAAGAAGCAGATGTTTTGGTGCAGGACGGCGATACCATTGTTGTGCCGGAAATCCACAACACGGTGGCAGTGCTCGGGGCTGTTATCCGGCCGGGTAAGGTGCCCTACCGCCAGGGGGCAAAGGTTGATTACTACATAGATATGGTGGGTGGGCCTGCCGATGACGCTGCTGTTGGCCGGGCAGTTGTAGTCCGGGCTAATGGTGCAGCGCGCCGCCGCAGCCAGATCAAAGAAATCAGACCGGGCGATGTGATCATTGTACCTTCTGACTATATGGTGAAGACGGTTCGTACCGATACGGCCTTCCAGTTGATACTCAAGACCCTGGGCAGCCTGGCAGCTACATTTTTGGTGTTTGGCTAGGCGTTGCCAGCCTTGTTGCAATTGCACCGGTGAATTGTGGTGACTGAACTGCAGCAGGAATACGGCATTACAGCCCACCACGCGGAACGTTCGCTTGATTATGCTCCTGCTAATGACATGGGGGACGCCGCTGCAGAAAATGAGGCAGTCGTCGCAGAAGGCTCCTATCAGGCGCCGGCCAGCATGTACAATCGCTACGGTAAGCGCATAGTAGAGGCTGCTATTGTGGTTTTGCTACTTCCGGTGGCTGTGGTGCTGATTGCAGCGTGCGCCTTGCTCATAAAGATACTCAGTCCGGGGCCGGTGTTTTATCGTCAGGAGCGTGTGGGTCAGGGGGGTAGGTCTTTTGGGCTGCTCAAATTACGCACGATGATTCCCGACGCTGAAACCGCCACGGGGCCGGTGTGGGCTGCTGAAGATGATTGCCGTGTTACTGGGCTAGGCCGGCTGCTACGCAGAACCCGGCTTGATGAGTTGCCTCAGCTTTTCCAGGTTATAGCTGGCGAGATGGCCCTCATCGGCCCTCGCCCGGAACGTCCTCAATTCGTTCGCCAGTTTGCCCAGGACTTACCCTTCTATCTGACCCGGCTGAGCGTACGGCCGGGCATAACCGGATGGGCGCAGGTCAATCTTCACTATGATGGGTGCTCCGGAGATGTATCTGAGAAGCTGCGGCACGACCTGCATTATATCCGCCACCTGTCATTGGGGCTCGATCTGGAGATACTACGTCGCACCCTCACCGTCGTCATTCGCGGCAGTGGCGCTAGATGATCAAGCGTCATCCGAAGAAACAAGTGACGGGCTCTCTGGACGTAAGTGCGTCCTGCTGAGTATAGCTCGACTAATCTACATCCAATATGTTCGTCCGCATAGCCTCTCCGGGTGGCACAGATGGGATTATTGTGCCTTGTAGCCAAGATTAAGTTAACATAATATAAATTATGCGAACACAAGACGATCCTGTGAATAAGTCCTATAGCAACAGGCCTTCTTGTGAGTGGTGCCAGGAAGTGGGCGGATGCGGGGAGAAGCTGGCAGGGACTTCGGCGCCAGTGGCGGCTGAAAGCATTTACTGCTATGAGCCCGGGTGCCAAGTACTACGCAAGTGGACAGGCATAGCGAGTACTGAACGAGCCATTGCGAGAACGGGACGAAGGAATGCCCATCTGCTTGCGATACTTGGTCACGGTACGGCGGGCGAGTTGACAACCCTCTGTGGAAAGGATTCGTTCAAGTTGTTTGTCAGTCATTGGATGATCAGTATCTTCCTGTTGGATTATCTGAGCGATAAGTGTTTTGGTAGGTAGAGCATCTTCAAAGAAAATCGAGAATGGGACTAGCGCACCATCAGGCATCATGACATACTTGCCACGAGTAGCTCGGGATACAGTGGACTCATGCAAGCCCGTTTCGAAGGCAATTTCCTTCTTGGTCAAAGGCCGCAGAGTCATTATCCCTCGGGTAAATACAGCTTTTTGTCGCTCAACAATGGTTTCGGTGACAAGTTGCATAGTCTGGTGGCGCTGCTGAAGCATCTCAATGAAACGCTGCGCTACGCGGATTTGGTTACGTATAGTCTGAATCTGCTCAGGATCGAGATCTGCCGTAGAAGCCGCCGCAGCTGCGCCTCGCTTTGTTGCACGCTCTAGCCGCAAGTAAGCGTGGTTGATGCGCAGTGCATGAGCTTGGCTCTGGGGAATCTTTACAGACAGGTCCTCGCCATCGTAGTAGACTATGGCGTCAGGATAGATCTGGTGCTCGCGGGAGTGTTGATGAGTATCTGTGTGAAATTGCTGGCCGGGATAAGGATGAAGGTTGCAGCGGATGTACTCAAGCGCCTCCTGGACCTGGATGACAGTCAAGGTGGTAGCCTCAGATAGCTTCTTTTCGAGATTATCCCCGCAGTAGCTGAAGTGTTGGACAACAAGTTCGACCTCATCTGGGATGGATTCTCCGGTCATTTGCCGATCACGCAGTTGGAGTTGAAGGCACTCACCTAATGAACGCGCTCCCACCCCAGCCGGGCTAAGTTGCTGTAAATGCTCTAGCGCTCTCTGCACTTTTTCAAGTGGGATATCAAGGTCCTCAGCCACCCGAAAGATATCAGCAGTGAGGTATCCGTCGTCGTTGACAGCTGCGATCAGAATCTCCCCAATATTGTGGGTTGCTCGGGGTGCAGTGGCATGCAATTGCCAAAGCAACTCATCTTGAAGGGTGTAAGGTTCTGCCACTGTGTCCAGAGGAAGACCTTCGCTACTGCACTGGCCTAATGAGCTGGGGAAAATAGGGTACGTAGGGGGCTCCACCGGCAATGTCTCATAATGATCGACATTACTGTCCAGGTCGATTTCCAGTGCAGGATTCTCTTCCAGTTCCTGTTCAATACACTCGAATAACTCGACATAGCCTAGCTCAAGCAAAGTGCTGCGAACAACAATATGTGGGCTGACTGTGGCCTCAGTGCGGGGATGCAATTCGTGCCGGAATTGTAACATGGTTCCCCCCTTGGACGAAGCAGTAATGCTGACAGCAGTGGTGCGGCTCAGGCCCAGGTGCAGATGCCGCTGTTAGGTCGCCTTATGGCACGGGCGGTTCGCTACAAAGTTACTATCGGCCGAAACGGCCATTCCTTGAGGGGTATTCCGCAAATAACGAGAAGGAATCGCAACAGATAGTCGAACAATTTGCTCGCGAATATTGTTACCGTACCGGCTTGTTGCAGGAGACTTCGGCTAAAGCATGCAGCCTACGTGCCGATATAATCAATAGGAGCCGTAGATATTGTTATTGCACAATAATTGGCAGCACTCGACCACAGCCGCCACCAACCAACAGAAGGGGTTGGCAGCAATTGCCGCAACTGATACAGCCCAGGCTCCCGGGGGGCAATATGATCACAGGACGGTACAACGCAGCCGGAGGTAGCTCGCTCTACCCTACTACGGCCGAGGCTACCCGGGTACTTCTGGTGCAACTTCCCCTGCCCACATATTGTGCGTGCAGTGGTGCTCTGCCGCCAAATGGATTACGCCCCGTCCTCTACAGCGGTTGGCTGTGCGATGTTAAGACAGGTCGAAGGGCCGATACCTCCCGTGAAGCCGCCCGGCTACCGGCAACGGTGCCAGCCACAAAGACCACAGCGCTTGTGCAACCAGAATTCAACCCAACAGTCACAGCACTCCATACACCAGCCATAGAAATAATGAGATGCGGAAATTAGGAGGTGTGGAACAGATGTACATAGTGTCTAGCGTACGCAAAGGCAACCCTTCCCAGCAGCCGGTCGCAGTTGGACAGCATTTCAAGGAAAGGCCAGCAAGGCTTTCTGTCGATGCCCATCGGTATCGGCAGGTTGCCCGTATGGTTCGACAGCTACCCGATGTCCGCCACCAGCGGGTAAGTGCTGTGCGCCAGAAGTTGCACAGTGGCCAGTATGAAATAGACAGCAGGCATCTGGTAGAGCTGATTCTGGAAGCAGCCAAGGATACTCGCTGTGACTACCGCGTTGCCGCCTGAAGGAATCTATTCCCGAGGCCAACACAGGGGATCGTTGCTCCCTTTGGGGAGTTGATACGCGTCGGTACCCAACTGGAAAATAGGTCAGGGGTGTGGCGATTATACTGATAAACAGCAGGCTCAGCCCAAAGAGCTGGCCGTGAGAACTTGGGCGCGGGGTTAATACGGCCTGCCCGGCAAATTGCCATGTACGCGCCAAGCACAGCCTGGTTTATTGATGCACGAGCGGAGAAGAGTAATAGCGCCACAGCCATCTGGAGACTTTAGATTGGCTTGGCAAATGCCGATTAGTCATGTGGGCCAGCTAAAGCCGGGCAAAGTTCTCATCCTAGACTATGCCGAGAGCCGGACTAACAGTATATGCTCCAGCAATCGGACGACATAAAGAGGCAACTGGACCAGGCCGACCAGCCTTCAACTTTGTGGGAAGCGATGGGAAAGTTGCATGATATACAGACCCAGGAGAAAATCGCCCTGGACAAGGGCGATATCGAGCTATTTCGGCAATTGCTGGAACAGCAAGCCGAAGCCTGGAGGATAGTCTACCTGCAAGCAAGTAGGCTGATTGCCAGTGGGAAGGCCCCGCCAGATATGATTGAGCGGCTGGAGAAAATCCTCAATATTCATCGCGATCATGAGCAGCGCATTCGCCAGGCTGATGCTGCAATCGCCCGCCAACTCGAGCAGCTCCAGGACGATCAGCGGGCTGCCTAGACTGGGCAAGCCCGACGGGCCAGCATAACTGGCCGGGGACAGCCGCATTCTAATCCGTCTCTTCATACTTCTTGAGTCGCCGACCCAGGGTCGCTCGGCTGATACCCAGAATCTCGACGGCAGCTTCTCGGTCGCCATCGCAGGCCGCCAACACCGCCAATATATGCTGCCTTTCGATCTCCTCCAGTGGTAGTAAAGACGAGCTTTTCTCCTCATCAGACCCCCTACTCGTTGCATTTTCTGGCACTGTCAACCCAGTTTTTATCAACAGGTGTTCGGGCTTGATGGTATCACCAACAGATAGCACTACGGCCCGCTGAATCGCGTTTCTTAGCTCCCGCAGATTTCCTGGCCAATTATGGTTATGTAGCTCCTTCCACCCCTCTTGGTCAATTTGTTTGCTCGCCTCGTCGCCAAATTGCCTCAGAAAATGTTCGGTAAATACTTTAATATCTTCCGGTCGCTGGCGCAGAGGAGGTAAGGTTAGTGGAATGACGTTCAACCGGTAGTACAGATCCTCTCGAAACTGGCCCGATTCCACCATTTCATCTAGTGGCTGGTTGCTTGCTGCTACAATTCGCACATCCACCGTAATTGGCTTAGTTCCGCCCAGTCGGATGAAGCTGTGATCCTCGACGAACCGCAACAGTTTCACCTGCATAGCTGCGCTCATGTGAGTGATTTCGTCCAAAAAGAGGGTGCCACCATCGGCGATTTCACACAGACCGATCTTTGCCGTATTGGCCGAGGTGAAGGCGCCCTTCTCATGACCAAACAGCTCGTTTTCCAGTAGTTCATCGGGGAATCCCCCGCAATTGAGCGTCACCATTGCCTGCTCAGCCCGCTCGCCTAGATAGTGGATCGCCCGGGCCAGGTACTCCTTGCCCGTACCTGTCTCCCCTTGAATTAATACCGGGGCATTGCCCCCCGCAGCCTTTGCCGCCATTATGTAAGTCTGCTGGATCTCAGCATTGCGACTTAGCACGTGCCGCCAGCCATACTTTTGCTCCAGGGTTTTCCACAAGTACAGATTCTCGTCGACCAGACTCTGCTGGCTAATGGCGCGCTGAGCCTTCTCTAACAACTCCTGGATATCGAAGGGCTTTACTAGGTAATCGTATGCTTCCCATTGCAGCGCCTCAGTGGCCGTCTCCACCGACGGATGCCCTGTAATGATTATTGCCGGTGTCATAATATCTCGGGCCCGGATCTGTCGCAGCAGGTACACGCCATCAGTATCTGGGAGCTTGCGATCAATAATCAGCAGGTCAAATTCCTCTTCTTCCATCAGTTGATGGGCTTCGGTTGCCGTCCCAGTAACCTGGCACTCAAAATCACCCTCCTCCAAAACCGCGGCCACCAAATCTTGCATATGAGGGTCGTCATCAACTACAAGAGCGCGCTTTCGCTTAGTTACCATCACATTATTCCTCATCTGCCTGAATACGCAACAGCGGCTACCATTGTACTGTCTGGGGCGCCAACAGGCAACCACTGCCACCGTGGTACTGCCTGTTGGTCATGGCTTCCGGCCACTTGCGAAGATGTCAACGAAGACGGAACTATTAAGCGCTCGTGATCGGCGAAACTAGGCGGCGGATGTTTGATATATCTGGGTGGTAAGAGCATCGAGGATGAATCCCAGCCTTGTGGAGACGGCCCACCTTGTATTGGCCTCAGCCAAGCTGATTTGTCTCCTTTTCGGTTGCGCGCAAAGCTGCTGCTACTTTGCGTACGCTGCAATGACCTTATTGATGCCCGCGGCAATCAGTTCCATATGCCCTGGCTCATAGGTCGGATGCACCGGCACCCAGAAGCACTTCGTCTCCATATCCGCTGCATTTGGGCAGAAGACATTCTCGTAGTCTACTGCCTCCGGCCGCGTATCCGGACTCTCAAACGGATATTTCTTCTCTCCAAAGCCATTATGCTCTGTGAATATCTTCTCCTTGTAACCCTGTGGCCACTGTACGTTGCCGCAAGGAATACCTTCGGCCTCCAGTGCCTTTATGAACTGGCCAATATCGCACTTAAGCTGCTCGATATCCACCACTATCGGATATAGCCAGTATGCATTCTGCAGTTCTTCCGAGTTGGGCGGCAACGCTGCGATTTGCGTCACATCTCCCAATTCTTTATCCAGAACAGTCGCATTGCGCTTGCGCGTGGGCATATTCCACGTATCCATTCGCTCCAGTTCCTTCAGTCCGATCGCCGACTGCATCTCGGTCATCCGATAGTTGAACCCGACTGAGTTATGGATGTAGGGCAGTTTTTGCTCGAGCTTGAGCAGCCCCATGCGCTGTTTCACGTCGTAGCCATGGTCGCGGAAAGCCCGCATCTGCCAGAGCCATTCCTCATTGTCGGTAACCACCATTCCCCCCTCCCCGCCGGTGCTGAAGTGCTTGCTCTGGCAGAAGCTAAAGCAGCCTACATGCCCGACGGCTCCCGCCTTCTTCCCCTTGTAGATTCCTCCATGCGCCTGCGCGGTATCCTCGATCACGTACAGATCGTGCTCTTCGGCGATCTCCATAATCGCATCCATATCGCAGATGCAACCATACAGATGCACTGGAATTATCGCCTTGGTTCGCTCGCTAATCTTCTCTCGAATCGATTCCGGACTGATGGTATGACCATTGGGTACAGTGTCGGCAAACATCGGCACTGCGAGCGCCTGACAGACGGAAAATGATGTAGCAATAAACGTATACGATGGCACGATCACCTCATCACCCGGCCCGATGCCCAGGCCGGCCAGTCCTACGTGCAGCGCGCTGGTGCCACTGCTGGTTGAGATTCCGTACGTTCGTCCTTCCCACTTCGCGAAGGCCTCCTCAAACTGCTGCCCCAGTGGCCCGGTCCAATAATTTGTTTTTCCGGTGCGTAGCGGTTCCGTTACGCACTGGATAATCTCCTCGGTATACCACGGCCACGGCGGGAACTCCTCAGTTGCTGTTCTTGCTCCGCCTTCAATGGCCAACTTTGCAGCGGGCACCCTTCTCACTCCTTTTGCGGATATTCGAGCTCCCTACGAAAACATATGATTGCTCCGCTACTCCGGGTTGCCTCTATCATATTTTCTCTCGTATCGGCCCATCTCTTCCCTGCTAAAGAACACCGACCCATACCATTCCCATCATCTCTTCATGGTATTGTTCCTAATACATTCTCCAGAGCGATACATACCTGCTCGGTATCCCCAAAACTTACGTCGCGATGTAGTACAAAGCGAATTTGCACGTCACTACGCGCTTTCGCTTCAATCTCGTATTCAGCCAGTCGCTCACACAACTGCGGGGCACTCATATCCTCCCGATGCAACTCGAACAGGATCATATTCGTCTGCACCGTCGCCATATCCAGCCTGACATCGGGCAGCTCCACGAGCACTTCCGCAATTCTTCTTGCCTTTTTATGGTCCTCATGCAAGCGCGGCAATTCTTGTTCCAATGCTACCAACCCGGCTGCGGCGATGATTCCCGCCTGGCGCATGCCTCCCCCTAGCATCTTGCGATACTCCCGGGCCCGCGCGATAAAACCCTCCTCTCCGCAGATTACACTGCCCACTGGCGCTCCCAAGCTCTTTGACAGACAGAAGGTCACCGAATCCGCCTCTGCCACCAGTTCCCGCGCGTCCACTCCAAGGGCTACTGCTGCGTCGAAGATGCGCGCCCCGTCAATGTGGACAAGCACCCCGCGCCGATGAGCAACCTGACAGATATGGTTCGTATGCTCGCCTGATAGACAGGTCCCCCCGGCCCTGTTATGAGTATTCTCCAATGCCACCGCCCCGGTGGGCGCCCGATGAAGCTCATCTGGCCAGATTGCTGCATCCACCTCCTCCGGGTTCATCGTCCCGTAATGCCCCGGCAGCGTGTGCACCAGCAACCCCGCCAACATTGCCACACCTCCGCGCTCGTAGTGGAATAAGTGGGCATCCTGCTCCAATATAAGCTTCTGCCCCGGCTCAGTCAGCGCCAGTAGGCTGGCAATATTCCCCTGCGTTCCCGACGTCACCAGCAGCCCCGCCTCTTTGCCCAGCAGCTCCGCCGCAACCGCCTCCAGCTCATTTACTGTGGGGTCTTCCCCCGCCACATCATCGCCGACTTCCGCCTCTGCCATTGCCCGCCGCATGGCTTCGGTCGGCCTTGTCTTTGTATCCGAGCGCAGATCTATCATGGCAGCTCCCGCTTCACAGTGCGTACTTGATTCATTCTGGACATCCCCACTATCTTCGCCAGTACCACCAGTTGCCCTCTTCTCCTCAGCGGCCCAGCCAACAAAAAAGGGCCCTCCTTCTGAAGAGCCCTCTATCTTCCCGCCCACTTGCCCTCTCCCTACTAGTCGCTGTAGGCTCCGCCGTGATCCTGGAGGAGCTTTGCCACTTCGCCTTGTGCAGTACTTCTGTCCAATGGAGTGTCGCCCCTCCAATCCTGTGCGTTAACCTCAGCACCATACTCGAGGAGGACCTCAACAACCTCAACATAGTCATTCCACTGGACGGCGGCACGGTGTAGTGGCGTCCGCCTCTGATCGTCCCTAGGGTCAACGCTAGCACCAGCGTCTAGAAGGAGCCGGGCCAGTTCGTCCCTGCCCATGATAGCGGCCCTGTGCAGAGGGGTCTCGGCGCTATCGTTCGTCGCATTGACGTCGACCTGGTGCTCAAGCAGCACTCTCACCACTTCTATATGGCCTTTCTGGACTGCGTGGTGCAGTAGGGAATCACCCCAAGGGCCTTTCGAGTTAACATCTGCACCCGCAGCCATAAACTCTCGTACTTTGGCCACATTTCCAACCATGGTGGCGGTTTCAATGGTCCACTGGGCGCCGTTCTCCACCAGGAGCCATACCACCCCAGTCTCGTCATACCGGGCTGCCTCATACAGCGGGGTGACGCCGTTCGCGCTTGCGTTAACGTCGGCTTTATACTCAACTAGGAACCTCACTACTTTGTGCTGGTGTCTGCTGATCGCTTCGTGGAGCGGTGTTCTGCCCCACCTCGCCCTAGCGTCAACGTCAGCGCCGGCGTCTAACAGGACCCGTGCAACTCCAGGGGACCCACACCCAGCCGCCACGTAAAGAGGGGTTCGTCCGTAATCGTCTGTGGCGTCGACTGTCGCCCCGGCGGCTAATAACGCCCGCGCCACCAACACCTCCCTGCTTACCGGCGCACTCAACAAGAAAAGGGCCCTCGTCGCCGAGGGCCCTCTATCTTCCCGTCTTCCTGTTTGTCACCTACTTAACGGTGTACTGTAATCCCAAAACTGGTTGCAATGAGCGTCTCAATGGAGACTATTTGACTTCTGTGAGGAATCACATTATGCTATCTGCCGTACTGTTCTACTTTCAAAGTTTTTGCCGGAAAGGTGCGGAAAACCGGCTTTTTTCAAAAAGCGGGTTTTCCGCAAAATCCGTCTATGAATTCTACGGATTAATCGTCACTGTCCCGTCAATCACCGCCGTCGGCGGCTCAATTTGGCTGGCCCCGCTCGTCCACAACTGCAATTGCGTGGGCGCCTCCGCAGTTGTATCAATATCAATCGCCACAACGCCCGGATCGCCAACTGCCTGGAACTGAATATTCAGTATCTCGTTGTTGGTGGTACTCAAATTCACTATCTCGCTGCCATTCCAGCCCACCACCGTCACTTGAACTACTCCCGCCGTGCTCACGTTCTTGGAGATGATATGATTCGGCGAGGCCGGCACTGCCGCCCCTGCCTGTACTGAACTAACTCCCCCTGCCAATTGCAGCTTACTGTCATCGTAGTTTATTGTCATCTGATAACCTGCCGGAGTTGCTGGCGGCTTGGCCAGATATATGGATACCGTCGTCGTACCGCCTTGCGTCACTTCAGCGTTTTCGCCCCAGACCGTATAAACATCCGGCTCGCCATTCCCTCCGTTGCCTCCCCCTCCCCCACAACCCACAGCAAGCATGGCTATTGCTATCAACATTGCTATTGCTATATTTCGGCACATCACAAAAGTCCTCCCGAAGATATTCCTGCTATTCCGTTGACTGGTTTATATCGGCGGTGGAGGCGGCGGCCCCCCACCTGGGAACGGCCATGTTATCTCCCCGGCTGCTGCCCGCAGCACCTTGAGTGCATCTCCTGTCTCTACCACATCGTTCAAGTTGCAGTCGGCGATATATTTATAACCTACATCATACTCTTCATTATCCGGATCAACCACAATAGCCATAATCAACTCTGCGTCAACTTTTGTTGGGAGGCCATCCGAGTCCATATCGCCCAGGTCAGGTCCGGCACTCGGCCCCACAGCTTCCTCCCCGCTTGATTCTCCCGCCGGGCTGGTCGCCGTTGCGCTTGCCGCCGGCCCATCGTCCCCTCCCCCACACCCCACTAATACTACCACCGCCAGTAGCCCCAGGATCACTGCCCCGGTTACAATAGCAATTGCGTAACACCTCTTGCTCATCATCATACGCAAGCTCCTGTCAAACATTGTCACGCTGCTTCAATCTGTGTCTTTGACTGATTCCTTGCCAAAAAGGTTCCACTCTCCTGCCTGCCCTTACTGTCCTCCACATTTTTCTGAGTTTATCTCAATCCTATGAAGGACTTTACTCCCACCATCGCGAATCTATCTTACAGGCGCCGTTTGCTGGCCTGTATTATTCACGAAGATACAAGAGATGCGGTCTCTCAATACGTATAGTGGCCGTCAAAAAAACATTAATAACAGCTCCCTGTTTGTTTATAAGCAGTGACATGGTGCAAGTATCAACTGGGTTACTCTACTTCTAAAGTTTTGCCGGCCTGTCCGCCGTAGCTGCACTTGTACAGCGTAGGCGGGAAAGGTGCGGAAAACCGGCTTTTTTCAAAAAGCGGGTTTTTCGCAAAGTCCGTTTATGAATGTTCCAGGCTAGGTGGGCCTGACCAATGGCTATCCCGCAGGACGAACTTGAATTCGCGGCAAAGCGCGCCGGTGAAAGCCGCAGCCAGGTTGTTATCCGGCCCCCGCGTCTGGGTGGCGACGAGATGAACCTGGCGGAGTTCCCCTTCGCTTTGCTCGCGGATCGCCAGCCCGACGGGGTCGAGTCCATCCAGTTCTCGGACACCATCCGTGGCAAAGACGGCCAGTCCGTCGAGCGTATCTGGATAGTCACCGGCAGCGACGAATTCGGCCTGCCCCTGGCCTCCGACGAACAGGTCTACGTTGCCCTTATGGAGATCACCCGCGAGCAGAACTACGCCAACCGCGTCATCCACCTCACCCGTTACGAGCTAATACATCGCCTCGGCTGGGCTGACAAGGGTGGCAGCTACCACCGCCTCAAGGCCGCCCTCGACCGCCTGCTCGGCGTAACTATCACGGCCCGGCAGGCCTTCTGGGACAAATCTCGTCAGTCTTACGTGGATGTCGGCTTTCATATAATTGACGATTATGCTCTTTACAACGAACCCCGGGGCCGCAAGCCCTCCCGCCCTCACCGCTCTGTCCCTGCCAGCTACGTTGCTTGGAACGAGGTAATCTTTGCATCCTTCCAGGCTGGCAACATCAAACAACTTGACACCGGCTTCTACTTTGGCCTGCGCAGCGCCGTTTCCCGCCGCCTTTTCCGCTACCTCGACAAAAAGCGCCTGGACGGCAAGCCCGCCTTCCGCATTGACCTGCGCAAGCTCGGCTTCGAGAAGCTCGGTATGAGCCGCAACTACTATCCCAGCCACATCAAGCAGGAGCTGGACCGCGCCCACCAGGAGCTTATCGCCCACGGCTTCTTAAAGGGTTTCGAGTACTATCGCCCCGGGCGCGATGTCGGCGAGCGCGTCAAATACTGGTTCCCCACCACCTCCTCACGCCTCTCCACCGGCCGCCAGGCTGATCTACTCGACCAGCTCACCGACATTGGCGTCACCGCCTCTGTCGCTCGCCGTTTGCTTACTCAAGACGCTGACAAAGCTGCCCGCCAGCTCGAATATCTGCCCTATCGCGACCCCAACGACCCTCCTGCTATGATAGTGGAGGCCATCCGCAACAGTTGGGCTCCACCGGCCAGCTATCTAAAGGCCCAGGCCGACCAGGAACAGACCCGTCAAGCGGCCGAAGCTGAGCGCCGGCGCCGCCAGCAGCGCCGTGAGGAGCTTTCCCAGCGCGAGCAAGCCCTTGCCGAGTGCCGCCGCGCTCTGGACGCCCTCTCCCCCACCGCGCGCCAGCAGATCGACGCGCAGGCCCGCCAGCAACTCCGCCAGGACAATCCCGCTCTGGCCGCTCATCCCGACACCGCCGCCTACGAAATCGTCCTCCTTGACTACATCGCCGCTCTCCTCGAATCGTAGCTGCGCCTGTTGTGCCGCCCCTGTCCGCCATAGCCTTGGCGAAGGCGGATGTCCTGAGCCATGCCGAAGGGAGCTTGTCGAAGGGCTTGACCTCCTCGCCTGCTACCGCTATAATCTCTTCACTTGCATCCATCATGCTCTGCTGGAGGAGTCCCTTATGCTACGCGATGCTGCCCTATCCATCCTTCTGCTCTCTGTCCTGTTACTGGTCGGCTGCGGCCGTGCCCGCGAGGCCCGGCAGGCCGTCCAGACTGGCCGCCAGTTACAGCAAACCGGCGAGGCTACCATCAAAACTGACGAGGGCGAGGTTCAGATCAAGACCGACAAAGCCGGCGAGCAGGCCACTATCACTGTTGAAGACGAATCCGGTGAGAAGCACTCTATCACCGTCGGTGCAGACCTCGACACTTCCGAGCTATCCCTGGCCATTTATCCTGGCGCCACCCAACAGGGCGGTCAGACTACTGACACTGGCGCTGGCAAGCATCTCAGCTTCATCTTCACCACCACTGACAGCTTTGAGAAAGTCGCCGACTTCTACAAGAGCAAGTATTCCGACGCCAAGGTCTCTGACATAAAGATGCCTGACGCTCGCCTGCTTAATATCGCTATAGCCAAGCCGCCCAATATGACTTCCGTTGCCGTCCAGCAGGCCGATGACGAGGACCAGGTCACCATAATCCTCATCGAACAGAAGTAGCCGTTCGTCCTGCCCGCCGCCGCATCAAGAATATCCAATCGCCCCTCTCATTTGTGGGAGGGGCACCCTTGCCCCGACCTTGTCCGCCATAGCTTTAGCGGAGGAGGAGGCGAAGGCGGATGCCTGTTCAGTTGCTGTGCCGCTGCGCTGGCCGGTCCCAGCCCGCCCACCACGCTTCTTCGCGGGGCCCCTCAAACGCCCTCTCCACTTACATTCAAGCGCAGACCGGTGTGGTCGGTCCTATGACCGCGCCGGTCTGCGCGCTATTGAAAGTCTTTGGGGAGGGGGTGCGGGGGAACTCACTTTCTTCAGAAAGGGGTTCCCCCGCGAAAGCCGTCCTGTCCGCCATAGCTGCACGTGTGCAGCGACGGCGCATGCCCCTTCAGTTGCTGTACTGCTGCTGCGTTGCCTCTGGCTAGGCGGGAAAGAGCGGTTCAGTCTCGGCGGCGTGCCGGGCAAGTTGCTGGTGCTCGGCTTCGGTTAGCTCCCGCCCGTGCTGAGCGGCCGCCAACGCCCGCCGGAACAGCCGCATGCTCGCCGCGGGCACTATTGTCGTCACCGGTTGCGCCAGAGCGTACCACACCGCCAGCGAAATCTCCTCATTTGTGTTCAGCGGTTTGTACCAGCACTTCGGGTAACGCTTCGGCTCGTCTCCTTGGCGGCCACGCTCGGCTATCGGCTTGATCGCCAGGACTCCAAGGCCTCGGCGGTTCGCTTCCTGGAGAAGTTCGGTGCCGAATCCGTGATGTTGCAAAATGAAATTTATCGGGAACATAATCGTATCAAAGGCAAACTCCTCCAGGGCGGCCAGTAGGTTATCCGGGCTGTGGCCGGTAATCCCCAGGAACCGGATCAACCCCTCGGCGCGGGCCTCCTGGAACGCCTCCAGGGCACCGCCGGGCCCCAGTGCCTGTTTGCGCTCGTCGGGATCATCCAAACCGTGCATCTGGTACAGGTCTATGTGGTCGGTTTGCAGCCGCTCCAGCGAGCGGTGCAGCTCTTCAGTTGCTCCGGCCCGGTCTCGCTTGCCCGTCTTACAGCCAATGAAGACCTCCTTGCGCCGGCCGGCCAGTGCCTTGCCGAACAGCACCTCACAGTCACCGTAGGTTGGCGAGGCGTCAATGTGGTTGACACCAGCGGCGAGCGCCTCATCCATGAGCTGGTTGACGTCTTCCTGCGACTCCCCGCTGATTGTCATTCCCCCCAGGGTAATCACTGAAGAGTGGTGTCCGGTCCGGCCCAGCGGGCGATGGGGCACAGTCTGTGTTTCGGTAGACATGGTGGCCTCCAGATTAGATGTCATAAGCAGTCCTCCTATCCCGGCGGCGGCCCGCCGCACGAATTCACGACGATCCATCGCGCTCACTCCTTTCTGTTGCTTGGAGCTTCGCCTTCCTCCTCCGCGGCGCCTTCTTAAACGTGGCCACGTCTATCCTCGGACACTCCAGCTTCCTCCCTGCCAGCAGCCCTTCTATCGCCAGTATCTGCACCCAGCAGCAACTACGGGAGGACAATCCCGCTCTGGCCGCTCATCCTGACACTGCCGCCTACGAGATTGTCCTCCTTGACTACATTGCCGCTTTTCTCGACTGATAGCTTCTACTGCGTCCTACCCCTCAGCGACGGCCGCCACCTCCGCGTCCCCCACCGTAGTCCCGGCCACCTCTCCCGTCCCACTGATGCCCCTTATCCCAGTCGCGATCCCGGTCCCGATATCGGTCCCGGTCGCCGCCCCGGTGGTCACATTTCCAGCCCCACCTATGCTGGTCGCGCCAGTCACACTTCTGGCCCCACCTGTGCTGACAGCATCTCTTACAGACAAATCGGCCGGGGTGATGTCGCGGTGGCGGGGGTTTGTAGCACCGTTGGTGGTGCCGGGGGCCTGGGTCATCGTCATCCAGTGCTTTGAAGACCAGGTAGCCTACGGCTGCGCCTGCCAGCACTTTACCCAGGTCCCCTCCGGCGTGTGCGGGCCTGGCGGTATAGACCGTGCCGGCCAGCGCAATAGCTACGATAAGTCCTACACTTCTGAAACCGATGGTTCCTGGCATTTGACTCACCTCGCTTTTCTTAGTTATACAAGCCTATTACATTAGACGCCTATACCTTACTTATTGTTTGCTTCCACCACGCTCCCCCCCCACTTCCTATTCCGCTAACTTGCGCCCAGACACCACAAACGGCGGCCCTCCGGCCACCGTTCCCCCTTCCCGTTGTGCTGCCGTCGTCCCGTCTATCCTGAGCTTACCGAAGGGCCTCGCGTCCTTCCACTCGTAGGGGCGCTGCTCCGTGTGCGCCGTAGCCTTGGCGAAGGCGGATGCCGCGCCCGCCACCCGTGGGAGGGGCACCCTTGCCCCGACTGCTGCCTCTTGCCTCTCGTAGGAGCTGCTGTCCAGGCCCTCAATGGACTTCAGGAATCCCCCAGGTCTTAAGGGCCAGTTCGCTCAGGAATTTCTGCCGTTTTTCAATTGAACGGGAAGTCCATTTCGAGAATTCAGGAATCTCTTTTACTGCCCGGTTCACTGCAGTCTTCTTGCCCACAACTGGCTTGTCGCCCAGACATTGCGTGAGTAGGAACTTTGACCCGTTGTAGCCAGACTGTTTCTTACGGAACGAAGCGTTTGCGACGGATTCGTTGATCGTCTTCTCCAGACACGCTAGGTTGCCTAGCCGACCAACCCACGAGTCATACTTTTCCTGGTCATCGAACTGTTGCCTAACGGTCTCTGTCGGGTTCTTGGGGAGGATGTGCTCCATATGCACATCCTTGGCGATATAGGTTAATAGGCTTGCGGCCGAACTTTCACTCCCATACGCCTGTTCGTCCACATACTGTGTAAGTTTCGCCAGAATGTACTTCACACGGTACTGGGGCTGCGAGTCCTCCGTAAGCACAGTGAAGTCGGACTTTAGCCGTCCAGCGCGCAGTTGTAACTGTGGTCTGATCGTACCTTCCAGAAATTCATCCAGCGCTTTGCGCTTGGCAATCTTCCGGAGTTTGTCGGTCCAGTCAGCGAAGAGGCGCTCGAGGTCACGCGTCGGTTCCCCGAGCACCAACAAGGAGAAAAACAGGTTCTCAATCTCCTTGCACAGCTCCGTAAAGGCGCCCGACTTCAGCTTCTGCCCCGCAAGCAGTAGAATCAAATGCTGTCGAGCCTGACCACTGAGGCGTCTAATATTTGCCAAGTACCGGTTATCATTCCCTTGTATGTCCCGGCCCTGAACAAAGTTAACGTAAGCCTTCGCGTTGTCCAGCAATAAATCAACATACGCCGGCGGGTCATCCGCGTACTTGCACTTTCTTTTGTTCTCCAGGAACCAAGTGTGTATATCATCCTCTCGAATGACTCCCTTCGTCTCGTACCGCGACATAACAAAGTAGCGGAGAAAGCGAAGCGGTTTCTCATTGGCCTTTTCGAGAATTTCCACAAGCTCCTTCCAGCGCTCCTTCAGGGTTTCATACTGACTCTCGTTTGCTTCTATGAACATTCGGTTCTTCAGTAGGTCCATGGCATTGAGGCCTAGACCTCTGTCATTGATCGTTTCGAAAACTTTGAGAGCATCCGCCAGGTTTTCTGTTCTAACTAGGACTAGTTTCACGTATTTAGTGAAGTAGGCGTAGAATTTGCGTAGACCATTCTCATCGTGTTCGAACTTCCGGTTGAGGAACGCACGTATATTGCGATACGCGTTGACTAAATTGGTTATGGACGCAGTCGTCTCCTGAATGTCCTCCAGACCACCGTCCACCCGGGACGCAATCTGCCGCAAGACATCTTCGCTGTCTGCATACTGGAGCACAACCCGGTATTCGAAAAAGTCTTTGCCCAAGTCATCAACCGCCCCGGCACCTATCTGACCATCCAGGCCTGCAATGCCGGGGTTGGATGCGATGTCTGCATGATGGTCGCGGATCGCACAGAGCGCTATGTACGCAGTCGTTATCCGCTGTTGACCGTCAATTACCTCTAACGTCTCCGTATCGGCACCCTCATGAGGACACACGATGATGCTACCAATGAAGTAGTCTGTTTGCTTATCCTCCGAGCTAAAGAATTCCTCATGAATGTCTCCAATAAACGCCTCAACATGCTTGTCTTCCCAAACATATTCTCGTTGATAGTCTGGGACAACATAGAACTGCTGGAAAAGCCGCTCAATACTATAATCCTCAGATCTAAGCTCAGGCATTTTCAAACCCCTTTCGGCCACAGTTAATTGGGAGAGGCCCCGCTCCATTCTGCTCTTTGAACAGCATGTTATAGGTCGCTTTGGAGTTAAACGGCGGGTCCAGATATATCAGATCCACACTCTCCTCGCCCCCAGTCTACGCCTGTCCGCCGGTTGCTGTCAATCGCCCCGCCCTTGTCCTGAGGTTCTGGAAGGGCCGCCCCCAAACCCCATCGGGACAAGAATGTCCCTCCTACCGGGGGTTAGAGAAAATGATGGTAGGGGCGCTGCTCCCTGTCCGCCGTAGCCTTGGCGAAGGCGGATGCCGCGCCCGTCTGTTTCCCGTTGATCGCCGGTGAAGTTCCCTTCATTGCAGGAGCGACTTTCTGTCGCTCCTGCCCTCCGCCGTAGCTTGTTCGGTTGTTGGGCTCCTTTGACTAACTACTGTCCACTAACCACTATCCTTTCCCGCCCATCTGCCCTCACATTCAAGCGCAGACCCCCGTGGCCGTAACGACGGCCACGGGGGTCTGCGCGCTATTAAAAGTCTTTGCGGAGGGGGTGGGGGAAGCCACTTTCTTCAGAAAGGGGTTCCCCCGCAAAAGTCGTTCTCTCCCTTTACCCTTGAAAGTTTTTGCCGGAGGGGTGCGGGGAACCGGCTTTTTCCAAAGAGCGGGTTCCCCGCGAAAGCCGTTCCTTTCTCCCCTATTCCGCCTGCGCCTCCAGATACTCCACTATCTCGCCCATTTGCTCTTCCATCCGCTCGACCAGCGCTTCTATTATTTGAGAGCGGGTTACCTTCAGGTTATGCGCCAGCAGGAACTCCAGCTTGACTGCTTCCAGCCGTTTGAGCTGCTCCAGTGGCAAGTAGAACGTCACCTTCTCCGTCACACCTGGCGGCACGATCCGTGGCCGGCGCCGCGCTGCCTCCTCCACCACGCGCAGCCGCTCCACTGCCTTTTCCGCATTTCTGGCCGCCTCTATCATCGCTGCCACCTGTGGATCATCTTCATCCCCCAGCTCTTCCAGCTCCCGTACCAGCCTTCTCCCTTCCGCCATGGCCTCCTCGGTCACCGTCACCCCCTCGTCGCCTTCCTCTGCCGGCTTCTCCCCCATCGTCTTCACCAGCGGCTCATCTACTACTTCTGGCTCTCCACCGCCAAAAAAGTCATCCGCTTTCGGTAGTTTCCGCTTTCTAGCCACGTTCAAGCACCTCCTGGGCGACCGCTCGATACACTTTCGCCGCCTCACTGTTCCGATCATATTCCGTAATAGTCTGATGCGCTATGGCGGCATCCTGGAACCGTATCGTCTGCGGAATCACCGTATCAAAGACCAGCTCCCCGAACGCCTCCCGCACCATCCTCATAACCTCCCGATGATGCACCGTCCGCCGGTCCTGCATCGTGAGCAATATTCCACAGATCCGCACCTTCGCGTTAACCTCCTGGAGCCGCTCGATGCTCTTCTGCACCTGCCGCAGCCCATGCAGCGCCAGGAATGAGCACTGCTGCGGAATTATCACCTCATCCGCCGCCCCCAGTGCTGCCACCGACAGCAGTTCCAGCCCCGGCGGCAGGTCCAGCAGCACGAAATCGTACCTCTCCCCCACTCCCGCCAGTCCTTCTTTGACCACCTGCTGCCGCTCGCCAAATTCCATATCCGCCAGCAGCAGCGCCGCCCCCGCCAGATCAATATCCGCCGCCGCCACCTCCAGCCCGCCTCCCACTTCCACCACAATCTCACCCATTTCAACGCTCTCATCAAACAACGCCTCGTACACGGTAGCCTCCCGCCCCTCAGTCCCGACGCCAAAGTACGAGCTTAAGTCGCCCCGCGCATCCATATCCACCAGCAGCACGCTGCGCCCCATCTCCGCCAGCGCCCCTCCCAGGTTGGCACAGCTCGTCGTCTTCCCCACTCCGCCCTTCTGGTTAGCCACTGCAATTATCCTACTCACGGTACCGCCTCCCAACCTCACAAAACATAACGCTCTCTCCGGCCTCTTCTTCCTCTTCTCTCACCCCCACCCCCAAAAACGCACCCCCTTAACAACACACACCCTTGCCCCAAACACCACGCTTCCCCCAGAACCTCTTTACCACCCGCCCACTTACGCTTTAGCACGCGATCCTTATACCGTATTGCCGCAATCCTGTCAAGCTGTTATAAGGTAGCACCGTAGTACGGCACTTTAATACCGTATACCCGCATTACCGTATTACCGCCGAATCGTGCAGTCCATCCTCCGACACTGCCGTTGTGACCGTGCTACGACCTGGGGCACTACCTTACCGTATTACGGTAAGACGGTATCACTGTCTCGTCTTATTAAGGCAATGCCGTATTACCGTAAAACCGCCATCCGCTTACCTGTGACCTCCGATAAGCACAAATTACTGCCTCAAAAGGCAGAGGGCACGATAGAGGACAGGGGCGGGCGCGGCAAGCAGCGCCCCTACGAATGGGGCATCCGCCTTCGCCAAGGCTATGGCGGACGGGAAAACTATGGCAGGCAGAGAGGCTAGGGCGGACGCAATGCCGCTCCTACCATCGTTTTCTTTAGCCACCGGTAGGAGGGATATTCTTGTCCCGATGGGGTTTAGAGCGGGCGAGCAGCAGAGATGTCACAGGGGACAGGAAGCCAGTGGCACCGGCTTCCAGCCGGTGAGCAGTACCCCCCAGATACACAGGCTGGAAGCCTGTGCCACCGTCCTTATCTTACGACTCTACGCTCGGCGATTGACAGCAACCGGCGATCAGACATAGACTCGGAGCGAGGACGGCTTTCGCTCCGCAAAGACCTTTAGTAGTACGCAGATAGTAACACCAGTTGCATTGTGGCAGCCAGGTGCTACAGCTTACTCGAAAAGGAGAGGTGATTGGTTGTGCCAAGGATTCAATGTACCAGTACAAACGTAGGGCCGACGATGTTCTGTGCTGACGTGGAGGGATTGAAGTTGTTCGCGGACGTGCCCGGGGCTTACGGTGGGAATGATGCGGCAATGACTCCCCCCCCAAGCACTGGTGGCAACACTAGCGAACTGCGTGGGATTAGTCCTGGCGATGGCCTGCAAGAACAAAGGTATCGCCCACGAGGGCATGTCCGTGGCAGCAACAGCAGCGATAGATCCGGCGAACCACCGCCTGGGCGACTTTAAAGTGAATGTGTGTATGCCGGGCGAGATCACAGATGAGGTGCGACGGACCGTGGAGGGCGTTCAGGAGATGTGCGTCGTCGGCAATACAGTGTGTACTGTTAATACCGTTGATGTCTCGCTGGCAGAATAGGGGAGAGAGGAACGGCTTGCGCGGGGGAACCCCTTTCTGAAGAAAGTGGCTTCCCCCGTCCCCCCTCCCGCCGTCGCCAAGGCTATGGCGGACCAGGCCGCAAAGACTTTTAATAGCGCGCAGACCGGCGCGGTCATAGGGCCGACCACATCGGTCTGCGCTTGAAGGTAAGGGGGGAGGGTGTTTGAGAGGCCCGTAGACAAGCCTGCTGGGGGGCAGCTCCGCCAAGGGACAACAACAGCGCAACGACAGCAGTACAGCAACTGGACGGCGGAGGGCAGGAGCGACAGAAAGTCGCGCCTGCAATGATAGGGGATTTAGTGGCAACTACGGAGAGGATAGGGGAGAGGGCCGGCGATTGACAGCAACCGGCGCTCAGGCGTAGACTGGGGGCGAGGAGGTGTGTAGAAAGATGATTTATAGGCAGCATTATGTAGTGCTTGCTATGCTGGTATTATTGTCCGTGGCGACCCTTCTTCTGCTAGCAGGGTGCCCTGCCCCTGAGGTCAAGGAAGACTCCCCCGTGCCGCCCAGTACTACAGTCTATATCACTAGCATCGGCAGGAAGAAATATCACCAGGCCGACTGCCCGGCGCTGCGAAAAGGTAATATCCCAATTACTATCCAGGATGCCAAAAGCTTGGGCTACACGCCTTGTAAGATCTGCAAAGCACCAGACTAATTGAGCAGTGGCATGAACGGCAGCATAGAGACAGAATAAGAACAGGTCCAGAAACAGGACAAGAACAGGTCCAGAAACAGGATAAGAACAGGTCCAGAAACAGGATAAGAACAGGTCCAGAAACAGGATAAGAACAGGTCCAGAAACAGGATAGGGACAGGTTCAGAAACAGGATAGGGACAGGTTCAGAAACAGGATAGGGACAGGTTCAGAAACAGGATAGGGACAGGTTCAGAAACAGGATAGGGACAGGTTCAG
>JAUWYY010000029.1 GCA_030615605.1 bacterium
TACAAGCGCGCACGACTGCGGCCACAAGTCAGAGACCATCGGGCCGCCAGCCATTCCTTGCTGCCAAGTGGCTGCCGCGACGCGATTGTCGCGCCCGGCCCTACCTTGCTGCCGGATGCCCTGGTCGCGGCCGCTCGCAAAAGGGGACCATATTGAGCGCATTCTTATGCCGAGCTAGGTACTTCTCCCAGGGCAGACGTGATACCTCCTGCGACACCCCCAGACACCCAGCGCTGGCTCACGCTCGCCATCACCTACCCCCCTCAACGCAGGCCAGTCATCCATGTCCTCATCATTAGTCTGGTTCTCCTTTCATGCGGGGCTTGTGAACGAGACGGAACGTCTTGGTATTGGCGCCCCGCGTTTGGCCTAGCGCGAGGCATAGTATAGACGAGGGACCGTCTGGAGCCAAGGCAAATGTCCGTGCGTACCCCAAGCAGAACACTGGTGCACTACGGAACATGGCAGTGCACCAGTGAACTGGCGATCGTAGTATCGAGTTCGTGCTCTACCGGACGAGCAAGCTGGGTAAAGGCATGGATGAGTATGGGTATGCGCAGGAATCCAGTAGAAAAGCTACACAATTCTGGTCCAGGCAGTTGCATCAATCGGACAAGTGTGCTATAATACACTCTCGCCCGGGCTGAGGAGGTGAACAAGGAATCCCGGGCAAGTGGGAAATCGCACGGACCAGCACTTGGTTCGTCCACTGACCTATTGGCTACGCACTATGTCGGGTGCGTAGGCCAGCGCCGGTTTGTACGGGTGCGACGGGCCAGCGCGATGCTACCGATATTCTGCCGTGCAAAGTCACCATTTTGGTGATACTATATGCAGCGCGGAACTCGGAACCGGCATTGCTCATTATCATCGATACCTGATCCAGCGGCAGCGCTCGGATTCGTCGATGAAGAGGAGAAAACGGATGTACTCTGGGAGTGCTATACGCAGAATCGCAAATGTCCATAATCTATATTCTGCTTGGGGGACTGTACGCCAGGCAAAAGATACCTCAAAAGGGACGGACGGAGTGTCTATATCGGATTTTGGCCGCAAGATTCGCCATCACATCGAGTGCGTGCGGCGAGGAATCCTTGACGGGACTTACGAATTCAGTGAGCTGGTGCCGTTTCCCATTCAGAAGGATGATGGGGGCTACCGGCCCCTCTCAATTCCTACAGTAAGCGACCGTCTTGCAATGAGGGCGACTTATAACGTAATCTCCCCCGATTTTGCGGACTTGAAAAGTCCATGTAGTTTTGGATACCTGCCGGGAGTGAAGCTTGAAGATGCGGTGAGACGTATTCATCAACTTCATGAGAGTGGCCGCACGTATGTCTTGGAGGCGGACATTCAACGATTCTTCGACAGCGTAGGCAGAGAGAAGCTTCTCGCCATATTGCAGAAGCGGTACCACCACGATAGGCCACTGTTCGAACTCCTGGCGCGTGCAGTTCAGGTTGTGCTGGCTGACCAATCACACCTCACCGAAGAGCAAAGAGCCGTGTTCCCCCGGCCTGGGGTCGGTATTCCGCAGGGAGGGGGATTGTCGCCCTTGTTCGCTAACCTTTATCTCCTCCCCTTAGATAACGCGATGGTTTCAAACGGTTTCGGTATGGTACGGTGGGCCGATGACTTCATCGTGCTGACAAAGGGACCACAAGAGGCCGAAGAGGCCTATCATCTCGCAGAGTCCTTGTTAGGGGAATTGGGCCTTAGGCTCCATCTACTGGGGGATAGCGCAAAGGATAAAACCCGTATCTGTCGATATAGCAGCGGGTTCGATTTCCTGGGACTACGCTTTGACTCAGAGGGTGTTCGCCCTGCCCGGGAAAAGGTCAATGCGTTTCAAGCACGAGTACGCAGGATCACCAGTTCAGCATCCAATCTTCGCGAGCTCCTGACAGAGATGAGCTTGTATGTCTCTGGCTGGCGAGGCTCTTACAAGTTCTGCGACACTAATGTTAAGCTCTCTATGTGGCAGTCTCTCGACGAGGTAGTAGCGGATCACCTGAAGAGCGGAATGGCCCGGTTCGATGCTATTCTACCTCCAGATCTCGCTCCCGCAGCCGTGTTCGCTGCTCTCGGCATACGGCAAATCAGTACGCCGTATTGACTTGCTATTGTGCTTGTTTCATCTCCGACGACTGTTGGATTTGCCTGCGACTGGTGCCGACGCGACGGAACATAGTTCCACGACCAGCAGCCCTGTATGCCCGCCGAGGTGAGGGGCGTTGGGCGTGGGAGGCTATGAACCGTTCGGAAAGCGCACGATGAGCCGCGAGGGGCGGCTTATGCCACCGGCTGGCGGATGACGGTCTTGAGCTTCTCGGGCTGGGTGCGGCGCGTTGCTATGCTCCGCCGCAGTCTCCTCCTATCACTACTGAGTGACCTCTTACCGATAGTGTCGGCTTAGCTCCGATGCATACTTGATTCCCACGCTGGCGGCGTTGTCGCGCAGCCATTGGCTTAGGGGGACGACCCCATTCGGCTCGCTGCCCGAGACAAGTAGATTCGACATCAGGCCTGACCTGCCGCCATTTGTGGTACCACCTGTTGTGAGAGACTTACCTTGACTTCAGCCCAAGGGGGGCAGGTCAATCGGGCCATCGCTTGTGCCTTGTATGTATAAGCGGTGGTCATCCCCATAACCCAGGCTAGTTCGCCGTCATTCCCAGCTTCCCTGCACGAGCTGTGCTTGCTCCTTCAACCAATATTCTTCTCTTGTATTGATCAAGCGGATGACAGCGCGGCGGCAGTTCTCTACGTCATCGTCATGTGTCGGCTCGCAGTTGCTTTTTCTTGTACCATGTGGCCACAGACCACGCTGGACGGCTTCGCGGCCTATGGCCTTCTTAGGCACCTCATTCTCCCACTGCTCATGTACGAACCACTCGAAATGACCCTTTCCAATCTGCTGCTGAGTGGCTCGTCGATGTCTCAGCCCAAACCTATCGCAGGCCGCATGGAACTCCTTGCCCGTGCGGTTGGGCAACGGTGTTGGGCAGAAGATTGAAGTGCGCCACAGTTCCCTCTTCATAGCGCGCAGCACCGTCTTATGGGCGTCCGGTTCCTGGTAGAAGGGCAGCTTGTCAAAGTCAAGGGACCCAGGGGCACGAACCCCGTTGTACACCTTGCTGTCGATCACGTACGGCTCACGATAGCACAGATAGCTCAGCCACGGCCGCCCATCGTCCGCCTCAATGATTCCCTCTTCGATCCAACTGTCGGCATGTTTTTCCCAGGCTAGCTGGCATCGTTGTGTGGAGCCCACGGTGCAATCCTCCGATGCACTGGCATCAGGTCTGGGTGCCTCCGGCAACCGCAGTCGCAGCGGCAACCACGCGGGGGCCCAGAACAGCGGTGTCAGCACCTTCTCATTGGCCAACAACTCAAGATAGAAGAATCTGTACTCCCAGATGCCGACCTCATTCACCGCGTCGGGGTGAGCCCGACACACTTCCACCAGCGGCGAGATGTCGATGGGAAGCTTGGGGAGCCTAGTCGCGGCAATCAACTCGGGAAGGAAGAAGTCGAGTGTACTGAAATCCACCCATGGGCCTCCCTTCTGGGCCAAGGGCAGGACGAGTAGATGATCCCGTCCCACAGCTGCCAATATCCCCTCCGCGGTGATCAGGGCAGCCGCCGCTGGCAACCCTCCGTGAACGATGCTTTCACCGGTAAACTCTGATTTCGTCGACATAGGTCGCCAGCCTCCTTGGGGGTGTGACAACTGTTTTCACTTTACCACATTTTAGCCTGATAGTCAAGCGGTTATACTCAGTGTGAACCAAGATGGTTTGCCCGCCGACCGGGGGAATTCATGCTGCGAAGGGAGCAAAGATGGATCCACAAGACACGCTCGAGAATCCGCCAGATTTGCGCGGAACGGTCGCCGACTTTCTGCACCAGTTGACCAACCACCGGCGGCTGTCGCCGCGGACGGCGGCCGCATACGGCACCGACATCCGCCAGTTCACCGAATGGTGTGACAACGGCCGCGCGGAGCTAACTAGCCAAACCATGGATGAGGACCTTCTGCTTCGCTATGTGGGCCAGTTGAGCGACTTGGCGGCAAACTCCGTCCGGCGCAAAGTGCACGCTATCAGTTCATGGTGTGAGTACCTCGTCCGGAGGCAGTTGCTGCCCGCCAACCCAGCCCGGGGCCTCTCGCTGCCGAAGCGGGTGCGGAGGGAGCCAAACTATCCCTCCGCTCGGGAGTGCTCTCTGCTGCTGGAGGCAGCGCGGACCCCGCTGGAGCGAGGGGTAACCTGGCTGCTGGCGACGACGGGGCTGCGCCGGGGGGAGTTGCTCGGCCTGGACCTGGCTGATGTCTCAACGGATGGCTCAGAACTTCGCGTGTTGGGCAAGGGTAATGTTGAGCGAACAGTCCCGCTACCCGAGCAAACCCAAGCCATCCTGGGGGAGTACGTGCAGGAAAGAGGGCGGAGCCCGGGCCCACTGCTGCTCAGCCAGACCCGCAAGCGCCTGGGTGCGACGACACTGCGCCGCATCTTCCTACGGTTGTTGAAGCGGGCAGGCCTAGCGGAC
Organism: bacterium; assembly: GCA_030615605.1. Classification (GTDB taxonomy): domain Bacteria; phylum Armatimonadota; class Zipacnadia; order Zipacnadales; family Zipacnadaceae; genus JALGTD01. The sequence goes on from JAUWYY010000029.1 coordinate 4,552, forward strand.
TGGGGCTATACGCTCCACTCGATGCGCCACGCGTACGCCACGATGCTGCTACACAGCGGCACAGACCTCCATACCATCCAAACACTGTTAGGCCACAGCGATATCTCGGTAACGGCCGTCTATTTGCATTGCGATACTGCAACCCGGCACGACGCGGTGAGCCGCTTGCCGATTCTCAGCCAGGGGGGTGATGACGATGACCGAGAGAAGATCTCGACAGGATGAGCCCAGGCCTCGAGAGGTCCCATTTTCAGAACTTCACCCGGAGCCGCAGAAACAGCCTCATGCACCGGCCGATGACACACCTGCCACCGAGCCGGTGGCGCGGTACCAGCAAGCAGCGCGAATCCTTGGCGAGGCTGCAATCCGAGTTGCAGAGTGGGACGGGCCGATAGGGGCGAAGAAAGAGTGAACGTTGAGACGTGGGCACAAAACGGCAGCGACGTAGATAGCCCTAATGGCGTCGTAGCGTAGTGTTGGTATATCTAACATATGTAACTGAGTCAACTCTCTTGACAATTAAGATGATATAAGTTAAACTAACATTGGAGGTGGCAAGAGTGACGAATAACATGGCAAGGCTGGTTCATGCAGCTATATACTGTCGTGTCTCCACCGAGGAGCAAAAGCAGCGCCAGTCGCCGATCGATACGCAAGTGGCGGTCTGCCTGGCTGAGTGCGACCGCGTTTTCGGGAAAGGTAGCTACGGTAGTGAGCTGTATGTGGATGAAGGCTACAGCGGCACGCTGCCCAGGAAGGAACTCGACCGGGGTAAGGGCTATCGTCCTGAGTATTCCCGTATGGTGCACGATATTGCAGCCGGCAACATCACGCACCTGGTCTGCCAGGCTGTCGACCGCCTCGGCAGGAGCGAGTCGGAGATTGGTCACTTGTGTGATGATCTGGAGGACGCCGGCGTCCTCATTCTGACGCCCGGACAGCAGTGGGACGCCAGCAATCCCGAGCACCATGCATTCATTAGCATGAACACAGTGTGGAGTGCCTACCAGCCCCGGCAGACCCGTGTCAAGGTCAAGCAAAGTCTGGCGCGCCGTGTCCGACAGGGCCATCTTCCCACGAACAAGACCCTATACGGCTGGCGACTGCAACGACCGGAGGAATACCCGGAGGGCAGCAAACGCCACATCGAGCCAGTGCCGGAGCAGGGGCGATGGATTCGCACGATTAGAGATTTGTACATGCGCGGTTGGGGGAGCACCAAGATTATGGTCTACCTCAACAAGCACGGCGCGCCATCCCCCGGGAAGCATTCTCTGTGGACCGTCGCTAACGTCCGTAACGTCGTGTTCAATTGCACTCACGCGGGCTTGGTACGACTGCTGGATGCCGGTGAGGACGAGCCAAAACTCATCCAGGGCAAACACTTTGAGAAGCGCTACTATCAGCCCGCAGACTATGACGCTATCATGGAGCGCAAGAAGCGGGCATCGCGCAGGCGCTTCCCAGGTGTCTCCAACAGCTTCTTCTTGAGCGGAACGCTCCGCTGCAGTGAGTGCGAGCGGGCCCTTGTCACTGTTAGCAGCGCACCCACACGACGCTATCAGTGCGCCCGCGGCTACAAGGACGGTCATCTGGATTGCACTGGTGTTTCGGTCCGTGCGGACGCCGCCGAAGCGGCGGCTTTGGCCTATGTTCGATCGCTGGTGGACACGCCGCAGTTCCAGGCACTGGCTCGCGGCGAAATAGAAGGATTGTTGGCTGAGGACGAACGCGATATTGAAGCAAAGCTGGCGGAGATTGAGAAGCAGCGGCAGAACATAGAGCGCAAACTCGATTGGGTCATTGACCAGGCCGCGAATGAACCGGGACTCCGCGCTAGGTTTGAGAAGACGAGTGCCACGTACACCGGGCAGATTGCGGTCATAGAAGAAGAGGCCCGTCAACTCCGCGGGCAGGTAGAGCACCGGGGAACTCGCACCCGGGATGCTCAGAAGATCTGCGATCTGCTCACGCGCTTCGACCCAGTGTGGGAGACATTGGCCCACGATGAGCGCCGCGAGGTCGTTGCACTGCTGCTGGAGAGCGCCATAGTCAGCCGTGGTGAAGGTGAGGTCGTAGTTCGACTGAAGGCACACTTTTTGCCGGAGGAGGAGGCACGCATACCAGCGCTGCAGTGGCAGGGGCGACCCGCCGTGGGCCCCATGTCCCTAAGGCCTCGCGAGTGCGAAGCGCTGCACCTGCGCAGCCAGGGTCTGACCTACAGGCAGATTGCGCAGCGGTGGGGCACCACGATAAGCGCACCCAGGGTGTCGGTGAGTAACGCGCTGCGCCGACTGCAAGTTGAGGCCCTCGATGATGCGATGGAGATGGCCGGTGATTATATCACTCGTGTTGTCTTGTCATTAGCTGCGGAGCGTCCCACCGGCGGGCCACGGCCGAGGGAGGGACTCACCCCCCGTGAGCAGGAACTGCTGCCGTGGATCGTTGATACGTCGCTGACGTACCGGGCAATAGCGCGCAAGCTGCAGGTCACCGACGTTACCATCAGGACCCACGCCTCCAACATCGCCCGCAAGCTTGGGGTCAGAGGCAGACGGAACATTGCCGAGGCTGCCAGGTGCGCTGGAATAATCCCGCCGCAGTCGCCCGACGAAGACGCCCACCCATCGGATAGCTGAAGGATGTCGACACCGGGTGAGCGGTCGGCTGTCCCGTGAGTACGTGTTGATTGTCCTAGGTGGACCCCATTCTCAAGACAGGCATAGTGTCTTCTTTTAAGATTCATCTTGGTATCCTGGCTTGGGCTTCAGAGGACCGGTTGCTGTGCCCGCGTCGCGATAGACCTTCCAGGGCGTACAGTAATCCAGGGCCTGGTGCAGGCACCGGTAATTGTACAACTCAAAGTATCTGGCTAACCCCTGCCACGCCTCGCGCGGGCTGGCATAATCGTGCAGATATACTTCCTCGTAGTTGACCGTACGCCATAGTCGCTCCACGAAGGTATTGTCCCTCGCCCGCCCCTTGCTGAAGGTTCTCATAGTCTTCCTATTGTGGTATGGTTCGGGTGGGCTCCTCGTCCTGCTTAATTTGCAGTGTATCAACGCTCGTATTCACGCAGCAGTTCTGCTATCTCCCGGCGGCCCTTTCTAACTGCAAACTGTAGCGGCGTGACACCGCCATTGTCCCCGGCATTGACGTCAGCCCCGGCATCCAGGAGCAGTTTAGCCATCTCAGTATCGCCGGACGAGACTGTCCAGTACAGGGCCGTCCAGCCGTGATTGTCCTTGGCATCCAGTTCGGCGCCTCTTGCGAGAAGGAACCGGGCCGTTTCAAAGTGAAGTCCGTTATTCATCGCGGCGTGCAGGGCAGTGCTGCCGTACTCATCCCTGGCGTTGATGTCAGCCCCGGCATCCAGCAGAAGTCTTACGGCCTCAGTATGCCCCCCTATGGCAGCATGGTATAGCGGCCTCCTGTCCACCGCGTTTCTAGCGTCGACCTCGGCCCCTCTATCCAGCAGGAGTTTGATCACGGCCTCGCTATGGCGGCTCGATGCCGCCCAGTGTAGCGGAGTCCGTCCGTCCTCGGCTCTGGCATTGACGTCGACCCCTGCGTCCAGCAGAAGCGTTACCACCGCCTCGGTGTTCTTGCCTCTGCCTCTTGCCGCCCAGTGCAGTGGCGGAACCCCACCATTGTCCCTGACGTCCATATGGGCCCCTTTGTCCAGCAGGAGTCTGACTACTTCCGTATTGCCGTTGAAGGCTGCGGAGTGGAGGGGCGTCCCGCCGCTTCTATTCCTGGCATCGACGTCGCCCCCTCTCTCCAGGAGGAGCTCTGCCATCCCCCGGTTGCCCATACGGGCAGCATCGTGCAGCGCCGTGCCGGCGTGATAGTCGGTGGCGTTGACGTCAGCGCCTCTGTCGAGCAGGAGCTTCGCCGTCTCGGTATGCGCGTTATGGGCCGCAGCGTGCAACGGTTTCTTGCCGTCGCTATCCCCGGCGTTGATCTGGGCACCTCTCTTCAGCAGAAGTTCTACCACCTCAGTGTCGCCATACCCGCTGGCCAGGTGTAGCGGTGTCGAACGCTTACTCCGAATATTGACGTCGGCGCCTCTGTCCAGCAAGAGATCTATCACCGCGGCACGGCCCGCGGATGCTGCCCAGTGTAGCGGGGCCGAGCCATCCTCAGCTCTGCCATTGACGTCTGCCCCGTCGTCCAGCCGCGTTGCGACCCTGTCAACAAGGCCTGAGTAAGCCTCTATGTGCAGCGCGGGAAGTGGAACACCCCATGTCGGGAACACGAGCTTCTCCCCGGTTTGGGGATGCGTCACAGTGACTCCTTCCCTGCCTCTCCTCCCGACACACGAGGACCCCAAGACTGTGGCGCCCAGCACTTCCCGGACAAACCGCCAGGGGACATATGTAACCCCATTCTTCTCAATGGCGGGTGTTGGCAGCTGGAAACCTACTCCATTGACCACAGCATGCTCGCTGTTCAGCTTCAATGCAATGCTCTTGTGATCCAGCGTAAGGGTTATCGCCCCGTCCCGTTCGTGGAAAGCTACGCTCGCGCCCAGCCATTCCGCAATGTAGCGTAGTGGGCATAGCGTAGTACCTTGTTCCGGCATCGGGCTTAGCGCGACAGCGGCAGGAGCGCAGAATAGTGTGGCGCTGGCTAGCCTCACCCACAGCGCAATCACGACCCATAACCGGTCCGTCGTCATCATACTCGCCTCCTTTGGCTTGCTAGTGACCTGCCCCCATTAATGGTACCACCTGCTATGTTAGTCCCATTCGTCGCTGAGGTCGTCCGGCGAGTCTTCAGTGCGTGAGTCGTCTGGTGCCATCCATACCGCCTCCTTGTACCTCTCGTCTTCTCCGTGGTGATGTTCAGACCTTCTGGAAAGCAGACGGACTTGCTTTCCGGTTTCCCGCATCGCCGTGCCGTATGGCCAAAATGGGGAGGATTCCAGCTGCACGTGTGGAACTGTACTGGTGGAGGGGTCCTGAGAATGCCTGAAGCTCGTGAGCCACGCTTAACGAAGGCGCCGGATGATACACGCGACGTTGTTGCTGACCTGGTGGAACGTTACCAGCGTAACGCCGACCAGTATGCTGCTGCCTCGTACCGCGAAGCGCAACTGAGGCAGGAGTTCATTGACCCCTTCTTTGAGGCGCTGGGCTGGGATATTGCCAACGAGCAGGGCTACGCTGAACCCTACAAGGAAGTTATCCACGAGGACGCCATCAAGGTGCGGGGAGCGACCAGGGCCCCGGACTACTGCTTCCGCATCGGCGGGCAGCGCAAGTTCTTCCTGGAAGCAAAGAAGCCCTCGGTGCACATAAAGACCGATCCCTCGCCGGCCTACCAGCTTCGCCGCTACGGCTGGAGTGCGAAGCTGCCCCTGTCCATTCTGACTGATTTTGAGGAATTCGCGGTTTACGACTGCAGCAAGCGTCCGCAGGAGACCGATGGGCCCAGCGTGGCTCGGGTTGACTTCATAACCTATGATGAATACGGCGATCGCCTGGACGACATCTACTCCATCTTCGCCAAAGAGGCGATACTGAAGGGCTCCTTTGACCGCTACGCCGAAGGCACCCGCCGCAAGCGTGGCACCACCGAGGTTGACTCGGAGTTCCTCCAGGAGATTGAGCAGTGGCGGGAGATGCTGGCCAAAGACATCGCCCGCCACAACCTTGACCTGTCCGTGCACGACCTGAACTTCGCTGTGCAGACGACCATTGACCGCATTCTGTTTTTCCGCATTGCCGAAGACCGGGGGGTTGAGCCGTACGGTCGCCTCCGCGACCTGCTGGACGGCACGGGTCTCTACCCGCGTCTGTGCCAGCTCTACCAGCAGGCTGATACCAAGTATAACGCCGGGCTGTTCGACTTCAGCGCGAGCGGTGATCGGCTAACGCCCGACCTCGAGGTCTCCGACAAGGCCCTGCAGTCAATCCTGGCCGAGCTTTACTACCCGCAGTGCCCCTACGAGTTCTCCGTGATCGGCGCTGACATCCTGGGGGCTGTCTACGAGCAGTTCCTGGGTAAGGTCATCCGGCTTACCCCCAGCCACCGGGCCAAGGTCGAGGAGAAGCCCGAGGTCAAGAAAGCCGGGGGCGTCTACTACACGCCCACCTACATTGTGGACTACATCGTCGAGCACACCGTCGGCCCGGCGCTGGAAGAGGCCGAGGCGCCTGAAGCGGCTAGCAAGCTGCGCATCCTCGACCCGGCCTGCGGCTCGGGGTCGTTCCTCCTGGGTGCATACCAGTATCTGCTCAACTGGCACCTGGACTACTACACCAACCATAGCCCCAAGAAGCATGCACGGGGCAAGCAGCCGGCCATTATCCAGGTGCGCGAGAACGAATGGCGGCTGTCCACCTTCGAGCGCAAGCGCATCCTACTGAACAATATCTACGGTGTGGACATTGACCCCCAGGCCGTGGAGGTCACCAAGCTCAACCTGCTACTCAAATGTATGGAGGGGGAGACCGAGGAGACGCTCAGCGGGCAGTTGCAACTGGCCCAGGAGCGGGTGCTGCCCAATATTGACGATAATATCAAGTGCGGCAACAGTCTGATTGGCCCGGACTATTATCAGGGGAAGCAACTGGCGCTGCTTGACGAGGAGGAGGCCCGCCGCGTCAACGCCTTCGACTGGGACGCTGAGTTCCCGGAGATCATGGCCGCCGGCGGTTTCGACTGCGTCATCGGTAATCCGCCTTGGGGAGCTTCTTTCAGTGACGATGAAAAGATATACCTGAGGGAGGCTTTCTCACAGATTCACATGAGAACGCCAGAATCATTCCTCTACTTCACGTTTAGGGGGATGCTCCTACTTGGGGCAAGTGGTACGCTCGCATTCATTCTTCCGAGTAGTTTCCTGGGCCAAGCTGAGTTTGGCAAACTGCGCACCCTAATAATCCATGAATACGCAATCAAGAGGGTCGCTAATCTCGGCGACGGGGTGTTTCCTCGCGTAACTGCGCCCGCTTGCGTTATTGTAGTGGGGCGTCCTGCCGCTGATCGTTTGGCATACCAGGACTTGCGAAGAGCACCCCGCTCAGAACTCCCTGCACTACTACTGCAGACACCGGAAGCCACTATTGCCTCGAAGGAAGAACTGCGAAACGGGCGATTCGTGGTTGTGCCTCGAGCCCACCGTATTCTGTTTGAGAAGTGTTTCAGGCTGTTGCCCCTTGGGGAAGTAGCTGAGGATGTTGCAACCGGAGTGAGTTCTGGTTACGATGCTGCCTACGTAATGACCGAGGAAGAGGCCTACGAGCGGGGTATCGAGACGGCAGTTCTTAGGCCGCTGGTTACTGGAGCGGAGGTCTTACGATACTCGGTTTGGCCCAAATCTCACCGGAGAATAATCTACCTAACACCTCAAACCCGAGTGAAGGAGCATCCTAACACTGAGAAATGGCTGAGCCAGTTCAAGCCTCGCCTACTCCGCAGAAGAGAAGCAAAGAATGGCAAGATCCCTTGGTTTTCCCTAAACTGGCCTAGAAGGCGAAAGCTTTTCGAACGCCCGAAGATCATCATTCGCCAGACGTCGCCCCGAATTATGGCAGGGTTCGACGATAGTCATCTTTATGCTTTGAAAAGCATCATTATCGTCCAACTCGCTGAAGAGGACATGCTGTCACATCTTTATATGCTGGGGCTATTGAACTCCAAGCTTATGGATTTGCTATATTCCAGTGTCGTAGATGAAGCTGTGCGCGTTTTCCCTGAGGTCAAGCCTATAAATCTCCAGCAGCTCCCCATCCGCACGATTGACTGTGATGACCCGGCGGATGTGGCGCGGCATGATAAGATGGTGGAGCTGGTGGAGACGATGCTGGAGCTGCACAAGCGGCTGGCGAAGGTCAAAACGCCGCGCAGCCGCGAGCGGATTCAGCGCCAGATAGCCGCCACCGACCAGGCCATTGATAAGCTGGTCTATGAGCTGTACGACCTGACCGACGAGGAGATTGCCATAGTCGCAGCAGGCGCAACATAAAATTTTGCACCTACAGGGGGAACCACACCCGCAGGCGTATATCACAATCATAGCATAAAAGGATGAAAAGATTGTTCGTAAGGGGGTCTGATAGGTGTGAGCGACCAGAGAGACAATGACCAAGGCGAAGTCGAGCAGAGAGACACGCGTGAAGTGGCGAGCGAGGGCATCGAAAGGCTCCGTCAGACCTTGGGTGCCTCGTCGGCATCGCGTGTATTGTCTGTAATTAGAAGCCAAATGGTCCCGCTGATAGCTCACCAGGAGTATCTGCGATCCATTACCGCGACGTCCTATGCATCGGTTCTGTCAGAATCATGGCTTCGGCACCTTCAATGTATGAGGGATCAATCGGCCCGGGCGCTCCAGGCGGCCACACGGCCATCTTTAGAGTTGTCCGTGACCATGGCACCGCTGCTGTCTTGGTCGGCGCGGCTGGATGAGGCACGGGTGACGGCCGCACGACAGAGCCTAGGGGTTGCCGAAGCAGCGCGGGCTAGTCTCATAATGGGCCCCGCGATTAGGGCGTCATTGGCCCAGCTTCGCATTCCGCGGATTGGCTTGCTTCACGAGATTGCCCTGCGGCCGCCAACCATTTTCGAGCAGACTGCCAACCGCTACCGCATAGAAGAGGAAGAAGCTGAGGGTGATGAACTCGCAGTCGTTCGAGCAAGCGCAGGAATGGTCGCCTGTTCTTCTGCAACGAATATGATGTGTGCGAGCAATCTTGAAGCACTGGCGCTGTACGATCCACAAACGGGAATCTCCGGCCCTTCCTTAGAGGCTCTGCCGACATACAACATTCTGCAAGTCCAGCGGGCCGAGATACACCATCGAATCGCCGAACGTGGTATTCAGACCGATGCAGAAGAACTCTTGGCAGATCTCCCGTACGAAACAGAGTTGGCATTGGGGCTGCAAGTGCGTGCATTGATCCTCAACTGCGACAGAGCTTCTAGGTTTGCCGGGAAGAAGCCTATATTCGGTGCCAGCTCGAAGTTCATGAGTATAATCGTAGCTTTCCCTGGCATTATAGCGGCGACAGAGAAGCTTCTTGGCGAGGTAGTAGATTATCTATATTTCCTGCTGTGGGAAGATGGGGGCAAGAAGGAAGGCCTTCTATGGAGTTTGCTGGATGCTCAACATCAAGACTTTGTCAACGATGAAGTCAGGCTGCTACGTGACAACTTCTATCGCCACGATGTGGAGCATGATAGTGATGCTGAGGAGAAGATGGTTAGGCTCACTCAGTTCTTTGGCCAGTGCATTGGCAAGGCCATGCCTCATGGGCCTGGCGACTATCGGAAGCTGCAGCGGCACCTTCTCACACGGCTTGTTGGCTTACTTGCGCACGTCTACACTCAATTGACACGCACGTAGCGGAATATAAGCGCCACCGACCAGGCCGTTGATGAGCTGGTCTATGAGCTGTACGAGCTTAGGGACGGGGGGTTGCATTAGTGGAGGAGAGGATCGGAGAATGATGCCACGCCAGACATGTCGGTCGACCTTGAGATATCGCACCTGAGGCCGGCCCAAGACGTCTATGATGAAGTGAAGGGTAGAAAAGGAGCATTCGCAAAGGAGTGACGCACTCTACATGAATGGCGTGAAGACTGTCCTACTTATGGTTGTACTGACTGGACTGTTCGTCCTAGTCGGCGATCTCGTAGCCGGCCAGCAAGGGATGATTATTGCCTTGGTCCTGGCAGCAGCACTCAACTTCGTCACGTATTGGTTTTCTGATCGCATTGTGCTGGCTATGTATCGGGCACAGCCGGTAGATGAAACCGAGGCACCGGATGTGTATCGGGTAGTGCGACGGCTGGCCGACCGTGCTGGGCTTCCGATGCCCCGAGTTTTTGTCATACCCCAGCGTGCTCCGAATGCCTTCGCCACGGGACGCAATCCCCAACATGCCGTCGTTGCAGTCACCCAAGGCTTGCTATCTGTCCTCAATGAAGACGAACTAGAGGGTGTCCTGGCCCACGAGTTATCCCATGTACGCAACCGGGATATGCTCATCGGGACGCTGGCGGCGACTATGGCGGGGGCACTAATGATACTGGCGCGGATTGGCATGTTCGCTGGTATGTTTGCAGGAGATGGCCGGGACCGACGGGGCGGCGGGTTGGGCATCATTCTGCTTGCGGTGCTGGGAGCTGTGGCGGCTCTGCTCATTCGGATGGCTATCTCGCGTTCGCGGGAGTATCAGGCTGATGAAAGCGCTACCCAACTGACAGGTAGGCCTGAAGGCTTGGCAAGTGCTCTGAGCAAGCTTGAGCGCAGTGCTCATCAGCTGCCTATGGATGTCGAGCCGAGTACTTCGCACCTGTTCATAGTCAATCCCCTGCGCGGTAACTGGCTTGCCAACCTCTTCAGCACTCACCCGCCGGCTCGGGCCCGGATCGAACGCTTGCTGCGCCGGTAGCGCAACACACGTGTGAATCGGCATTTCACTAGTCAGACAGACGGCGGCTTCTCATCCATTGGGGAACGCGAAACAACCGAACCGGTCACGAGTGTGCTTGCTGAGCACTATGAGAAGCTGGAGCCCGAATACCAGGCGATGGTGCCGCTGAAGAAAGTCTACATTCCGGTGAAGATGGAGTGAAAAGTGGCACGGGCTCTGCAAACCGGCTATCGTAGGCACCGGCATCTTGGTGCTGATGGAGGCCGTCGACTCAACATGAAGGTACTTGGTTGTGCCAGGCAGAATTATGAGTGGTGTCCCTGAAGTCCAGCGGCGTCAGACTATTGCCGCAAACTCAACTGGGTTGGACGAAGTCAGAACAATATCCGGGCCAATATGGTCTAACCCAGTGAGGGTTCGGGCACAGATCGTGCGGAGAGTATGCGAGGCACTCGAACGGAGCTATGGAATGCCGCGGCTTGGCAATCCTGAGGACCCGTTAGACGACCTGATCTACATTGTCATTTCGAACAAAACGTCACCGAAGATCGCACAATCGACTTATGAGCGTGTGAGGCAGAGGTTCAGGACATGGGATGAGGTACTCAGCTCTCGGTCGTCGGCGCTTCGCCGCGTGTTGCGGCCAGCCGGGCTTTTTACGGTTAAGTCTCGACAGATACGGGCAGCGCTGCGGAGAATCAAGGGGGATTTCGGTTCCGGTAGTCTCGCAGGACTCGCAGGAGAATCGCAACAGGATACGGAAGAGTATCTATTGTCTCTGCCAGGCGTTTCCGAGAAAGTGGCCAAGTGCGTGATGATGTTCACCTTGGGGGCCCAAGTGTTGCCCGTTGATGCTCACGTTCATCGGATAGCGAAGCGTCTGGGGTGGACAGTCAGAAGACGTCCAGATCAGTGTCATCAAGAGCTGGAGGCCTTAGTGCCGGGCAAGCGAAGATATGCCTTCCACGTCGGTTGCGTTATGCACGGCCGGACCGTTTGCCGACCGAGGGGCCCGGCCTGCGAAGGCTGCTGCATAGATCGTCACTGCGTGTGGTATGAGGGTGGCAGTGGACATGAGTAAACAGGAGAAGCCGACAGCAATAGACCTGTTCTGTGGCGCTGGGGGGATGTCGCTGGGCTTCGAAAGAGCGGGCTTCGAAGTCGCAGCAGCCGTGGACGTGGATCCGATTCACGTCAGCACCTACGCGCGGAACTTCCCCGATACGAAGGCTGTGTGCGCCGACCTCACAGAGATATCTGGAGAGGAGCTCCGTGCAGAGACCGGACTACAGGGCAGGGAGATAGACGTCCTGTTCGGAGGCCCCCCATGTCAGGGCTTCTCCATTGGTGGGAAGCGCCAGGCTGATGATCCGCGCAACGTACTAATGTCCGATTTCGCTCGGATGGTGAGCGAGTTGCGGCCCCGCTACTTTGTAGTTGAGAATGTGACGGGGCTTATGATGGGTACTTCGGTGCGCGTTCTGGAGTCGTTCGTGGACCAGGTGTATCGGTCGGGCTACGCGGTCATCCTTCCCATCCAGGTGCTTGACGCGTGCGATTTTGGAGTACCACAACGCCGCCGGCGTGTTTTCATCCTCGGGTACCGAGAAGACCAGATAGCGCCGCAATACCCCCGGCCGTTGACCGATCGGGGCGGGGATCGAAACGGAGGGCCTCCCACAGTCTGGGATGCGATACGAGACCTACCGAATATCGACGACTTCGAGTATCTGCTATACACTGATGTGTACGAAGGCGAATTGGGCACGCCGAGTGACTATGTAAGGGTGCTGCGAGTCGAGCCAGGCGGCACAAACGACTTGTCTGCTCCCCGTCCGGGGGGCAACGGTCGTTTGACGGGATGCCTGCGAACTCGGCACACGCCAGTGACAGTAGAACGCTTCGCAGCGACTGCACCTGGAGCCTACGAGCCAGTCAGCCGATTCTATCGGCTGGCCGCATGTGGCTTGGCTCATACTCTTCGCGCAGGGTCTGACAAATCACACGGGGGGTTCACCGCCCCTCGCCCGATACATCCTGTGTGGGACCGGTGTATAACAGTCCGTGAGGCGGCGAGGCTCCACTCGTTCCCAGATTGGTTCCAGTTCCACTCAACCAAATGGCACGGCTTCCGTCAGATTGGTAACGCCGTGCCCCCACTCCTTGCGCAGGCTGTCGCCCGTGCGGTCGTCCGGGCGTTGCCGCTGATCAGCGGGGGCCAGTAGGAAAGAGGCGAGTAGCATGGCAAGACGAAAAGCAAACCCTGCGCAACCTATTCCTCTCGAGGTGAAGGCTGATCCGACCAAGGAGTTCTTCATCGAAATGCTCACTCGAGACATCGAGTTGAAGCACGCCATTGTTGATCTTGTGGACAACTGCGCGGACGGTGCTCGGCGGATCCGAAAACAACAGCCGTTTGATGGACTGCACGTCAGGATCGAAACTGGGACGGACACCTTCGTGATCAAAGACAACTGCGGAGGAATCTCGGAGAAATTGGCGCGCCACTACGCATTTTGCTTCGGGAGACCTGCCGGTACACCGTCGGTGAAGCATTCCGTGGGGCAGTTCGGCGTGGGGATGAAAAGAGCGCTCTTCAAGCTCGGCAAACGCGCCGAGATCGAGTCCACCAGTGCGAAGTTCGCCTTCCGCGTCGTCATCGATGTAGACGACTGGCAGAACAAACCGGAGGACTGGACCTTCGAGTTCCAGGACCCCCGGAGGCCGAAGAAGGGCAGGCTGTTCGCGAAGGGCAAATGGGGGACGCGCATCGAGGTCTCGAGGCTCCATCCCAGCGTGGCCTCGGAGTTCGGGCTTGAGAATTTCGGAATCCGACTGGGCGCTGACATAGCCGCAGCACATCTATACACCATGGAGAAGGGCCTCAAGATCAGCCTAAACGGAAACCGGCTGAAGGGGCAACCGCTTACACTCCAGCAATCGAAGGAGATCAAGCCTGCGTACGAAGAGATGGAACTCGAAGGCGGGAAGGTCAAGGTTCGGCTCTATGCGGGGGTAAGCCGCTCAAAGCAGCCTCGAGAGGACCCCAAAGAGGCGGGGTGGTACATCTTCTGCAATGATCGCCTCGTTCTTGGGGCCGACAAGAGCGACGTCACTGGATGGATAGGAGGACGCGCTGATGTCCCGAAGTACCACCCCCAGTACGCGCGTTTCAGGGGCTATGCGTTCTTTGATTCAGACGATGCCGGGCTGCTGCCGTGGAACACAACGAAAACGGGCGTGGATGAGAACTCCAAGTGCTACAGGACCGTTCAGCAGCGGATGATGAATCTGATGCAGCCCGTGATAGGCTTCTTCAACGCCGTAAAGGATGAGACTGATCGTGCAGAGGAGGCGCTGAAGACGCCCTTGCGAGATGCGCTACAGAAGGCACCCCTGAAGAAGCTGGCGGAACTCGAAACGGGCGACGTGTTTGTGGCGCCGAAGCCGGACGTGATCCGTGACGGACCTCGTGTCGGTAAGATCCTGTACAAGAAACCGCTCACTGAGATCAAGCGGGTGCAGAAAGCCTTGGGGGTGGGGACGTACCATGAGGCTGGCGAGAAGACATTTGAGCACTTCTTAAGGACGGAGTGTGACGACTGATGCCGGGCAGCGGCGAGCACGTGGACTACAGTATTCGGCCAGCAAAGCACGTCGAGCGGAAGATGATGTGCGAGGCCTTTCGCCGTCTCTCGGCGCTTGGCCCGGTTAAGGACTACCGATACGTCGGGCTTGGCTCGTTCTACTTCGCGGACTTCGTCCTGTTCCACAAGTCGCTGGGCATTACCAATATGTGCAGTATCGAGGCAGACCCCGACGCTGCTCCGCGCTGTGAGTTCAACCGGCCCTTCGGGTGCATCGAGATAAGGGAGGGCCACTCGAACGACGAGCTACCTAAGCTCGCCTGGGATGCGCCCACGATATTGTGGCTCGACTATGACGGCAAGCTGGATGAATCCAAGCTCGCGGACGTGCGATTCTTCTGCGCTAACGCGCAGCCAGGTAGTATGCTCGTAGTGACCGTCAACGCACACATGCCTTTATCTAGTAAATTCTCCGAACAGCGCATCAGGCAGATCAACAACAAAGAACTCACAAGGCTGCAGGGCCACGTCTCGGGCCGTGTACCTCTCGACGTGAAAGCACGCGACCTCACGGATTGGGGGCTGGCGCGGGTGTGCCGCAGGATTATCGATAACGAGATCAAAGAATGGTTACGCGATAGGAATGCCAGCTTGGGTGAGGCGACTAGGCTCCGATACAAGCAACTGCTCAACTTCCATTACCGCGATACTTCGCGCATGCTGACCGTGGGGGGACTGCTCTATCGCGAGGGACAGGAAGACGCTGTGGCCCGGTGTACGTTTGAGGACCTGGACTTCATCTGTGGGGACTCAGAGCGGTACCTTATCGAAGTCCCTTATCTGACATACCTCGAGCGGCGGCATCTCGACCAACGCCGAATAGCAGCCGAGGTGGCATCTCCCGACACATCGGGCATTCCGAAGGATCACGCGGATGCATACGGCAAGATATACAGGTACTTCCCGGCATTTGCCGAGGTCGAACTATAGCCATGTGATAGGCGGAGGAGGGGTGGCGGTCTCCGGCACGAGTTACCACTCCCCGCACAATCTCCCCGTACCCCACAAATCCCGCACATGAAGTTATCATTGGGATAGTAGACCTCGGCGTCGATCGCACGTTCCACGTACTCTGCAAGCCGCAGGAAGCAGCCACAGTGTACGCCCTCAGCACCGCCACAACTACCAGCCCTATCACGAAGCGCTGGTGAGCTGCGGTGGCCGCCAGACTGAACGGTGGAAATATGAGAAGCTGGAGGGGCGAGCCGTAACCCAGTTTGCCGAGGCACTTGACAAGCAAGCCTGACCGCGGTAGACTTTCATTGGCCGCCAGCCACCGATTCTAAATCGGGACTGGCGGCTTTTGCTTTGTGATTAAGGATATTGTGGGGTCCGCCCAGTCACCCAGAAGGCGGTGATAGTCAGTGAAAGAGACACCTAACGCACAACAGGCCTTTGAGGACTACTTCGGGCTGGGGCCGGAGCGTAGTATTGAGAAACTCGTTGGACTTTATGCAGAACGAAAGCAGAACGGCGAGGAGGTTCCCAGCACTACCCGATCCACCATCGCCGGTTGGTCAACTGAGCATAATTGGCAGAAGCGCGTGCTTGCCCGTGTCGAAGAAGATGCCGCCGAGATACGCAAGCGGCTGCAGGAGCGGTCATTCAAATTCCGCGAGAGAATAGCCACCGCTATTGAGGTTGATGTGACCAGGCTGCTCCAACGGCTACGCAACAGCGAAGGCGAAATGCTGGCCGAGTCGGCGACGGACCTAGAGAAGCTGGTCAAGCTATACTACCAGCTCGCCGAGCAACCTCTGGCCGATCGTTCCGAGGTGACTGCCGACGTAAGCGCCGAAATGTTGATACGGCGGGTTCTAGAGGGCGCAGATGGCCGACGGTAGGTAGAATACTGACGGGCTTCAATCTAGGCCACAGCACAACGAGATGGCCCTGAAAGCCCCGATTCCTGCAAACTAGGGCAGCCCACAGGATATCAGTCGCATCCAGCAACCGGTACCAGACCCGTACCAAAGGTATACCGATGATGGCGAGATCAGACCGAGCCTAAAGCGCGTCCAGCACTGAGACCACCCTTGCTGAGCCATATAGGAGAGCAATACTCCTGATCCCAAGATTGCCAGCAGAAGGCCTGCCCAAACCTTTACTGCCAGACTGCAATAAACTACTCCGTGCTGCTACCAACCCCGAGAAACATTAGCCAGCAAGAACTTCACCGGTGGAACCCGCGCTATCCTAAGACAGCCTTTGCAAGGAGGAAAGAGTGAAAAGGCGACTGTGCCCCACTCGGAGTTCTATGAGGAGCCCAGCGGTTGCTTCAGCCGGGCGTTGACATTGCCCCAGGGCATAAACAGCCCCCAGTGGAGCGGGTGAGCATCAGGACTGGCAGCAACCATTCGACGGGCGCAGAGAAGAGCCTCGCCCACCGAGGCACCCTTCAATAGATGAGCATAGAAGTGGTTGGCGAAACGCATCGAAGGGAAATCGTAGACCGGAAAAGAGCTGGCGATGACGACCGCAGCGCCTCTCGACAGAAACGCATCGACCAACCCACGATAGGCTCCCCCCATAGGCTCAGCTCTGCCGGCCACGCAGGCATTGAGCACCACTAATGGTCTGCCGCTGGAGGGCACATCTGGAAGTCCGCGCGGGGCGAGCATGCCGTCTTCTGCAAAACACAAGTACGCTTCGCCGCTGGCGTAGCCGCCATGACCGGTGAAGTGGATGATCCAGGGGTCCATCGCGTACCCTTCAAGGAAACGCGTGATTGTCGCTTCGTTGGCTCTGTGCCAACGTCCCTCCGGCACGAATTCGAAACTCTTACTAAACGCCATGGAGATAACGTCAGCTTCAACCTCACTATAGCCCAGATCGGCGTCCGGGTCCGCAAAAAGTGCGACTGAAGGGGGTGAGGCGGTTGCGATGATTACGTCTTCAAGAGCTTGACTGTATCGCAGGAGCCCCGGGGTTCGGGCGAGAACATGGGTCAATCCGAGAAAGTCTTCGGGCCTACCGGTCGGGCAAAGGAATTCCAACGGTACATTGGATGTGAGGTCATCCGGTGATAAGTAGATTGTCCGGCCATCGCTGAACAGCGCCTGCACTTCCTCTGGCAGCGCATGCCACAGTTCTTGTCCTCTGGTGACGATAGCATCAGGAGGAATATTGTGTATCGACAATTCGCTATACAACACAGACCGGGCTGCCTCATTCCACTCGTTGTTCGCCGAGAAGCTGCGCAGGCCATCCGGGTCCAGCACCACGAAGAGAACCCCATCGATCGTCCGCTGGATCGTGAGGTAAATGGTATCCTTTGCGGCCGGGCACTGCTCCAATAAACCGACAGGACCTCTATCTAATAATGCTGTCGCCTGTCGAGCCTCGGCCAATATCAGTTGCGCCGAGGGCAATACGGCTCCGGAGCCTGTCGCAGGTTCGTCACTTGTAGGGGCTACGTTAGAAAGAAGCTCGCCCTGACGGAGACTTTCGATGATGCGAAACAAGCTATGTGGATCGCCAGCTTCCGCGGGATCGGCCAAACGGATATGGTACGCGGTGAGGATCTCTTCCTTGAATGAATAGTGGGTAGTAGGAGTGGCAGAAGTGTATAGCCACTCTTCTACAACGCCTACAGCTTCGCGTGCCCGGGCGAAGGCTAACTGATGTTCGTCCCACTTCCAGTGCAAGTAGGCAAGATTGGCGAGGCAGCTTCCGGACAGCGTCGAACCCACCAGAGAGAAACAAATCGCTTCTTCAAGCTTCTCTCGGGCCCCGGCCCGATCGCCCAGGTCAGAAAGCACAGTCCCCAGGTTGTTGAGCGTCATGGCCACATCGGGTCGGAAGGCAGCTGGCTCGGCGGCGGCCAGCTCCCTGCGAATGGCCAGGGCCTCCTCGTAGGCGGCTTTGGCCCCGGCCCGATCGCCCAGCCGAGAAAGCACAGTCCCCAGGTTGTTTACCGTCATGGCCACATGGGGCCGGAAGGCAGCCGGCTCGGCGGCGGCCAGCTCCCTGCGAATGGCCAGGGCCTCCTCGTAGGCGGCTTTGGCCCCGGCCCGATCGCCCAGGTCAGAAAGCACAG
>JAUWYY010000043.1 GCA_030615605.1 bacterium
TGTGTATAGACGAGAAACGGAAAACTGTAGCCTGAGTGATCTTTCTGCACCTCATTCATCACAACACTCTGCTCTACGAGTCTCTGCTGAGCCGCTCCCACCGTATCGCTGTCATTTGAGCACAGGTCTCCTAGCCTGACCCCAGCAATCTGTTCAAAAGCGACGAATTCAGGAGATTCCAGATAATGCTGGGGGCTTTGCTCAAACCAATATCTGTCCAGTTCAGCAAACCACCCGGAGCGCTCAGCAGCTTGGACGGGTTTTCCGCGTAGATTCTTGCTTCGCATCATATCTTCTTTGCTCAACGCATCAATTGCTCCCAGGCCAATCACGTTCCTATCCTGAATAGGCCCTCTTGTATAGTTCGATGATCTCCTCTTTCGTGGCCTGACGCGGATTGTTGGCTGGGCTACCACTGTCAATTGCATCTTCGGCCATCTGCGGAGCTAGCCGATAGAACTCCTCTTCGTCTTCGATCAGCTCGTGCAATGGCGGTATATTGACATCGCTGACAAGCCTGCGCACTGCATCAACGCCCAACTCTGCGGCTTGTAGGTCCGTTAGCTCATCGGTGTTCTCGCCCAGAGACTGGGCGATGTCTGTATATCGCCGCGCATTACCGGTCAGGCTGAATTCCATGACGACAACCAGAAGCACCGCGTTGGAGACACCATGAGCCAGATGGAAATACGCTCCAATGGGCCGCGACATCCCGTGCACCAGGGCCACCGACGAGTTGCTAAAGGCAATACCGGCCTGAAGCGCTCCCAACATCGTCTTCTCCCTGGCGTCCAGATCATCCCCATTGGCCCAGGCATGCCGCAGGTTGCCGCTGATCAGCTCGATCGCCGAGAGAGCGAAAACATCGCTCATAGGCTGCGCCTTGACCGACACGTACGCCTCAATCGCGTGGACCAGCGCATCAATCCCCGTTGCCGCCGTAACCCCAGGCGGCGAGGAAATCGCCAAGAGCGGATCCACAATAGCTACATCCGGCATAAGAAAGGGGCTACCGATGAGCATTTTAACATCGGTCGCTGCATCGGTGATGATCGTGTAGACGCTCGCCTCGCTTCCTGTCCCCGCCGTGGTCGGAACCGCCACTAGCGGCGCGCCTTTCTCCGCGACCTTGCCAATGCCCTTGTAATCACTGATTGACCCCTCATTAGTGGTCATAACAGCGATAGCCTTGGCCGTATCAATCGGGCTTCCCCCTCCCACCGCCAACACGAAGTCGCACCCATCCCTCCGATACATCTCAAGCCCTGCTTCGACGAACTCTACCACCGGTTCCGTGGCTACGCCGTCGTAAATCGAATATGCAATGCCGCTTTGCGACAGCGCTTGTTCGATTTGTGGGACAATACCCGAGCTGCGTATCGTCTCGTCAGTGACGATCAGGCCTTTCTGTAGTCCTCTCTTGCTGCACTGCTCTCCCACCTCCTGTGAGGCCCCCGAACCGGTGAGGATTAACGAAGGAACACTAAACTCTCTCACTGCCAGCATAATACCAACCTCCCTTGGCGGGATGGGGCCTGGGCCTCGTCTGCTCTTGCTCCCATTTTCACCTCTTGCTCCCCCTGCGCCGCTGAAAACTACGACTACAAAGATTGGAGCCCCGCCAATTCTCCTTGCCGTTGCATGTTCTCCTCGGCTAGCTGTTCAAATGGGCGCACGATTTCGGACACAGGGCCTTGCTGAGTATACTATTCTCTACCAGCTACATAAACCCTTCCCTATACCGACTTCTTGCTACCAATAATCACAGGCGCGCACGGTTCCGAGAGGCTTGCGAACGGTGCTCTGCACTACCGAGCGCCGGTGCCGAAAGCGGTTCAGCTCCGGTTCCCCTGTCTCGATCTTGCCGGCACCATTGGCAGCGCTCCGACAGAAAGAAACCAGGCACTGGATATGCCCAGTACCTGGTTTGCCTGGCAGTTGACCTTGGTGCGTGATGGTCGCTGTTGTCTCGGCCAACCTGACCAGCCCCAGTCCGTGTACAGAAATTCGTCGAGATAGAACAGCAGGGTCTAGAATGCCGCCGCCTGTTTCCACTTAGTGCAATTGCCCCGGTGCTGTCAGGGCATTGGCCCGCTGCTGTCAGGGCCGCCAGCGAATCAAGGTTATGCCCTTGCTCAGGTAGTTGTTATGGGCAGTGAGGATAGAACCGTCGTCCAAAAGCGCTGAGTACAGATGCCCACAGGATCCCAGGTGCGGGACGTCGCGATCCAGGAACTGCCACTCATCCAGGATATACTTGCGCTCCAGGTCCCAGGTCAGGCCGTTATCATGACTGATAATCGCCTCGCAACCCCGCCGGTAACTAGCCAGTTTGCCGTCCTGAATGTCCTGGCGAACCGTCACTGTCATCACCAGATCGCCATTGGGCATTCGCAACAGGTGAGCATGCATGCGGCCGGCGTCGTAGAGTATGTTCTCGTTGACCGGCGACCAGGTTTTCCCGTCGTCTTCAGAGATCGATATGCCCACGCCCTCCATCTGGTCACAATACGGATGCTCAAAGTACCGGGCCGGGACATCGGTGCGCAGGGCCGCCACCAGCCAGCCATTCGCCGCCCGCACCAGCGATCCTTCGCTGATGCCGCGCGTGTAGGTTTTCCCCTGGCAAGTGTCCTCGTGATACCAGGCCTGGGGGTTGCTCTCATCTCTCCAGGTCCGACCTCCGTCATACGACCAGCGCAGGAACGCATGGGAGGGCTCCTGCATTACGTAACCGACCTCGAGTCCCCCGAAGTTAAACGCAATCTCGGCTATACGGGTAACCATCCCGTGCTCATCGCGGTCTACCAGCGGATTACCCTCCGTACCCCACCCACCTCCGTTGAGAGCGGGCTGATCCGGCACGTGTTCCGACCAGGTCCTCCCATAGTCGCTGCTGAAATGGCGGGTGCCCTCGAACCACCCTGTCTTGAAGGTCAGGTTACCTCCCCCCAGATAGGCCAGCATCATAGGCCGGCCACCGCCGATGTCGTCAAGAGGACTCAGAAGAGGAACCGGCTCCAGTTCGCTCCAGGTCTCGCCCCGATCTTGGCTGAAGGCGATAATAGTCTTTTCGCCTTCTCCCCCACCGTACCACAGACTCTTACCCGAGTTGCAACTCCCCAGCAACACCACTTCCCCATTGTCCATCTGGGCCAGGCCATAGCCGAGATTGGTCCCCTGCTCGCGGTACCGCAGGATCTGACACTCCGCCGGTTTGAGCACCCAGCCGCCCTGGCCGTCATCTTGACGGATCAGATGCGGCTTCCAGCCTGGACCACCATCTTCGCTTGGTAGATGACTCATTCGCTTATCCATCCTTTCGTCATTATGTGCTGATACTGCCAGCTATCCAACTTGTGAGGGGTGTTGACACGTATGGGCCGTGAAGTATCGGTTACCACGGGTTGCCCTCCATTTGGTGATACCAATTGTCAGGTAGTTGTTCTGGACTGTCAGCATGGAACCGTCGTCGAAATGATTCATTCTCTGCCAAGGCCGCAGTTCCTGCCATACAGAGAAGTTCCCTCCAATGGATTGATCATAACAAGCCTTCCGGGTGCCCACTACGCCCAAGTTGTAGCTCGGGATAAGCCAGATTTTGCCGGCAATTAGCCCGCACGGAAAGGAATGGCTCGCCGGTGCAGTGAATATAATCTGCAAAGGTGATTTGAATACAACGCCTCAGGAGGTAGAATGATGTCTGGCTCACTGGATTTCTCTCCACGCATATTAATGGGACCAGGACCCAGCAACGTGGATGCGCGCGTTCTGCAGGCTATGGCTCTGCCGCCTATCGGCCACCTCGACCCGCAGTTCATCAAGATTATGGAGGGCATCAAAACGATGCTGCGCGAGGTAATGTTGACCGACAATGAGCTGACCATCCCCGTCTCCGGCACGGGCAGTGCCGGCATGGAAGCTGCCCTGTGTAATCTTATCGAGCCGGGCGACCGATGTGTGGTGTGTGTGCACGGTGTTTTCGGGGAGCGGATCGCTGACATCTGTGCCCGCTATGGCGGTGAGGTGATAGCTGTGAAGGCATCCTGGGGCCAGCCGACTGATCCCGACGAGGTTCGCCAGGCCCTCGCGGACGGGCCGACGAAGCTGGTAGCTATCGTCCACGCGGAGACCTCCACGGGCGTGCTACAGCCCCTGGAGGAGATTTCGCGCATCACCCACCAGGCCGGAGCGCTGCTGGTGGTTGACTGCGTAACGTCCCTGGGTGGTCATCCCGTCAAAATGGACGAGTGGGGCATTGACGCCTGTTACTCGGGTACCCAGAAATGTCTCAGCATTCCCCCGGGGCTGGCCCCTATCTCATTTTCGCCCGCGGCAGTAGCAGCCCTCGAGAGCCGCAAGACCAAAGTCGCTAACTGGTATCTCGATATGAGTATGGTGCACAAATACTGGGGCGAGGAGCGCACCTACCATCATACCGCGCCGGTCAATGCGCTTTATGGCTTCCACGAAGGCCTGCGCCTGGTTCTGGCCGAGGGCCTGGAAGCGCGCTGGGGTCGGCACCAGGCCAACCACGAGCTACTGGTGGCCGGCCTGGTCGAAATGGGCCTGACAATGCTCCCTGACCCGAAGTATCGGCTGTGGAGCCTCAATGCCGTCCGCATCCCCGAAGGCGCCGACGACGCGACGGTTCGCCAGCGCCTGCTCAACGAATACAATATCGAGATAGGTGGCGGGCTGGGAGACCTGAAGGGCAAGGTCTGGCGAATCGGGCTAATGGGCGCCAGTTCCACACCCAACAACGTACTAATGCTGCTGGGAGCACTCAACGAGATTCTGGACTAGGAGAGTCCAGGTGACATCAGCACTTGCCGACCAGTTGCGCGAAGTAATACCCGCCGAGGGGGTACTGGACGATCCCGTCCAGCTTTCTCTGTATGGGTATGATGGCACGCTGTATGAGAGCACGCCGCAACTGGTGGTGCTCCCTGAAACGACCGAGCAGGTAGCCGCTGTGGCCAGAATCTGTCATGCCGCGGGCGTGGCTGTGGTGCCACGTGGCGCCGCCACCAGCCTCAGCGGAGGTCCTGTTCCCGTGCGCGGTGGGGTGGTGGTTGCTTTCACTCGCATGGATCGCATTCTCCAGCTTGACTACGAAAACCAGCGCGCCGTGGTGCAACCGGGTGTCATCAATATAGACCTACAAGACGCGCTGGCCACGCCTGGTTACTTCTACGCGCCTGACCCGGCCAGCCAGAACGTCTGTACCCTCGGCGGCAACGTAGGCGAGAACGCCGGGGGACCGCATTGCCTCAAGTACGGCGTTACCGCCAACCATGTTCTTGGTGTTGAGATGGTCTTGCCCGACGGGCGGTGCCTGCGGACCGGCGGCAAGTCTCTGGACTGGCCCGGTTACGACCTGACGGGCATAATCGTAGGCGGCGAGGGAACACTTGGCCTGGTTACCGAAATCACCTGCCGCATTATGCCGATGCCGGAGACTGTAGTCACAATGCTGGCGATATTCGACTCGTTAGGTACAGCCAGTCAGGCGGTATCCGATATCATCGCTGAGGGCATAATACCCGCCACCCTGGAGATGATGGACAACGCGATGATCAGAGCGGTGGAGGAGAGCCTGCAGGCCGGCTACCCGCTCGATGCGGCGGCGGTACTTTTGATTGAGCTGGATGGCCTGCCCGCCAGTATGGACCGCCAGGTCGAGCAGATTAAGCGGGCGTGTCAGCGCAGCGATGTGCGCGATTTCCGGGTGGCTGATGATGAACAGCAGCGGGCGCTGCTCTGGAAGGGCCGCAAGGGCGCCTTTGGCGCGGTTGTGAATATCGCTCCCAGCAAGATTTGCACGGATATCTCCGTTCCCCGCACTGCCCTGCCCCAGGTATTGGCCGAGGTCCTGGCGATTGGCCAGAAGTGGGGCATCTCAATTGCCAATGTCTTCCACGCCGGCGATGGCAACCTGCACCCGCTGGTGCTCTACGATCCCCGCGATGAGGACCAGGCCAGACGCGTGAGGGCCATTGATGAGGAGATAACGCGACTTGCTATCGCCCACGGTGGGGTGCTTACCGGCGAGCACGGGATTGGCTGTGGCAAGCGCAAGTATATGCCGCTGATGTTCGGGCCAGCGGAGCTGCGTCTGATGTGGCAAGTCAAAGAAGCGTTCGATCCTGATCTGCTCTGCAATCCCGACAAAGTCCTGCCCGATCGGGACGAAATCACCGAATCCGAACCGCTTCTGCTGCCGGAGGGGAGTTTCACGCAAGTGGCGCCCCAGGTTGCAGCGCGCAACGAGCAGGGCTGGTTTGAGCCGGTTGACGAAGAAGCAGTCCAGAAGATGCTTGCCCTCGCTCATCGCGAGCGACAGCCGGTCGTTGTCCGCGGAGCGGGAACCAAGCTGGACCCGCTCGCCGACGACGTGGCGGTCATCAGTACTAAGTGCCTGAATCACATCCTCGCCTACGACTACGAAAACCTGACCATTACCGTCGAGGGCGGCGTCACGCTGCCCCAGATCGAAGAGGCAGTGGCCTACCATGGGCAGATGCTGGCCCTGCGTCCTCGCTTTGCCCAGCGGGCTACTGTGGGGGGCATATTGGCCGCCCACGAGTCGGGACCGCACCGCCTGGTTTACGGCGGGCCGCGCGACCTGGTCACCCGCATCAAAGCGGCTCTGCCCGGCGGTGAAGTGGTCAGTTTTGGCAGCTCGTGTGTGAAGAACGTGGCGGGCTACGCAATGGAGAAGTTGTTCATCGGGTCGTGTGGCAGACTGGGGGCGATACTGGAGGTAACGCTCCGCACCTTGCCGCGCCCGGAAGCGCTGCGTACCGTGGCGCTGTCGATGGAGGATCCAATGGTGGCTGCCCCCCTACTTGCCGAACTGTTCGCTTCCCCCTTGCGGCCGGCGGCAATTGAGCTACTCAATCCACTCGCCGGTGAGACTGTCGGGCGAGTCAACAGGCAGTGGACGTTGCTTGTTGGGCTGGAGGGATTTACTGAGGACGTTGAGGAGATGGTCGAGCGACTGGGAGCGATGGCCACAGAGCACGGCCTGGGCGATTGGCGCGAGCTTGATAGAGATTACCTGGCCCTGTGGTCGGACGTGACCAATCTCGCGGTACAGCCAGCAGGCACGGCAATACTGAGGGCCTCCTGTCAGCTAAGCGCTACCACAACGCTCACCGCCGAGCTGAACGCACTGGACAGCGCAGGGGCGTTGCGCGCCTCACCGGGGCTGGGATTGGTGCACTGTGCGGTGAGTGGCAAGCTGGAGCTGCGCAACTATCAGAGCCAAGCCCAGATCCTGGCTGAGAAGTACGGAGGGACAACTAGCTGGCTGGCTCTGCCACCCCCAGGACTCGCTACACTGCCACCACCAGGGACTTCGCGAGAGATTTGTCGCCGGCTGAAGCATGCCCTCGACCCGCACAGCATACTGCCTGACGTATTATGATTGGAAGATAGCAACATACTCCATGATTAGCGATAGCCAATTCATTGAGGCTGAACTTAGCAGATGCAACAAGTGCGGCTATTGCATGCAAAGCTGTCCGGTCTACCGCGTAGTGCGGCGCGAGCCGTCGGTGGCCCGGGGGCGGAACCAGACTCTGCGGGCGGTAATGGAGGGCGACAGCGATCTGACCCGCCCGATGCTAGAGCCCTTCTTCGAATGCCTGCTGTGCGGCGCGTGCACGGTTGATTGTTTCGGCAGCGTGCAGACTAACGAACTGATGGTGCGTGCCCGCCAGGCTTACTATGCCGAGTATGGCCAGCCCGCCGTCCAGCGTTATATCTTCCGCAACCTGCTGCCCAATCCTGGGCGTCTCACTCGCCTCGTCCGCTTGACGTCGCTGGGCAAGCGCACCGGCCTATCCAGCGTAGCCCGCCGATTAGGTTTGCTGCGGTGGCTAAGCCCCACCCTGGATGTTGCCGAAGGATTGGTTGCAACGATGCCCGGAGCCTTCTTGCGGGATCGGCTGCCTCGCCTCGGCTTCATCAGCCCGAAGCATACAGATGTCAGACTTTTGCGTCTTGAGCCAGAGCAAGCGACCGGGCCGAAGGTGCTCTACTTCATCGGTTGCGCCACCAACTTCCAACTGCCCCAGACCGGCGAGGCTGGCATCAAGCTGCTGCAGAAAGCAGGATGTCAGGTGACAGTAGCTCCCAACAACTGCTGCGGCCTGCCCCCGTGGTCGTATGGTGACATCGAGGCCGCCCAGCAGCTAGCCCGACAGAATCTGGACCTGTTGGCAGGCCTGGACTTCGATCTACTGGTGACCGAGTGCGGCAGTTGCAGCAGCTTCCTCAAGCGCTGGGCAGAGCTGTTGCCCAACGACCCTCGGGCCGAGACCCTGGCAGCGCGCACCCGCGATATCACTGAGTTGCTGGCCGAGCTATCTTTGCCTAAGCTCATGGGCGGGGGTACAACAGTTACCTACCACGATCCCTGTCACCTGGGGCGCGAGCAAGGAGTAACTGAACAACCGCGTAAACTGCTGGTTGATGTGGGTGGCTTTGAGCTTATCGAGTTGATCGAGGCCAACTGGTGCTGCGGGGGGGCGGGTTCCTATAACCTCAGCCATCCAGAGATGTCGCAGCAAGTCCTCGCCAGGAAGATAGACCGAATTGCCGCGACAGGCGCTGAAGTAGTGGCGACCGCCTGCCCGGCCTGCATCATCCAGATCAGCTACGGTGTCCGGGAGCGCGCGTGGCAGCGGCCGGTACGTCATGTGATCGAGCTGCTAGCCGAGCGCCACGGCTTGTCTGTTGGCTCGTAGTCCGCTCAGTTTTAACCTAAGCGGACGGTGACGCCCCCGCCCCATCCCCATGAGGACGTCGTGCTGAGCTACTCGACCATACAGATCATGCTTCCTCGTCCGCGGGCGCAGGTTCGGGGTCCGGGGAGTCGGCTTCGGGGTCCGACATCGCACCTGCCGAGGAGCCGCTGCTCTCGATTCTACGAGCCAGCAGTTCAGCCAGGTCAATGCCGAACACTGCCTTCAACTGTTCGTTGAGCTTCAGGAATTGCTCGGGAATCTGGTTGATGAGCCGGCCAACGGGCGGCTGTCCGTCGCCACCACCGCCGATATCCACGATAGATATGTGATCGACTCCGGCTAGACCCGTGCCGATGGCCTGCATTGGCTCGCCCATAGCCGTGATGATGTCTGGATAGCGCTCAAGCAGAAGCTGGACAACCGCGGCGTCGCCGTATTCCTTCCAGGCGGCGGCCTTCTCCTGCATACCGTCAGCTTCCCCAAGCATCCTGGCTTTGATGGCATCACCTTCGGCCAGACCTTTCGCGCGGATGGCTTCCGCGACGGCAGCGTGGTTTCCCGCCCTCCAGCCCGAAGATGCTGCGCCGGATCACAGCACTTTGTGCCGGTTTCGCAGACGGCTGGGACAGAGCAGTTTCAGCAGATATTGAAC
>JAUWYY010000002.1 GCA_030615605.1 bacterium
AAAAACTGGGTGGCGATCCCGACAATGGGTATGTAAGGCATCAGCGGGACCATGAAGCCGCGCTTGAGGTCGGGTCGCCGTCGCCGCATCGTGATAACCGCCACGTTCACCTGAAGAAACAGGATGAGGAACATGATGTTGGCAGCACTGGCCACATCGTTAATGGGCAGAGCCAGGGCCATCAGGGTGACTATAACCGCCGAAGTGATAATGGCGATATGGGGCGTGCGCCGCTTGGGGTGCACATGACTCATCGCCCTGAGCAACTCCCGGTTGCGCGCCATTGAAAACGAGACCCGCGACGACGAGTAGATCGTAGCGTTAAGTGCCGAGCTGGTCGAGAGCAGACCGCCGATGATCCATAGCAACCCACCGATTGCCGGGCCGCCCAGCATTATCATTGCGGCGGCCTTCACCAGTCCGACCGCGCCCCCGGCACCCAGCCATTCCCAGTTCGTGGCAAAATCATGGGCATCCGGATTTACCCCGCCCAGGGCAGCGACCACGATCAGGCAATATATCGGCACAACGATCCCCACCGCCAGGAACACCGCCTTGGGCAGGTTGCGGCGGGGGTTCTTGACCTCCTCCCCACACTGGACGATGATCTCATAGCCCTGAAAGGCGATGAATGTGAGTCCCATCGCCGTGAGAACGCTCCTGAATCCGTGGGGCATAAAGGGCGTGAACGACCCCTGCCAGTCCGGCCGGTAAAACATGTAGTACAGCCCGGAAGCTATGAACACCGCCAGCAGAACAATCTTGGCCGTGCAGACCAGGACCGCCGTCTTACCAGTCTCCGAGGCGCCGCGGAAGTTGATGTAGGTGAAGACTGCTATCACCGCAACCCCCAGGATCTTGTGCAGCCACTCCTGGACAAACAACTCGGGCGGCAGGCCAATGCTGACTCCCATTCTCTCAGTAAGGTGCAGCAGCAGCTCTCCGAAGTAGACACCGAAGCCCAGCGCGTACAGGCTGCACGCTGCCGCGTGGGCAAACCACAACATCCAGCCCGCCAGGAAGCCGCTGGGGCCCGGCAGCGCCTCCCGTACCCACAAGTACCCGCCACCAGCCCCCGGGAAGGCCGAACCCAGTTCGGCATAGGAGGCAGCGGTAATCAGCGTGATGAGGCCGTTGAGGACGAAGGCCAGAATCAGAGCCGGTCCCGCTATACCCGCTGCAATGGGCATCAGCACGAAGATGCCGGCGCCGATCATCCCGCCGACGCCGATCATAGTTATATCCAGCAGCCCCATATCACGGCTCAGCGAGACTTCCTGTTGGGTCGCTTCCGGCTGAACAGCCATGAAACAATCCTTCTTTACTTGTGAGGGGAGGATGTGCGAGCAGTCTATTCAGAAGCATCCACATTGTACAATTATCGCCTGAGCAATGCAAGTTTCCACCAGCGACAGCAGCGTTGCTTCAGTGCTACAAACGGCTCCGGCAGGAATTTGGTGGGGGAGCACGAAGTTCTATAGATGATACAGCAAGATCACGTGGTGGCGGGCCGGACAAAGTGACCTCTGCAATAGTCTCTGGAAGCCAATTATAGGGGAGGCCACCTATGCTCACACGCAGAACTACGAGTAAGCAGTATGCACACCGTTTGACTACACTAGGCGAGGTGAGAGGAATGGCCAGAAAACCGGCAATTATGGATATCGGAATCATCGTTGTCGCTGCCTGCATGGGGCTCGTTGCGTTGTCGGGATGCCCCAGGAATGGCGCGGACCATCGGATTGGGCCCATTAAGCCACAACGCGACCTTGACCTGACCGTGGACAGTCGTCTCGTCAAGGCCAGCAATGACTTCGGCTTTCGACTCTACCGCGAGCTGGCGAAGACAGATGCAGCGAGCAACATCTTCATCTCGCCCACCAGCATCGAGCTAGCGCTGGCGATGACCTACAACGGTGCGGGGGGGACAACAAGGGACGCGATGGCCGAGACCCTTGGGCTGCAGGCAATGACCCTCGACGAGGTCAACCAGGCAAACGCCCAACTGATGACGTTGCTGCAGAACCCTGATCCTGAGGTGGAGTTGGCCCTTGCCAACTCCCTGTGGGGTCAGCATGGTGTCACCTTCAACGCAGACTTCCTCCAGCGAAACACCGATTACTACGACGCCGAAGTGCGCAGCATTGACTTTGCCTCGCCCGTGTCCGTCGAGACAATCAACCAGTGGGTGAGCGAGAAGACGCGGGGCACAATCCGCTATGTCGTGGATCATGACACGATCAGAGATGCGGTGCTGGTACTCGTTAACGCGCTTTACTTCAAGGGCCAATGGACAGTGCCCTTCGACAAGACGCAGACCAAGGACGGTCCTTTTACACTGGCGGACGGCACAAAGAAGACCTTGCCGATGATGCACCAGGCGGGCTGGTTCCAGTACTTCGAGACCGATGACTTCCAGTCGGTCATCCTGCCCTACGGCGAGGAGCGAGTGCGTATGCTCATCTTCCTCCCCAAGGCGGGCACGACCCTAGATGAACTCGCAACGAGCCTGACCGGGAAGAGGTGGGACCAGTGCATGGGTCGTCACTACGAGCAGACGGGGACGCTCGTCCTGCCGCGATTCGGGGCAGACTACCATGCGAGCCTACAAGCTGCGCTGAGCGCTCTCGGCATGGAAGTTGCCTTTTCTCCAGTAGAGGCGGATTTCTTTGGCATGCTGGGGCACGATCCTGACGCACTGGACGGGGCTCTGCCCCTCCTGTGGGTAATCCACAAAACACGGATTGATGTGGATGAGGAGGGCACGGTTGCTGCCGCAGTAACAGCCGGCGCACCGGGGGGACTGCCGCCTACTCCGTTCACCATGGTCGTGGACCACCCATTCTTTGTAGCCATCCAGGATCGGCCAAGCGGGGCCATACTATTCATGGGCACGATAATTGACCCACAATAAGAGCCGGATGCCTGATACGCTCAGATATGGGCAATCCTGGGTCAAAGCTTACCTGCCAAGCCACCGCGATGTATCCGGACAGTGCCCAGTGGAGCAGATGACAAACCCAAGGGGGAAAGGGAGGCTGGTGCGTGGCGGGGCAAACTGACCGACGACTGGCGCAGATTGCAGTAATGTGGCACGGGGGAATCGGGCCGGCGGGATTTCGCCGCCTGCTCGGCCACTTCGGTGATGGCCCCACTATTGTCGCTACCAGCGAAGATGAACTGTCTGTGCCCAGCTTGCGCCTCAACGCCGAGCAGATTGAGGCGATTTCGCAGCTTGCCAGCCGCCTCGGGGAAGTCGAAGAACAGCTTGACCAGCTCCACGGCCAGAATATCCACGTCATCTGCGACTTTGAACCGGAATATCCCCAGAGCCTGCGCGCCATTGGCAATCTGCCGCCTGTACTCTGTATCGCCGGTCGCCTTCTGCCCGTTGACGAGCCGGCAGTGGCCCTCGTCGGCACCCGCAGTCCCAGCGAAGAGGGCTTCCAGATGGCTGGCGAGCTGGGCGCGGCCCTGGCCAAGCAGAATATCACGGTGGTCAGCGGACTGGCGCTGGGATGCGACACTGCCGCACACCAGGGTGCGCTGAGCGCTGGCGGTCGGACGATAGCAGTGCTCGGCTCCGGCATCCTGGTTATTCATCCCCACAGCAATCTCGAGCTGGCCCGCGAGATCGCCGAACACGGCGCAGTCATCTCTGAGCAGCCGCCCACCGCCGAGCCTTCGGTAGGTCGGCTGATGGCGCGCAATCGCCTGCAAAGCGGTCTGTCGCGGGCCATCATTGTAGTCGAGTCAGGCGAGTCCGGCGGCTCAATGGAAACTGTCAAGAGCGCTCGGCGCCAGGGACGATTAGTCTGCACAGTGGACTGGCCTCAAGTCACTGCCAAGCGCACCGGCAACCGCAAGCTACTCGCTGAAGGCGCCCGGCCGATTTCCGGCCCCGAGCAAGTCGCAGGGCTGGTCACGGCGCTCTACTTCCATCAACAGCAGCAGCAGCGTGAACAGGCGGAAGAATCTCAACAGCAGTTATTCGCCGAGGAGTGAAGTCAGGGCGGCGTACGGTAGATAGGTGGACGGCAGCCGTGACACCGTAATAGCCGAGGGCACCGCGGCCGGTTCGCCGACCGGGCAGGCATACTCGCACTCCCCACAGCCCATTACTCATTGCCCGGTGGAGCCGAAGCCGCCCCTGCCGCGGGCAGTCTCGGGCAGGTCAATTACAACCTGCCATTCCCCACGGATGATCGGGCCAATGACCATCTGAGCTATGCGCTGGCCATGGGTGATTACAAAGGGCTCTTCGCCCAGGTTTATCAGGGCGATTTTGACGGTTCCCCGGTAGTCAGCATCAATCGTGCCGGGGGCATTGACCACGGTTACCCCGTGCTTGACAGCCAGGCCGCTGCGCGGGCGAATTTGGGCTTCGACTGCGGGCGGCAGGGCAATGCGCAGGCCGGTGCTGACCAATGCTCGTTGGCCGGGCTGAAGAATGAGCTGTTCAGCTTCGGGAAGGGCCGCGCGCAAGTCCATGCCGGCCGACTGCTCTGTCTGGTAATCCGGCAGGGGCAGGTCAGCAGCCTCGGGCAGCACCTGTACGGCAATCTCCACGGAACTTGGGTGTGGATCAGGCTGATTGGTATTGGACGAGCGACAAGTCACGGACGCCATTATAGCAGACGACCAGCAGTTCGGCAACGCCGAAAAGTGCCCATAGTCGGCCCGGCCGCCGGGCCGACTACTGGTTATATTGACAGCAACTTTGGTGTGGAGTATAATGTATGATGAACTCGATGGGATGATCTAGCCCGATTGGACATACCGTTAACACTTCGGAGTTCGCTAAACGATAAACTGTTGCCTGACGTGTCAGCACTGTTGTCGTCCCCAAGCCAAGACTGAGTGGCAGGAGAGATGTTGTTATATGCCACGCGAAATGATAATGCGGATGCAGTTGACCGGCCATATGGCGTACGATTGTGCATCGGAAAACCAAAAAAGCAGCATCCCGGCGGAGGATTCCAACCGCCCGGTGGCATTTTCACTTGAACCGGCGCAGTTGGATCAGCTTGAGGGCAACACACGAGGCAGTGATGACCGGCAATCCGAGGAGAATCTCCTCCCGGACTGATAACCGGCGTCATTAGCTAAGGTTCTGACACGGCAGGCGATCAGCGGGCTTCAGTTGAGGATTGGGACACTCTTTGAAAGCCGAAATCGTCTCCATCGGAACCGAATTGCTGTTTGGCGAAATAGACGATACCAATGCCACTTACATATCCCGGCATCTGACCTCTGCCGGGATTGACGTCCATCTGCGCCACGCAGTAGATGACGAGCTCGATCGCATCGTCCAGGTGCTCGGCGCCGCTATGCGCCGTAGTGATGCCGTCATCACCTGCGGCGGCCTCGGGCCTACTCCCGACGACCTGACCCGGCAGGCAATTGCCCAGGTCACCAATCGCGCCCTGCAGACCGTACCAGCAGCCGAGCAGCAGTTGCGCGACTTCTTCGCTAAGCGCCACCGGAAGGTCAGCAGCAATAACCTCAGACAATGCCAGGTGCCCCGTGGCGGGCAGCTTCTGGGCAACTCAGTAGGCACTGCCCCCGGCCTGCTCATCGAGCACGAGGACTGCACGCTGATTGCAGTGCCTGGCCCCCCGCCTGAGATGCGCCAGATGATGACCGACCACGTCATGCCCTATCTGCGCGAAAGACTCACCCAGCAGCAACAAAGCTCCCTGTTTACTCGCACGTTGCGCGTCGCCGACATCGGGGAATCAGACCTGGCTCAGCAACTGGAGGATATTCTGGCCGATCAGAGCGATCTCGCCTTGGCCCTGTATGCCTCTCCTGGGGAGGTGCGCATCCGCATGCACACCAAGGCACCATCTCAGCAGGAGGCAAACAAGAAGCTGGGCGATCTCGAGAACTCTGTGCGCCAGCGGCTGGGCGAGCACATCTACGGCACTGATGACGAGACAATGGAGGTGGCAGTCGGCCAGGTGCTGGTAGCCGCCAGCGCCACCCTGGCCGTCGCCGAAAGCTGCACTGGCGGGCTGGTTGCCAGTCGCATCACCGATGTGCCGGGCAGCAGCCGGTATTTCCAGGGCGGCTACGTGACCTACAGTAACGAACTGAAGCAGCAGCTTCTGGGCGTTCCTGCTCAGATCATCCAGCAACACGGCGCAGTCAGCGAAGAATGTGCCCAGGCGATGGCCGAAGGTGCCCGCCAGAGCAGCGGCGCCGATTATGCACTGGCAGTCACCGGAGTTGCCGGCCCCGATGGGGGTACGCCCCAGAAGCCTGTTGGCCGCGTCTACATTGCTGTGGCCGATGAACAAGAGACAATCTGCCAGCAATTTGACTGGCCGGGCACACGCAGCCAGTTTAAGCAGCGCACCTCGCAGATGGCGCTGAACATGCTCAGGAAGAGGGTGCTTGGCCTTGTCTGAGAATCTGCGGCTTTTCTTCGCGGTGCCCACACCTGAAGAGATCAAACAACAGGCCCGGCAGATCCAAAAGCAGTGTGACTGCCCCGGTCTGAAAATAGGCTGGGTAGGGCCGGACCGGATGCATTTTACGCTGAAATTCCTGGGCGATACGCCGGAGGATCAATTGTCTCAACTATCTGAGGTGGCGTGCAGGGTGGCGCAGTCGCATCCAGCCCACCAGGTTACCGTGGCGGGAGCTGGCGCGTTCCCCAATATTCGCCGTCCTCGGATCATATGGGTTGGATGCAGCGCCGGGGCCGAGCAACTTATTGCCCTGGGTACTGAGCTGGACCAAGCTCTGACTGAGGCAAAACTGGCCGAACCAGAGAAGAGAGATTTCACACCCCACCTGACGCTGGGGAGGGTGCGCAAGGGTTGCGACTTCGACGAACTTACGGCGAGTCTGGAGAAGTTAAGCGACCGCGTACTCGGCCAGATGCCAGTAGATCACTTCGTACTTATGCGCAGCGACTTGCAGCCCGGGCAAGCCCCGGTCTATACCGAATTGAACCGCTTCGAGCTAGGGAAAGCACAAGAAGATCGGAGCAGCAGTCAGTAGGAGAATTAGTTGTCGGAAGGGGTGCGATGACCGTGGCAGATAAGGACAATGACAAAAGCAAGGCGCTGAATATAGCGGTTAGCCAGATCCGCAAGCAGTTCGGCGAAGGGGCAGTGATGCGGCTGGGCGATGAACCAACGCGCATGGGGGTTGAGGTTATCCCCACTGGCTGTCTGTCTCTGGATATTGCTCTGGGTGTCGGGGGACTGCCGCGCGGGCGAGTGGTGGAACTGTACGGAGCCGAGGGTTCAGGGAAAACCACCATCGGGCTACACATCCTGGCCGAGGCCCAAAAACGCGGCGGCACTGCCGCATTCATTGATGCCGAGCACGCTTTCTCCCGTGAGTATGCTGAGAATCTGGGTGTGGATCTGGACGAGCTGCTCATCTCCCAACCTGACTTCGGGGAACAGGCTCTGGAGATATGCGATACACTGGTACGCAGCGGCGCCCTGGACGTGGTGGTGATCGATTCAGTAGCCGCTCTGGTACCTCGGGCGGAACTGGAAGGCGAGATGGGCGACACCCATGTGGGATTGCAGGCCCGGCTAATGAGCCAGGCTCTGCGCAAGCTCGCCGGTTCAGTCGCCCAGACCAGGACCCTTATCGTCTTCATCAATCAGATCCGCGAGAAGATCGGGGTAATGTTCGGTAGCCCCGAGACTACCCCGGGCGGGCGGGCCCTGAAGTTCTGGTCGTCAGTGCGTCTGCAGCTAAGCCCGCGCCAGGGCATCAAAGAGGGCAGCGAGTCAGTGGGCCGACGGGTAAACGTCCGCATCGTCAAGAACAAGGTAGCCCCGCCCTTCCGGCGCTGCGAATTTGACATTATCTACGGCGAGGGCATCTCACAAGAAGGCTGCATTATTGACGAGGCCCTGGAGTTGAAACTGATTGAGAAGTCAGGAAGCTGGTTCAGCTACGAGGACGAAAGTATCGGCCAGGGACGCAATAAGGTTGTCGAGTTTCTCAGGGAGAATGATGATGTACGCGATGGCTTGGAAGCCAAGATAAGAGAGGCCCACAACCTGCTCGAAATTCCTGCTGTACCAGAGCCAGAAGTCGAATCAGACGACGAGGAGTAACGCTCGGGGTGGTCAGTGGCCACAATGTCCCGGATTACCGACATCAAACCCAAGTCAAAGAAGTCGCGGCACTATTCGATTTTCGTAGACGACGAATTGGCCGCTCAGGTCAATGAGGAGGTGATTGCCAAGCTTGGCCTGCGGCGCGATCAGGCCATAACGCCGCAGCGGCTGGAGCAGATAGCCACCGCCGAGCAAGACAGCCAGACGCGGCAGGCGGCCCTCAATTTATTGGAGTATCGGGCTCGGACTCGCCAGGAGCTAGCCAGACGACTGCGACGCAAGGACCTGCCCACCGACTCTATCCAGCGAGTCATCGCCGACCTGGGCGAGAAGGGGTTGATTGACGACCAGCAGTTTGCCCGGTGGATGGTGGGTAGCTTGAGACGCCGCAAGAATCTAAGCAAGCGGGCGATAGCCAATAAACTCAGGCAGGCCGGCGTAGATCACGAGATAGCTGAGGCCGTCATCAGCGAGGAACTGGCTGATTATGACGAACACAGCCGCGCTGAGCAGGCCGCAGTTAAGCATATGAAAAAGTTGGCCAACCTTGAACCGACAACCCGGCGGCGTCGGTTGTACAGCTATCTGCAGCGTCGGGGGTTTCCGCCCTATCTGATTCGCGACGTTTTGCAGGAAGTCCAGCCGGACGACGACTAAGCGCTCCCTGACAACTAGCACAAAGCTACCGTTGACACAGGTAATTGATGCGCATTAGCGCATCAATTACATTCGAACTCACCAACTACCATGATCGGAGGTGCTCCATATGCCTATGGAGACCCTTTTAGATATGAACGTAATGACGACGCTGTTAGTAGCTTTCATTGCTCTGGTGTTGTTCACACTGCTGTCCATTCGCAATCGCGCTTTGCGCTCCAAACTACAGCAAGTACAGGAAGAGGCCGAGCGCAAGGTCGCGGAAGCGCAAACCCAGTTAGACACCGAGCGACGGGCCGCCCAGGTGGCAGCAAAAGAGAAGATACTCGAGGCCCGCCAGAAGATTGAACAGGAACTAGAAGTCCAGCACAACGAGTTGGAGAAGAGCAGACGGAGGTTGGAGCAGCGTGAGGATACTATCGACAAGCGGCAGGATGAGCTGGAACAGCTCAACAAGGAAATGGCAACTCGCCAGGCGATGGTAAGCCAGCAGGAAGCGGCTGTAGAGGCAATGATCGCCAAACAGACCGAGCAGTTGGAGAAAATCTCCGGGCTTAGCCAGGCAGAAGCTCGCGACCAACTGCTACAGAGGCTGACAGAGGAACTCCGCCAGGAGCGGCTCCAGCTCATCCAGCACAGCCAACAGCGGGCCGAGGAGCAGGCCGAGCGCGCTGCGCAGAATATCATCGGGCAGGCTGTTCAACGCTGTGCAGTAGATCACACTAGCGAGACCACGGTCTCAGTAGTACCACTGCCCAGCGACGACATGAAAGGCCGCATTATCGGCCGCGAGGGCCGTAATATCCGCAACTTTGAGCAACTGACCGGTGTAGATCTGATCGTGGACGACACGCCCGAAGCGGTTGTACTCAGCGGCTTTGATCCGGTGCGCCGTGAGGTAGCCCGAATTGCCCTGGAGAATCTCATCCAGGACGGGCGGATTCACCCCGGGCGTATCGAGGAGATGGTAGACAAAGCTCGGCAAACGATTAACGAGCGCATTCAGGAAGCAGGTCAGAATGCCATTCTGGAAACCGGTGTGACCAGCCCGCATCCTGAGATCATCCGCCTGCTGGGTAAGCTGCAGTTCCGCACCAGCTTCGGCCAGAACGTCCTGCAACATTCTATCGAAGTCTCCCACTTGTCCGGGGCTATGGCCAGCGAAATAGGTGCGCATGTGGCCATAGCTCGCCGGGCCGGACTGCTCCACGACATTGGCAAGGCCGTCGACTTCGAGCGCGAAGGCACTCACGCCCAAATCAGCATGGAGATCGCCCGCACCCATGGCGAGCGTGAAGAGGTCCTCAACCCGATCGGCGCCCATCACGGAGAGATTGAACAGCAATCGGTAGAGGCAGCGTTGGTGCAGGCTGCCGATGCTATCTCAGCCGCTCGCCCCGGCGCCCGCCGGGAAACTCTGGAGAATTACATCAAACGACTGGAAAGCCTTGAGTCTTTAGCAATGGACTTCAGCGGCGTTGAAAAAGTCTATGCTATTCACGCCGGACGGGAAATTCGCGTGTTAGTCAAACCCAACGAAATGGATGATGCCTCCAGCCAGGAGTTGGCCCGTGATATGGCCACGCAAATTGAACAGGATATGGACTATCCCGGACAGATACGGGTAACGGTCATCCGCGAGACTCGCGCAATCGAATACGCCAAATAGAGATACCTACAAGAACGGGAACCGACACTGATTGAGAGAACACAGCTTGAACATATTGCTTGTTGGTGATGTCGTCGGCCGGATCGGTCGCAACGCCATAACTGACAATATGGCCAGCCTAATTGGCGAATACGACATCGCCTTTACCATCATCAACGCAGAGAACGCGGCCGGAGGCTTCGGGTTGACACCTGACACGGCAGCACAGCTACTTGATGCCGGGGCCGACTGCCTGACTTCCGGTAACCATATCTGGGCACAAAAAGAGGCTGAACAACTGTTGGATAATGAACAGCGGGTGTTGCGTCCCGTCAACTATCCTCCGGGAGCGCCCGGCCGGGGCAGCGCAATCTATCAGACGAGCGAGGGGGTAAAGGTGGGCGTCATCAATCTGCTGGGCCGTGTCTTTATGGAGCCGGTGGATTGCCCGTTCCGTTGCGCAGAGCTGGAGGTTGAGCAGATCAGCGAATCCAGCGACCTAATCGTGGTAGATTTTCATGCCGAAGCTACCTCTGAGAAACAGGCCATGGGCTATTTCCTGGACGGGAGAGTAACCGCTGTAGTCGGTACTCACACCCACATTCAGACCGCCGATGAGAAAATCCTGGCCGGGGGCACAGCCTATGTCACCGACTGCGGAATGACCGGCCCGGACGATACAGTCATCGGGATCGATAAGCACATTATTATTGAGAAGTTTGTATCTGGCCGTCCCCAGCGTTTTGAGGTGCCCAAGTCAGGGCCTTGTCTAATATCAGGTGTAGTGATAAAATGTAACCTCCATACTGGGCTTGCCGAAACCATAGAGCGGATAAGTATCACTTACTAGTGCAGTATTGCGCAACAGACCGCAGTGACAATTGTGACCGTTACCGAGTATTGGCATTTGACTCAAGCCAGGTACGCCAGCAGCGACGATCGCAGAGCAATCATAGACAGCATCACTGCTATCACGACAATTCACATCGGCACAAGACATCACAAAAGGGGGAGTAGCGGTGAGCCTGCTTAGAGTAGGGTCCAAATCCGATCCGAACAAGGTTGCCGGAGCCATAGCTGGCACAATCAGAGAAGAGGACTCCTGTCAAGTCCAGACCATTGGCGCCGGTGCCCTCAACCAGGCCATTAAGGCTCTGGCGATTGCCCGCGGCTTTCTAGCTCCTTCAGGGATAGACCTAGTCTGCTACCCCGCCTTCATTGATGTAACAATAGACGGCAACGAACGCACGGCCATCAAGCTATTCATAGAACCACGACACTAACCAACAAGCCCGTGGCTGACTTAGGCATAGCGCTACCAGTAAATAGAATTTCTTCTGCGACGGACAGGAGCAGCAGCCCAGCGTGGTAGACAGCAGCCTCGGGCTACAATAGCCACCCACGATTTCCAATAGCAGTCAAGCCACAGGAGCACTAACAATGAGAGCAGACCTAAGGTGGGAGAGGCGAGCTCCTCAGATCGTTACTTACGTCCTCATAGCCCTGGCCGTGATATTTCTCTACTTGATATTTATGGCCGGACAGTTCCACGGCCTTACCGACGAAAACGCCATGGACTACGCCCAAGTCGCCCAAAACCTAGCCCAGGGCGAAGGGTTTACCACCAACTTCATCAAGCCAATTAGTCTGACTCGCAATGCCAGCCTGGATCGCCACCCGGACTTGACCTATCCGCCACTCCATCCCTGGCTGACTTCCCTGGTCATGCGGGCTATGGGCACCAATGACCGGGCGGCAGCACTGGCCAGTGGAATTCCCTTTCTGCTAACTGTGCCCCTGGTGTTTGTGCTAACCGGTTGGATTTTCGACCGGCGAACTGCCTGGCTGGCGACGGCCCTGCACTTCACGAATATCGAGATCCTCCACTATGCTATCTCCGGACTGGAAGTGTGCTTGCTGTCACTGTGGCTGCTCGCACTTTTCATGGTACTGTATCAGTATGCCCAGCGCGCCGACCTGCAGCCGGCTCTGGCCGGTGCTGTAGGGCTGCTAATTGGTCTCATTTACCTGACTACGTACATCTGGGTAGTGGTGCTCATCCCGGTGCTAGCATACCTGTACTATTCAACCGAGGACCACGCCCGGATTCGCATGCTCCTGGCTGCCGTTGTAGTATTCGCTATAGTAATATCTCCGTGGTGTTACCGAACCTACCAGGTCAGCGGCAACCCCTTTTTCACCTGGCGCTGGTACGAAGTTGTCATGCACACGCGGACAAATCCCGGCTTTACCCTGTACCGCTCCCTGCCGGAAAAGCTCCCCAATCCGGTGACCTACGCTCTGATCCACCCCATGGAGATCTATGATAAGCTCCGGGCCGGGGTGGCCAATCTTTACAGTGTGCCAGCAAAAATAGCTGGAGTCTACGCTACACCATTGTTCATTGTCGCCATTCTGGTGCCCTTGGGTACTGGAAACTTCGAAAGACTCAGGTATCTGCTTTATGGTGTGCTGGTATTGATTATCGTCTCACTGCTGTTCGTAGCGGCAGCTTCCCGACTGCTCTATCCGGTGGCTCCTCTTCTCACTGTGGTCGCCGCCGCCTTTTTCTTTCGGATATTGCTGCCATTAGTCCAGGATTATGCCAGGCCGCTGCGCCGGCGCTACACAGCGGTGGGGATTGCCGTGCTGATGCTGCTGCATACGACCCCACTACTATTTGCACTGACCACTCGCCGTCGTCCCGGGGACAGGCCTCCGATACAGCATTGGCAAGACTGGGCTGGCCAGGCCAAAGAACTGGGCGGTTCGCCGATCATCACCGATCAGCCCTGGCTCCTGGCCTGGCACAATGATATGACGGTGGTGTGGCTGCCCAAGACCGGTGCCGACCTGAAGCGAATCCAACAGCGAGTTGGCCAGTTGCCATGGATGCTGCTGACTCGGGCAGTTACTCGCAATCAAGTCACCGAACGCACCGAGGATTGGGCGCGACTATGGCGCCAAGCAGTGGCCCGAGAAGTCGCACCATACTACGGGTTCGTGGTCGCCGAGCGCATAGGCGACGGGACGTGGGTGCTGCTGCGCAAAAACCCGCAGGCTGCCCCCAGCGCCCCTCCTCCGTCTGAATTGCCCGGCGCGAACACACTACAGCCATCGGAGTAGCCGAGATTGCAGACAGATTCTGAGAGCCAGCAACAATGTTACGGTTGTGGCGCTGAGCTGGCGCCCGGGATGCGGATTTGCCCTGTCTGCGGGCGCAAGCAAACGCGAACCTGCTATTGTGGTGCAGAGATTCCTGTAACTGCGGAGACCTGTCCTGAATGCGGTGCTGACTGGTCAGCCAGCCGGCGGGTAAGGCGCAAATCCAAACGGATAGACGGGAAACAGTTAGCCAAGTTCTCAGTGATCGGTGCCCTAGTGGCCGCGCTGGTGGCTGCCGGGCTCAGCGCTATCGTCACAACATTGGCCCGTCGTAGTCTCGACCAGGGTGAATCACTGTCGGCTTCATTTATCCAGCGTCTCTCACTGGCCCTGACGACGATATCTACAGCTATGGCGACATTGGCTAGTCGCCTGGCCGAGCACGGTGCAGGAGCGATGGCACTGCTGGGGATATTGGTGCTGGGAGCCGGCGTCGGTGCCGTAGTCTATCTATTCCGCGAGGGCTTCTGGACTCGCCGGCGCCGTCGCTCATCGAGCAATATCAAGCGCAAACGCAGCTCTTCAACCACGGACAAAGTAGAATAGCAATGGCCAGTTTGCCAGCCGACCAAACCAGGCCGCCGCCACACCCGCAGGCCGCCGACCAGGCTCCCTCTTCCGTCCAGTTAATCACAGTAGGCGCAGCGCTGCTGCTGGCTTACGGGCATTACATCCTATGGATGGCCGAACGATGGTGGGAAAGCCCCTACTATGGGCATGGCTTTCTGATCCCCATTATCAGCGGTTATCTGATCTGGCGGGTGCGCGAGCGGCTGTGGCAGCTACCGCGCGAAGATTTCAATTGGGGAATGATCATTGTCGCTGGCTCACTGCTGGTGCACCTTGCTGCCAGCTTTGCCGACGTCCATTTTCCCTCCGGCTTTGCTCTGGTTGGAACAATCTTTGGGCTGGTAGTATGGCTGGGGGGACGGGCCTGGGGGCGGATGCTGATCTTTCCAGTGGGTTTCCTGGCATTTATGGTGCCTCTGGGCCGAATCCTGGTGGAGCAGGTCGCCGGGCCTCTGCAGCTGCTCTCCGCCCAACTGGGCGGCCAGGCCGTCGCCTCAATTGGGGGAATGGTGGAAATCGAAGGGACGCTCATCCGCACGCCGATGTACACATTCGAGGTGGCCATTCCCTGCAGCGGACTAAAATCAACCATTGCTATGACTGCTCTGGCTGCCCTGTTTGCCTATCTGGTGGTGGCGCCGCGGTGGAAGAAGCTGGTGTTGTTTGCTTGTGCTTTTCCCGTAGCGTTGCTGGCTAATGCCGCTCGCATCTTCGTTACGGTGATTCTGGGTACAACCGTGGGGCCGGCTGCTGCTGAAGGCTTTTTTCACAGCGTTTCGGGTATTGTTGTTTTTCTATTCGGCCTGACCGGTTTGTTCATCGTGGGGAGAATCCTGGGATGTCTGCAACTACGCGAAGATATCTCGTAGCACTGATCATACTGCTGGCCGCGGCTGCAGCGGTGGAAGCCGTCCGCATCATGAGCAGCGCGCCGCCCGCCTTCGCGCCCGATTTTGCCACATTGCCGATGAAGATTGGCAACTACCAGGGCCGGGACCGCGAAGTTGACGAGTTTATCCGTAAGTATCTGGGCGCCGAACAGATGCTGGAACGGCTCTACACCGGCCCAAACGGTTTGGTGAGCGTGACCCTGATCTACGGAGCGGACTGGCGCGACGTCCACTCGCCGGTAAGCTGTTTTCCTGCCCAGGGCTGGCTGATTGTCGCTGACGACCCAATCCAGGTGCCAGCTCCAGCCAACTCGCCGACCCCGGATGCCGTCCACGCCCGTCTGCTGCGCGTAGTTAAGAATGACCAACATCAGATGGCCGCCTTCGCCTTCTGCCATCCTGGCGGTACCACCAGTAACTGGATCTACCAGGGATGGAAGGTACTTACCGGCCCACGAGGAGCCGGCGGTGTCATCGTCATCCTCAACACCGAGCCGACCCCCAATCGGGAAGTTGCCCGGCAGCGCCTCGAGCAGTTTCTGGCGGCCGTCTACCCCCACGCCGTCAGCTTCTGGTATCAGGAGCCACAGACCGGCAGTTGATCGCACGGCTTAACGACCTGACCCAAATACGACAACCCCACTATTGCGGTATACAGGCTGCCATC
The DNA here is from genome assembly GCA_030615605.1 of bacterium. Lineage (GTDB taxonomy): Bacteria > Armatimonadota > Zipacnadia > Zipacnadales > Zipacnadaceae > JALGTD01. Next base: position 15,694 of record JAUWYY010000002.1, read on the forward strand.
CGCGCGCCGCGGCCAGCTCCAGCAACTGGCGGCGGGGCAGTGCGCGGGCCCATTGCACCTGGGGTGAGGTCGTCGGCACGGCCACCGCATCAACGCCATAATGCCGCCAGACGCGCTCAAGGGCATCGGCATCATCAAAAGGAATCTGCACCACTGGCTGGTCACTGTAGAAACGTACCAGGTACGGGTAGTGTGCCATGATAACGCTAGGGGCCGGCAACTGCTGCTTCGCCCAATCCGCCATTTCGATGTGGGCCTGCCGCAAGGAGTTGGCCGACTGCTGGCTTACCCGCCAATAGATGTATCCGCCTACACCCACCGAGGCCACCAGCAGCACGACAGCTAACAGACCCGCCTCGGCATCTCTGCGGATTGCCCAAATCCGCCGGGCTATTGCCATGCCCCCTACGGCGGCACTGATCGTTACCACCGGTAGTACTGCCAGCAGATAACGAGGCAGGACGATCCAGGTCAGCGCCAACTCCAGCATGAGCAACACCGCAAGAACCCACAGATTTCTGACTCGGCGGTGATGTCCCACGCCCAAGATTACGATGATACAGGGAACCACAAAGAATACACCGATGCCTCCGAACAGTAGTGCCAAAGCCCGGCCCAACTGCTCAATAATCGCCGCAGCAACTCCCCGCAGGCCTGCTTGACCAAGCCAGCGGCCCAATGAGGGGAGCGGCTCGCCCCAGTAAACGTGTAACAGCCCCTCGCCGGAAGCATCCGTCCTGATGTGGCCCGCGGTATGAATGTTTGTCGAATAGACAGGATTGCCGAAAGTCAGATAATTGCGTATCAGCATCGGTGAGGCAAATAGCAGGATCACCCCAGCGAACCCCACCAAACACAAGAGACGCCGCCGGGCGCTCAACCCGGCTTGATCCAGCCAGTAGTAGACCGCCAGGGGAGCCACCAGCAGTAGCCCGGCCGGCTTGACGGTATAGGCCAGACCGACGGCAGCCCCGGCCAGCAGCATTGCCCCCTTCCGCCCACCAGCACAGAGAACCGCCAATAACGCCAGCAACAACAGGCTCGTGAAGAGGACATCGGCTCCCGCGTCCAGCGACTCTTTGAGCCAGTAAGGCCAGGCAACGAACACAATCCCGGCGCCCAGGCAAACTGCGGAGGGAAGTCTTAACTGCTGAGCCAGTAGATAGACCAGAACAGGAGCAAGCAACAAACCTAACAGCAGGTTGGGCAAGGTCGCTGCAAATTCGCTTTCGCCAAACACCGCCATACTGCCGGCCAATACCAGCGACCACGCCGAGGCACGGCGGTCCTCGGCATGCTGGACAGACTGGTAGCGACGATAGAAATTGCTCACTACCTCGCTGGTCAGGCCCTGTCCGGCCAGCAGGTTGCGGGCTACCTCCACATAATTGGCCGGATCATACTCCCCCATCCGCGGCGCCCGCCACGCCATAATAAGCCCCGCTACCAATATCAGTCCACAGATGACAATAAGGATGTGGAAGTGTCGGTTCCCTATTGGGTTGAGCTTTGGTGACACCATAGGCCCCCGGAGAGCCACCTACCAACAGGCCCAAACAGAATTCAAGGCCACAGCAGTTGGGACCTTCAGATCGGGGCAACAGCGAGTTAGGTTGGCGGTTACAGACCTCGACGAGGCAATAAGCAGACCGCTGGAGCTATATGATGACGTTGTGAGTTAACAGCATCTGCGCCGAGCAAGTAGCCGCTCACAGCTTGCGGCTATGGTTGGCGCCGTGCAAACATTGCTGCCACCCACAGAATGACGCAGATGATGAGCAGGGGCAGGTCGCCGATGCGATGGTAGATTGACAGGCCGCTCAGAGGATAGACTTTGGAAACTGTCAGGCCTTCTACGCCCGCATTGACCTGGGTGATGCGTTGTCCATAGGGGTCGATTATGGCCGAGGGGCCCATAGTGGCGGCCCGCACCACATAGCGGCGGCTTTCGACAGCGCGCAGTGAAGCGATGGCCCCGTGTTGCTGCAATTCCGGGCTGTAAGCCGCCCACGAGTCACTGGTTATGGCGACCAGAAGCTGGGCGCCCTTGCGACACAACTGGCGGTTAGGCCCCGCGAAGATTGCCTCCCAACAGATCAGAGTACCCAGCGGAACTTCGTATACCTGGAGCAGATTGCGCGCGGCTCCGGGCACAATGTTTTGGGAACGAATCGGATAGCGGCCCACCAGCCGGTTGAGCGGTCCCAGGTTCGGGACGTATTCGCCGAACATGACCAGGTCAACCTTGCGGTAGGTATCGAGAAGTTCGCCCTCACCAGAAAAAAGATAGGCAGAATTGTGCACCTGGCCGCCAGCTGCCTCCAGCGCGCCCATCAGCAGATAGGCACCTGTCTCCTTCGCGACCTGCTTGACTTCGTCGAGGTACTCGGGTGATTCGTTAAGCGCCACCGGCAGGGAAGTCTCGGGCCAGACAATCAGGTCGGCTAACATGCGGCCAGCAGACGTGGACGTCCTATTGACATAGGTCAGTCGGCACCGCTCGGCATCCTCCTCGGTGGTGGGATGTTGTATCGCCACGTTGCCCTGCACCACAACGGTCTTCAGGGGCTTGCCGGAGGCGATTTCTCTGACAGAGGGAGTGACAAATGATCCGCTCTGAATAACCACCGCACCGCCCAGGATAACTGCAAAGACCACGGTCAGTCCTATGAGCACCGGTTTGGCCATCTGGGGATGAGCTGGCTGCCTGCCCTCGAGCCTTTCCAGACGGTGCTGGACAAATACGGAGGCGATCAGAGCATTGGTAAAGACTATGACCAGTGTGACGGCACCAGAACCCAGAACGCTGGCAATCTGCAGCAGCGACAGCATCTCGTATTGGCTGTAGGCTATATCGCCAAAGTTGACGGCCAGCGCCCCTATATGGCTGCGGATATACTCGACCAGAACCCAGGCAGCAGCCAGCGCTGCCGCGCGTGGCAGCAGGGACCTCACGGCGCGCAAATAGACTGCCAACCAGCCGAACACTGCAAAGAAGAAGCCCTGGAAGAGGGCCAGCAGAACCAGGGGCAAAACTCCGTACTGCGAGATATAGTAGAAGAACAGCCCGAAGAAGACCATTCCGTAGATGAGGCCGACCACGCCTCCCTGCCAGGGCCTGCGGACCTCGCCCAGAACGTAGAAAAGCGGAATCAAGGCTATCCAGGCCACAGCAGCTATCTCGGCAGGAGGGAAGCTGGTAAATAGCAAGACGGCCGATAGCACAGCGCCCGCTGCTAATACTATCCAGGAGATTGACGAGGCCGGCCGGGAGTTATTGGACCCAACTGTCACAGATTGAAATGCAATCATAGCCGCAATAGTTCACCTCAAGACGATGCCGCAGGGGCCACCGGAGCTACAACTTCTCCGTTGCCAGCTTCTTCAGGAAACGCTCTATGCGAACAAGTGCCTCTCTCAGTTGCTCCATGCCGGTGGCGTAGGTGCATCGTAAATAGCCCTGACCACTCTCGCCAAAGGCATTGCCGGGAACCGCTGCCACCGCCTCTTCAAACAGCAATGCCTTGGCGAATTGTTCGGAGGTCAGGCCGGTATGCTCAACAGAGGGAAACGTGTAGAAAGCCCTTTTTGGTTCCCCACGGGCCAATCCGATTTCGTTAAGACCCGCTGTAAAGAGGCGCCGACGCTGGCCAAAATGATTGCCAATATCTCGCGCATTGGCAGTCTCCTTGCAAGGTGTTAGTTCGCGGTACCAGGAAGCCAATCCGAGGCCTTGACTGAGCAGGCCACAACCCGACACAGCCAAACCAGTCTAGAAGCGACGCCTACTGCTCTTGTCGCCGCGGCGCTTGCGGCGCTCGCGCCGCTCTTCGCGCTTTTCCTCCTGCGCATCTTCTTTGGCCCGTTGGATGGCCTCTTCGCTGCTCTTCTTCTCCGGTTTGCTCTCTTTCTCTGTAACCTGCTCCGGAGCGCCGCCCCCCTCGCTGGCACTTGCGCCGACGTAGGCGGGTCGCCGGCGGCGCTGTTCGACGGTGACCTCACGGCGCTCCCACAGCACAACAAAGGGACTGGCCACGAATATAGAGGAATATGCTCCGGTGGCAATACCGATAATCAACGCCAGCGAGAAGGCGTGGATAGCCGGCCCGCCAAAGAAGAATAGAGCAATCAGAGCAAACAATGTTGTGACAGTGGTGTTTATTGAGCGAGTCATGGTTTGCAGCAGACTGGTATTGACTATGTCGGCAAAGCGACTGCCCCGATACAGCCGCATATTCTCCCTGATGCGGTCGAAAATCACCACTGAGTCGTTTATTGAGTAACCAATGACAGTCAGTATTGCTGCCACGAACTCGCTATTCAGCTCAGCACCCAGCAACGACATCACTCCGACCACTATTAACACGTCGTGAATTAATGCCACAACTCCTGCCACGCCGAAGCGAAACTCATAGCGAATAGCAATATAGATCAGGATCAGAATAGCACCAAGGATCAGCGATAGCAGTGCGGTGTTGCGCAGCCGCTCACCTACTACCGGACCAACCAGATCGCGGCCCAAAACCTTGGGAGTGCCAGCCCGATCGCCGAAAAGCTCCTGGAGCCCTCCAGCTACTTGCTCAGCCTGCTGGGCAGCGGTATCTTCGTCCTTAGTAGCCGTGCGAATAAGCAATTCCGTCGTACCGGAGACCTGTATCTGACACTTGCTCAATCCATACCCATCGAGCATAGCCCAAGTTTGGGCAACAACATCGGCAGTCGAATGCTGCGAATCCGTCAGCGAACGCTCAAACCCATACTTCATCAGGGTGCCGCCCGTGAAGTCAATGCCGTAGTTCATCCCCTTCGTGACCATGCTGACCATTCCCACCACTATGACCACGAGGGAAATGATGAGCCACAGCTTGCTGCGGCCGATAATGTCTAAGTTGCTGCGCCGGAAAAAGTCCAAGTCAAGTAAGCCTCCTCAGCAAGTAGCGGCGAGAATACCAGGCCTATTGCTCTGAGCGGGGCTTGACCCCGTAAAGAGCCAGATTGTGTCCCAATGAGGTGCGCCCCATGATTGTGATCATCCAGCGAGTCACTGTCACCGCAGTAAACAACGATACACAAATTCCCAGGAACAGCACCACCGCGAAGCTCTTAATCAGGCTGGTACCCAAGAAGTACAGCACTGCGGCCACAATAAGCGTAGTCACATTGGCGTCGAGGATCGCGGTCCAGGCGCGGTTGAATCCCGCCTCGACAGCCGAGCGCATCGTCCGCCCCGACCACAATTCCTCTTTCAACCGCTCGAATATGATGACATTAGCGTCTACAGCGAATCCAATTGAGAGAATCAGCCCAGCCACGCCGGGCAGTGTCATTGTCGCTTTGACGAAGACCAGCACTGCCAGCACCAAAAGCACGTACAAGATGAGCGCGACTCCCGCCACCATACCCGGCAGGCGGTAGAATCCGATCATAAACAGAATCACAAATCCAAAAGCAATACCACCAGCGATTAGGCTACGGTTGATGGTATCCTGGCCCAGAGTAGCACTGACGGTGCGATTTTCGGCAATTTCCAGAGGTACCGGCAGGGCACCAGCATTCAGCAGCAGGGCGATATCGCCGGCCTCCTGCGCGTCGAAGTTGCCTGTGATACGTCCACTGCCACCAGTAATAGCAGACTCGATCACGGGAGCCATCTGGCACTCCCCATCCAGTACGATGGCCATGATCTCACCGATGTTATCACGGGTAAACTCCCCGAAAGCAATCTGCTTATCATTCTTCAACTCAAAGGCAACCACAAAGTCCATGGTCTGGCCGGGCTGGGGCCGGGAATTGCTCTTCAGATCAGCGCCGGTGAAAGCTTGCTCGGATTCGTGGTACACCTGCGGCCAGGGTACCACGTCATTACTGGCCGCGTCCATCCACTGGCTGTAGTCATCAGCTTCCGCCGCTCCCCCAGCGAGGGTGTAGCGCGCAGGAATGAGCCGAAATTCGAGCTGAGCTGTGCTCCTAAGAATACCCAGTACGCGCTCGGGATCCTTGACCCCCGGTAGCTCGACGATAATCTGGTCGTCACCCTGCTCCTGAATGACCGGCTCGCGGATCTCGCTCATATCATACAACCGCCGGCTTACAATATTCTTGACCTTGTCGGCGGTATTCTTCCCGATAAAGACAGTCTCCGGTTCCTTCTGTTCAATCTCCACTCTCGGATAGTTGCTCTGCAGGAATTCGTAAACTATCTTCTGATGCTTCGCGACAGTGCCTTCATCATTTGCTCGCGTCCTTACTACCAGTAGACTGGGTGTCGGCACCTCCACGGTGATTTCATCGGTGGGCACCCCCTGGCGCACCAGCAGAGCCCTGACCTTTTCCCGCAGGCTGGCCCGCGTTTCCCCGGGCTGATAGCCCTGGAGTTCGCTTGGCTCGTCCTCCGTGGCGGCCTCCTGGTCAAGCCTCACCAGCGGCTTGTCCTCATCAAGTGAAGTAAAATGCATGGTGGCCTGGGACAGACAGCGCAGCACTACGTGAGCTCCCCCCTGCAGATCCAGTCCCAGCCTAATCTGGGGGCTGGGCGGATAAATAGCCAGATTGCCAAGCTGCCAGAGGGGTTTCTGGCCAGCTTGCGAGGGCGGTATTTGCGGCTGGCCCACTCCCTCAAAGTTCTCCTGAAGAATCTGGGTGACCGCTTGTTTGTCTCTCTGCACATCTTCATCGATGACCGCCGTCATCTCAACCTCTAGCGTGGAGTTGTCAAGCAGAGCTGCCGACATGATGGACACGCCGGCGTTTTCCAGCAACCTCTTAATCCGCTCAGCCTCTGCCTCGCGCTCCTCGGGCTCAGAAACCAGCGGATCAGCAAACTGGTACCGGAAAGTGCTCGGAACGGGGCCGCGCGATTCCGGGGAGCGAATTGGGGCAAACCCTATCAAGAAACTAACAGCAAACAGAACGATGATTGTTGCAATCCAATATTTATGCCGAGATGGCATCCTTGCCTCTCCTTTGCTACGCCGAAAACAGTCGCAGGCAGTACACACAATACGCAACCAGCCAGTCAATGACGCAACCGAGGCCGGGACAGCAAGCCCGACCCCAGCCCATCAAACCAGCCAGAATTGTGACATCCAAGCCGCACCACGGTCAGCGGCCAAAGACTGAACAATAAGCGAAAGCATTATAAGTCTGTGTGGCCAAACTGTCAAGCTCACCTCCGCCCAACTGACTTGACAAACCCGGTGATTGCAGCTACTCTCTTATGACGCGTAGGAGCCGGCCCACATCAGCAGACCCGGTCATCGCAAGCCAGAGGGCCTCAGCACCAAACTTCAAAATGACACATCGGGAGACTGCCTGTGCCTGAGTATACTGTGGCAGTGGCGTTGTCCAACCCCGCCAACGTTCCTAAACTTATTCACATTGCCGCACTGATAGCCACAGAGCACCACGGTGGGCTTGTTGTGACCAGCGTAGTGCCCGCTCCCGATGAAGAGACGCCCGCCTCTGGCCACGATCCCGATGCGTTCGATAAGGCTCAGAGCCTAGTTCAGCGCGGCTACGAGGCAGCCCTGGCTCGCGGCCTTCAGTGCGAGAGGTCCGTGGCCGTCGGCCAGCATATTCATGAAGGTATTGTCAATGTCGCCGAAGGCCACCAGGCCAACCTGCTGGTGATGGGAATGTCGGAGTCTCCCCATCCTCTACTGGAGGCATCTGACATAGAGTTTGATCGCGTCGTTGATGCAGTAGCGGCCCATGTGCCGTGTAATGTGCTGGTAGCCAAGTTTCGTGACGGCATGCATTTCGATAGCGCTCTGGTCTTGGTATCGGACCATATTGATTTCAGAATGGCTGAACAAGTCATTGTCCCACTACATCGCCGGGCCGGAGTTGAGATCGAGTTTGTAAATCTCGCAGCCTCTCAGCAGCAAGTCGGGCAGGCGCGCACACAAGTCAACCAGTGGTTGGAAGAGGCCGGGCTCACTGGCTGTGGTCACCTCACAGTCCAGGTCGGTGAAGAGACCGCTGATGCCATCATCGAGGCCAGCAAGAGCTATGACCTGATCCTTCTCGGGACTCCCCCGTTGCACCAGCTCAAACACCGGCTACTGGGAACGGTGGCTGAACAGGTGGTGGCCAATGCCCACTGCACCACCTTGCTGATGCTGCCTGCTGAGAAGGATTGAGGGCGACGACTCGAGTAATTTGCAAAATTCTGAGTTAGCAGGGAGGAGAGGGGAGGGCAAACGGAGAACTGGTAGAGGAAGTGCAGGTAGGAGATACAAGTGAGCAACGAGTTTGAAAACCTGGATCTGGATATCGATCAGCCGGAGCCAGCCCCAAGGCGCCACAACCAGGCTGTCCCCCCGCAACTGTACGCGCTGGTGGCTATACTTCTTGCCGTGGCCTGCGCGTATTTGGTTTGGCTGCATGGCCAAGACCGATGGATCATAGAAGACCTCCAGGAACGAGCTCAGGGAAGTAACGACCAGTATAAGAAGCTGAGTGTCCCCGGCAAGGAAGTCAAGGATGCTCTCACCACGCTGGCCGACCACGCTGCTAACGAGGCCGAGCTATATCGCAGTCGGGGCAGCCGGGAGCAGGTGCTATCGAATATTGCCCGCGCCCGGTACCTGCTTAGCCTGGCTGAGAAGCTAAAGGCCTGCAGCACCTGCCCGGAACGCGAGATGGGCCGGATTGATGCCAAGCTAACCAAGTTGATAGACAAGCTGCAACCGACCCAAGAAGAGACGGCCAGGCTTGAGCCACCCACGGACAGCCACACACCTGGCCCGGCGTTGGAAAAAAAGATACCCCAACCTCAGCCGGAGCAACCTGAAGTCTCCGGCGAGAACCACTCTGGAGGTGAGTCCGATGCGTAATGTGTACCTGGTCGCAGTCGCAGTGACGCTTTTAGTTAGTGCTGCTGTTGTTTCGGCAGAACCGTCAATGATGGGCTACAGCGGATTGCTGATGGTTCCGACCACTGACACCGTGAACGACGGGGGCTACAATGTCGCGATAAGTAGCAGTGAATTGAGCGGCTGGGATGACCGCGCTTACCTTGCCAACTTCGGCCTGCAGGACGGCCTGGAGGCCGGCATATGGTGGTGGCACCCGGAGCACGGCAACAAGGAGACATTGCTGAATATCAAGTACCGGTTCGAGTCAGGCACGCCCGGCCGCGCTAGCCTGGCGCTTGGCGTAAGCGACGTCACCGATGAGATAGATACTGCTGTCTACTTCGTGGCCAGCAAAGATGTGGGCCAGCCGATCGGGACAACCATTGACGGCAAGCCAATAAGCCGGCTTACCCTGCACGGCGGTATCGGCGGCGGTTGGATTGACGACTTCTTCTTCGGCCTCGAAGCCCGACTGGGGGATCGTCTTACGCTGATAGCCGAGCATTTCAACGACGATCTCAGCATAGGCGCACGGCTGCGATTATGGCGACACGTTGCGGTCGACGCCGGGTATATCGGCACCGAAAACTGGTCGGCCAATCTCAGCTACAACTACCCGCTGAGCACGACCGGCGCGTTGCAGCCGGTAATCGGTGACTAGCGAACCCTGACCCTACGCTCCCCAGGTAGCTTGGTATCCAGACCCATGGGCAGCTCGCTATGGGGGACTATGGTGTTGGTGGGCGTAATCGGCGCCGTAATCTCGCTGAGGAGTGACCTACGACGGCCAGACCGCAGAGCTGTCTTCTGTCCCGTACCTGCTAGCCGGCGAGACTACGATGGTACCCGTGGACTTCTTTGAAAAGGCTCTGGGAGTGCCCACACACGTAGATACTGTCGGTGGCGTGATACTTTTCGAGCGTGATGATGCGGTAGGACGCATCTCTTTCGGGAAGTAGGCGATTACTTCAGTAGTTGCGCACCGAGCACAGACTATCCATGCTCCAGCACGTCGGCTGGAGCATGGGTTTCTCCAGGACCCTAGCAGCTACTGGCTACTCTTCTATGTCTACCTCAATGACAGACACGTTCTCCGGCCGCGGCGGTTTCTGCTCGCCTCTGTCCCGACGCTCGTAGTATCCTGTTAGCGCGTGAATCACCAATAGTGCGAGTCCAACGGCAGCCAGGAGGATGGCGACCTGCAGTTGGGGGCGATAGTCCGGAACGCGTGTAGGTGTCAGAAACTCCCACGATACTAATGTCGCCGACAGGAACAGCAGGACGATGCCCGCCTTGAGGTTGCGCAGCCGATCGGTCTTCTTGACCATCTCGATTCGCGCCGGCGCTGCGCCTTCACCGGCCTCGACGGCCACGTACGCTCGGCGACCAAAGGCCCTCACGATGAGATTCATGAGCAAGAGCAGCAGTCCCGTAACAACGATAACTAAGCCAGCTTGCAGCAGCTCATCGTTGCCCCTGCCTCTTCCCGTATTTAGAGCTAAACCCGAAGCGAACACACAAGCACCTACAATAAGCACTATGAGACCCGCCCGGAGGAGGGTGACAGACTGAACGCCAGTCCTTACCACTGCGGGGAGTGGGACTTGTGGCATGTCCGGCCCCCTCTCCTCCCCAGCCATTTGCGGCAGTTCCAGGGACGGGAGGTCGGTGATCCCCTTTTCTATCAGCAGCTTCCGCTCCTCAAACAGGCCTTTCACCTGCTTGTCCAGAAGTGAGAGCCAGTAAGCCCGCAGCCCAATGACGCTGAGAACCGGGATTCCCACGACGACAAAGGCAACCGCAACTATCGCCAATCCGACCATTGAATCCTACCTCCTCCACGATCTGGTAGCTGTGTTTGTCTGTTCGCTAGTTTAGATGCCACCCTCCGGGTCAAAGGTTGCAGTTGGCGGGGCAAAGAAGTATGATAGCGAGTGCAACCAAATCGCGCTCGTGCGGCATCTAAACGACTAAGGGGGACGTGATGACCATGAGTCGCACACTGACCGCAGCCGTGGTAATGATGCTGGTAGTGCTGCCGCTATCTGTCGTGGTAGCCGCCCCGGGAGACGAGGCGCAAGCCGAGGGGGCAGTTGCCCAGGCTCTTCAGCTTGAAAGACCCGAGGACCTGGCGACTGTCAGAGGCCTGTCTTACCCAGGCTTGGCCTGCCCCATAATGGTGAAGCTGGATGCCGGCATGTTGAGTATGCTGCCGGTGCTGGAGCCGGTGCTGGAGCGATTGCTGCAGGGTCAGAGCAATATACGGGGGAAAATGGGGCCAGAAGGCTGGCAGATATTGATCGAACTGCTGGGGAGCCTGGAGGGGGTGGCCGTAGCAGTCCAGACGCCCCGCAGCGGCGAGATCAACGTGTCCAGGGTGAGCACCTTCTATCTGCAACGGGCGCTGGCCACGGGTTGGAAGCAATGTGTGGGGATCAGCCAGGGGAAGGGCCAGTCAATTGCGCTATTCCAACTGCCCACACCGATCGCCGAAGGTGGCAGCCCTGAGCCGCCGCGGGGAATAGTACTGGTTATAGTGACTCCCCAGCAGGTCATCGCGGCTGGCCTGTTGGGCCAATTGGACCTGGGCAAGCTGCTACCGCTGATAGCAATGCTGAGGTAGAACGCTTGCAATGGCAATGGATCTCGTCTTTGCTAATCGGCTACTCGCCAGCTTCACTGACCAGGCGATTACCACCAGTGAAATGGCGCTGGTGGCGCGAGCCAGGACGGGGGACCATCACGCCTTCGAAGTGCTGGTGCGGCAGTACAGAGACCGGGTATTGAACGTGGCCTGGCGCATCGTCTCCGATGCCGACGGCGCCCAGGACGTGGTGCAGGAGACCTTCATCAAGGCGTACCAGCAACTCCCTCGCTTCCGGGGGAAGTCCAAGTTCAGCACGTGGCTGTACCGCATAGCAGTCAACGAGGCACGGGGGTACCTGCGGGCGCGGCGCCGACGCCAGGCCCGCTGGGAAAAGCAGGGAGCGCTGGAGGCAGCCCAGCCGGTGTCTGCCGAGGCCGGCGAACAGGCCGGGCCAATCGTGGGTCTGCTGCAGGAACTGCCAGAAAAGCAGCGCATCGCGCTGGCCTTGTTCTACCTGCAGGAACTATCCGTGGCCGAGATTGCCCAGGCAATGCGCGCACCGACCGGAACGATCAAGGCGTGGCTGTCCCGCGGTCGGAAGCGACTACGAGAACTGGCCCAGGAAAGAGAGCTTCTGTGAACTGCTGGCAGGCGCAAGAACAACTGGCCGACTACAGTGCAGGCTTCCTTCAGGGCAAGCGCCACGCGCGCTTGCAGGCACATCTGGCCGTCTGTCAGCCGTGCCGGCAGCACCTGGCGCAACTGCGCGTGCTGGATCAGCTCCTGGCTGGCGAACCACTGTGTGCGGACGAAGCGCTGGTACACAGAATTATGGCGCAGGTGCAGGAGGCCGACATTCTCCGCAGGTGGCGGCGGCGATGGCTGCTGGACAGCCTGGGGCCAATAGCGGCGGCGGTCAGCCTGGGGGCGGCCATGATAGTGATTGCCCAGCCCCATGCTGCCGAGTGGACCGCAGCACTGAGCACGTGGCAATTGGGCTGGGAGCTGCTGGCGGAGCCGCAGTGGGCACTGGCGACGGTCGTGGGACTGCCTTTGGTAGCGGGCACAGTCGCCTGGCTGACTAACTGGCTCGCGGAAGCGTTGACCTAGGATATCTGGCGTTAGCCGAACTCCCGGATGTCAGACGACCAGGATCGGCAAAAGCCATTGTGAAGACACCGTCGCCCGCCGACCTCCACGAAAAGCTAAAAAAGGGCAAGCAGGGCCGCACCCTCCACAGGCACAGAAACTGCCCACGCTTTGAATGGACCAAGCGGGACGTCAGGCCCAAGCATCATAAACCAAAGTATGCGGACTTATGACGGTGAGCACTAGAGCGCAACATACCCCGCAGCCACTTGCATTTCTGTTTTCTCTCCTGTATAATGCCTGCCAGTAGCTTCTCCTGTGTTGTGGCACCCAGGCTCAGCACACAGGGCGGCCACACAACAAACGTCGGTTAAGGGAGGGTAATCGTATGTATCGCGCACTAACAGTTGTAACCGTAGTAGGTCTATTGCTGGTGAGCACAACTGCATTCGCCCAAACCGCTCGGTTCTGGGCCTTGGGCTATACGGGCATCGCCGCGGCAGACGATGCGGCCGCCATTGATTTCAACCCGGCCAATTTCGCATCCCTGGATATTGCCCCGCCGTACCGTCCGGACGAGGCCGGTCGGCCATGGAATTGGCAGGTCGCTCTTTCGTCAAGAGTGCGCGGTGATCTCAACCAGAAGGGTATCAACTTCGCAGGTGTCAACACTCGCAGTAACTGGGGCTTTGGCGCAGCCTATTACGATGCTTCGGTTAGTGGTTGGGGATGGGACGCTGAGTTTTTGGAGTTGGGCTTTGGCGCTAGTTTGGGCGACCCCGACTGGCAGTGGGGCGTCTCTGCCTTTCGCGAAGACAGTGAAACAAGTTTCAATGTGGGTCTACTACACCAGTGCCACGGGCGCAACTCCCATGCCGGCCCGATTAAGTTCGGGCTCGTCGTGGAGGACGTAACTAACAAGTACGGTGATGGTCCCTGGTTGAATGCAGGTGTTGCAGTGCCGCTGGATGCGTGGGTGGGCGCTGATGTCCTGCTAGCGGCGGACTGGTGGGGCATAAATGACTACAGCGAGGTCAACGTGGGCCTCGAGTGGACCACTGAACGGAACTGGGTGTTCCGTGCGGGCCTTAATGATCTCGATGAGTTTGGATTCGGCGTGGGCTATGCCAATTGCGACTGGCGACTGGACGTGTCCAGGGAATCCATCGTCACTGATGATCAGGTCAATGCTACTTTCTCGTACTCGTTCAAGTAATGGCGGCGGTCAGCCTGGGGGCGGCCATGATAGTGATTGCCCAGCCCCATGCTGCCGAGTGGACTGCAGCGCTGAGCACGTGGCAATTGGACGGGGAGCTGCTGGCGCAGCCGCAGTGGGCGCTGGGAGCAGTCGTGGGACTGCCTTTGGTAGCGGGCGCAGTGGCCTGGCTGACTAACTGGCTCGCCGAAGCGTTGACCTGATCCAGAACATTCGTGAGTTGCGGCAGGAATGTTACTCCTACGGTATGGTGAGCGCCTCGACGGCGGCTTCTACGGTCTCACAAAGCGGAACCATCGCGGCCACCCCTGTCGTCAGAGTAGAAGCGGCCACCGAACCCGTGGCGCCAGCGATGGCCATATCGCCACCCCGACTGCGCAGGCGTACCGCCGTGGTCAGAAGCTGGCCCAAAGCCCGAGATATCAGGAATTCTGCGCCGGAAAGATCCACCACCAGGTAGCGGACGCCCTCGTCTATGAGGCTATCCAGCAGACGACTCAGTCGCTCCAGACCCTCAGCGCCAGCGTCCACCTCCCCGCGAATAGCAAGCACTGTCACCGTCGGCTCGCGATCTATCTCAGTCACTGCTGTTTCCATCCGGCTCACCTACTTTTGCATTGACGGCCTGATGCTGACCTGCCCAGCTTACCAGTAGCTCGGCGCACTCGTCAGGCACCTCAACCGCGCCGATCTCCACCGGTATCGGCCCCTCTGGCCCATGTGAGTCGCTGCCGCCGGTGATCAGGAGGCCCTTCTCCTGGGCCATCGCGATATAGCGATGGGTCTGCGCCGGGCTGTGAATAATATGATACGCTTCTATGCCCTGCAAGCCACAGTCTATCAGGCTGTCAACGTGTTGCTCAGCGCCATCCAGTGCCGGGTGGGCCAGTACTGGCAGCCCGCCAGCAGTAATTACCAACTCTACAGCCTCCTCGGGAGCAAGCTTATAACGCTCCACGTAGGCTGAGCCACCGCGGCGCAGATACCGAGCGAAGGCTTGCCGGGCATCGGCCACATGGCCCTCTCTGGCCAGCCGGTTGGCAATATGGGGTCGGCCAATACTGTCAGGGCCGGCCTCTTCCAGCAGCTTCTCAAAGTCAATGACAACGCCCAGCTTCTCCAGCTCGTCAGCGATTTGCCGCGCGCGCTGGTGGCGGGCGTCGCGAATTGCCTGCAACTTCTCGCCCAATCCGACATGCTGCAGGTCAATGAAGTAGCCCAGGATATGTACGTCCCGGCCGTCTACCGTGGTACTTATTTCAACGGCGGGCAAGACGTACAATTCAGTATCAGCAGCCGCCTGCTGAGCGGGCACGACCCCTGATGTGCTATCGTGATCACTGATGGCAATAGCCGTCAATTGCTTATCCAGAGCCACTTGCACTATCTGCCGGGGCGAGAGGGTGCCGTCCGAAAAAATCGAATGAATGTGTAAGTCAATTGCCATCTTACGTTTCATTTCCCGATGCCGGCAGCTCAGTCCTTCCTGTCGTCCACAACTGCGCCAGCAGCGCGGCTCCGGCCTTGTCCAGCGGTTGATTGTCATCCCCGCAACTGGGCGACTGCACGCAGCCCGGACAGCCCGCTTCGCACGAGCAGTCTGTTATCCGCTCATAGACCGCACCCAGCACTTCCTCGGCCCGGTAGTAGGCCTCCTCACAGATACCCACCCCGCCCGGATACCCGTCATAGATGAAGACTCCGCCGCCGCCCAGCGCTTTGTGATGAGAATAGGAAACCCCACCAATATCGTGGGCCTCACACAGCGCAAACAAGGGCAGCAGCGCGACGAGTGCATGCTCCAGAGCGTGCAGGCTACCCATTGGGTGGCACTTGTGCTCGGCCAACATCTGTGTGGCCACCTCGCCGCCGGTCAGCCACACTCCCACTGTCTCGTAGTCCTGCGCCGGTAAATTCAGCTTTTCGCTTCCACATTGCTGGCCACTTTCCCGACGGAACTTGCGATACCCCACCACCTGGTTGTGGACATTAACCTCGCCGAGGCTTATCTGGCCGCAGCCAGCCAGTTCCCGCTTGTCGTAGGCCTCAATGACATCCACGTCCGACATCTCCAGAGTCTGAGTGTAATATTCAACATCAGTCGGCTCCACGGTGATGCGCCAGCTTTCCAGATTCAGATCAGTGACCAGGTAGTCCTCTCCTTGGTGCATATACACCGCGCCGGGATACGTTATCCAGTAGACCGAATGTTCGTCAATCGTGCCCAGCAACTCATCACAACTGGCATCAACAATCTCAAACTCGCCACCGGCACTGCTGCGGATATTGACCTCAGCCGGCGGATAGATATCTACATCGCCGGCCCAATGCCAGCGCCGGCGCTTGCGCAGGTAGTTGTGTTCCTCCAGAGTCTGCAGAACCGTAGTCATCTGGGAGCCGAAGAAATCCTCGTCATCTTCGGCCAGTGGCAGCTCGTACGCCGCGCACAGCAGATGCTCTCCCAGGATAAAGCGGTTCTCAGGATTGATCAGCACCCGCTCCTGGACAGCATCCAGTAGATAATCAGGATGCTCAATGACATACTGGTCAATACCGCCGGGCAGCGCCACCAGCACGGCAAGCGAATCATGCTGCCCCCGGCCAGCCCGCCCGACCTGTTGCCAGGCCGAGGAGATGCTGCCCGGATAACCGGTCATCACCACCGCGTCCAGGTCACCGATATCCACCCCCAGCTCCAGGGCGCTGGTAGCCGCCACCGCCAGCAGGTCACCGGAAAAGAGCTGCTGCTCGATCTGGCGCCGCTGCTCGGGTAAGTACCCTCCCCGATAAGCCATCAGGCGCTCGCTGAGTCTTTCATCGCCGGCCAGCTCGCGCATGTACTGGAGAATAAGCTCGGCCTGCTGACGAGCCTGGGTAAAGGTAAGCGTGCGAATGCCCCGGCGGGCCAACGCTACGGTTAGCTTAGCAGCCTCCATATTGCCGCTGCTCCGCTGACCTGAGTCGGGTTCGAGCAGAGGCGGATTCCAGAAGACGAAAAAGCGCCGCCCTCGAGCCGAGGTGTCTTCGCTGACTACCTCAAAATCTGCGCCCACCAGCCGCCGGCAGTGCTCGCCGGGATTGCCCACTGTCGCCGACGAGCAGACAAACTGCGGCTCGGCCCCGTGGTATTGGGCAAGTCGCCGCAGCCTACGCAGCACATTGGCCGTATGCGAGCCGAACACGCCCCGATAGGTATGCACTTCATCGAGCACGACATACTTGAGGTGCTTGAAGAAATCCGCCCACGCCTGATGATACGGGCAGATGGCCATATGCAGCATGTCGGGATTGGTGAGAATGACCTGCGAATGCTGGCGGATACGCCGGCGCTGGCTCTGCGGAGTGTCGCCGTCGTAGGTGTTAGCGGTAAACACCTCACCGGCGCCAAAATCGCTTAGCTTATTCAGTTGATCCTGCGCCAGCGCCTTGGTCGGATAGACCAGGATAGCTCGAGTGGTAGGGTCTTCGTGTATTGCCTGGGCCAGCGGCAGCATATAACAGAGTGTCTTTCCGCTGGCCGTACCTGCGGCAATGATCACATTATTGCCGGCAAATACCTGCTCGATCGCCTGAACCTGGTGCCGATAGAGCCTGTCCAGGCCCAGATTATCCAGAACAGCCTCCACCTGTGGACTTAGCTGTACATCCAGCTCATCGTAACGCGCCGGCTGCGCGGGGATGATTTGCAGGTGCTGGATTTGATCCCGGTAATCCTTGCCTGCGGTCAGCTCATCCAGGAAGGCCTCGATAGGAGACTGCTCGCTCACTGCTCGTCACCTTCGGGGTCATCGATCAACTCATCGTAGGGCGGAGGAAGCAACTCATCATCACTGTCTGAGGGGCGCGGGCGCTTTTCGACCAGACGCACCAGACCAATGCTGAGCGCATACAGCAACACCAACGGCCCGGCCATAAACAGCATTGTCACCGGGTCAGTGGTCGGCGTGGCCACTGCCGCGACAATGAAAATCGCCACCAGTGCGTAGCGCCACCACGCGAGCAGACCGGTTGCCCGGACGATGCCAACTACACCCAGAAACATCAACACCAGCGGCAACTCGAAGGACAGCCCAAACACCAGCAGCAATCGCAGCAGAAAGTACAGGTAAGGCTGGAGGGTCAGCTCCACCTCCACACCCATACTTTGGTTGATGTGGAAGAAGAACGCGAAGGCGCGCGGCGAGATAAAATAGCAGAAGACTACTCCGCCACCAAAAAGAATGGTTGCTGCCGGCAGCAGCCAGAAGACATAGCGCCTTTCGTGGGGCTCCAGCGCCGGCTTGATGAACAGCCACATCTCCATAAAGATGAGCGGCGCGGCGAGGATGATGCCGGCCACCAGCGCGATCTGCATCATCAGTACGAATCCAGCTGCCGGCTCAAAGATGCGGAAGGGCAACTCCTCGATGCCTGCCTGCTGCGCGCCTATCTCCGCCGGCCACCGCAGTGTGCTAAGCAGAAGGCTGCGTGTCGTCCAGGCCAGTGCCGCACCGACCGCCACATAGATGAGCATCCGCAGGATGCGCATGCGCAGCTCGTCCAGATGCTCAAAGAACGAGGCTTCTTTTCGATAGCTCCGGGCAGGCACGGCAAGTACCTACTCTCAATCCCACTCCAACGTCTGTCAACCATAAGTCTTGAAGGAATCCTGGTGCTGGGCAGCGAACTTAACCGTAGTTGTCTATAAGTCTACTGTTCTTTTGAGGAGGCGGCAAGGTGGTAACTGAATCTATGACACCTGATGATATACTTTGTAAGCTGCGCCGGGACAATCCTGACGTCACCGCGGCGATGGTGGTAACCCCCGACGGCTTCCCTATTGCTGCTGATACCGGCCCGCAGGTCGCCGAGGATATGCTGGGCGCACTGGCCGCTGACCTTCTCACCCGCGCTGCCCGCAGCGCTCGAGAATTCGGACAGGGCACCATCGAAGAGCTATACGCCCGCGCCGAAACTGGTCATCTGATTGTGGTTACCGCCGGCCCCGAACAGCTTCTGGCCTGTCTGGCCGCGCCGGAGGTAACCCTGGGCCTGCTGCTGGCCGATGTGCGCCAGGCTGCCAATAAGCTGGCCTCAACTGCTGGCTAATCGCCGGGCCGTCCGTCACTCTCGCCGCCAGGCCCTATCTGCGTTCTTTGTACCACGCCTCAAAGTATTCCCGACTGCGGGCCAGGCTGCGCTCCAGCCAGTCCTGATGCTCAGCAAACCAGTGCACCGTCCTGCGCAGGCCCTCCTCCCCTGGAATCTGCGGCTGCCAGCCGAGATTAGAAATCTTCTCGCCACTCACAGCATACCGAACATCGTGACCGGGGCGATCGGCCACGTGCTTGATGAGGCTGGCGGGCTTGCCTAGCTCATCCAGTATGACTCGAATCGTCTCCAGATTCTCGCGCTCGCTGCCGGCGGGAATGTTGTAGACCTGCCCCACCTCGCCTTGTTCCAGCAGCAGGTGCATCGCCCGGCAGTGGTCACTCACATGCAGCCAGTCGCGCTGCTGCCGGCCATCGCCGTAGACCGGCAACGGCTCGTCGCGTAGCGCCTTGTAGACGAACAGCGGCACCAGCTTCTCGGGATATTGATAGGGGCCGTAGTTGTTACACGGGCGCGTGATGATAACGGGCACGTCGTAGGTCACATAGTACGCCTGGGCCAGGTGGTCGGCGCCGGCTTTGCTGGCCGAGTAGGGATTGCGGGGATTCAGCGGCGCCGCCTCGTCGAACTGGCCCGTCTGAACCGGCCCGTAGACCTCATCAGTGGAGACATGCAGAAACAGGTCGAGCTGGGTCTGGCGGGCGGCTTCCAAGAGCACAAAAGTGCCGTGGAAGTTAGTCTGCATAGCCGGCTGCGGCCCCAGGATGCTGCGATCCACATGCGACTCCGCCGCCAGATGCACCACCACATCCACACCGGCCATCGCCTCCCGCACCACCTCCACATCGCAAATATCCCCCTCAACAATAGTGACCCTGGGGTCGCCATCAACGTCGGCCAGATTCTCCCGACTGCCCGCGTAGGTGAACTTGTCCAGCACTCGCACCTGCGCATCCGGCAGATGTTCAAGCAGATACCGGACAAGATTACAACCAATAAACCCCGCACCGCCAGTTACTAAAATGTTCATACTATGCCTCCTAAATGGGCAAGTTTTACAAACGGATTTCGCGGAAAACCCGCTTTTTGAAAAAAGCCGGTTTTCCGCACCTTTCCGGCAAAAACTTCAAAAGTAGAATAGTACGGTAGATAGCATACTCCTATTCTTCACAAGGGTCGGATAGTCTCCAATCCCGGGCTGATTATTGCTTCCATAATGGTCGGGGGCCGTGCATCTTTGAGAATTACGCGGCGGCCCTCGATGTGCAGGCGGCCCTCGGCATACCACAGAATCGCCTGCGGATATATCTTGTGCTCCTGGGCGAGGATACGGGCCGCCAGGCTGTCGCCGTCGTCGCCAGGGAGTACGGGAACCGCCGCCTGGATAATAATCGGGCCGGCATCAAACTCCGGCCAGGCAAAATGCACCGTGCAGCCGGAGACCTTCACGCCATAGTCAGCGGCATCGTCCTGCCCGTGCGTACCGGGAAACGACGGCAGCAGCGCCGGGTGAATGTTGAGTATCGCCTCGGGATAGGCTGCAAACATATTGGGCCCAATCAGGCGCATATATCCGGCCAGACAGACTAGGTCCACATCGTGCTCCCTGAGCAGTTCAACATGCCGCCGATCCGCCGCCGCGAATTCGGGGTTATCATTCCTGCCCACCGATACGTGGTAAGCGGGGATGTCGTGGCTGCGGGCCCGCTCCAGGGCATACGCATCAGCCTTGTCGCTGATGACCACCGTCACCGTGGCCTCAATCCTGCCTCCCTCGCAGGCATCAACAATCGCTTGCAGGTTCGTCCCGCCGCCGGAGACAAATACACCGAGATTGAGCTGGCTCATTGGTAGACACCTTCCACATAAACTCATCCGAAGCTGGCTGTCTGTAGACTTTCGCGGCCCGCGGGCAAAATCCTGCCTGGCCTTTACCCAGAAGCGAACCTTTGCTAGGCCCGAGTTGTCGGTGTATAATGAAAGGGCAACCGCAGGAAAGCAGATAGTGACGAGGGGTGGCAACGATGAGAAGGACAATCTTGATCCTGTCTGTTGTGGCCCTGGCGGCAGTGCCTGCGCTGGCTGACGACGCTGGTGTGGCAGTGGTCGGCGGAGCGGTACAATTGTTAGATGAACATGCTGACGTACGTATGTTATCGGCGCGTGTTACTGCGGATATGTACTTCTCCGTGACGGATGTGTGCTGTGAATACGAACTGAAGAATGAAGGACGGAGTCAGTTGGTGACGCTGGGCTTTCCAGATAGACCTGGCTCTTTTGGCAATCAACACCACCTGACAGACTTCCGCTCATGGGTCGACGGGGACCCTCTGCAAGTAGAGATATACAACGCTCCTGAGGAGGCGGAAAGCAGGATCAAGCGGTGGTACGTGCGCAAGATTTGGTTCGCACGTGGGCAAACTCGGCGCGTAGTCAACACCTACCAGCAGCCACATTACCGGAACACGAGTGGTACGAGGTACTTCCCTTACACCATCTGGACGGCGGGTTCCTGGAAGGGGCCCATTGATGAAATGACGATCACCGTTCACTGGCGAGAACCCTATCTGTGGGTGTACCGACCGCCCGAACATTTCGACCTACCTGCCATCTCCAGCGACGGCCACACACTTACCTGGACATGGGCTGATCTTGAACCAACCCGCGAGCACGTCGGTTATCTCCGTGTAAGCTTCTATCCGGGATGGCGCAGCGTGACCGTCGACGGCGAAGAAGACGAACCAGGGTACGACGACTTTCTGATGTACCCGCCCGGTATCATGATGGCGCCGGTGCGGCGGCTGGCTGACCTACTATATCTGCACTTGGTGTGGGCGGATCGCGTGCTGGTACTGTCTGACGACGCCAGCCACTATTTTGTCTGCAGCAAGGGAAGCCGAGTCGCCGCAGCCAACGGTGAGCAGATCATTCTCAAGAAGAGGCCGTTCGTAGGAAGCTTTTACAGTGAGATGATGTACGC
Organism: bacterium; assembly: GCA_030615605.1. Classification (GTDB taxonomy): domain Bacteria; phylum Armatimonadota; class Zipacnadia; order Zipacnadales; family Zipacnadaceae; genus JALGTD01. The sequence goes on from JAUWYY010000002.1 coordinate 37,515, forward strand.
CCCGTTGCGGCCCATCTGCGACGCCTTTGGCGTACAGATATCGCTCGACTACGACAATCACCTGATTGAGTTGGAGCACGAGGACCCGCAACCTGCGGTGTCCACTACTACCCAGCAGGACTGATGCTTGTCCCCAAAAGGCCCCTTGCTGATGACCACCGTCACCGTGGCCTCAATCCTGCCTGGCCTTTACCCAGAAGCGAACCTTTGCCAGGCCCGAGTTGTCGGTGTATAATAATGAAAGGGCAACCGTAGGAAAGCAGATAGTAACGAGGGGTGGCGACGATGAGAAGGACAATATTGATCCTGTCTGTTCTGGCCCTGGCGGCAGTGCCTGCGCTGGCTGACGACACCGCCATTAAGGTCATTGGCGGCGCGGTGCAGATGCTCGACGAACACAGCGATGTCCGGATGGTTTCGGCGGTTATCACCGCCGATGTTTACGCCAATGAAAGCCACGTGCGCTGCGAGTACCTGCTTAGGAACGAGGACAACGGCCAGATGGTAACACTGGGCTTCCCGGACATGCCCGGGCGCTACCCGGGAGACGTCATTCCCAAGGCACATCTGGAAGACTTTCATTCTTGGGTCGACGGTGAGCGCCTGGCAGTGAAGCTGCACACCTCCCCCCACGAGAATGGGAAATCTTTCGACCGCTGGTATGTTCGAAGGGTTTGGTTTGACGCCGGGCAAACTCGTACAATCGTGAACATGTACATCCAGCCCAACGGCGAGGACTCGATGGGCGGGCGGTGGTTCCCCTATACGATATGGCCTGCAGGGTCCTGGAAGGGGCCAATAGGCAAGCTGGATATTACTGCCCACTGGCAGGAGCCATATCTTTGGGAACTCCGGAAACCGGGCAACGGGTTTAGTGTGGAACCCCACCACCAGGTATCGCCGGACCGACGCACGTTGGGCTGGTCGTGGACTGACGTGGAACCGCGCCGTGAACATATCGGACGCCTAATTCTTTATTTTACTCCGGGCTGGCGACGAGTAGGCGTGAATGGCATAAGTGACTGGGGTGACGCTCGCGGCAGCTTTTTCCTGATCGACGGGAGCCTCACCATGGCACCGGTACGCCGGTTAGCGGGCTTGCTGGAGTTAGAGTGCACCTGGCAGGACGGGGCGGCAACACTGCGCGACTCGACGGGAACTACTTTTGTCTGTCGGGTAGGCAGCCGAGAGGCTGTGGCTGATGGCCAGGCCATTAGGCTACGCAGCAAGCCGATGCTCTGGACAGCACCAAAAATGAGCCACCGTCACGCGCATATGTACGTACCACTTCGCCCGATTTGTGAGGCGTTCGCCTGGCAGTGCTCACTCGATTACGAGAACAGTGCCGTGGTGCTGGACCGCGCGGAGCCAAAGCCCCCTCCGGCAGTGGAGGAGAGCCAATAGCGAAGAAGAAAAGCCCCTGGTGGCTGGCGGAGTCAGAACTTGATCTGCGTACCCCGCGCGCCGGTGGTCTTGACAAAGCAGGCAGCTGGTGTTATAATATACCGAAACATTGGAATATTCCAATATTGACAGCTATGCAAACGCTTGCCACCAGGTGCGTTCATAAACTCAGAGTAGAAGTTCTGAAGGCGCTCGCCTCACACACGAGACTTCACATAATTGCTCTGTTGCGCGACGGGGAGAGGACGGTCTGCAACATAGCTGAAACGTTGCAGACTAACCAGTCCACCATATCGTGTCATTTGAACACTCTGCGCACCAGTGGACTGGTGGCAACCCGTAAAGAGGGCAATCGGGTGCACTACCGACTGGCCCACGAAGCAGTTGACGAGCTGCTGGCACTGGTTGATGAGATACTGAAGGCCCAGTGCCTAAGTAACAGCGAAACACTGGACCTGTAGGACAGCGAGCATAATAGCGTCCTACAGCGTTTTCCCCAAGAAGGAGGTGACCAATATGTGCGGATGCTGTGAGCCAAAGAAGGAAAAAGAGTGCTGTGAGCCAAAGCAGGAACAGTGCTGCCCAGAAGAAAAGAAAGAAGAGAAGTGCGACGAGGAAAAGAAGAGCTGTTGCCAGTAGCAATAGCACAGACTGGGGCCTGATGCAACACAGGCCCCAGTCTTTTTTGTTCTGATTATCGTCTTTGGCCTCTCCTATGATTACAGCCGCACGGCGCGCGCGGGGCAAGCCGATGTCCAGGCATAGTCAGCGCCTGCCAATTGTGTTTTCGGCATGGTGCCTCTGGGTCTCCCCTACCTTCCGGTGTGCTATCTGAAGCAGGCCACCTTGCCGCCCTCCGGCATCCAATGGTGACGAACGCACTCACAGCATAGCCCCAGTCGGGGGCAATCCTGTGCTTCACAGAGGCACGCTTCAGCGTTGCGCGACTGATTGTCACAAGAGCTTACCAGTCCCTGCAGGTTAAGTGTGTCTTCAGGGCGCCGGGCGCCGCCCATGCAGGCGGTCTCGGGCCACTGGGTGCTGTTTCGATGGTATGCTGCGCACTCACAACATATCCCCCGACGCGAACAGGATTCCTCCAGACACGGACACATCTGGATATTAATCTCGTAGTTGGGACATTGCTCGGCCATCGCCATGTTTTCACTTCCCTTTGATTAATGGTGCACAAACAGCTCATTGTGCCTTTGCAGCACGCCGTGTTATTCGCCCACAAGTTGCTCGGCAACCAGTTATGCTGCCCTCTGGCCGGAGAGGAACATGCCGCCGAATATCGCTCTCATGCGCGGAACGTCGGCTGGACGAGTGTCTTCCTGTTCCCGGCGATGGGCACAATCTCAATTTCGCCGCCCATCGCCATCTGATCGCCACAAATGGCGACCGCCCCCGAAATACCGGGCACGTGCGTGGCCCACTGTACGGCCTGTTGGCAATCCTGGGGGTCCTGTACCTGATTCGCCGTGGCCGTAGCTACCGCGTCAGCCAGAGCGGTATCCGGAGCAACGACCACAGCCGCGTCAGCCCGACCGCTACTCACCGAATGGCCCACAGTACCGGAGGAGGTGCAAACTCCAAGCTGCTCACCACCCGGAATAGCCAGGCCAATCTGCCCACTGAATCTCGAAGAGCCTGCCTCAATCGCCACCACGCGATTAACCTGCGTCGCCAGGAAGATGTCACCACCATTCTCGACAATGACCTGGCTGCTTTTTGCGAGCAACTGCTGGCCGACATAGGCGGCGACTGCACCGGCCACCGCCGCCATCGGCCCGGTATCGGCCTGCTGGGCGGCCTGGTACATCTCTCTGACCAGCGTGGGGCAATCATCCGGCCTCGGCAAAGGCCTGAGGCTGGTGGCAAAGTCCGGATGGCGCTGGATATGTCTTTCGATCTGGGTACGCGCCTGCCTGACCGAGTCCAGGGCTTCATCAGTCAGGCGCGCTTCAGCCTGTATGTACAGATCCGTCTCGCCCACCACAACGGCAAAGCCAACCAGATCGGTACTCTCGGCAGATTGCCTGTAGACTCGCGGCTGGTAGGTCACAGGTGGCACCTGATTTGCGTCCGCAGAGATTGCTACTGCTCGGGGGAAAGAGCCGTGACTATTTTGTCGCGCAGTTGCTCAGGCGGTAAGAGGCCAATGATTCGGTCGATCTCCTCGCCATTGTTGATCATCACTATCGTGGGCAGGTAACGTATCGAAAACTGCTTGGCTAACTTTGGATTTGCGTCCACATCGACACCCACGAACTTCAGCTTCCCAGCAAATTCTTCTGCCAATTGCTCCAGAGTGGGCCTTATCATGCGACACGGCTGACACCAATCTGCCCAGAAGTCCACAACCACCGGCACATCGGCCTGGATGACCTCTTGCTCAAAGTCAGCTTGACCCACCTCCACAATGCCGCCCTCGGCTGGCCCGGCCTGCTCATCAGTTTCTTTAGGCTCGGGCGGACTGTCGGCTGGATGGCTCTGCTGGCCAGCTTGCGAGCGTGGCGGCGGCTCAGAGGTCACCTGTCTATCTTTCGGGGAACAACCGACTATGGTCAGCGCTATTGCCAAGATCGCAATGCCAACAATCGTCTTGCTCGTGGTACAATTCATGGGGGTCTTACTGCCTCCGCAACTGGTCACTGGTGTATGCACAGTTGAGCTGACTATGTTTGTAAGACTATACTTCTAATTCAGCCAGAATGCAACCCGCCGCAACAGTGCGGCGAAGGTGTAACCACCTCGGGTAGCGAAGAACTTAACAGAACAAGCGGCGCGCACCACGTCCCGACAGGAGCAAAGGATTGTGGAATCGGGGTTGGTGGTACTAGCTTACGTGCCTGGAGTGCAAGGATGGGGTGGCCCAGTCAAAAGAGGCAGCCCGCAGTCACAGTCCAGTGGGCTGACCCTAGAAATTGACCGCCTTGGGGAATTCATCGGAGGATTCGCTGGTGTGCTGGTCGGCGCGACGCTCGGTTTGGCTGCTGCGCAGACATGCAGCCACGGCCAGGACACCGCTAAACAACCAGACAGCTATGACACCGATTGCTATGGTGAGCAATGATCTCGCCTCCTGCTGGCACTGATGGTGTTCGTTGATTATATCGGCTTCTATCCGCAAACCTTTAGCCGACGGCCCAGACAACGGTTAACATAGTTGACCAGCAACAGACGGTCATTGAGGACGAACAATGTCTGAGACTACGTCAGGGCAAGTTCCGCTGCTCCAGAAAATGGAGATTGCGGACATTCTGGACACCGCAATCCGCCTGTACCGCCACAATTTCTTGCTGTTGCTGGAGATCGTCGCGATTGTGCAAGTAGTCGCTCTAGCCGGGAATCTGGTAATGATATGGTTCTTCTTGGGCTCGTTGATGGGAACCCAGGGGGAACAGGTGCCCTGGGCAGCGATTATCGGAGGTGCCCCGCTGCTCCTAGTCTGGGCAGCGGGAATGATAATCCTGGTTCCACTCGGCCAAGGAGCGCTGGCTTTTGCGATCTCAGAGGCCTATCTGGGCCGGCGCATTTCGGCATTTGAAGCATACCGCCGGATGTGGCCGCTGATCTGGCGGCTGCTCATCACGATGATCCTGGTTGGGCTGGCCACCGCGGCCGGCCTCATCTTCTGTGTTATCCCCGCCATCATCTTGATGGTCTGGTTCGCAGTCGTTACGCCAACTGTCGCCGTCGAGCGCATCTGGGGGCCGGAGGCCATGCGCCGTTCGTATGATCTGGTCAGCGGGCACGGCTGGCGGGTCTTCGGAACGCTGTTTCTGCTATACCTGATTGTCGGCGTCGCGACCTACGCAATCTACGCTCTGCCCACGTTCGGCATTATGCTTCTGCTAAGCGAAAGCAATCCGCTCGTCGCTCAGTCGCTGAGTCAGGCGATCCAGACAGTCGCCAGCATCATCGTCGAACCGGTGCTGATGACCGGCATTGTCTTGATATACTACGACCTGCGCATTCGCAAGGAAGGCTTTGATCTGGTCACGCTGACCCAGGCGCTTGAGCGCAGTCGCGGTGTAGGTGCGGGCGAAGAGAAGCCGGCGGCCTCCCAACCGTCCGATCGGGAGCTACCCCCAGCTCCTGACACACGAGGGCCCTTGCCCCCTCGGCCCAACGAATCTGAACCAGAACAACAACCTCCAAGTTAGGATCAATATAGCTGATGTCAACTGATGCTGAGGCCATTCTATACACGGATGGGTCCTCGCTGGGCAACCCCGGGCCGGCCGGCGCCGGTTTCGTCTTAGAGGAGTCGGACGGCACTGTGGTAGAACGGGCTATCTCCCTGGGCGAGACGACCGTAGGAGTGGCCGAATATCGTGCGCTCATTGCCGGCCTCTCCGAGGCTATATCCCGAGGTGTGCAGCGGGTACAAGTCTATAGCGACAGTGAATTTCTATGCCGCCAGTTGCAGGGAGAATACAAGGTCCGTTCGGCCAACATCCGCCCGCTGTACGAGTGGGCGTGCAAGCTGGTCGGCCAGTTTGACGAATTTCAGATCGAACACACTGCCCGCGAGGGCAATCAGCGCGCCGACGCCCTGGCCCGGCAGGCCGCCGAACAAGCTAAGCAGAACGAGAAGGAGAATTCGCGGGGAAGCTGAAACTGAGTTGCAGTCATTTGCAAAGAACAAACTACGAGGAGTGACATTTCATTATGGCTAATGAGAAGATTGGATGGGGCATCATTGGCTGCGGCGTTATTGCCGAATTTCATGCAGATCCGGTGGTGGCCAACGAGCAAACCGAGCTGGTTGAGGTCTTTGACATAGTGGAAGAAAAGGCCAAAAAGATGGGCGAAGACTACAACTGCTCATATGTTACCAGCATCGAAGAGCTGCTGGCCAACGATGACATCCAGGCGGTTTCGATCTGCACGCCCAGTGGGATGCACTCCGAGCAGGCCATCGCCGCTGCCCAGGCTGGTAAGCATATCCTGTGCGAGAAGCCGCTGGATATTACCCTGGAGAAGATTGATGCAATGATCGAAGCCGCCGAAGCTAATAGCGTCAAGTTAGCCGCCGTATTTCAGACTCGCACCTATCCGGCCCTTAAGAAGGTGCAGCAGGCAGTTCGCGCCGGCAAGCTAGGAAAGCTGGTGCTGGGCGAATGCCACCAGAAGTGGTTTCGCGCCCACGAATACTACGCCGGCGGGGACTGGCGCGCCACCTGGGAGATGGACGGCGGCGGTGCCCTAATGAACCAGTGTATTCACAGCGTTGATCTGCTGACCTGGATTATGGGGCCCGTAGCCCGACTCTCAGCGTACTGTCGCCGGCTGGTGCGCAACATTGAAGTCGAAGATACCAGCGTGGCCAATCTGGAGTTCACCAACGGCGCACTGGGCAGCTTTGTCGGCACCACCTCAGTGACTCCCGCCGAGAACAGGCTGCTGGAAATCCATGGCGACACCGGCACCATCAAGGTCGAGAGCGAAAGGATCACCAAGTGGGCCGTAGAGGGCGAAGAAGAAGCGATTGAAGACGAAGAGGTCCAGGAAGGCACTGCCACCGACCCGGCGGCAGTGGCTGCGGCCGGCCACATCGCACACGTGCAGGATCTGTGCGAGGCGATCATCAACGGCCGGGAGCCGGCTGTTCCCGGCCGCGAGGCCCGCAAGGCGGTCGAGATAATCAAGGCGATCTACCTATCCAGCCGCCTGGGCGGCAGCACCGTGGAACTGCCGCTCAGCTACGAGGACGACGGCCCGGGCATCTACCCACCCCAGACCTGGCCGGAGTGGTAGACAATGAACTACTGGCCCAAGGGAACGATGCGTATGCGCAGATAGCAGAGGGGAAAACGATTATGCGAGTACGGCTTCGTAAGGCAGTAGTATTTCTCATTGTAGTGGCGTGCCTGTTTACAGCGATGGCATTGCTAATGTCTAAGTACTGGAGCGGGGGTTCTTCGATATTACTTCCCGTCCTAAGCAATTCTCAGGGCAGACTAATCACCGAGTTCATGGACAGGCCCCTGCCGATACCACTCGTGATATGTCCCGGGGCCAGGGTTGACATGAGACAGATGAGGGGGCAAAAGGACGAGCACACCCACGGCTTCATCATCCTGGGATTGAAGTTAAGAGTTAATGCCCCCCTGCAGGACGTGCTCACCTACTACCGGTCAGTGCTCCCACGTTATGGTAGAGTAGCAACGAAGATTGTTGACAGCGCAGTAAGCCCGCCAAAGGGCCGGAGTATAGTGCTAACCTGCTCAGGGAATGGAGTACATGGGTACGTCACATTGAGCGAGGCAGGTGATGGCACGGACATAGTATTGACGAGTGAAGTCCCGACCGAGGCTCGGCCCTTTTACGAAGCGCTGGAGCGGGAAATAAAGCAGCGCGATGCTACCCGCGTGACAGTGATTCGTACGGTGAACAAGTTGGACTTGCCTTTTCCGCTTGTGCTGTATCCGGGAGCCGGGGTGCAGGAGGTAGAGGTGGACAGCGCGGAGTCCGAAGGAGGCAAAACCGTCTTTCTGGGCATTGTGATGGCTGTGGATGGGAACTTCGACGAAATCGTCGAGTTTTATCGTAGACAGCTAGCAGCACACGGCGACCCTGGCTACTTGAGTGACAACTACAAGGAGGGAACCATATTAGGGCTACCCGTGCGGCAGCAAGGGCTGGCGTCGCGCACTGGCCGCCTGGCTACGTGCACGGTAGTAGTTCAGTCGGCGCTACCAGCACCATCGCGTGAAGGCGATCCGGAAGCCACAACCTACAACGTAGTCGAAGTGAGTGTGTCAGCCTCCTTACCTTCCTCCCCTGTACGCGACGAGTAGGGGGTGCTCTTTGGACTGAGAGGCCGGCGCCCGGCGCCGATGCTGGCCTCGACGGTAACCAGCGTGGTCCAGGGCACGACCACCTAGACTTTGACCTCTTCACCGGCCGCGCCGGAGGCGTAGATACCGTCGAGGATGCGCTGGGTTATCAGGGCCTGCTCGCCGGGCACTGGTGACGGCTCGCCCTTGAGAATAGCGTCCACGAAGGCATCTATCTCCGCAACAAAGCCATCCTTGGGGACGTCAACCGGCACCTGGGGCACCGAGTTTATCAGCATGCCATTCTCTTCGCGAATCAGGGTGGGTGGTGAGTATTGCAGACCGGCCTTGTCTCCACATAGAATCACCTTGTGGCCAGTGGCGGCCTCAGTCACATTCAGCGCCCAACTTGTCTGCACGGAGAGCGTCGCCCCATTCGCGAAACGGATAAAGCCAGCCGCCATATCTTCGGGCACAGTGTATTTCGCGGGGTCGTGCTTCATCAGCGAGGGCTTGTCAGCCAGCCCCAGGTAAGTAGCCCCGCTAACACTGACTGGCTCGGGGAAATCCATAAGGTATAGAGCCAGATCCAGAACATGCACGCCCAGGTCATAGCAGGGGCCACCGCCCGAGGCTTGAGCGTCGATGAACTCCCCCCATGAAGGGACGCCCCGCGGACACAGGCAACTGCACTGGCCCCAGTAGATGTCGCCGACCAGGCCCGCGTCTACCCAGGCCCGCAGCGTCTGGCCTTCGACGCCGAAGCGCAGCACCTGGGCGACCATCAGCAGCCGGTCAGCCTCCTTGCCCGCCTTGATCATCGCCCGGCACTCGTCAGCCGAGATCGCCACCGGCTTCTCGACCAGCACGTGACAGCCCGCCTCAAAGCCAGCGATAGTTGGTGCACGGTGAGATGCATTGGGTGTGCAGACGTCCACAACATCCAGTTCCACCTTCGCCAGCATCTTCTCGCAATCATCGAATAGCGCATTCTTCGCCACGTCCCAGCGCTTGGCGGTATCTTCGCGAGCTTTACGCTTGATATCACATATTGCCACCACCTCAGCATGCTTGTTCTCCTCCCAGCCCCGCATGTGCGACTGGGCGATGCTTCCGGCACCGATAAGTCCAACACGCAGGTTCTTCGTCATCAAATGCTACCTCCTTTGGGCGCCGCCACTCAGACAGCGCAGTTAACAGCCAGCGTCAGTTTCCTGTTAAACGCGTACTACCAGGACCAGTACTTGGCCAGCATAGGCTTGAGATAGGCAGGGTCTTCTCGAGTCTGTTCGACGATCCCGGCGACATCCATATCTCGGAAGCTATGTCCACCGATATACTCTCTGTGAACGGTACCCAAGCTGGTGCCCATTACCTATTCCCTACACTGTTCGTCGTTGGCTGACTCATTCCTCTCTCTACACCGAGGTATTTCTCATCACTACCAGATATCGCAGAAGGACCATCTGCCCGCGAGGCGAACTGTAGGACATGACAGGTCGGTGAGCAGGAGGCGATCACGTTGTCACGACACGTAACCGTCGCCAGTGTCTCAACCGGGCCCAGTTACTCTGCCGATAAGGAAACGGACAAACTGTTAGACGAGGCCGCCCACTACACCTGGCGAGCCCGGCAGATGAGTGCTGATATTATAGCGTTTCTGAGATCTATCTCCACATAAACTCCGCAAAGAAAGACAGCGAGGCTGCCGAAGAATTGCCAGGCCCTACCACCGAGCGAATGATGACAGAGGCCAGGAAGCTGGGTATGTACATCATCTGGCCGCAGTACACTCGCGAAAGCGAACGGGCTTGGATATCGAGCAGGTTGTTGACGAGTTTGGGTTGGAGCGACGGGAGGAATATTTCCAGCGGGCCGATGCCGTCCGCGCTGCTGCTGTGGCAGAGGAAACTGGGCCAAGTACTTCCCGCCCGGCGCACAACAATGGTTGACAAAAGAGCTCATTTCTAATAAAGTTCAGTCGTTAGTGTACCGATCAAGAATATGGGGAGGCGAGTGCCTTGCGTATGCAAGGGAGAATCAAGTGGTTCGATCCACGCAAGGGCTACGGCTTCATAGAGCGGGACGACGGGGAAGATGTATTCGTCCACTACTCCGAGATCAATATGGAGGGCTTCAAAACCCTCGAAGACGGAGAGCTTGTGGAGTTCGAGATCGCCCAGACAGACCGCGGCCCCCAGGCCGAGAACGTAACACGGGTAGAGATGGGCACTGAGCAACTCGAACCAGGTCCGGAAACTGAAGATGAAGATGATCTCGATCCCACCGGGTAGCACAAGTCTGTCAGCCACGTGCCGGCCCCATAACATTCTTATGCTTAGACGTGCCAACAGGAGATTGTCTACGTAGATGCGAATTAACTATCAAGGGCGGAATACTTCTATTGCCAATACATTCCGCCTGCATGCCGAGCCCCGGATACAGGGATTAAGCCAGTACTTCGACCGGATAATCGATGTCAAAGTGGTTGTCTCGCAACAGCGCCATCTACTCATCGTCGAGGTCACGGTCAACGCCGACGGAACGTTGATCCGTGGCGAGGATCGTTCTGCGGAAATTCTGACCAGCTTTGACAAAGCACTGGACCGGGTGGAAAGGCAGTTGCGTCGGAACAAAGACAAGCTAGTCGAGCGGGGTCGCCGCGATCGAGCAAAGGACGTCGGGGCAACCGGCGGCGAGCCGGTGGCTGCTCAACAAGACGAGCCCGACCTGCCCACTGATCAAGACGATATAAACATAGTGCGAACAAAGAGCCACGTGCTCAAGCCGATGAGCCCCAAAGAGGCGGCATTGCAGATGGATATGCTGGGCCACGACTTCTTTGTATTCTTCGACGGCCAGACCGAGCGAGTTGGTGTCGTCTACAAGCGCCACGATGGTGACTATGGGCTAATTGAGCCGGAAATTGGCTGACGCCGACCGTAGCGAGCACCCAGCCTCAGATAGCAAATTCCTTCCATCAATATCAGGCACTCTCCGGGGAGAGCACCTTGGATCCAGCGGCAACCGCCACGGTATGCGCTGGCTCTTTTGTGTAGCATCTGGTGCTAACACCCGCTCAGTTAAGCCGCTACTGGCGGCCAGCAGATTACAATGGATAGTAGCGAAGAAACAGATTCCAAGTTCACGCCGGACAGCCCAGTCAGGCGACTGATTGCAACCCTGGAGCAGCGATTCCTCAGTTCTCGCATGTCGCAATCGTCAGTGGTGCTATTGCTGGGCATCCTTGTGGGCCTGGCCGCCGGCTGCGGGGCAGTAGCGTTTCGGTGGCTAATAGGCTTTTTTACGCGGTGTTTCTTCAACTACGGCGAACTAGTCCTGGGCTTCATGGGGCACTACTACACCATTGCTCTCCCCGTAATAGGCGGTCTCATCGTAGGCCCAATGGTCTACTTTTATGCCAAAGAGGCGAAAGGCCATGGCGTGCCTGAGGTAATGGAGGCGATGGTCAAACACGCCGGACGCATTCGGCCCCGTGTGGCAGTGATCAAATCCCTTGCTTCGTCTGTGTGCATTGGGTCTGGCGGATCGGTGGGGCGTGAAGGCCCCATCGCGCAGATTGGCGCGGCGGTAGGTTCAACTCTGGGCCAATGGCTCGGCCTGTCTGAGGCCCGCATCCGTACTTTGGTGGCATGCGGCGCTGGTGGAGGCATTGCGGCCACTTTCAATACTCCAATCGCGGGTGCCTTCTTCGCCTTGGAGATTATTCTCTGCGAGTGGGGTGCCGAGGCGTTCGCTCCGGTGGTAGCAGCATCAGTGGCCGCCAGTGTAATTGGGCGGCCAGCCTTCGGCGACCACGCAGCTTTCCAGATACCCGCACACAATACAGTCGCAGCCGCAGAGCTGCCCTTCTACATCATTCTCGGCTTGGCCGCTGCTGCCGCTGGAATAGCTCTAACTGTGCTGATCTATTGGTTTGAGGACCGATTCGAGTCGCTTCCCATTGCGCCCTATGTCCTGCCAGCAACTGGTGGACTCCTCGTGGGAATCATCGGGCTTTATCACCGAGAACTATATGGTGTCGGATATGGGTTAATCGAAGAAGTGCTACAAGGCGCTCACATCAGTGTGATAGTCTTGTTTACGCTACTTGTACTAAAGCTTCTAGCGACCTCAATGACACTAGGCTCAGGCGGATCTGGAGGCATTTTCTCACCTTCGTTGTTTGTCGGAGCCACGCTCGGAGGCATAGTGGGCATCTTCGCACAGCATCTGTTTCCAGGACTAGTCGAAACCCCGGCTACTTATGCCATAGTCGGTATGGCAGCAGTTTTCGCCGCCACCAGTCACGCCCCCGTCTGCGCGATGATGTTTGGCTTCGAGTTGACCCGCGACTATCGGGTCATTCTACCTCTGATGCTGGCATGCGGAATCTCGGTGATAATCTCCAGAGCGCTGTACCGTTTCTCGATATACAACCTGAAGCTGTTTCGGCGGGGGATACATATCGAATTGGGCCGCGACGCGCAGTTGCTGAATCAAATTACTATTGGCGAAGCAATGACCACAGACGTTGTTACCGTCACGCCACAGACCCCAGTGCGCGACATTGCCCACATGTTCGACGAAACCAAACACCACGGCTTCCCCGTGGTCGACGAACAGGGTAAGCTGCACGGCTGTGTAACTTTGGAGGACGTCCACCGGGCCGGGCCGGACGGCCTGGATCAGCCTGTTGATGAGATTGCTACCCACGACTTGGTTATCGCCTTCCCGGATGAGAGTATCAACGACGGTCTGCGCAAGTTGGGCCTGCGCGATATCGGACGAATTCCCGTGGTCTCTCGCGAAGACCACACTCGCCTGCTCGGTCTGCTCACCCGGAAGAACATCATATCTGCCTACAATCAGGCGCTGATGCGCCATCACACCCATCTGGAGGAAACCGAGACTGAAGAGCACTTTGACTAATGGCCACATTCACCGTATGCTAACGGATGTCACCGCTAATACACAGACAGGAGGCGTAGACTAATGAAATTTGGGGTAATCCACTACAACGCACCGGGCGAGACACTTGCTGAGTTCTTGGACTGGGCAGCAGCCACAGGTTTCCAGTACGTTGAGCTTACCTGCGATGATCTGGGGCTGGAAGGATCACAGAATCCGCACGCCGAGGCGGAGAAGGTCCGCGATATGCTGGAGCAGCGCGGCCTGAAGGCTTCCGCAGTGGCGGCCCACAACGACTTCGTGGTGCTGGAGGCTGACGAAGTCGCCCAGCAGATGGAGCGACTGGAGGTCATCTGCGAACTGGCCCAGATCGCGGGCACCGATGTCCTGCGCACCGAAGGTGGGGCGCCCAAGGATGAAGTCCCCGAGGACAGGTGGGCCGAGGCCATCACCAACTGCTGCCGGCAGGCGCTGGAGTTCATCGAACCGATGGCGATGAAGCTGGCCATAGACAATCATGGAGTGGTGAGCAACGATATTCCGCTACTGCTGGAAGTCATCGAGTCGGTCAACTCGCCGTTGGTCGGCAGTAATCTGGACACCATGAACGTGCGCTGGTACGGCTGGAGCGTGGCAGAATGCGACGAGTTCTACCCGCAGCTAGCTCCCCACGTTCTCCACACCCATATGAAGGACGGCACCGGCAACCGTGAAGACTACCAGGGAGCAGCCCTTGGCGACGGAGAAATCCATCTGGATTATGCCGTTGAGCTGCTCAAAGAGGTGGGCTATGACGGGGTGTGGTGCGCTGAGTATGAGGGTCCGGAGGTTGCCGAGGGCGTCGGCTATCGCAAGTGCCTGGAGTGGATGCAGCAGCATATAGGCTGATGAAAGCTGGGCGCCAGTCGCACTGCCTCTGTTGCCGAATTCCACAAAATGTCGTATATTGAGGCTTGGCCTGATAGAGTATTGTGCTTCGCAGAGGGGTAACAGACCGCGCCATGAGTGTACGGCTCACGGTTCTGGGCAACATAAACATTGACTTTGTCGTACAGACGGATCGGCTGCCGCAGCCCGGCGAGACGCTACGCTCCCGGGGTGATTTCAATATGGTGCCCGGGGGCAAAGCTGCCAATCAGGCAGTGGCCGCTGCCCGGCTCGGTGCCCAGGTCACGCTCATCGGCCGGGTGGGCAATGACGCTTTCGGACCGGCCCTGGTGGAGAACCTGCGCCGCGAGAATATCAATACCGACTTCGTCATCCAGGACGAAGAGGTAAACACGGGCGCTGCCTTCATAACAGTGATTCCCAGCGGCGAGAATTCCATCATCTCCGCGCTGGGTGCCAACAATCGCTGTGGCATCGAGCAGGTGGAGGCAGCCGTCTCTGAGATTGAGCGCAGCAACCTGCTATTGGTACAACTAGGTGTGCCCGCCGAGGTGGTGGATCGAGCTATCCAGATTGCTGTAGACCGCGATGTACTCGTCCAACTCGACCCCAGCCCTCTGGGCGAGCCCCTGCCCGACCTATGGCGACGAGCCTACGCCCTGGTACCCAATCAGACCGAAGCCAGCGAGATTTCAGGGATACGGATCACCGACGTGATGTCTACCATCGAAGCAGCACAGGCTATCCGCCGTGAGGGCATCACGGTGGTGGTAATCACCCTGGGACCATCCGGTTGCCTGGTGGCCAGCGAGCAGGGAATCTACCAAGTGGACGGCTTCCCGGTAAAGCCGGTAGATGCGACCGCTGCCGGTGACAGCTTTGCCGGCGCCTTGGCCACGGCGCTGGGCGAGGGCATGCCAATAACCGAAGCAGCAGTCTTTGCCAACGCTGCCGGTGCCCTGGCTACCACCATCGCCGGCGCCCAGCCCAGCTTGCCCCGACGCGACGCGGTAGATGACTTTCTCACGCAGCGTGGGGTGATAGGCGAAGTGACGGTCGAGGAATTGTAACCAAGTCCGTTGACAGCCTCCTGGTAGTCTGTTAGCATATTGGGTAGTCTCTCTCAGGGTAGGATAAGCTGGCAGATGGCTGGGAGCAATCCGCTTCCACTCTTCTCCGAAACACCTTTGATCTCTACGTAGAGGCCGACTATCCGTGGCTGATGATACCATCCGCATTCGGGGCGCCGCTCAGCACAATCTGCGTAATGTTGACCTCGATCTGCCCAAGAACCGCCTTATTGTTTTCACTGGCATCAGCGGCTCGGGCAAGTCATCCCTGGCCTTTGATACTCTGTTTGCCGAGGGGCAACGGCTGTATGTGGAGTCGCTTTCCACCTATGCCCGGCAGTTTCTTCAGGAGATGCCCCGTCCGCAGGTGGATAGCATCGAGGGGCTGGCCCCGGCGGTAGCCATTGACCAGGCCAAACAAAGCCACAATCCTCGCTCGACAGTAGCCACTATCACCGAGATTTACGATCACCTGCGCGTGCTGTTCGCCGCCATCGGCACGCCGCATTGCCCTAAGTGTGGGCGCGAAGTGGGCGCTCAAACTCGGGAAAGTGTAATACAGCACATCTTCGGCCTGGCCGGCGAGGGCGCCGTGCAAATTCTGGCTCCGCTGGAGCGGGGGCGCAAGGGCCAGTTCAAAGAACTCTTCGCCGACTTGCGGCAAGCAGGCTACGCACATGCTCGCGTGGACGGCCGGTTCATCCACCTTGCTGATCCCCCGGAACTGGACCGTTACCGCCGCCATGACATCGAGGTGGTGGTTGACCGGCTGGCGGCTGGTGCACACTCCCCCAGCCGCATAGGCGAGGCCACCGACATTGCCTTTGATCTGGGCGAGGGTAATCTCATCGCAGTGCCTGAAGACGGTGAGGATATCCTGCTTAGCCGCAATTTCTCCTGTCCCGACTGTCAGATTAGCATCCCTGAGCCGACCCACACCTCGTTTTCGTTCAACAGCCCCCGCGGTATGTGCCCAACCTGTGAGGGCCTCGGCGAGGCCCGCACCATTGACCCGGAACTGCTGGTCGCTTTTCCTGAAAACTCGCTGGAAGACGGCGCGATACCGCTGCTCAGGTCGCTGCGCAGCGTTCGGCGCCGGCACTGGTATCAGGGCGTCGCCGATCACTACGGATTCACCCTCGACACACCCTGGGACGAGCTAACCGAAGAGCAGCGCCACGGCTTGCTTTATGGTTCTGGCGAGGAACTGATTGAGTTTTACTATCGCCATCCCCGCCACGGCTGGGAGTGGCGCCACGCTGATGTATGGGAGGGGATAATTCCCGGGCTGATGCGCCGATACAAACGGGCTGAGTCGCGCCTGCTACGCCAGCGCTTTGAGCAGGTCATCCGCCGGCAGCCCTGCCCGGATTGCCACGGTCAGCGGCTGCGCCCCGAAAGCCTGGCGGTAACCATCGGCGCGAAGTCAATCGCCGCCATTACCGGCCTCACTGTAGATCAGGCCAGAGAGTTCTTTGCCGAGCTAACACTCAACGAAAACGACGCACTCATAGCTGAAGATGCTCTTAAGGAGATCACTGAGCGGCTGTCGTTTCTACAAGAGGTGGGTCTGCACTACCTGACGCTGGATCGCACTGCGCCGACCCTATCCAGCGGCGAAGCCCAGCGCATCCGCCTGGCCGGCCAGGTGGGCAGCGGCCTAACTGATTGCCTCTATGTCCTGGACGAGCCCAGCATCGGCCTGCACTACCGTGACCAGGGGCGCTTGCTACAAGCACTCAAACGACTGCGAGATCTGG
Source organism: bacterium (assembly GCA_030615605.1). Classification (GTDB taxonomy): domain Bacteria; phylum Armatimonadota; class Zipacnadia; order Zipacnadales; family Zipacnadaceae; genus JALGTD01. Next base: position 54,336 of record JAUWYY010000002.1, read on the forward strand.
ATAACACGGTAATCGTCGCCGAGCACGACGAACAGACCATCACCAACGCTGACTATGTTGTGGACTTCGGCCCCGGGGCAGGTGCCGAGGGCGGCCAGATTGTCAGCGCCGGCACCGTAACAGAAATAAAGAACGACCGCAATTCGCTGACCGGCGACTATCTGGCCGGACGGCGCAGCATCTCGATTCCCAGTCAGCGCCGTGACGGCAACGGCACCAGCCTGACGCTCTACGGAGCCCAGCACAATAACCTGAAGGATATAGATGTGAAATTCCCGTTGGGCCGGTTTGTTTGCATCACCGGCGTGTCAGGCTCAGGCAAGAGTTCACTAATTGCCGACACCCTCCATCCGATTCTGGCCGCCGAGTTGCACAGCGCTGAGACTGAGCCGGGGGAGTTTGATCATCTCGAAGGCATCGAGAATGTGCGCAAGGTGGTGATGATTGACCAGTCGCCGATCGGCCGCACCCCGCGAAGCTGTCCCGCCACCTACACCAATGTCTTCGACGACATCCGCCGCCTGTACGCGCAACTGCCCGCCTCGCGGGAACGCGGATATAAGCCCGGCCGATTCAGCTTCAACGTCAAGGAGGGCCGCTGCCCGCACTGCAACGGCTACGGCGCCGTCAAGCTACAATCGGATTTCCTGGCTGACGTGTGGGTGCAATGCGAAGAATGTCGGGGGCAGCGGTTTGATCGGGAAACTCTGACTATCCAGTACAAGGGCGCCGGCATCGCTGAGGTGCTGGATATGGAGGTCAGCCGGGCGCTGGAGCACTTCGCTAATGTTCCCAGAATCAAGCGGGTGCTGCAGGTGCTATCCGACGTGGGACTAGGCTATATCAAGCTGGGCCAGCCAGCAACTACTCTCTCCGGCGGCGAGGCCCAGCGAGTAAAGCTGGCCCGCGAGCTGGCCCGGCCTCAGCAGGGCGACTGCTTGTATCTGCTTGATGAGCCGACCACCGGTCTGCACTTTGAGGATGTCCGCCATCTGCTGGCCCTGCTGGGCCGAATGGTAGACGGCGGCAATACTGTGATCATCATCGAGCACCATCCTGATATTATCAAGATGGCCGATTATGTGATTGACTTAGGGCCGGAGGGCGGCGAGGAAGGTGGCGAAGTGGTAGCGGCAGGCACCCCGGAGCAGGTCGCCGAATGCCGCCGCTCGCACACCGGTCAATTGCTTAACCAGATACTCAACGATGCCGACAGTAACCAACCGACCCCACGAGTTGGCACTCAGCGGCGCAGCAGCCAGCCCAAATGTGAGGCCATCCAGGTATGGGGCGCCTGCGAGCATAATCTTAAGAATATCAGCGCTAAGGTCCCCCGTCGGCAGATGGTCGTCTTCTCGGGTGTATCAGGTTCGGGCAAGACCTCCCTGGCCGTAGACACCATCTACGCCGAAGGTCAGCGGCGCTTTGTCGAATCGCTATCATCTTATGCCCGCCAATTCGTCAGCGAGATGCCCAAGCCCAAGGTGGATCGGGTCCGCGGGCTGTCGCCGGCTGTGGTCATTGACCCGCGCAATACCGTCCAGACGCCGCGCTCGACTGTGGGCACGATGACGGAGATATACGACTATCTGCGGGTGCTGTACGCCCGGCTGGGTGTCCCCCACTGCCCGGAGTGCGGCCGCAACCTGGGTGCCGCCTCTGTTGATGATATTGTTGACCGCCTGCTGAGCAAGCTGCACCGCCGCGAGATTGTGATCCTGGCGCCTCTGCAGCCCAAGGCCACTGAAGAATATCAGGAACTGCTTGACCGCCTTCATCGGCAGGGCTGGGTGCGCATTCGCCTGGACGGGGGAATCAAGCGCCTGCCGCTTGCCTCCGCGCCCGACCGGCGCAGCCACCACACACTTGAGCTGGTGGTAGACCGCCTGCGCGTGGCAAAAAAGCACAGGTCGCGCCTCGCTGAAGCGGTGGAGACCGCTCTTGCAGTCGGAGAAGGGCGAGTAATAGCCGCACCTGCCGCTGAGATGGCTACGCCAGACGAAGAGCTGGCTTTTTCCAGCGAGCTGTCCTGCCCTAACTGCGGCACCGCCTACCAGGAATTGGAGCCGCGCAGCTATTCGTTCAACCATGCCCAGGGCTGGTGCCCGGTTTGCGAAGGGCTCGGCACTCAACCAGGTGTAGAACCGGCGGCGCTGGTGCCGGACGAAAGCAAGTCAATCCGCGAGGGCGCCGTCAGTCTGTGGGGGCCATTGGCAGAGGACAGCCTGCTGCATAAGCTGCTGGCGGCGGTCGCGGAAGCCGCCGGCTTCAGTCTCGACCAGCCCTTTGCCGAGTTGACGCCCGCCCAGCGTAACCTAGTCTTCTCCGGCAGCGATGAGCGATTCACCGCTGAGGGGATGACTGTGCGATTCAAGGGGCTAGTGGCAGGCATCCGGTCGGCAGTGCAGTTGGGCGAGCAGATGCGGCGCAGATTTGCCCGCGCCTGGACCGATGTGCCCTGCCCGGCCTGTGGCGGAGGGCGGCTGCGTCCCGAGCCCACCGCTACTCGCTTTCGCGCTCACACACTGCCTGAGCTGTGCGGCTACTCACTGAAAGAGACACTCGACTTCTTCGAGCAACTCGACCTATCATCCACTGAAGAGCAGCGCGCCGGAGAGATCCCCGAGGGGGTGCTCAGTCGGCTGCGTCTGCTGGTTGAGATCGGCCTCGATTATCTCACATTGGATCGGCCCGCGGCATCACTGTCCGGCGGGGAGGCCCAGCGTATCAAGCTGGCCAGCCAGCTCCGATCCGGACTCACTGGCGTACTTTATGTGCTCGACGAGCCGACCGTCGGCGTTCATCCCCGCGACAATGAGCGGATGCTGGCGGCGCTGGAGTCGCTGCGGGATCTGGGCAACAGCCTCATCATCGTCGAGCACGACCCCCAGACCATCAGGCGGGCCGACTATGTTATGGACTTCGGCCCGGGCGCCGGCCGCGAGGGTGGCGAGATAATCGCTACTGGCACCCAACGAGATATCAGACGGCGCAACTCGCCGACCGGCCACTACCTGGTCGGCAAGCTGGCTGTCCCTGTTCCTCAACCGCGGCGGTGGCCCAATGATGGCAATAGTAATGAACTGAAGATTCTGGGGGCAGCCCATCATAACCTGAAAAACATTGATGTGACTGTCCCGTTGAGCTGCCTGGTTTGCATCACCGGCCCGTCTGGCTCCGGCAAAAGCTCGCTCATCGAGGAGATTCTTTATCCGGAGCTGGCCTGGCGACTGCAGGGCAAAGCGACTACGCCAGGACGGCATCGGGACATCATCGGCACAGAAGCCGTGGACAGGGTGATAAACATTGACCAGTCGCCCATCGGCCAGTCGCCGCGCTCCAACGCCGCCACCTATACCGGCATCTTCGATCTGATCCGCGAGTTTTATGCCAGCCTGCCGGATGCACGCATGCGCGGCTGTACCTCCGGCTGGTTTAGCTTCAACAATGCGGGAGGGCGTTGCGAACACTGCTACGGAATGGGAACAATCCACGTGGAGATGCACTTTCTGCCCGATGTCTGGGTGACCTGCGAGGAGTGTCAGGGGCGGCGGTACAAACCGGACATACTGGAGGTCGAATACAAGCACCGCAATATCTCCGATATTCTGGAAACAAGTGCCGCTGAAGCATTGGAGCTGTTCACTGATTTTCCCAGGCTGCAACGGATGCTTAGCGTGATGTGTCAGGTCGGGCTGGGCTACCTTCCGCTGGGGCAAGCTGCGCCGACTCTGTCAGGAGGCGAGGCTCAGCGGGTCAAGCTGGTCCGCGAGCTGGCCCGGCCCCGCCGCGGTCATACTGTCTATCTGCTGGATGAGCCGACCACCGGCTTGCATCCCGCCGATATAATCAAGCTGCTGCGGGTGCTAAATCGGTTGGTCGAACAGGGCAATACAATGGTGATCATTGAGCACAACCTTGACGTCATTAAGACTGCTGACTACGTCATTGATCTGGGCCCCGGAGGGGGCGACCGCGGTGGCCAGGTGTGCGCTGCCGGCACTCCCGAGCAGGTCGCCCAAAGCGATTCACCTACTGCTATTTACCTGCAGAAGGAGCTGGCAGCAAGCCCCACGGTCAGTCGTGACGAGCTTACCGCACCGCTGTTGGAGACCAGACCCGCCGGCAAGGCAGTGGCAATGCGCTCGGAGGTTAAGACGCCCTGGCAGCGCGATGCGGCGAAGTGGCACCTGGAGCAACGCACGACCGCCGACGGCCAGCAGCGCGCCTGGGATGTCGAAGCGCTGACTGTGCTCAAGGAAGCTATTAACCAGCTATCCGACCCGCCTGAAAGCGATTGGGAGCATCCGCAGTATATCAAGTACCAGCTCGATGGCACCAGCGACTGGTTCCTGCGGGCGCGCACCGACAAGAAATGGTACCTGGACCTGCAACTGCGCACGGAAAAGGGACTTTTCGACGAGGTGCAGCTTGCCCAGCGCCTGGCTCTGCCCACCTGGAACGAGATCGAAGACCTGCCCAAGTACGGCGAGGGGGCACGGGTACGCGTGCATACGCGGGCCGCTGACTACGATAGGATCAGCCTGCAGATCTTCTCAATAGACGACCTGCGTCAGCCACAGTTTGCCAGACTTCTGCAGACCTGCTACGAGGGCTACCGGCGCATGGTCGGAAGAGAGGAGGAGGACTGATGCAGTTTCTCTCCCGGCTGCTTTTCCAGATTACTGCCGACTGCCCACGAGTCTCGGAACCTGTGAATACTGCAGCGGAAGATTGGCCGGATGGGCTACTGCCGCCACTGGGTGAACTGGACGGCGAAGAACCGTTTGCGCGCGTGTACGTAAGTTGGAATGAGAGCGGCCTCTACATAGCCAGTAACATTCCCCGTGGCGGTCGGCTGGTCGGCAATCGCCAGCGGCCCGACTCCGGCGATTGTCTGCAACTGTGGATTGACACTAACCCTGAAGAAGGTCGGCGCCGGGCCGACAGGCACTGCTACCACTTCATTATCCTCCCCCAGGTGCCGGGCGGCGACAAGCCCGTGGCCTGGCAGCAGCATATCCGCCGTGCTCGCGGCCGCCCGCCGCTGTGCGACGCAGAACAGATACGGGCCACCGTCAACCACAAAGAGGAATCCTATCAGATGCTGGTGAGCCTGCTCGTCCCTGAGTGTCTGGATTTCGCGCCCCAAGCAGGGACAGAGGTGGGCTTCAACTACCTGATCAATGACACCAGCCTCGGTCGGCAGTTGTGGAGTTGTCCTCACCACGCAGATTACGCAAAAGACCCCAGTTGCTGGGGCCGGTTGCGCCTGGTCGAGTAAAATTGATTAACGGGCTTTGCGGAAAACCCGCTTTTTGAAAAAAGCCGGTTTTCCGCACCTTTCCGGCAAAAACTTTACAAGTGGAACAGTACGATAGATAGCGTACTGTTATCCCTCACAGGGATCGAATAAGAGCTGCTAGCCATCCTACGCCAGGAAATGCTCCAGCAGAGCAATCTCCGCCTCATTAGTCCAGCTATTGCCTGGGCCCAGCTTTTCCGCTACGTCAGGCAATCGTTCATCCAGTTCATCCAGCCGCGTCAGCGGCAGGCCCTCAATCTGGGGGTAGATGACTATCTTCCCCGGCACCTCGCCGTCCTGGACCGCGTCCATGCCTTCGCGCGCCGCCTCGATGCCACCAATCGCGGCCACCGACCGGTTCGGGGAAAGCTGGCCGCTCTCGGTCATATGCAGAGTGGCCTCCAGATCGTGAATGCGCGAGCCGCTGGTACCCGTATAGCGGACGCCGTCCAAAGCCACGGAACTGAGATCTATCTGCCCCATCGTGCCCCGTGGCATACCGGCAAAGAAATTCACCACGCCGCCGTCAGCTACGTACTGGGCCGCCTGCACCGCCAGCGGGGCGACCGGCACCATCACTACAACATCGTCGAAGCCGTCGGGGGCAATCTCGCGCAGACGTCGGTCGAAGGTTTCCTGGCCCAGTTCCTCGGGATTCAAACAGATCAACTGCTTCCCCAACTCGTCAGCAACCGGCACAAACTGCTCGGCAACTACTGCCAGGCGGCCCGCCGCGATGTCAGTGGCCACCACCACCTGAGGCCCGTCGGGGCTTTCCAGGGCAAGCTGGACGTGCATCTGGCCCATCGGCCCGGCGCCGCCGACGATGAGGACCTTACCACCGGCTGCCAGGCGCGGGTTACGGCTGGCGTTGTAAGCCTGGGAGATATCGGGGCCGCGGCAGCCCAGGTAGCGGATGTAGTCATAATGAATTCGGCCCAGGTCAATCTCGACTGGTCGGGGAAGAGGTTGATCGGTTACCAGCACCAGCGCCCCTTCCCGACCCAGGGCGGCGGCGGTGGCTTCAACCAGCTCAGGCGCCGGCTGACCGAGCAGAATCATGTCATCGAAGCCGTCGGGCGCCACTTCCTTTTTCAACTCATCTATTGACTTGGCTGCGGCGCTGGGCACTTCCTGAAGCTGTGCTCCCCACTTTTGGGCTCCCGTCTTCAGCTCTTCACGAAACTGCGCAGATACCCCGGTGTAGAGTATCTTATCGGGGCCCTGCTGCTCCTGAGCCAAAGCTCCCAGAGAATAGGCTTCTGATTGTTCGCTGCCGATAAACCAAGCTACTCCATCGGGAGCAAGCCGCCGGCGGAAGTCAGTATGATAAGCATGAATGACACAGGCCCACGGCTCCGACAGCGCTGTCTCAGCATAGCCGGTCTCAGGTTGGACCGGAATGAGATACAGTCCCTCGTCGCCGGCCAGTATCTCCTTGCCCAGCAGCACGTACTGCTCAAAGGCACCGGGCAACATATAGCCAAATGCTAAATTAACACCCTGATAGAAGATATCCGCCTGCACCACAAAGCGGTCACCGATGCTGAACTTGTCAGCGATGTCGCTGCCGACTTTGACGATGGTCAGAGCCGCCTCGTGGCCGGGGATTATGGGATCCGCGGCCAGGTCGCGACCATACAGGCGGGGGTGCTCACCGCCCAGGCGCAGTATCTTCACATCACTGAAGCACAGGCTGGCGGCATCCACCCGCGCCAGCAGCTCTCGGGAGCCGGGCTGAGGAACTTCTACTTCCACTGGCTGCTCATCACGGCCAAAATTTTCCAGACCTGCCCCGAATACCTGCCAGGCCTGCATAGTGACGGGAATCTCCTGCTGGCCAGATCGGTACTGTTTCATAAGACTCATATTGCGTTCTCCCCAAGCAAGTGGCAACAGCACACCTTAGCCCGGTTAGTGCTTGGTAATTACCAGGCCCACAACGGGCCGGTCCAGACCGGAATAGCCGAAGTAGCCCAGCGCAATCCATCTCTGCCTCTCACTGTATTCCTCGGCGCTTCCCCCCAGTGCGCTCAGGGCCAGCCCTGCATTCACCTGCATCCCGTCATATTCAGTCACCAGCGTCAAGCCACCAGTTACCGGTACCGATAGTCCCCCGAAGACACTGCTGCCAAAGCGCCCATCGCCCCAGCCAACGGTCAAATAGCTATCACCAAATAGATTAAGAGGTCGAGTGGCCACACCGTAAATTGAGCGCGCCCCGTAGGGATCGCCGGCGTAGTCGTCGCGCTGGTTGAGGATGTCCTGAACACCAACGGCCACGGCCCAACCCCGTTGGCCGCCATCAGCCAGTTGGTACTGGAAGTTGTAGGCCTCGGCGATGTCGCTGCCGGTCATCATCCAGGATCCATACATTCCATGGCCGGGCCTTCCCGCACCCAGCCCAATAAATGCTGTGCCGTTGACATCATCTCCACTAAAGCCGATTTCCACGCTGCCGGTGTTGCTGCCGCTGTTGTAGCCCAGCACCCAGTTATCGGCGCTCGGAGTGTAAGCGACCGGGACATTCTGCTGCAGCGCACCGTCGAAACCAACCTGGCCGGCGGGGCTGACTCCAAACATATTACCCGGCAGGGTCGAGGAGTGACGGAACTGATAGAACTCGTTCCAGTCGGTGTCGGCCCGCACGGGGCCGGCCAGCACCAACATAAGCAGCATAACTGCTACAAGCAAGTAGCACTGTACCTGTTCTCTATCACTGGCACATCGTATTGGTGATAATCTTCTCATTGCGGGATCTCCCTTGTGCCACTGCCATTCATTCACAGGTAACATTGGTGAAGCTGTATCCGACAATCGCTTTCAGTCGGCAATACACCTCGCCTCACTGGGACAACGTTTCCTCCAACTGCGCCAGTCGCTGCTCCAGACGGGCCTGGCGCAGGGCATTAGTCAAATCGCCACGGGTACGCTCAATCATCCCGCGCAGCGCATCCGCCCGCCCGCGCAGGCCATAGGTGATGGCGTTAGGATAATCGAAGCCCAGAATGCTATGATATATCTCGTTCATAGCTTCCAGATATTCCTCGGCCTGCTCCGGGTGGTCTTCGCGGATCAGGTCAAGGACGTGGCGGCGGAACTCTCCGCCTACTTCGGCCAGGCCATTAAGCCACGGCGCATAATCAATTTCCAGCTCCTCGGGAGTGGGCAAGGGCTGTCCGCTTATCACTGCGCAGGTAATCGCTGCCTCAGCGTATTCCTTCTCAGCATCGCCCACAAATCCGCCATAGCGCAGGGCGGGCTGGTCGCTGAACGCGTCCAACATTTCAGCAGTGGCCTGGCGGGTCTCCTCCAGGAGCCGCTCGGCCTGCTCGGACTGGTTTCTGTGGATGCTCTTGATGCAACTGGAAGCCAGCCGCACTACCTCTCGGGACAGGTTATAGGCTTTCTCACGAGCCTTATCCTGCTCGCCGAAATGGACGCGGATTCGATCGCAGATCTCAGTTAAGCCGTTTAGAATGATATCTCACCTCACTGAAGTTGCTCTTCAGCCAGTTGTGCCCCGCGCTGCAGAGCGGCAACATTTGTGGGAATGTAGTCATGATGGCGCTCGGGAAGCACTCGATGGAGCGCCTGCTCAACAGCCTGAAGCTCCACCACCCCACTAGCCTGCACATACGCGCCCAGTAGCACCATATTCGTGGCCTGCTCACTGCCCAACTGCGCGGCGATATCAGTGGCGGGGATGGTCACCAGCTCAATATCATCTCGATTGACCTCACCACTAGCAAGCGATGTATTTATGATCGCCAGGCCGCCAGAGTGTATTCTGTCCAAGTAATTGTCGACGGCAATCCCGTCCATCAGAATCATCTTCTGCGGGCGCCCCACCACCGGGCTGCCCACCTCACCGTCGGCAATAACCAGGGTACAGGTCACCCACCCACCGCGCACCTCCGGGCTGTACAGGGGAAACCAGGACAGCTCCAGGCCCGCTTCCAACGCAGCCTGCGCCAGAATCTGACCCGCTAACAACACTCCCTGCCCACCCATCCCTGCCATAAAGACTTCTTGCCGCATCAAGACCGCCTTCTCAACTCTTCAATCACATTCCTGCATAGTACTCACGGGAACAACTTGCCGGCAGTCGGCCACCTATCGGCCATCCTCCAGTTTGTCCACAAAGACTTTCAAAGGATACTGCTCGAGCATGACATCTTCAATCCATTGCAGAGCTTCCAGCGGCTCCATATACCACCAGGTCGGACAACTGCTGACCAGCTCCACCAGCGAGAAGCCCAGCCCGGCTGCCTGGACCTGAAAGGCCTTCTTCAGGACCCTTTTGGCCTGGCGGATGCGCTTGGGGCTGGTCAGCGTCTCCCGGGCCAGATAGGCCACACCGGGGATTTGAGCCAACAACTCGCATATATTCAAAGGATAGCCGCCCTGCTCGACGCTGCGGCCTAGCGGGGTGGTAGTGGTCTTCTGACCCATTAGTGTGGTGGGGGCCATCTGCCCCCGAGTCATCCCAAACACTGCATTGTTTATGAAGACTACCGTGAAGTTCTCAGCCCGTGCCGCCGCGTGCATTACCTCGGCAAGGCCAATAGAAGCCAGGTCTCCATCCCCCTGGTAAGTAAAGACTATCGTATCCGGCTGGCAGCGCTTGATGCCGGTGGCCACTGCCGGGCCTCGCCCGTGCGACGCTTGCACAGCGTCAGTGTTGAAATATTCGTAGGCATAGACCGAGCAGCCCACCGTGGCAATGGCCACCGTCCGATCCTTAAGGTCCAGTTCGTCGAGCACCTCCGCCACCAGCCGATGGGCGATGCCGTGAGTGCAGCCCGGACAGTAGTGCATCTGAACCTCAGTCAGACTCTCCGGCCGTTTGTATATTGGTTCGGTCAGTCTGGTCTCAGCCAAAACGGCTACCTCCTGTGAATGGCTGCGTCTCTGTCGTCACACTCAAGCGATCTCGATAATCCGCTCCGCGACTTCCTCGGGGGTCACCAGCATCCCGCCGGTGCGGCCAAATCGTTCCACCGGACAGGCCCCTTCAACAGCCAGGCGAACATCCTCAATGAATTGCCCCAGTGACAGCTCCACCACTAACACCTTCTTCACACGCTGGGCCCAGTCAGCAATGACCTCGGTCGGGAACGGAAAGAGACTGATGGGCCGGATCAGCCGGCAGGCGATGCCCGCCTCAGCGGCGTGCTCAATTGCGGTCTGGCAAATCCGCGCCGAGATTCCATAGGCACAGACCAGTATTTCCGGGTCGTCGGCGCCGTGCTCGGTCCAGCGGGTCTCATTTTGAGCGGCATCCCGGTAGCGTTGCTGAATGCGCAGGTTAACCTCTTCCATAACCGGCGGGTCGGTCCACAGCGAGTTGACGATATTGCGCTGGCGGCCTTTTTGGTCTCCGCCTACCGCCCACGAAGGCTTCTGTTCCGGAGGATCGAGGCGATCGCGCAGCGCACACGGCTCGCGCATACTGGCCAGGACCGCATCAGCTAAGATCATCACCGGATTGCGGTACTTCTGCGCGATGGGAAAGGCCTGCCCGACGAGGTCATAGATCTCCTGGACACTGAACGGTGCGAAAGTCAGGCAGCGCCCATCGCCGTGGCCCGCTCCGCGGGTGGCCAGCCAGTAGTCGGACTGGGCCGGCGCGATATTGCCCAGCCCCGGTCCGCCCCGCACCATATCCACCAATACGCAGGGCAACTCCGCCCCAATCATATAGGACAGGCCCTCCTGCATCAGGGAAATACCCGGCGACGAGGAGGTGGTCATGGCCCAGGCGCCGGTGGCCGCCGCCCCGTAGACCATATTTATGGCAGCAACTTCACTCTCAGCCTGGATGTAGACGCCGTCGATCAGGGGCAGGTGCTCCGACATATACTCCGGAATCCTATTCTGCGGGGTAATCGGATAGCCGAAGAAATAGCGACAACCCCCCGCAATTGCTCCCTCGGCGGCTGCCTCATTGCCGGTAATAAGCTGACGCTCAGGCATTGGCTTCCGCCTCCACCTTCACCCGGTAGATCTCGATACAAACATCCGGGCACATCAACACACACATCTGGCAGCCGGTGCAAGCTTCCTCACTGATCACGCAAGCCGGATGATAACCCGCCTCGTTCATATCAGAACTCAGTTCGATATCATCCTGAGGACAGAACTCCACACACAACCCACAGCCCTTGCAGCGCTGCTGGTCAATAACCAGGCGAAACATAGAATCTCCTGACTTCACTGGCGCACACAAACAGCTATCGCTCCAGACCCCAGCGCAGCTTGGTGTGCAGCCTCTCGAAGAAAGAGCTTCGATCAAGACGCACCAGTTGGGCCTTGCAGGGCGCTTTTTGGATCACTACCAGGTCTTCGGAGGTGACCTCTACATCTTCCTGCCCATCCACGCTCAGCCGCACGGTTATCGGCTCGTCATACCGCTGCTCCACTTTGACAGTGATCACCGAATCAGCGTCTACGATGAGGGGCCGCAGATACAGAGTGTGAGGACAGATGGGATTGATAATAAAACAGTCCAAGTCTGGGTCAACCAGTGGCCCACCCGCCGATAGATTGTAGGCGGTGGAGCCGGTGGGAGTGGCCACAATCAAGCCGTCAGCAGGATAGACGGCGACGCACTCGCCGTCCACTTGCGTATCAAGCCGCACCATCCGGCGAGGGTATATCCTCGAGATAACGACATCATTAAGCCCAAAGAATCGGCTGGTAATCTGATCCTCTCGCCGCACCTCCACAGCCAACATCAGCCGCTGCTGAATATGATAGTCGCCAGCCAGTAGTTGATCTACGTGGTCGAGCACCACCACTGGCTGGACGGCCGCCAGAAATCCAAAACTGCCCAAGTCAACCCCCAACAGCGGGACTTGTGCTGGCCCAGCCAAACGTGCAACTCGAAGCAACAGCCCGTCGCCTCCCATCACGATTATCATATCGGCCTGGGCCACCAACTCTTCCCGTGGCCGCCGTTCATAGCCGCCTTCCGGGCAGCTATTTGCGGTATTGGCGTCAAGCAACACCTCAACTTCGGCCTGGCGCAACTTTGCTATCAGCGACTCGGCAAACTTCCGGGGCTCCGTGCCCTGCTGGCCGCAGATCAGACCTACTGTCTTGAGGCTTGTGAGCTGCTGTGACGGACTCATTAACTGGGTTCTGACTCCTCTTTGGGCTGAAGCTGCTCCAGATTCTCCTTAGCCGGCTGATAATCCGGGTTGATCTGTAGCGCTCGCCGGTACTGTTGGCGGGCTTCGTCCAGCTTGCCCTGGCGCTGATACGCAGCTCCCAGATTGTTGATGGCATAAACATACTGGGGATTGCTCTTCAGGGCCGCCTTGAAATGAACAATCGCTTCGGTCACGTCCTGGCGGTCCAGGAATATCAAGCCGATATTGTTGTGCGCCTCGGTGTTGCCAGGAGCAAGTTTGAGAACCTGCAGGTATTCGGCCAGTGCCTCAGATTTGCTTCCCCGATCGTAGTAGGCATTGGCCAAGCCCAAGTGGATCGCTTCACTGTCGGAAAACTTCCTGACCGCCGCCTGCCACTGGGCAAACGCCTGGTCACCTTTACCCGCCTTAGCCTGTGATCGGGCCAGATATAGATATGCAACTTCCCGACGAGGCCCGCGCTTGATAGCCTCGCGAAATGTCGTGCTGGCCTGCTCGTAGTTGCCCTGCTGGAACTGGACCCAGCCCAAGTTGATCAGACAGTTAACATTACCGGCCTCAATAGCCAGTGCCTGGTTGTAGGCCGCTTCAGCCGGCTCGTATTGCTGCTGGGCGGCCAGAGCCAGCCCCAGATTATACTGCACGACAAAATTATCGGGAATAGCCTGGATCGCCTGCTGGAGATGACTGATCGCTTCCGTGTAGCGCTGCACATTGTACAGCGCTGTACCCAGACCAAGGTGAGCATCTGCAAGGTTCGCGTCCATAGCCAGTGCCGCCTGATAGGCCTCTACGGCCGCCTCATTGGCGTCCGACTTGAGATATAGCGAGCCGAGCGTGCTCAGGACGGCTGCGTTTTGTGGCTGTAGCCTGCGCGCCGCCTCGTACTCGCGAGTCGCCTTGGCTGTCTCTCCAGCTCTCTGCAGGGCATAACCAAAGTTTATGTGCGCCTCCGGGTCATTAGGACTTACCTCCAGAGCACGATTGTACTCATTGAAGGCCACCACAAACTTGCCCTGGCGAGCCATCAGGTTCGCCAGATTGTAATGAGCATCAAAGTAGTTCGAAGTGATTTCCAGAGCTTGCTGGTAGCTTTCCTCAGCCTGCTCAAACTTGCCGACCTCAGCGTAAGCATTGCCCAGGTTGTTGTATATCACGTGCGATCCTTCACTGCGGTCGCCCGCTTGCTCCAGACACTGAATAGCTCGCTGGATGTCGCCGAGCTGCAGCGAGACCGTCCCGCACCAGGCCAAAACCACCGGATCGTTGGGCATCAGGCCCAAAGCTGCCTCGAAAGCCGCTTTGGCACCAGCGAGATCACCGGCCTCATACAACTCCAGGCCACGCTGGAAGTCATCGGGGCTTGACTGCTGGGCGCAAACAGCAGTTGTACCCAGCACCACAGCGAAAACCACTATGACCAGATTCGAATGCCATTTCATCTCTGTGATACCTCCACTATCATCTTGAACGAAGTCTGTGGTGAATTATCACTCGCTGACATAAGCCACCTTGGGCAGATGGCAGATTTTGCTTGCCGCTTGTACGATCGCCTCAGTATCTATGCCCACATCGGCGCGCAGATGCTCGACGTCCCCGAAGGTAATAAATTCATCGGGTATCCCCAGGCGGACCAGTCTCACGTCGCCCCGGCCGCAGTCATTGAGCAACTCCGCTACACCGGAGCCGAACCCGCCCGCTCTAACATTGTCTTCTACTGTTATAATTGCCCCAATTTCTTGGGCCAGGCTGATAATTAAATCTTCATCCAGCGGCTTGACAAAACGAGCATCGACGACAGTAGCATCAATGCCCTGCTTACCGAGGACTTCCGCTGCCTCCAGGGCCGCCGAAACACAATTGCCTACGGCAACTATTGCTATATCATTCCCCTCGCGGCGCACTTTGGCCTTCCCCACCGCCAACGGCTCCAGCGGCACCTGCCAATCGGCGCCAGGTCCGCAGCCACGGGGATAGCGCACCGCAGCCGGGCTGTCAAGCGTCAGGGCTGTCGCCAGCATGCGCCGCAACTCCGCTTCGTCCGACGGGGCCATCACCGTCATATTGGGGATATGCCGCAGATAGCTCAAATCGAAAAGGCCGTGGTGAGTCGGGCCATCCCCGTCCACTAGACCAGCGCGGTCTACCACAAAGACCACCGGAAGACTCTGCAAGGCAACGTCGTGTACAATCTGGTCATAGCTGCGCTGCAAGAAGGTAGAATATATGGCCACAATCGGCCGCATGCCGGCCGCAGCCAGTCCCGCCGCATAGGTGACAGCGTGTTCTTCGGCCATGCCCACATCGAAGCAGCGGCCGGGGAAGAGCTTCTTGAACTCGTCCAGCCCGGTTCCGTCGAGCATGGCCGCTGAGATGGCCACAATTCGTTCGTCGTCTTCGGCCAACTCGCAGACCGTCTGACCCAACACCTCACTGAAGGTAGGCTGCTGGCGCGAGGAAACGGTCTCGCCATTTTCCGGCAGAAACGGACTGGTGCCATGGAAACGCCGCGGATCATCTTCCGCCGGTTCGTAGCCCCGACCTTTCTGCGTCAGCAGATGAACCAGGACTGGTCCCTTGATGCGTACAGCATGCCTAAACAGGCTACCCATATGAGCTATGTTGTGGCCATCAATGGGACCCAAATAAGTGAAGCCAAACTGCTCGAAGAGCATCCCCGGCACGACAAGTTGCTTAATCCCCAGCTTGATTCGGTCCAAAGCGTGCACCATGTCCTCGCCCATCGGGATACGTCGCAGCAGGCGCAGAGCATCCTCGCGGGCTCGCTGTCCAGCCGGGTGTAGCGTTGCCCGCAGCGTAGCCAGATAGCCGGACATCGCCCCGACATTGTGACTGATGCTCATTTCATTGTCATTGAGCACAACCAGCAGATCGCGCTGCTGCTCGCCAGCCTGATTGAGCGCTTCCAGGGCCAGACCACCGGTAAGAGCACCGTCGCCGATGACTGCGACAACGGTCTCATCCCCACCACGCAGGTCGCGGGCGGTGGCGAAGCCGAGGGCCGCAGAGATGGACGTACTGCCATGACCGGCCCCGAACGGATCGTGCGGACTCTCCCGGCGGCTGGTAAAGCCGGAAAGCCCTCCATACTGACGCAGATTAGCAAACTCTTTCTGGCGGTCGGTCAGCAGTTTGTGGGTATAGCACTGATGTCCCACGTCCCAGATTATCTTATCGGCGGGCGAGTCAAGCTCGCGGTGCAGAGCAATGGTCAGCTCCACCGTCCCCAGATTAGGAGCCAGATGCCCACCGGTCCGAGCGGTAGTTTCGATGATCCGCTCGCGGATTTCTCCCGCCAGAGTGTGCAACTGACTCAGTGACAGCGATTTCAGGTCAGCCGGCGATTGTATATTGTCCAAAAGCTCACTCATAATTCAGCTACTCAAACAGTGACTCTGCCTCCTGTTCGGATTCCTCATCCGGGACATACTCTTCAATCTTGGCCTCGGCTTCGCTCAGCCGGCGCTCACACAGTTGCTTCAGAGCCATACCTCTCTGAAACTTTTCCACAGCCTCCTCCAGGGACAACTCGCCTTCTTCCAGCTCGGCGACAATCTCTTCGAGCTGAGTTAGAGCTTCCTCGAATTTCAGGTCTTCCCCAGATTCTTCCATGATGATGTCCTAACCAATCTTAGTCAGCGCTGACCCTGGTAACATCCGCGAATATATTCCCGTCGGTCACCGTCACCCGCACCGGCTCACTTCGCTGTACTGCCGCCACCGAACTGACCACAGCCCCATCGCGTTCTCGCTGGCAGATGGCGTAGCCCCGCTCCAATACCGCTGTCGGGCTCAGCGTCGTCAGTGCCGTATCTGCGTTCTCCAGCCGATGGTGATGCTCAGAAACCAGGTCACCAAGCCCTCTGCTCAGTAGAACAATTGCCTCATCGAGCCGCTGCTGCCGGGGCTCGAGCAGTGTCTGGGGCTGACGCATTGTCGGGCGGTCGGCGACGGCAGCGAGCCGATCGCTAGCTCGTTGCAGCCGGCTCAGCACGCCGCCTCGCAACCGCTTGCCCGCAACCACCAGATTATCAAGAAGTTCCCGCTGATCGGGCACCACCATCTCGGCTGCTTCCGAGGGCGTGGCAGCGCGGGCGTCGGCAACATAGTCGGAGATGGTAAAATCCGTCTCGTGACCGACAGCGCTGATCACCGGAATCGGGCAGGCAAAAATAGCTCGGGCCACAGCTTCTTCGTTGAACGCCCACAGATCTTCCAGCGATCCTCCACCACGCCCGACTATGATCACGTCCAGCCCCCGGTAGCGGCCGGCCGCCTGTAGCGACTGCACGATGCTGGGAGCGGCTGCTTCTCCCTGGACTACTGTAGGAAACTGCACAATCTTAGCCCGCGGATAGCGGCGGGTCATTATGCGAATCATATCCTGGACGGCCGCCCCGGTTGGCGAGGTGCAGATCCCGACCGCCCGCGGGAAACGCGGCAGCGGACGTTTGCGGGCGGGCTCAAACAGACCTTCCGCCTCCAGCCTCGCCTTGAGTTCTTCCAGACGCGCTGCCAGTTCCCCAGTCCCGTCAGGTCGCATAAACCGCACAATTAGCTGGTAGCGCCCGGCTCGCTCATAGATCGTGACATTCCCGCGCGCCACCACCTGCATGCCCTCTTCGGGGGCAAAACCCAGGTCCTGGGCGGCGCGACGAAAACAGACACAATTAAGCTGGCTACCCTCATCTTTCAGTGAAAAGTACAGATGGCCGGAGCGGTGACTGGTGAAGTTGGATATCTCGCCACGTACCACCATTTGCTGGAGCACTTCGTCGCGATCCAGCAACTGCTTGACGTACGCGGTCACCTCAGAGACACTAAGGATAGCTTCTTGCATATTAGAAGAATGCATCCTCAGACTATTGACACCCACTCTGTGCCGGGTGGCCCATCTGTCTTCTGCTCGTCGGGCAACTATCCAACTTCTTCAACCTGTTCGCGGGCCACTGCGCCCAGAATGCCGTTAATGAACTTGCTGGAGTCTTCGGTACCGTATTCCTTAGCCAGTTCGACAGCCTCGTCAATAGTAACGCCGATCGGGACTTCGGGCACATAAAGCATCTCGGCCAGAGCCACGCGCAGAATGTTGCGATCCACCGCTGGCATCCGGGCCAGCGCCCATCCCTCTGAATACTGGCTGATTAGCTCATCTATTGGGATCGAGTGGGCATAATACTGCTCAGCTAAGCGGCGGCCATAACCTTCAATCTCTGCGCCGAGCTTTTCCAGCTCATCGCCGTCGAGGTTCCACTGCTCGGTCAGCATACCCAGGATGGCTCGAGCTTGCTTGAAAACCTGGTCGGAGCCTTGCCCGCCCATATCCCCAGCAAAGACCAATGCCAAGCACATTTCCCGCGCTCGCCGCCGGGCGCCAATCTGACTTGTTCGCGACGTTCCGGGGAGGTCGGGCATAGTATACCTCTTTCCTACCAGAGGCCAGCGCCGGTCAGCCTCGTTCAGACCAGGGCCAAGTGGCGTCGCCGGCCACGTAAAATCTGCCGCCCACTGCTCCCAATACTGTGAGGAGTAGCACGAATAGGCCGGCAGGAGCTCCGCTGACAACAAAGATAATCCCAATGCCCAGTCCAAATGCCGCACCAATGATGGTGGCTATCCCGGTGATGAGGGTCTCGACCCATACCGGTGATTCACTGGACTTTTCTGAGCCTTTCATAGTAGCTGGCCTCCTTTATCTAATCCATACGCCGTTCGACAAAGCTAGTATCCACTTCCCCGCGCCGGAAATAGGCATTGCCCAGAATGCGCAGATGATAGGGGATGGTCGTCCTGATTCCGGTGACCTGAGCCGCGCTCAGTGTGGCTTCCATACGGGAGATAGCGTCGGGGCGATCCTGGCCCCAACAGATAACCTTGGCAATCATGGGATCGTAGTAGGATGAGACCTCGCTGCCGCTGACTACACCGGTGTCCACCCGCACTCCCGGACCACTGGGGAAGTCCCACCGCTGGATGCAGCCGGGGGAAGGCGCAAAGTTCCGGTCGCCGTCGGCAGCCATAATCCGACACTCAATAGCGTGTCCGTTGAACCATATCTGGCCCTGTTCACAACTGAGCGGTTCTCCGGCGGCGATGCGGAACTGCTCTTTGACGATGTCCACGCCGGTGAGCATCTCGGTGACGGGATGCTCAACCTGGATACGGGTATTCATTTCGATAAAGTAGAAGTGACCCTTGGAGTTCAGCAGGAATTCCACTGTCCCAGCGTTGCGATAGCCGACTGCCTCGGCCGCCCGTATTGCTGCCTCGCCCAACTTACGGCGCGTGCTACGGGAGACAGCCAAACATGGCGATTCTTCCAAAAGCTTCTGGTGGCGGTACTGTATTGAGCAGTCACGCTCGCCCAGATGGACGATATTGCCGTGGTCGTCAGCCAGTATCTGGACTTCCAGGTGGCGGGCATTTTCCACATACCGTTCGATGTACAGCTCGCCATTGCCAAAAGCGTTGCGAGCCTCACTGCCCGCTTGTTCCAAAGCAGTGCCCAACTGTTCAGGATTATGAATTATTCGCAAGCCCCGCCCGCCGCCGCCGCGGGCAGCTTTGACCATCACCGGATAGCCCAGATCATCGGAAATCTCGCGGGCCTCGCGCAGGTCCCGAACACCATTAGCACTGCCCGGCACTACGGGCACACCAGCATCGCGCAGAGTGTGGCGGGCCCGGGCCTTGTCGCCCATACTGTCTATTACCTCGGCCGGCGGACCAATGAATACGATACCGCAGGCCTGGCAGGCCTCCGCAAAGTTGGGGTCCTCCGACAGATTACCGTACCCGGGATGAATAGCATCGGCGCCGGTAATAGCCGCTGCGCTGATGATGTTGGCGCTATTCAGGTAGCTGTCGGCGTTGGGCGGCGGCCCTACGCAGACGGCCTCATCGGCCACCTGCACATGCAGCGAGTCGGCATCTACCTCGGAATAGATAGCCACCGTCTGTATCTTCAGCTCGCGGCAGGCCTGAAGTACCCGACACGCAATCTCGCCGCGATTTGCTACCAGGACCTTCTCAAACATGCCCTTTCCTCCGTAGAGCGTGCGCCAATTCGGCAGTCACCAGTACAGCTAGTAGCGTTCGTGCCCAGGAGTCGAACACCAGACCTGGCCGGTCTGCGGATAATACCCATACGGATAACCGCTGACCGGACAACGTAGCGACACTCTCCAGTTCGCATCCAACTGGGCCGGGTTGCTGCCTTCCATGGCCCCCATCTGGATCATCAGGCGCAGTTGCGACAAGTTGGTGCGGCACTCGACGCTCTCGCCCTTCTGAACGGCCTTCCCCAGCGTGGTTTGCGCCTCACCCTCAAACTTCGGTTCCGCCTTCTGCCCTTGCCCCCGCATTCCGAAATAGAGGGCAGCCAACCCCATAAGTACTACCATAACTACGAGTAACTCAACAAGCGCAAATCCCTTGCTAACCGCGGCCCGCCGACGAGCACTTCTATTCATCTGCTTAGCTCCCCTGCAACGGCCCGACGCGTACCAAAACGTCTGCGTACTGCACCGGCGAGTTATCCTCAGCAACGATCTCGATTACCTGTCCGCCCACCGGGCTTACCACATCCGTCCACTTACCAAGAGCCTCAACGGTTCCGATGACCTGACCCTCGGCGACCTGGGCACCGCACGCAACCGCCGGTTGCTCATCGCCTTCCCGGTTGAGGTGAAAAGTACCAACCAGCCGGGCCTTCACCGACACCGTTTCAACTTTATCATCACAGAGTTCTGTCTGCGCCATAGCCTCCTGCGACACCGGGCCAGCGTCGGTTTCAGCCATCATCTGCCCCTCGCCACTTTCGCGCCGGATACGAATGAAGCTGTCGCCCTCCTGACAACAGATCTCAGCGGCTGACGACTGTTTGAGAATTTCTATTAGCTCTCTTATCCGATCCCGATCCATAGCGGTCAATCACAGCCAATCAAGGCCGCGATGTTGGCACCGAGGATGTTGTCGGTCTCTTCAGGACTGTCGCAGATCCTGCGCACCGCCTCTATGTCGGCGCGGATACCATCCTGTTGGCGAAATGGATAATCCGTCCCGAAGATGACTCGCTCTGAGCCGATAAGTGATATCATGTGGCGCAGCAACTCATCCGGAATGTACCAGGCCCAGTCTGCGGCGAGAGTGGAAGTAATTCCAGCGTAGCAATTGGAGTTATTACGGACAACCGCCAGGGCCTCTCCAAAAAACTCCCACCCGCCCATATGCTCCACGATAATCTGCAAGTCCGGGAACTGCTGGGCTATGCGATCAATCAAGATCGGTCTGTAATTATCCAGCAGCCAGCCGTGTACCCCAGTATGGAAGAGGATAGGTAGCTGCAGGTGGACAGCCAACTCATAAAACGGATAGGCAGCCTCGTCGTCTATGCAAGCACGGTAAACGGGCGGATGCGTCTTGATTCCCCGCAGTCCCTTTTCGGCAAACTCCTCAGCAATAGCCAGTGACCGCGAATCGGTGGGGTTCAGTGTCATAAACCCCTCCAAGCATTCGTTGGCTTGGACCTGCTCCCACAGCCATTGATTTGCCCGATGCGGATCGTTGAAATGGTTGGGTAGAGGAGCAAAGACGACTACTCTCTCAATGTCCAGTTCGTCCATTATATCCAGCAGAGCAGCAATTGTGCCTGCCTGAGGGTCACTGCTATCTAACGAACCTTCAGGCGTCACGTGACAATGGTTCACAAACATCAGGTATCTCCACTTCTGTAAGCTGCCCCGGCATCCGATCGGATAAACTTCCTGACCCGGGCGACTACAAGCCCGGGATGATTTTCTTCAACTGCTTACCCTCTCCACATAATCGCCGCTGCGGGTGTCCACGCGAACTACATCATCAACGCCAATGAACAGAGGAACCGTTACCGTCGCACCGCCTTCAACTACGGCAGGCTTGTCACCCCCGGTGGCGGTATCGCCTCTAACGCCGGGGTCAGTCTTGATAACCCGCCGGTCAACCGTATTGGGCACTTCGACTCCAATAAGCTTGCCCTCATAGCTGACCAGCGTGACGTTTTCGCCCTCCTTGAGCCACATATGCTGCTCGCCCAGGTCATCTTCGGATAGTTGCGCCTGTTCGTAGGACTCACTATCCATAAAGTGATAGTACTGGCCATCACTGTAGAGGTATTGATGCTCGCGCCGCTCGACGCGAGCGGGCTCGACTTTCTCATCACTGCGAAAGGTTTTCTCAAATACGCCTCCGCCTTCGACGTCCTTGAGCTTGGTGCGCACCAATCCGCCACCCCGCCCAACGGGCTGGAAATTCTCTGCAGAAATAACCTGCATCACTCGTCCGTTCAGATCAATTGTCCGACCCGGTCTTAGTGTATTAGCGGAAATCAACGTATCAGCCCTCTACCCGAATAGTTGGCGCAAAATACGCCTCTCAGCGCGCTTGAAAGTCTACACCATACCAGACCAAAAGTCAAAGGAGCCGCGACCACGCACCAATGCCCATCTGCCAGGCACATTACTATTGACACTTGACGCATTCGTGCCAGGTAGCTATACTGTGGGAGTCGAGTCGGGGCGTGGCTCAGTTTGGCTAGAGCGCTCGGTTCGGGGCCGAGAGGTCGCCGGTTCAAATCCGGCCGCCCCGACCAGACTGCTCGAGTTGGAACCGAACTCGGGCAGTGTTGTCCCTCAGGCTGGTTCTTGTACAATCTCAGTAGGTCTACGGATGGAGAAGA
Source organism: bacterium (assembly GCA_030615605.1). Lineage (GTDB taxonomy): Bacteria > Armatimonadota > Zipacnadia > Zipacnadales > Zipacnadaceae > JALGTD01. Next base: position 76,534 of record JAUWYY010000002.1, read on the forward strand.
ACAATGACTCTAATCGGATCCTGTGGGCTGGACTGTGCCACGTGTGGCGCGTATCTGGCAACGCAGGCTGGCGACGATGACCAACGGGCCAAGGTTGCCAAGGAATGGTCCGTACGTTATAGCGCGGATATCAAGCATGAACAGATCAACTGTGACGGATGCCGGGCCGAGGGGAGAAAGTTCTCCTACTGCAATGTGTGTGAACTTCGCAAGTGCGGCATAGGCAAAGGCGTGGATAACTGTGCCGGCTGCGACGAATATCCCTGTGCGAAACTTGAGGAGTTTTTCCAAGTCGCTCCAGAGGCTCGCGCCGCACTTGATGCGTTGCGAGCCTAGTTCTCGATTGACGGTGATCTCAGGCTTGTTTCTCGCAGAAGTCGGTCGGCAGCCAGCAGATACGGCCCCCGTGATTTCAATAACGACGTCACGAATGGTGTACTGACCTGGGGCTGCGGTTCGAAGTCCGGACAGTCACGCCGACCATCCTTATTAGGCAAAGTCCCGGGGCGTATTCCTCCGCCCGCTTGCCGCATATCATGGAAACCCTCGACAATACGCCATTTCATATTGATGCCGACGAAGTGCTGCGCCGTGCGCACCTCGCCGAGGCGGACCCGGACATCACGCAGGGTGCTCGCAAGCTGATTGAGCAGGCCCAGCAGGTTGCCCGGCCCAAGGTGGTCTATGAGGTCTGCTACATCGAGAACAAGCGACCCGACTCGGTGGAGTTTGCCGGCATAACCTTCACCAGCCGGGTGCTGCGTGTCAACCTGGACCAGGTTGAGCGCATCTTCGCCTACGTGGCCACCTGCGGCACGGAGCTGACCGAAATATCGGCGCCCGCCGGCGATATGCTCCTGGATTATTGCCTGGACATCATCAAGGAAATGGCGCTGCGCGGAGCCCTGGAGCATCTATCCGAACACCTGAAAGCCAACTACGCACTCGGCCAGATCTCTCAGATGAATCCCGGCTCCCTGGAAGACTGGCCGATAACCGAGCAATTCAAGCTCTTTGAACTGCTGGGGAAGGGGAATATTGAGGAGCTTGCGGGGGTGCGACTGACCGACAGTTGCCTGATGATCCCCCCGAAATCGGTCTCCGGAATTACCTTTCCCACTGAAGTCAGATTCGAAAGCTGTCAGTTGTGCCAGCGAGACAACTGCCCCAGCCGCCAGGCCCCTTACGACCCACAGACAGCCAGAGCATACGGAGTGGCCCAATAGACGAGTCACACCCCTGTGAGAAACAGCACGGCAGTTGCTGCACGAGCCAGGGTGAGCCTTGTCTGGGCGGGGCGATTATGCTATAATAGCGCTAAGTCGCCCTGCGTTGTGCGTGATGGCCAAATAGTCTCGGGCCAACACCCAAACGGCGGGAGCCTGGGCTTTGCCGGTGGCGTGATGTCCCTTTGGGAGAACGCAAAGCTGGCAAGAGGGCACCCACTTGAATATTGGGTTCGAAGACTGGCGGTCACACGGCTCCGGCGGGGCGCTTCTCTTTCTTACTGCGACCAGCGCCCTCAACAGGGAACTGTCTAATGGACCTGTTCGACCAGGCCAGTAATGGTGCGCACATGCCTCTGGCAGCGCGTATGCGCCCCCAACGCCTCGAGCAGATGGTCGGCCAGCAGCACCTGCTCAGTCCCAGCTCACTGCTGCGCCGGGCTATTGAAGCTGACAGTCTTCCTTCGATTATCCTCCAAGGACCCGCCGGTAGTGGCAAGACCACTCTGGCTCGCATTATAGCGGGCCATACGCGGCGCCATTTCGTGGCTCTCTCAGGCGTATCTGCAACTGTCAGTGACTTCCGGCAAGCCGGCGAGCAGGCCCGCCAGCGGCTGAAGCTCCACGACCGGGGGACTATCGTTTTCCTCGACGAAATCCACCGCCTCTCCCGGACCCAGCAAGATGCCCTGCTGCCCTTTGTCGAAGAAGGCCTGTTCACTCTCATTGGCAGCACCACCGAAAATCCCTACTACACACTCACTACGCCCCTGCAATCACGATGTCAGATATTCGTGCTGGAGCCGTTATCGCCCGATGACATTGAGGTGCTGCTGCGCCGAGCGCTCAGCGACGAGCAGCGCGGGCTGGGCAAGCTGGCAGTTGAACTACCAAAGCAGGCCCTGCAACATCTTGCCGAAAACGCCGGCGGCGACGCCCGCGCAGCGCTCAACGCCCTGGAGATGGCAACACTAGTCACAAAGCCTGATGACAGTGGCACGCGCCGCGTAAGCCTGGCGGCTGTTGAGGATGCCCTCCAGCAGCCGGTGTTGAAATATGATCGGGCCGGCGATGAGCACTACGATACCATCTCTGCCTTCATCAAGAGCATTCGGGGTTCAGACCCCGATGCGGCCATTTACTGGTTGGCCAAAATGCTGGAGGCCGGCGAGGATCCCCGTTTTATCGCCCGGCGCCTGATTATTGCGGCCGCCGAAGACATCGGTCTGGCCGACCCCACCGGCCTGCGGGTTGCCATGGCCACGGCAGATGCAGTAGAATACGTAGGCATGCCCGAGGCACAGATACCGCTGGCGGTGGCGACGATTCACCTGGCCGTTGCTCCCAAGAGCAACTCGGCCTATAAGGCAATCGCTGCTGCCCGCAAGGACGCGCGTGAAGAAGGCGGAGCCACAGTGCCGGGGCATCTAGCTGGCGGGGCCCGACCCGGTGATGACAAACAGGGCAACAAATACCTGTACCCGCACGACTATCCGCACCACTGGGTCGAGCAGAGCTATCTGCCCGCCAATCTGGCTGATCGTTGCTATTACCAGCCCAAGGACAATCCGCGTGAGCAGCGCATAAAGGAGTTTTTGCAAATCCTGCGCAGTTCCAGAGCAACTGACCAGACCACCACAAAGGATGATAAACATGGAGATGCGTAGCTGCGTTGAGGACGACTGGCTGATGGTATTTCATCTGCAGGGCGAGATCGATGCTCAAACCGGCCCAGAGTTCCGCGAAGCGCTCGAGCAGGCACGCACAGAGGGGCAGCGCTGGTTTCTGATTGATCTGCTGAAAACTGAATACTTGGACAGCGTCGCACTGGGCATACTATTGGGCACAGCCAAGGAGACATCCAAGGTCGGGGGGAGGCTGGCGGTGGCCTGCAACCGGCCCAATCTCGTCAAGCTCTTCGAGCTTGCCGGCGTCAAAGAACTGCTCAACGTGCAGGAGACTCCCGCAGCAGCGCGCAGTCTTCTGGAGCAAGCCCACCAGACCGCTGGCCAGTCCCAGGACGGAGGCGAATGAGCATGGCAAAGGCAGAGACTGAGACTGTAGAACTGCAGATTCCCTGCGACCCGAAGTACATCGCGGTGGCCCGGCTGGTGGTAGCGGGCGTGGGAGCGCGCAGTGGGCTGAACGTTGACGACATTGACGACCTTAAGGTAGCGGTCTCCGAGGCGTGCACAAATGTCATTGACCACGCCTTCCCAGATCCGGAAAAGACCAAACAATCAACTGCCATCTCGCTGCGGTTTACTCCCCGCGAGAAGGGCTTGCAGGTTGAGGTCGAAGACTATGGCGTGGGATTTGATCCCGACGACTTACCCAAACCTGAACTAGACGAGCTTTCGGCGAATGGGGGACTGGGTCTGTATCTGATTAGCCAGCTCACTGACGAGGTCGACATCCAGAGTGCTCCGGACAGCGGCACCAAAGTGATAATGATCAAGCGTGTGACGGAGTAGCCTTTATGGAGTCTCGCTGGGATGACATGCCAACTAATGAACTGTTCGCCGAGCTGCGCGAGACGGACAATCTCCAGCTCCGCGATTATCTGATCAAGCGCCACGAGGGGCTGGTCAGGCATGTTGGCAAGGCATATCAGGAAAGCGCTGAGTCCTACGAAGATATTCTGGCCGTGGGGCGGGAGGGGCTGATCAACGCAGTTGACCGCTTTGACCCCAACCACGGCACCAAGTTCGCCACCTTTGCAGTGCCCACTATCCGCGGCGAGATTCAACGCTATTTCCGCGACCATACGTGGGGCATTCATGTTCCGCGTCGTATTCAAGAGCTTAGCGCCATGGCGCGGCAGGTGCGCGAGCAGATGACCCAACTGGAGGGCCGTCCGCCGTCGTATGCAGACCTCGCCCAGAAGCTGAGCGTCTCGGAAGAGGAGCTCATCGAGGCCGTGGAAGTCGGCCGACAGTACGATCTGGTAAGCCTGGATGCAGGCACTGGTCAAGCCTCAGAAGAAGCTCCCAGCTATCTGGACCAGGCTGGCGAAGATGATGAACAGATCGAGCGGTTGGCCGATCAGGATGAGCTATTCTCGGCAATCAAGCAACTACCCGCCCGACAGCAAGTTATCTTAGTGTTGCGCTTTTATCGGGAGCTTTCCCAGCAGGAGGTCGCCCGGCGTCTGGGCATCTCGCAGATGCATGTCTCGCGCCTCCAACACAAAGCCACCGACCAACTCAAAGAGATACTACGGAAAAGTTGATCCTGACATGCTCCTGGCAAGCAGCTTACTCCGCTACACTCCTATACGTAAACAATCAGCAAGGCCCACGAAACGAGCAGGACGAGATTGGTGATGACGACTCAGCAGCTACGAGAGCTATTTCTGGATTTCTTCGAAGAGCGCGGCCATCTAGTGCAGCCCAGCGCGCCGCTGCTGGTGCACGACGATCCCACCACTTTCTTCACCATCGCTGGCATGCAGCCGTATATGGCTGCGTTTCGTGGCGAAGAAGAGCCACCTGCCCCCCGGGTCGTTAGTATCCAGAAAATCACCCGCGCCGGCGATATCGAACTCGTCGGCTACCAGAACCGCTATCTCACCTTCTTTGAAATGCCGGGTAACTTCTCGTTCGGCGACTATTTCAAGAAAGGTGCCATCGAGCTGGCCTGGGAATTTGTCACCGAGGTGCTTCAACTCCCGCTCGAGCGGCTATGGTTCACCGTATTCACGGACGACGACGAGGCTGAAGAGGTCTGGCACAACCACATCGGTATTCCCATGGAGCGGCTGCGCCGAATCGGCCGGGAGGATAACTGGTGGCCAAAGGTCCGCTGGAAAGGACCCTGTGGGCCGTGCTCGGAGATATTCTACGACCTGGGCGAGGAGCGGGGCTGTCGCGGCGGCTGCGAAGTGGGCTGTGACAAGTGCGAGCGCTACCTGGAGCTGTGGAACCTGGTCTTCCAGATGTACACGGAAGCCGAAGACGGCACACTCACGCCGCTGCCTCAACCTGGTATTGACACCGGCATGGGGCTCGAGCGGGTGGCGATGGTAATGCAGGACAAGCGCTTTACCGCCGAAACTGACGAACTGTATCACATCCTAATTGCCAGCCTCCAGCAGATTAACCAGTTCCGCGACCAGCCCTATGAATATGGCCAAGACGAGGTGACTGACGTCGGCCTGCGCGTTATCGCTGACCACCTGCGCGCCACCGCCTTCCTGATGGCCGATGGGGTCGCGCCGAGCAACGAAGGTCCCGGATACGTGTTGCGCCGCCTCATCCGCCGAGCTTACCGCTTCGGGCAGCGGGCTCGCGCCGAGGGGCCGTTCCTCCATCAAGCCCTGCCTGCGGTGGCGAAGGCTATGGGTGACGCTTATCTGGAGCTCACCACCAACATAGACTACCAGCAGAAAATCGTTCAAGCCGAAGAAGAGCGCTTCGCCTCCACGTTGGCGCAGGGGATTGAGCTCTTTGAGGAGATTGCCGAGCAAGTCCTCGGCAGAGGCGAAACGGTCATCCCCGGCGAGGATGCTTTTCGCCTGCATGACACCCACGGCCTCACCATTGACATCGTCCGCGACCTCGCTGCCGAAAAAGGCCTGACCGTGGATGAGGCCGGCTTTGAGGAGGCTATGGAGCGGCAGCGCGAACGCTCGCGCGGTGAGCGTGTAGGCCTTCAACTCAGCGGCGGCGCTGTAACCACATTCCTGCCCAAGAGCGACTTTGAGGGATATGAGAGCGTTGAGGCAGAAGGATGTGAGGTGAAGGCCCTGCACTATGAGGGGAGGGATGTAGAAACACTACACAGCGGCCAGGAGGGGACTGTAATCCTCAATCGTACCCCGTTCTACGCCGAGCGCGGTGGCCAACTAGGCGACACGGGAGTAATCGAGGGCCCCAAGGGGCAATTTCGGGTTAGCAATACGGTTCCTCAAGCGAACAGCATATTACACTTAGGCACCGTGACCGAGGGCGAGATCAATCAAGACGATGCGGTTACTGCCGAGGTGGATACGGAACGTCGTAACGCCATCCGCCGTCATCACACCGCCACTCACCTGCTGCAGGCAGCCTTGCGCAAGTTCTTAGGTGACCACATTCGTCAGTCGGGATCACTGGTCGCCCCCGACCACCTGCGCTTTGACTTTACTCATCATGAGGCGGTAAGCGCTGATATACTGGAAAAAGTCGAGGAGCAGGTCAATGCGTGGATTATGGCCGACCTGCGGGTGAATGACACCGAAAAGCCACTGGAGGAAGCCAAGGCCGAGGGCATAATCGCGGTGTTTGGCGAGAAATACGGCGGGATAGTGCGGGTTGTGCAGGTGGGCGACATCAGCGCCGAACTGTGCGGCGGCACCCACTGCGCACGCACCGGCGAGATCGGTTCGCTGCGCATAACCAGCGAAAGCAGCGTGGCCGCCGGCATCCGCCGTATCGAGGCAGTCGTCGGCGCGGCCGCACTGCAGCGGGCTCGTACATTGGAAGCCGCGCTTGCCGAGGCAGCTCAGCAGCTCAGCACCACCCCCGAAGAGCTTCCCGCACGGCTGGCAGCACTTCAAGACCAGATCTCCGAGCTAAAGAAGCAGGTGCAACAGACCCGGCAGATGCAAGCAACCACCAGCATCACCGATATTCTGGAGAAGGCCGTGACGATCGGCCCCGTGCGCCTGATCACCGCCCGGATTGAGGGAGCCGACGAAGAAACATTGGGCACAGTTGCCGATCAACTCACCGGTCAAGCAAAAAACAGCGTTGTCTGTCTGGCAGGAACTCAGGACGACGACGCAATTCTCATAACCAAACTGGGCGAGGAAGCACTGGATCACGGCTTGCAGGCCGGTAAGATAATGACACAGATGGCGCAACTGGCCGGCGGGGGGGGAGGCGGCGGCGCGAACTTCGCCCGCGGCGGGGGCAAAGCCAGCAAGATTGATGAGGCATTCTCCGAGCTACGCCGCTGGTTCGAAAATCTGATCACCGGTGAGGATTCTGAATGAAAACAATCGGGCTGGACCTGGGCGAGAAACGAATCGGGGTGGCGGCAAGCGATGAGAGCGGGCGGATTGCCCTGCCAACAGCGACTATCTCCGGTGACCAGCCCGCCTGCGAGATAATAGCTGACATACTGAATCTGGCCGACCAGCACGAAGCTGAGAGAATCGTGATAGGAATGCCGACCAGTCTGAGCGGCGAGGCTGGCCCTGCTGCTCAGAAGACTGCCCAGTTCGCCCGTGCTCTGGCTGCTGAGACCAACCTTCAGGTCATCACCTGGGATGAACGCTTGACGACGGCGCTTGCCGAAAAGGCGATGATTAGTGCCAATGTCAGGCGCCGCCAGCGCCGCCAGAAGATTGATAAGGTGGCTGCCGCCCTGATTCTGCAAAATTATCTGGACACACACGCCGATGAGCAGACCAATTGAGCAGCGGGGCAGGAGGCCGATGCGCCAGCACACACTTGCCCTGATATTGCTTGCAGCCCTGATCGTGCTCGGCGGTGCCGGGGCGTATATGTGGAGTCTGGGCCCGGTCGCGGCTGGTCAGAACACAGCAAAATCCATCATTCGCGTTGAGCCAGGAGCCAGTCTGAGCGATATCGCTGCCCTACTGAAAACTCACGATTGCCTGCGCTCAGTGTTAGCCTTCAAGCTGCACGCCATAGTGACGGGCCAGGCGTCTGAACTAAAGAGCGGGACCTATGAAGTTTCGTCAGCGATGTCTGCGCCGCAGTTGATTCGTATGGTCGCTCAAGGCCAGCAGGCCACCGCGACAGTGACGATACCCGAGGGATTCACTCTTGCCCAGATTGCCCAGAGGCTGGCAGAAGCAGGCCTGGCTGACGCGCAACAGTTCCGGGCAGCCGCCACTGCTCAGACGGTTGAAGATATATTGCAGGTGAAGTTGCCCGAGGAGGTGCACAGCGCTGAGGGCTATCTATTTCCAGAAACATACCGCTTTACGTTGGGTACCGCGCCGGAGAAGATCATCGCGGAGATGATCGGCGAGTTTGAGAAACGTTTCATCACCCAGCTCTGGGAGCCATTGCCACCAGAGCAGCGGTGGGGTAATCTTCACGAGATAGTCACGCTGGCTTCGTTGGTAGAAGAGGAGGCGCAGATCGAATCCGAGCGGGCGCTGATTGCTGGCGTGCTGAAGAATCGCCTCCAGCGGGGGATGCGCCTGGAGTGTGACGCCACGGTGCAATACGCACTGGGCAAACACCGCACCCGGCTTACATATTCTGACTTACGGATTGACTCGCCCTACAATACATATCGCTATGCCGGTCTGCCGCCGGGGCCAATATCGAATCCCGGTTTGGACTGCCTGCGGGCCGCACTCAAACCGGCGCACACCGAATACCTATTTTATGTCGCGCGCGGCGACGGCAGCCACATCTTCTCTCGCACCTACCAGGAGCATCTGGCGGCCATCCGCCAGGTGCGCGAGCAATCGGAGAGGTAGCCAGTGCTGGAAAGCTTCTGCCCTGACCAAATTACCGCCCGTCTGGAGAATATTGACCAGCAGGCCTTGCTGGATCGCGGAATCAAGGCCTTGCTCATAGATGTGGACAATACACTGGTCAACTGGCGGGACGACGAGATACCACTTGTACGCCGCAGGTGGATCGAGCAGGCCAAAGACCGCTTTGCACCGTGCCTGCTCAGCAATACCATTACAGTGCAGAGGGTAGAACAGCTTGGTCAAAGACTGAGTCTCCCCGCAGTGGGGCGCTGGGGCTGGGGCCGCAAGCCGTTCAGTGGCGGATACCGGCAAGCACTTCAGTTGATCGGGGCCTGCCCTACCGAGACGGCCATGATCGGCGACCAGCTTCTCACCGATATTCTAGGAGCCAATCGCCTGGGAATGTACACGATAATGGTGCACACCTTAAGCGATTCCGAATTCTTCGTCACGCGCATAAACCGCTGGATAGAAGCGCTGATCCGAGCCTGGTTAGTGCGCCGGGGCCGCTGGCCGACGCTGCAACCGGCAGCAGCCCAGGAACCGGAGGCCGGCGATGAGCGTTGACAGCTCCGTGGAGGTTGACGGCGCCAGCCAGGTGGTAGGAGTGATCGGCTGGCCAATACAGCATAGCCTCTCGCCGCCGATGCATAACGCCGCCTTCCGTGCGCTGGGCCTGAATTGGGTGTACGTCGCCTTCGCAGTGCCTCCTGACAACGTAGGGACAGCTATTGAGGGAATGCGGGCGCTGGACATCCGCGGGCTGAACGTGACTATCCCCCACAAGGCGGCAGTGGTCAGCCACCTGGACGAGATTTCGGCGACCAGCCGCCAACTCGGCGTCGTCAATACCATCGTCAATGCGGATGGACATCTGCGGGGCGACAGCACTGATGGCGCGGGCTTTATCCGCGCCCTGGCAGAAGCCGGGGAGGGGGTAACCGACAACTGCGTGGTGCTGATCGGGGCCGGCGGTTCAGGTCGCGCTGTCGCCCTGGCAGCAGCCCAGGAGCAGCCTGAAGAACTGGTTATCGTGGATCGAACTCCCCAACGGGCTGTTGAGTTAGCCAAGCTGGTTCGGGCTGCCGGCGGGCTGGAGGCGGTGCGAGCTATTGCTCCGGACAGCCCCGAAGTTGCCAGGGTTGTAAGCTCAGCTGATGTCATCATTGATGCGACGCCTGTAGGCATGTACCCACACACCGACGTCGCCCCAGTGATCTCGCCGGAATGGCTGCGACCGTGCCAACTGGTCTGCGACTTGACCTACAACCCACGGGATACAGTTCTGCTGCAGGCCGCCCGCGAGGCAGGTGCCCGCATCCTCGACGGCACCGGTATGCTGGTCCATCAGGGCGCTATCGCCTTCGAGCAGTGGACTGGCCAGCAGGCCCCCATTGAAGTAATGCGCCTGGCGCTGCTGGAGGCGCTGGAGCGGGCCTCAGAGTTCAGTGGCGGATAGGTAGCAGCGGCGCGGATTGATCGTCTGATAATATGAACACGCCGAAAAATTGTGGTGCAGATGTGCTTTGCCAAGAGCTGCAGAGGGGGGAACGCATCATGACTTTGTTCCAAGCTACAGAGAGACAGCCGAGCCGCTATCTCACGTTAGTGTTCTTGATATCGGCCCTGCTGCTTGTTGCTGTTGCCGCACCGCGTGGCGCCGGCGAGGCTTCTATCAGGCTGGCGATGTCGGCATTCATCGTCCCGTTGCAGGAAGCGGATGTTTCGATCCCGTCCGTCACCGTAGATATCCGGCTGCCCAAACCTGATGGACATTGGGTGGCTGTCCACACAGAATACGAAATGCACAATAACAGCGACAGGGCTATCCGCCTGCGCATTGCTCTGCCTTGCTACGGTGGATTCGCCGGATTCTTCTCTCCCTCTGAATCCAACCTGCAGCCGGCGATCAAGCTCGATGGGGTTCCCCTTCCTTACTCGTATTTGAGGACAGCCCAGGTTGCTGAGCCGTTCCGGCAAAAGTGGGAGGAGAAAGGCTGGCGGCTGCTTGAGGCCACCGACTGTGAGCTGTATGCTCGGCTAAAGGCCCTCGAGGAACAGGGGGGTAGCGTCACCCGCGACCAAATGGAAGCACTTGGGGCTTATGTCCAAGCACACGCTGATAGGTGGGGCGACCGGGCCAGACATTGGAGCGACAGTGTGGTCAAATTTCTGGTCGCACGGCAAAATCTCGAGTTTGGACTCTGGGGCTATCCGCTTACCGAAGTTCAGGACGCTATGAGGTTCCTAGATCCCGAGTATGCTTTCGAAGCATACGACCTCGGCAGACTGCTACTTGATCAATGGGACTTTGATACGGCCATGCTGCGGGACCCGTACGATGGCCGGCTCTACAGGGCAACTCATGACATCTACGAGCATCCCCATGGTTTCGATATACGCATTTTAGAGTTTGAGGTCACACTTCTGCCGGGCCAGACCCACCGCCTGGCGGTATTCTACAGACAGCAGCAAGGGTTCGACAATAACACCTATCGTCCCGGCGATCTACCCAGCCGCCAGTTTGGCTTCTTGATAGATAACGCTGACAAGTGGAGCGAGTGGAGGTGGATACACTGGATCATCCGCTGGCCTGAAGGTACTAAGCGGATCTCACTCCCAAGTTGGCGCCATAACAAGCGACACTGGCGCGAAGAAGGCTATCACAATGCGTCGTTCTCCTCAGGAGTCTATCGTAACATGTACATCGCTTGGATAAAGTGAAGAGCCATCCAGCGCCGTAGCGCTAGCAAGGTGTTGCAGCACAATGAATGTGGCAATAAACATGCACATCTCCCATTGCGAGTTTGCGACTAGATGCGAGTAGCACTTGTCCACGACTATTTAATGCAGGGAATGCGCGGGGCCGAGCGGGTACTGGCGATCCTTCATGATCTCTACCCCGATGCCCCCATCTACACCCTGCTTCACAACCCGGAGAAGATGGGCCAGGCCACCGCTGACTGGGATATCCGCACCTCTTTGCTACAAAAGATCCCCGGCGCCCGGCGCCTGCACCGCAAGCTCTTCGCGCTGATGCCCCTGGCCGTCGAGCGATTGGACCTGAGCGAATATGACCTGGTCATCAGCTCCAGCAGCGCGTGGGTGAAGAACGTGCGAACCCCACCCGACACCCTGCACATCTGTTACTGCTACTCGCCGGCTCGCTTTTTGTGGCATTGGTCCGACCAGTATGTGCGCAGGTTGCCAGGAGGATCGCTTATCCACGGCGCAGTCAAAGCTCTCTTGCCTGCGCTGCGCCTGTGGGACCGCTATGGCACCAGGCGGGTCACCGAGTTTGTGGCTATCTCGACTACCGTTCAGCAGCGGATTCGCCGCTACTTTGAGCGCGAAGCAACCATCATACACCCGCCCGTGGATACAGAACGCTTCCAACTCGTTAGCCAACAGGAAGACTACTTCTTAATCGTGAGCAGTCTCAACCCCTATAAGCGAGTAGACCTGGCGGTTGAGGCCTTTAATCATCTGGAGCTGCCGCTGGTAGTAATTGGGCAGGGGCCCGAGTATGAACGACTCAAGCAGCTAGCTGGACCAACTGTCGAGGTGCTCGGCTGGTGCGATGACGAGGAGGTCAGCCATCGGATGGCCCGCTGCCGCGCCTTCGTTATGCCGCAGGAAGAGGACTTTGGCATCGCCCCGCTGGAGGCACAAAGCTGCGGCCGGCCGGTGATTGCCTACGGGGCTGGTGGTGTACTTGACAGCATTGTTGACGGCGAGACCGGATTGCTTTTCACACCTCAGACGCCACAAGCGTTGTGTGAGACTGTGTGGCGCTTTGAGCAGATGGATTTCGCTCCGCAGACCTGCCGTGATAATGCTCTGCGCTTCGGAGTGGGACGCTTTAAGAGGGAATTCTCCGACTTTGTAGAAACAGTTTGTGCACAGCACAGATAAAGCTATCGAAGGGGCAAGTGCGGCGTGCAGTGTGCTGCAGACCAAAAGCCCTGACTACGGGGAGCCGGCACCCTCAGGTTAGTCCCACAACCAAAGGAGAGACAATCTATGAGCAACGGTTTGAATCTAGTCGAGCCAATAGTAGCTCTTCCGCTGCACCCAGAATTTCGCCCGGCAGCGCTGACCAATCGGGCCTTTGTCGAGGCTGCCGAAGCCTCGGGAGAGGCAGTTCCGCTGGTTATTGGCCTGGAGCGGGAAGAGGGACTGCGTTCTGTTTACGAGACTCAGGTCTACGCACCCAACAGTGACCGGGCTGAGGCAAATCTGTCCTATACAGAGCGCCTGGTAAAGACGCTGCTATGGATCCGAGGTGGATGGAAGCTTATCGTCGGCGGTCCCGAGGAGATCGGCCGCCACATACAGGAGGCATACTCTGAAGGAGGGGTGCGCAGCTTCGACGCTGACCTTATGGGCAGGATTTACGAGAAGCCCTTTACTGTGGCGATTGCCGATGCCGACGAGGTTGGCCAGCCGCGCGAGCAGTCGGTGCAGATTGGCCGCCATCTGGAGGGCTGCCGGATAGGCCTGGATCTGGGCGCCAGTGATAGGAAAGTGGCTGCGGTCATTGAGGGAGAGGATGTCTATAGCGAGGAAGTGCCCTGGGACCCCAAGAATCAGGCTGACCCGCAATACCATTATGACGGGATCAACGACGCGTTCAACACTGCTGCCTCTCATATGCCTCGAGTTGATGCCATAGGCGTTAGCGCTGCTGGTGCCTACGTCAACAACCGGGCCATGGTTGCCTCGTTGTTCCGCAGTATTCCCGAAGATCTCTTTGCGAGTCGCATCAATAACATCTTCTTGAGTATCCGGGATAGCGAGTGGCCTGGAGTGCCCATTGCCGTGGCCAACGATGGCGACGTAACCGCCCTGGCCGGGGCAATGTCGCTGGAGGATAATTCGGTGCTGGGAATTGCCCTGGGCTCGAGTCAGGCGGGAGGATATGTTGATGCCGAAGGCAACATCACCGGCTGGCTCAACGAGGTGGCCTTTGTGCCGGTTGATCTGAATCCCACCGCCCCCGTTGACGAATGGTCGGGCGACTACGGCTGCGGGGTACAGTACTTTTCGCAGCAGGCGGTGGTCAGGTTGGCGCCAGCCGCGGGCATCGCCCTGGATGAGAGCAAAGCAGCACCTGAACAACTGGCGCATATCCAGGAGATGTTCGCGGCCGGCGATGAGCGCCCGCGAGCGATCTACGAAACAATTGGGTGCTACTTGGGCTATGCCATTGCCCACTACGCGGATTTCTATGATATCCGCCACCTGCTGATTATGGGGCGCGTCACCTCCGGAGAAGGCGGTCAAATCATACTGAAGAAAGCTCAAGAGGTCCTGGATGTGGAATTCCCCGAGCTGGCGGATCAGATAAATATGCATCTGCCCGACGAGTCTGAGCGTCGAGTAGGCCAGGCCATCGCGGCAGCCAGCCTGCCAGAGATCGATTAATTCACTGTTAACGGGAGTTGACTAACATGCTACAGCTCAACAATCCAGGCGCGGAACTGTTCATTCCTGACGGAGCCAGCGAGGACGAGGCGCTGCAGCGCACCACCCAAATGGCCATTGGGGCGCATCCCGACGATCTGGAAATAGGGGCCTATCACGCCATAATTGAGTGCTTTGGCAACGAAGAGGAATGGTTCACCGGAGTTGCGGTGACCGATGGTGCCGGAAGTCCTCGCGATGATCTGTACGCCGACTACACTGACGAGGAGATGTGCCTGGTCAGAAAAGTCGAGCAGAAGAAGGCGGCGATGACCGGCGAGTATAGTCTAGTAGCGTTGCTGGACTATCCCAGTTCGGCAGTGAAGGACCCCTCCAATGAGGATGTCTTCCGCGAGTTGGCGGAACTGATCCGTCAGACCAGCCCCCGCATCATTTCCACTCACAACCCGGCTGACAAGCACGATACACATGTGGCGACGGTGCTGCGAACGGTTCAAGCCCTTCGCTCGCTGCCCGCAGAGGTTCGGCCCGAGAAGCTATACGGCTATGAGGCCTGGCGGGACCTGGATTGGATGATGGACGACGACAAGGTCACCTTTGACGTTTCCGCCCACGAGAATCTGGCGGCAGCCCTGATCGGGGTTATGGACTCACAGATCTGCGGGGGAAAGAGGTACGATCTGGCTGCACTGGCTCGACGCCGGGCTAATGCAACATTCTTCGCCTCACACGAGGTGGACGTCACGACCAGCATGATTCTCGCGATGGACCTGACGCCGCTTATCGAAGATGAATCCATGGATATCGGCGCCTACGTCGCCGAGCACATCAACCGCTTCGCCGAGGATGTCTCCGAAAGGCTGGCAACGCTGATCTAAGGCTATAAGCGTACTGCCAGCTGACACTTATGTGTCCAATAGAGCTGGGGGAAGGTGATGTTATGTCACGGCGCGCGACATTAGGAATCGTCCTGGTATTGGTCCTGTGCGGGCTGGTGGCCGCCATGTGGCAACTCGCAAACCGAGGCCATTGGAGCCGACTGTCGGAAGGAGGATCCGTGTTACACTCAGCCGAGGCAAACACGTTCCCCTCGTTCCCTTCAGGGCCGGCTGAGTTGATAGCCTGGCACCCACACCGCGCGGTACTGGCCACTTGCGATGGTGTGATAAGGCTCGAAGACATGCCCAGCCTGAGCAGATGGCGTGCGACCCTCGACAAACCGTGGGAAGATTGCTTTTCGGGGTGTGACTGGAGCGCCAACGGCCGCTACCTTGTGGCTGCCCAGGTAATCAGCAGAAATACTGATTGGCCACGTGTGGAACTCATACGGATCGACGTGAAGAGTGGTGCGACCAAGGTATTAGCAGGCACTCATTTTAGGTGGTTTAATTGGGGCCCGGACTGCTCGCCTACAGGCGACGAAGTCGTTTTCTTATCAGATACGAAGGAAGACTGGCTTGATTTTCGGCCATCGCGTTTGGCTGTGATGCCCATCTTTGGGGGGAAGCCCCGCGTGTTGTTGGAGGCGGCCGGAGGTCCCGTCGGATGGTCGCCTGATGGTGCCCATCTCTTTGCTGAGCGGGTAGCGGACGACCGACAGGGTACTGTATTCGACGCAATTTGGGAGACTGTAGTGGTGACTGTGGCGACGGGGGAGGTGAAGCCAGTCTCCAACAAAGTGTGGGAAGGGGGGGGCGTGTTGTGGAGTGGTCCACAGGGATGGCTCAGGGATGGCCGGCTTCTATACCTGGGGACGGGCCCAGATCAGACGTCGAGTCTGCCGCGTGGTCTATTCGCTGTCGATTGGAAGGCCGGTGAGAGCGAGTTGCTCTTGCAGAGGACAGAATGGGAGGTGCAGAGCGCCCGTGTTTCGCCGGACGGTAGGTTTATTGCCTGTATCTGGGAGGACTGGGAGGAAGACCGGGAAGGCTCTTACCTCACGGTTTATGATCTGAAGCGAGGGAGAAACCGCCGGTTACTCTTTGTGCCTTGGGGTCCAGACGGGTACTACCATTTGGAAGGAGCGGCAGAGTGGTCACCAGACGGCTCACAGATTGCGTATTGGCAGGTCGACACAGATCGGCGCGAATTGTGGCTTGTGCAAGCAGATGGGACCAATAATCGTAAGATCTGGCCACCTATCGCGAGCTCGTCGTCGAAGCTGCTCGAGAAGGAGCCTGCTCAAATTGAACCCCGAGGCCCAAAGCATGTGCCGCCGCCCAGCTTTATTGCGGCTGCCGCAGCCGGGCTGCTGGGCATCATCGTAGCGTCGCTGATCTGGCGGCGACATCGCCAGCGGCTGTAAGCACCTGAGGCTATGAGTGCTTTCACATCCGACGGCCATGGCTTACGCCGGCGCTGACCGGCGTGAACGAAGCTATGACTGACACTATCAATCCCCCGAACCCGGCGGCGAAGAGCCAGTGTCGGGGGGGCGCAGCAGTTCGCGAATGCTCATCCACACTATCTCGGGCAGGGCCACCAGCCGTGGCAGGCGACTGGGCTCCTTAATCGTCCGGTACAGCCACTCCAGTCCCGCCCGCTGCATCCAGACCGGCGCCCGCCGCTTGCGCCCGGAGATAACGTCCAGGCTACCTCCTACCCCGATGCAGATCGGCACGCCCAACTCCTCCAGGTGCTTCTTGATCCACTTCTCCTGACGGGGTATGCCCAGGGCTACCAACAATACCCCGGGGCGCTTGCTGCGGATATCCTCAACTATCTGCGGCTCTTCCTCATCACTGAAATAACCATCGTGACAGCCAGCGACTTGCAGGCCCGAAATGCGCTGCTGGAGGTTAGCCGCCGCCTGCTCCGCCACACCCGGCTCCCCGCCCAGCAGATATACAGCTCGATGCTTATTGGCGGCAGCCTGGCAGAGCTGCTCCACCATATCACAGCCGGCACAGCGCACATTCACTGGTAGATTCAGCAGCCGCGCTGCCAGAACTACCCCCGCGCCATCCGGTGCCACCAGGTCAGCCTGCTCAATAATCTCGCGCAGCTCCGGGTCGCGCTGGGCGCGAATTACCGCCGAGGCATCCGGCGTTATTATCATATGGGGGTGGTCTTCCTCCAGGAAGCGCTCAGCCTCCTCCAGAGCGTCGGCCAGTGTAATTGGATCTAAAGGCATGCCGAGCAGTCGCACTTGGCGGGTAGTAGCCGGGGGCTGACCTATGCGCGATTGGGGCAGAAACCGGAGCAGCGTATAGAGAAACAGCAGGCCGAACGCAAGTGCCCCCAGCACCATCACCGTCTTGACCACGAAGGTGACCTCAATCATCCAGACCAGCAGCACAACCAGCAAACACAGGTAAACAGTACCGCCCAGCAGCAGGCCGATCACCTGCCACTCACTGTATCCCTGGCGCAAGAGCAGGTCGTGCAGATGTCCCCGCCGCTCGGCAAACACCACCGCTCGCCAGCCCCGGCGTAGCTCGGCGGCATAGGAGTAGGTAGCGGCAAACAGGGGCACCCCTACAACGATCAGCGGCACCAGCGCCACCAGGAAGGCGGTATTCTTCAAAGCACCGACCACCGAGATTGCCCCGACCAGGTACCCTGCAGTGTACGCCCCCGCCCGGGCTTGCCCATAGCTGAGCAGGCGCGCAAAGGGCACTTGCGGCAGAGAAGCCCCGCACATGGTCACCGCCATAAGCGCCGCTACCGCTCCGGTTATCGTCGGCTGTAGCAGACAGACCAGAAAAAGCGTGCCAGCTGCCAGTCCCGCCACACCTAGCGGCACCGCCAGAATAGTGGCCGCCTGGGCGAGGAGAACCGAACAGATTACTAGCCAAACCACGATGATGACGTGGCTAAACCAGCCCAGGCTAATGTCGTTCTGACTGAAGGGCAGGTTCACTACGCGCACGGTTATGCCCTGATAGCTGAGCAGGGCAGCAACCACCCCCACCCCCAGTATCGCCAGCCACCAGCCCTTCGACCAATTATCAGCCAGTGCCGCAATCAGGAAAATTAGGCCACCGCCGAAGAGGACGGCGGTCAGTTGAGGATTGTCGGTAAGATGAGGCCACCACGCTGCCGCCAGAGCAATCAGCAGAATCAGGCCAGAGAAGTCAGCCCGCGCATACGGCCCACCGGGACGCGCCAGCCGCCAGCGCTCCCACAGATAGACAATCGCTGCTGCGGGAAGGGCGATCGCTACGCTTGTTGAGAAACTGCCCAGGTAGTCCATCACTCACGTCCATTATTCAACGAGGCTGGCGATCAGGTCTCCGGCTTCGGTCGTCTTTACTCCGCTGCGCGTGGACAGATCACCCAACTTACCACTGGCCAGTGCCGCAGCCACGGCCTTTTCGATAGCCGCCGCTGCCGTGACCTCGCCGAGGTGTTCCATCATCATCCCCGCTGCGCAGATAGCGGCAACCGGGCAGATGACGTTCTTGCCCTGGTACTTGGGAGCCGAGCCGTGGATCGGTTCAAACATCGAGATGCCTTCGGGATTGATATTGCCCGATGCTGCTACCCCCATGCCGCCCTGGATCATCGCCCCCAGGTCAGTGATGATGTCACCAAACATATTCGTGGTCACCACCACATCAAACCACTCCGGGTTCTTCACAAACCACATACAGGCAGCATCCACGAAGGCCGTCTCAGTCGTGATGTCCGGGTATTCTTCGGCTACTTCCGCGAAGGTGCGCCGCCACAGGCCATGGCCGTGCGTCAGAACATTGGCCTTGTCAACCATAGTAAGCTGCCGGGCTTTGTCGCGCTTCTGAGCCAACTCAAAGGCATACCGAATTATCCGCTCGGTGCCCTTGCGGGTGTAGACGCCGGTCTGTATGGCTACCTCGTCGGGCGTGCCGACTTTAAGTTGCCCGCCCATGCCGGCGTAAAAACCCTCAGTATTCTCACGCACCACCACAAAATCAATATCCTCCGGCCCTTTGCCTTTCAAGGGCGTCTCCACGCCCGGATACAGCTTGATCGGACGCAGGTTGACATACTGATCAAAGTCGAAGCGCAGCTTAAGGATGATGCCCGGCTCCAGGATACCCGGCGGGACCTCGTCATGCCCGACGGCGCCCAGATATATCGCATCACACTGGCCCAACTCGGCCATCACCGAATCAGGCAGAACCTCGCCGGTGCGCAGATAGCGCTCCCCACCGATGTCATATTCAACCAGTTCATAGTCAACCTCATACGCCTCAGCAGCAGCAGCCATCACTTTCAGCCCCTCGGCTACCACCTCCGGGCCGACTCCATCACAGGGCAATACCCCGATCTTGTGCATAGCCTAACCTTTCTTGTCGCGCACTGGGGAAAACTCAGCTGCCGGTACGACAAGCGTCCCGCCTGTCAATCAGGTTGACTTCACAAATCTTCTCGATACCTCTTCGTATCCAATGCGCTGGTAGAATCCATGTGCTTCCCGGCGATCGTCGGCGCTTGTGATCTCCATTCTAACACATTCATTGGCCTTAGCGACAGTCTCAGCATGTGCCATCAGCTTTCGCCCGATACCCTTGCCCCTACACTGCCCGGTTACTACCAGTGCCGTGACTCTACATAGGTTACCCTCCTCGTGGAGCAAGGGCAACACATGCAGGCTCAGGACTCCGACGACCTCTGATCTCGTGGCCGCCACAAGAATTTGGTCCTTGACATCCTGTGAGAGCTGCTGGATCTTATGCGAAACGAAGCCGAGACTGTTAGGATAGCCGAGTTCGGCTAGAAGTGACGCAATTGCAGGGGCGTCGCTGTCTTGAGCGCTTCTGATGACCACTTCAGCTTCCATAGTCCGTCCTCATTCAGTTTCCAAGCAGTTGCCGGCGCGAGCGCTCACACCACCACGCGCTCGCCACGTGCGCCTAATATATCGCCGCAGAGATCTCGCAGCTACATTATCATCTTGTTAAGCGGATACTCGATAATGCCCTGGGCGCCGGCGGCCTTCAGCCGCGGGATGAGCTCGCGCACCAAAGCAGATTCAACAATTGTCTCCACCGCCACCCAGTCACCGTTGGCCAACGAAGAAACAGTCGGGCGCTTCAGGGCGGGCAGCTCTGCGACGACCGCCTCCAGATCATCACGGGCCACGTTCATCTTCAGCCCCACCCACAGCTCCGCGTCCAGCGCTCCCTGCAGGAGCAGCGCGATATTCTCAATCTTCCGGCGCTTCCAGGAATCGTTCCAGGCCTCCTCGCTGGCAATGAATTTGGTGCAGGACTCGAACAGCACATCCACTATTCTCAAATTATTAGCAGCCAGCGTGCTACCCGTCTCGGTGCCTTCGACGATGGCATCTACCAGGTCCGGGCACTTGGCCTCGGTAGCGCCCCACGAGAACTCCACCTGCGCCTGGACGCCGTGCTCGGCCAGATACTTTGTAGTAACATCAACCAGCTCGGTGGCAATGCGCTTGCCCGCCAGATCCTCGGGCCGCTGAATGTCGGAGCTTTCGTGTACTGCCAGCACCCACTTATAGGGGCGCATGCCGCGCTTGGCGTAGACCAAATCCACAACCTCGACCACTTCATCTTCCACCCCACGCTCGCGAATCCAATCCAGCCCGGTCAGGCCGCAGTCGAGAATGCCATCGGCAACATAGTTGGGCATCTCCTGGGCGCGCAGCAGCACTCCCCACAGCTCGTCATCGTCAAAATCGGGCTTATACTGGCGCTCATCCACCGTGACCGGGAAGCCGGCCTTGCGAAATATCTCTATGGTCGCTTCTTGCAGGCTTCCCTTGGGCAGTCCGATTCGCAATATGTTTTCCGTCATCATTGTCACCTCTCCCCTACGACACCAAGCAGTCCGTTTATTCCAGTTTGGTGTGCCGGGCGCGCATCTGTTCGATGGTGGTGCCCAGTCGCTCCATTACCGTCAGTATCAGAGCATCGCCGACCACCAGCAGAGACTGCTCGAATAGCGAGCCGGGTGGTTGCCTGGAAATGGAGCTAACTGCCCCGGTGACGGGCGCCGGCACGATAACCACCAAATCACAAACCTGAGCTATATCTGAGTCACGATGAGCCGTTATCACCGCAGTGTCCGCGCCGCGGGCCGCGGCAGCCTGGACCGTGGCCAGGGTTACCCGCGTCTGGCCCGAGCCTGACCCGGCGATAAGTAAGTCGCCGCCAGCTATGGCCGGGGTTATGGTCTCCCCCACCACATAAGCCTCGACGCCGATATGCATAAGGCGCATAGCAAAGGCTCTCATCATCAGCAAGCTGCGACCCGACCCGCAGACGAAGACCCGCTCGGCCGCCAGCATGGCCTCAACGAGTGTTGACAACTGTTGCTGATCGAGGTTGCCGACAACGTCGCTGATCTCCTGGTTGATTATCTTGCCGTACTGTGTCTCTTCCATTTCACAAGTATGCTGAGCTACGCTGTCGTAATTATTCCTCCGCTGGGGCAGGCTCCGGGCGCGTGATGACTACTGCACACGCCTGCAAATCCAGAAGCTGGCGCGCGTAGTCGCGCACTTGCTCGGCACTGACCGCCTCAATGCGCTCCGGGTAGTACTGATAATTATCATACCCCATTCCGTACAGTTCGTCCAACGCCTGAAGCTGGGCGCGCCGCCCCGGGTCGGCCAGGCTGATTTGCTGATAGCTCACACAGGCATTGCGGGCCGTGGCCAGCTCCTCGTCGTCAACCAACTCAGTGCACAGCTCGGTCACGTGATCTTCAATGATTCCCTTCACTTCATCAACCCGTTCCGGAGCCGTGGCCGCATAGATGGCGTAGTAGCCGGGGTCAAGCCCGGCCATCTCGTAGGCATAGGTGGCGTAGACCAGCCCCTTGCCGCGCAGCACATCGTGCAGTCGCCCGCCCGGACTGCCCCTCCCCGTCAGCAGAGTTGTCAGCACATCCCGGACATATCTATACTCATCATCCACCTGCGGCCCCAGAAAACCATAGTAGATTATGGCCTGATTCTGCTCGCGCTGGACAGTCTTGCTCCGTCTTTCGGTAAGCGGCGGTTCGTCGGCAACATCCGGGCGGAATAGCTCCCGCTGGCGCCAGGAAGCGAACTCCTGCTGCACAGCCTGCCGCAGCTCGGCCCGATCAACGTTGCCTTGAATCATCAGGACTGTGGAGCCTGGCCCGCAGACGCGCCGGTAAAACTGCTTCACTTGCTCGGCACTAAGCTGCTGAATACTGCCGGGCGTGCCCAGCTCGGAAAACTGGTAAGGATGATGCTGAAACAATGTCGCCCGCAGCAGCTTTTCCGCTACATTGTCAACGTCCTCCTGGCGAGCGGCAAGCTGCGCCAAGGTGAGCTGGCGAAGACGTTGCAACTCCTGCTCAGGGAAAGTCGGATTCTGCAGGCAGTCAGCTACCACAGCCAGTATCTTCAAGCAATCATCCGGCAAGCAGTGGGCGGTCAGACCGAAGCTGTTGCGGCCCGAATAGGCCTCAATGCCGGCCCCCAGACTGTCAATGCCCTCAGTAATCTCGTTGCGACTTCTATGCTCGGTCCCCCGCAGGAGCATCCGGGCCATCAGCCGGGTGATTCCGTTAGTTTGCTCATCTTCGTATCTAAGCCCCGCGCGCGTGGCGGTGGCAATATGCACCGCCGCTGCCCCCGGCTCGGCTCTAATTAACACCGTCAGGCCATTGTCAAGTACGTACTTTTCCGTCCGTGGGACAGGCGTTCTTCGCTGGTCAACAGTAGCTGACTCCGCCTCCTTCGCAGTCGGAACCAGGCTGGTGACAACGTAGCGGTCGGGGAGCAAGTACTTGCGGGCTACCTCTCGCACTTGCGGGGCGGTGACTGCTCGTATGCCGTCCAGGTAGTTATCACTGAAGCCCAGATCGCCGGTCAGCAACAGGTCAGTACCCAAAATCCCGGCCCGCCCGGCGGCCGTCTCCTGAGCGTAAACAGAGACCGCTTCCTTCTGCCGCTTGGCTCGTTGCAGTTCCTCTTCGCCGACCAGCTCACTGGCCAGGCCCCCGGTGACCTGCAATATCTGCTGCTCCACTGCCTCAACGTCAGCGGCATCCAGAGTAGCAGATACAATGAAGCTACCGACTCCGTAGGCAGGTGTATCCGACCATACGTTCACCACGTCTACCAGCCCCAGCTCGTCGCGCAGCAGCCGGGGCAAGCGGGCGCTGTCGCCGTGGCCCAGAACATATGCCAAAACATCAAGAGCGTACAGGTCCGGGTGAAACAAGTCCACCGTCCGCCAGCCCAGGAGCAGATGCGCGCGGTGCAGCCCCTCACGCTCGCGGCTGGCGCGACGAATGGTAGTGGGGGCCGCTTCGTCAGGTAGAACTATCGGCGGGCCCGGGCGGCGCTGGTACTGGCTCAGCACTGCCTCCAGCCGGTCCGCGATTTCCTCGGCGTCAAAGTCGCCGACGGCAGTAGCCACCAGGTTGTCCGGCGTGTAGTGCGCCCGGTGGAACTTGACCAGGTCCTCGCGCGTCAGCTCACTGAACCTGGCAGGATAGCCAATGATGCGATAGCGCTCGGGATGGCGCCGGAACATTGTCTGGCCAAACAGCTCAATGGCCGCCCGCTGCGGATCGTCGTCAATTCGGGCAATTTCGCGGGTGACGACCTCGATCTGACTGGCCACCTGCTCTTCGGGAAAGGTGGCCCCCAGCACATAATCACCCAGCAGATCTATTGCCTCGCCCACCCGTTGTGCGGAAGTGGTCATGTAGTAGCAAGTATGATCCCGGGTTGTGTAGGCGTTCATATGACCGCCAATAGCAGCCTGAGCCTGGTCAATTTCTTCGGCGCTGCGTTGAGCCGTACCCTCATCGCAGCAGTGCTCGACAAGGTGAGATATACCCGCACCCAGGTACTCGCCTTCGTAGACGCTGCCCACACCAACGTAGAAGCGGATAGCAGCAACCGGCGCGGCGTGATTCTCCTCGACTACTATCTGCGCCCCGTTGGGCAAAACTCGATGGACAGGCGCGCCCAGACCCGCTGAGGCCAGCAAGACTACGGCCACAGCAATGACACTGAGGCGTCGGAAATGGTTCATAAGATCAATTCCGTAGGTCCTCAGATTTACCTGAGACATAGAGATATTCTCCTGCAAAGCTACCGTAAGCTTACCATGGCAGCCTCAGCAGACTCGAGCGCACCCGCTGCATCCTGGCGACCACTCAACGACAGGTACAACGCCCACTGCAGCGCATCAAAGATTCTCTGGCAACTCTGGGCAGGCAGGCTCCGACTCTGGCTGACATTGGTGGCCAGCGCTCCCCAGATTGTATCGTTCTGATCAATCTCACCGCAGTGCGGGCCGCTGGGCAGTCCCCCCAGCTTCAGCAGCTTCGCCTGGCTTTCACTCTGGCATACCATACGGACAAATTCCAGACACTGCGCCTCGTGGCTGCTGCCGTTGACGATGCCCAGGCCCTCCCCTATCAGGTGCACTACCGGCTCTTCCGCAGCCGGCAGCGCCAGCATCTGTATCTGCAAATCAATATTCGGGTGGGCGACTGCCCGCTGCAGCCACCAGGTGTCGGTGACCAGCATAGCCAGGTGGCCCTCAGCGAACAAAGCTTCCAGCTCTGCCTGACTCCACGTTAGCACTTCTGGTTGCGCCAACTCGGCCAGTTGCTTGTACAACTGTAGTGCTTTGGTACCAGCCTCCGTAGCCAGCGTGTAGTCCTCTTCGGCATAAAGGCTCCCACCGAAGGCCCAAATCATCTCGGTTAACAGCTCACCGCTGCCCTGTTGTCCGGGTAGGCCTATTCCGTAGATATCGGGGGGATTGTGGAGCTTCTCAGCAGCCTCCCGGACATCTTCCCATGTCTGGGGAGGCGTCAAGCCAGCCTGCTCCAGCAGGTCAGTCCGCACGACCAAGCCCCGACCGCCGATTCGCCACGGCACCGTCTGGAGGCGGCCGTCACTGGCAAAAAGGTCCAACACACCTGGATAGAAGACTGCTCGCTGCGGGGCGCTCAGGGCAGTCCCCAGCGAGCGCAGCAGGCCTTTGAATTCGGGAAGCCAGGCATTCGGAACGACGACCATATCAGGTGCCGTCGCGCGCTCTGGACCACTCCATGCCTGCAGGTACTGATAAGCGACGCTAGGAGGATGATGATTGAGAACAATGCGGTATGGGTAGTGAGTAGTATTGTACTGTCGGATCAAGTCCTGAATAGGCTCAAGCTCACGCCCCGAGCCCTCGTGCCAGACGAAAAGCTGAATAAACTCCGGCTGCTGATAGTCGGCCTCCTGACCGCTGGCTCCACCAACTATCAGCGCACTCAGAATAACTATCGTGCCTGCTATTAGTGTTCGCATACCCACAACCGGCGTGCTCACCTCACAATAGATAGGGCCGCGACCAGTGTGGCCGCCGCCCTATATGTACCCAATAAACCTACCTTCTCGGGGTTATCACACACCTCCGGCTTGGAGTTACTCGGGTATGTATCCCAGGCTAAGCAGGTATTCTCGGGTCGTCGTGACAATCTCTTCGTGCTCTTCGGGCAGATAGTAACTACCCACAGAGCGAAAGGACCGAGTTTCAAGGTCAACGGCAAATGTCGAGCCCTCTTTGCTGGCTGCACCCGCACCACCCAGCGCGTACTTGTGGGCAAACGCCTCACTGGGCCTGACCTTGATAACAACTCCATCCACCTCTTCACCTTCCTCACTCACCACCGCATACTGAGAAATGCCAGCCGTCGTGTCGAATACGTACCACTCCGTGTTGATCTCCAAGGTCGCCTTGGTAGGTGGCTGCATCTGCATGCCCACGCCCCATCCTGCTCCTCCACCGGGCATCGGAGCACCATATCCCATACCCGGGCCCGCTCGGGCCATGTCCGGGCCGCCCGGGCCCGGTCGGGCCATACCCGAGCCGCCCATCCCTGGCATACCGCCCGGGACACCCGGACCCATCGGCCTGCCAGCGCCCGTCTGGCCGCCCACAGCCGCACCGTCTCCGACGACCGTCACAATGATGGACCGAACATTCATGTCCGGGTCCATGCCCGGGGGCACGAAAGTGAGATATAGATCAAAGTCCTGTTCAAAGGTCTCTGTCTCACCGCTTCTGACGCGCATCACTTCGCCCTTCGCGGACGTCTTCTTCACTTTCTGGACTAGTGTGTCTTCGAACGCCACAATGCGCCCGGCATCCAGGGAGAAGTACGAGACCCGTTCGAGGGAGATGTCTCCTTTGAACTTGTACTCGGCAACCGCCGCACCACCGCCCATACCTCCGATGCCACCCATTGCCCCCGGTCCCGCCATAGGGCCGCCGATGCCGCCCATACCACCTATCATGCCACCCATGGCTGGGCCACCGGCCATTGGGCGGCCCATGGCGGGCATCGTCCCAGGCCCGGCTGCCATCCCAAGGGCCATTCCTTGAGGGCCGGCCATGCCTGCTCCGAGCATGCCACCGCCGCCCACTTGTTCTTGGCGCCACGGCAGCAGCCCGGCAATCTCGATCGTCGCACCCTTTTCGGTGTACTTGCTGACAATGCGAGCGCAGCGATGGTTACCACGATATTCGAAGCTGTCCAGACGGTGGGTGGCAGAAACGATAGTCGGTTCGGTGCTGGTGGGGCTAAGCGCACAGGCCATATCGCCCCGCCAGGTAGCACCTACCCGCACCGGGCCGACGGGCAGTTCGATGAAGCTGTGGCCCAGCGGGAATTCAGGCTGCTCCTCGTGCATCTTCTCGACCCAACCCTGCGGGAAGATCTTGAAGCGATACTCCCCACCAGCCGTAGGAAGAACTTGGGCATACGAGTCAGGGATGTTCTTTTCTTCCTTTTGCTCCATCCCCTCCGTCCATACTTCCTTGGGCCACAGCCACGAGACCGTGTAGTAACCGTTCTGCAGGTCCTTATCAACCACGGCCCGACCGGTTGCCGAGGGACTGAGTACATCTTCGGCCCAGCGGCCATCAATCTCAATATCTATGTGAGAGGGTAGGCCTACGATGCCTGTCTGTCCCATGCCGCCACCCATACCCATTGCGCCTGGACCGCCCATTCCCATGCCCGTTCCCATACCCATTGCGCCTGGGCCGCCCATGCCCAATCCTGCTCCTGGCCCCATCGGCATACCGCCTGGCCCCATCGGCATGCCGCCTGGCCCCATCGACATACCGCCGGCCATCGGGCCGCCCATACCCGTGCCCATTCCCATGCCCATCTGCGGTGGCTCACGCAGTTCTTCGCCAGCCTCACCGGGCACGTTGACGGTGGTCTTCCCCTCTATCTTGTAGTCGAAGAGCTCTCCGCGTTTGTAGCCAGTTTTCAGCTCAACTGTGGCGCCGATTTCCGAAGGCTTGATATCGTTAGCCACTGTAACAGCGACGCTGAACTGGCCCTGGCGCCGGCCCGAGCCATCGAAGCCGGTGGCCGTAATGGTGTACCGGCCATCCGGATAAGCGCGCTTGCCCCCGCGGTACAGTTGCGTATTCCATTTGATGGAAAACGGCGACATTGTGGCCGCCAGATACTTGTCCTGGCTAGGACTCACGCTGTAGGTGATCCATCCCTCCCCGGATTGGGGCTTGGTAGCCTTGATCTGCACAATCCCGTGCACCGTCGCTCCCGGCGAGGGGGACAGTATCTGCACCTGAGCTTCAGCTACACTGGGCAAGACGCTGCCCGACACTATCACAGTAAGACAGAAGGCAATAATCGTTGCTGGCCGCAGGCTCATGAGCTTACGCCCCTTTGTCCCGCACAGAGGACTGTTAACTATTGTGAGTTTTCGGCAATACGCTGTATCAATGCTCGCAACTGCTCAGCGGATTGTTCCAGCGACTGAGGAACAACCCGAGTATTGGCGACTGTCGTCATATAGTTGGTATCGCCACTCCACCGGGGCACAATATGCAGATGGATGTGGTCAGCGATACCCGCCCCGGCGGGCCGCCCAATATTCATTCCCAGATTAATCCCCTCGGCCCCCAACGCTTCCTGGAGGGCCTGCACGCACCACTGCGCAATCTGCATCAGTTCGCCGGCTTCCTCCGCATTGAGTCCTGTCAGATCATCAACATGGCGATGAGGCACCACCATCAGATGGCCGCTGTTGTACGGAAAAGTGTTGAGCAGTACACAATTATGGCTACCACGATACAACACGTAGTTGGCAATATCATCGTCGGGAGCATCCCGCTTTTCACACAGGATGCAGTTGTCAGGCTTCTCTGATACCACGTAATCTAATCGCCAGGGCGCCCATATATGTTCCATTTACGATTCTCGCCAGTTCTGCCCCATGGTGTTAAGCGATTACCTGTACCACAGAATAGCCACGACCAGGCAAGCCAGCACCCAGATAATCGAAGCGTATTTGGCCACGGCGTCCAGCCGGGCCTCCTTGCTGCCGGGCGTGTGCCGCGCTGCATCGGCTCCTCCGCCCATAGCCGCCGAGAAGCCATCGGCTTTCGTCTTCTGCAGCGCCACGGCCAGAATGATAGCCAGGCCACTTAGCACTGCTACACCTGCAGCAACATTTAGCATCCGTGCTTCCTTCCTACATAGTCCCTAAAAGCATCCCTGCCAAGAGCGTTCTACAATCAATCCAAATGTATTTTACACGATGTAGGTACTATCGTCAAGTCTGCACCCGACTTGACGTAGGCTCCACGCCCTGGATATACTCAACACAGTCCTACCAGCCTGCCCCACACTATGCCCAATACTACCGCCCACACCTGTTCCATACCGGCTATGGCAACACGAAAGACTCTGGGCGAATCGGTCAACTGCACTGCTACCGGCGTCCGGTCGGGCCGGCAGATTACCCTGGCCCTGCATCCCGCCTCAGCGGGAACCGGGCTGCAGCTTATCCGCACCGACATCGGCAAACAATGGTCTGTCGGCCCCCCGACCGCCTTCGCGGCAGCCCCGGGTACTGCCGTCGGCAATTCACAGTACCACGTCCTATTTGTCGAGCACCTGTTGGCGGCACTGGCGGCAGCGGAAATAACTGATCTGACGATTGAAATCTCCGGGCCGGAAATTCCCCTCTTCGAGGGAGGGGCCGCAAGATTGTGCGAGCTGATTGAGGGCGGAGCAATCCAGCCCTTGCAGAGCACAGTTAAGCCCATAGCCCTGCACGAAGCAATAATTATCAGGTCAGCAGAGTATTTCCTGGCCGCCATCCCCGCCGAGACTGTTGCCTACTACTACCTGTTCGCCAGTGATCATCCGCTCATCGGGCAGCAATGGGCCAGCTTCGTGCCCGCCACAGACGACTTTGCCCGGGACCTCGCCCCCGCCCGGACCTTTATAGCCATTGAAGAGGCCGAGGCAGCGCGCCAGGCGGGAATGCTCAAGGGCGGCAGCACACAGAACGCAATAGTAGTATACCCCGATCGGCTCTCGGAGACACCTGCTCTGCCCCAGGCCTTTGCCCGCCACAAGCTGCTGGACCTTATGGGGGATCTCTACCTGCTGGGCCGGCCCATCCAGGCTCATATCATCGGCTCCCGCAGCGGCCACCAGCAGAATCATCAACTGATACAAAAGCTGGCTGAGATTAGCCAGCATGAAGGCAATTCGGCGCTGCGGTGACACCCGCAGCCCGCAGGTGCCGTCGTCGGCGTACTGGCGCCGTCGAAGCCGGAAGTACGCGCGCCGGTGGCGAATCGTGCTTGTTCAGATGGTGTGCGCTTCGGGCTTCACGTAGCCCAGATATTTCAGGGCATAGGACTGAAACCACACCGGGATCGGCAGTAGCACGCAGGTCATCCAGTAGCCCAGCAGTGTCGCGATGATCAAACCGACGATGGCAATCTTGCAGGTCATGTGCCGACACCCCTATTCCAGTTCCCAGTTTTCCCCATCGCCCACAATGGTAAACTCCTCACCCTCGGGGCTGGCGATCTCGACGACCCACCCGCCCTCGTCCTTCGCCACCGAGAGAATCGTAATGTCCGCGTTGAAGGCGTCGCGGCCCCAATGCCAAGCATCCGGCACTAGATGAGGGGCGACTACCCGGACGTGGTCAACGGCGCCGCCGGGGGGGAACGGGCCGTCTGCCGAGAAGCATTCCGCCAGTGCTTCACTCATGCTTCTTGACTGGTTGACCTCCGCCACAAATACACTCCCCGCGTTCACCCAAGCCAGGTAGTTGTGACCGGGCTCGTGCCTGAACAGGCGAAACCCAACGGGGAGATATGGGCCACCTACGGCCCAGGAGAAGCTGTTGCCTGGGCTCGCCGAGCGCAGTTGGTACAAGCTGGTTCTGCCCGACCACGTTGGCCGATCCCTTCTGGGTACCCTCGCATCGCAGAGGACACGCTCTAGTACCACGGGCAATTCCTGGGGCTCCTCTTCCGGGCCGATAAAGACAAGCCGGGCGTCGACCAGAGAAACGGGAACCCGTTCGACCACGCTCACCTCGGGTGGCGCCAGCGGCGACGGAGGCGCACTGCCGTCGGCCGCGTCGGCGAGCACGCTACCGCTCCCGTACGTCAGGAGTATGAGACCCAGCGAGAGGCTGTGGCAGACAAATCGTCCTAACATGATCCAATCATCTCCTATTCACCAGCTCCCCACCACAAAGCGCACTTCGTAGCTCGGGCGGCCTACGACATCGCGCTTTCTCCACCGATAGTCTGTGCGTCGCCATCCGTCTATGCACTGGCTTGTGAAATCAGCCTCGTCTCCGTATGTCAGACCGTACGACGGATCGAAGTACGTGGCCCCGTACAAGACGATGTAATGGAGCCAGAACAGCTTCATATAGGGGGTGGCCTTGTTCTGCCCGGGTTCACCTGGGGTCTCGACGTTGAGGTCATCGGTACGTGTGTTCACGTAGTACGCGTACTCGCCCGAGAACGTTGGATCCACGTCATCATATATGATGTTCTTAATCGCCATGTAGTCGTGCCACACCGCCGGCAGCACTACGATCAGGTCTAGGCCACTCACATTGTTGGCTAGTAGGCACTCGTGTAACAGTTCGACCCACGCCCCGCACTGGCCATCGCCAGTAGACAACAGTCCTGCAGCGCTGATGATATCGGTGTCGCCATCATAGTAATGCAAGTCTCGCAAATAGAGCTTGCTAGTCTCATCCCATGCGTGAACGTCAGCCGGGCCACTAAAGTTGGCCCAGGTGTCGGTTATACAGGCGCTTTCAGTGGTAGCGAGGCTACCCTTGGTGGCTAAGTACAGCACAGTACGGTAGTCCGTCGCGCAGGCCGGATCGTCGAGGGTGATGAATACTTCGTTCTCACTTGTCATTGTTGTGTCAAGCCACGTGCACCCGCCATCACGGGAAATATACCACTCGATCTCCAGCCCCAGTATCAGCCCATACCGCTTGACGTGGTTGGCAAATGCATTCGAACATTCCACATTGGTTATAGTTACTTCGCTCCCATTCACTGTCGCAGTGGTTGCGCATCTCCCCCAGAACGAACATAGCCGCCCGCACCGAGTCGGACCTTGTTAGCTGGTTGTCCTTGTCATCGATGATGCTTACCAGCTCCGAGACCACATCAGCTCTCGCCGCAACCAGTTCTTGCTGCGCTTCCTTTCTTGTTGTGGCGTCATTCGAGAGCAGTCTTTTAACAGCCGACTCCTTTGGCTGTGGCTGCGCCGAACCGATGCACAGCAGAACAGCCACACAAAGCAGCACTAGCACTAACTCCCTACCTGAGAACATGTCGAATCTTCCTTGCTACAGAGTAATCAGCCTTCTGCTCAGCCCTGGTCAACATTGGTCTGTGGCTGTTCGACTCTCAAGAGCATGTCCAGACTGTTGTGCAGGCGCTCTCGCTTCTTAGTGTTCTGTTCTTTGGCGGCGGCCTCCACCAACATAGCCGAAGCCGCGTCACGTTCTCTGAGTTTAATCAAGACGCGAATGCAAGCCGCCTGCTCCCTGACATCATAAGTCGTTGCCAGCTTGCTGATGATCGCCTTGAGGCACGGCTCCCCAATCTTTACCAGTGCTTGGACAGCGGGCATCTGGCTCAGCGGCCGTGAACCCAACCGATCCGTCCACGCTGTACGGACGGTCCGCTCGTCAGCGAAGGCTACATATTTGACTAGCACCGACACCGCCTGCATGGCGCGCATTTCCCCTAAGATGAACATAGTCGCCCGCACTGACTCACGTCTTGTCTGGTGGTTTTGCTCACTGTCAACAATACTTATGAGCTGAGAAATCAAGTCTGTTCGAGCCGTAAGTAACTCCTGTTTCGCCTCCTCTCTTGTCGACGCGTCGTTGGAAAGCAGTCTCTTGATAGCTGGCTCCTTTGGCTGGCCGATTTGGATACCCATCTCCGCTTGCGCCAAGTACCTAACAATTTTCTTGTCCAGCTTCTGCGCTATTTCGGTGATGATGCCCCGCTCGGAAGCAATATCTGTGATCACTCCAACCACTGCACAAAACAGTCCGCGCTGGAAAACAAGAGCCGCGCCATAGCCCGAGGTAGAGACCCAACAGCTCTCGCCTATGGTCTCGCCCTCCAAGCCGCCTCCCCGGAATACTTCCGCCATTGAGTGCGCGTAGAAGTCGGCTCCTTCCATGGCTGCTTTCTCATCATCAAAGCGGTACACAGTCACTCGGAGACCAGGTCTGCCCTCTGCCTCGAGGCTCTGCTGGACACCCAGCCTCTGCAACTGGGGCCCAGGCCAGCGGTGTGGGACTTGAGCTTCCAAACTGTAAGGGGCCACCTCGCTCTGCTTCAGGAGGACATGCTTCAGTTCTTCACCGCCAAGCGCACCAAGCAGCATATCGTCAATCTGCGTCGCTATGGCCTTTGCCATTTTCTCTAGCTCGCCACAAGCTGCTGGATCTGATGGGGGATCTCTACCTGCTGGGCCGGCCCATCCAGGCTCACATCATCGGCTCGCGCAGCGGCCACCAGCAGAATCATCAACTGGTACAAAGACTGGCTGAAATCAGCTAGCCCAGTGCCTTAGTAGCTGCAAGAAACAGCACTGGGCTACGAGCCGCCCCCCCAGTCTGCAACTTTCGCCAGCATCTTGCGGCTCCATCGCTCGAGAATCCGGACGTAGTGCTCCGGTCTGTCAGTCCGGTCCTGCGAAAGTTGGTGCCAGTCCTTCGCAATCCGGACAACCTCCTTGTCATCTGGTGCCGACAGAGCGGCGAGCATATCGGCCTTTCGCGGATAATAGGTGCCCGTTGTCAGCAGCATCCAGGACTGCAGCGCGTAGAAGCATTCCTTAAATGGATAGTACAGCCTGTTGACGACCACCGCCAGGTCGTGAGGGTGCAACATGTAGTGTCGGGCGTGGTGGAGATTCGCTGAAGCCTTCGTTCGAACGTCCGCAATGAAGTCACTATCTGTGGGCTTTGCCACCAAGCCGTCCAGCGTGCCGTGAAGCACCTTGCAGCCGTAGCGGCACCCCGTTTGTTCATACCGAGGGCACACTCTCAATTCCCCAACTGAGACCAGAGCCGTGCTGGCCAGTGATTGCGCATCCGGCATTGAATCGACTAGCTCCCGATACGCTTTGAGGTCAGCGTCCTCGATTCGGTCCAGGATGACAAAGACGTCAATGTCACTGCCGGCCCTGGGCTCGCCTCGGGCCCAGCTTCCGTGATGTCCGACGAAAGCCAGTCGGTCGCCGAATCGCTCATGCAGTCGCCTTAGGAATTGACTCAGCCAGTCGTCAACATCCTCCTGATCCAGCATGAACGCCCCCTTAATGGTGCCATCATACTGCTGTTAAGATGAACAGGACTTTCCCGAGCCACCCGGTCTGACCCGCTGCCTTAAGTAGTCTCCTGGGAATCATCGCGTGCTCTCTTCTCACGCGAATCCGAACGAGCTGCTCTGCGGTGAGTCCTCACAGCTTGTCGGAGCACGTACTCGATTTGACCGTTCACACTGCGGAGCTCATCAGCAGCCCAGGCGTGGAGCTCATTCCAGAGGTCCTGATCCATGCGTAGCAGAAACTTCTTCTTGTCCGTCATGACACTCCTGTAATCATTGCTCCCCGTAATCGGTCCGAGAACACCGTCGTATCCGCCAATGACGACCTAAGAACTGGCTTTCCGCCGATAATCCTGACCGCGCCTGCCGTCGTCCCACCGTGAGCACGCCACCAGCAGACCGGCAGGTTCGTCCTCTACCCCGCCTCTCAATGGTACAGTGTGCCAACATTGACAACTGGCTCAGCTTGCGCTTCGGCGCAGAGCACAACGAGGAGATTTGTTACCATTGCCGCCTTGCGCTCCTCGTCAAGTTCCACCATCTGCTTCTCCGAGAGCTGCGCCAGCGCCATCTCAACCATGCTAACCGCTCCCTCCACGATTCTCTGCCGAGCTGCTATGATGGCTTCAGCCGCCTGGCGCCGGAGCATCGCCCCAGCAATCTCCGGGGCATAGGCCAGATGGGTCAATCGGGCCTCTTTTACCACTACGCCAGCCATGGAAAGCCGCTGTTGCAGTTCCTTCTCGAGGGCCGCACTGACCGCGTCGCTGTTGTCACGTAGCGTGAGTTCGTCACTGGGGGCATCCTCTGAATGGTCGTAGGGGTAGCTATTGGCCAGACGGCGCACGGCTGCTTCGCTCTGAATCATGACATAGTGTTCGTACTCATCCACATCAAAGAGAGCCTTTGCTGTGTCTTCTACCCGCCAAACCACAACGGCTCCTATCTCGATAGGGTTGCCCCGCTGATCATTCACCTTGGAGGCTTGCGTCTCGAAGTTCCTGGCCCGCAGAGAGACCCTATACTTGTGCTTCGCGCGAATGGAGACTTGCCCCTCCTTTCCCGGCTCACGGTCAGCTACCCATGGTCCCCGATTCACGCTGAAAGGGTTCGCCCAATGGAACCCGTCCTTCTTGACCGTACCAACGTATCTTCCGAAAAGCACCAACACGCGGGCCTCGTTCGGTTGCAGCGTAAACAGTCCCAAGCTCGTCAGGGTCGCCGCGGCAATCAAGAGCGAGGCGAGCACGATGCTCGCCCAGAGGGGCACAATCGACCCTGCAACCCCTGCGAGAATAACGATAGGTACTACCAGACACACCACGATCACCACGGCCAACATCAACCAGCCACTGGACACGCTTCTTTCTCTTTCTTGCATCTTGCTGTCTCCTTCTCTCGGCGGAATATGTGATATCATAAGTATATCATATCAATATTCTTATGTCAAGGGAAACCGCCAAATCGCCGATTAGTTTTCGCCACCAGCCTCATTGATACCAATCCGGGGCTATGTCGGGGAAGATGTGATCGCGGGCGGCCAGGCTGCCGAAATAGGCCCAGTCTTCTTCGCTCAGCCACTCTCCGCGCCCATAGCGGCGGGCCAACTCCACCACACGCTTCAAATCCGTGTGATGAGACTGGATCCGAGTCTCGGCATAGTCGCGGGCGCTCCAGGTGGTGATGAGAAACTCCCAATCAGAAGCCTGCAATAATAATAGTTCCCGCAGCGCCTGCTGGATAAGCTGGTGCATCGTCGCGTCATGTCCACCGCCACGCTCCTGGATCAGATTGCGCAGGTCCAACTCGGCGTCATAGATACGCTCCCAGCACCACTTGGTGTCATCATTGAGCCAAACCCAGTGCCCGCCGCCCGCGCCCCACGAACCTTCGGGAAGAGTTATGGCCGTCGGGGGGGGATTATGCGCCAGGTATTGACTGCCGGTGACCACCTCAATCTCCGGGTCCTGGTGCATCCAACGCAGGACGTGGGTCAGGAAGCGCGGGCCCTCGAACCACCAGTGGCCGAATAGCTCGGCATCAAAGGGCGCGCACAGCACCGGCCGCCGGCCCGAGGCCGGCTGATTGCTACGTAGCGTCTCCTTGACCGTCCACAGGAAGTTGCCGGCCTGCTCGCGCACTATCCCGTCGGCCCAGTCGGGAACGTAATGCTGCTTGTCGCCCAGAGCGCAGTCAGGCCCGGTTACGCGCCAGTAGCGCAGATCACCGGGCTGGTGCTTCTGGTGAAACTCCAGGTAGGCGGAGTCCCCGGGGTAGCCGTGCTCAGCACTCCACACCTTCAGGCCGGTCTGGGGATCGCGGATGAGGGTCGCTACCGGAGGATGATCTTCATAATAGTGCCCCACAAAATAGGCCCGATACGGCGATTTTTCACCGTCGTATGGCTGCGGCTGGTGCATTTTGCGGATTGTGCCCCACTGCTTGCCCAGGGTATGCTCAAAATCAATATGCACCGGCTCGGGCGCACCGCCGCCCAGCAGGTGGGTATCAACCACGAAGTAGTCAATGCCGTCATTAGCCAGAAATTCTTCAATACCGGGTCGGGTGTAAGATGGATGCTGGCCGCTCACAAAGGGTGGCGGCGCCCACTGGCAGCGGGGCCGGTAAGCGCCCTCGGGCAGCCAAAAGGCGCGGGGACGGCGGCCAAAGGACCTCTCGTAGGTGGCGACGGCCTGCTTGACCTGCAGGGAGATGCTGGCATCCTCGCGCAAGAGGGGCAGATAGCCGTGAGTGGCCGCGCAGGTCATAACTTCGATGTGGCCGCGGTCCTGCCACATGCGGTACTGCCCCACAATATCGCGACCGTAGCGGCCAACAAAGTTGTCGCGCAGCGCCTGGTAGTACTCACGCCAGCGCCGGGCCAGGTAGGCCAGGTGTCCCTCCCCCCAGCTATCAAACTCCCCTTCGTTCTCACCAGCCCAGTGGATCTTGTCGTTCAGGTAGCCCTCGAACCACTCTTTGAAACGGTCGTCGGCAAGCTGCTCGATGGTTACGGGGCTGAGGCTAATGGTGATATTAGCCGGGATATCTTCGGCAGCCAGCTCCTCGATGACCCACAGCAGGGGGATATAGGTGTCGGCGGCTGCCTCAAACAGCATCTGCGCACCATGGGGCCAAGTTCCGTGCCCCAGCACGTAGGGTATATGCCCGTGCAACACCAGTACAAAGCTGCCAACCGGTTCGCTCATCCGACCTCCTTGGCAGTGTTTAAGATTGGCAATAACTACTCAGTCGGTTGACACCCAGCTTGCAAGTAGTTGTCTCAGTAGTCCTCCAGTGCCTCGGGGTGGCCTGCAAGCACCGACATCATGAGCATCTGCAGCCACTCATTCTTCTCTGTCCAGTGAAGATGGGTGATTTCTTGTCGTGCGCGCTCGGCTATTTGGGGATGCAGTTCTTCCCAGTGTTCATCCAAGGCCAACAGAACTGCTGCGCGCGGGGCCAGTAGCTTGGGGGTGGTATCCTCCAGCAAATCTAGGAGGAGCTCCCAACGGTCTTTCAAGCGTCTCTTGGCCACCTCTTGTACGAAAGTGAACGCCGCATAGTCTGGGAACGGATCAACACCCACGGATTTGTACCATTTCCCCTCATTAGGGCGCGTAGGGAACCGGTTCCTAATGGTATCCCTAATACGTTGCTGAGCCGTTGCATCACCTCTACTAGCCAACGCGAGGTATGCCCCCCATCGTATGCCCACTGAATACCCTTGGTCGGCCCACTCCTGCAGCTTCGCATCTGTCACTCCACCGTCAGTAGGCGCGATCGCCAATAGTAAGCGCATTTCCTCATCTTCGCCTGCAAAGTCTGGTTCATAGCCAGGGCGCCATTCCCTCCGGCCCTCTATTCCCTCATCAACATTGTGTTCTAATCGGGCTAGCGCACTGCGATCACGGGATAGCTCCCACAGAAGCTCATCGCACGAACCAGTTTGCAGGTACCGTATCCAATCACTGTCCGAAGCGGGTGCGTGCTCGTCCGTGACGGATTCTTTGGGTGAGCCAATAGTTGCTTTCCAACCCGCAGGCCCCAGGCGCTGCAGCAGCTCGCGCAGCCTCCACCGTTCGTCACAGCCGTCACCGGACTCAGCCTGTTCCCATGCCCCTACCACTGCGGGAACCGCCGCCTCGCCCACCCTCTCAATATAAGCGCCGGCAACCAAACCGATTGCTGCTCGACGGTCAAAGTACTCATCCATCGCATCATCATCCGGGTATTCTACCTCAGGCCACCCGATGCCCCTGCAGTGGTAATCAGAAAACGCGAACATATAGAGTCTGATTTGTCGGTTCAGTTCCCATTCTGAAAAAGGCATTGTTTTCTTCCCCGCTTCAACCTTGGCCGAAGGCTGCACGACCGGCTGCGGGGTATTCATTGATTCCTCGCAGCCTGGCCCGGAGAGAATTGCTAAGACTCCTACACTCAGGATCATCATGCCAATTCTCAACACCATCATATCCTTTCGCTGCCTGTGCAGGTATTGCAGATTTAGGGCGGCTTGGTTATAGTAGCCCAGGTTCCAAACCGATACGGAAGCGATAAGTCCCCTGGTCATAGCTGCGAAGTTATGCGCGTCATTGCTCATCCCTATTGCACCACCGTCTGGCGGATATTGTCCATAATCTTCTCGATCGAGGGCAGGTGTTCTTCTTCGAGCGGCTCGGCCATTGGAGGAGGAACATTGTGCGCAGCCACGATTCGCACCGGGCTTGTTAGATCAGCAAACACCCGCTGCTGAACCTGGTAGGCGATATGCTCGCCGAAGCAGCCGCGCTCGGGAGCCTGCTGGATAACGACCAGATGTCCGGTCTTGCGCACTGACTTGGCAATTGTATCCACATCCAGCGGCACCAGCGTTCGGGGGTCAACTACCTCAACCGAGATGTCCTCCTCCGCTAGCCTCTCTGCGGCTTCCATAGCCCGATAGTAGAGCCAACTGTACGCCACCACCGTGCAATCGGTACCTTCGCGAGCCACTCGCGCCACGCCAATCGGCACCGTGTAGTCCTCAGTGGGCACCTCCCCACGCTCGGTCAGCGCGTGCTGATGCTCGATATAGACCACCGGATTGTCGTCACGGATGGCTGCTTTGATGAGACCCTTAGCATCGTAGGCAGTGGCGGGCGCTACTACCTTCAGCCCGGGGAACATTGTCACGACTGCCTCCAGACTCTGAGAGTGCTGGCCGGCGTAGCCGCGTCCACCGCCGATAGAGGTGCGGATGACCAGTGGCACTTTTGCCTTGCCGCCGAACATATAGCGGTTCTTGGCGGCCTGATTGCCGATCTGGTCCATGGCCATGAGGATGAAGTCAATGTACATCAGCTCCACGACGGGCCGCAGGCCGACCATCGCTGCTCCTACGCCAGTGCCGACGATAGCCGCTTCGGATATGGCGGTGTTAAAGATGCGGTCGCGGCCGAATATCTCAAATATGCCCCGGGTCACACCGAAGGCCCCGCCGTAATCAGCGATGTCTTCACCGTACAGGACCACCCGCCGGTCGCGCAGCATCTCCTCGGTAAGGCCTTCGTTGACCGCGTGCCGATACAGTATCTGGCGGGTGCCTACGCCACCCCGCTTTTTGGGCTTCTGGAGCAACTCGCTTTCCGGAGTTGCTCCCTCTTCGCCGAGGTCGTCGCTGGTGGTGTCGGTGAACAGTCCCACATAGATGTCAGCCGGGTCAGGATCGGTGGCATTGCCGGCGAAGATGGTGGCATCGTAGACGCGCTTAGCCGCCTGTTCCTGGCGGCCCTTTAGCTCATCTTCGGTGGCGATGCCCTGTTCGACAAGCTGGGTGTGGAACTGCCCGATCGCATCGCAGTCGCGCCACATCTGCTCCTCTTCTTTGCTGCGATAGGCCTCGCGGGTATCGGAAAGGGAGTGGCCCATATAGCGGTAGGTGTGACACTCGAGCATTACCGGGCCCTGGCCGCTGCGGCATAGCTGGGCGGCGCGCCTGACCGCATCGCGCACCGACAACACGTCCATACCGTTGACGCCTTCGGCGTGCATATTAGCTTCATTGTAGCCGGCTCCGCGCTGGGCCAGGTACTTAACACCGGTCACTTCGCCCTGCTGCTGGCCGGTCATGCCGTACTGGTTGTTTTCGATTAGGTAGATGACGGGCGTGCCGTTCTTGAACTGATCCATCGCCGCGAAGTTGTAGGACTCGTGCGCGATGCCGTTATTCGTCGCCCCGTCACCAACCATACACAACACAATGCGGTCATTACCCAGCTTATCGCAGGCCATGGCTGCGCCAGTGGCAATCCCATAGGAGCCGCCGACAATGGCGTTGGCGCCCAGATGGCTCATATTGAAGTCGGCAATGTGCATCCCCCCGCCTCGCCCCCGGCAGTAACCCTCTTCTTTGCCGAACAACTCAGCCAGGGTGCGGTTGACGTGCTCCTGAAGAGCCATCTCCCGCAGCTCATCAGGGCTCGCACCACCGACGTCGCGCCCAATGAACCGTGCAAGCGCTTCAGGAGACTGGGCACGCAGCCAAAAGACACCCTTGGCGATAGAGTGGCCGTGACCGCGGTGCGTGCTGGTTATGTAGTCATCGGGCCCGATAGCTGACATAGCTCCGGCGGCCACGGCCTCCTGGCCAATAGACAGGTGCGTTGCCCCAATGAACTTGTAATCAGGCAGTGCCTCGAACTTGCCGCCCTTGAGCTGAATAACCATCTGCTCGAACTCGCGGATGAGTAGCATACAATCGTACAAGCTGAGAGCGTCCTCGCCGCTCAGGCCTCGCTTCAGCTCATCACCCAGGTCATCCTGGTACTGAAACAACGGTACCGGGGGGAAGGTAATCTCCACAGGAGTGAACACCGGGCAAACGTCAATGTCTTTGGGCATATCTTCTTCCTCCAGTCAGTGTCACAAAAGTCGGCGGTTGAGCGTATCCGCCGGCTGCAGTGCTCGGTCTATTGTTACTTTCACGATACAACACAAATGACCTGCCCAGACACGAGCAGGCAAGCAGATCATAAACCCGGGAGAGTCGTCAAGTATGCGCATACCAAGCTAATGGGTGTCAGGCGCGGACGCAACCTCCCGCAGCCGACAGAGCAACTCCTCGGCATCCTGGCTAACCGACTTGTCGTCAGTGTCTACGGCCGCCTGGGCGATTTCCGTCAACGAGGATACGATGTCCTGGCGCACAGCTTCCGTCCTGGCCCACTGGGGCATCTCGTCCCAGAATTCCCAGGCCTGCTGAGCCAGGGCCACTGCCTCGGCCAGGTCATCTTCGGTCTTCAGCACCTCGGCGGTCGCAGTGTGAGCATACAGGCAGGCCAGCTCATCACCGCTGCGCTGGACGCGGAAGACCGAACGGGCGTCATCAAGCCGATCCTGCGCCAGCATATACAGCGCGACCACACCGCCAGCCAGGGCATCGCGGCTGCCCTCGGCCAGAGCAGAAGTCATGTACCGGAAGGCTTCCTCGCGCTGGCCGGCCAGGACCATCACCCGCCCGGCCGTCTCCAGAACTGCCAGTTCATCAGGCTGCGCGGCCACCGCGCGGTGGGCTTTGTCCACTGCTTCGGCCATCTGGCCCCGGCGGAGGGCAATCTCACAACTCATCATCAGTTCATCCACAGAATCGGGCGCCAATTGGCCCAGTTTCTCCAGCGACCACTGGGCTGTCTCGACATCGTCAGCGCTGAGACTGTGCTGAGTAACAACGCGCCAGGCGTAGGGTCTGTTATCAGCAGGCAGCGCCGCCAGCAGATCTTCTGCTTCCGTCCGTTTGCCGATGCTGGCGATATAGTAGGTAAACTCGAGCAACATCCCGAGGAGCCCGGGGCGCTTGTTGACGACATCAGCAATACCGTCCTTGTTCACCCAGCCTTCCTCACCAGCCAGTGCCAACGACCTGATAAGCCGCAATTCAGAGCTGGCCACACCATACTCGCTGGCTTGCTTGGCAGCGGCCTCGGCCGCGGGAAAGCGCCCGGTGCGCAGGTACGACCAGCCCAGCGCCGTCCAGAACTGCAGTTCGGTTCTGGCTTGCTCGTCGCTGCCTAGCTGCTCGAGGACATCAATGGCCCGCTCGTACTGGTTGGCCATGGTCAGGGCCACCGCCCAGTCCAGATGGATAGTTTCGTCATCGGGGAGGGCGCGATGGGCCCGCCGCAGGAGCCTCAGGGCCTCCTCAGTCTCACCGCGGGGGAAGATGCGCAAAGCTTGCAGGTAGTCGTAATAGGCGCGGGCGTTCTGGTGACTGGGCTCCAACCACACCACAGCCGCCAGCCCCGACCGCGCGGCGGCCCGCCCCAGTCGCCCCAAAGGGAGCACCCCCTGAGCCAGCCAATACAGCACAGCACCGAGGCCCTGCCTGGCTACCAATCCCAATAGTGTTTGACTCATCGCATGTCAGTCCAAATCTTCGTCGCCGGGAAAGATGCTGCCGCCGTGCGCATCATAACCAACCAACACCGGAAACTCAGCCACGGTCAGCTTGCGGATGGCCTCCGGGCCCAGATCTACGTAGCCCACTACCTTTGCGTGCATGATGAACCTAGACAGCAGTGCTCCGGCTCCTCCGGTGGCAATCAGGTACAGACAACCGTGCTTGCGGCAGGCCCGGCGCACCTGAAGAGCGCGCTGGCCCTTGCCAATGGTGGCTTGCACGCCGGCTGCATATAGTCGGGGAGCAAACGTATCCATCCGCGAACTCGTGGTCGGACCCGCTGCGCCTATTACCCGTTCCGGGGGCGCGGGCGTCGGCCCGCAGTAGTATATTACGCTTCCGTCAAGATCAATAGGAAGCTGCTGGCCGGCCTCCAGCGCGGAAACCAGCCGCTGGTGAGCGGCATCGCGGGCTGTGTAGATCGCTCCCGACAACCGCACAGAATCACCAGCCCGCAACTGCGCGATGACGTCAGCCGTAAGCGGCAGTTTGATTTGTCTGGCCTCAGACGACAAGCTGTTGAGCCTCCCGACCACTTGAATGCGCTTCGGGGTCGCCCGCTGCGAGTCTAGATAGTAACAGACTGATGTCGTGCGGCATGGCACTGGACATTCAAGGCAACAGGCAAGCTGGCCAGATGACAGGGATGGCTAAGCAGATGAACCGCCAGGGCGGTCTCGCCGCCGCCCAGACCCATCGGGCCTACGCCGGTGGCATTGACCGCCTCAATAATCCGCTGCTCCAGTTCCGCTAGCTGCCGCTCGTCATTGGGCTGACCTAAGGGCCGCAGCAACGCCTCTTTGGCCAGCAGTGCCGCCTTCTCGAAGTTCCCGCCGATGGCTACGCCCAGAATCAGCGGCGGACAGGGCTTACCCCCCGCTTCCTGAATCCGCTCTACAATCGCCGCCACAATGCCCTCAGCACCATCTGTCGGCGTCAGCATCCACAACGCGCTCATATTCTCGCTGCCGCCGCCCTTAGCCGCCAGGTGCAACTTGATTTCGTCGCCCCGCACCATGCGAAGATGCACAATTGCCGGTGTGTTGTCGCCGGTGTTGGTAGCCCGGTCCAGCGGATCAGCGAGCACTGACGGACGCAGATAGCCTTCCTCGTATCCCTGGCGGACACCGGCGTCAATGGCTGCGTAGATATCACCGCCGACCAAGTGAACATCCTGCCCCAACTCGACGAAGACGACCGCCAGGCCGGTATCCT
Source organism: bacterium (assembly GCA_030615605.1). Classification (GTDB taxonomy): domain Bacteria; phylum Armatimonadota; class Zipacnadia; order Zipacnadales; family Zipacnadaceae; genus JALGTD01. The sequence goes on from JAUWYY010000002.1 coordinate 119,905, forward strand.
GGCAATAGGGGATGCGCTCGTCTCGGGCCAGCCGAGCGTTCTCCAGCAGTTGGTCGAGAATCGTGCGCGCGACTTGACTGGTCGCTGCTTCTCGACTCCTCCGCAGAGCCTCCACGACATCTTCAGGCAGCTCGTAGTTGGCACACTGGCACAGTTCGGCAACGGCTTTAGTTATCTGTGACGACTGAATCTCGCGCATAGCTTGCGTTCCACAATTGCACTGGGCAGATCAACTCGGCTGGGATAGCATTATGTCGTCCGGGGACTTGCCCGCTGGAATCATCGGGAAGACGTTCTCCTCGCGAGTAACCACGAAATCTATGAATGTCGGCCGGTCATCAACCTCCATAGCCTGCTCGATGGCCGCCCGGACCCGTTCGGGTTCGGTAACCTTGATCCCGACCGCGCCGTAGGCCTCGGCCACGCGGGCAAAGTCCGGGTTTCCGGTCAGGTCGGTGCCGCTGTAACGACGGTCATAGAAGAGCTCCTGCCACTGGCGGACCATCCCCAGGCACGAGTTGTTCAGAATCGCCACCTTCACCGGCAGCTTGTTGATAACCGCCGTGGCTAGCTCCTGGATATTCATCTGAATCGAGCCGTCCCCGGCGATATCCCAGACCACCGCATCAGGGCAGCCGACCTGAGCGCCGATGGCCGCCGGGAAACCATAGCCCATGGTGCCCAGTCCTCCGGAGCTAAGGAAATGGCGGGGCTTGTCCACCTTGTAGTACTGCGCCGCCCACATCTGGTTCTGGCCCACCTCGGTGGTGATGATGGCCTCGCCGCCGGTGACCTCGTATATCTGCTCCACCACGTACTGGGGAGCAATGCCTTCGTCAGGCTCATTATAGCTCAGCGGGTGCTTCTCGCGCCACTGCTCAAGCTGCTCTTCCCACTTGCCCGGCTGGCGGGCCGGGACCTGCGGCACGAGCTGGGCGAGAACTTCGCGCGCGTCGCCGGCAATCACCACGTCGGACTGGACGACCTTGTTGTGCTCGGCCGCGTCAATATCAATGTGAATGATCCGGGCACCCTGCGCAAACTTGCTCAGATCCCCGGTTACCCGGTCATCAAAACGCGCCCCAATGGTGATCATCAGGTCGGTATCACGCAGGGCATAGCAGGCCGGGACGACCCCGTGCATCCCCGGCATCCCCAGCGAGAGCCGGTGAGTCTCGGGCATCGCGCCTTTGCCCATCAGCGTGTGCACTACATAGATGTTGGCCTTCTCAGCCAGCTCCTTGACCAGGTCAGAGGCACCTGCGGCAATGACGCCGCCGCCAATATACAGAATCGGCCGCTCGGCCTGGTTAATCATCTCGGCTGCCCGCATGATCGCCTGCGGGTCACCCTTCGCGGGTGGGCGGTAACCACGCAGGTTGCTAATATCTCGTTCGGTCCAGACGCCCGGCGCTGCGCTGACATCCGCAGGCAGATCAACGAGCACCGCACCAGGTCGGCCCGTCCGGGCCAGGTAGAAGGCCTCGCGGGTCACATGGGCAAGCTCAGCCGGGTCCTTCACCAGGTAGTTATGCTTGGTTATCGGCATGGTTGTGCCGACGGTATCAGCTTCCTGGAAGGCGTCCGTGCCAATGGCGTGGGTCTTGACCTGGCCGGTGATTGCCACCACCGGGACTGAATCCATATGGGCGGTGCTCAAGCCCGTGACCAGATTCAGTGCCCCCGGCCCGCTGGTCGCGGTACACACTCCCACCCGACCGGTGGCCCGCGCATAGCCGTCGGCAGCGTGGATGGCGCCCTGCTCATGGCGGGTGAGTATGAACCGAATCTCGCCGGCCTTGACCTTGTGGTAGAGTTTGTCGAAGATCGGAATGGTCACGCCCCCGGGTATTCCGAAGATGACTTCGACATCTTCTTCTTCAAATACCTTCAGCAGCACATCTGCTCCGGTCATTTCTTCAGTTGCCATCATCAGTTGCCTCCTCGTCTGTCGCGTGTATATGCTACTCCATCACTGCGCCGGTTGCTGCGCTGGTGACATTCTTAGCGTAGCGGGCTAGCCAGCCGGTCTTGATTTTCGGCTCGGGCGGCTGCCACCGCTCGCGGCGCCGCGCCAGCTCGTCATCATCTACCAGCAGCTCCAGCCGCCGCTCATCTATGTTCACTTCAATCTCATCGCCATCTTCGACCAGGCCAATCGTCCCGCCAGCGGCGGCTTCCGGCGAGATATGTCCGATACACGGCCCGCGGGTGCCACCGGAGAAGCGGCCGTCGGTCAGCAATCCGATGCTGTCTTCTTTACCCATCCCGGTCAGCGCCGCGGTAGGATTGAGCATCTCGCGCATGCCCGGGCCACCCTTGGGACCCTCATAGCGCACTATCGCCCACGAGCCGTCGGGAATGCGGTCAGCCAATATTGCTTCCATCGCGGCCTCTTCGGAGTCAAAGCACAGCGCCGTAGCACGGAAGTTGCGCATCTTGGCCGAGACTGCAGACTGCTTGACCACTGCCCCGTCGGGGCACAGATTGCCCCGCAGCACGGCAATTCCACCCTGAGGGGCATAAGCATTTTCCGGCGAGCGGATGACATCGTCATCAACCACCTCGGCTTTGGCGGCAATCTCCCTGATGTCCTGGCCGCTGACCGTAGGGTTGTCCTCAATGAAATCACCAAGCACTGACAGCACCGCAGGGATGCCGCCGGCCCAGTCCAGGTCCTCCATCATATAGTCACCGCCGGGCCGCAACGAGCAGACCTGGGGTACTTGCTGGCTGATTTGGTCAAAGAGCTCCAGCTCGATGTCAACGCCGGCATCATGGGCAACTGCCGGAATGTGCAGGCAGGTATTGGTCGAGCCGCCCAGGGCCATATCAACACCAATGGCGTTGTGCACCGCTGCCTCAGTGATGATCTGGCGAGTGGTGATATCCTCTTGAACTAGTTCGACGATGCGCTCGCCACTCTCATACGCGAAGCGCTCCCGCCTGGCGCTACCCGCCAGCGCCGTCGCCGATCCGGGCAGGCTCATGCCCAGCGCCTCGGTCACGCAGGCCATCGTGTTAGCGGTATACAGGCCCTGGCAGGCGCCCTGACCGGGACAGGCCTCCATTTCCAGTTCAGCGACGTCTTCTTCGGTGATTTCACCAGCCTGAGCGCGGCCAATAGCCTCGAAGGTGTCGCGTACCATCGACAGGCGGCGGCCCTGATAACGCCCGGACATCATCGGCCCGGCAGTGACGACGATAGCTGGAATATCCAGCCGTCCGGCGGCCATCAGCATCCCTGGGGTGATCTTATCACAATCGGTGAGCAGAATCAGCCCGTCCAGCGCGTGGGCCATCGCCATTGACTCGACGGTATCGGCGATAAGTTCGCGGCTGGGCAGTGAATAGAACATGCCCAGATGGCCCATCGCGATGCCGTCGCAGATGGCCGGAATACCGAAGCTAAACGGCACTCCTCCGCCGGCGGCAATACCTAGCTCCACCGATCGCTGCAAGCGGCGCATGCCGATATGGCCGGGCACCAGATCGCTGTAGCTGTTGGCAATACCAATGAACGGCTTGTCCAATTGCTCACGGGTTATCCCGCAGGCATGCAGCAGAGCTCGCGCCGCGGCCCGCTCCAGTCCTTTGGTCACTCTATCACTGCGCATTTTCGCACCTCTCTAGTGGCAAAATAAAAGCCTCTCATCCCCAATTGGGACGAGAGGCCAGTTAGCTTCTCGCGGTACCACCCAAGTTCCCCGCCGTAGCCCTGGCGAAGGCGGGACACTCTGACGCTGTAACGGGCGCAGCCCGGTCTCGCTTACTTGCCTTCAGCAAGACGGCTCAGGGGCGACGTTCTGCGGACAAAGGCGCCGGCACTTTCACCTTACCGCCGACTCGCTGTAGCCTCTGCCTCCCGCATACTCCTCCCCGTCGCAGCAAATCCTATTCAATTCAGCGCCAGTATACCCCAACTGACCTGTGGCTGTCAATACCCGGACATTGCTCCGGTCAGCACAGGTAGCTGCCCCACGGAGGAGATCAGCCATTTGGATGGCGGCCACGTCACTCAACCTCGGGCGCTGCGGGTGTTTCCTCCGCCTCGCCTTCGGCTTCAGGTGGTTGGCCGGGCGATTCCGTCTCCTCCTCGAGGGCTTCAGTCGGCCTCTCCGCAGGCGGCGGTGTGCCAGCCGGCCCCACCGGAACACCAACGCCCTCGCCCTCTTGGGCGGCGGAATCATGCACCACCAAGTAGTAGAGCGCCACCACAATCGCCAGCACCAGGATGAGCACTACGATAACTACCGCCGGACTAACTTGTTGATCCATACGGTGTTCCTCCCATTGGGCATGCGGGGCCCAGCCCGCCGGATACCCACCGTTGTCGTGCAGTTTGTGTGATTAGGGATTCCCCACCCGTCTCCAGATTCCCTCCTTGCAAATCTGAGTGCCAATCATCCCTCTTCGACCCCACCAGCCCAAGCCCGCCGTAGTCCCGTCAATTCAACATCTCTAGGCTCCCATCCCTGAGGCCCGATGAGGCTAGGCAGGTCCGGACAGCTTGATGACGTGATCCGCATACCTGTCAAGTTCCGCTGAACAGGTAAAAAACAATATCTGCCGATCTTGCGCGAAGCTGGCCAGCAGGTTCATAGTAGCTGCATATCGGCGCTCGTCAAAATTGACCAGGGGATCGTCCAACAGCAAAGGCGGGCCTTCGTTGGGCCACAACGCCCTGGTCAGAGCCAGTCGGGCAGCCAGATACACTTGCTCGCGTGTCGCCCAGCTAAGTTCGTCGGCTTCTGCCTCTTCCCCTTTGTCGGGCGAGACCACCTGCGGAGCGAACTCGTCGGCAGTCAGCCGGACCTGATTATAGCGTCCCCCGGTCATCGGCGCAAGCCAATCGGCAAGGTACGGCTCGACAAGCTCGCGGGTTCGGCTCAGCGTTTCCTGATAAGCCTCAGCGAGTACCCCTCTGGTCAGCTCATAGACCTCTTCTCTCTGTTGAAGTCGCCGCTGCCTGTGTTCGGCAGCACGGAGCTTCTCCTGAGCGCGAAGCTGCTGTTCGGGGTCAAAATCGGAGTGCTTGATAATGACATCCGCTTCCTTGTGTTCGTCAGTGAGTGAGTCACGCTTCTTCTTGTCGCTGTCCAGGTCATTGCGCAGTCGCTCAATATCAAGCGTATCCAGATCAATGTGAGCCAGTTCGGGCGAGTCCAGTTGCTGCTGAACAGTGGCCCGCTCCAGTGCCAGCTTACCGAGGTCTTCTTTCATCTTGCCAAGCTGCCGTTCGATCTCATCGGGCTGCTCGGAATCAACTACTCCCTTAAGCTCCTGGCGCTTCTTATCAATTTCGCCCTGCAATTGCTGGCGCTGCCGGTGGACCTCTAACAGTTCATCCGGGCTTGAGAATCGGTCGGCTACCAATTGATCCAGTGTCGCCTGGGCCTCTTGTTGGTTCCTGGTGGCCTGCTGGCAAGCCCCTTCGGTAGCCTCAATAGTGGCTGCCAGCTTGTTCTGGCGGTCACTCAGGCCAGATAACAGGCCACTCAGGCCAGTCACATCATCAGCACCCGCCTCCGCCAGCAGCTCTTGTAGTTGCGCGTCAAGGAGCTGGCGCTGACTGCGATTCTGTGCGAGGTGTGATTCGACTTCCTCGCGCCGCTCAATCAGCACGGCAGGGCTTTCCGGACGGCCACCCAACAGCCCTGTCGCCGCCAGAACAGTCCCGATCAAAGTCAACAGCAGGTACCACAATGAATACAGCACTGCGCACACCCCGCCAACAAGAGCTAACAACACGCCCACCGCTATGCGAATAACTCGGTTGCTCCTGCAGGCATCGCGGCTTGTTAAATCTTGCTGGACGCCGCGCACCTCCCGCTCAAATTGGTCAATGGTTGCCTGGACGGCCCGCTGCTCGTCCTGTAAACCCACTGCCCTGTCCAGAAGCTCACGGGGCGACCCTTCACCGACCAGGTCTTTGGCCTCGGCGGTGCGTTGCTGCTGCTGTGCGTGCAACTCATCAAGGTGGTCCTGATGCGACTCAATATCCGCCTTAGACCGGGCAATCCCGGCAATCAGGTCCTTAACTTTATCGGCCTCTTCTGCTGAGATCTCCGGAAGCTTCTCCACCTTATCATTCAACTCTGCAATTTCGCGATTGAGTCGCTCGATGCGCTCGACATCCTGGTGCAGCCGGAGCCACTCACTTTCCAACCCGGCGAGTTGCTTCTCCAGCTCTCGGCAGCGCTCGACCTTCTCCAGGAGCTGTTCGGCCTGCGCAATCTGCGGCTGTAGTTGCTCTAGCTGCGCTTCGGCCTCGCGCAGGTCTTGCCAGGCCTGGCCGACCTTGCCGCTCGTCTCTGCCAACTCGCCGATTTCACCCCCCAGACGGGCAATTTCCTCGTGAATCAGATGGAGCGGACCGGGATTTACCGGTGCCGGCCGATCCAGGCCCCGTCGTAACTCGGTGAGCACCTTGTCGAGCTGGCCGATGATATCCGAGACACTCACACCGGAAGCCGCACCTGATACTGACTGCTGGAGCAGATCGCTCAGCTCCCCACCGGCCTCCAGGGCAATGATCTGCTGCTGGCGAATGGCTGCGGTGCTCTCGTAGATATCCTGCGAGCCGGTCCCCAGAAGCTGCGCAATCTCATCCTGCACCTTACTGTGGTCGGTCCACTCTTCACCGCTATCCAGATCCGCCAGGCACACTTCTTCATCACCAAAATCCTTTTCCAATCGCCACCTGTGGCCAGCGGCGGTGAACTCAAGTGCTATTTCGAACAGATTCTTTGTCCCCCAGCTCTGCCACCGATGCACAGCCTGGCTGGTCGTGTCAGCTTTCTGAAAAAACACAGTGAGCAAGGCGGCCTGCAGGGTGGACTTGCCCGCCTCGTTGGGGCCACGGATGATGTTAAGACCACTGGCGAATTCAAATTCTCGCTCGCCCAGGCAGCCGAAGTTGCATGTCTGGAGGCGCTGGATTATCAACCGAGCACCTCCTTGCCGGCCAGCAACGCCAGGCCCAGACTGCGGGCCTGCTGTATGACCTGGCGGTGCTCGTCAGTTTCGGCGGCCTTAAAGCGCTCTTTCATCAGCTCGCGAAAGCGCCCCGCCACCAGACCGGAAGGTTCCGGGCCGATCTCTTCCCAGTCGGCATAGCTTTCGTCAGTCAGGCGGATGCGAAAGAACTGTTCTTCAACCCGTTCCAGGATTCTGTCGTGATCTACCACCATCTGTTCCGGGGCCATGCCCACCAGTCGAGTGTCCAGTATCGCATCGGCATCGGCCAACTTAAGTATGCTCTGAATCAACTCTTCGAGGTTGGCGAAATCGGCCAAGTCCAGGTCCTGCTGACGAGACTGCAAAGTCCCCGTGGTCACACGCTCCCAACTGGCCTGTCCTTCATCGTCCAGGTCCACTACCAGTACCTGGCCCTGCTCAGCCTGGTCAAGGCCAACGATCTCGGGCGAACCAGGATAAAGCGCGACAACATCTTGCTGAGAATAGTCCCCGAAGCTGTGCCAGTGTCCCAGTGCCAAGTAGTCCATACCGCAGCCGGCAATCTGCTCCTCAGTGATTATTGCTTCGTCCTCATCCACCAATCCAGGTATCTGCACCGAGCCGTGTAGCAGGCCGAGATTCATATTGGCTTGTGGATCCGGTTGCAACTTGCCGGGATCTGTGGCAAAGTGAACTGTGACTTCCAGTTCGGGTATGTTGAGCGTCGGTTGCTCTACACTGAGCAGGTGCACCCCGTCAGGCAAACCTTCGGCCAGCCAGCGTTCACATATGCTGCCGGGTGCGATGGGATCGTGGGTGCCAGGGATCAGTATGGTTGCCACCACCTGCGATTGGCTGGCCAGGTCACCAAGCAAGCTCCGTACCCGCTGAGCTGTGCGCTCCGGGGGCCGGGGGCTGTCAAACAGATCGCCGGCGATAATTAGCAGTTGCGCCTCGTAGTCACGACAGCAGGCCAGGCAGCGCTCAAAGGCCTGCATCAGCCGCTGGCGATGCTCGGGGGCAGCAGTGCCAAAAGCCCGGCCGGAGCGGCCCAGATGGACGTCAGCAGTATGAACGAAGCGCAAGCGACTCATCCCTCAATCGTCTGCAGATTAGTAAAGCTGACACTGGTCACTTCGCGATATTGGCGGCAATTACCTCCGTCTATCACTCGCTTGAGCGCGAATGCAGCACAAAGTGCCACTGACACAGAGGAAATTGTGGGATTTAATTGTATAATATATAATAGAGGAGCACGATTCTGATCAATGAAGGAGGACAAGCACATGGACAGGCGCATGGCAGTGAGTTGGCTGGCCGCAGCCGCAGCCTTGCTCGTCCTGGCGGCAGCAGCCTTCTGGGGCGGCGCCGCATTGCGAACAGTGGTCGCCCCGACTGGAGCTACCGCCTTCGCCGCAGAAGCCGAGCAGCCGACCTATCCGGGCCCGGAGGCCTACGCTGAGAAGATTGTGCTCGACGACCAGGAACAGGGCATCGTCGTACTGGGTGCCAATCAGCCTTTGCGGATCCGGACATCGGCCGCGGGCTTCACCGGTTACGAGCGAGCGATGGTGGTGGTCAACCGGCTGAATAGCGGCCTAGAGGCAGGACTGCAAGCCGACCAGATCCAGGCCGCAGCCTATAATGGCGAGCAGGTGGTCACCGGCGCCGGCACCAACCTGATAACTGTAAACCAGGCCGAAGCCGATATCCGCGACCTCACACGTTCACAACTGGCCGACATCTGGGCGGCCAACCTGCGCGTCGCGGTAGACGCTGCCTGGCAGACACCTGCGCCGGCCGAAAGCGAACCGGCATGGCACGAGCCTGTAGAGCCGCCTCCGACGGAAGAGGTAGCCGAGGCTGAAACCAGCGGGGAACAGCCGCTCGCCGGCGAAGAAGAAACTGAGGAGCCCACTGTGGCCGTCGAAGAGTGGCAGCCCGAGGAGCCGTATAAGGATAAGATCGTTGCCATAGTCAGCTTCGGCGAGGGTGCCCGCCTGGGGATAGCTCGGGTCAATGGCCCGGAATCGGCAGTTGACCGGGTCCAGGCAGTAGCTCAGCTCGAGACCAGCTTCAAAGACTATGTTGACATAGAGATCTACGTACCGATATCCACCAAGGTGCCCGGCCGGATCCTGGACAGAGTCCAGGGCGTTGGCGTCACCGGCGTGGGCGACCTGCGGATTAGATAAGGAGGTCCCAAATGATACACAACAGACGATGGCGCTGGTTGACTTTGGTAGTTATTCTGACTGCTTTTCTGGTGGGATTCGGCAGCGGTCCCAGCAACGTGGAAGCGCTGAGCCTCGGCGGCGCGCTCAAAGGGGCGCTCAAGATCTTTGGCATCGCCTTTGTGGTGAAGCAATTCGGCGGGGAGATTAACTCGTTCATCAATGACCTGCTGGCGCAGCGTTCAGCAGAGGTTGCCGGGCAGACCAAGATAGTGCCCATTGTTCGCATTGGCGCGGGCGGAACCGCAGTTGGGGCAGCACAGATAATGGGCCCAGCGGTGCAGGTCAAGAAGGTCTCGGCAGTGGCCGAGGTGGAGTGGAAACCGGGTAACGTGCTGCGGGCCCGCGGCCTGTTTCCGGTCACTAACGTCAAAATCACTGATCCGACCAAAATCAAGGGCGTCGGGGGTGTGGGCGTCTCCGCCAATATCAAGTTTCCTATGTAGCGATTGCTGAGGGGCAATTGCTACCCGCACAGGTCCAGCCCAATCGTGGCTGACCGGCTGCTAACTTACCGAGCACCCAAGGAAAGACAAGGGGCGGAGAGGATTTGCCCCTCCGCCCGATTGATGCGAGGCATCGCAGGTCTCTACCACTCAGCGGATCCGCCAGAGTCGGTAGCCGATGAGGCTTCGGTTACCTGTACATTGGCGGCACGGGGTCCTTTGTCGTCCCGCTCAATATCGAACTCGACTTTGTCGCCGTCATTGAGCGTCTTGTAGCCCTCACCGGCGATAGCCGAATGATGGACAAAGACGTCCTCGCCACCGTCGGTATCTTCCGTCTCTATGAAGCCGTAGCCCTTGGAATCATTGAACCATTTTACTGTACCTTGTGCCACAATACACACCTCCTTTTCAAGTTCGGCTATATAGCATCCACCGTCAGCCGTTACTCGAAGAGGTACTTCTCTTCAGTCAGCCAACCAGCTTCGACTCTAGCCTTCAATACACCAGCGTACTCTCACTTAGCCGAGTACATTGCTGATAGTCTACCATAATTTGCTAATCTGCACAAACAATCAGCCGCGCAAGTGGCGATACTCTGCGCTACTGTAGCCCAGCAGAGCTAGTAGTTCGGCGACTGGGTACTGTCAGATTCCACGCTTCAGTTCCATACTTGTGCACAGATAGGTGCTCAGCCCAGGCTTGTTCCTGGGCGCTAAGCTCACCGGCCTGCAACTCCACTGCCAAAGCCTGGCTGAATCCGGCCACCAGGGCCTCGGCCAGTTCGTCATAATTGACGTCGCGGCCCAGCAGATCACTTACTCCGACCGCGGCTTCGCTCAGCGTCTCGGCCTCGTTAGCAGCACCGCTGCCCGGCATAACTGCCAGATGATCTGAGATGTCCAGCGTGATCGGTACCGACCCGTGCTGGAGGATGGTGCCGTTTCTGCGCACCTGGGCCGAACCAACAATCTTGCGCCCGGCGGCCACCATATCAGCCCGAGTCGAGTGACTGAAGCAGACAGCAGATTGCTGGTGCCCGCTGCCTTTCCCGCCAACAGCAGAGGACTCTCTGCCGAACTCAGCTTCCACTCCCAGCAGTTCCAGGCCGCTCTGAATTCCCCGCGACAGACAGCGATAAGAACGGATGACGCTGCGGCCGTCTTCTATCTGGTCCTGCGATACGCACACTGAGTAGGTGACTTCGTCATCGTGGAGAATGGCCCGTCCACCGGTTGGGCGGCGCACCAGACCCCAGCCGCGCCGGTGAAGGGCCGCGGTGTCCACCTGCTGGTCAACTTGCTGAAATCGCCCCAACGACACCGCCGGCGGACACCAGCCATAAATACGCAGAGTCGGCGGGACTATCTGTGCCTCCACCGACTCCATTATCGCCTCATCCACCGCCATATTATGGTGTCCGTCGCTGTGTCCGCTGTAAATTACTCGCCACTTGGCTATTGCGCCCACGGTCCGCCCGTCTCACCTACCACCGGTTCGGTCTCTGTGCTGCCTTGCTACTGTTCGCTCAGGAATTGGTCGTACTGTTCTTGATCCATCAACTGGCCGGGATCAAAGTCAGGGCCAGGCGCAACGGTCACCAACCACCCGCCACCATATGGCTCTTCGTTGATCATTTCGGGGGCATCGAGAACTTCATCGTTGCGACCAACTACCTCGCCACTGACCGGAGCGATAACATCCTGCACTGCCTTAGCCGACTCGATGGTAGCGAAGGGTTGGCCCTCAGTCATAGTGCTGCCTGCTTCCGGTAGCTCCACATAGATGATGTCGCCCATTTCGTTCTGGGCATAGTCGGTGAGTCCAACCTTTACCTCGTCGTCCTCGACGTTAACCCAGGTGTGCTCCTTGTAATAAAGACGCTCGCTCATCGTTGCTATTACCTCCTGCAATATTTGTGTCTACCTGGAGGCAGACACTCCTGAATGACTTACCCTACCAGACAGCGCTGCACAGTATACATCGGCAGAACTGAGAATGCAAATGTATCAACGTTACGCTGTCGCACGGGCCGCCCGGGCGATTTCGCGGATGTGGTCGGGCGTGGTGCCGCAGCAGCCTCCCATCAGGCGCACTCCGCAGGCAATGAGCTGCGCTGCAAGTTGCCCTGACTCCTGAGGGGTGCCGCGAAAGACGGCCTCACCGTCAACAAGCTGGGGCTGGCCGGCGTTGGCCTGGACCATAAGGGGTCGGTCTACTGCCTGGCACATCTGGCGGGCAGCAATGATCAGGCCCTCCAGGTCCCCACAATTAGCCCCGATGATATCCACTCCCTCGGCAGCCAGCTGGCGGGCGGCCTCCGTGCCAGTCATCCCGGTCATTGTCCGGCCCTCGGCCATCGAGAATGACATTGTGGCCGCAATGACGATATTCGGGTCTACCTCGCGCACTGCCCTAATCGCAGCTTGTAGCTCGCCGATATCCTCAAATGTCTCCAGCAGCACGAAGTCAACGAGCCCGGTCGCCAACATAACCTCGAACTGCTGACGATAGATAGACATCGCCTCGTCGCGACTCAGGTCACCAAGCGGCTCGACAAGCTCACCGGTCGGGCCGGCCCCGGCGGCGAGATAGGCCTGCTGGCCGACCGCCTCCCGGGCGATGCGCACTGCCGCCGTCTGGATGGTGGCGGCCTGATCGTCAAACCCTGCTCGCCGGAGCATTGCGTTGTTGGCTGCGAAGCTGTTGGTCTGGAAGACCTCGGCGCCGGCTTGCTGGTAGCTGCGATGGATCTCCGCGACCACCTCAGGGTGAGTCAAATTGACCTCAGCGGTGTTGCGATACTTGAGCCCCCTGGCCGTAAGCATAGTGCCCATAGCACCCTCGCAGACCAATACACGCTGGTCCATCTCCTCGAGCATCTGTTTGCCACGGGCCATCATACTCACCTCAATATGATACCTGGTGCTGCTTCCCTGTCAGCAGCGTTTAGGCTTGGTGGCGGCGCCGGCGGCGGCTTACGAGCCAGATTAGCAGCAGCACGGGCAGCCATATCACCACGCCATCAATCACGATATAGATCAGGGCGGTCAATATACCCTGCAGCATACTGACCAGCACCCGATAGGCGCTGCGCACGTGATAGAGTATGTCGTAAGGACCACTGGGCCCGACTACCGCCGGTCCCTTCTCGTAGAGGCTGACCTGGATGGTTGAGAAGCTAACCCGGTCTTTAAGGTAGCGAAGCCGGCCCTGGCTCTTCTCGATCTGTTCGCGCCGAGTGGCCAGCTCCCGTTCAATCTGCAACAGGTCGGCCAATTTCCCCGACCGCTTCAGCATCGCCAGCAACCGCTCTTCAGCCTGGCGCAGTGTGCGCAGCCGCGCGTCCAGATCCAGGAATTCCTCGGTTACGTCTTGAGTATCAATACTCTCGTGCTCGACCTTACCTAATTGCCGAATCTGCGCGACGACTTCGCTGAAGCGGCTGGCAGGAACGCGCACCTTTATGTCAACATACCGCTGGCCAGCCTCGCCGACCCGCATGGTGCTGTCCGCCAGAAACCCTCCGACCTCCTCGGTCATCCTGACTATTTTCTGCCGGGCGGCATCGGCATCCTCTGTCTTCACAGTCAGATTAGCGTTGTAGATGATCTGCCGGTCAACCGTGGCGGCAGCCGCCTCGGTGATGAGCACCGATGACGGTCCAGAGGACTTCGTCGCGTCGGCCACCTCTTCGCCTGCGTACTCGTATTCGGGCGCCTGCACACCCATTCGCATCTCCGCCATCTCGCCCACACGGTGGGCTTTCTCTCGCGACAGGCTAAAGACAGGCATCAGAACCGCTGCGATAATCGCCAATGCCCCGATACCGGCAAGCGTCCATACTACAGCCTTAGTTACACGGTGCAATCTCACCACCTCCTGATTGACCCCTTGTACCTCGGACTATCTATCGCAACTGGATGTTAGACGGCCGAGCCAGGTTGGCTGTTCCCACCCTTGGCAGATTCTCGTGATGGGCAGTCACCTAATCCTACTGTTCGTCGGCAAGGCCACAGGTCCTTCCGGCGATTGCTTGCCATGCTGGATATGCACCATCACCCTTGCTCGGTAGCCTCTTCGACTATGGCAATCTCTCGCGGGACCACCCAGCTCGTATGGCACCTCAAAGCTGCGGGCCTGTTGGCCGATGGCCGCTATGGTGGAGTGCGACCTCTATCCAGCCAGGGCCTAGCGCGGAGCTGTGGCTACCACTGTGGAACAGCTACCGGCCGTCAGCGCCACGGGCAGGGCGAGACGCCCATTCGACAACCGCTGGTAGGTGATCGGGCGACCTCCGACCGTCAGTTGGGCGGGGCTCTCTGGTGACCCGACTGACGGCAATGAGAGCGTAACGGAGCCTGAGCGCTTCCCGGCTTGGAGCGTCACAGCTATCTCCTGGTCTCGCCAGCGCGCCGAGACATGGATTCCGCCCCGCGCTAGTAGCCTCTCGAAGCTTACTCCGCGCCGCCCCCAGTCGGAGGGGACGCCCGGGAACACGGCTATATTGCCCTTCTGCCACGATTGCAGGAGCATCTCATTAACTGCGCTAACCAGGGCACCACAGGTGGTGGCAAAGTGTGTCCAGCAGGCGCCCTGGGTCTCGGCGAAGCTGATGTCGTCAACAATAGCCCCGTCCGCCTCCAGCAGCGCTCGCAGCAGCGTATATGCGCGCGCTCCGTCTCCCATACGAGCGGCCACCGCTGCCAACCACGGGCGGTTGAAAGTAGGCGTCGCGTCCAGGTCTACTCGCTGCAGCGTAGCGTCGAATGTTCGGCGGACGAGGTCACTGTCCGGGTTCAATACCGGCAGCCACCATACGCCCACCAGGGGCGAGGGATGTTTCATTGGCCTAGCAAGGTCGTCGCCATGGTAGGCGGTCAGTACCGGTTCGTCGCAGGTGGTAACGGCTGGCAGGTAAATCTTCCCGCGTACGCGTTCGATAGCTGCAGTGCTGCATTCTAGGTCGTGACACACTTGTGCCAGCCAGGCCGCACCCATCTGGGTGGACACGGCACCAGGGGTCTTGCCAGCATCTTCGTCCAGACCGACAGAACTTGGACTCAGAAAGCTCTCCGTCGCATCATTCCACTGCAGGTGGGCAGCCAGGAACTCTCCGGTATCGCGCAGCAGTGGCTTGACGTCCTCCAGGAGCTCCTCGTCGTTTGTCCAATAAGCTTGCATGTAAGCCTGCCAGGCGATGTGGGCATTGACATGGTGCTCATGCCGAAAGGGTTCCGGGGCAAGCTCATCCCCGCGCCAGTTCTGCTCCCACCCGTAACGCGCACCCGGCATGCCATATTGTTGCATTGCGTTATCCTGTGCGGCAGGCAATACTTGCAGGTACCATTCGACGTACTGTCGTGCGACCTCCGGGTGATTGCTAGTTAGCAGAGCGTAGTGGATGTAGGTATTGTCATGCCCGAAAATGTGCCCGCGCCACCGGCCGGGGCAGGGACCCATCGGTCCCGGTGGGTAGGCAGACCCCGCTGATATGCTGGCCAGGTAGTACAGGGAGCGGCAATACCATTTCTGTAGTTCGCTGTCGGGCAACGTGACGCTACTGCGGAGCCAAAAGGCTCGCCAGAATGCTGCGGTGTGGTCGACCAACGACTGGAAGTCCGGCTCACTGACTCCTGGCCGCGCTTGCCCTGCCGGCCGTCTCCCCAACACCCACTGTGTGAGCACGATTTCTGCTTCGGGAGCCAGCTGGGCCGTTATCGACTCGCCGCCGTCCTTCAAGTCACCGGGCTGGCGCCGCCATTCGACAGCGGGTATCGGGCGGACCGCGACTCTACCCGTCATCTCTCCGGTCTTAACCGTCATAATCGCCAGTTCCGGGCTCAGGTCCCACTCCCCATGAGTTGCATCTACCCGTCGCAGAGTCAGACACAAGCCCGGACCGTTGGTTCGGATCCGCCAGCCGATAGCCCCGTTGGGACTCACTACAGTCTGCACCTGGCAGTTGAACGTGCGTAGAGGAAATGCCCTATACTGCCAGCGAGTCACCGCCAGGCCCGTATCGAGATCCACAGTCTGTGAGTACGATCCTTCGACTGGGACGCGGGGGGAGAGCTTCAGCTCTATCGGGGCGTGTCGTTGCTGGGATGACCATAGACTACCAAAGATCAGCCCTCCGTCACCAGCTAAGCCCGCGTTTCTCCATGCAGGTGCATCTCCCATTGCCCCCAGTAGGACACCGTTCCCGCCCAGACCTAGATAGATCCTGGAACCGGCCTCGCGCTCCGAACAAGGGCTATTCTTTACGAAGTCGTGCGGCCCGATTTTCGCCCCGACCGGCGGCAACTCCTTGGGGCCATAGCAGCCTATCCCGCTGGTGACCACAGCCAGTGCCAAGCCCAGAAGATAGCACTTCAGAGCTCTTGGTAAGAGCCGGATATGATCCCGTATATCCCAGTGGATCCAAGCCATGCTTGTTGACCTTTCCGGCATTTATCAACTCGTGGCTGCGGGGCGTTTTGACCTGGGCCAGGCGCTGGTGTAATGGTCGGCATTGCGCCGGTAGTTCTCAACCAGCGCGGCGACAGCAGCGCGAGCCTCGTCGGGCGCGGTGATGTGATGTGGATCAGCAGTTTCAGTCATTTAGCCAACCTCTCCCCTGCGCCAGCAACCGCCCAAGGCGCTAATCAGGCATCCGTGCGCCCCGCGCTGCCTCTCGGGCGGCCTCGGCATCCGGAGATTCACGCTCCACGGTGACCTTGAGCATCGCATTACCCTTACGCAGTTGGTCGGCTACTTCCATGCCCTCAATGACCCGACCAAAGACCGCGTGCGCTCCGTCAAGGTGCTGCGTCCGTTCTCTCGTATAGCAGATGAAGAACTGGCTGCCACCACTGTCCGGCGCCGCCGTCTTCGCCATAGACACCATACCGCGATCATGCCTAAGCTCAGGCACGGTCTCGTCGGGGATTGTGAAGCCCGGCCCCCCACCTCCAGTTCCCAGCGGGTCGCCACCCTGCGCCATAAAGCCAGGGATAATACGGTGAAAGACCACGCCGTCGTAATACCCATCTTCCACCAGCAGCAAGAAGTTGCCCGCTGTGATCGGGGCTTGCTTATCGAACAGTTCGATCAGGATATCGCCCTGCGATGTGGTGATCTTCACAATGGAGCCAGCCGGCTCCTCCGAGGAGAGGGGGGGCAGTGTAGGTTTTTGAGCAACCATTGGGGGTTCGGCCTCCTTCTGCGTTCCCGACGATTTGCACCCGTTCACAGCAATCAGCATCATCACTGTCAACACTACGATTATCAATGCGATGGTCCACGACGCGGCGAGCTTGTCTGTCTGAGTCATTCTGCACCTCATCTTCGGACATTTCCCATATTCTTTGTTCCTGCGTTTAGCATTCTCTGCTTCCTGTACTAATCCCTCCCACTGCGGATCATTTGGCCACAGAAGGCCGAGACTAAAACACTCTCAGGCACAACCCAAGCTACGCGTGCTTCGCCGTCTTGGATTATGGTCGCCCTGCACCGGGGAGTAGTGACGCTAGGGGGCTAAGACCACCGGCAAGCCGGCGGCCTGGAGCATTTCGGTGAATTGGAGGGCGTTCTCGACGGCCTGGCCCTGATAGTGGTTGTTGAAGACCACATATACCGTTTCGGCCTGCTGGGTCATATCGGCCACTTTGTCAATCCAATCACCCAGTTCCTCTTCACTGTAAAGGTAGTCGTAACGCTCCCACGCCTCGTCGTGCTTGAACCATTTCTGGTAGTTGCGTCCGTGGAAGCGCAGGTAGCCGATGTCAGAGGTAACCTCTGCCACCGGCGGCACCAGACTGTCAAAACGGGGCTGATCCACGCAGCAGAAGCCAAAATCAAGCCCGCGCAGGAACTCGAAGGTCTTCCTGGTGATCCACTTGGCGTTGCGAAACTCAATCACCACCGGCAGAGCGGGCAGCAACTCGCGAAATCGGCGCAAATAGTCGACATTCTCGGGATTCGCATGGAATGAATAGGGAAACTGAGCCAGGACGCATCCTAGCTTGTCTGCCTCCTCAATAGGCTGGAGGGCAGCAGCAAAGTCTGCAAAGTCGGCGGGGCTGGCATCGCGCTGGTGAGTCATTGCGGAGTTGGCTTTGATGATGAACTGGAAATCGGGCCCGGTCTTGTGCGCCATGGCCGCCAGCGTGCGCGCCGCCGGCATGCGGTAGTAGGTGTAATTGACCTCGACGAGGCTAAACTGCTGCGCGTAGAAGTCCAGGAAATCCCGCTTGCTGGTACCATTCGGGTAGAAAGGACCAATCCAATCGTCATACGAATAGCCTGCTGTACCGACCAAAATGCTCACGGGTGCAGTCCTTAAGATGCCTGTGGATCTACTGACGCAAGTGTATCCCACGCACGGCCACAGCGTCAAGTTGAGTCAAACGGGGGCTATTCTGCCCCTCCTGTTATGTCCTTGGTACCAGCGAGAAGGATGAGACGCAGCGCGCGCCGCAAAGACCCGATGCCTGGATCTGAAGCAGTTGACAAAGGGGGAGGACTATGATATACTTATTAGTGTTCGCCGTGACATGATGCATTGCGCGGCGACCCTCTGAGTACTCAATCGCACTGCCTGTCCAAACTGGCCAGGAAGGGAGGGTACCTCAAGGCCTGACCGGTAGTTGTTCAGCGGTTGAGAAGCCAAGCGAGCTGCACACGACAAGGGGCAATAGTGCGAGGAAACATAGGACACTCACCGGATCGCCCCAGTCGGACTGTAGGCTTGCTTGGATGAAGTGAAGACGTGTTGTCATCACTTCCTTGGAGTCTTCATAATATGAAGGGAGGATAAGATAAATGACCAAGCACAGAGTACTGTTGTGTTTAGTTGTTGTGGTGCTCGCAGCCCCAGCTTATGCAGGAGGTGACCCAGTTGGCACGGTCCCCCCTGATCACTGGGCCTACGACGCTGTCAAGGAGCTGGTGGACGCGGGGATACTGATCGGTTATCCCGACGGGGCCATTCGTGGTAATCAGCCCATGACTCGGTACGAGTTCGCGATGGCCATCAGCCGCCTGATGGATGCCATCGAAATGACGGGTGTCGCTGGTCCCCAGGGCCCCGCTGGCCAAGCAGGTCCGGCTGGTGCCCAGGGCCCGGCATCGGCAGCATCACCTGCGACAGTGGTCGCAGCCGCACCCGCAGGTGCCACCGCGGCAGCTCCTGCTGCCAGCGGTAAGTGGTACGACCGGATGTCGATTGACGGGTACCTGCAGGTGCGCTATGAGGACCGGGATATGGGTCGTTCTTCTTCTCGTCCTAGCACTGCGGACAATGGCAATGGCAGACGTGGCGAGCATGACGGGTTCTACCTGCCGCGTCTGCATATCAGCCTGCGGGCTGATGTCAACGAGCGCACCAAGGCCGTAGCGACCTGGTCACGTGTGGGCACCTCCTCTGATGGGGGCCCGCGGCCGGAGTGGACCACTGACTGGACGGACATCTACCTGGACTACGCTTATAGCGACAAGTGGACAGTCCGTCTCGGCCAGGCGCCCAACTGGTTTGGGCTGGAGGGCGCGCAGGACTCGTCGCAGCGCATGTCCCTGGAGCGAGCTGCCTTCCTGAGTCGTATCCCCGAATCTGGCGGGCCGGACTGGAAGGACGGAGTGTACCACGCAGGTCGGTGGGACCGCGGCGTGTGGTTCGTCCGCGATCGCAAGAGCACCGGCGGGCCTCAGATCATACTGGGCCTAACTAACGGTAGCTTCCGGGATGTGGAGAACAATAGCAACAAGACCCTATCGGCAGATCTGAAGTGGGAGCGGCCCTGGGGGCAGTACGGGGTTAGTTGGCTGGATGGCAAGACCAGTTATTCTCCGGACAGGGACCGCAACGCACTGCTGGGGTATGTGCGGTGGGCGCGACCTGACCAGCGTTGGGCGGCACAGGCCGAGTATATGGACGGTAAGCTGCACGGCGACAACGTCGACGGCTGGTATGGCCAGTTCGAGTATCGGTTGACGAAGAATCCGACGTGGGCCTTCGTCAAGCTGGAGGAGTTCAACCCCACGGACGATGCCAAGTACGATGCTGTGCACATCGGTCTGACCAAGCAGCTAGACGAGAACAACGAAGTCACCCTGCAGTGGAGCGATGGCGATTGCGATTACAGGCGCAGAGGCAGTGATAGGACCCGTAAGAAGGACCTAATCGGCCTGCAGTGGCAGATGATCTTCGAGTAGGTGAGAGACGGACACTTGGGCTGATTCAATCAGCACAAGCGACAAACACCTACCTGGCCGGTGGCCCCCCACAGGGCCACCGGCTGGTTGGTACAACAAGTCATGCAGAACTGGCACCGGCTTGAGGGGTGTGGCGGTCGGTGTGGCAATGTATGGCATTAGCCGAACACAGGGAGGGAACAGCATGTGTAGAATCGCAGTAGCCGTGATAGTTGTGCTGATGTGCATTGGGGGTACAGCTTGGGCGGGAGACATCGTTGCCATGCCCACGGGCAATATGGTCCCCAAGGGCCAGTATGAGGTCCATTACATTTACTGGGATACGGATTCCATACCTACGCCCGGTGGCCCGATCCTGGAACACGTCAATGTGCTTGAGTTTTTCGCTGGTGTGACTGACGACCTGGAGATAGACGTTCTGTCCATATGGCCCCAGGGCCTGGATGATATCCAGGAAATCAACGTCTACTACCGGGTGTTGGAGGAGACCCCCTTGAAGCCTTCGTTGATTGTGGGGGCCACAAACGTGACTGGAGAGGACTGGCTACCCAGCAAAGAGCGGCCCGGCCCCCTCGGCGACAGCCGGGTCTCACCGTTCGTGCTGGGCTCCTACAACATCATGGTGCCCAAAGGTGGTCCACCCAGCTTGCGCAACCCGCTGGTAAGGCTACACCTTGGTTACGGCACCAACTTCCACGAAGATAAGCCATTCGGGGGGATGCAGATACTCGTGCATCCTGGCCTCGGTGCAGGTATCTTCAACTATCAGGGCCAGCCCGTCTACCTGGTTGCCTGCATGCCCAGGCCCGACATTGAGATCCACTTCGGCTGGGGTCAGGGCGATCCGCTGTTGCATGTGGGATACCACGGTAGCTTCTAATCAAGGTTGCCGCACGACCCTGACAACAACTTGGCCGAGAACTAAGAATGCCAATGAGCGCACCAGCACCGGTGCGCTCATTGGTGTTTGTCTGTATGTCGTGCTCAATACCGACTGAATAGGTGCAGTTTCTTCGTTACACTACCAACGATCATTGCAGGGGCAGCATCAGCCGGGTTGATCTGATTGGGCTCGGCCTGCTCATAGCCCTCGTCGTGTCGCAACTTTCCCAAGCGTATATCCTTGCGCCAGCCACACCGACCACTTTGCGACTGTTCTGGCGAGCAGCGCTTGATGAGTGTATACTATGGGTAACGTCGTCTGGATAGTGGGCGCAAACTTATGAAGGGAGATACAAGACAGATGAACTCCACTCGAACGAAAGTATGGCTTACCGCCGTGATCATCTTGGCATCTGTTGGCCTACTGGCTGGCTGTCCTCGCAAACCACCCGAAGATATCGTCGTCCGGCCTGGGCCAGTACCCGTCACACCCGAAAGCGAACCAGTAAAGATCGGCGCGATCTTCAGCGTCACCGGCGACGCCTCCTCCCGGGGCAACCCGCAAAAGAAGACTGTCGCGATGCTCGCCGAGCAGGTCAACGCCGAGGTCGGAGTCCTGGGCGGGCGACCCCTAGAGGTGATCACCGAGGATGACAGGGGTACACCGGACGGAGCGGCCAAGGCCGCTCGCAACCTTATCGAACAGGGCGTAGTAGCTATTATCGGCTCGTCGCGGACACTGACGACTATGCCCCTGAAGAAGCTCTGTCAGGAGGCAGGCGTGCCGCTGATCGCCTGTGCCGCCGGCAAAACTATTACCAGCCCAGTGGCTAGCTACGTCTTCGCCGTGCCCCCGACCACTAAGCTGGCAGTGGCCAAATGCTTTGAGTACCTGGAGAAAGAGGGCATTGATAAGGTGGCCTCGATCTACGTGGCCAATCCATTTGGCGAAGAGGGGCAGAACAACATAGAAGCAATCGCCGCCGAGAGGGGTGTCGAGATCGTCGCCACTGCGACCTTCGGCGAAAAGGACACCGACATGACCACACACCTGAACAATATCAAGGCGGCCGAGCCTGGCGCTTTGATCTGCTGGGGCACCAATCCCGGCCCGGCTATTGTCACTAAGCAGGCCAAGACGATCGGGCTGGATGTGCCGATATTGCAGAGCCACGGCGTGGCTGATATGGAGTTCATCGAACTGGCCGGAGAGGCAGCCAATGGTGTCCAGCTTCCGGCGGGACGGCTGATCGTCTGGGAGCAGTTGGCCGACGACGATCCCTTCAAGAGCCTGCTTGAGGACTTCGCCACTGCCTATGAAGCCAAGTATGGCCAGGCCCCCAATATCTTTGCCGGCTATGCCTACGACGCCTTCTGGATCACGATCAACGGCATAGAGATGGCCGGTGAGGCCGACCGGGCCCAGGTCCGTGACGCCATCGAGCAGACTGAGCTCATTGGTACCGCCGGCGAGTTTAAGTACTCAGCCGGCGACCACAACGGTTTGACCCGGGCTGCCTTTGTCTGGGTTAAGATCGTTGACGGAGCCTGGCAGCTCGTTGAGTAACCCCCCAGGGCAAACGTTACCAGGCAAACAGGAGGACATGCCATGATCGGTGCGCTAATCTTCGATGTTGATGGCGTCATCGCCGTCACTTCCAGCGTAGAGGCTGCCCAGCTCGCCGCTGCTGACCTGGTGGTAGATTCCTTAGCAGAGGTCAGTATGGAGTCGGTGCGGAAGTTGCTCATCGCGTAATTGGAAAGAGGTGGGAACAGATGAATACGCCTAAAGACACTCCCGGGGACTTTGATATCAGCAAACTCAGTCCGGAGGACGTGAGGGACAAACCCAATCGGTGGGCAAATTGGTGGTCGTTCTTCGGGGTGTGTTACGTGATATTGCTCCTCAGCGGGTGGTCAATGATCGCCGATAAGTGGCATATCGGAACGCCTGGTTACGCTGGGCTGCCCCAGGAGGCGTGGCTTGGTGGCTTGTTGGGAGTAGTGATGGGCGGCACCTGGCTTGTATTCCTTGTCCTCCCGCATGTTAGGAGACGGGAAATCGACCTCGCATTGAGAGTGGCCTTGAAGCGCCTCCCGCCTCTTCCTCCGCATACCCGCTTCCGCGGCTGGAAGGCAGTGCTCTGCCTCCTTGCTTTCGGTGTGATTATGGGCATCAATATGTGGCTCAAACTCAAAGACCCGCGTACAGACTTGGTGCTCGGGTCAGTCCTTATTGGCTTTGCCCTGGCGGGGCTTCCCCTGCACGTGTATTACGTCCGAATCTGGCGACGGGCCTGGCAAATCATCCGCCAGGTGAAGGCGAAGCCAGCGGGCGAGGAATAGCCCTGGAATCGCACAGGAGGGAGACCGATGAACACGCTTAGAGACACTGACGAGGGCCGGGCCAGGCCGTCCGTCTGGCCGGTGTATGTCATGAGTGCGGTGTTCGGCCTTCAGAGCCTTCTAATTGTGGCTATTGCAGTGTGTGCGGTCTGGGAGGTACAGCAGCCGGAAGAGTCTTACTGGACGGGGGCTCAGATTCTTGGTGTGTCAGGAAAGACAATGGTGACTGGAATTGCCTGCCTCTTCGGTTTGTTTGGGCTCTTCTGCATAGTAGCGGCAGTCAGTGCCTCCAAGCTTCGACCGTGGGCCTGGTGGTTCTTTGCTGTGCTGTCTGCAGTGTGCCTACCTGGAATCGCGTGGGAGATGTGGCATGATTACGCCGAGTATTCCCTTCAAGAGATTGTCGTGAAGGGCTGCCTACTTTTCCTTGTTCTTTGGCCTCTTGTGACGCGCCGCCAGTTGTTCTTCTCGCCGAAGCCGGAGGACGGGGAATAGCCCCGAATCGCACAGGAGGGGGACAGATGAATACGCTTAGCGACACTGACGAGGACTTTGACATCACCCAGATAGACCCTGGCACACTGCGCACGCGGCCAAGCCTGTGGCACCACCGCACATTTGGCGTCTGGGCAATGGCTATGATGTGGATACTATTGAGCGCCCCAGCGTTAATGGGCACGTTTGTCTGGCCTGGGCTACCGGCTGAGGCGGTGTCTCCTGTACGGCTGGTTGGCCTTTTCCTGTGGGGCCTGATTGTCGGCATAGGCTATGCGTGGTACTCGGTCTGGGACCTGAAGAAGTACCGAGTGGAATGGGCTGTGCGCTCTGCCACCAGGTGGCCCGCTGGTCTTTTCGTGGGAAGGTCCGTTTGGCACTGGCCCAGGATGCTTGTCACGTTCGGGGTCGTCTTTGCGATTATGGTGCCAGGGATGCTGTTTCCGAAACTAGGCAGTACGGCTTCGCTAATAATTGCCTCGGGCATCTTGCTTCCCAACATTTTCGCAGTTAGAGCTTGGCACCCCGTACATGAACTTGCTTGGCAAATCATCCGCCAGGTGAAGGCGAAGCAAGAGGGCGAGGAATAGCCTTAGAAGCACAGGAGGGAGACAGATGAACACGCTTAGCGACACTGACGAGGGCCGGGCCAGGCCGTCCGTCTGGCCGGTGTATGTCGTTGGGGCGATAATCGGGCTATACAGCGTGGGGTTCCTGGGTTACGCAGTGCTCTTTCCCCTGAGTGCCTCCATTGCCAGGGAAGCAGCGTCCTACGCATCTCCTGAAGCCCTACCCGGCATACAGTTTCACATCACACTTGCAGGGTATGCGCCACTATTCGCTGTATGCGGACTCTTCGGAGTAGTAACGGCTGTCGGCTTGGTCCGACTCCGTCCATGGGGTTGGTGGTGTGCAGTGTTATGGATAGTCATTTATGGGGCGTACTACATATTGGGCGTGATAGCTGCGCCACTACGGATGCCCACGTGGTCAATTGCAGCGTGCGTTGCGACAATCGCCCTGCTCGTGTGGCCGCTGGTAACGCGGCGGCGGTTGTTCTTCCCGCGTGCGTGAGGCCGTCCAATAGCGCTTCGGGCCGGCGCTATCACCCTCAGCCGTTGAACGGCGTGTGCCCGTACTCCTCCCAGAAACTGACCGCCTGGCTGGCACAGGTATTGGCAATAATCGTCAGGTAGTCCGGCGTCAGGAAAGTGACGGGCACCTGACTCTCCCACACCAGATCAAAATCGTGGTCCAGGCTCAGCCGCCCGAACGGATCATCCCAGTTGCGCTGCAGTAGTTCAATGGCAATCTGGCCGTGTTCCCATTCGCTATCACCGGGCATGCCCCCCAGGTAGAGGAATGTCCAGGCCGTGCCGCTGAGGACGCCCATTGAGACCTCGAGGTCATCGCCATTCTCATAGGGCAGATCATAGAGCCCGAAATCGTCATCCCGCGTGTAGTATAAGCCGGTCTGCTCCAGCAACCCACCAAGTAGCTCGAACAGCTCGTCATCGGCACCAGGCAGTTGTAGGTCCGCCGGTGCTTCGGCATCGTCGCTGTCCATGAATGCCTGCCAGTAGGCCGCCCGCTGCGCACCCAACTGGCCCATAAAGAAAGTGAAAACGGGAGTGGCTGCCGAAAGCGGCGCTTGAAATTCCCAGTACAACTCATACTCACCGTCTTCGGTCTCATACACGCTAAGTCGCCCGGCCAGGTCTTCATAGTTAAGCCGCAACGCCGCCAGCGCCGCCTCGCCCTGCTCCGCCAGATTGTCCCCAGGCAAGTAGCCCAGGTAGACATAGCCGCGCAGGAAGTCTTCGTATTCGTGGATATACACCGTCACATCATTGGCGTAGGCCAGCGAGAAAAGGCCATCCGCCTCGTCTGTGTAGTGCAGACCGGAGGCGGCGAGAATATCCACCACGCGGCTACCCGGGCTTTCGCGCACCGGATCCTGTGCAGGCGCGCTCTTCAGCCAGATATCCACCACGTTGGAGGGGATGGCGAACTTGGTCAGCATCGAGGAGGCGGCGATGGTCAGCGTGTGCACCCCGACCACCCGGCTCTGGTCATCCACCAGAGGCCCGCCACTGTTGCCTCCCTCGGCAGCGGCATCGTGCTCGAGGTACTTGCTGCCGCCCCAGGTGCGCCGGGCGGCGATTGCACCTGAGCGAATCGAAATCTCGCGCAGTCCCAGCGGATGCCCACACACATAGACAGGCTGCGTCTCATACACCATATCCGAATCGGCCAACTGGAGGTACGCTGGCGTCGGCCTCGCGACTCTCAGCAGCGCCAGGTCCAGCTCCGGGTTCTCACGCAGTACATCGGCCTCAAAGCGTTGCTCCCGTGGCTCGTTGGGATGAAAGATGACCGTCACCGTGCGCCGGTCGGCGACTGTGGTCCGGCCATCCTCCTGCTCGATTTCCGGCGCAACCACGTGAGCATTGGTGACAATCAAGCCATCATCACTGACGACGAAGCCACTGCCCGAGCCTCCGGCTGCATCGCCGGTTGCTGTCACCTCCAGGTCAACTTGGATCAGCACCACGGCATCTTTGATTTGGGCTACAGTTTCCGGTGTGAGCGCAGCGTGGCACAGCTCTACTGTCAGCAACAGCGCCGCAACAGCCAGCCACAACGCCAATGGTGCTCTTCTCATTCGATATTCCCCCATCCTCGATGAACCTGCACAATGCGACGACGATCTGTTTCTCACAATGTCGGCAATCCGCAGTCTAAGCTTGACAGGCCCGAAGGAGCGGATTCACCTGGTCCTGGTATGAGGTTCTATGTGGACGCGCTTAATCGCTGCCCGCCCGTGCCGGTCTACCATTGCCTCCACAATCAAACCCTCGCCAGCTTCGCGTTCTAGTTCTAATCCCTTGCCTTCCGGCACGAAGTAGCTCTCAATGCCATACTGGACGGTAATGGGATAATCTGTCGCCGAGCTGACCTTGCCTTGAATGAAGACTTCGCCCTCCTCCGGTGGCTTCTTGTCCGCGGATGCCGCCACCCAGAATTGCCCCTGCCGCCGAAGAGTCACATAGATATTGTCGCCCTTGCTGAAGGACGCATCGCGCCACTGCCAGGCGTCGAGATGCGAAATCTCGTAGTCAAGCACAACGTAATCACCCCGGAAGAAATCCCGGGGGTCCACCGGGACTGTCTTGAGCAAGATGGGCTGACCGGTGAGCAACGTGACCTGTTTGTAGGCGATCAAACCGATGAGCAGCAACAGCTGGAAACTGACAAGTGCGTAGAACCTTGTCTTCCTGGACAGGATCATCACCCTCCCCCCGCCTCTCGTAGTTCTCTCAGCACCCGGCGGCGGGTGCGCTCCAGCGCCATGCCGCCGAGGAGCAGTAGTAGACCGGCACCAATGAAGAACAGTGAACTTGGCAGCAATTCCCAGAACCAATCAACGTAGCGGACGAACACTTGAATGGCAAAGAAGAACAGACCGAGATTGACCCACGCGGACTCCCGTTGTGAGTAGCCCACGACAATTGTGCCGATAGCAAATGATAGGAGGAGCAAGTTGAAGAAGATGGCACACCAGGGTCCCCGTAGAACTGAAACGAACAGCGCACCTCCCAGGAAGAGCAAAGCAAAAAGAGCCACCGTCTCAGCAACGTCGGTCGGATAGCGGCGGCGTTGCACCGTAAGAGTGGCGGCCGTGACGGCCGCCGCCACAGCAAAAAGAACAGCTGCGCGAACGAGGGCACCTGTCGGCATGACTGTCACAGTCCACCACTCGCTGAATTCGGTTAGTATGCCGAAGGTGAGAGGGAAAAGCGCCCCAAAGATCACACACAGTCCGAGGGCGCCGTAGGGGAGCTTGTAAGACTGTGTCGACTTAAACGTGGCGTGGAGTTTGGCCAGGGCGTAAAGCAACACGCCGAACATCAGATAGACGCCGAAGAAGTGGAAGACTTGGTTCCCCTCCAGCCAGAAACTCATCTCCCATCCCAGGGCGAAACCCAAGCTTACCACTGCCAGCGCAATCATCGCACGAGAGCCTATCAGATACCCTATCGGTAAGACGCCTACTGCCCACATGACCATCAACGAGGGTTCATGGGCATTGATGTGGAAGCCCTGGGCGATCAAGAAGATTGCAGATCCGAACAGGAGTGCGCCCAGAAACAGGAGTGCATTACCGGTCCCCTGATACACCTTTCGTTGATAGCGCAGGTAGTAGCCCGTGTGGTAGGCAGCGATCACGATAGCAAAGATGAGCGCCAGCTTCACCCAGCCGGGGATCTCCTGCCAGTTGGCTGCGAAGAAGACGATAACACCGATGCCCAGCAACGTAGCTCCCAGGAAGGCCAGCACCATTGCCAGACGGCTGCGTTGGCGTTCTGCCTCGACCAAGCCATACCGCGCAAGAACCGCCTTCGCCTGCGCTGCGCTGATCAGTTTCTCCTGCTGCCAACGACCCACTTCGTGCTCTAGCCGCGTGAGGAATTGCTCGTCCAACATGGCCGTGCCCCCCCCAAGCTGCAGTCTATCTTGGTTACACTTGGTAGCCCGAGATTCCCTACTTGGCTTTTGCTCGGCCTTATATTCTTCCAGTTTGTGACAGATTGCTTCTCATGCTGGCGACGCAGGCGCAAGAATCAGGAATTCACAGCTATGCCTCACACTCACCATAGCTCATCCCCCCGCAACTAACTAAAGCCGTCAGCTTGAGGCTGCTTTGGCCTGCTCGACTACGGCGTCAAAGGCCTCCGGCTCGGCAACAGCCAGGTGCGCCAGTATCCTGCGGTCAAGCTCCACGCCGGCCTTGCGCAGGCCACCGGCCAACTGGCTGTAGGTCAGGCCGCGCTGGCGAGCGGCTGCGTTGATGCGAGCGATCCACAGCCGGCGGAAGTCGCGTTTTTTGACGCGACGATCACGCCAAGCGTAGTTGCCCGCCCGCATCAGCGTCTCTTTGGCAGGACCGAATAGGCGGTGGCGAGCGCCCCAGTAACCCTTTGCTTGTTTGAGTACCTTCTTATGCCGACGGCGTCGCGTCGGCCCGGTTTTCGTTCGTGGCATATTCAGCTAACTCCTGAGCTTCTTACTCATTCGATCCGTCGAGGTAATTGGTCTATTCATACGGCAGCAAATCCGCAACGTGCTTGGCGTCGCCGCTGGCGACATCCTTGTTCCCACTGAGTCGGCGCTTACGGTGCCTGGACTTCTTGGAAAGCATGTGCCTCTGCCCGATCTGTCGATGCATTAGCTTGCCACTACCAGTCACCTTCAGGCGCTTGCTGGCCGCCTTCTTAGTTTTCATTTTGTTCTTGCCCATAGCTACTGTCTCCTCAATTGTCTCTAGTGCACAACTTGACGCCCAGACTAACACCAGCCTGGACGCGAGTTATCTAGTCTGCCTAGCTGTGACGCTCAAAAGCTACTTGCCACTGTCGGGGCGGAGGATCATGATCATCTGGCGCCCCTCCATATGGGGCGGCGACTCAATCACTCCGACCTCTTCGCATCCGTCAATGAATTTTTGAAGCTGCCGACGTCCGAGATGCTTATGGCGCAGTTCCGGGCCGCGGAATATTACATTGAATTTGACGTGATAACCATGCTCCAGGAATTTCACAGCTCGCTTGAGCTTGAAATTGATATCGTGGGTTTCGGTGTTGGGGCGGACCCGAATAGTCTTCAGTCCGCCACTTTTGGACTTTTGAGCTGTTTTCCTGGCCTTCTCCTGCTCGTAGCGAAACTTGCCGTAGTCCATTATGCGGCAGACCGGCGGATCAGCGCTAGGAGCTAGCTCAATGAGGTCCAGCTCTCGCCCTTGCGCCTCCGTCCGAGCCTGCTCGATGGGCATAACACCGATCTGCTCGCCCTCGGGATCAATCACGCGCACCTGTGGTGCCCGGATTCGTTCATTAACCCGATATTTTTTGCGACTTATGAGCATTCACCTCTGCTGTCAGCAGCCTTTTCGATTGAATAACCCCGCCAATCTCCTACCACACAAACGAAATAATAACATTGTCTGGTACGGATGTCAAGAGGGTGACACTGTCAACGCCCCCCAACGCCTGCAGCACGCAACACTTCTGCCGGCGGTCCGGCAGAGATGGCTTTGCCAGGTGTATTATCGGTCGTTGGGGCAAGGTTCTTTACAGCCCAGTATCTGATTCTGCTGGCTTTTCCATCCGCCGCCACCGGCGCGTGACAGGATTTGTGAAATAATGTAGGATAAGTAGAGTAGAATGTGCGGTTTGCTGCTTGCTGGGCAAAGAACGGACGAAGTCTGTAAGGGTGAGCTATCAAGCCAGCGCGAGGAGGGGGTAAGCAAGTTATGAAGACCGCCAAACTCACTGCTATATTGCTGGTGACCGCCAGGCGACGCCGGTGGCGAGGCCCACAGCACACATCCTATAAACACAAAGAGTTGAGAGGCAGTGGCAGAACCCCTAGATCTGGAATGGTTAGTAGACAAGCGCATTTGCTTGCTGAACACACACAACCCCGTAGAGTCTCGGCCCGTACAAGAGCGCCTGGAGGCATTCGGATTCTCCTTGGTGGTGACCGTACGCGACTATGACGGCACAAGCAGCTGGGGCTTACCTGATTCGACCCTGCGGCACTATCAGTGCTGCTTCTGCGACTACTGGCACCCCACGGCGAGGGATTTGCACGACTTGAACGAGTATTGCCTCTGCGAGCTGGCGCATGGAAGAGATGTTCCCATATGGATCGAGCACGCTCGAGTGCGCCGGGGCGTCGCCAGTTCGATACGTAGCTTCTTTGAGCCCGGAATCGCAGACCTCGACAGCTTCATCAAGGCGTCTCTGGCCTCACAACGTGACCGAGCGCTTGCACTGCCCCCTGTGGAGAAACTGACCAGGTGCCAGGCCTGCCTTGACAGGGGCTGCATGACCGACTTAGCATGTCACGCAACGTCTGTTGAGACCGCGGCGACGATATTGGCGTCCGGACGGATCCTGTCTGCCTGTAGAGCTAGACAACTCCCGGGCGAGGTACTGGCCAGGGAACCACGAAACGCCGCAGGAGACCCGCCTGATTATTTCAACTATGTCATGTTTGGGGCGGGCAACTGCCCCGGTCTGGACAAACTCATTTACGAGCGCGTTATCGGGCACCCGCCCTCCTGGGAAGAATTCGAGGAAAACTTCCAGCCTGCCGTCAAATTCTTCTTTCGCACCTTGGACCTCGTTATGCATCCGGATTTTTGCAGCGACGGACACCACCAGGCGAAGATCCGTGATGAGCTGTTATTGGAACCACTCCTTGCATTTGCCATCATTCCAGAGGGATTGCCGGGGTCCACTGACTTGATGGGTTTGGCTAAGGAGCAAGCGTTCGCAGCAAAGATCGTTTCTCGCGATTTCTCCGGATACGGCGTAAAAGAGTGGGCCCGCATGGCCTATTGCGAGGCAAAGCAATCCGTGGACAATTGAGTTAACCTAAGGTTCTGCATTGGCAGCGCCGCGCGGGCAAGCACTCACAGAGCCGCCGCATGGCGGCCCGCGTTCGGATCGCCCGCCGCGTAGATCTCGCCGGTATCCTGGTCGAGGCAGATCATAACGGGACTGGCAATGGGCTCGCAGGTGGTCGAAAGATCGTGGCCGCGACTCTCCAGCTCACCACGGACCCCACTGGGAACGTCACAGTTGACCCGTAAGCTGCCCGGCGCCTTAAAAGCACGATCCCGGTCCGGATCAGAATCAAACGAGTCTTCCATATGATCGGTGTTAAAGCGCGGCTGGGTCACTGCCTCCGCAGGCATCATGCCAAACTCGATGTGATTAAGCAGTACGTTCAGAGTGGTCTGGTCCTGGAGGTCACCGCCGGCCACACTGATGGCCACAGCCGGTTTGCCCTCTCTGGTGACCAGGGTGGGCGTCAGGGTGATGCGGGGGCGCTTGCCCGGTTGGATGCAGTTGGGGTGCCCCGCGGTGGTGTTCAAGCATCTGAGCCGATTGCCCTGCACGACTCCGGTCCGGGGGTCGGGCTGATTTGGGGCGAGGTTGCAGCTGGGCGTGGCTGCCACTACGTTCCCCCAGCGATCGGCGACCACACAGGTGGTTGTGTCGGAGGTCGAGGTCCCCACCGGATTCTTGTCGGGCGGGGGCATATATGCAAGCGCGTTCATATCGTAGGGGTCACAGGGACGGCGTTCCAACGATGCCCGGCCCATATCCAGCAGTGTGCGGCGGATGTTGGTATATTCGTCCGAAAGAAGCTGGGCCAGCGGAACGCTGGCAAAGTCCGGGTCTCCGTAGTACCTGTCACGGTCGGCATACGCCAGCTTCATCGCCTCAGTCAGCAGGTGGATATAGTCCGGCGAAAGGTGTCCCATCTGTGATAGATCGTAGCCCTCGGCAAGTCGCAGGACCTGACAGAGCACGGGCCCCTGGGTCCAGGTGTTGCACTTGTGCACGACATAGCCCCGATAGCTAACTGATACCGGGTCCTCGACAGTGGTCGCGTGATGCTCCAGGTCACGCTTGCGCAAAAACGAACCGACGTTCTGGTACCAGACTACCAGGTCATCGGCTATATCGCCCTTATAGAAGCGGTCGCGGGCCGCTCGCAATTTCTCCTCGCGGCTGCCAGGTGTCTGCTGCTCGCGCTGGGTCATCTTGCGCAGCGTCACCGCCAGTTTAGGATGCCACCAATCTTCGCCGGCATCCAGCAGAGCCAGCGCTGGCGCCACCACCTCCGCAAAACTCTTGGTCCCGTATAGCTCCAGGACTGTTAGACACAAGTGGACAGTACCCGGCGTGGGCATGGCTCTATAGCTGCCTTCATCGGGGATCCCGTTGGCATAGTACCAGTCAATAGCACCCTGATCCAGCGGCGCGCGCCCCATGCCGCAGAGCACTTTTACCTCCTGGCGGCTGGCGTCGTAGATGATTAGGGGAATCTCTCCGCCTATCGCACACGAGCCATAATCTGTTACCGTCAGGGCAAATATCGTCGCCGCCGCCGCATCAGCGGCGTTACCGCCCTGCTCGAGCAGGTGGAAGCCTGCCGCGACCGCTGCGCTTCCTCCGGCAGCTACTGCGCCTGCTTGGCCTGATGCTTGCCAGCCTATCACGTTGTCTTTCATCAAAATCTCCTGACTATGCGAAGACCGGATGCCTCTGTGCTCGGTTCGCTGACGATGAGTCGTTCTTGTGCAGGGGTGCTGGGCCAGCTTGCGTACAACCGAGTAGTAGCAGTTTCCGACTATCGGTTATTTCGCCGCCTTAGAAATACATGTTATCCGCTATCATATACTGGAACTCAGGCTCACCAAGGTCCCCAGGGTGTCGTCCGCCGAGGCAATCAACTGGGTTCGAATTGAGTCCGCAATGGGGAGCCAGATGCCAAAGCCGCCTGTTTCCCTCCGCGAAGAGGCCTGTTCTTCGTGATAGGCGGCGCTCTGGACTACAAATATGTCACCGGCTTTTCCGTCGTATTTGTGCTCAATCGATTCTGCTTCGACGAAGAACTCACCATCTAACCCTCGCTACATATCTCCTCCGCCACAAAATCCAAACCTACTCTAAGCAAAGTCTCTTTTGTGGGCCGCCCGGTGTCCTGGTCCCAGCCCATTGCGGCTATATACTCCCTCACCTGGGTTTGGTTGTCCACTGTGACAGTTTTTGTCGGTCCCACCTTCAAAGGAGGGCTGCCCAGAAGGCGCCCGGGCATCTTGAAGCTGAGGTTATCCAAACCCTCCCGGACATTGAAGGCCACACGCAGATTGGCAATGCGCTCACCAATCGCCACCATATCTTCGGTAGTGAACTCAGTGCCGGTGGCTGCAGTCATGAACTCTGCTAGCGATGACGCCGGGCAGACCGTCATGCCAAACAAACAGACTCCTGCTGCGTTTATTGAATGGCCGAAGCAAGCCATCCGCTTGGAAATCTCGGCCTTGCCAGTGTATGTGTACTTGTCAGTAATGCGCTGATCAAGCAAGCCTGGCGGCGGGAACTCAGCCTCATCCATCCATCCGCCGTACTGGGTGTGCCGGCCAGGTGTGGCATCCATCAGATAACTGGCACCAAGGCTCGGGAAACATCTGGGATCATGCATGGGGACTTCCTCGCCCTGGACATGCATAGCGAACTCTTCAGTCCCCTTCCCTATCTTTTCCGCGGCGGCTTTCACTCCCATTCCCAATACTTCTCCGCCAAAGCCCTCTCCCTTAGCGATTTGCTCGGTGAGTTTGACCACAGCGCTGGTATTGCCCCACGCCAGGTCCAAGCCTCCTGTGTCTTCCTTTGTTATCAGCCCCTTCTCATAACACTCCATTGCATAGGCTATGGTGCAGCCAGTGCTAATGGTGTCCATACCGGCGCGGTTGCAAATCTCATTCATCTTGATTATGGACTCAATGTCATCATTAAGACACATGGAGCCAAAGGCTGCCAGAGTCTCGTACTCGGGCTTGTGGTTTTCAGAAGCGTAGGGGCCCGATTCGACCTTGGTATGACCGCCACAGCGGATAGGGCAATTCCAGCAGCCATACCTCCTGACCCGATAAGCAATCACGGCGTCATCGCTAATCTTAGCAGCATTAGGGAAGTCCCTCTGAGTGCCCGCCCAGTTCTTTATGCCGGCGTCTCCCCGTTGCACACAGGCGGCGGTGATGCCAGCGGTGCCGTATGTGGTATAATTCACGTAACCTGCATGATCTTCGTTGAAATGTTCGGCAATAATCCGGCGCCGTATCTCTTTCATTCGGGCCGCGTCCGCTACCTCGATGTCCATGGTAGGGACAGCTACCACGGCCTTCAAGCGCTTTGAACCCATGAGAGCGCCCAACCCAGAGCGTCCCGCGGCACGGCCCTTGGCGTTCATGATGCAGGCTAGCAGGGAGGCTCTCTCACCGACCGGGCCGAGGCAAGCCACCTTCGCGTCGGTGCCATAACGCTCCTGGAGTGCGTCCTCGGTCTCGTTGCTGTCCAGACCCCATAGGTCACCCGCATCGTGCAAAGCCACTTTGCCATCAGCAATTTCGGCATACATAGGTTTCTGGGTAATACCTTCAAAGAAGATGCCATCCAGCCCTGCTCTCTTTAGAGCGGGTCCGAAGTCACCACCACAATTGGAGTCCCCCCATGTCATCGTCT
This sequence comes from bacterium, assembly GCA_030615605.1. Classification (GTDB taxonomy): domain Bacteria; phylum Armatimonadota; class Zipacnadia; order Zipacnadales; family Zipacnadaceae; genus JALGTD01. The sequence continues at coordinate 154,567 of JAUWYY010000002.1, forward strand.
TGGGTGACTTACCGACGACAGCAAATCTGCTGCCGGTAATGGCATCCGTGCCGGTAAGCGGCCCTGTCAAGAGGCCCAGCATGTTGTCAGGTCCCCAGGGGTCTACATTTGCTTTCTGGCGGGTGAATAGTATGTAAGCCCCCAGACCGTAACCACCCAGATAATTCAGATAAGGTTCGTCTGGCACCTCTTCCACTTGCACGGTACCGGTACTCAAGTCAACGAAGGCCAATTTGTGCATTACCGCCTGAACAGCCATCTTTTTAGTCCTCCTTCTGCCTAGCATTTGGCGCTCAGTAGCTACCATACTGCCTGACCAGGTCCAAGACACGCTCATACTGCGAGAAACTCACGTTATTGGGAACCGAGTGATCGGAGTGATAGATATAGCCTCCGCCTTGCTTGGCGATGGGAATATTGGTCGCTATCTCCTCTTCAATCACGGCCGGATCTGAATCTGCCATCGCCCGTACGTCAATTCCCCCCATAAAGGCCAGCTTATCGCCGAATTCTCTCTTCAACTCCACCAGATCCATTCCCGCCTTCTGCTCGAGTGGCTGCAAGCAATCCAGGCCGTCCTCGATGAATCTGGGGATAAGCTCTTTGACGCAGCCGCAACTGTGCAGAATCACCGGCAGACCCTCGCCGTGGAAGTGATCAACCAGCCGCTGGAAGGTAGGGCGCAACTGCTCGTCATAGTGACGAGGAGAAAACAGCAAACCGTTGCGATAACCCAGATCGCAGAAGATAAAGGCGCCATCGAACTGGAAGCCCCCCTCTTTCATTATCTCATACATTTGAATAAGCAAAGTCGCCTGGGTCTCGTACATATCCACGACCCACTCCGGCTCGGTAGCGATTGCCATTAGCAGTTGCTCAGAGGCCACATACGATTGAATTGTGCCGTAACCGAATGGAGCTGAGTACATAGTAAACCGGCCCTGGTCGTGAGCCTGTTGCCACCCCGGTAGACCCAGACGGCGGTCGGTGCGGCCCGTCTCCAGCGTTGAGTCATCCCCGCGGTGGTCTTCGGCGCTGCCAGCTAGCCAGGCACCCTCCCAATCAACCCGGTTGCGGTCAGGGGTCAGCCGCTGCTTGATTTCTTCCCAGTCTGCCCGCGTCTTGCAGGGGTAGTCAATGATCTCCGGGGTAGACGAATAATCTTTGTGGTCGCGGCGCAGCCCCCCTTCGGGAGTAGTCCTGACGATATACTCCTCATTCTCCTCAACTATCTCGATGGGAAATCTAGGAGTAATATCAGCACCAAAGCGGACTATCTCGTAGTCGAAGTATTCTGCGGGATTTACCTCTGCCAGCAAGCCTTCTTGGTGCCATCGCTCGATGGCTGAAGCCCAGGGGCTGTCATAAATCGGTATGCGGTCGGCTTCCTCGAGTTTAAGTGCAGCCAACACTCGTTCGCGCGAGGTCATCTCGTAATCTTCCTGTCCGCGTGGAGCATTAACCGGCTTTGCCAATAAGTCAAGCCTGAGCAGACCATCCCAACTATACTACACCATACTCCATCCCTCTACTCCCGTCAAGCCGACGGTGGCAAGCCACTGTGCTCCATGCTCCATGCCGTGCTTCCCCGCTTCAGGTGGGCCGAGGTTTTCTGACTGCTGACCACTCCGCAGAGAGAGGAGGTTGTCTCGTGCGCAAAGAATATTGTCACCGATAGTAACCTGTTTGTTGGCTGAAGAGTAACTGGGGACTTGATGTGTGTGTGAAACCAGGTCTCGGGGGAAGAGATTCGCTGATGCACCAGCCCCATCGTAGCAGCAGCGAGAAAGGAATTACTCGGGGAGTAGCCGCGCGGCCCGGCGTAGCCATCGTGACGGCGACACCGCGGACAAATTTGTGGCAGCTATGGACGGCAGTGCGACCTTGTGGTATCCTCACCATGAGGAATGGGATTTGTTCAGCCATATCCAGGAAGAGTATGTCGAGGTGTGCGCGGGATGGTATGACTACATGCAAACTACCGATGTCACTCAGCACCACCTGGCAGCCGGCCATCGGTTTGGCTTAACCGGAGCCAGTGACAACCACCGCATCTGCCCGGGCATGGGGGGCGCACTGACCGGCCTGTATGTCCAGCAGCGCAGCCGAGAGGGGGTAGTTGCAGCGTTGAAAGCCCGCCGCTGCTACGCCACCACCGGCACGCGGCTGCTGATGGACTTCCGCATCAATGGCCATCTTATGGGCAGTTGCCTGGAGAGCATCGGAGAGCCGCGCCTACAACTTAGTCTCAGCGGCCAGAGGCAGATCGAGCTGGTCACGGTACTGCACGATGAAGAGGTTATCGCGCAACTGGCGCCCGGTACCCGAAGCTGGCAGTGGAACTGCACTGACGCGGAGGCCGAACCTGGCTGGCACTTTTACCGGGTGGAGGTTAAGGAGCGCGGGGAGACGAAGCAATACCCTCATAACATCGCCCAGGCGGCTGGCTTCCGCGCCTACAGTAGCCCCATCTGGGTGAGAGAATCCAGGAATGACAATGCCACAGTTGGAGACGTGAATACAAACCGACAAGAACGCACCGGAGACCTGTTCGGCAGGTTGAGACTGTAAGCGGAAAGATGACATACAACACTGGGAGGTGACGCAGATGCGTCTGTGGATAGTCCTGTTGTTGATCTCGCTGCCGGTTGCTGCCGTTGCTCTGTTTGGGTTGCCCGATATACCCATCGACATCCCCACAGAGGTGCCCATTACGATCCCGGGACTGGACAAGATCTTGAAGGAAGAGCCAGCCCTGACTACCAGTCTGGCTGATGCCCGGACGGGAGTGCCTTTTCTTGATGACTTCAACTCTATCGGGTTCTCCGCAATGTCGTATCTGCCTCGGAGGCCAAACGGGCGATTCGTGCTATCCCGGCCCGGCTTGTACCAGCACAATTTCCTGAGCTATTGCCTGCATGCCGGGGCCTATGCCCCAGGAGGAGGGGACGGCTACCTGTGGGTACCGCTCAAAGGCTCACGGGCAGGTGCTATCCGGCAGATGCTGCTCAACTCAATCAACCAGCCCGAGATTGCTCAACGCGAGGTGCAATCGCTGGTCTGGGGCGTTTTAGCCCGGACGCGCATAGACGATATGTCGTCGCAGTTGCGCCAGGCCGCCCGCCGTCTACTGACCAGGGACGAAATACGCCGACTCAACGGCGGGGCACTGGGTCAGATCCCGCGCGAGTTGCTGGATCAGGCTTTTGTGGACCTGCCGCCGCTGGCGCAGCGGGCGTTGCGAGCCGAGGCAGAAATAAGAGGCATGCTAGCCGAGGGCGTAGCAGACTTTGATCAATTGGAGGGCGTAGCGATAGCCGCCGGTGAGCCACCGCCGCACGAAGAGGGGCCGGAGGTTCCCCGCGGGCGATGGTCTTATCACCCCGACGGGTTCTTTGTGCGGTATTTCCCCTCCGGTTACAGACGGACTCGTGTCCAACTATATGTTCCGGAAAGCTTCCAAATTGAACGCGACGGGCTGGGCCGCATCACTGCAGTGGCAGACCAGTACGGAAACCGAGTAGAGACCGAATACGACGAGAATATCGAGCCGGCCACCGTTTCGGGAGATTTGGCGCTGACAGGCTGCGGCTTCTCCTCGATTCGGTTTGTCCATCGTATGGTTCTCCCGCCAGACATTACTGTAGATTGGGAGGCACGGTGGGAAGATGTGGGATGGGCTTTTGCAGTGGGGGCTGATGGACAGGGCAGCGGGCAGGCTGACGCCGAGCGCTTCTCTGGAATAGACGAGCGCTATCAATGGGCTGAGGCGCATCACCAACAGTTGCAGGCGCTGCGAGAAGCAGTCGCCAGCATGCGTGAGCGCGACGCGCCCACCCCGCAAACCACTGTGACAGAGGCGTTGGATTTGGGCAATTACGCAATGGCGTTGCGAGCAGTGCTGGGGGCCGACCCCGATACTGAAGAGTGGATGACAGACCATATTGACCTGATCGTCAAGGCCTGGCAGGCGGCTGTGCGTGATTATGTGGGAACACGCCAGCGCCAGCAGGCCGGCATGCCTGTGGAACTCGCGTACCTGGACAGTGGCACTGGCTTTACCTATTTGGGGGGACTGTTGCTGGCCAACAACTCCGGAGGTGGCGGTGACGGGGGCGCTGATTTCGGAGGAGGGGATGGAGCCCAGCCCGGTAACCCTGGCAAACAGCGTCTAGGAATGGGGGGAGATAACCCCTCACCAGGCAAGGAAAACAACTCAGATGTTCAGGCGGTGGAAAGAGAAGCGAAAGCCCAGGACACAGTCAGGGACGCCTTTGAGAATGTGGATCCGGCAGACTATGACAATACGGACGACTATCTTGACGCTGTGAACGAAGAAATAGAGCGACTGGCGAAGAAGAGGGGCTTCAGTCAAGGCGGAGGTAAGGCCGCGCATTCGCCGATGAGCACCCGGTGCACGGACGGCCGACTGGTGCCCGGCGAAGACCGCGACAATTCCGATTATGCTGAAGATTGGCGACAATGGGATATACGTAGAGGTTTTGACTGGGCCGAGGAATGGGTCAAGCCCACCTATTTCGCCGGGCAACCAGATGTTAACTTCGAAGCTGCTCTAGCCCACGAAGCGGTTCATCAGGCCACCTGGGAGAGGCTGCGCCGCGAAGGTAAAGACGCTCAGGAGATCTGTGACTGGTTCGACGATCCCAAGAACCGCCAGCAGGACGAACTAGATGCCTATCAGAAGCAGATAGATATGCTCAACAAGTGGATAAAAGAGGACTGCTAGCCTGCATTATTCATGAACGAAAAGAAAGGCTAAGGCACAGAGACAGAGAAATAGTCTGTGGCACACCGTTATTGCCCTTCGGGAGGCCTGTGCGCCGATGATACGGTGTAGTTCGCGACTTGAGTTAGGAAACCCTGGTGGCAAGCAGGTTGTGGGCAGTTTTGATCGGGGGCGATGTCTCCTCCGACGGCGGACTGGTCCGGCTTGGTAGCCCGCCACTGCTTAAATAGCGGGGTCAGTTTGCTTTCGGGCGGTAGAGCCACGTGAATCACCGGTATTCTTTTCGCCAGGATAGGCGGTGAGACCTTGGGAGCATCAGTGGGTAGCAGCGAGTTCAGAAGACGTAGATCGGTGTTCCGACGGGGACGAGGTCATAGAGAATCTTGGCATCGGCGCAGTGCTGGCAGATGCAGCCGTGAGAGGCGGGGCGGCCCAGGTAGCGGTACATACTCGGGGAGGTGGCGTGGATACCGTAGATGCCAAGACGAGTGTGGAATGGGTCGTGCGGGAGCAGGTCGTATCCATGGCCCACGGAGTCAGCAAGCTGTTCGTCTTCGGGATGGGGCCGTGCGGGTGGAACTACGACCAATTCAGTTGGCAATATATGAAGGAAGCCGACGGCCGACCCAAGCCCTGGGTGCTATCGTATAGTGCCATGGCCTACCTGCTGGAAGGGACGGAACCGGCTGGCCAAGTACCTTTAGGCCAACGCGTCCGCTGCTACCTGTTCAGCAAAGCGGACAGGACTATTGCCGTGATCTGGGGGCTGTTTACTGACCAGCAGGGTCAGGGCCAACTGAGGATAGTCTCGGAGGGCAGGGCGCGGCTGCTGGAGATTATGGGAAATACTGTGGCGACGGCAGCAGCCAGCCCCGGCACAGTCCCGCTCACCTCTACGCCTTACTATCTTATCTTTCCGGAAACCAGCCCCCAGCAAGCTGCCGCAGCGCTGACTCAGGCCCAGTCAACACGTTTAGACTCCTCAAGCTTCACGGCTCCGTGAACTGGTTCTATTCAGGCAGCTTGGATTTCTCTGGGGAGCAGGTCTACTATGATGGCATAGATTCTCACAATAACGATGGCGAGGACTACCTCCGCGCGGACCTGGTTCCCTTCATTGTGCCACCTGTTACAGCCAAGAGCCCCTTCTTTGCTAAGCTTACCTTACAGTCTATCTGGCGCACTGCCGTCGCTGCCTTGCGTCAGGCTCGTGCCATATACTGTCTTGGGTATTCCATGCCGCTGACGGATCTTACTATGAGACTCTTCCTTGCCTCGTCAATTTCGGAAGAGAAGGTAGACATCTGCATCGTGAATCTGGCATCGGACGAGAGAATCCGCGAGCGATATGAGACTGCCTTGCCTCAACCCCCTGCTTCGTACACGCTTCCTAATGACTTCTTGGGTGACAATGACCCAATCCCCCATTTCGCCACTTCGCTAGAACAGGCAGCCGAGGGGACGTAGCACTCCAATACAACTGACGGTGCCTCCGCTCACACCTATCGCCCCTTCACCAGCGAAAACCGAAAACCCCCTCTTCATGACCTACTGTCGGCTGGCATTCCGCGCCAAGAGCGAAGAGGGTGAATTGACCATATCGGACTGGCCCAGCGCCACACACCCGGGCGAGCCCCAGGACAGGAACTTGCCTTCAACGGCCTGACGACCCGCTATTGGTTGGACCGATCTTCTGCAATGCTTATGGCGCACGGATCCCGCCAGGGACTGACTTTGACGCGATCCACTTTGCGAGCAGCTCCAGGTAAAAAGCACCTGCTAGGCTATATGTAGTCCAAAGGCCAGTGATAGAAAGGAATCGGGAACAGATCCGCAGCAAAATCGGCTACTCTTTCGGGGCCGAACACCAGCTTTACCTGCTCGCGGGGGGTTAGTTGGCAGCTTTCGCTACCACGGCTCAGCACCGCGCTGTTTTCTTCCTGTTCCACTTCTATCTCATCAAGGCCAAGCTTGGCCAGAAGCCGCGAGAGATCTGGGATCCTCAGCAGGCCAACATACCCCTCAGATCGCGGCAGGCCCATACCAGCCAGCACTCCCGACAGGTCATCATCCGCTACCGGGGCGTGCACCGAGAGAGTGGCGTCAAGCGCAGGCGCCCCCGTATCATCGCGGTCGCTGGTGGAGACCGCAGGCTCATCTTCCCGCCGGAAGACTTCCCCCAGCAGACCAGCTACCACTTCAGGCCGCCCAGCATACTCCAGGACTTCCCTGCCTGATACTACTAGGTACGCGCCTAGCCGCTCCTGCCGCGTAGCAACGTAGGTCTCTAGCTGAGGCCAGCGGTCAGTATCCGGGCGGTCAAGCAGCAGCTTGAAGAGGCCCAGAGATCGGTTGGTGCCAAAGGGATGCTGCTGATGCCGAGCCAGCATCTGCTCAAGGTAGCCCTGGTAACCGCGCTGCACCTCATATTCTTCCACAGACGGCAGCAAGGTGGCGTTGCCGCGATCCAGCTTATAGATATATTCGCGACCGGCCTTTTCCCAGCCCAGGCGGCGGTACCAATCGGCTATATCGGTGCCCAGCCATCCCACATCCGCCGCCAGCTCCGTCATTGTGCGGGCAAAATCCTCGGCCACTGCACTGCCCAGGCCGCGGTGGCGATAGTCAGGGTGGGTAACCATGCAGCCCAGGCTCGCCACCCGCAAAGCATGATCGCCGACTTTGTTTTCCGTCAGGAAAAGCCCCACGTGGGAGACGACCTGGCCACCCATCTTGATAATGCGCATGTTTTCGCGGTTACCGGCGCAGTACACGTGGGGGTAGTCGCTGCCTATCGTCGGCGGCAGGCCTTCGGCCCGCCGCATAACCAGGTTGAGTAGGTCCACGGTCAGAGCCAGCTCGTGCTCCTGGCAGCCACGAGGGCCATCTATCTGCTGGTCAGTTGAACTCATGGTCTGTTTGCCTCCTCTACCGGTGGTCTATTCGTAGAACCACGCCAGCGGATAGATGCGGGTGACCTGCTCCTGCCGGTGCAAGTTCTGTTCGGCAATGCCCAGCAGAGGGCTGCCGCGACTGTACAGAATAAAGACCTTGTCGCCCGCGAACTGGATGTTGGCGTAGTGGAAATATGCCCAGTTGTCGGGCAACTCGCCGACGTCATCGCGGCCCCGCACCCACCTGATTTCCGCATCAGGCTGGACCCGATCAACATTGTCCAGACCCTCGCTGACCTCGATGGTCTTGAAACGGCCCCACGTCTCGCCGTTGTCCTCGGAGATGGCCACTGACAGGCGGCCGCGCCGGTAGCCCCGGCGAATTTCCTCCCCCGAGACCTGATTCCACACGCAGATCAGATCGCCGGTCTGAGGAATGCGACGCAGGCGGGGCGGAGAATAGGAGGCAGCCAACTCGGTGGGGCGGACCGCCGTCCAGCTCGCGCCGTCGTCGCTGCTATAGCTGTAGACCAGCCGGCCGACCTGTGAGCGGGCCAAGAACAGTACCCGGCCGTCGGCGCATTCGACCACATTAGGCTCGTCGCAGGAGGTATGCGCTCCGTAGCCGTTCGGGATGCCGTGCTCGTCGAACCAGCCCATCAGGTAACCGGAATGCTGCCAGCTCTTGCCCAAATCATCGGAGCGACTGACCGCAGCAACATCCATTTCTGGCGCATGCCCGTGACCTTCGATCGCAAACTCCTGGCCTCGCCACAGGCCAATCGCCTGGGGAGCACAGGCCAGGTCCGGAGCGCCGGAGGAGTAACACGTACGGCTGGGATACAGCAGGCGGCCGCTGCTGAGCTGAATCATGGTATCCCAATACGGTCCCAACCAATACGGGCTGGGCATGTCAACATTGCGCGGCTCGCTCCAGCTTAGGCCCTCGTCTTCGGATATCCGTAGTTGCGAGTTGGTGGCGAGGGCCAGGGCGCCGGACTGGAGCCGCATAATGCTATTGCCAGAGACGCCTTCGCCCAGAGACTGGGACCCACCCCAGGTCAGGCCGCCATCGCCCGACAGCCGGTAGCTGCCACCGGAAACCATCATCAGCGTGCCGTCCTCCAATTCTACCAGGCTATGGCCGATGCCCCCCACTCCTACCAGCTCAACTACCCCTTCGGGAGGGGGCCTTGCGACGAACAAATCTACCGCTTGCATACTGCTCACCTCTCTGTACTTACCTTTGTTTGTGCTACAGTGTGGACAGTTCCTTGCCTTGCTTGCCAAGTCCTTCTTGCCACCGCGGTGGGTACTGGTACGAACTCAAAGAAAGCGGGCGCTGAGCTTGTCGCCCAGCGCCCGTGCTTAGCTGTGAGGCGTTTATGTCATTCTCCGCTTGAGGACTTCGCTTATTCAGCCGCAGGCCGACTTGGTTGCGCCCCACTTTAAGCTGGTCGGGCGTGAAGGTGAAGTTGATCGAGCCACCTTCCTCAGGTTCAGGTATCGGCGCCAGGGGCTGCCTGTTTAGACTAAAGTCAACCACATCCCCCGAGACCAAGTTTTGCAATTGCACCCGAAGTTGAAGCGACTTTACCGTCTGTGCATTTGCTCCACTTAGGCCGCCGGCTACCTGCACGGGGATGATGGTGAACGAGTCAGGATTCCACACTGGGTGGAGAATAACCGGCAGTGAGACGAAAATGGTCCGACGGATCTGCTTGACACGAACCGGCGGCTACTATAAAGTATAGCGGATTCTGTCAGTAGTCTCCCGTACACCTTGAGTTGTGAAGGAGTTAGTGTCCACTATGGCTACACGAGTCAACATTCGCATCCCGGTTCGCCATTCGGCAGAGCTACTTACATGGGGAGATGACGAGCGTCAGCGCATCGCCCAGGCGGCTGTCGAAGTTCTGCATGAGGTCGGTATGAGAATTGACGGTCAGGACAACCTGAAGATGATAGAGCAGGCCGGAGGGGGAGTAAACTGGGAAACCAACACCGTGCACTTCGGTGAAGAGGAGGTGCTGGCCACCGCCCGCCAACTGGCGCAGGACTCGCCTGCCCCGGAAAGCGCGGAGCTGCTCACCGGCCAGCGCCTTGGCGGATTCACCGTAGGTGCCGGTGGGGTAATGTGGTTCGACTGGGACCGCTGGCAGGCAGTGGGGGGGACGCGCCAGGAGCTGCGCGACCTCACGCGCTGGGCTGAGGGCATGGAAAAGGTCGTGGGCAGCCTCCAGTTTTGCCAGACCCAAGCAGAGGACCTCCACCCCACGCTGCAACTGGTGGACTCATTTGCCATTATGTTCCAGCACTCCACCAAGCCGGTCTATTTCAATCAGCCGACTGAGCCGATTCACGTCAAGTATATGCGCCGCCTGCAGCCCCTGCAGGAAGAGCGCGGCTACCATCAGGCCATCGCTCCGTTTGAGTGGGTTAATCCGCCGCTGACGCTGGGGGATCGGGCTATTAAGGCCATGCTGGCGCGCGCCGACGCCGGCGTGGACAAGATCGGTATGGGCAGCATGCCCCTGGCCGGAGCCAGTACGCCAGTAACAGCAGTCGGCTATACGGTCATGGGTATCGCCGAGGTACTGGGCGCGCTGGTGGTGGCAAGGCGCCTGCGTCCCGATGTCGGTTTGCAGGCTGCCATAGTCGGAGGAGTAGTTGACATGGCCACCGGCTATATGAGTTATCAGTCACCGCGCGGCACGATTATGGACTACCTGGCCCAGGACGTCTTCGAGGGCGTGTGGGGTGCGCACGTGGGCAGCTATCGCGGCTACCGCGACGCCAACGAGCCTGGCATGCAGGCCTGCTATGAATGGGCTTTGCTCAATGCCTTCCATCGCTGCGTGGACGGGTCGATGGGCAGCGAGATTGGTGGGCTTTCCAACGGAAATCTCTTTTCCCCGGAACAAGCGGTGCTGGACATGGAGATGACGGGCGAACTCAACGAGATGATGAGCGGCTTTGAGTTCAGTGAAGAAGCCCTGGGGTTAGACGTGATTATGGAAGCTCGCCACGACGGCAAGGCCTATATGGAGCACCCGCACACTCTGAAACACTTCCGGGAGGTGCTGCCGTTTAGCAACTGGTGGCTGCGGGGCCTGCCTACGGCTGCCGAGCACGATCCGGACCGATCTCAGACGCAGCAACTGCTGGACAAGGCCCACCAGATCTGCGTGGAGGCGCGCCAGCGCGGCGAAGAGGTAGAGACCGACCAGGACCTGGCCAATAAGGTATGGGGTGTGGTGGCGGATATGGCCGCGGAGCTGGGCGCAAAGACACCCGAACCGGTCTACTAGCGTTTAGTTATGTCAGCCAGGGCTTAGGCACCGATTCCTACTGGCCCTGTGGATAGTGGCATAGATGTCGCTACATTTGTGCCTGACTCAAGGCGTGCCCAACCGCGCTATGAGCAACTCAGCCCAGCGGCCGGGCATACAGATCCGCCCAGTCAAGGCGGGGATTTAAGTGAAACTCTAAGATAGCCTGACTGACGCTATCGTGGTAGTGGGCTTGCCCGTGGCTGCGTCGGACAATTCGGGAAGCTCTGGCGCCGGTTAGTGGGCAGACTACTGAGGAGAGTTACCAGCTGGCAGGTTTCGAGAACGAACCCCTTGCGTCAGCAAGTATGTTCGGAAATAGCGATGACTTCAGCATTGCAGTCTTGAGATCAAAAACCCCGGTTGCTGCCCTTTCCAGGTGAACTGTTCTGGCCTTGGGGTTCGGCTTGCATACCCAAACAGGCTTGCCAACGTCTTGAGTTACGAGCCGAATGGCTTCAGCAAGATCGCTATCGGTCGACACCACAATGGCGGCTTCAAATGTCTTGCCAGGATGAATCTGGTGGGCATCATGAATGAGATGGGTTGCCAGATTCACGTCAGAGCCCTTTTCTTCGGATCGAAGCACCTCCATCATAATGGGTCTGATGCCTACAACGTTACAGCCTTGTTTTGCCAATGCTACGAGCATCTTCACTGACGCGTCCAAAGGAAGACGCTTAGGCCACCGGCTGAAGCGCCCTTCAATGCGGTCCACACAATTGAGTGTTCCCAAAGCTCGCCAATAGACGCGCTGCCTTTTCTGCTGGTCTGGATCATCGGTGCGCCTCTCCACTAGTGCGGTGAAGTATTTCACGCGCTCAATCGTATCGTGGGGTCGGAGGCGCTGACTCAGGGATAGGAGATTAAGCCACTTGCAGCGAGTCCGTTTGGCGGCGCCGTTGTAGAGGTTAAAGCCGTCAACGTATACCCAGCATCGCAATAGTGAGCACCCCCCTAGAATAGCGGAAGCCACCCCCTAAGAGGTGGCCTCCAGCCCACACCCTTGTGCGGGCGGGTTTAATTAATCCTATTATACCCATCGGTAGACAAAAGTCAACCCTAAAGTGCATTTTTCTTTCTCGCTACCAACTCAACTGTTTTTTGGATCAGCTCATCCTCGCTATCGGGCTGAGGGCCCTGCTTGCCTCCCAAGCGTCCTCGTCAGCCACAGCAGCGTATCTGCGACTCATTTCTAGACTCGAATGCCCCAGGGCGGTCTGCAGGTGGACAAGGCTTCCGCCAGCTTTAATGAACTGCGTGGCGAATGTTGACCTCAGTGTGTGTGGTGACACCCTCACGCCTTGAATCCCTGCCATCGCCCCATACCTTTTGACCCCTTGATAAACCGTTGACCGACTCAATTTATCTCCTGCCCGATTCGCGAAAAGCCATTGCGCCCAGTCCCTTCGCCGAGCCACAGAGTTTCTCCTCCTCAGCCACCTCCGTAGTTCAAGCCTCATTGGCAGCGAGGGGCTTGCCAGTATTGCCCACTTGGTGTATCATACTACATACTTTCCAGCATAGATGCTGATACTGCGCTGAGGAGCTGCCGGGGCAAGCCGGGGCGCGGGGAGTCCCAGTTTCCCCATTCCCAGCGAAGGGGTACTGCTGTGGTGCCGGAGGTCGGATTCGAACCGACACGGGGTTTAAGGCCCCGCCAGATTTTGAGTCTGGTGCGTCTACCAGTTCCGCCACTCCGGCAACCAGCTTGAGTATATGCCAGAATCGAGGTGCTCGTCAAGTTTGGGACTGCGGCAAGCACCTTCGCAAGACCGGGCACCGTAGTTGAAGAGTCCAAGCTGACCCAGAGAGGAGAGGAATCACATGCGGAGACATACAGCAGTGTGGCTGCTAGCAGTTGCCGTACTGGCCATGGCCTTATTCGCCGGGTGCGGAAAATCTAAGGAGGCTGAGACAACACAGCCACAAGCGCAAATGCCTGGCGCCTACAGCCAACAGCCTGGTGCCTACCGTGGCCCCAGACTCGGCCCACAGCTTGGTGCCTACCCTGGCGCCTACGGCCAACAGCAGATGCAGCCGGCCGCCGCGCAACCCGCAGAGCCGGAGGAGGTAGAACCAGCAGGCCCCAGCTACCAAGAGCGCTATAAGCAGGGGGAATTGACTGCCGAGGAACTTCGGCAAGAGTATGAGCTACAGCAAGTTGAAAGGGAGTTGGGTTATCCCGTCGGTCCCGAGTAGCTGAGGCTGGGCGCGTGTGCCAGATTTCGCGCCACCCAGCCAGCAACTATTCAGCGCTAACCTGGCAGACATTATCCCATAGCGCCGCGGGTTGCCCCTGTGAACTCCCCGGCAGACAGAGAAGACTCAGCCCAGGGAACGAGGCAACTGTAAATGGACGAGTACGGAGACTATTCCCAACCCAGCGCAGAGCAGAATCAATCTGAGCAGACCCAACCGGCACCGACAGGGCAACAGCCCCCCTCCAGCCCACCTCGGCGACGGACCAACTGGGTCCTGATCATTGGCATCGCTCTGGTTGTGCTTGTAGTACTGATCGGCGGCTTCTTTCTGGCCATGATGTTTGCCCTCTTCGGAGCGATGGGGGCCTCCACGGAGCTGAGTGTGGGGCCACGGGTGGGAGTTATCACAATAAGCGGGCCGATTGCCGCCGGAGATGATGCGGGCGCCTGGCCGTTTGGAGGGCCAGGAGGGGCACGTACGACGATGAGCCAGTTGCGTAAGGCCGCCGAGGATAGCTCGGTAAAGGCCGTGGTACTGCGGATCAACAGTCCCGGGGGCAGCGCGGCCGCCTCTCAGGCGATATACAAAGAGGTTCAGCGCCTGACTGAGCGCAAGCCGGTAGTGGTCTCAATGGCCGATGTGGCAGCCTCGGGCGGCTATTACGTGGCGTGCCCGGCCGATGCTATCTTCGCCAATCCCGCCACTATCACCGGCAGCATCGGCGTTATCTTTGAGACACTGAACTTCTACGAGTTTATGGAGAAATACGGGCTGGAAACTGAAACGATAAAGTCAGGGAAATACAAGGACACCGGCTCACCGTTCCGCCCGATGCGCCCCGATGAGCGGGAACTGCTGAAGGAGACGCTGATGGGGGTATACGACCAGTTTGTGCGCGATGTCGCCCAGGCCCGGGGCATGGATGAGACTAAGGTTAAGACGCTGGCTGACGGAAGAATCTACACCGGCGAGCAGGCGCTGGCGGCGGGACTGATTGACGAGTTGGGTAACTTCTACGACGCGGTAGACGCAGCAGCCAAGCGTGGGGGCATAGAAGGCCGACCCAAGTTGAAGCAATTCGGGGCGGGCTCGCCCTGGAGTCGGTTCTTTGATGCGATGGCACAGGCCGTCGCCCGCCAGATGAAGACGGAGCTGGTAAGCGAGCTCTCGCGCAGCCTCACCACACCCCAGCCCCAGCCGCAATACCGCTGAGGCTGTACCGGGAGGCGCTGCTGCTCGTGGCTAAACAGTTATTGGTAATAGACGGGAACAGCCTGCTGCATCGCGCCTTCCATGCGCTGCCGCAGTCGCTGTCCACCTCCTCCGGGCAGCCCACCAATGCCATTTACGGACTGGCCCAGATGTTGTTACCGTTGCTGAAGGAGAAACCGCCCGACGCTGCTCTGGTTGCTTTCGATGCCCCGGGCAAGACCTTCCGTGATGAGCTGTTTGAAGACTATAAAGCAGGCCGCGCCCCTACTGATGAGACCCTGATTGCTCAGTTTGGCCTCGCCCACGAACTCATTGACGCACTGGGTATGACCCAGACGGAGATAGCCGGATACGAGGCTGACGATATCATCGGCACAATCGCTGAAAAGGCCAGGGGCGCCGGCTTTGAGGTGTTGATTATCACTGGCGACCGCGATGTGTTGCAACTGGTTGATGACCAGATCAGCGTGCTGGCCACCATTCGCGGGCTCAGTGAAACGCGGCTTTACGAGCCAGACAAAGTGTATGAGGAATATGGTGTCTGGCCTGAGCAGATAGCTGATTACAAGGCGCTGGTGGGTGACAGCTCGGACAATATTCCGGGAGTGGTTGGTGTGGGGCCGAAGACTGCCGCCCTGCTACTTGGGCAATTTCCTCATGTCGAAGAACTGCTCGAGCGGCTGGACGAGGTGGATAGCGACAAGCTAGCGGCCAAACTGAAAGAGAGCAGTGGCCAGATACAACTGAGCAAGAAACTGGCGACTATCGTTCTGGATAGTCCGCTGAGACTGGACATTGGCGATCTTACCTGGGAGGGCATTCAGCCTGGTCAGCTCCGGCAGCTTTTTGCCCGACTGGAATTCTCCCGGCTGATGGAACGACTGCCCGTTCAGTCAGCTACTCCGGCGAGTCAACCGGCACCAGCCGAACTCGATGAGGTAACACAGGCAATCAAAGCAGCCGGATACTGTAACCTGGCAGCGGCGTGGCCCGAAGATGAGCTAAGGGGGCTGGCCCTCGCCACCGACGAAGTCGGACCGGCATACCTGCCCCTCGCGCTGGCCAAACAAGAAGATAGCGACGGTGGCCTGTTCGGCGAAGACGCAGGTGGGCAGGTCCCGTCGGCGGTGGCCAAGTTGCTGGAAGATCCTGAAATCGCCAAACGAGGCTGCGATCTGAAGCAGATTGCCACAGGCCTTGACGACTATGACATCCGCGTGGCCGGCTGTCAGTGGGATGGCGCCCTTGCCGACTACCTGATCGCTCCTCAGCGTGACCAGAACGCGGACGCGCTGGCGGCATGCTATCTGCAGGAGGCCCTGCCTTCACCGGAGCAGCCTGTGGAGCGGGCCTGTCAACTGGCCACTATGATCCCGCGCCTGCGGGCAGTTCTGGACAAGGAAATAGAGCAGCTCGACCTGATGCCTCTGTTCGAGCGCGTCGAGATGCCGCAGATTGAGATTCTGCGCGACATGGAGCGAGCGGGCATCGCCCTGGACTGTGAGCAGATTGCACAACTGGGCACGCACATCCAAGCCGACCAGAAGGAGCTGGGCGAGCAGATCCATGAGCTGGCCGCCGAGCAGTTCAATATCAACTCACCGCAGCAGTTGGGCGAGATTCTGTTTGAGAAGCTGGAGTTGCCCGAAGGTCGGCGCACCAAGACGGGCTGGTCAACGGCTGCCGATGTACTTGAAGAGCTGCGTGGGGAGCATGAGATTGTCGGATTGGTGTTGGAATATCGGCAACTGAGTAAGCTGTATTCTACCTACATAAAGGCGCTACTGGAGCAGGTTAGTCCGGAAACCGGGCGGGTGCATACGACGTTTGTGCAGACGGCAACCGCCACGGGACGGCTGTCCAGCCGCAATCCGAATCTGCAGAATATCCCCAAGCGTACCGAGCTAGGGCGGTCGGTGCGCGCTTGCTTTATCGCCGGCAGTCCCGAGACAGTGTTGCTGTGTGCTGACTACTCGCAGATTGAATTGCGAATCCTGGCTCATCTCTCCGGAGACGAAAATCTGGTCAGCGCGTTCGTGGCTGGCGAAGATATACACAAGCGCACCGCCGCGGCGCTGTTTGGCGTGTCTCTGGACGAAGTGAGCCGCAAGCAGCGTGATGCCGCCAAGACTGTCAACTATGCAGTCATCTACGGAATGGGTAGCCAGGCCCTGGCTACCCAACTGGACATATCGCGAGAGGAGGCTGATAAATTCATAGAAGATTACTTCGCGCAGTTGCCTGGCGTACAACAGTACATGGATCAGATAGTAAGGCAGGCATACGAAGACGGCTACGTTCAGACTATCTGTGGACGGCGCCGACCGGTACCGGAACTGAATAGCAACAATCGGGGGGTGCAGGCCTATGGTGAGCGGGCGGCGGCCAATACCCCGCTTCAGGGCTCGGCGGCCGATATAATGAAGATAGCGATGGCTGATATCGCCCCACGTCTGGTAGAGGCCAGCGGTGGGGCGCGCATGCTGCTTCAGGTCCACGACGAGTTAGTCTTTGAAGTCCCTGCCGAGGATGTGGCCAAGGTAAGCAAGCTGACTAAACAGATGATGGAGGAGGCCTGGGAACTGTCAGTTCCGCTGTCGGTAGATATTAAAGCCGGCCGGAATTGGCGTGACTTAGAGCAGGTATCTTAGCGCAAGTTGTGACCCCTTACCACGAATTAGGGATGTAGAATCACCTTAGGAGTGAATCAAATGAGTTCCATCAATGACGATGAATCCACGGACACCACTGACAGCTATGACGACATCTTTGACGAGGACGTCCCGGAAGAGCCCCGAGAAGAGAAACCGATAAGCTCCCGCTGGGACTTACAGGAAAGCTGGGCGGACCTGGAGGAGGCTACCCCGACAGATGTTCAGAAGGGCGACATAATCCCCGGTATGGTGGTGGCGGTGCAGGATGAGTACTTAGTAGTGGATGTCGGCGCCAAGTTTGAGGGCCTGGTGCCCCGCAATGAGTTTGCCGCAGGCGAGGAGTTGCCGGCGCAGGGTGCTGAAATCCGTGTGGCTGTGGTGCGGGTTGATGATGAGGCCGGTCAGATCACCCTCTCCAAGAAGCGCGCTGACTACGAGCAGGCCTGGGAAAAGCTGTACCGCGCCCAACAGACCGGTGAAGTGCTCACGGGAATGGTGACCGACCGCGTCAAGGGGGGGCTGCGAGTTGATGTGGGCATGCCCGGTTTTGTGCCGGCGTCTCATGTGGCCATCCGCGACGTGCGCAAGCTAAACAAGCTGATCGGCAAGGTCCTGAAGCTAAGAGTGCTGGAGGTGGATCGGGTCCGCAATCAGATTGTGCTTTCCCACCGCCAGGTTGTCGAAGAAGAGCGCGCCCGCCGCCGCGAAGAGACTCTATCCCGACTGGAGGAAGGCGTCGTTTGTGAAGGGCGGGTACGCAATATCACCAACTACGGCGCCTTCATTGACCTGGGCGGAGTAGACGGGCTGCTGCATATCTCCGAGATGGCCTGGTCGCACGTTGACCACCCCTCTGACGTGGTCAAGCCCGGGGAGATTATCCGCGTGATGGTGCTGGATATACACAATGACGGCGAGCGGATATCGCTAGGCCGTCGACAACTTCTGCCCGATCCCTGGAAGCAGGCAGCCAAACAACTGGAGGTCGGCTCCCTGTACGAGGCTGTTATTGCGCGTGTAGTTGACACCGGCGCGTTTGCCAGCCTGAAAGAAGCGGACGTGGAAGGCTTCATTCCCTTACGCGAGCTAAGCTCAGGGCACATCAGCCAGGCTAAGGAAGTGGTAAGCAAGGGCCAGAAAGTCAATGTCAAGCTACGGGACCTGGATGCCACTGCTCATAAGATGACCTTGAGCCTGATGGACGCAGAAACTGAAAGCGACCGCCAGGAGTACGAGGAGTATATGAAGAGTCAGCAGGCTCCGGCGGTGAGACTTGGCGACCAGTTCGGGGAAGTGCTTAATCAGACCAAGGCCTCGCTGGTTGATTCTGAGCAGCCCAATGAGGACACTGACGAGCCGGCTCAGCCCGAGCCGGCCGATGAGCAAGCAGAAACGCCCGGATCAGATGAGCCGGCACCGACAGCCCCTACAGAGCTGGAAAGCTTCGCCGAAGAAGCCGATGCTGAGCCAGAAGAAGCCGATGCTGAGCCAGAGGAAGCCGATGCTGAGCCCGATGAAGCTGACGAATCCGAGCAGCCCGAGCCGACTGGTGACGAAGAAGCATCCTGAACGCGGAGGGAAGGGTCGCGACGGCAATGATTGTATTGGGAGTGGCCGGACCGCTGGCCTCCGGCAAATCCACTGTTCTGGAACTGCTTGAAGAGCTGGGTGCGGCCACGCTGCGGGCCGATGATATCTCGCGAGAGCTGCTTCAGCCCGGCCAGCCGGTCTTTGAGCAGGTACGCGCTGCCTTCGGCGATGAGTACCTCACGCCCGCTGGTGAACTGGAGCGTAAGAAGCTGGCTGAGCTGATATTTTCCGATGCTGAGGCTCGCCAGCGTCTGAACAGGATTATGCATCCGCCGATGGTGGCTCGGTTGCGCCAGATAGTAGACGAATATTGCCAGGCAGCCAATCCGCCACCAGTTATCGCCATAGAGGCGGCGATCCTCCACCAGATGGGGCTGGACCAAATTGTTGACAAAGTGCTGCTGGTCACAGCCTGCCAGCAGACACGCATCGAGCGTCTGTGCCACCGCGACGGAATAAGCACCCAGCAGGCCCAGCGCCGCGTTGAGCTTCACGACGAGCTAGGGTTAGGACAGGTAGAAGCTGACTACATCATTGACACGAACGGAGAGATAGCCAATACTTGTCAGCAGGTCGAGCGATTGTGGGAGGAGCTAATGGGATTGACCCAGACATAATGAACTGCGGGCTCCCAGCCAGGTGCTGCCCCTCGTCTGCGCGGAACATTTCACCCTACTGAGTACGTTGTGAAACAACAAAGCCAGCTTGACAAACCCGTGCCTCTTTGCCTAAACTTGTCCATAAATAGGCTCCAAGCTGGTCTCAAGCAACACATTATCAAAACCGGCTTTGCCTCTCTGGCGGGATATGCAGGCTACCGGCCTCGTGGGCGAGTCGGGCTTTGCTGTCTGACTTCAAGCTGCAATTGTCGCGGAGGACTGCATTATGATCCAGGCGGACGGCCTAACCAAGTACTACGCACAGCATCCCGCCATAGTTGACGTCTCCTTCCAGGTCGAAGAAGGCGAAATCGTCGCCTTCCTGGGACCGAATGCCGCCGGCAAGACAACGACTATGCGAATTCTGACCGGCTATATGCCCGCGACCTTCGGCACCGCCCAGGTGGCCGGTTTTGACCTGGGCGAGCAGTCACTGCAGGCCCGCCGCAATATCGGCTATATGCCCGAGGCCGTGGCCCTGTACCCGGATATGCGCGTACATCAATATCTGAGCTACTGCGGGCGACTGCAGGGGATGGGCAAGGCTGAACTCACTGAGCGGATGGAGTATGTGATTGACCGCTGTGGGCTAAGCGAGCGGGCCAGTTCCATCATCGGCACACTGTCGCTGGGCTTCCGCCAGCGGGTGAGCCTGGCCCAGGCGATGTTGCACGATCCGCCCGTGCTGATCCTCGACGAGCCTACCGTGGGCCTGGACCCCAATCAGATAGTCGAGGTGCGAAATCTGATCAAGAGCCTGGCTGGTGATCATACAGTGCTGCTGTCCACACACATCCTGCCCGAGGCTCAGATGACCTGTGAGCGGGTGATCATCATCAACGAGGGCGAAATCATCGCCGAGGGCAGCCCGCAGGCGCTTACCTCTCAACTGCGTCAGGCCGAGACATTGCTGGTGACCATCCGCGACGACGACGGCACCGTAGCTCGCCAGATGAAGAACATTCCCGAAGTGGTTGACGTGCGCAGCGCCGAGCAGGCGGGCAGCTATTACGTCGAGACCAAGGTTGGGTCGGACCTGCGCGCCAATATCAGTGAATTCATCGTAGCTAACGGCTGGGGCTTGCTGGAACTGCGACCAGTGGAGATGTCACTGGAGGACGTCTTCCGCGAGCTGACTACTGAGGAAAAAGGTGTCGCCTAGATGAGGAATATCCTGACCATAGCCGGCAAGGAACTGCGCTCATACTTCACCTCGCCCATGGCTTATGTGCTGGCGGTCTTCTACCTGGGCATCATCGGCTATATCTTCATACTGATCTTTCTGCTTAGCCCTCAGGCCCAGACTGAGCACCTCGGCAACCTCATTGGCAGTATGCTCTTCCTGACCCTGTTTATTATTCCAATGCTGACGATGGGCCTATTTGCCCAGGAGCGGGCCAGCGGAACGATGGAGCTGCTTATGACGCGCCCCGTCCGCGACTGGGAGGTAGTTATCGGTAAGTTCCTGGCGATAGTGAGTCTCTTTGCGTCAGTGATAATAATAAGCTTAAGCTACCCGGTGATACTGGAGGTCGTGGCAAAGGTGGATTGGGCAATGATCCTGACCGGATATTTCGGATTGTTGCTGGCCGGAGCCGCCTTTGCTGCCCTGGGTATCTTTGCCAGTTCACTGACCTCCAATCAGATTGCGGCGGCTATCATCGCTGTCTTTATGCTGTTGTTCCTCTGGCTTGTTGGCGCGCTGTCGTATTCTGTCAGCCAGAGCCTGGGCGACGTTTTCAAGCACCTATCTGTGCTGGAGAATTATCAAGATTTCAGCAAGGGAATTATTGACACTAAGAACATACTCTACTTCTTGAGTCTCATCTTCGTAAGCCTATTCCTGGCAGTTCGCACTATCGAAAACCGACGGACTATTTAGGCCTACCTGACGGTTGACGGCCTTCATTGCTGGGTGAGAGCGAATGTCGGAACAGAAACCGATCCGAGATCAGCAGGGCAATACCCGTCCCTCGGGCCGACGCCAAGCAGGTGCAGCTCCCCAAGTCACGATGCTGGAGAAAGCCAGTGTCATCGGCGGGTGGTTAGGACTGGTGGCGATCATCGTCGGCCTGGTGTGGGCAGCAGTTGTCAAGCACTTTGGGGCATTGCCGCTGGGGTTAGTCATTGGAGGCGTAGCTCTGGGACTCTTGTGGCTGGTGGTGAACATAAGCAAAGTAGCTACAGCCGTCCGCGGTCGCCAGGCCAAGTTGATCTTCAACTCGGCAGCGTTTGTCACGGTGGTGTTGGGAATTGTGGTCCTACTCAACTATATGGGAGCGCGCCATCATATCCGCAAGGATATGACCGAGTCACAGCGATTCTCGCTATCTGAGCAGACTCGCAAAGTAGCCCAGGACCTCGAGCAGGAGGTCAGGCTAATCGCCTTCTTTTCGGAAGAGTATAAGAGGTCACCATATCGCAATTGGCTTGAAATCGGCGATCGTCTGCGCGAATACGAGATGCTCTCTCCTAAAATAAAGGTCGAGCAGTACGACCCGGAAACCGACTTCAGCAAGCAGAAGGAGTACGACGCAAACGATGGCTTGGTGGTTGTAGAGTCGGCCGATAGGCAGGAAAAGGTCTACAGCGGCAGTGAGGAACAGATCACCTCGGCTGTCTTAGCCGTAAGTCAAGGCAAAAAGACCAAGGTTTATTTCCTGCAGGGCCACGGCGAGAATCCGCTGGAGGGAGGCGCGCCTAATTCACTCACAATTCTTAAAGACTACCTGGAGAACCAGCAGTACGACGTCGAGTCGCTGCTGCTGATGGCGGAGGAGCCGACGGTGGTACCGCAAGACTGTGCATCGCTGATTATTGTTGGGCCAAAGCAGCCGCTCAAAGAGGCCGAAATTGAGGCGATCAAGCAGTACCTGGAGCTGGGAGGTAAGCTGTTTGCCGCAATAGATGCGCCTCCGGCTCCCGGCCTGGGGGAAGTGCTCAGTGCATACGGCATCACGCCATTGAACGGATTGGTGCTGGACCCGCAACTCAGTCTGCAAGGACATCCGATAGTCAACCCACCACAATCCCACAGGATTACCCGCAATCTGGGGGCGATGTACCTGCCGATGACGCGGGCCTTCGAACTCGAGACGCCTCAACCCCAGTATCCCGGAGCGCCACCGGGCTCCGGGCCCATAGCCCTGCTGGAGTCTTCGCCGGCCGCGTGGCTGGAGACGCAACGCGAGGGGCAAGTAAAGAAAGACCCGGGCGAAAAGAGCGGACCGCTGGTGATGGCCGTGTTGGTGGACAAGGGCACACCGGCGCCACCGCCGGTGCCCGGCATGCAGCCGCGGCCCAGCGAGGATGGCGCCCGTCTGGTGGTAATCGGTACTTCTCATCCCGTGAGCGATGGTCTGCTTGCGAGGGGCTGGGAATACGGAGTGATATTCGCCCTGAAGAGCATCGCCTGGCTGGTCGAAAACGAGAAGCTTATCTCAATCCCTCCCAAAGACACCACCCCCAACCGGGTCACGGTCTCCGACCGCCAACGCAATCTCGCCATCGTCGCAGTCTGCCTTCTGCCAGCGCTGGTGATGCTGACCGGCGTTACAGTGTGGTGGCGACGCAGGAGAGGCTGAGGCTAGATGAAGCGTTATCGGTTCACACTGGCGGCCTTGTTGATATTCGCGATACTGTTGGCCTGGGTGCTTACTCAGGAGCGTGGACGAGTGCCGGAAGAGGGTGAAATCTTTCGCTTCTCTCCACAACAGATTGTCAAGCTTGAGGTCAACCAGGATGACAACAAGCTGGTGTTGGAGCGCCGCGACCAGCAGTGGTATCTAATTGAACCGCTCCACGGGCTGGCTGATAGCGACAAAGTTGACAGTATGCTGAAAAGCCTGGTCCAAATCAAGCCCGGCAAGCGAGAGGGCGTTGACCTGGCCAATCCCGACTACGGGCTGGATCAACCAGTGCTCACCGTCACCTTCGAGACTCGGGCCGGTCGGGCTACCACGGTCAAGCTGGGTGCCAAGAGTGGCACCGGCGACGATCATTTCGCCACGATTAGCGGCCGCCCTGAGCTATACTTGATCAAGACCTCGTTCAAGACGGCGCTGGAGAAATCTGCCGACGACCTCCGCGACAAGACGCTGGTGGGTCTGAAGAAAGAAGATGTGCGCAGGCTGAAGATCGAGCGGCCCGCGACGACCATCATAGCCGAGCGAATCAGCGCAGGCGATACCCACAAGTGGCAGTTGCGCCAGCCGGTAGAGGCAGCGGCGGATCGCTTCGCTGTTGAGGATATGGTGGACGGCATAATCCGCGCGAAAGCTGCCAGCTTCGCTGACAGACCGGAAGATCTGGGCAGTGTGGGC
The DNA here is from genome assembly GCA_030615605.1 of bacterium. Taxonomy (GTDB): domain Bacteria; phylum Armatimonadota; class Zipacnadia; order Zipacnadales; family Zipacnadaceae; genus JALGTD01. Next base: position 178,182 of record JAUWYY010000002.1, read on the forward strand.
CTGGACAAGCCCCAGGCCATAGTCTCGCTGACTACCACAGACGGCCAGGAGCGGACCTTCCGCATTGGCAAACAGATTGAAAAGGAAGTGCCCAAGGAATACGGCGAAGGCACAGAGCAGAAGCAAGTAGTATACGTGGATATGGAGCAGCGCCCGCAACTGCTGCTGGTCACGGCGGACTTGTTGAACCAGGTTAGCAGGAGTCTTTTCGATTTGCGCGACAAGACCGTCCTCGACTTCGCCAAGGAAAAGGTCTTGCAGGTTAAGGTCCAGTCCAAGCAGAAACTCAACTTTGCAGCCAGCAAGAACCAAGACGGTCAATGGATGCTGGCGGCGCCGGTGGGGATGCAGGCCCAGGCTGATAAGATTGATGACATTCTCTGGGACCTGGGCAGTTTGCAGGCCGCCGCCTTTGAAAAGGAGCAGCCTGAGCAGGGAGACCTTATGGACTACGGCCTAGCAGTTCCCCACACGGTCATAACGCTGAAAATCGCCGGCCAAAGCAGATCAATCAAGGTCCGCCTGGGCAATAAAGCCCAGCCTGGCGCGCGCTACTGCCAGACATCCGAGAGCGAACAGGTATATCAGATTAATGCCACTGTGCTGCTGGACGACCTGCCCGCGGACCTGGAGGCGCTGACCAGCCCCGAGGAGACGGAGTCACAGAGTTTGCTTCAACCGAACACTCTCTCGCAGCCTTAAAGAGCGGCTACCGGCAGACGAGGTGCCTCATGAACAATCAGCAGGTCATCGAACTGACCCAGCGCTACCTGATGTCCACCTACAGCCAGCTTCCCGTCGCATTTGTGCGGGGGGAGGGCTGCCGGCTGTGGGACGCCGATGGCAACGAATACCTGGACTTTATCGGCGGGATCTCCGTCGTCTCCACCGGTCACTGTCATCCCCGCGTGGCGGCGGCCATCTGTGAGCAGGCGGGCCAACTGATGCATACGTCCAACCTTTATCATATTCCCCCACAGGCACAGCTCGCGAAGCGACTGGTCGAGCTGTCGTTCGCTGACCGCTGCTTTTTCTGCAACAGCGGCGCCGAGGCCAACGAGGCTGCCATAAAGCTGGCTCGCAAGTGGGCTGGCATAAACCGCAGCGGCGAATGCTTCGGGATTATCACGGCGAAGCAGTCATTCCACGGCCGGACGCTGGCGACGCTCGCCGCCACCGGCCAGGAGAAGTACCAGAAGGCCTTCCGCCCACTGCCGCCCGGCTTCACATACGTCATCTTTAATGATGTCGGCGCACTGGAAGAAGCGATAAGCGGGCAAACTTGCGCGGTGATGCTGGAGACCATTCAGGGCGAGGGCGGCATCAACGTGCCGGATGACGACTACCTGCCCCGGGTACGGGAGCTTTGCGACAAGCGCGGCATCCTGCTGATACTCGACGAGGTGCAAACTGCACTGGGCCGGACCGGGCGCTGGTTCGGATACGAACATGCGGACATCACCCCCGATATCATCACGCTGGCCAAGGCACTGGGATCAGGCTTTCCTATCGGGGCCTGCCTGGCCAAAGAAGAGGTAGCCAGCGCTTTTCAGCCCGGCGATCACGCCTCCACCTTCGGCGGCAACCACCTGGCCTGCGCCGCAGCTCTGGCGACTATTGATGTCATCGAAGACGAGAGCCTGGTGGCTAATGCCGCCCAGATGGGCAGCTTGCTGGTCAAGCTGTTGACCGATGAGCTGAGCGGAATAGAGGGCTTCGACCACGTTCGCGGCAGGGGTCTGCTGCTGGCCGTCCAGTTTACCCCGAAAGTCTCCGCGAAGGCCGTCCAGGATCAGTGCCTGGCGGCCGGGCTGGTGGTCAATGCTACGGGCGACGACAGAGTGCGCCTAGCCCCTCCGCTGATGGTCAGCGAAGCCGACTGCCAGGAGGCCGTGGCGATTCTGGCAGATGCAGTCCGCAAAGTGGCTGGCCACTAGAATCATCCTCCAGTCACTCCCCGCACTACCAGTTGTCGTATGCAGGCTTGCCGGTCAGCTCAAGGTCTGGCATTTATGCTTTAGCTTTCGCTCTTGCTTTTCGAAGAGCTTTCTCCGCCTGGTCACCCTGAAGAACGTCGCGCTTGATGACTTCGCGCTCCAGCACCTGCTCAATTTCCGCCAAATCAATCCTTACACCGGGCGACAAACGCCTCACTTCCCGACGGATAATCTTCAAAACCGGCTCGGTTAAGATGACCGCAGCGAGGATGAAGCGGTTGGTGGCCTGTCGCTGGGCATGATAGGCGTCCAGGGCGGATTTGGGCAGCGCCTCACGTGTTATAAGAAAGAGGGGCTCCATGTCAGTAGCGCTCTTCGGGTCCAAGGACAGGAGGTCAAACTCGCAGATGAGCTCGCGGCTGATTGGTTTGCCGAACCCAATACGAAAGATTCGCCAAGTGATCGCGTTTGTCAAAACAACCCACTCGATGCCCTGGTTTGCTGCATAATTCACGGCTTGCCTTATGTGGCTCTCTTTGAGCTCCATTCCGATAGCCTTTACCTCAATCAGAAACTCGATGTTACCCTCGACCTTAATTGCCAAGTCGCAGTATGACCCGCGGATTGCAAGTTCTGACGTAACCTCGGTGTATTTGTCGTAGCCAAGAACCTCGCTAATAAGGTCAGTGATGATCGTAACAGTGTCGGATTCATTGAGGTCGCGAGCGCGGGCAGACTTGATAATTGGCTGGAACCGCTTTAGGCCCTTGGTAATGCGCGTTAGCACTCTGGTTGGGATATTCGCCATAGTAACGCCCTCCAATTGAAGATGTCTGGCCTAACACCTACTACTTTCGCCGGCACGGCCACAATGTCCTGCTGCTCATAATCTACATCTTCCTGGTCGCCCCGCGCCATCCCAAAAGGTGCCTGCTCTGGATTGTCCCGCCCTCATTATAGCGCTGACCCCCTCGACGAAGCAACACCCCTTGACATTAGAACGTATGTTTGATATAATAGTGTGTGGGCATTTGTCAGGAGGCGAGCAGCATGCAAGTACAGTCGTTGGAAGCATTCGGGGTTCACCGTGATCTGCTACGGGCGTGGGAAAACAACTACAGTAAAGAGTTGCTGCCGGTTCAGGCCAAAGCGGTCTCTGCCGGGAAGGTGCTCAACGGTACCAGCTTGATAGTGTATGCACCGACCGGAGCGGGTAATAACTGTACACAAGCGCCTGGTTGAGCTGCGCAAGGGCGTCCTGGTCGGACCGCTCTTCCGCTACCAGGAGCACAACAGCAGCATGGTGGGGCAAGAAGAATTTGGCATGGATATTGCTGAGACTAGTTTCGGCGGGGCGGTACTCGCCGTGACGCTACAGCTCACCGCCCAGGGAGAGCCAACGCTTGTCTTCGTTAAAGACAGGCGGAGTAGCGTCCGGCTATGCTACCGCCTCGCTGAACGTCTACATCTCCCTCCTGCTCAGCAAACCATTGAGCAGCTAGCCGCCCTACCTCCACACGCCGCCGGGCCCCACCGCTTCAAAATCGGATAAGCCTGCTCACTGGGCTGCACAAAATCCGGCGGATGTGGTATAGTAAGTCTAGCGGTGGCCGCAAATGCGGTTGCCGCAGTTGTGTATGATCCAGATAATTGTCCAATCTACACTTCAATGACTCCTGACATCAAGCTTGTAGCAATTGACCTGGATGGCACGCTGCTGGCCGACAACCACAGCACCGATCCCGCCAATATTGCAGCTATCCACCAGGCCGAGGCGCAGGGCGTGACCGTAGTAATCTGCACCGGCCGGCCCTATCCGTCAGCCAATGAGGTGGCCAGCCAGCTTGGGCTGACCGAGAACCCCATTATCAGCTACAACGGTGCCCTCGTCCGGATGCCAGGAGACGGCGAAGTCCTGTTTTCGCAATCAGTGCCAGCAGAGCTGGCTGAACAGGTAGTCCAGGATTGTGTAGAGCGTCAGTTGCAGATTCACTATTTCCTGGATGACGTGATGTACGTGCCCCGGGTGAGTGCTGGGGCGCGGCTGTACCGTCAGCGCACCGGTATGCAGCCGGTGCCGGCCGGAGATCTGCGTAAGTTCGCCGGCCACAGTCCCACCAAGATTCTCATCTTCGCCGGTCCCGAAATTGTGCGGCGCTTACGGCCTGAGTTTGAGAGTCGCTACGACGGGAAACTGTATGTCACCACCTCCATGCCCGAGTACCTGGAGTTTCTGCACCCCGACGTCTCCAAAGGCAACGCCCTCCGTGCTTTAGCCGACCAGCATGGGCTTGACCCTAGCCAGACCATGGCCATCGGCGACCTGCTCAATGACCTGCCTATGGTAGAGATGGCTGGGGTTGGCGTAGCTGTGGCCCACGCCGAAGATACTCTCAAGTCGGCTGCTGACTATGTCACCACCAGTTCCGAACGAGCCGTCGCCGAAGCCCTGGAGCGATTCGTGCTCAACCCAGCTTGAGGCGGGCGCCCTGGTATCCCCGACGGGGTGCGTTTCCCCCTGTTGCAAACATATCTTAAGTGTGCTAAGATAATTAACGGTAAGTCGATGAACTAGCACTGGCAGGATGACCAGCTCAGTCTGGCCCCCACCCGTGCCCACCGCAAGCAACTCAGCCAGCTTCAATGGGCGATAGACAATGACCATCCTGCGATCCAACTCATTCGCAGAGTGGTCCGGGATACCAACCGTAGCACATTCTACTCAGGAGGGTCAGACTATACTGGACGAGCTTCATCCTCTAATAACCCAGAAAGCAAAAAGTGGCAGCAGATCGCTGATAATATGTGGACCCAAAGCGGTGTCTACTGCGGGCTGGCTGTCACCGGGCTAATTGCCGGTAGCGTCTCCCCTATCTGCTAGCCCGGCCCATCTCGTATCTACACTCGCCTAAGTATTGCTTCGTGTTCAAACAAGGAGCTACAAGCATGGACATTCTTCTCGTTGCAGTTGAGCGCTTGCGCTATCACGGAAATTCCAGTCGGTTGGGCCAACCGTTGTTTCCTCCGTTAAGCCTGATGACCATAGCGGCACTCACCCCCGAAAAGCACAACGTCACCATCACTGACGAATCCATGGAAGCAGTGGACTTCGATCAAACGCCTGACCTGGTTGGCATCACCGCCATGACTGCGGCTGCCCCTCGGGCTTATCAGATCGCCGACCGGTTCCGTGAGCAGGGGGTGCCGGTGGTGATGGGCGGAATGCATGCCTCGGCTCTGCCCGAAGAGGCCTTGCAGCATGTAGACTCGGTAGTGGTCGGGGAGGCTGAGGAATTGTGGCCTCAGCTTCTGGAGGATTTTCAGCATGGGTCATTGCAACCTATCTACCGCCACGAAGAATACCCCGACCCCAGCAAAATCCCGGCAGCGCGGCGCGATCTGATCGATATCGACAAGTATGTAGCCAAATATACGCTGCAGGCCAGTCGCGGCTGTCCGTTTGCCTGTTCTTTTTGCACGGTTTCTACCTTCTTCGGTCGCACCTACCGCACCCGGCCGATCGAAGATGTCATCGCCGAAGCAGCCAGCCTCGAAGGCAAGCCGCTGATACTGGTGGATGACAACATAATGGGACACCCCTCCTATGCTGAAAAACTGTTCGAACGACTGGCCGACTTGAAGACCAGCTTTCTTACCCAGACACCCGCTACTATGCTCAAGACACCCGACCTCATTACCAAGGCCGCCGAAGCTGGTTGCCGCGCTCTGTTTGTGGGCCTGGAAAGCATCTCGCCGAAACAGCTAGCCAAAGTGGGCAAGAAGTTCAATCCCGTGGACAGATACAAGGAGCTTGTTCAGCGGCTACACGACAACGGCATCTCGATAATCGGTAGCTTTATGTTCGGCCTGGACGGTGATGAGCCCGATGTCTTTGAGCGCACCGCCGACTTTGCCGAGGAGGCCAAGATTGATATCGCGCAGTTCTCCATCTTAACGCCATTGCCCGGCACGAAACTCTACCACCAACTCCAGCGCGAAGACAGGATATTTGAAGATGACTGGAGTAAGTACGACGGAACGCGGTCTACCTTCGTGCCGCAGGGAATGAGCCAAGAGAAGCTCGATGCCGGTCTGCAGTGGATCTACGAACGGTTCTATTCGTGGCGCAGCATCTTCAAGCGCACCGCCACCCGTCTCCAACCGCTGATCTGGACAATTAACGCCATCTATCATCGGCGAGTGGGCAAGTGGGTCACCGACATGCGCCAGCAGTCGGCGACCGGTGAGTGACTAACCTGAGATTCCAAGCAACGTCCTGCCTCCCATTGATCACATCAAATAAACAATAAACACGCCAATGGTCACCCGTAATTCGCAGGAAAACCCGCAGACCCGCTGCGATCTATGTGGTAGCTCAGATCACCACCTTATATTGGACCGCGGCCGCTTCAATACACCTCTTCAAGTTGTTACTTGTAAACGTTGTGGCCTAGTATATCTGACTTACGATCGCTCGCCCGAAGAACTCGAACGGTTCTACCGCAATGAGTATCGGAAGCAATATGGGCACATGGTAGCGATGCCAGGGTGGAAGCTGCAATCGAAGCAAGACCAGGCGGAGCGGCGGTGGAGTGCCCTGCAGGCATATGTACCTAAATGTTGCCACTTGTTAGAAATCGGCTGCGCCGAGGGAAGTTTTGCAGCCATTGCACAAGCACACGGCTGTGTGGTTAGTGCCGTGGAGGTTGAGCCCGCTCTCGCCCGTCATGCCCAAAGCCTCGGTGTGATGGTATATGTGGGCATGTTTGAGGATATGCGATTTCCATTGCATACGTTCGACGTAGCAGTTTGTTTCCATATTCTGGAACATACATCGAGCCCTACAGCCTTCTTGCACCGCGTTCACCAAGCGCTATGTTCGGATGGGCTACTTATCATAGAGGTGCCCGACCTCATGCATCCCTACGGACCTCTTTCACATTATTTCCAGCTTCCTCACAGCTACTACTTCACCGAAGTGACCTTGATGCTTCTCTTGCGAAAGGTGGGGTTCAGTCCTTGCCACAGCGAGCTAGTGCAGGACAAGGATCGAAGGATAGTGGCCCGTAAAACGGGCGGCAATCCGGAACTCGGCTTTGCGAAGGTGGGCGATGATTGGCGTGCCATATACAACCATCTTCACAGCTATCAGGACAGCTACGTACCGCCGTCCCCTAGACTCCAGGAGTTAGGGCATAGAGGTATCAAGCGGCTTTTCGGCGCACACTACGGCAACAAGATTATCGACAAATTGATTAAGATAAAACGCTGGATAACACAGAAAAAATGATTTGCCAAATCACGTTCCAGCTATGCGCCTCACTCTGGCTTACTGCTTGGGTCACTCCAATCACGCCATGCTAAGGGTTTTGCTGATGGGGCGGTGAGTATAGACTTGTCGAGGTGAAGACTATAGTCGCGTCACTGAAGAGCCGTGCAGGCGCAGTTGCTCTGGTGGCATTGATAATCGTAGTGGTACTGTATAGCTGGGCGCTGACGGGTCGGTTTTTTGATATTATGGGGTCGGTGTACGCCTGTGCTGCTGCGCAGGTCAACCAGGAGCTTGATCTGTACACAGATACGGTCGCCCTGCACACGCCGCTTAGTATCCTCTTCCTGGCACTACTGTTTTCCTGGTTCGGGGTTAGCTTGAACGTCTCGACCTTCGCTACGCGCCTCGTTGCCGGCCTGGAGAGCATCTGGATATATCTGTTTGCTCGTAAGCTACAGATGACCGCGGGCTGGGCCTTCGTAGCGGGGTTGTTCACGCTCATCTGGGGAATCGAGCTGGGCGTACTGGGCCGCACACCTTCGGGCTATCTGTGCCTGGGCGCTTTCCTGGCCACGGGAGCTCTGTTCTTCGCAGGAACCTTCCGCGCCCCCATATTTACACTGCTCGGCGGCTTGCTGGCCGGCGCGGCCTTTTGGACATACCAGGCCAGCGGCACACACATCGTGCTGGCCTTCTTCGTGTGGATTGTGCTGCGGGTGGTCGGCATTATACCAGGAGATACAAGGCCCCGCCTTCGCAAGACAGCCTACGAGTTGCTGCTGTTTGGGGCCGGCCTGGCCGGCTGCTCCCTGGTAATCTTCATCTGGGCTCAATATCACGGAAATTGGGCACGAATGCTCTACTGTATCAGAGATATGCCCAGAGAGTCTATGCACCTGTACCTGTGGCGGTGGTCAGCACTGCTTGACAACTGGACACCTGACTCCCTCAGCTTGAGCGCGCTCAAGTCGTACCTGGGAAGCCTGGATCCCTACCCTCTGGCAGCCATTGCGTGGCTGCTGCTGACTGTAAGCTGGTTCCGAAGCCGTAGGAGGCTGGCACCTGTCACTTGCTCGCGAGTCGGCTTGCTGCTTACCTTCGGTGGAGTTGGGATGCTCGTTATGTTTTGGTTCGCAGCGACTTACCGCCTGCTACTTCACGTGATGCCAACGCTGGGGCTAGTAGCGTGCTGGTGGGCCAGCAGAAGAACTCAGCAGGCAGGAACAGTTGTTAAGCGTTACTGGCCCGCAGCTCTGCTTGTCCTGTTTATGCTCTGGGGAGTGGTGCGTATCGGACACAACCTTTCCTGGCGGGGAGATACGCGCGTGGAGTTCCCCACTGCTACTTTCTGGACCACACCCGAGGATGCGGCCTGGCTGGAGCAGGCCGTGGCAACTGTGCACAAAGAGCATCCGCCTGGTTCAAGCTGCTTCATCCTGGGCCGGGGCGGCCTGTTACATATTCTGACCCAGACATGGCCAGCCGGCAAGTATCCAATGACAGCATCATTTCTCTTGAATTCGACGGAATATGAGAAAGCTTGGGAGAAGATTGCTCGATCCTATCCGACATATGTTTACGGCTTTCTGCACAGCCCACGACATATTCACACCGAGCCTTACTCTGAGACCTTCAGCGCAAATATTGACAAGCACTATGAGGTGCACACCCGCCTTGACAGTCATGCCGGTACTTTTGTAGTCTGGGAGAAACGCACCGAATAATAGCTCAGCCAGTGCGAGGAGGATAGACATTGGTCACCGAAATGGAAATGGTCGCAATCAAGTCAGGCGAGCAGCTTCAGATCATCCGCGTGGCCGCTCCTGATGCACAGTGGAAAGAGCCAATAGTTGAGGCACTGCAGCACAAAGGCGAGTCCTGGGTGGACACTATCCGGATGACGCTTGAACAGTCTCTGGAAGGCGTGCAGTGCTACTACTACCTGGGCCTGCTGGACGGGGAGATCGTCGGCAATATTACCACCGTCGAGGCCATCGAAATGGGCGTCGGCATTCTCGGCCATGTTTTCACCAGTCCCACCCACCGCCGCAAGGGCATCTGCATGGCGCTGATGGAGACAGTCACCCGCGACTTCGCCGCGCGTGGCGGTGAAGCGATGACGCTGGGCACCGGCTACGACAGCCCCGCCTACCATATCTACCACCGCTTCGGCTTTGCGGGCATTGGCGCATCAGGGCGGATGATCTGGGAGGCCCGGCCTGACTTTCTCGACGGCTACTTCGCAGCCGACTCCACCGATGTTGCCGACATTAGCTGGCCGGACTGGTCCCGCCTGGACCTGCTCTACACCATTCCCGAGGGCAGCTTCCTGCGCGGCATCTACTTCGGGCACTACGGACCCTGCGAGTACGAGGACAATTTCCTCCGGCTGTCGAAGCTAACCACTGACACTGAGTCTGCCCAGTCAAAGGTGCTTATCAAGCCGGGTGGCGAGGTCGTCGGCCATGCTATGCTGGTACCCGACCCGCGCTGGCACAATGATGTCTGGCTGCTCGATCTCTTCGTGCACCCTGACTTCTATCCAGCCGCCGGTGAGCTGCTGGCCGCGATAGAGCTGCCGCCGGGTCGAAAGGTCCAAGCTTATGCCGACAGCCAATCTCCCCAGAAGATCCAGCTTGTGGAGGCGGCCGGCTTCCACCAGGAGGCGGCCCTGCGCAACCAGATTATCAATGCCGAGGGCCAGCACCTTGACGTTCACGTGTTCGCTGTTACCAAGTGAATGCCCACTACAACCCATCTAACGCGGATTATTCATAAACCGAAATGCAGATCTGCCGTACTGTTCCACTTTCAAAAGTTTTTGCCGGCTTGTCCGCCATAGCTGCCCTTGTGCAGCGCAGGCGGAAAAGGTGCGGCTTGTGGTGAGCTTAGTCGAACCGGAAAACCGGCTTTTTTCAAAAAGCGGGTTTTCCGCAAAATCCGTTCATAAATGTCGCCACCTAAGGAGCAATATCTAATGCCGACAGTAGAAAGTGAAATTGTCATTGAACGTCCGGTAGCCGAAGTCTACGCGCTGGCCCAGGATATCGAGCGCTTCCCCGAGTTTATGGCCGATGTCCAGAGCGTGGAGATTCTGGAGGACGACCCGCCCCGGCGGGTCAGCCGCTGGACCGGCGTAATCAAGGAGTTTAACCGCACCATCGAGTGGACGGAAGAAGACTACTGGGACGACGGCGCGCACCTGTGCACTTTCTCGCAACTGGAGGGCGACTTCAGCGAGTACAGTGGCCGCTGGCAGTTTACTGAGGTGCCCACCGGCACGCGAGTGCAGTTAGAAGTCAACTACGACTACAATGTGCCGCTAATCGGGGCGCTGATAAAGAACCTGCTGCGCAAGAAGATGCAGCAGAACACCGACGACATGCTGGCGGCCCTGAAAGGAGAAGCTGAAAGCGCCGGTGAGGAATAGCTCCGCCGAGTGGGTGAGGCCTACCTGGCTTTGCAGCAGGGCAGCTTCAGGGGGACCTTGCCCACATACACGCCCAGAATGGCGCTCCGGGGGAGGTCGTACACCGCAGAGTGCTCCGTATTATCCCCGACTAAATGGACGCGGCTATCTGTCAAGCGAACGACTCTCTTGATGACTAATCCATCGTCACCTGCATCGGCGTTGACGACACTACCCGGCTCAAAGTGCTTCCTGACGAAAAGCAGCCGGTCGCCGGGCTCAAAGGTGGGCTGCATGGAGATGCCGTCCACCTCCACCAGCCGAATCAGCGGGCGCTGGCACAGCAGGCAGACAACGTGCAGGGCGGCCACTAGCCCCACCAGAACCAGCAGCACCTTGGCTGTTTTTAGCACAATCCGCATGTAGTGCTCTCCTGGGCGCAACCGCGCCTGCTGAGTCCTTCGCGGCAACTGGCCCAGCCTCCTTCCCCAGCTTTAGGCCCGCACGCACTTGTCTCTTTGCCCAGAGGCAGGTATTATTAGGGGGAATGCGGTGAGAGCCTGCGAGGTTAACGGCCCGGGCGAGGTGAAGGAGGCCGACATCGGCCTGGCCTGCGGCGGTGATTACGCCGTCATCTTTCGGGAGGAGAAGCTGGTCAAGAGGGTGAATGGATGCGAAGTGGCAGGTGGACTACTGGACGAGGTAGAACTTTGATATGGGAAAAGGGAAAACCTTAAGGAGTGAGAACAATGCGAAAAGGACTGATTGCTTTCGGCTGGTACGGAGGCAAGTTCAGTCACCTGAACTGGCTTGTACCCCTCCTTCCTCAAACTCAGCACTATTGTGAGCCCTTTGGCGGCTCCGCAGCAGTCCTGCTAAACAGAGAGCCAGCCCCCGTGGAGACGTATAACGACATCGACGGAGAACTCGTCAACTTTTTTCGCGTGCTCAGGGAGCAAACAGAAGAGACAATAAACGCAATCGCGCTCACACCTTTTTCGCTCAAAGAATTCACGATCGCCTGCTCTGAGCCTACTGGGGGGCTCTCGGATTTAGAAAGGGCTCGCCGGTTCTACGTGCGCGCTCGACAGGTGCGCACGGGACTAGCACAAACAGCGAGTCCGGGAAGGTGGGCGTTCTGCACGGGTACGAGCCGCCGAGGCATGGCAGGCGCGATTTCGAGATGGCGAGGGGGCCTCGACCAACTCCCTCGTATTGCGGAGAGACTTCTTCGAGTGCAAATTGAAAGCAGACCCGCACTCGAGGTCATTCACCGATACGACAGCGAAGACACCCTGTTCTATTGCGACCCCCCGTATCCTCACGAGGCCCGCGGGGATAGCAATGCCTACGGCTTTGAGATGACAGACAACGAGCATAGAGAGCTATCCGAGGTGCTGCACTGCGTCCAAGGTAAAGTCTCACTGTCCAGCTACGAATGCCCCATCATGGATGAATTGTACGATGACTGGGACCAGCTATACGCTCCGGACAAGATATGTCATTCCGTGAAGCAATACAGACAAGAAGTACTGTGGGTTAACTACGACACGCCCTCATCAGAGCAACGGACCGGAGGCGAAGAAGAATGCCCGAGCCCACAGAAATCCTTGATATGAGCTTCGAGGTTGCCAGTCAGGATTTGGATAGCCCGCTGGTCGAGGATGAGGAGATTCAAGAACGCATCGAATACGTTTGTCGGTGTCAAGCAAATCGTGCGGGCGTGCGAGTGCTGCTGGCAGGAGCACTGGCAAAGACCCATGATCGGAGCTTAGACATCCGGAAGCCATATACAGCTATCGAAGGCACTGATGCCTACTCCGGCCGCCAGTACGACGAAAGACACATCACACCCTTCATAAACAGATATGACCTGCCCTGCAATGCAACAACTGCATTTCTGACCCCTGCCTTGCGAAATAGAGATCAAACGCTGACGCCCGAAACACACATGGTTGGACGTCCCCCGGATCTCTATCGACACTTACTGCAGTTGTTAGCCGACATTCAATCCGGCAGCGTGGGGGCGGAAGACGTTCTCCGCGAAACTGTTAGGTGTCTCTTGGTAATGAAAAGCGAGCGACAGACCCAACTGCAAGCTCTCCTTGCCAGCTTGAAGAGCCGAGACAACACCTTTGTACTTTCGTCCGAAGGAGTGGTCAGACTTATCGAGCAACACCTTGATTGTCCGTATTCGAGCCGTCTACCGGTCCTGGTAGTGGTAGCTGCCTACAAGGCAGCACAAGCAAGACTTGGGGAGCGTGTACTGCCGCTGACTAGCCACACTGCCGCCGATTCTCAGACGGGTGCCTTAGGCGACCTGGAGATTACCTTGCTGGATGACGACGAAGTGATGACTAGTTACGAAATGAAAAACAGACCCGTAACTCGTAGCGACATTGATGTGGCGCTCCAGAAGATTGGAGAAGCAGGCCTCCCAATTGACAACTACATATTGATCACGACTGAGACGATTGATCGCGATGTACTATAATACGCAACGTCGATATACGACGAACTAAACATCGAGGTCGCCATATTGGATTGCATCGGATTCCTACGATATTTTCTCCATCTGTTCCACAGGCTGCGTGCGGACTTTCTGGAACACTATCAAGAACTGCTATTAGAAGAACCAGAAAGTGGCGTTCGCTACGAGCTGAAACAGGCGTTCCTCGCGTTGCGACAAGCTGCAGAGAGTGGCACCTGATCGCAGCAAGCCACCCCCAGGAGGCATCAACTTGCGAGCGACACAGTATTACGCGCCGACGTTGCGACAGGCGCCGGCGGAAGCGGAAATTCCCAGTCATAAATTGCTGGTGCGCGGCGGGTTCATCCGCCCGCTCACCTCCGGCGTCTTTACCTACCTGCCGCTGGGCCTGCGCGTGCTGCGCCGGGTCGAGCAGGTCGTCCGCGAGGAGATGAACCGCGCCGGGGCCATTGAGGTCTCTATGCCGGTGCTCCAGCCCCAGGAGCTGTGGGAGCGCACCGGCCGCTGGGACACCTTCCTGCCCCAGCCGCTGCGCAGTGAAGACCGTACCGGCCGCTGGTTCTGCCTGGGGCCAACCCACGAGGAGGTCATCACCGACCTGGTTGCCGGCGAGGTGACCTCCCATAAGCAGTTACCCCTGAATTTGTATCAGATTCAGACCAAGTTCCGCGATGAGATGCGCCCACGGGGCGGGCTGATGCGGGCCAAAGAGTTCACCATGAAGGACGCCTACAGCTTCGACGCCGACTGGGAGGGGCTGGACCGCTCCTACCAGGCGATGTGCGAGGCCTACCTGCGGATATTTGAGCGCCTGGAGCTGGAGGTGTTGATCGTCGAGGCGGAGGCTGGCTCGATGGGCGGTAGAGACACCCGTGAGTTCATGTGCCTCAACGAGAACGGTGAGGACACCGTGCTTATGTGCGACAGTTGTGATTACGCCGCCAACGCCGAGTGCGCCACCAGCCGCGTATGCGAGCCGGAGGCGTTGGAGGGACCCGGCGGGGTTTACGAGCGGATTGACACGCCGGGAGCCACGACGATCCAGGCAATTTCCGAGATGCTGGATATGCCCGCCCAGAAGATGCTCAAAACGCTCCTGTACCAGGCAGACGAGCGCTTCGTAGCGGCGCTGGTGCGCGGGGATCGGGACCTCAATGAGACCAAGCTGCAGCGCGCGACCAGCGCCGAGCAGTTGCGCATGGCTACCGCCGCTGAGATAGAGGAGCTTACCGGCGGGCCGGTCGGCTTCAGTGGGCCGGTCGGGCTGCCGGACGAGGTGGAGATTGTTGCTGACGACGAAATCAAGCTGCTGCGCAACGCAGTTGTCGGCGCTAACGAAGCGGACGCGCACCTGGTCGGGGTTAGTGTCGGTCGCGACTTTGAGGTGGGGCGCTACGCCGACCTGCGCCAGGGTGCCGCTGGCGATCTGTGTCCGCAATGCGAGGACGGTAAGCTGCAGGCACAGCGAGCCATCGAGATGGCGCACATATTCAAGCTGGACACCAGGTATTCGGAGGAGCTGGGGGCGCTTTATACCAGCGAGGAGGGCGAACGCAAGCCGATGGTGATGGGCTGCTACGGTATGGGCGTGAGCCGGGCTATGGCGGCAATCGTCGAGGAGCACCACGATGATAGCGGCATCATCTGGCCGCAGGAAGTAGCACCGTTTGATATCGTGATTCTGCTGCTGGATCCGGATAAGACGGAACTGGCTGAAATCGCGGAAAATCTGACTGTGCAGCTTGAAGAGACTGGTTACGAAGTTATGCTGGATGATCGCGACGAGCGGCCGGGAGTGAAATTCAACGACGCCGACCTGATCGGATACCCCATCAGCGTGATTGTGGGCAGGAGAACCGAAGAGAGCGGCGAAGTTGAGGTAAGAAGGCGAGATGGCGAGGAGCAGGTGGTAGCTGTCAGCGAGGCTCTGAGTGCGGTACAGAAGCTGGCAGCACAGGCCTGAGCGACAGAAGTGGGGGAGGTTGGCGACGATGGCCGAATACGTGCGCCCACCAGCAGTTGCCGGTCAGTTCTACGCAGGTAGCGCCGAGACACTGCGCCGTGAGATTGAGGACTGCTACCGCCACGAACTGGGTCCCGGTGAGCTACCAGAAGTAAACGAGGCCGGCCCCCGTCAGATAGTCGGCTTAGTCAGCCCCCATGCCGGCTATATGTATTCGGGGCCGCCGGCTGCCCGTGGATTCTACGAGCTGGCCCGGGATGGCTGCCCCGAACTGGTGGTAATCCTCGGCCCTTCTCACGGCCCTGGCCGCTCAAGCGCAGTTCTGCAAGTTGAAGGCACCTGGGCAACACCCCTTGGCCAGACCCCTATCAACGCAGACATGGCGGCGGCCCTGCTGGAGAGCTGTCCCCACCTGACCGAAGGCACCCGCGAACTGGAGTACGAGCACAGCCTGGAGGTGCAACTGCCCTTCCTGCAACACCTGTACGGCGAGGCGCTGAGCATCGTGCCAATAATGATGTTCGACCAGAGCCGGGAGATTGCTGAATCTCTGGCCGCGGCCATTGTCCAGACCTGTCAGCAGCAGGACGTGGTGATAATCGCCAGCACTGATATGACTCATCAACAACCCCCGTCGGTCGCCCGCGAGCAGGACTTGATGCTGGTGAGATATATGGAGGAGCTAGACCCGCAGGGGCTGCTCGAGGAGCGGGCACGCGGTGGGATAACTATGTGTGGGTATGGCCCGACGGCGACGATGCTGGCTGCCGCCCAGCAGCTTGGCGCTCAGCGAGGGAAACTGATAACCTACACCAACTCGGGCGACGTGCAACCCATGCCCACCGTAGTCGGCTACGTCTCGCTGAAGGTAGTTCGCTGATCAAGTTTGCCCCACCAATGCCGAGTGTCCCGGCGGTTGAAACCGGGGCGCCGCACTGCCAGTGCGACTATCTTAGCCGCTAGGGCATCCCACTATGTGTACACGAAGGGCGATTCGGCTCCCGACGCTCCTGCCATCTCCATGGCCTGGCGCGCTTCCCACAGCAGTTGTCCGACACCCGGTCGCCCGGTACTCCAGTGGCTGATTCCCATCATAGTAGTAAACTGTGCTACGGTGGCTTTGCTCAGCATTCTGAACCAGGCCCGCAGCCGGTCGGCTGCCACCATCGCCTCGCGAGGACTGGTGCCCAGCATAGCAATGACATAGTAGCCAGGCTGCAACTGGCAGACAATGTCAGTAGCGCGCAGATTGTCGCATATAACGTGCCAAACCTGCTCCCAGGGTTCGAGGGCTTCGGCCAGTGCGCCGGCTGTATACTCAACTTCCACTTGCAGCGCAACCAGTGATAGTTCCTCTTCGCGTTGGTGAACGTTAGACAGCGCCCTCTCCAGCAGATCAAAGAACTGTTCCTCCGACCATTCCTGGCGACTGGTGATGAGTTGCGCAGTCTCCAGGATACCGGACTGGCGCTGGATAGCAGCCAGGTTAAGCCCGACCAGCTCCGCCAAGGGGGCTATCTGTTGGTAGTCGGGGGTGCTACCTGGGCCCAGCGCTCCAGCGCGGATTAGGGCCTGAGGCTGGGCGGCAGAGAAGACGATGAAGTCCTGATAGTCCGGAAGGTTGCCTGTCACTGGTGGTGCATCGGCCTCAACCGCCGTGGCCATCGGCTCGGGCCTAAAACTCATCACCGGCAACTGGGTATCGTCGCTGCGCAACAGTCCCACCTGACGGTTGAGCTCGGCGGCTTGCTGTTCGAGCAGTTCCGCGGCCAGCGGCTCGCGCGTGTGGAACCAGATGGTGGCTGACGGATAGTCTATGGAGGCTGCCGCCCAGAAATCAATCCCGGTAGGCCGCCCGGCAGCGTAAGCGGCAGCAAGTAAGCTGGGGGTATCGGCCGCGGTGGAAATGTTGCTACGTAACTCCTCAACCCGCTCGGGCTGCTCGCTGGTGACGTAGTACTTCAGTGCTGGCTGAGCCATGTTGGGACATTCCTTAGGTGCGGGCTGCTCCCGCCCCGCATATACATTCTATCGGAATACTCCTCCCATTCATTAGGAACGGCTCAGGGGATTTGACAGACGGTTACCGTACTGTTGCAGTCTATTGCCAGTATACCGGCTGGCGAGCTGGGGAACGCTTCCCAGCAGCCAGAAAGGACTTGTCACCACCACAGCGAATAGGGTAATATTGGCCGATAAAGGTGTGGCGACGAGGGGTCGGCGATGGAGCAAGTACATTGTACGCAATGCGGTAGGCGTATAACCGAAAGCGTGACCAACTGTCCCTGCTGCGGCCAGCAGATTCCGCAGGACCAGCGCGAGCTGCTACAGGAGACAGCCGAGCCGTCGGAACATCATC
Organism: bacterium; assembly: GCA_030615605.1. Lineage (GTDB taxonomy): Bacteria > Armatimonadota > Zipacnadia > Zipacnadales > Zipacnadaceae > JALGTD01. The sequence goes on from JAUWYY010000002.1 coordinate 195,613, forward strand.
GCGTCTACGTTTACGGACGACCGAAAAAGCACATGAGCCTGGAGGTCCGAATCCTCCTTACCATCATCCTGGCACTTGTCATTATTCTCGGAGTTTGCCGCATAACACATGGCCACAACGCTATGTTCGAGTCCTGCGTGCCGGCCGTGCAAACTACTGCCCCTGGGAGGAGAGCAGATAATGCCAACTTACGAATACCGACTGTTGCAAGTGCCCGAAAGCAGTTCAATTTCGCAAGCCAACAGCCAGATCCGTCGCCTGGCGGATGAGGGCTGGGAACCACTGTTTATGTCCGGTGATGGCCAGGTGAGTATTCTATTCCGGCGCGAGGCCGATATCACCGGCGCTGCGATGGCTGAAGCTGCGGCAACTGCCGAAGCTCCCGCCTAGTCAATAACTACTGTGAGTCGCTCCGAGAGGGTGCAGGTCACAATCCCGCTCCAACGCGGCCAATGATGTCGGCAGTGCATCCAAGTGATACGAGCTGACACGATTTATGGACGAGTCACGCTTGCGACAACTGCTTGATGAGGTTGCCTCGGGACAACTGGAGGTGCAGGCCGCCCTGGACCGGCTGCAGGGCATGCCCTTTGAGGACCTGGGCTTCGCCAAGATTGACCACCATCGCGCCCTGCGCACCGGCTTTCCTGAGGTGATATTCTGCCCGGGCAAGACCCCCGAACAGGTCAGCCGCATAGCGGCGGCGATGCGCGAGCAGGATCAGGTGGTTCTGGCCACTCATGCCAGCACTGAGGTCTACCAGGCAGTTCAGGCAGTGGCCTCCGGAGCGATCTACCACGAGCAAGCCCAAATCGTGCAAGTCGGTCAGCCCGAGACCACCCCCTCCCAGAGGGGCCTGGTGCTGGTGGTCAGTGCGGGAACCTCGGACATACCGGTAGCTGAAGAAGCCCGCGTCACTGCCGCTGCGGCCGGCTGTCAGGTCCAGTCACTGTATGATGTGGGGGTGGCCGGCCTGCACCGGCTACTGGATCACCGGAAGATGCTGGAGCAGGCCGCGGTGATAGTGGTAGTCGCCGGGATGGAAGGGGCCTTGCCCAGCGTGGTCGGCGGGCTGGTGAGCGCGCCGGTAATCGCTGTCCCCACCAGCGTCGGGTACGGGGCCAGCTTCGGGGGACTGTCTGCGCTGCTGGCTATGCTTAACAGTTGCGCCAGCGGCGTGGTGGTCGTTAACATTGACAATGGCTTCGGGGCCGGGTACTTCGCCGCCGTGCTTGCTAGGAACTGGAGGGCACAAGAATAGCGGGCAGGTGAACAATCTCACTCCCAGTTACGTCAAACAATTAAGATTCAAGCTGGGAGACTGTTATCTACTAAACCCCATGTATACCATTAGGAGAATTTGGCAAATGGCTAAGAAAACTATGTTCAGTCACCGACATTCCCACATTATTATCATCCTATTGAGCGTGCTGGTTGGGCTGGGAATTGCCGCGATGGTGATGTATAGCCCCGCTACGCACGAGCAGCTTACCCCACCAGCAACGGCACAGGGGATCGCCAATCTGGAAGACGCTTTCGTTGAGGTAGTGGCAAGAGTACGACCAGCAGTGGTAAATATCACCGCAGAACGCCTCCAGAAGCGCACTATGCTCATGGTGCCGGAGATTCCGCCACAACTGCGCGAGTTCTTTGAGCAATTTCGCGGCCCGTTCGGAATGCCCGAAGGCGAGCCCGGTGAGGAAGAAGCGATTCCCACCCCAGTCGCTGGGTCAGGCTGGATCTATCGTGAGGACGGTTACATTGTCACTAACACACACGTAGTCAAAGACGGCACCAATTTCGAGGTTCAGCTTTTCGATAAGGACGACGACCGCAAGTACGATGCAAAGTTGATCGGCAAGGACCCCAAGACCGACCTGGCCATTCTAAAGATTGATGTCGATCGCAAGCTGCCGACTCTGTCCCTGGGCAACTCTACAGATGCCAGGGTTGGCCAGTGGGTCATGGCGATCGGCAGCCCCTTCCACCTGGATCAGACAGTCACTGCTGGCATAATCTCGGCCAAAGGACGCTCCTTGCGCGGCCTGAGCAAGTACATCCGGTTGGGGGATATCATCCAGACCGACGCGGCCATCAACCGGGGTAACAGTGGCGGGCCACTGGTCAATCTGCGCGGGGAGGTCATTGGCATCAACGTGGCCATCGCCTCACCCGGTATGATCGTCGGCAACGTGGGTATCGGCTTTGCCATTCCTTCTGATACCGCGCAGGGTATCATTCCCCAGCTCATCGAACACAAAGTAGTCAAGCGCGGCTGGCTGGGCATCGGGATTGAAGAGCTAACTGCCAACACCAGGGATTTCTACGGTGTGGACCATGGTGCATTGGTTACCAACATTCAGGAGAATTCGCCGGCTGCTGACAGTGAATTGCAGGTCGAAGACGTCATCATAGCTGTCGACAGCGAGCTGGTCGAAGATACCTGGGATCTACAGCAGATCATTGGCAGCACCCCCCCGGATGCCACTATCGAGCTTACCGTGGTCCGCAACAAGAAGGAGAGGACAGTGAAAGTAACCCTCGGTGAGATGCCCGCCAAGTACGCCGGCTTGGAGCAACCCGAAGAAGCCAAAGAGGAACATCCGGCTGACGCCAGCGGCAGGACTGCTCTGGGCGTGACCGTACGACCCCTCACCAACGAAGATAGAACCCGCCTCGACGTCAGACCGTTTCGTGGGGTAATTGTCACTGATGTGGCCGCCCAAGGCCCGGCTCGCGGCAAGCTCACCAAAGGTGACCTTATCATCACAGTCAACCAAGTCTTAATCGAGGACCTGGCTGACTGGGACACCGCCCTGCAGACCGCCCGAAAGAGTGACAAATCGTACGTGGTGCTGCGAGTGGTGCGCAAGGTGGATGGCGAAATACTCCACACTATAGTGGATATCAGCGTGAAGTGGTAGGAAACTAGTCTGCAACCGTGACGAACCCTGAGGCCCGGGCTGGTTGCTCGGGCCTCTCTTTTTACGAGGCAGCAAGCTCTCTGAGCCTGATAGATGGTATCCCCGCTGGACGCGGCAACCTGGCTGGGCTATAATAAGCGGCGAAAGCGAGTGAATTATGCACTTGTAGGCAGGCTGATGCAGCATTACACAGTCTCGCCAGCCGCTAAGTCAAGCTACCAATGAGACAGCCATTTGCTCTGACAATAATAGCAATTCTGGCCCTGCTTGCCACCGCTGCAGGCAGCACTCAGCCAGACTCTCCCGAGCCGACAGATAGTCTGTCACATATCGCCCTGCATCGGTCCCAGCCGCCCGCGGAACTGCTGGTGCCCCTGGAGGGCGAGCAGGCCCAGGTGATCAAGGGCCTTTGCGTCGAAGATGAGAGGCGCATCGCCGACCAGCTTCAGAGCACCCAGCTCCACCAGCGATTGCTACGAGTGGCCGTCGGTGAGGTCGAAGGCCAGAAAGCCGCGCTGGTCAAGTTTCAGGCCGGTGATCAGCTCACCGGCCAGTTCCGGCTGGCAGCAATGGAGGCCGATGCCTCCGCCGCACTGGCTGCCGCTTTTTCTGCCGATACCGACATCAGCCACGTTGACGTCTGGTCGGTCGTGCCCAGTGAGCCTAATGCCGGCGGGCAGAGCCACCGGCCGGTCTTTTCGCTATCGACAGCCCGCAGCAGTTACCTCGCTTTGCCCTACTCGATTCGCAGCAGCCGGCAAGTGGTGCGCAGACTGGGCGTGGTGCGCTACGACCCGCTGCTGCTTGACTACGACCCCGACAATCCCTCTCGCAATTCCGTTCCGGCGCCGCTGCCCCCCACTGCTTACACCAAGTCGCTGGTGGGCTATGGCGCTGACTGGCAACATATTTTGGCCAGCAACGGCCGTCTGCCCGAGAACACCTCGGAAGAGCCAGTCGCCTCAGTGATGCTGCACGGCACCAGGCGCCAGCGACGCGTGGCCATCACCATTGACGACGGCCCCTGCCCGCTACTGACGCCCCTGATTCTGCAGGTGCTTGACCGTCATCAAGTTGTAGCCAACTTTTTTGTGGTGGGCGAGAAGGCTGAGCAGTACCCGCAACTTCTCCGTGATATTGCCGAAGCCGGACATCTGATCGGCAATCATACCTATCACCACCGCCGCCTGTCGCGGCTCAGCGCCCAGGAGATTGCTGCCGAGCTGGATGCCTGTCAGACCATTATCGGGCGCTTGACCGGCCAGGTGGCGAGATACTTGCGCCCCCCCGGCGGCAACTACACTGCCGATGTGCTGCGCTGCGCCAGTGTCCGCTCGCAGACTGTTACTCTGTGGACCCACAATGCCGGCGACTGGGCTAATCCGCCGGTCAGTGAGATTGTCCAGCGCTGCCTGGCTGGCATCCGACCTGGTGCAATCATTCTGATGCATGGCGGCGATATCAACAGTGTGCGGGCACTGCCCCTGATCATCCGGGGCTTGCGTGCGCGGGGCTTGGAGCCAGGGTCGCTCTCCGAGATGCATGGCCCTAACTGCCCAGAGTTGCTGACCCTTGATGCCGCTCTAGACCTTCCCCAGAACGGCTGGCAACCCGACGAAGTGAAGTAGCCGCCCGACCGCTGGGATGCTGCTAGGGCTTGCGGGCTACCGCCACCAGCGTATACGAAAGCAGGCGGTTAAGGCCGGGAAGGTGGTTTACCCATCGGCTGAGACGATCCAACCACGCCGGGGACATAATGCGCTTGGGCGGGAAGTATCTGTCTGAATACACCACGCTGCCCACATAGCCGGAATAGATTATGTCTAAATCTGCTGCTTCCAGCATCTGCTTGAAGCTGGGCAAGGCAAAGGCAAATAGGTGATCGTCGCCAGCCGGACCAAATTCCCTCCGTACTAACGAACTGTCAGCTCCTCTGCACGGCTCGTAAAGCGGTTCTTTAGAAGCGATATACTGCCCATTTGGAGTAGTAAAGACTGCGATACCACAGGGCTTTAGAAGCTCAACGCACCGGCGAACAATAGCCGCCGGGTTGGCGCAGTGCTCAAGAAGCTCTCCAACAACGATGCCATCAAATTGCTTGCTGGCGAAAGGGAGGCTTTCTGCAGATCCAGCTACCGGACAAAAGGAGCCGTCGGTATGCTTGCTTAGCGCGTATGTGAGGGCTTCGGGACGAATGTCCAGGCCTATACACCGATAACCCTGCTCGGCCAGCAGCAGGCTGGCGTTGGCCTGCGAGCAGCCGACTTCCAGCACAGTTGAACCAGGCGTCAACTCCCGCTGAATTGTTCCTATCACCCAACCCAGCCGAGCCATATACTTGCGATGAAACAGGCTGCGGCCATCCTCGGCGTCAATCTCGCGCAAGTCGTACTCCTGCAGCAGTCTCTGATAGGAATCGGCAGGATGTAACTGGCGAGCATCTCTCATAACTCAGCTTCCGGGCGAGTCTGCTTTGGCACGCAGCTTGAAGTCATCCAGGTGAGCTGGCTCCGTCCCAACAAGCGGTGGCTGCCGCTGCATTGTTCATGTTCAGTGCCCGAGCCAATATCACCTGCACGGCAAGTCTGTTGACATCAAGCCCAGGTGAAGGTATGCTTTGATGAATGTCCAATATAGTCAGGTGTTTGCGCCCTGCTACGGCCGTATGTCGTCATGCGCTATACTAAATGAATTACTGGAGTATTAGAGACTTATGGATGTTACCAGCTACCGCCAGGCCATGATCCGAGCCACCAAGTGGCTGCTCTCACAACATGACAATGACGGACAGATACAGCCAGCCGAACATGGCGTCGCCACCTATCACAAAGTGCCCCTGGCATATGCACTGATGGGCCAGATTGACCGAGCCGCGACCCTGATTTCCTGGATTCACGAAAGCAGCCTCGATGATGAAGGGGATTTCACCGGCCACTACCATAGGCCCCCGTTACTTGAGCACTTCTATTCCTGGAGCAACTCCTGGCTGATCTGTGGCGCCCACCGATTGGGCCACTTCGGCCTGTCGATCCCAGCGATGGGCTTCCTGCTGACCCTTCAGCACCCCCAAACAGGTGGTTTCCTGTCAGCAGGCCCGGAGGCCGGCCTTCGCGATCACCAGGATGGGCTTTCGACGGCCGCAGCCGGCCTGGCCTGCCTGTATGGTGGGCAGATTCAGGCGGCTGAGGCGGCTGGGCAGTTCTTGTTGTGGCTGTGGGATGACCAGCCGGGCGGGGCCGCCGCCCAACTTTACTTTGTTGCTGAGCAAACCGACCATATTATCACTGACTTTGACGAGGCAGTGGCCCCGTACTTCGCTGTCAATGTCAGCCACCGCGGGCAGTGGTATCATGTCCCCGCCCTGGCTGGCGGTTTCCTCGCTCTGCTGTATGAGGCCACCAGCGAGCAGGCCTATCTGGACGGCGCTCATAAATACCTCCAGTTCGTGGAGGGCTGCGCCGGCGATCGTTACACCAGTGAGACCAGCGGCTTTTTGGGATGGGCGGCGGCGATTGCGTTCAAGGTGACCGATAACGCGAATTACGAGCGCATCGCCGAACAGGTCGGAACCAACTTGCTGACCACGCAACTGGGAAATGGTACCTGGCTCAAAGGCTGCATGGGTTCGGATATTACCTCCGACGTGGTAGATGCTACTGCCGAAGGCATAATCTGCCTGGCGAGTTTGGTGGAAAGCGCAGCAGTAGCGATCCGGGCATGACTCGCTCTGTAAACACCACCATCCCTCAGCAGACTTGGCTTACCGTTTATCACTTTCGATCCCGCTGCAGGCGGCCCGCGTATATACGGCAGCCGTCTGCCACCTCGACCATCAGCCATTCAGGTCTCTGTCAAGGGTGTCAGAAGCGATATAGATAGCAAATGACCGAACAATATTCTGACCATTCATCGCGCCGGGCAGCGCGGGGCCACTCGCAATCAGTGCTCAGCGGGCTGGGGATGATCCTGGGCAGCTCGTATTGCGATATGCTGCTGGGGGTCGTCCGCGGCATACTGGTGATGCGAGCTATCGGGCCGACAGCTCGCGGGCTGATGCGCCTGGTTCACCTCTTCGGGCGCTACCTGTCCAACTCCCACCTCGGTTCACTGCACGGCCTGAGCAAGGAGCTCCCCCTGGCACTTGGCCGAGACAACCACGAGGATGCTACTCATATCGAGAATGTCGGCACCACCGCCGTCGTTTTGCTTGCCACGTTAGCCAGCGGGGGAATGCTGGCCTACGCGTTGCTCGGCCCTGGGATGCAGGGGCCGACGCGCCTAACTTTGGCCATTGGCGCCGGCACCATCCTGGGCGGACAAGCCATCGCTCTGTATCGAGTGGTGCTGCGAGCCTGGGGCACTTACAGTGTGTTGGCGGTTGCCGCGATGGTGATGAGCCTGGCTCAGTTCGGCCTGATTGTAGGTGGAGCACTGCTTTTCGGACTGATGGGGGCGATGTGGGGCTGGTTGGCCGCTGTTACGATTACCCTGCTGTATTTCGCGGTAGCTGGCAACTTTTACATCCGCCCGCACCTGGATCGGCCCATGCTGTGGCGATTGATCCGGGTGGGCATGCCCATTGCTGGTGTGCTTTTTTCGGGCATTCTGCTTCGTACCATAGATGGTGTACTGGTGGTCAGGTATTTCGATGCCTACCGCTTCGGGCTGTATAGCGTGGCGATGCAGATTGCTGCCTATCTATACCGCATCCCCGAAGCCGTTGGCTTTGTCCTGATGCCCCGCCTGTGGGAGCGCTACGGGGCCGACAGGCGACTGGAAGGGCTACGTGATTATGTGCTTCGTCCCATCCTGGCCGCCGGCCTGATAATGCCGATCCTGGCCGGTTTTGTGTTCATCATTATGCCAGTCATGATCAACACAATCATTCCGAAATTCTCCCCGGCTATTTTCGCCGCTCAGGTTCTATCGCTGGCCGCAGTCTTCTTGGCTCTGCCGGTGGCCGCTGACGGGGCCTTAATTGCCTTCAACGAAGAACGGATAGTGATAGTCAACAAGCTAGCAGGAGCAGCGGTCGCTGCCGCCGGCATGCTGTTGTTACTTGAGCCGAGCCTGGCCCGAATTGCCATAGTGATAGTCAACAAGCTGGCGGAGACTGCGGTCGCCGGCGCCATGGTGGCGCTACTTGAACCGAGCCTGGCTCGAATTGCCATGGCCGCCGCCGCCGGCTACGCTGTGACCAGCGTTCTGACGCTATACATCGTCCTGGGCCGTTACTACCGCAGGCGCTTGCAACTGTGGCGCGAACTGGCTGTGTGTTATTTGCCTCTGCTCTGGGCAATAATCGCGCTGAGGATTTCAGGAACTGTGACTAACTGGATGCTGGGAGCCTCCACAAGTATGTGGGCCGATGTGGCACTCCGCTGCCTCTGTTTCGCGGTGCTGGTGCTGCCAATGCTGTGGTATGCAGAGCGTCGTACCAACCTGCTGAAGGAGCTCAAGCGACGGGCTGCTGAAGCCCTGCGCAAGCGTCTGCCGTCCACAGAGGAAGCATAGCAACACAGAATCTTAGCCAAGCCAGGGAGCACTCTTTCAGCAAGGCCAACAAGAGCTGCGATAGGTCGGGGGTTCCCTGCCTGTCAGGCTAGAACTTCAGCTCGATCTTACCTACATAAGTACCCCGGTTGACTGCACCGGCAGAGCTGTCTGGGTTAGCTGACCATTTGTTGTAGGCCACGAATAACGCCTCGCCCATCCGCACCGCATCGGGAGCGACATTATGACCACCACTATCATACGATGTAGAGGTCACTTGGCCCTCTTCTCCCGTGGTTACGGTAATGTCAATGCTTGATTGCTGGGCGGCAGCAGTGGCTGCGGGCGGTCGGCTAGCATACGCAATAGTAACCTGGCCGTCCAGCACCGCACAGGCAGGATGAGAGAAGTTGCCGCGTCCGCGCAGCATTCGCGAGCTGTAGAAACGCTGACCATCGAACCTGGCCGCCCACAGTTGGTGAGTGCCACCCCCACCAGGTTTCGCTACATTCCTATATGGCCCGAAGCCCGGGCGCCTCTGGACATCAAGCTGAGGCGGCTTGATGGGTGCTGGCGGCTTGATTGTCAGCGGCTCCTTCACGCCAACCACAAACAGTTCACCGCCCAGATCCACGGCGCCGCCCCCAACCCATTCAGCACGCTGTATGGGCCACTGCTGCGGCCGACCCAGCCCGGAAGTGGTATCGTAGCGGGCCAGATACAGGCCACCCGATGGTCCGGGAGTACACCACATCGTCCATAACTGGCCAGAGAAAGTAGCCAGTGAACAACTCACGGCCAAGTGCTCCTCCGTGGGTCCAGCGGTGGCCCCAGTTTGCAGATTGTATCTCAGAAACATCTGCTTACCCTCGCCACCGGGCACCTGCATTATCCAACTCACCCATAGGGTATCTTTGGCAACCACAGCATCCATGTATTTGACAGCTTGGGGCGCCTGCAATTCACTCAGCTTTGTCTTGGCCAGGACCTTGAGACTGTCAGGTTCCAGTCGGGAAAGATACAGCCCCCCTTGATATACTTCGACCAGCAGCAGTTGCTTGCCATCCGAGGCCACAGCGGGATGTCTGGTGCCGCTGGCAAAAGACTCCACGTGTCGGGCTGGCCACAGACGCAAGCTTGCCCATTCAGTGGGCCGCAGCAACTTGACGAGAGGCTGAAGGATGCCAGGAGCACGGGCTGGCGCCTGGGCCACAGCCACAGTGTCAGCAGGCGCTGCCGATGCGGTGCCTGCAGGCAACAACACAATCATGATAGCCACGGTTACAGCTATCGACGGTCTGGTCATCCGACTGCCTCCTTTGGCGCCATTAGCATGATTCGACAAGTGGACGCTGTTCTGGACATCGTTTCGCGATGCGACCAGCGAAACCTCCACGGCGTCTGCTCAAATCCGATCGCAACTCATCCGCACTTGACGTGTCTACTACATATGAATATACTCTTACTGGATTAGACGTCCGATTCTGCCCACTGTTTCACAAGGAGCTGAGAGATATGCGCCACGCAGCCACAATTGCACTCACAGTAGGCCTGATAGTAATGATTGCCGTCACGTGCTCGGGACAAGGCTTTATGTACGCCCCCTGGGATGTAACGCCCCCCGGGGCCGAGGCGAATCCGTCCTGGTATGGCTACACGGGGCTGGTTCGTACGCCCACCGCTCTGATCAGCACCCCACAGAAGATGACGGGCTCCGCTCATCAGGTCGAGTTCGACGGCGAGGACCGTAAGGTCTATGCAGTCACGGTGGGATTGATGCCGACTCTGGAGATTGGTGCCGCCCGCATCAAGAACGTCCTGCAGGATACGCCAATCCCCACCTATGCCACCGAGACTGTGGTCAACGTCAAGTATGAAGCCAACATCGGGGGACTGTTCAACAACCCGGCGGCCCCGAAGATGGCCATTGGCATCTTCGACATCTCCGACCAGATGAACCGCACCAACTACCTCGTGCTCAGCCGATCAATTGGTCTGGCGCAAGGGTCGGCCTCTCCGCTACCTCAGGGCAATGTTCACATTGGCTACGCAAGTGCTGAACGCGAGCCGGCAGCGCTGGACGGGATCTTTGGGGGCATTGATTTCATCGCGATGGCAGATACACTGGCCCAGATTGAATACGACGGCGAAGATATCAACGGGGCACTGCGCTACTATCCTGCGCCCTGGATCTCGCTCGATGCTGGAATAGTGAACTCGGAGTTTGGCTACGGTTTCACGATAAACTCCGGTTTCTGAGGCCAGTAGTGCTTGCGCGTTGTACCGCGGTGATATTGGTTTAGGTTATCACTATACCGTTTGGCACAGTACGGATCGGATGAACCCGCCCCGAGAAAGGGAGGGTAGCACAATGAGCAGACTTACAGTTGCACTGATGGTGGCAGCTATGCTGGCGTTGGCCAGCGTGGCCTTCGGGCAAGGCTACTTCGGCCAGGTCTACGACGACGACGCCTACAAGGCATGGCAGGTCCGGGCCGGCTACTACGATCTAGGTGACCTCGGTAGCGATATTGGCTTCGGGGCCGACTATATGGCCCGAGACTGGATGGCCAGCGCTGACTACGTCACGACCAGCGCGTTCGGCGATGACTTCGACATCTGGTCGCTTTCCGGCACCTATCTCAAGCGGATGGCGGAAAAGCCGGGCACCTATTACGGCGCCGGCGCGGGCTGGTATGACGTTAGTGGGGGCGGCGACAGTGATGGCAGCCTTGGCTATCACGTCCTGTTTGGCACCGAATTCGGGTCGCCTGATCGGTTTGGCGAGCCGGCCTGGTTCGCTCAGGCCCGCTATGTGTTCGGCACTGACTTTGACGGTGGCGACATTGACGGCTTCCAGGCATCCGTTGGGCGCCGCTTCTAAGCAGCCTTGCCTATAGCAGAACCGCTCGCAATCATAGTCCACTGCTGGATGACCAGCGGTGGGCTGACTTTTGGCCATAGGCCGGCAGTTGCCAGGGGATAACCGGACATAACAAGAAGCCCCAGGAGAACAATAGGCCTGGGGCTTCGTTGCGTGTTATTCGATTGAAGCAAACTCAGTGAGCAGCTCAGGTCAAGTTGTAGAAGACATCCCGGCCCCCATACTCGGCGGCATCGCCGAGCTGTTCTTCGATGCGCAGAAGCTGGTTATACTTGGCTACCCGGTCGCTGCGCGCCGGAGCACCCGTTTTAATCTGCCCGGCATTGGTCGCCACTACCAGGTCCGCGATGGTCGCGTCGCTGGTTTCACCGCTGCGGTGCGAGACCACTGCCGTCATACGGGCGCGCTGGGCCATCTCGATTGCTGCACGCGTCTCAGTGAGCGTACCGATCTGGTTGAGCTTGATGAGAATCGAGTTGATGGCCTGCTCTTCGATCGCGCGCTGGAGGATGTTGGTATTGGTGACGGTCAAGTCGTCGCCAACTATCTGAACAGTATCACCCAATCTCGCGCACAGCTTCGGCCAGTTGTCCCAGTCATTCTCGTCGAGGCCGTCCTCGATAGAGATGATGGGATATTGCCCGCACAACTCCGCGTAGTAGTCAATCATCTCCTCCGAGCTTAGCTCGCGGCCTTCGCCAGCCAGCACGTACTTGTCTTCTTCATCATCAAAGAATGAGCTGGCCGCCGGGTCCAGGGCGATGCAGATTTCGTCGCCTGGCTCGTAGCCCGCCTTCTCGATAGCCTCAACAATGACCCGAAGGGCTTCCTCATTAGAGCTTAAATCAGGAGCAAAGCCGCCCTCATCGCCTACACCGGTGCCAAGCCCACGATCCTTCAAAACACCCTTCAGCGCGTGATAGGTCTCAGCACCCATCCGGAGGCACTCGCGGAAGCTGTCCGCCCCGACCGGCATAATCATAAACTCCTGCAGGTCCACGTTGTTATCGGCATGTTCACCGCCATTGAGGATATTCATCATCGGCACCGGCAGCAAGTTGGCATTCACCCCACCGATGTATTCGTACAGGGGCAAGCCCGCCGCGGTCGCGGCGGCCTTGCAGACGGCCAGGGAAACCCCTAAGATGGCATTAGCGCCCAGCTTGCTCTTGTTGGGGGTGCCATCCAACTCGCAAAGCAGATTGTCCAGGGCGACTTGCTCGGTGGCATCCATCCCGATGATTTCGGGAGCAATCTCCTCATTAACATTGGCCACTGCCTGGCGCACGCCCTTGCCCCCGTAGCGAGCCTCATCACCGTCGCGCAACTCCATGGCCTCTTTCTCCCCAGTTGATGCCCCCGAGGGCACCGCTGCCCGCCCCACTACATCACAGAACAGGCCCACATCAACTTCCACCGTGGGATTACCTCGTGAATCCAAAATCTCCCGGGCATTGACAAACTCTATGGTAGTCACAATATCATCCTCTCTCCTTGGCACGGCGGGCGCTGCCCCCGTCGTTCACAGGCACAGGCGAGACGCCTGTCCTACCGACAGCGGTTTCCTATGCACTCTCAGCGCGGGTTCTCCACCTGTGCCTGGGCGGCGGCCAGGCGGGCGATGGGCACGCGCAGCGGCGCGCAACTTACATAGTCCAGCCCTATCTCATGGCAGAAGTGGACTGAGCGAGGCTCGCCGCCGTGCTCGCCGCAGATGCCCAATTCCAAATCGGGATTGGCCTCCCGGCCCTTTTCGACCGCCATCCGCATCAGCTCGCCGACGCCGTCGCGGTCAATTGATTCGAAGGGACTGACCGCAATGATGCGCTGTTCGATGTAAGCCGGGATGAACTTGCCCTCCACATCGTCACGACTGAAGCCGAAGGCCATCTGGGTGAGGTCGTTGGTGCCGAAGCTGAAGAAATCGGCGATGCGGGCGATATCATCGGCCACCAGGCAGGCGCGCGGGATTTCAATCATCGTCCCGATCACATACTCGAACTCGACACCCTGCTCGTCCATGACCTCCTGAGCGACTTCTTCGGCATACCCCCTGAGGATCTCCAGCTCGCCGAGGATACCAACCAGGGGGATCATAACCTCGGGAACGGGGTTGTAGCCTTCCTTCTCAAGCTGGCAGGCAGCCTCGAAGATGGCACGCACCTGCATCTTGTAGATCATCGGGAAAGTAACTCCCAGCCGGCAGCCGCGATGCCCCAGCATCGGGTTAAACTCGTGGAGGTTGGCAGCGATGTCTCGGATCTCCTTGGGAGTCTTGCCGCTGACCTGGGCAGCAGCCTGGATGCTCTCCGCGTCTTTGGGCAGGAACTCGTGCAGCGGCGGGTCGAGCAGTCGGATGATGACCGGCAGATTGTCCATCGCCTTCAATATCCCGTAGAAGTCATCGCGCTGATAGGGCAGCAAGGCATTGGCGGCCTCGGTCATAGCTTGTTCGGAGTCGGACAGAATCATCTTCTGGAAGTTCAGCAGGCGATCCTCACCGAAGAACATATGCTCGGTGCGGGTCAGGCCGATGCCGGCTGCGCCCAGCGTGCGGGCCAGTGTGGCATCCTCCGGAGTGTCGGCGTTTGTGCGCACGCCCAGCTTGCGGATCTTACCAGCCCAGGGCATGAACTCGGCGAAGTACTGGTAATCCTCGGACTGCTCCGGCTCAAGCTCGCCGCGCAATACCTGAATGATATCGGAGTCCACTGTATCCACATCGCCCAGCATTACCTCGCCGGTGGTGCCGTCAATGGAGACATAGTCGCCCTCGTTGACGACCTGGCCATTGACCGTGAACTGCTTCGTGCCGTAGTCTATATCAATAGCGCTGCAGCCGACCACGCAGGGCTTGCCCATTTGCCGACCTACCACTGCCGCGTGCGAGGTCTTCCCTCCCAGCATAGTCAAAATTCCCTGGGAGGCGGCCATCCCCCGAATGTCCTCTGGGGAGGTCTCGTGACGCACCAGGACTACGCGGTTGCCGGCCTGCGCTTCTTCGGTGGCCCGCTCGGAGGTGAATACCACCTCGCCGGCGGCTGCCCCGGGGGAGGCGGCTACGCCCATGGCCACCGCTTCCGGCTTGGCCTCGGGATTGAACTGGCGGTGCAGAAGCTGGTCGAGCTGGTCGGGATCAACCATCATGACTGCTTCTTCTTCCGTGATGAGGCCCTCGTGGACCATATCCACTGCTATTCTGACGGCAGCGCGGGCAGTGCGCTTGCCGTCACGGGTCTGCAGCATCCACAGCTTGCCCTGCTCGACAGTAAACTCAACATCTTCCATATCGTGGTAGAACTGCTCGAGCTTCTCGCAGATATCTGCAAACTCCGCATAGATCTGCGGCATACGCTCTTCCAGGTCGGAGATGGGCACCGGAGTGCGGATACCGGCCACGACATCCTCGCCCTGGGCGTTAACCAGGTAGTCACCGTAGATCTCCCTCTCGCCGGTAGCCGGGTCACGAGTGAAAGCCACGCCGGTACCGCTGCCCTCTCCCAGATTGCCAAAGACCATGGTCTGGACATTGACAGCAGTGCCCAGGTCATGAGGAATACCATTTAGCTCCCGATAGGCGATGGCCCGGTCGTTGTCCCACGACGAGAAGACCGCCCGAATAGTGGCAAACAGTTGTGTCGCCGGATCAGTGGGGAAGTCTTCGCCCAGGTGTTGCTTGTATACCTGCTTCTCGCGCTCGACAACCTGCTTGAGACCCTCCGAGGAGACGTCCACGTCCTCCGTAACGCCTTCTTCCTGTTTGACCTCATCCAGGCACTGCTCAAACAGCTCGCGGTTGATGCCTCTGACCACGTTGCCGAACATCATAATGAGGCGCCGATAGGCATCCCACACGAAGCGCTCATCGCCGGTCAGTTCGACCAACGCCGCGGCGACCTCGTCGTTCATACCGAGGTTGAGCACTGTATCCATCATCCCCGGCATGCTGAACTTCGACCCCGACCGCGCCGAGACCAGCAGAGGATTGTCCGGGTTACCAATATTCTTTTCCACCCACTGTTCGAGCTTCTCGATGCTCGCCATGACCTCTTCCTCGAGGCCGGCGGGCAGCTCGCCAGTTTCAACATACTCGATACAGGTATCAGTGGTTATGGTAAACCCCGGCGGCACCGGAATCTCGGCATTAGTCATCAGGCACAGGTTAGAACCCTTGCCTCCCAGCAGGTCCTTCAGGCCGCGGCCCTCAGCTTCCAATTTCTGGGCCAGCGAGTCCATATCTTCGTTGTACATATAACATCGTTTGAAATCTGACATCCTCGACCTCCTATATCAGTCTGCGAAGAGCTAACTCTAAGACTCTACTTCATCAATTTGTTGCGAGCTGAGCAACTCCGAGTACTCATCGCGCTTCTTGCGCGGCACCGGACGCTGTGGAAGCTGCAATATACGATATTTGCGAATTCTCATTCCAGTCTTGATGGTAATCCGCTGGCCGACCTGGACGGAAGTGGCCGGCTTGACAACATTTCCGTCTACCTCCACCAGCCCCTCGTCACAGGCTTGCTTGGCTTGCGTGCGACGGGGGATGCAACCAGCGTTGGCCAGGAACTGATCCAACCTCATCTGTTCTGAGCTATCTTGGCTTGCTCCCACAGCTCGTCAAGTTCCTCCAAAGTCATCTCCGACAGCTTGCGGCCCTGGGCCGCTGCTTGTTGCTCTACTTGGCGGAAGCGCTGTTCAAATCGCCGGTTACCTACCCGCAGCGCATCCTCGGCATACACACCTAGAAAGCGGGCCAGGTTTACTACCGCAAACGACAGATCACCAAGTTCGTGGGCGACGGCTTCGTCTGAGCAGCTATCAGCAGCTTCCCGCAGCTCCTCGATTTCCTCAAACAGCTTTCGCCAGGGGCCTTCTATGCTATCCCAGTCAAATCCGACTCGAGCCGCCTTCTTTTGCAACTCCTGGGCTTGCTGAAGGGCCGGCAGCGACCTGGGGACTCCGTCCAATACCGACTGGCGCGGCTCCGTATCAGCCTCGTGTTGCTTAAGCTGCTCCCAATTGTCCACCACTTCGTCACTGTCGGCAACCTCGACATCACCGAACACGTGGGGATGGCGATAGATGAGCTTATCAGTGATGAGGCCAATGACGTCGCTGATATCAAAGCCATCCTGCTCAGCGGCAATCTGTGCGTACATTACCACCATCAGCAGGACATCACCAAGTTCGCCGCACAGCTTCTCATCAGCGCCTGTGTCGGCTGCCTCCAGGACCTCGTAGACTTCCTCCAACAGGTAATGTCTGAGGCTTGCGTGGTCCTGCTCGCGGTCCCAGGGACAGCCCTCCGGGCTGCGCAGCGTGGCTATAACTTCTATAAGACGATCAAATTCGTTCATCCGTTCATCTTACCCGTATACTTTCACCGACCAGCAACCGCGCTACGCTGCGGTTGCTGGCATAGTAATCTCGTGCAACCCCGGGGGCTACTCGCCCTGCCCAGTAGGTGGTGGCGCCGGCTGCGCCGGCTCGGGAGTGATTACTAGTGGTGACTGCTGGCCGCCAAATTCAGGTAGCTCCTGAGGCCCGGCGTATATCTTGCTCATCTCGCTGAACTCGGGGGCCACGATTTTCACGACAGCCTCCTGCCGTAGTTGCCTGAGCAACCCATCAAGGGGAACTGCTCTCGACCCCTTGAACTCTTCGGTCACCTGTTCTTTCGCACTCTCAAATGTGGCCGTCTCCGCGGGCAAGCGTTGCTCAATCTGCAGCACATACCAGCCCCGCTGAGTCTCCATAGGGCCGAGAATCTCGCCTTCTTCCGCATCAGACACCACTTCCCGCAGTTCCATCGGGAAGATCTGGTCAATGGGGGTGATGGGGCGCTGACCACCATATTGGCGAGTCGCCGGGCTGACCGAGAACTGCCCGGCAACAGCAGCGAAGCTGGCTCCTTCTTTCCTCAGCGCCGCCAGAGCTTGCTCGGCCTGTTGCTGACCTGGCGTAACTATCTCGCTAATCTTCACCCGCAGTGGTTTGTCGTACCGGCCCTTGTTTTCCTCATAGAACTGCTTCAATTGCTCCTCGGTGACGACAACATCTTTCGTAGCCAGCATCGTGACCTTCGTCGACAGCTCCAGATCCTCACGCAGCTTCTCCAGAGTCATACCACGCGCTGCCAAAGCGTCCTGAAAGGCCTGTGGCGACGGCGCGCCGATCTCTCTCTGTATCTCCTCAATGCGTGCGGCGATTTCCTGCTCCGATAGCACCAGGCCTGCTTTCTCGAACGCATCCTCTATAATCTGCTGGTCAATCATCACTTGCAGGACTCGTTCACCAAACGCCTCCTTGAGCTTATCAACAAACTCCTTCTCAGTAATCCGGTCACCATTCACCACAGCTACCGGTTTCTCGTCGCAACCGGCGATGACGATTAGAATGCAGCCAAAAAGAAAAATGGCCAGGCCAATTTGCTTAGTTGGGAAAGGCACGGTAAACTTCAACTCCTTTGTTAGTGCAGCAAATGTCATATATGCCAAACTTAGCGATATTATATCACAACCGTGTCCTAAAGCAAAGGAGCTTGCCACCGGCCATCAAACCCGCTATCCTATAGTTAAACGCACTACCGAGGAGGTATCAGTTTGAGCAACCTGACCCGATTTGGCATCTCCATTGATGACAAGCTACTGCAGACATTCGATCAACTCATCGAGACGGCCGGCTACCAAAGCCGGTCAGAGGCCATCCGCGATCTGATCCGCAACTACCTGGTGCAAAGCCAGTGGGAAGACTCCCAAAGCCCCGTGGTTGGCACTATCACCCTGGTCTATGACCACCACACCGCCAACATTGAACATCAACTCACCCATCAGCAGCACGAACATGTCGGCCAGATCTGTGCCAGCACTCACGTCCACCTTGACCAGCGCAACTGCCTGGAGGTCATCATAGTGAGGGGGCCCGTGCGGATGATCCGCAGCCTGGCCGACCATCTCATCGCCCAACGCGGTGTCAAGCACGGCCATCTAACCTGCACCACCACCGGCGCGGCACTGACTTAGGGCAAACTGCTAGCCAGTGAGAGAAAGCGGCAGGCAGACGGAACATTTAGGGGTGCCAGAGTGTTGTAAGCAAGTAACAACTCGTCTGCTGTAGCTATCTTTGCCCCCGGAGGTTTTTCCTGGCGCTCTCAAATAAGGCCAGTAACCGGGGAATGAGGCAGCCGCCCAGCGTATGAGTTTGGGAAGACTCATACGCTCGGCGGTATTTCTTGTTCCTCATTCCTGGGCTCGCCTAGCTTGAGCGCGTTGATCAGCAAGCCAATGCCTGCGACCAGACTCAGCATGAACCCCAGATGGTAATGTCCCGCAGGCCCGATCACCAACGCACCTACCAAAGGCATCCACGCCAGCGGTATCAGAACGCTGAAATAGAACCCCAGATAGGTGGGTCTGGTGCGGCCATCACTTATTTCCAGCAAGTAATTGGTCTGGCCCAGAAACTGGCTGCTGAGCAATAGCCCGGCCACGGCAAAGACCAGCACAAAGTAGCCCCCGCGTAGATCAATGCCACTGCCGGGGAACAGCACAGCTTGCGGTATCCGTGGTGCTAGCAAAATCATCGCAGGTAAGGCAATAGCGCAAATGCCTGAGATCACTAACAGCAGCCGGTTACCTATATTATCAGAGATGTGGCTCCACAGAATGCTGGCCCCCGACACGCTCAGCATCCGCGCTATCAGAAACAGCCCGACTAGCGCCTTGGCCACGGCTCCGACCTGCAGAGCAAAGGGCACAATAAAGGGTAGGCACAGAGCCTGAGCAATCTCGAAGAACGCCCGCACCCGCACCAGCCGGCGGAAATTGGCGTCGCGGCGAAACAGCCGCGGCCCTCGTGCTAACTGCTTGCCCAGCGGCAACCGGCGACTGCGGCTGGTGTGGGGCGACTCTTTCATAAAGCAGAACGCCCCCCAACCCACCAGACCGGTAATTGCTGTAAGTAGAGCCAGATGAGCGTAGTTATCCGGAAAAGTAAATCCGCTGGCCTCGCTGAGCACGTGTTTCACATACAGGCCTGCTCCCAAGCTGGCTAGCCCGCCCAACACAAAGCGCAACCCGAAAAACTTGCCCCGCCACGTCACCGGGATAGTATCTCCGATAATGCCGAAGAACGGGGTGATTGCCACACCCGCAGCGGAGGCAAATGCAAACAGAAATACCGCAACTACGATGAACAATGTCAACGGCTGGCTGACGCCCACAAACACGATGGCTAACCAGATGGTGAAGCGGAGGATAATCCTGACGACTGTTGATAGGCGGTAGTACGGCATATATCGCGGCTGGCTTTCGAAAACGTTGGCCAGTATTGCCTGGGGCCAATACATCCCCATGGTAATCAGCGAGATGAGAATGCCGACCCAGATGACACTACCACCCATCAGGTCCAACGCAAAAACAGTGAGAACAGTAGTTGGGTCCAGGAAGGCAATTGAAGTCCATATGAGCGTTCCGTTAACTACGCCCAGCCAGAAGTTTCGCGGCGACAGCTCAGCTTGTTCTTCAGCCATAGCAAAAATGCGGCGACCTCAGCCGCAAGGAGTCCTTGATTAACATAACATAGTTTGAAAACTGCTCAATCCGGCACAGGCAGGGCAACTATCTGGCCGTCAGCCAGGCCGGCTATCACCAGCTCGTCGGTAGCTACCAGCGACCCGACTACCGGCTCCTGTAGCTCCCAACGGTGACGAACGGCGCCGTTCTGCCGGCTGATAGCAAAGATCTGTCCCGTTAGCGCACCCACGTACAGATATTCTTCGTCCGCGGCCAAACCGGCGGTTAAGACCACGCCCAAGTCTCGCTCCCACAACTGCCTGGTTGCTTCCCGGTCTGTTGCGACTATCCTTCCGCTACTGCTGGCCAGGTAGATGCGCTCGTTGTCTGCCACCGGCTGCAGCCGCAGCAGCCCACCGACCTCGACGGTCCGGCACTGCTGGGGCTGTCGCACATCCACGATATACTGCTGGCCATCATCACAGCCAACGGTCACGGTATGATCGTCTATGGCCAGCGCCGGTCCCATCACCGCAGCTTCCATGCCCACCATGAAAAGCCTGCGGCCCGTGCCCCGATCTACGCCCACCAGGTGGCCTTCGGTGGTGCCTACGACCACCACACCATCAGCCAGCGCCGCTGCCCCAGCAATCCCGCCCGCACAGTCCGTCTGCCAGATAAGCACGCCGGTGGGCAGATCCAGACAATACAGATAACCATCGCTGGAACCGACCAGCACCTGTTCGTGGTCTGCAATCGGCCGAGCCTGTACCGGCCCCCCTGTCTGATACTTCCAGCACACTTTGCCAGTCTCTACAGACAGGGCGTGGATCTTGAAGTCCTCACTGCCCACAACCAGCAGATCAGAGCTGAGAGCCGGAGCAGCCGAAAAAGCAAAAGGCCGGTCGTACTCCACCAGTCCGGCCTCTTTCCCCGTAGTAAGCTGAAGTGTGCGCACCCCTCCGCTCGACCAGGCGACAAAGAGTTTGCCAGCGTCTGTTGCGAAGTAAGGAACACCCCGGGAAAGTGGGCGATATCGCCACGCCACTGGCTGACGACCTAACAAAGCTACGATCAGCAATACTACTGCCAACAGTACAATCGCTCCAGCAATAATGGCCCGGCGTACGTTAGTTTTGCGCCGCCGGCGGCGCTGCCAGCGGCTGCGGTAATCAATCATAACAACTTTCCCTCGCACCGACTCAATATGCCGATTATAACACACCCCCGCCGCGCAGACAATCAGCAGGTGTCCGGCAAGCAAATCGAGAAAAGTAGCCGGGCCACGGTTGTAAGAGGCCTGGAGGTGTTGTATAATTAAGAGGCCTGAGTGACACGGGTGATCCGCAAGCGTGCTGTCTGAGATATGTCCCCGCACTGTTTTATGAGGAGACTGCCCTGATGAGCAGCCGAGATCTATATCTGGGGATTGACGTCGGTTCGGTGAGCGTCAATCTCGCAGTTATAGATGCCCAGGACAACGTAATAGAGGAGCAGTATATCCGCCACCACGCTCGCCCTATGCAGAGGGCTGCCCAAGCGCTCCAGCAGGCCATAGACAGCTACGGGCGCGAGCACATCGCCGGGCTGGCCGCCACCGGCAATGGCGGGCGAACAGTGGCGCGCATACTGGGCGCCGACTTTGTCAACGAGGTAGTTGCTCAGGCCACAGCTACGCGGCGCCTCTTTCCCCGGGTCAACACGGTCATTGAAATCGGCGGCGAGGACTCCAAGCTGATCTTTATCGAGAATTCGCAGCAAGAGGGCAGCGGCGAGGTGGCCGACTTTGCCATGAATGCCGCCTGCGCGGCGGGGACCGGCTCATTCCTCGACCAGCAGGCCTCACGGTTGGGCCTCGATATCGAAGAATTCGGCCAACTGGCGCTGCAGTCGGAACATCCTCCTCGGGTGGCCGGTCGCTGCAGCGTCTTTGCCAAGACTGATATGATTCACCTCCAGCAGAAGGCCACCCCCGAGCACGACATCGTCGCTGGCCTCTGTTTTGCGCTGGCCCGTAACTTCAAGAGCACCGTCGGGTCGAGCGCCGACATTACCCCGCCCCTGTCTTTCCACGGCGGACTGGCCGCCAACCCCGGCATGGTCCGCGCTATCAAAGAGGTCTTCGAGGCCGACGGTGACCAGCTCATCATCCCCGAACACTTCGCAGCGATGGGAGCAATCGGGGCGGTGCTTAAGGCCCGCCAGAGCGGCATTCAAATGCCTGATCTGGATAAGCTGGAGGAGTTACGCCGCTACCAAGTTCAAGTGGGCGACGAGAAGGATCTCGAGCCGTTGAATATGGAAAAGTCAACCATCGAGCCCTCGCGGCTAGTTACGCTCACTGTTGAGCCTGGCCACAAGATACCCGCCTACCTGGGTGTTGACGTTGGCTCGATCAGCACCTGCCTGGCAGCTATCGACACCGACGCCAATGTACTGGCCAAAGAATATCTGATGACGGCGGGGCGTCCGCTGGAGGCAGTCCAGGAGGGCCTGCGGCGCATCGGCGAAAGATACGGCGACATCCTCGACATCCGGGGCGCAGCAACGACCGGGTCGGGGCGCTACTTCATCGGCGATGTCATCGGTGCTGACATCATCAAGAACGAAATCACCGCCCACGCCCGCGGTGCTTTGCAGATCGCACCGGACGTAGATACGATCTTTGAGATTGGCGGCCAGGACAGCAAATACACCAGCCTGCAGGGCGGCACCGTTGTAGATTTCGCTATGAATAATGTCTGTGCGGCGGGTACCGGTTCCTTCTTAGAAGAGCAGGCCGAACGACTGGGTATCTCCATCCAGGACGAATTTGCCGAGCTGGCCTTCCAATCCCAGGTCCCTGCCAACCTCGGCGAGCGCTGCACCGTATTCATGGAGACACAGGTCACGCGCCATCAGCAGTCCGGCGCTATCAAAGAGGACATCTGTGCCGGCCTGGCTTACTCCATCGTCTTCAACTACCTCAACCGCGTTGTCGAGCATGGCCACATCGGCGACCGCATCTTCTTTCAGGGCGGCACCGCGCTCAATGACGCAGTAGTGGCCGCCTTCGAGAAGGTCACCGGCAAGCCGATCATCGTTCCGCCCGACAACGAAGTCATCGGCGCAATCGGCTGCGCGCTGCTGGCGATGGACGAAGATACCGGCGAGGGCAGCAACTTCAAGGGCTTCGAGTTCTCCGAGCTTTCTTATGAGATGGAGTCGTTCATCTGCCATGACTGCCCAAATGAATGCGAGATCAACAGGGTTACCATCGAGGGCGCGGAGCCGCTGTTCTACGGCAGCCGCTGTGGAAAATATGATGTGAAGAAGCAGGAGCAGCAAAGCGTGGGACCTAATCTGTTCAAAGAGCGCCAGCAGATGCTGATGAATGCCTACCAGCCGACCGGGGAACTGCCGCCTGATGCCCCGCGAGTAGGCTTACCGCGCGCCCTGGAGTTCCACGAGCTTTATCCGTTGTGGCATGCTTTCCTGACCGAGTTGGGCTGCGAGGTGGTGCTTTCTTCGCCCACCAATAAGCGCATCATTCATCAGGGCGTGCAGCATTCGACAGTAGAGCCCTGCTTCCCGATAAAGCTGATGCTGGGCCATACCCTTGATGTACTGGACAAGGGCATTGACTATATTTTCCTGCCCAGTGTCATTAACCTGGCCAAAAAAGACCCGGGGATGACCGATGCGTTTCTCTGCCCCTACGCCCAGAGTGTGGCGTACACTTTGGAAGCAGCCATTGACTTCGAGGCGCACGGGGTAAAGGTGCTCAAACCGGTGGTTTATCTGGCGCTGGGCCGCAAGCATATCATAAAGGCGCTTACTGGAATGGCCCAGGAGCTGGGCAGAAGTAAGCGAGACGCCGCCCGCGCGGTGGACGCTGGCCTGCAGGCCCTGGCAAAGTTCGAGGCCGCCTGCCAGGAGCGCGGTCGCCAGATTCTGGCCGAGCTTGATCCTGATGATATGCCGATCGTGCTGGTCAGTCGCTCCTACAATGGCTGCGATCTGGGAGCAAACCTGCAGCTCCCCCAAAAACTGGCCGATTTGGACGCGCTGGCAATTCCTATGGACTTCCTGCCGCTGGAGGAGGTCCGCCTGCCCGATGACTGGTTCAATATGTTCTGGGGCTACGGCCAGAAGATTCTGTCGGCGGCTGAGATAATCGCCGACGATGATCGGCTGCATTCGATCTATCTGACCAACTTCGGCTGCGGGCCAGACTCGTTCCTGATAAGGTTCTTCCGCGAACGGTTGGGCAGCGAGCCGTCCCTGACCATTGAAATTGACGAGCACAGCGCCGATGCCGGGATGATAACCCGCTGCGAGGCCTTCCTGGACAGCCTGCGCTCGACCCGTGATCGCCAGTTTGAGAAAGGCCGACAGTTCCGACCGCTCAGCATCGAGCCGGCCACCGACCGCACCATCCTGATACCGAATATGAGCGCCCATGCCTACGCGCTGGCCGCGGCCATCCAGGCCTGCGGGGTAAATGCGGCGGTGTTGCCCGAGCCTGATGACGAAACCGTCTACTGGGGGCGCAAGTACACCTCCGGCAAAGAGTGCTTCCCCTGCATTGTGACAACCGGCGATATGGTCAAGTATACCAAGCGGGCAGACTTCGACCGCCACAAGACTGCCTTCTTCATGGGCGGCTCCGGCGGACCCTGCCGCTTCGGCCAGTACAACACCCTGCAGCGAATGGTCCTGGACGATGCCGGCTATCCTGATGTGCCCATCTACGCCCCCAACCAGTCGGGTAATTTCTTCAAGGACCTCGGCACTGTGGGCAAGGACCTCCTCCGCAGTGCCTGGCAGGGCATGGTAGCCATTGATATGCTCGAGAAGGCTGTGCTGGAGCTACGCCCCTATGAGATCGAGGCAGGGGCTGCGGAGGAGGTTTTCTGGCGGGGCGTCAAAGCGGTCACCAACGCTGTTAAGAACGATGGTGCTATCTCCACAGCCCTGACGCAGAGCGTAAGTGAGTTTAAGCAAGTGCCTGTCAAGCGCGTCCGGCAGCGTCCGCGTATCGGGTTGGTCGGCGAGTTCTACATCCGCGCCAACAGCTTCAGCAATCAGAATCTGATCAGCAAGATTGAGGCGCTGGGCGGCGAGGTGTGGACAGCACCGGTGAACGAATGGTTCCTGTACCGCAACTTCCGTCGGGGAATGCGAGCCAAGCTCGACGGCCAGTGGTGGTTGTGGTTAAAGAATTTGATAGCCAACCGGATTATGCAGAGAGACGAACGCCAACTTGCTGCTGCCTTCGACGGCTTCCTGCGCAATGCCGAGGAACCCACCACTGCCGAAGTCCTGTCAATGGCTTCCCCCTACGTGCACTGCAGCTTCGAAGGCGAGGCGATAATGACGGTGGGCAAGGCGGTGGACTTCGCCGAAAAGGGCCTCAGCGGGATAGTGTCAGTTATGCCCTTCACCTGTATGCCGGGCACTATCTCCCACGCGATACTGAAGAAAGTGCGCCGTGATTGCGACAATATTCCGTTCCTCAATATGGTCTACGACGGCGACGAGCAGGCCACCACTCAGACGCGCCTCGAAGCGTTTATGTATCAGGCCCGTGAGTATATGGAGCAGCCCCACCGGCAGCCTGAATCTGTAGGTCCGTAGGCGCCGGCAATCAGCATCACAGCAATAGTCGGAGGATTCGTTGCAGCACACATCAAAGACCAAGCCAACTTACCATTGGCGCGGCGGCTTTACTGCCTGGGAGACGGCCGTGATAGTTGCCCTGCTGATTGCCCTGGTCTTTCTCCTGATGAGGCTGACCGTCACCGGTACTCCCACTGACCAGCGTCGCCTCACCATCAACCGTCTTGATGCCATCGGCGATGCCCTGGCCAAATACGCCATAGACAATAACGGTCAATTCCCCACCACCAAGCAAGGCCTGGCGGCGCTACTGGCGCCCCCGACGGACCCTCCTGTACCCTACAACTGGCGTGGCCCGTATCTGGAGAATCGCGAAGTGATACAGGATGCGTGGGGACAGGAGTTTGCGTACGTCACGCCCGGCCCGGGGGATCCGCCGCAGCCCTATGACCTGAAGAGCCTCGGCGCTGACGGTGCCAAAGGTGGCGAGGGCCCCGACGCGGACTTGTTCTACTGGGACCGCACCACGCTGCTGCCTTAACTGTCCACCCATGCCCCACTGGCCAGGAGAGCCTCGCTCTCATCCAGCCACTCCAGAGGTGCGGTCACCTCGTGCAGTAGGAAAGTCAGCCGCTGCTGTGGAGGGATTTTGCGCTGCATCTGCTCGAGGCGAGAAAACAGCCACCGGGCCCGCATCAGATCCGCCAGGCATAGCCACTCCTCGCCGCTGAGTCGGTGTTCTGCTATATAAGGCTGCAAGAATGCCCGCATGCGGGGCAGGCAGAACTCAAAGGATTGGGTAAGCGAGTAGATATCGGCCGGGTCTATGGCCTCCCGCCGACTACTGCCCAGAAAGAGCAAGCCGTCAACGATGTCCACCAATCGCGGCTGGCGCCCCACCCAGTCGAAATCGAACAGCCCGACCAACTCAGAGCCTGAGAACTTCATGTTGCCTTGCTGATAGTCGCCGTGGATAATTACCTGGGGCAGCCGCCAGTAGCGCTCATCAGGCAACCGATCAATTACGTCCGCCACCTGAGTCCCAAGGTAATTGAGTATCGCAGCGGCGTCGTCTCGCGTAACTGTGCCCGTGTCGTTGCCATCAGCCAGAAGCTCGCGTGCCTCGGCAATCTCACTCAGCCGATTGACCGGGTCGAAATAGCGCCCCCAATTCTTCTCGCCTTGAGGCCGGAACTCGCTGGTGGCATCGTGGAATCGAGCCAGGAGCCGACCGGCGGCAGCAATCTGGCTCAGATCACCGGGAGCATGTGGATCTCCGGCGACGAACGGATACAACTCGTAGATATGCCCGCCGTGGTCAGTCCATCGTCTCCCTTGCGAAGTTGGCAGCGCCGGCGTAACCGGCAGCCCCGCGCCGGCCAGATGCTCGATGACTGAGTGATCGTAGAGCAGTTGCCCGGGGTCACAGTAGCGGGGATTGCGCTGCTTGAGGAAGAACTTGCCACGCTCGGTTACTACGACAGTTGCCGGATTAGCAGTACCAGCCTGAGGCGCAGCGCGGACAAAGCAGCCCACCGACCAGGCCGCCAGCAGCTTAGCAATCTGTTCATCAGAGAGAGACAAGCTATCCAACATAGCTCCGTTTCGGCTTCAAATCCGTGTTTCTGAAGCTACGCATCAATCTACGGCTCCCAACGCAACTCCTGAAACGAGGTCTTGTCCTCCCACCTAACGCGACTGTCTGCGAAGCTCACATTCAGTCCATCATTGTGGCGAAAGGCTGCGTCATCGTGCCCTCCGTAGAGCACCGTCCCGTCGAACATCAATACCGTCTCCCCAGGCGCGTCGAAGGCCGCGATGTCTCGGCCATCGCACAGCTCGTTCATTGTGTAGCTGGTCTCGAACCCAATACTGGTCTGGCGTTGACGGCGCCGATCCGCCGGGCATATGAAGATGTCGGTATTGCTGATATACGGGTCCAACGCGCCAACCCAATCGCCAGCACGCGGCAGACGGCCATCCCAGTCTTCGGCGTACATCTGTTGAGCCAGTGCCAGTTGCTTCAAACTGCTCAGGCACCTCGTCAGCGGGCGCGGCCCGCGGCGCGCGTTCCAAGTGTACAAACCCCCTACTGCTAAGAGAATCGCGCCGATCGCCAGCAATGTCCCACCGACAGCATACCCCCGTCCCGGATAGCGTCGTGCCAATACAATGAACGCCAGCACCAGCGAGACGACCGAGGCCGATACAGCCAAGAACGCCACAGCCAGCGCCCCACTGTGCTGCATAGATCGCCCCGTTGGCCAACAGAAGGTAACTACAAACAAGGCCACGAAGGCCAATACCAGGCTCAGACATCCCATATCGGACGATGGTTCGTGCCTGTTCCCCACTTCTGCCACGCTCCTCAATGCGTCGAGTCAGAGAGCTGTAATGCGCGGGATGCCCTCAGCCCTCTTCCTCGGCCCGCACCAGCAGGACGGGGACGTCGCCGTAGCGCAGGACGCGGTCGGCCACGCTACCGTAGACCCAGCGGCCTAATCCCGAACGGCCGTGCGTGGACATGACAACGAGGGTCCGGCCCACCTCCCCGCAGTAGCGGATGATCTCATCGGCGACATCGCCCTGCCGGACAGCGACGGTGCAGCGCACCCCTTCGGCTTCTACCCGTGCCTGAATACCATTCAGGTAGTCCGCCGCCACCTGCTTCTGGGCCTCCCAGTCGAAAGCGCTACCAACGGCCTGCACCAGCTCGTCGTCCAGCACCGGTACCACCGACAGCAGCTCGACAACCGCATCCATGTGCTTGGCAATAGCCACCGCGTGGGGCAGGGCCTGCTCGGCCAGCTCGGACTGATCCAGTGTCACCAGAATTCGCTTGTACATCAGACCACCTCCATCAGCCGTCGTCTGTCGTGGTGCTGCCGTTAAACGGTAAATTGTCTTGCCCGGCGGGTGGTACGGGCGCGGGGGCGCTGATCCCCAGATGGTCGTACGCCCGCTGAGTCGCCATCCGCCCTCGTGAGGTGCGAATCACAAAGCCGATCTTGAGCAGATACGGCTCGACCATATCCTCCAGCGTGTCGGTCTCTTCGGCCAGCGTCGCCCCTATCGCATTCACACCCACCGGCCCGCCGCCGTAATAGTCAATGATAGCCCGCAGACACTTGCGGTCGAGGTTGTCCAGGCCCTGCTCGTCCACGCCCATAGCGCTGAGCGCCTCCTGGGCGATGTCCTCGGCAATCACGCCATCGCCGACGATCTGGGCATAATCGCGCACCCGCCGCAGCAGGCGATTGACGATACGGGGCGTACCCCGCGCCCGCTGGGCCAGTTCCTGGGCACCGGCAGCATCCAGCTCTATCTCCAGAATCTGCGCCGCCCGTACCACAATCTCCTGCAACTGCTGTTCCGTGTAGAAGTCCAGGTGGTGGAAGATGCCAAAGCGCTCGCGGAGCGCCGGGGTCAACATCCCCGCCCGCGTCGTCGCCCCAATCAGCGTAAACGGCTTGAGGTCCAGCGAGATGGTCTTGGCGTACGGCCCCTTGTCCACCACGAAGTCAATGCAGAAGTCCTCCATCGCCGCATACATATACTCCTCGACCACGCGCGGCAGGCGGTGGATTTCGTCAATGAACAGCACGTCGCCCCGGTCCAGGTTGGTCAGGATCCCAACCAGGTCGCTGGCCCGCTCGATAGACGGCCCGGAGGTGCGGAACAGCCTGTTGCCCATCTCGTTGGCGATGATATGGGCCAGCGTGGTCTTGCCCAGCCCGGGCGGGCCGTCGAAGAGGATATGCTCCAGCACATCCCCGCGCTGGCGGGCGGCGGCCAGGGCAATGCGGAGCTGCTCGACCACCTGCTCCTGGCCGACGTCGTACTCGTCCAGCGTCTGCGGCCGCAGCGAGAGCGTTTCTTCTTCCAGCTCCTCCTGCTGCTGGGCCTTAGCACTAATTATCCTGCGGCGATGTTCTCCGTTGGGCATGGTTGTTCCTCGAGTGCCTTGTCAGTGACGCGGGTCGCTCCGCGCATCAGAGTCAGCTCACCCATTCGATGTCGCGCCAGACGACTATCCACTTACCGAATATCTTCACCAACCTGGCCGTCCCGCCCTCCCCGCCCAGATCCCCGTACTGGTAGCCCCATTTCGCCGTCGCTGCAGGAAGTGTCCCAAGCTTGATGTCTTCGACGTAGAAGGTCGATGTCCACGAGGTACGGGTAAGACCCTTGCTGAAGTACCCGCTCGCCTCGTCGTGCGTGAGGCACAATACCACTGCCCCGTGCCCTCGGAACACCTGGCGCTCGGGCACCGCGGCTACCATTGTCTCGGTCTCCTGAGCACATCCAGCTCGGTCAAACAACGCCTGGCAGATTCGTGCCTGATCGGTGCGGGGTACGTATGCTGCTAGTGGGTCAAGGTCCTCGGAGTCTCCGACCCCATCCCCGTCAGTGTCCGCGTCCCGATAGTCGGTCAGCAGCACTTCCTCAGTGAAATCGTCCAGGCCATCCTTGTCGGTGTCGGGTATCGTGTTGCCGGCGACGCGGAAGACACGAGGCGAGGCAAACGTGACCTGCTTACCATCGAACTGGTATTGCCTACACAGGTTCTGCTGCCCCGGTTCATAGGTTGTGGCGAGATAGACGTTGTGTCCTGTACATGCGACCGCAGGGCTCCCGGTCAAGCCGAGCAGGCGGGGTTGCGACCAATTCCGCAGGTCCGAGGATAGCGACAAGGCCAATTGAGAGCCTATAAGTCTGACGGGCACGCGCACAACCGCCGCCGAGAGCCCGTTCGGCTGCACCCACACGCTAACTGCGCGGTTCTTCCCGACAGTCCCTATAGAGTGCCAACCGGCCTGACCGTCAGCCACAATGACGCCACCACCGACCGTGACGATCGGGCCATCCCAACGTCCCCGAGTCTCACCCACACCCGAGCCGACTTCCGTCGTCATCGGCTTCTGCCATCCAACGCCCGGTTCCCACCTTCGTACCCACCTATGCCACTTGTCTGATTGGCTCCCGCTCGTCTCTCGCCAAACTAACCAGAAGTTGCCCCGGTTGTCGGCCGATACGGACACTATCCCCATGCGTCCAGCAACCTCGCGGATCTGCCGGGCCACCGACCACGCCCCCTGCGGAGAGCGATGCGAAACGAAGCACTTCGCAGTGATTTTGAAATCCGGCAGAGGGGGGGGTTGCGCTACGGCCTCGGTGATAAGTGCAGCGAAGCACCTCGCCACTAAACCGGCTTTCGGTTGCCGTCCGCCATTCACGCCTTGCTCGGGCAATGAAGCCGGGCCTTGAGGGCCCTTGCTGGGCGGCGGAGCGATGACTTCCCATTCGATCCAGACCACGATTGCCCGCCCCTGTGGACCGGCCGCCAGAGCGGGGCCGTCCTCGATTACGCCGCCCGGCTTCCAGGCGGAGTTCCCTTCTACCCTCCAGTCGTCGCCGTTGGAGGAGGAAGCCACGAGCACTCTTGACCTGTTCTCGCGGCTTGCTTCCAGCCACGATAGGTACAGGCGCCCCTCCGGGGCCGCCGCGAGGTCAACGGAGTAGCACGGCCTCTGTGCACGGTTGATAAAGACCTCTTTCCCCGGCTTGCTTCGCCAGGAGGCAAGATTGCGCCGGATCGCAGCAGCCGCCTTGTCGGGTGGCAGCGAGCGCGAGGTGCCGTAGAAGATATGGAAGGGGAAGAACGCTGCGATGACAATCAGGACTATGCCGGCAACGACCGCACGTTTGGCCGAGAGCTTGTGTCTCATTGCTGCCCCCTCCCATGGCTATTTCCGGTTTTCCTTCCCACGATCATTCCCGCTTTCTCCTCCCCCTGCTAAAAGTTTTTGCCGGAGGGGTTCCCCGCAAGTCTTCTCAGCCATATCGCGTCACTTGCACCCGTGTATGAAAGCCACCACCAGCGCCGCTGCCAGAAGTGCCACAGCCAGGACGCCAAACGCTCCGCAGCCCAGCCAGGATAGGTCAACCAGCCAACCTACGATGCCGGTGCTGCGGTCATCCGAGCCGCCGTCCAGACTTGGCCCCTTACCCAACTTGTCAAGCCGTCTCTGACGGGCGCTTTTCTCTGGCGTTCGCTTCTTAGCCATGTGCCCATCTCCTGATAGCCCTCTGCCCCAAGCAAGGTTGCAGCCTGCGCCCCGGCTATTGCGACTTGCCAGCCTGCAGTGAATGCCCTTTTTGAGTTGTCACGCCGCCGGTAAGCGCCCAGCGCATCGCCTCCTGGGGACTGAGGTCAATCGGCTCGGTCATTGAGCGCGGGACATAGACCGTAAAACCACCCAACTGATAGCTCCACGGTAGGAACACGGCTACCGTCTCGTCGTCTCCCATGCCCTCCGGCGCGTCGCTGAAATCTTCGCGGGTGACCAATCCTATGAGCCGCATGGCGGAACCTGGGAGGGTTAACATAACCACCTGGTCGGTTTGCGGGCTCTCACTACCACTCAGATACGCCAGCACTTGTCGCAGCGAACTGTAGACCTCTCTAATCACGGGCAATTTGTGGAGCAGGGCTTCTCCCCAACCCCAGACCTTGCGCACGACCACCGCCTGGAGCAGAAGGCCGGCCAAGAAAACCAGCACCAATCCGACTACAACGCCCGTGCCCGGCAGATACCAATTCTCCGGCAGGACATAGCGCAGGGCTCCTCCCAAAATGGACTCCAGCCCCTGCCCGAGCCAGATCAGCAGGTAGATGGTGACGGCCAGCGGCAGGATAGTCAGCAGCCCTTTAAGGAAGATATTGTAGATGCTTTTCACGCCGATTTCCCACTTCCCTTCTACTTCCCCGTTTCAAAGTTTTTGCCGGAGGGGTGTGGGGAACCGGCTCTTTTCAAAAAGCGGGTTCCCCGCAAGTCGTTGCCCCCGCCGTCTAATCCACAGGCTGGAAGCCTGTGCTACTGGTTATCGCTGCCGGAAGACCTCGCGGACGATTTCGTCGGTTGCTGCCAGGTCGGGATCGGCCTGTCAACTGCTTTCGGTCTTGCGGAGCTGGCGGACCGAGCGCTTGAGCAAGCCGCGCACCAGCGTCTGATAGCGCATATTATTGGCCTCGGCGATCTCCTTAAGCTCCTCAATGAGGCCAGGCTCCAAGCGCAGGCTGATTCGCTTCTTCTTCTCCGGTTTGATGTCCAGGATAACATCTTCCGCCGGCCCGGCATCAAAATCCTCCGGGTCGTGCTTATCCCAAAAGCTCAGTTCCTCATCTTCAGTTTTGAACTCAGGTACTTCTCTCATTAGCTTTCCTTACCTCTCTGGAAATGCAGTGATAATGCGGGCGGTATCGGGCGGCTCCAGTGCGAATATCACCTTCAAGTAGCGTCCGTCTTCGGTCTGTCCCTTCACATAATAGCGCCTTTCGTTGCCTTTGGCCGCAATGCGTCGCGGCGACAGTCGCTGATACATAATATCGGCCACCTCATACCATTCTACACCGTGTTTACGCAACATATGTCTGTGGGCTTTCCTAGTCGCGTAGAACCTGGCAATTCTCATAATGCCGAATCCTTTATACCATAAAGCCGACAAGTTGTCAATACACCGTTCACCGCCGCCTAAAGACTTCTCTAACGATTTCGTCGGTTGCTGCCAGGTCAGGATCGGCTTCGGTGACCTGGATGATGCTGTGCATAGCGTCGGCGCGGGACAGGCCCAACTGCATTAGCACTTCCAGCGCGTCGGCTTCGGTGTCGCTGCGCGGGCCGACCAGCTCTACTTCGAGTGCCTCAGTAACATCCACGAACTCGCCCAGCTTGCCCTTGAGCCGGGCGATCATATCCCGGGCCCGCTGCGGGCCGACACCGGGTAGCGACTTGAGCACCTCGACATCTTCAACCTCGATGGCCCGGGCCAGGCGACCGGCCGGCAGGACAAAGGCGCGCAGCGCCGCCATCGGACCAATGCGCGGGACCTCCAGCAGCCGCTGG
This sequence comes from bacterium, assembly GCA_030615605.1. GTDB lineage: Bacteria > Armatimonadota > Zipacnadia > Zipacnadales > Zipacnadaceae > JALGTD01. Next base: position 228,938 of record JAUWYY010000002.1, read on the forward strand.
AAGAAATCACGCTGGGTTTCGGTCTGGAAGCCGACCAAGTGCGGGGTTATGCGGGCGGCCTCATCGTGCAGGTAGTGATAGGTAAAAAGCTCGATGGTGCTGCCCAGGCCGCGATCGGACATAGCTTCGCGCACCGGCTCGGGCACCTCCACCTCGTAGCCAATCCCGCCCACATCAATGATGAGGGACTGGGAATCTATGCTGAGCAGTTCGCCGCGGATACGCCGGATCATTGAGCATTTCTCCCTTCGCGGGCCAGGGCCTCACGGACAGCTTCGGGTAGTTCGCGCTCACCACCGGCACGCGCGGGCCGGGCGTGGCAAATCGCCAGGGCCAGCGCATCGGTGACATCAGCAGGACTGGGAATCTCATCCAGCCCCAGGAGCTGGGTGACCATGGCCCCGACCTGCATCTTGGTGGCGCGGCCATTGCCGGTCAGCGACTTTTTCACCTGGGAGGCCGGGTAAGCGGCTATCGGCAGCGAGTGCCGGGCTGCCGCCAGGTAGATAGCGCCGCGAGCGTGGCCCATCAGAATGGCCGTGCGCGGGTGGCGATATTTGGAGTAGAGCTTTTCGACTACCGCAATATCGGGCTGAAACTCCGCCATGACCTCAGCGATACCTTCAAAGATGGCCGAAAGCCGCTGCTCCAGGAGCCAGTCTGACTCGGTGGAGACAACGCCGCCCTCCACCAGCCGATACCGGTGCGTATCAATCTGGTCAATGACGCCGTAGCCGGTGCGCTGCAGTCCGGGATCAATGCCCATAATGCGCATAACTGACCACCAGCAGCATTATAGCACCCCTTGCGGCAGCATGTAAAGCCAAGGGGTGTGGCACGAAGCGTGCTGCGTGTGGACAGCAGTTCCTCTTTGGGCTACAATGAACAGGAACTTGCTGGACTGCTGGAGCGTCTAATAGTACAGTGATGCCCGGTACAATAATCGCATAATCTGGCTGAACGTTGGGCTATTCTGTGGAGGTGATAGTAATGGATGCTCAGACGAGGCATAGCCACTCAATACTTGTCGTAGTGACGGTGCTGGTTGTTGTCACGGCTTTGTTTGGTATTGTGCTGTCGGGCTGTGATGAAGACGATATGGAGAAGGTGCTGGGCAGCACCACCGCTGCCTCGGTCGAGGCAACCTACGGGGTCAACCGCGATCCGCTGCTGTCGGTGTGGGTGGACGACATGGGTCAGCGGCTGGTCTCCTTCTCCACCCGCCAGCAGATTCCTTACAGCTTCAAGATCGTGGAGACCGATATGGTCAACGCCTTCGCCGGTCCCTGGGGCCATATCTACGTCACCGAGGGCTTGCTGGATTTTGCCGAGTGCGAAGAAGAAGTTGCCGGCGTGGTCGCTCACGAGATCGGGCACGTGGTCAATCGAGATATTATCAAATCCTTCAAGCAGAGCATCCTCTTCGGCATTGGCGCTTCAGTCCTCGGCAACGAAAGCGAGACCTGGGGAGCGATAGCTGGCATTGGCCTGGGTCTGTACAGCCTGCGCTACAGCCGCAAAGATGAATACGGCGCCGACGACCAGGGACGAATTCTGACGTATCGCGGTGGCTATAATCCTATCGGAGAAGTGGACTTCTTCCAGCGGCTGATGGAGGAGAAAGAGGGCCACTCCCCCAGCTACATAGAGGTTATGGTCAGCACCCACCCGCCCACCGAGCGGCGCATTAGCCGCCAGATGGAGCAAGCGGAACTGAACCCAAAGAACCCCGATGCGCTGGTCAATATCGGGCAGGGCTATATGCAGCGGGCCCGCTACGCCACCGCCCTGAAATATTTCCAGCAAGCCGCCATTTTTGCCCCCGATGAGCAGCTTATTCAGGTGGCCATGGCCGATGCGCTGGCTGCCTGTGGCCGCGATGAGGCGGCCACTGATAGATACCAGGTGATTCTGGCCAGCCGCCAGAGCAACAAATATGCTGGGCAGCAACTGGCTGAGGTCGAGGGCCGACCGCCCGTGGTAGTTGCAGCGCTTACCGGCCAGGAGGCCGCGGCCGCGCGCGATTTGCAGTCCGAGGCTCGCCTGGTGGTAACCCAAGCGGATACGGCCGCTGTTGAAGCTGAAACATTTGCCGAGCAGTTGCACAGTCGCATAAAGCCAGTAGCGGCGGCAAATACTCGCATTGGCCACCAACTTGCCCAGTTGACCGAAAGTAGTGGCGAGCTGGCTGAATCTGCCCAAAGGGTGGTACTGGACGCTCATAGGGCCATAGCTAAAGCGTCCGAGGTAGTCTACTCCGTGGAGTCTACGGCACCAGCGGTGATCGCCACCGCTGCCGACCTGAAAAACGCTGCCGCGCAGGTGGAGGCAAAACTCAAGGAGCTGGCCGCTGGCCAGGGCGAGGCCGGACAACTTGCAGTCATCAAGCGCAGTATGGAAGAAATCCGGGCCGCTATGGATGATCTGCAGCAGGGCCAGACACAAACCCATCAGCTAGCTGGCAGGGCTGAGCAGATCCAGCAATTGGCCGCCCAAAACGTGCACAGCATACGAGATTTGCTCAATCGCGATGAGGACGAAGATGTGAGCCTGCTCTCCATGCATCTGCGGGGCCTGGCCGCTGATACTCTCCGGCAGGCCAAACAGGCCACCGAGGCATGTCGCAACTGCCGCACGCCCGTCCGCCGGGCGGGACTGCGCACACTCATCGTGCAGGCAAACCTGGCGGGAATGGCGGCGGAGCCGGCGCAACGCCCCGCCCTTGACCGCCTGGTCGCCTATTTCATGCGCACCGACTCAAAGGATGTTGAGCAACTGCGCCAGGACCGCGGCCTCGGTTTCGGCGACGCAGCCTACGTGATGGCCGTCTCCACTACCAGTAACAGCAAGCCCGGTAAGCTCCTGCCGGGGTGGCCGGGACGCAGTCTTGTGGATCATCTGAGCAACTACACCGATTCTAGCTACGGTGCGCAGATAATGCTTAAGTACCTCGTTCATGCAATGCAGGAAGAGGTACATACTCTTAGCAAACTGGACATCTCGTAGCCAGCCAACAAGACGTTGACAGATACCGACAAAATGAGGCCGCCTGCTGGAATTATCCAGCAGGCGGCTCGGCCTGATCTGCGGAGGGAGCAGAGATAACGCTGTTACCAGCTCAGGCTGACTGGTTCAGCGGGTACGAAAAGCTCGTCATTGCTGACTAACAACGCATTGCCCTCGCCTCTCGCAGCTATGGACACTCCTGTATCTCGCACCTCAGCACCTTTTGGATTTCGTGCAGCGGCCTCCAGTGCCCACTGCCGCCATACCTGCTCCCAGGTGGCTGGCTGCGGGCGATTTGCCGGCACTTGATAGCTATCGGGTGTGGCTGCTGCCCACAGCCTGGGGCCGCCCGGTGCAGGCGTGGGCTGCGGACCCGACCGGTGCGGCGGGGCAGATTGCTCCCCGTCGAGCATTAGGACCGGTGCCTCAACGGCCGCACGGAAGGCGCGCAGGTCAAAGTAGGTGGTAGCAGCCCGCATAGCCGACCGCCATTGCGGATAACGCGACTCCCACTCATTCAGAGCGGCCGCTACCCATGAGGCCGGCGTGGTCATACCGTCCCGGCTGTAGTGACACACCGGCCAGGGCTGTTCGACTACCACGAAGCTGACCCGCTGGGGATTGAGGGCGGCAACCGCCATCGCTACCAGGCCGCCTACTCCCTCGCCGGTGAGGCCCACTCGCTTGCCAACTACCTCCGGGCGATTGAGCAGAGCATCTACCGCCCGGCAGCCATCCACGATGGCCTCGCGCAGGACGTAACTGTGGCGGTCGGGCAACCCCTGAGCCGTCCACTGCCGCTGGGTATCCGGCGGATACCAATATAGCCCCAGATGCGCGAAGCCATCATTGGCTGGCGTGCGCTGGGCGATATCTCCATGATCCATAAAATGTATCACCGCCTGCGTGACCGGGCCATCGGCGGGCACGTGATATGCACCGGTGCACACCTTCCCGTACATGCCATAGTAGAATAAGTTCTCGCCGTTGACCTGGGGCTGGAGCGGCCACCGCGCCAGCTCGCTGAGAGCGTCCTGCCAGAACTCATCGAAGTCGGCTGGCCGTCTTACTACCGGCAGGTAGATCCTGCCACCCCCAGCACCGTTGGTGTAACGGGGAGAGGCCAGGCCCGAAACTGCTAGTGCGCCTACTGCAAAACATACCACAGCACGAACAAGAATTGTCTTAGCAAGCATCGTCTCTCTGCTCCATCGGGCACTCCCTCAGCGCCTGACACTGATAACATCGGCCAGTGGCCGGCCGCATTAGATAGCCACAGAGAAACGATGGTGTTACCGATAGACTACGAGCCAGCAAAAGAAGGCACAACAGGCAGAGACAAGGGAACGGCGAGGCCAATAAACGGTTCCCGGCAACCCCACAGGGGGCGCTGCAGCAGAGTCACATCCCGGGCTGGGGAGGAGGATACAGCAGAGTCTGTCGCAGTGTTGAGGGCTACTGCGGCTCAGGAGGAACGGTCTTTTCCAGCTCGTCTATTAGTCTGGGAAGATCATCGCTCAGTGTATCCCACAGCACATCACGATCAACAGCGTCATAGCCGTGGATGAGCCGATTGCGCATGCCCACAATCAAAGACCACGGAATCTCCGGATAACTCGCCTGTGCGCCAGGAGAGACCCGCGCAGCGGCTTCACCAACCAATTCAAGCAGTCGCACCAAGGCCAGCTCCAGCAGGCGGTTGGTGTCCAGCTCGGGGCGAGTGGCCTCTTTGGCTAGCTCAGCGGCCTCCCGAGAGTAATCCAGCATATGCCGTATACGGATGCAGTCCTTTTCATTCAGCATATTGCAGTTCCGCCTCGGCCAGGACCTTGTCACGGAAGTACTTGCTCAGAAACCCAGGTGTGTGCAGATCCACTTTCCGCCCCAGTATCTCGCTTAGCTGTTGCTCCATCGCCGCCAGGGCCAGCATCCCGCGCTTGGCGCCAGGACGAAATTCAACCAGCACATCTACGTCACTTTCAGGCCCGAACTCTTCCCTCAGCACTGAACCGAAGAACGATAGACGGCGGATCTGGTGGCGGCGGCAAAAGTGAGCGATCTTTTCCTGTGGTACGGTTATCTTGCTCATACCGTCTGATCCCTCGACCATTTGAGTTTATCATAGCTTACTGCGGATTGTCCGCGCCACAACAGCATCAAGTGGGCGTCCGTGGCCAGCACGTTGCCATTGTATACTATCCAAAGATTATTCTCAATCAGTCGTTGCCGAAAAAGCAGTTCAGCCCCGCTACATCCTCTCCGGCGCGGTGATGCCCATCAGCTCGAGGATGTTAGCCAATACGATGCGCGAACCTGCGACCAGCCTGAGCCGCGCGCAGCTCAGAGCGGGATCATCGCGGTCCAGGACGCGACAGTTGGTGTAGAACTGGTGGACAGCCTGGGCCAGCTCGCGGGCAAAGTGCGGCAGACGGTGCGGGGCGCGTTCCTGAGCAGCGCGCAGAACCTCGGCGGGATAATCGGCCAGCTTGCGCAGCAGCGCCAGTTCGTCGGGGTGAATAAGCAGGGACAGGTCCCCGTCAACTTCGCCCAAATAATCTACAGTTTCGGCCTCGCGCAGGATGCTACACAGCCGCGTGTGGGCATACTGGACATAGTAGACCGGGTTCTCGGCGCTCTGCTGGCGGGCCAGGTCGAGGTCGAAGTCCAGGTGCGCATCAACGCTGCGCATCAGGAAGAAGAAGCGCACCGCATCCCGGCCAATGTCCTGAATTAGTTCGCGGATAGTGACAATATCGCCGCGCCGCTTCGACAGACTGAGCGGCTCACCACCCTCCAGGAACCGCACTGTCTGATATATAATAAATTCGGCCCGCTCGATGTCAATACCCATCGCTGCCAGTGCTGCCTTCATACGCGGGACATAGCCGAAGTGATCCGGCCCCCAGATGTAGATAACGCGGTCGAAGCCGCGCGTGTAGAACTTGTTGGCGGCGTAGGCGATGTCCGAGGCAATATAGGTAGGCGCTCCGTCACTGCGCACCAGCACACGGTCTTCCTCATCACCATGTTCACCAGTGCGTAGCCAGACGGCATCATCCTTTTCATAGGCGGCTCCGCTCGCCAGCAGTCGGTCAATCTGCTCCTCTACCAGGCCTTCGGCGTGCAACTTTTTCTCGCTGAACCAGACATCGAACTCGATGCCCATCGCAGTGCAGTCATCCCGGAGTTGCTCGATCACATTGTCCCTCAGCAGCCCGGAGAACAGCGAAGCTCCGTCGGCATCGGCAGGCACGTCACGATACTGCGTGCCATACTGATTGACGAGTTGTTGTGCGAACTCGACAACGTATTCGCCTTGGTAGCCCTGCTCCGGGAAGTCCAGCTTTTCCCCCAACAACTCCCGGTAGCGGGCCTGCACTGAGGCACCAAAGAGCTGAAATTGCGTATTGGTGGGACCATCGTTAATGTAGTACTCGCGCTCGACCTCGTGGTCGGTGGCCTCGAGAAGGTTGGCAAGCGTATCCCCAAAGGGTCCGCCACGAGCGTTACCGATATGGATGGGTCCCACCGGGCCAGCGCCAACGAATTCGATCTGGACTTTTTCGCCGTCGCCGAAGTCGCTACAACCATAATTCTCCCCTTGCTCGAGGCACTGGGCAAGAGCATCATGCAGCCAACCTGGGGACAGATAGAAGTTGACAAAGCCCGGTCCGGCCACTTCCACCCGCTCAACCAAGGGATCAGCCGGAAGATTATCAACCAGCTTCTGAGCAATCTGGCGGGGATTTGCCCCCAACGGGCCCGCAAGCTGCATAGCGATATTGCAGGCGAAATCGCCATGCTCAGGGTTGCCGGGCGTCTCTATCCTAATCTCACATAGCGCCTCTTCGACGTGCTGCCGGTCAGACAGCAGGGGCAAACACGCTTCTCTTAGCAAATTGGCTAGTCTATCTTGTATCATCTCACTTCAGCCTATCTGTTCCGTAATTTCGCCTAACCGAGCCACAGCTCCCAGTCGAGCCAGATATGCAAGTGCTGATAGGCCCAGTGCAGCAACTGCGAGCCAGTCAGGACACCAATCAGAAGCTGCACGAACCCCCGGTGCCACAGAGATACGAAGGGAGAAAGGTCTGTGTGCGGATTGCGGCGCCAGTCATCGAGCAATCTATGGGCTGCATCCAGTCCCGCATCCAACTGTTTACCACTGGGCTCCTTGGTCGTCAGATACTGTTGGATTAACGCGCCGACTGGGTAGCGAAATGTCCAGCCCAACAGAACCACCACTATCGCTAACGCAGGACGCACCAGCAACAGTGGAGCGGCAATCAGAAAAGCCGGCAGGATGCCCGCCAGAAGCGTGGTGCCACAGCGACGATGGACCCGTGGCATTTCTCTCGCCATCTCACGAGTCGGATACCCATAACGCTCGATGGCGTGAACGACCTTGTGCTCGGCTCCGTGGTAAGCGGCCAGCGGCGTGAGCCGAACGACCAGCAGGAACATAAGGAAAGTGACCAGGTTGCCAACTATTTGCCACGCTACGTATTGACCAGTTGCTGTCGGCCCCACTAGCTGCAAGTGCACTTCTACCAGGGGAGAACCAGTAACCTGCCCTATCGTCCACAACACTACATAGCTGAGCACGAGAGCGGTCCCGCCCATAGCCATCATGGCCAGACCCGTGAGAACAAGGCGCCAAGAAGAAGCCGTCCCAAAGGTGGGCGTGGACAGATGCACGCCCCCAACGACGGCTGTGCCCCCAATTCGGGGCCGACCAGTCGGCACAGAACCGTTATCTTGGACAGTCAGACATGCTGATTTCACGGCAACATCCCGCCCGGACTTGCGCATCCCTAGGGATTTATGATAGACTTAATTACTGCAACAATGTATTACTGACAGGGAGAATTATACAATGCCAAGAGCCTGTGCAATATGCGGTAAGACGGCCAGCGTTGGCAGCAAGGTCAGCGCCTCTGGCAAGCGCAGCAAGCGGCGCTGGCAGCCTAACTTGCAGAATGTTACCGCGCTTGTCAATGGCGCTCGCAAGAAGATTCGTGTATGCACATCCTGTATTCGGGCCGGCAAGGTCACCAGGGCCGGATAAGCCGGCTTTGCCCCAAAGCTACAACACAAGCTGGCGGCCGGACTTCCGGTTCGGCCGTCAGTGTCACTTTTAGCCCCGTTTGCGCCTGCCCTGGAATACCTATCCAAGAGCGCCTCGAATTATAACACGTAATCCGCGGTCCAGCAAGCGCGGAGCATAGTTCCCGCAAGTGCTCGACCAGGAGCAGAAAACCGACAGTGGCGAGACCGACTGCGGCTATCAAAACTCTGGGCTGCAAGCTCAACCAGTTTGAGAGCGAGCAGATGCGAGAGCAGCTCGAAGCGCTGGGCTACTGCATCGTGCCCTTCGAGGCAGCCGCCGACCTTTATGTAATCAACAGCTGCACGGTTACCACGCGCACGGCCCGAGACTGCCGGCGACTGTGCCGCCGCACGAAACGGCTCAATCCCGAGTCGGTACTGCTGGTCACCGGCTGCTACGCCCAGATCGCGCCCCGGCAACTCGAGCAAATTGCAGCCACCGACATCGTAATTGCCAACGCCGCCCGCGGCCGACTTGCCCAGTTCGTCCCCTCCGCCGATGCGCCGCTCACAACCGACCGTCTGCCCCCATATGCCGAGACCGGGCCGATGATTCGCACTATGTCGGGGCACACCCGGGCCTTCGTCAAAGTCCAGGAGGGTTGTGATGCTCACTGCGCCTACTGCATAATCCCTCTGGCGCGCGGTCCCAGCCGTAGTGTCCCGGCCGACGATGTCATCAAGCAAGTGAACTTGCTCGTGGCGGCAGGATACCCGGAGATAGTATTGATCGGCACCCATTTGGGGAAGTACGGTGCTGATCTGGACGAGGACACTGATCTGAGCGGGCTTGTGCGCAAGCTGTGTGAACTTCCCGATCTGCCCCGGTTGCGCCTTTCCTCCGTAGAGCCTCGCGAGATCACTGACGGGCTGATTGAGCTAGTCGCTGCCGGAGGCCGCCGCCTGGAAGCCGACTCGAGCCGGTCAGGATGGGGTAAGCTGTGTCGGCACTGGCATATCCCCATGCAGAGCGGCTGTGATGAGATCCTGCAGCGTATGAACCGCCCGTATGATACCCCCTTCTATCGCTCGTTGATTGAGAAGATCAAGTTGACCCAGCCCGATACCGCCATCGGCGCCGATGTCATTGTCGGCTTTCCGGGCGAGACTGACGAGCGGTTTGAGCAGACTCGGGCATTCGTCGAGAGTCTCCCCCTGACCTACTTGCATGTTTTCACCTACTCAGCGCGACCCGGAACTGCCGCCGCCCGGATGCCCGACCAGGTCCCCGGCCAGATCAGAAAAGAGCGCAATCATATCCTCCGGGCTATTTCCGAACGCAAGAGAGCTGCTTTTGCCAATAATATGGTTGGCAAGCAGCTTGAGGTAGTTATTGAGCAGTTCACCGAGGCCTCCGACAATGAGCTCAGTGCGATAACCGATAACTACTTGCGAGCGGAGGTCGCTGGCTCCCCAGAGCTGATTGGAAGTGTAGCAAGGATTCACGTCACCAAGATTGAGGAGACCACGCTGCACGGGGAGCTGGTGGAATAGCCTGCTTTGTTGGCAAATGTTGAGAGAGGGTGCCGACCCTTCGTCTTTTTCGTCCTGTAAAGGGTTGCTGGGTATTGATCTGGTGCCCAACAGGTAGACCGAGGCATCAGCACTTGTTTTCCGCGACCAGTCGCGCCAGCCAGATGAGACGTCAAGATATCTGTTCGTTGAATTCCTCGATCACCTGGCGCCAGTGCGTACCCAGAGAAAGCACATCAGCGGCCAGGCTAAAGAATTGATAACCCATCTCCACCAGGGCAGGGACCTCTTGGGGGACGGCGAGAACGCCGGCAAATTTTCCATGGGCAGCGGCAACCTGGGCGACGCGCTGGCGAGCCGCGACGACCCGCGGATCGTCCATCTGACCGACCACACCGATGCCGTGGCTGAAATCACCTGGCCCAAATAGCAGCATGTCGTAACCTTCGACAGCAGCTATTGCGTCCAATTCATCAAATGGTTCGGGATCTTCCACTTGCAGAACAATAAACCGCTGCTCGTTTGCTTGTCGGATACACTCCTCGATGTCAATCTGACAAAACGCGCCGTCGGCGTTACCGCCATCAATCGGCCGCCGACCTGTGGGCTGGAAGCAAGTCATCCGCACCACAGCCCTGGCATCCTCCGCACTCATTACGTGAGGGACCATGATGCCAGCGGCATCCATCTCCAAGGGACGAATGTAGTCGCTATAGCTGCCCCGAGCCACCCTGACCACAACGTCCATATCGTGAGCTTTGGCCGCCCAAATCTGGTGCTCGACTACCGACCAATCAGTGGGAACATGCTCCATACACGTCCAGAAGCAGTCAAAACCGACGATTCCAGCAATTTCGGCGATCCGTCCATCCACCAGGTTTGTCTTCACGCAGGATACCACCTGGCCAGCACGGAGCTTCCTGAGCACACGACTGGGCCTCATCTGTAGGGTCTGTTTATCCATTGATTTCGCTTACCGCTATCTCCTTTACTATTGTTGGTAACTACCAGGCGGTTGACCCACCGTCAACGACCAAGTTGTGTCCCGTCATATAACCGGAGGTATCGGAGGCCAGGAAAACGATGGGGCCCGGCGACGTCTTCGCCAGTTGCCATTCGGCCCAAGGGCACCCGCTGGTTATATCGCGGCAGGAAGTAGTCATTGGGAGCTGTCTCCTGAAGACCTCCCAGGCTCAGACAATTGGCCCGGATACTGTGTTGAGCTAAGGTCGTGGCCAACTGTTTGGTGTAGGCGATGATGCCGCCTTTGAATATGGGACAATCCAGCGAAAAAAGCTCGCGATCATCCTTCATAGTCTGCGCCTTCGGTACCAGTTAGCCATGGGCAATTCGGTGCAGTCTGTCGGTCCCAGCGCTGCCGGCTATCTTTCCTCACAGCCACAGGTCTCACCTCCCGACTCGCGACTTAACCGAGAGGGGCGGCAATGAAGGAGCACAGTCCGCAGATGTAGAACTGTAGTTGGATGCCATTGAGTGGCGACGCTCAGGCACGGATGTAACTGTATCGCCGACAAGTCGCATACTTGAAGAGCGAATAGCACATCGTTACCAGAAAGAGGCTGACACAATGAGTTCGCTACGCAAAGCTATCAACGAAGACCAGGTAGTTATCGGGCTGTATATTGGCGTTCCGTGGCTGGAGGCAGTGGAAGCGGCGGGATATGCAGGTTACGACTTTGTGCTCATCGACACCGAGCACGGGGCGATTGACATCTCCCAGGCCGCCGGGATGGTGCTGGTAGCCCAGGGGCTGGGTATTGCGCCGATCTGGCGGGTCAAGGCGGCGGCCCGGCCTGAGATCAAGATAGCTCTGGATTGGGGTGCTGCCGCCGTATTGGTCCCCGAGATCCGCACGGCTGAAGACGCTGCCACTGCTGTCCGGGCAGCCAGGTACCTGCCGGAAGGACAGCGGGGCGTGGGGCCATACCGGCCCACCCGTTTCGGGCTGGACGATACGTCAGCCTACATGCGGCGGGCTAACGAAGAGGTAGTGGTGTGCTTAATGATTGAGACTACCGAAGCGATTGAGAATATCGAAGCCATCGCCGCAGTCCCAGGGATCGACGTCTTCAACATCGGCCCGTGTGATCTATCCAACTCACTGGGAGTACCACTGGACTTTGAGCATCCCGACCTGCTGACAGCTATCCAGCGCGTGCTGGAGGTCGCCCGTCCTAAGGGAATCACAGTAGGCCTGGCCGGTTTAACACCGGAGCATCTGCAAAAATGGATACCTCGCGGTGTGACCTTTTTTGAGACGGTAGGAGTTCCGGACCTACTGGCGCAGGCAATGCGGCAGCACATTGATTCGCTGCGGGCGGTGGTGGACGACAGCTCTTAGGTTGCCCCCACAGCGGCGGTGGGCAGATTGCCGATGACAGGCCCTGTGCGCAAAGCAAGCTCGGGCCCTGTGGCACTGCTCTCGCGCGGGGCTTCCTGGTGAGCCCCAGGAACTATTCCAGGCGTCACGGGCTCGAACGTTCCACGGTGATCTCGTAAGCACCGGAGTCTACTACCTGAGGAGCCAGCACATCATAGACCCACGTATCCGAACGCCCGGTCAGTGGGTCGGTGGGCAGCTCTTGGAGCACGGCACCTTGCAGTGGCGAGGCGATGGGCACACGATTGCCGCTTGAGTCCAGGCCGTAGGTGGGCTGGGTGTTCGTAAGGTCAAGCAGGTGCTCTGGATAGCAGCCGGTCTGGTCCTTGAACGTGCCGACCGCTTCGTCCAATTCTCGCAGAGCTTTGTCCAACCGCTGCGTAATCTCGTATCGGGAGGGCCGGGTCTCCAGCACAGCATTGTGCGTTTTGATTAGGAACGTGCTAAGGGCTGCAGTACTTGCAAGAGCGAACAAGATTGCTCCACCCGGCAGATGGGCCATGGCTGAGCTGGGAGAGCTCCGGACTATAAGGGCAGATGCGGCACACGCCAGCGCCAAGAGGGTAAGCAGAAACATAGCCAGATGCGGACCAGAAAAGTAGTCGAGCGAGACCCAGAACAGTTCACGGACAAGCCACAGAAAAACTCCCCCGAAAACGAAGAGAAAGACCGGCGTGAGCACCATGGCTCTCGCCCATTGCGTCGTGGTAGCGCCGCGGATGAGCTTTGAGGCCGCCCACCAGGCGACCATACAATAAAGCAGTTGCAGTATGAGGAGTGCATAGCCGCCGGCATCCTGGACAAACCAGTACCACCAACCCTCGTATTCGGCGCCGACAAGCGCTTTTGCCAGTGCATTAGCAACCCCCGGGTCAATGGCGTTTAGCGTAACCAGCCCCGCTGTCAACCAGAGCCAAATGCCTACCAGTATGGTAAAGATGAGTACCGCGGTTCGGTCCAGCTCTGGTGCCTGATTTGCTGGTGCGGGACGCCTGCGCAAGAGTCGCTGAAAACCGACCAGCAACAATGCAAATACGATGACGTTCAATACACAGAAGACAAGCGGCGAGGCCCAAGTCCACGCCCACCAGGGCACGGGAATAGTTGCGGTGCGCGTGATGCTCACCGCGAGGTTCCGCAGGCCAGTGTGAGAGAATGTCAGATCAACTAGCGCTGCCTTCGGCAACAGTCCGAGGAAACGCGTGGCTTGCAACTGCGACCAATCACGGGGCGCAGCGGGATCTATCTCGCTGGCATCATACGATAGCTCCGTGAGATCCAGTCTAGCCTGCCTTAATACGGCCTCGTCGGTTGAGTGTACAGTCCTTATCATCACCTGGTACCCGAACGGGTTAACTGAACCTCGATATTCACAGAAAAGCGCCTCTCCGTTGTCCCGCTCCAGTAGTTCTCTGACCACGGACGCATAACACGAACCTGGCGGGCGCTCTGTTTTGACTTCTGGCTCAACTACTGCTAACTCATTGCAGGTGACTTTTTCATCGGCCAGTACGACCAGGAGCAGTGATGTCTTCTCGGGCGCGCTGACCGCTGAGATCTCCAGGGGATAGGTCAACTGTTCGGCGGGGAAGCGGATGCCGATCGGGTTTAGGTCTTGTAGCACGGGCTGTTGCTGCTGCAGCCCGGGGCGTATTCGCAAGGCGACAAAATACCATTGCTTGTGCACGTAGCCGGCCGCAATCTCCTCGGCCTCGGACGGGAATGCGAAGCCGTTCTCGTTGAGCCATTCGATGAGTACCACTGCTCCTGTTGCTGACAGCACCGCGACGTCGTAGTCACCCACCTCCATACGCTCCCAGACCGTCACTCGCTCCGGCGCGCCAGGCGCCCCTCCGGGGGACGGTCCTGCTCCGGGCGGAACCTTCGTGCCACGGCCATACTGCCTCAGCGGGTCAACTATATGTGTCTCGACAGTGGGTTGCGTCGCGAGGAATATCGCGTCGACGAACTCCGTAGAAGCAGGGAATACATCTCTTGCGGTTGGCCGCCCCGGCACAGGAATCACCCAGGCGAACTCAGCCGCCGGACCAGCATAAGTAGTCTGCAACAGCAGCACCTCGCTGTTGCCCTCCCGGATTAGGATGGCCTTCTGAGAAGCGGAACTGACCTCCGCCGTCCCGGCCACTCGCCCTGGGAGCGGAGCCTGCTTGAAGAAGCCGCCATCAGCAAGTGCAACGGTGGAGCTGAGCAACAGCACAAGAACCAATGCCCAGACAGTGCGCATAGCAACTCACCTCCTCGGACCTCGCTTGAGCCCTGGTGCGCTGCTCGCGTGCCGGTGCCCCAGTTTCATGTGGGATCCGCTCTGGTGTGTGTATCCGCTGCATTACAATCCGCCCGGCTGGCACCGGGCTGCTTCGCTGTGTGACGGTAGTTAGCCAGCAGGCTCAGGGCGCTGCTGCGATGGCCTCTTCGAGTTGTTCAGTGCGCTTGACACCGACAACAGCCGCGACGACCGCCGGCTGCTCCAGCACCCAACGGATGGCGTACTGGACCATGGTCAGACCGCGAGCGGTGGCCGCCTGTTCGATCTCCTCGAGCTGGTCAAACAGCTCGTCGGTAAGGTCAGGCAGCCAGCCGGGGTGCTCAGTGGCCCGCGAGCCGGAGGGAGCCTCCTGGCCGCGGTGGTACTTGCCGGTGAGCACACCGCTGTTGAGGATGCGATAGGGCACCACGCCGATCTGCTCGCGCTCGCACAGCGGCAACAGCTTCTCTTCTACCCGAATCGTTATCTCCCCCAGGCTGGGGAACTCCAAAGTAGACTCGAGGTTGAGCAGATTGAAGAAGGGTTGAATCACCACGGGTCGGGCCAAGTCGTTCTCATCAGCTATCTCTAGTAGCTCTTCGAGGTGCGGGGAGGTGTAGTTGCTAACCGCATAGTAGCGGATCTTGCCCTGCTGGATGGCTTCGTCGAGTGCGCCCAGCGTCTCGGCTGTGTCAGAGCCGGGGTCAGGCCGGTGCAGATAGTAGAGATCAATATAGTCGGTCTGCAACCGCTGGAGACTGCGATCCAACTGGACACGGACGGCGTCGGCGCTGGTTCCGTCGTCCTCGGGAGCGTCGCCCACCTTCATGCCAACCTTTGTCGCGACTACAGCCTCATCGCGGCGGCCCTTGAGGGCCTTGCCCAGGATCTCCTCAGCCACGCCACCCGCTGAGCCGGCGCTGCGGGCATAGCCCTCATACATATTGGCGGTATCAATGAAGTTGACGCCGTGATCAACCGCCCACTGGATGATGCCAATGGCGTCGGCCTCGCCAACTGGCGTGCCAAAGGTCATCGTGCCCAGGCAGATAGGCGAGACTTCCAGGTCGGTTTTCGGTATGTTGCGCAGTTCCATAGTTGTGCCTCCTCGTCTGAGTGCAGTACAGCTAGCTGTACATATCTTTGCATTTGCGCCACGAGTCAATCATGTATAGTGTGCTCTGGTTGGATATAGCCACGAAGAGGCCGGCACCGAGAATCAGGCCACCGTTCTTGCCAACAGCTTCGATGGTTTCTTTGACAGCAGCACCGATGCGGTCGGGGTCCTCCGACACGAGCGTGATCTCAGCATTGACGCCGCCCCAAAACGACTTGCTATCGCCAAGGGCGTTGAACAGATTCTCCAGGTCCCCGGCGTGTAGCATGCGCTCTCGACTTGTCATCATCTGCTGAGCCACACGATTCTTCCTTTCTGCGCACAAGCACTTGTCAGCTACCGACTCTTCAGTTCGGCAATAGTTTCTTTCAGCGATGAGACCAGGTAGTCTATAGTCTCGTCGGGGATACCGCACCACCACGGGAAGCTGAAGGAGTTGTCCCACCAGCCTTCGAGCACCGGGCAGTCCTGCTCGCCCGCGCCCAGCTTCCGGAAGAGTGGGTAACGGTACAGCGGATAGTACTGGACGATGACCCGAATCTTCTTCTCAAAAGCCATTATATCCATCAGGTCATTGCGGGTGGCGCCGAAATCCGCACCGTCAAAGTGCAGCACGAACTGATGGAAGACGTGGCGATAGCCTGCGGGAATATTGGGGAAAGAAATCTCAGGCGTATCAGCCAGTCCGGCCTTGATCTTCTCCCCCTGCTGAATCAGGGTATCGTTGATCTCCTCGAGACTCTTGAGCATTTCACTGCCCAGCGCGCACTGCGCCTCGCCAATGCAGAAGTTCTTGGGCCAGACTCCTGCCATGTCGAGGTCAACATTGGCCATGGCCGGATCCCAATAGCGCTCACGCCCTTCGGGATACTGTCGCGACCCGTTATGGCGCAGCCCCGGGATCAACTCGGCATCCTCGGCGTGCTTGCAGGTGAGCATTCCGCCCTCGCCCAGCGTGGTTATCTGCTTGGCAGTGTGGAAGCTGAAGCAGCCGAAGTCTCCGAAAGTGCCGACATGCTGGCCGTTGATCTGTGCACCGGGGGCCTGGGCGCAGTCCTCGACCACGCGCAGACTGTGCTCGTCGGCGATCGCCATCACCGCAGGCATATCCACTGGCATACCCAGCAGATGCACCACCACAATCGCCTTGGTGCGGTCCGTGACCTTGCGCTCGATGTCGGCGGGATCGACAACCCAGGTGTCAGGGTCAATGTCCGCCCAGACAATCCTGGCGCCGGTCTCGCCGTAAGGAATGGCCGTCGCGCAGAAGGTATACCCGGAGATTATTACTTCGTCGCCGGGCTCCAGTTCGCAGCGCATGGCCGCCAGTCGTAAGGCATTGGTGCAGTTGTCCACCGCAAAGGCGTGGTCAGCCCCGGTGTATTCTTCGAAATCGGCCTGGAACTGGCGCATGTACTGGCCCTGGGTCTGGGCTTCGGCATTGCGCATAACGTCAACTAGTACATCAATCTCGGCCTCCTTGTAGGAGCGCATCCGGGCGGGAAAGTTGACCTTAACCCCCCCAACCGAGCCCCGGCCAGAGGCATCATGAGTCTGTACAGTTTTCGACTCGTTCTGATCAGTTGCCATAGAATTACCCTCCAAACAGGTGAATAGATGAGCTAACGGCGGCAAGATAGCACACAAGCTGCCGGCGGTCAAGCTCCTGCTCAATTGGTGAGCAGCCGGTGGTTATTCTTCGCCGACGCTGGGATACCTTCCTCCCTTTGATGACATGAACAATTACATCGGCCCTTTTCTTCCAATCAACTTATGGTATAGTCAACCCAACGGCGCAGCGGGCAAGGCCCACTGTGCCCCGAACACGAGTGCGACAGTCATAGACCGGCAGCGGAGTAGCAAACCCAACTCGGAGGAGGAAACCACAGTGAGCGCCTTCAACGGATGGCTAGCAATACTGATGGGCCTGGGCATGGTCCTGGCGACAGCGGTGGGAGCATGGGCGCGGGAAAGAAGTGCGGCGGAAAGGGCCTTCGAGCGATTCCGCAGCAGATTTGAACCAGGAGTGCAGACTCAACCAATCAACGAAGAGCACGGCCGATCATTCAAGCAGCGGCGCATCATCGTCAACGACAACGGCTACATTGCCCGCGCTGCCGGGGTGCACCCGTGGGAGTTTATCTACGGCAGTGTTGACGAACAGGTTGAGATGCAACTGCGCACCTGACAGCGCCATCCCCAGAATGACATCCTGCGTAGCTGGACCGGTACTAATCGCGGGCCGGTGCGCCGCCGGTTTGTCCGCGAAGGCCAGCGGCAGTTCCTGGTCAACCTGGACACCGGCCAGCGCCGAGAAATTGGTCCCGAAGGTGCCCCCGGTCTGTGGGATAACCTAGGCAAGACCTCCCAACGGGGCCAGCAGGTGAACCCGAGAAGTTTCGCCTTATCCTTGACAGTCTTGTGCAAGTGTAGTAAACTCCACCGAACCTCGAGCTACGAGGTGAGCAGTTGCGCTAAATCATCCGCAGCAGGATGAATTAGTGCAGGACACCGAGAATGTTAGACGCAGCAACAGACGATAGGGGAAATCCCAGTCTACTACTGCGGCGATCCAGCGGGCAAGTGGCATCTGCTCTTGGACACAGGGGCAGATGCTTTATCGCCGGAAGAGGGCTGCGCACGTGCGCAAGAGCCAAATGGTAAATCTCGGTTGCTGATGGGGACACCACTTGGCAGAGCAGAGTAGCGCAATCTAGCCTGGGCAGTTGCAGAGAACTGTCTGAGAAGGGAAGAGTGCTCCGTATGGATCATGCGAAGCTGGGCGAGTTGGCTCGGTTCTACCGCAAGCACCTTCTGGATGACGTGATGCCCTTTTGGGAGTGCCGCACCAAGGACCACGAGTGCGGAGGGTACTTGACTTGTTTCGACCGCCAGGGCAAGCTCACTGACCCTGACAAGTACATTTGGTTCCAGGGGCGGCAATTGTGGATGTTCTCCGCCTTGTATAACCGGGTCGAGAAGCGCGACCTTTGGCTGGACTTAGCCCGCCAGGGACGCGACTTCCTGGTCCGGCACGCCTATGCTGGCAACGGGCGCTGGCATTACCAGCTTGATCGTACCGGCAAGCAAGCCAAGCAGAGCACCATTTCCATTTACACCGACCATTTTGTTTTGTCCGGACTCTGCGAATACGCACTAGCCAGCGGCAGCGACCAGGACCGAGACCTCATTGACCAGACTTACCAGGTGATGGAGAAGAATATCTACGACCCCGAGTTCAAAGACATCTTCCACGGCACCTGGAGCCCGAAGTACAAGCGCCACGGCCTCTGCATGATCTCGGTCCACGTTGCCGAGATTGCCAGTCAAATCCTCGGGCAAGAGCGCACCCGCACATTGATTGATCACTGTCTGCAGGAGATTCTGTACGTTTTTACCCGGGATGATCGCCGGCTTCTCTTCGAGTCGGTGGGCCAAGATGGCAGCATAGTCATGGAGCCCGAAGGGCAGCTAATCAATCCCGGTCACGCATTGGAGGCGATGTGTTTCTGCCTCCCCGTAGGGCTCGAACGCGGTGATCAGGCTATTATTGACCGATGCTTGGCAATCGCTGAGTGGATGTACGAGGTGGGCTATGATAACGACTACGGCGGCATTGTGGCCTTCCTGGATGCCCGGGGCACAGAACCCGCTCAGCTAGACTGGCACAAGGAGACGGACGCCATGTGGCATGACAAGGTATGGTGGGTTCACTGCGAAGCTCTCTATGCTGCGGCTCTTTGTGCCCTCTTAACCGACAGCCCGGTGTGGTTCGACCGGTTCCTGGATTTGCACGACTGGTGCCAACAGCACTTCTACGATCCAGAGTATGGCGAATGGTACGCTGCCCTATACCGAGACGGGACTCCGAAGCTCACAGACAAAGGTACCGTTTGGAAGGCCGCCTACCATCTGCCCCGCTGTCTGATGATGATCATGAAGCTTTTCGAGACCGGGCTGCCTTCTTCATCGGCTGGCACGGTCAGGTAGCTTCAGTTATTCGGCTCTAATGGGCAAACGACTGAGAATCTTGGTGTCCGCCCACGTCTGCGACGGGAGCAATCTAACCCTATGTCCCTGCAGTCCGCTTGTGGGTTAAGTGTAGGATGATTCGGCAACAACCGCAGGAAGGGAGAAGACGGCAATGCCTATCCAGCAAGTGGATTACTGCCTCCAGAATGCGACACTCATAACTCCTGACGAGGTGGTCGAACAGGGTTGGGTAGCCGTGCAGAGCGGGACAATCATGGACCATGGGGGCCCGGACCGCTCCCAGCCGCAGGCTGATGCAATTGTGGACCTCGAGGGGAATTATCTCCTTCCCGGGCTGATCGAGACCCACCTCTGCGGCATGGTTGGAGGTGACTTTCGCGAAGGCCGTTCAGCGTACCAGGCCATCTTGCCAACTCTACCCCGGTTTGCCACTACCTCGGTGGTCGCCACAGTAGTCTCGGCGCCCCCAAAGAACTTCAGCAAGCACCTTGAGGTGGCACGGCATGCCATGGGTGAGCGACTCGGTGCCAGGCTTCTGGGCCTCCATCTCGAAGGGCCATACCTGAATCCAGAGTATGCCGGGCTGTCCGGGCTGGGAGTGCTGTTCCAGCCCTCTGCCGAGGTGGGGGAGCTTTTGACGCGAGAGGGAGCAGGGGTGCTGAAGATAGTCACGCTCTCCCCGGAATTGCCGGGTAGTGTGGAAATGATCCGCACGTTGGCCAGAGCGGGCATTGTAGTGTCAGCGAGTCACACCGAGGCCGACGCAGAGTTACTGGAGTTGGCCGTCCAAGCCGGCCTTCGCCACATAACGCATCTGTTCGATGCTACGCGCCCGCGAGCGGAGAAGGAACCGTTGGTTCCAGCGCCCGGCTTTGATGACCTGGTGCTAATTGAGGACCGATTGACCGCTTCGGTAATTGCCGACGGTGTGCACGTGCCACTCGACCTGCTCCGGCTGGCGCTCCGCTGCAAGGGGTCCGATCGGCTAGTCCTTGTGACCGATGCCTTTGCCGGCACTGCCACCAATCTGGAGCATGTGACCTACCCCGATGGGGTAGAAGTGACCGTCGGGCCGGACGCACACCGAGTGGCGGACAGCGGCGCGCTTGCCGGTAGCCTACTTACTCTCGACCAGGCACTGCGAAACCTATACAAATGGGAGATGGCCGACCTGGCAACCGCGGTGAGGATGGCGACGGTGACGCCTGCAACACTCCTGGGTTTGCAGGATCAACTGGGCCGTATTGCTCCCGGCTACCAGGCCGACCTGGCAGTTCTGGACCGGAATCTCCGACCGGTGATGACCTTTGTCGGAGGTCAGAGAGTCTGGCAGCACGAATAGTAACAGCACGGACTGACATCTGCCGTGGGTTTCACCTGCCTTCAGCATTCAGCGGGATGTGCCCCGTGAGACTGTTGCAAAAGTCACCCATATCATAGCAGGGGGGGATTGCTGCCAAGAGGGATATGTGCCTGGGATTTCCCATATCCTCTGTTACTGCGTCTAACATTCTCTGTGTCCTGCACTGATTCCTCCTGCTGCGGATCATTTAGCTAACAGAACCCGAGATTGGAAGAGTTCTGAAGAAGATTCTGTCCCGAATTGAGCAAGTAGGACAGCTCTGGGGCGAGAGCAGACACAGTCCCGCCTGGGTATACGCAAAACTACCGATCCTTCGCCACTTTAGGTCATGGTCACCCAGCGCCGGGCGCTATGGTATCTCGCTGTCCCACGATGAAGGAAAGACCTGGGAACCAACCAAGCCGATTGACATGCTGGGCGTACCTCAGTTTGATACCATGATTCAACTCAGCAGCGGTCGCCTGTTGTATCCCAACCGCATCTTCTACGACAACCAGGCCCACCCTGACGTGAACCCGGATGATACTTGCGCCTACGGTATACTGCAGGGCGAACGGGTCCGGATAGAATGCCACTACCACCGGCCCGAGATTGATATTGCCTCGGTCAGCTATTCCGACGACCTGGGTGAGAGCTGGCACATGTGTGACCCGCTGATGGGCTGGTTTGATGCTGAGGGCACGCCCGCCCCACAGTCCTAAGCTTCAGGATTGCAAGGGCCGCCGGCTGCCGCCAGTTTGCGGAACAGATGGTCGGCGGGCAGCAACTCTTCACAAACCATGCCAATGAAGCTGCTTTGGTTGCTATGTTCGCCTTGCATGAGCTGCCTCGTCATTGCTATTTGGTAACTACTAAAACACCTTTGGTAACTACTAAAACACCAGAGACAATTCTATCCTCAAATGCCCTTGTCTTCAAATCCCTCCCCTGCTATAATAACAAAGTCGGCATTACACCTGCATTCAAGTGCAGGCAACTATCTGAGAGGAGAGCAAGTCAATGTCTGAACAGCAGAGAGTACCGGGTTACGAGAACGATCCCGTACAGCAGAGAAAAAAGCTGAGTCTGGCGACCTATGAATACAACTTTCCGTTCAACTACCCCAACATCCAGGTCAATCGCCACCAGTACTATGGCAGCGAGTTCCATGGGGTGGAACTGCTTGCCATCAACACCGACGCCCAGACCCTCACACAAGAACCGGCCGATAGTATTGTGATCGCTGAGGACGATCCCATTGTGCGAGTAGTGGTAATCGGCAGCGCCTGCACGCCACCAGGGTATGTGACACTGGAGGCTGAGCCTACGGAGGATTTCCGCCGGTATGACGAGATCCCCGAGGTCACGCCGGTACGCTTCCGGATTGACGACCTGTGGGGAATGCACCTGCGCTACGACCAGTGGTATAACCACAAGCCGGACGCGGGGCAGCCCTTGCCGGGAAACTTCCTTGAGCATTGGGATGGCTTTGAGGAGGGCAGCTTGCGGTGCACCTCGGAGCAGTTGCCCATAGCCGGAATGAGCTGTGCGATCTTTGAGATACCGCGCTCTTCGAAGGTGAGTGTTTCCGGCGGTGCAGCAATAGCCGGTTGGGCC
Source organism: bacterium (assembly GCA_030615605.1). GTDB lineage: Bacteria > Armatimonadota > Zipacnadia > Zipacnadales > Zipacnadaceae > JALGTD01. The sequence goes on from JAUWYY010000002.1 coordinate 251,262, forward strand.
TCTGATGCGGCTCCCGATGATGCCCACTACTCGTTCCGCATGATTCGCACTACCGTGGTCGTCGAGCAGAGCTAGCCCTGCGCTGGCAAGCAGCTAATAGCTACCGTCTGAGGAGCATAGAACAAGGGCCGCCGGCTGACGCTAGTTTACACAGCAGATGGTCGGCGGGGATCAGTTCGTTGTAGATCATGCCAAAAAAAGGTGCCTTGGTTGCTATGTTCGCCTTGCATAGTTGCACCACTGTTGCTTCAGAATAACGGCTTAACTACTGTCGGCGATTCTAGCATAACCGCCACTTGACAGCAAGTCTCCCTCCCTGCTATAATGCAAAGGCAACTTGCGCACCAGTCTCAATAAAGGGGAATTGAATAACCATGAAATATGTAGAATTCGGCAATGCGGGTATGATCAAGGTGATCGCTCTGACGATCGTGGCGAGCCTTTTCGTGGTCACAGTTGTCGCCGCGCAGGATCAAAACCTGCTGCCCAACGGCGGTTTTGAGCAGGACAGCGACGGCGACGGCGTCCCCGACGGCTGGCTCGGCCAGCCTCACAACTTCTCACGCGAAACTCTCGAAATGGCTATTCAATTCCCCTTTTATGACATGGCATACGATGCATATTCGCCGCGGAGCTCGCGATTCGGGCAGTTGCCGGTGCCCGAGGGCCTGGAGCTAGGCACCACGACCTGCGTAATCCACAATCTGCAGCCGCACGAGCAAACAGTGTCAGAACCCATACCGGTAAAACCGAACACGGGCTATCGGCTGAGTTACTGGTTCAGGATGTCGGGCGGCTCCGAGGAGGCGATGTTCCACATCCTGGGCTCGGACGCACCGCGCAATGCGTTGGAGACGCTCGGCGACGAGCAGATCATCTCAGGCATCAACCTCGGCTCGTCCTGGGTGCCGTACTGGCTGCACTATGAGATCCCGTTCCGCACCGGGCCCGACCAGACCGCGATCCGACTCCGGCCGTGGAGGCATTTCAGGAGTGACGATGACGATCGGCGGCTGTGGTATGATGACTTTCGCCTGATCGAGGACGACAGCGTCCGCGTGGGAAACATCGGCGGCCTGGTAAATCCCGAGCCGCAGTGGCCGCAGGAGGTGGTCGAGCGCGGCTTCACGGTCGTGCCGCGGACGACGCTGCCGCTGACGTACGACCACTACGAGCCTTTGCCCGAAGAGATCGACCAACCGCTGATCATCACGGCCGCACCGGGACAGTACGCCTCGGGCATCCTCTTCATAAAGGCGCTGAACGACTTCCCGGGGCCGTTCGTGGTTGGTCCGAAGGGACGGCCACAGCTTAACGGTCCGAACGGCACGTTCATCTGGACGCCTACGTTTGTGGAATATCGCGTCTGCCATCCGCTGCGGCTCAGCAAGAACCGGCAGCAGTGGGAGATGCGTCCTCACTACCTGATGCCGGGAACGCGGCCCGAGGAGATCCGCCCGTACACGCCCACCATCCAAGTTGCTGTCCCAAAGGGAGAGGGACGAAGCGTGTGGGTGACCGCCCTCGTCCCGAACGGGACGACGTCTGGAGACTACAAAGGCGAAATCCACGTGGTGCCTCCCGGCAAGGACTACGTCGGGTATAGCGACACGCCCGGGGAGAACGACGGCTATGCGATCCCCTTCACTCTCCGCGTCCGTGATATGGAATTGCTGGAGCCGGACGCGACCTTCGGCATGTATGAGCACACTCCCCGAGCCCACCAACTGCCCCCCACGACGGATTACCGCAGCTACGTCGACCAGCGCCGTCACGGCATGAACGCGGTTGACAAGGGCGGCCAGGAGGTATGGCGTTACACGGACAGCGAAGGCAAGTCGCGCCTCGACTTCAGCGCCTTCGACTACGATATGGAGCAGCTCGTTGCCGCGGGTTTCAGCAGGAGCTTTCATTACTATCCATACGGCGCCGCGCTGCAGCCCGACGTGCAGTTGGCGATCCTTGAGCGCTGCCGCGAAAAGGGGTACCCAGAGCCTCTGTTCTACGTCAGCGACGAGCCCAGCGCACAGGGTGCCCAGCTCGTGCAGAGGATGGAAAGAGAGTTCGGCGCTGCTCGCCGCCAGGGACTGCGTACGGTCACCAGCGGCCTGGACTGGCGCACTCAGGGTGAGGCGTACGACGTCTGGATCCTGAACGTACGTGTGGTCGGCAGCAAGGACTGGCAGGACATCAAAGCGCGCGCCGCCGAGCTGGGGGCGCAGGTCGGCGCCTACGATTGCACCCGGTACATCAGCACGCATCCGCGCAACATGCGCTTCTACACGGGACTGTGGACATGGGCGGCGGGGCTGAAGGGCAACTGGATCTGGGAATACGGGGCCGGTCTGCCGAGCGCCGTCCAGAGCGTTTACTCCCTGTCGGACACGATTCCCCCGACGACGTGGTGTGAATACGGATTCGCCTTCAGCATTCCATCTGGCCAGGCCGCGCCCACCTCGTGGGAGGCGCGCCGGGACGGGGTGAACGACTATCGTTACCTCCACACCCTCGAGCGCGCGATCGCCGAAGCGATAGACGCCGGCAAGGCAGACCTTCCGTCTGTCCTCGAGGCACGCAACTACCTCAATGATCTGCGCGCGCGGGTCCCGCTTGACGCCTTCAACTACCACAAGTTTGAGCGCGCCCCCTACAAGCAATTCCGAGAAGCGGCGCCCAACATCGCCCCCGAGGAATACGATGCCCTACAGGATGTCTGTGCCAAATACACGATTGCCATTCGGAAGGCTCTGCCCTGACAAACCAGGTCACAGGAATGCCGTGAGGACTGTTGAAATGAAACGCCTGAACTTCGCGGCGCGCGGAAAGGGTACGGCTATCGGCTTGTTGCCTTCTTATAGTATAATACTATGGGCGATAGCATACTGCTATTTTTCACCGGGGTCGAATACTCTGCATTAGGTCCCGTTTGCAACCAGATTTCAGAGCGCAAGAGACATCTGTATTTCTGTTTATGGATGATACGCAATACGGGTACGAAAAGTACAGACACTGTTAGAATGGCGTAGGTAGCTTAAGTGGTGTTGGCAGTACAGCAATGAAGAAGTGCCAAGTATTGCTGTGCTGCTCAGCCCTCTTCGCGTACCGGCTCCAGGAACCTGGCTACTTGCCAGAGGTGAAAGAAATGTTGAGCAAACAGCCGCATCTGACACATCTGTGCCCCTTGATTGTCCTTATGTTCATTGCTTTGCTTAATGCCGTCCCCGCGCCGGCACAAAACCTGCTGCCCAACGGCAGTTTTGAGCAGGACAGTGACGGCGACGGCATCCCCGACGGCTGGCTGGGCCAGCCTGACAACTTCTCAAGCGAAACCCTTGAAGAGGTGCAGGCGTACATTGACAACCTGCCGTCGCATGAGGAGCTGCTCAAGGGCGAGGAAATCCTCGCGGCTGATGGTGCAC
>JAUWYY010000055.1 GCA_030615605.1 bacterium
CTGATCAATCGATTGAGGGAATTCGCCGCAATAGATTCCGAAGATCATTATGCAGCGTTAACGCTCCTAAAGGAAATCCAAGATGGCATCCAATCGGGCGCCATGGCACAACCGTCTTCGCCGATTGACTTGCGTTCTATCGTAGCAGCACTGGTAGATAGTGTGTGGCATTACACCTTTATGTACTATTTCCGTGTAGCGCGCTTGCAGGAACAGAAGGAGGCAGAGGAGACTGCCCAACCAGTCGCTCCACCTGACCAGGCTAATCGTGCGCCGAATTCGAAGTAGATTTTGCAGTTGAGGTTGTTTTTGCAGTACGGCACGCCGCAAACCCGCCTGGCGGGTGAGCTGGTCCGTTATGCAGTTTCGAACCCTGTTTGAGTGGCGCAAGACCGACCGTGAGCCTTCTGTCTCCAAGCGTCCTCGGACGCCCAACCAAAAGAGCCGCCCTGTGATCAGGGCGGCTTTGCTTTTGGCCCACCGTGGCAACGCGGTCTGCATTTGACACTCGGGCCGTCGTGCGGTATAATAGCATGTAGATATTGACCGACACTTAGCCATCGTTGCCTCCATCGCAGCCAGTAGCCAATGTAGGAGGTGAGAGCATGAGGCATTGAAGGCCGACCTTTTCCGCAGGTCAGGGAGAGGTTGGCTTTTGTTGTTTTTGCCCATTCTGACAGTTTGCCATTTCAATGCTTTTGCACCTCATTATTGCAAGCTTTGCTTCCTTGTGGCAAGTTTGTTAGGCGGACGAGATTTCTGCATAATACACCCTAGAGGGGTGGCTGTATGGACAAATGTCCGCCTGATATGCCAGATTGGGGATATATGTGGAAAAACGTCCGCCTAGTATCCCAAATCGGGTGACTAGGTGGACAGATGTCCAGATACTAAGTAGTTAGGCTGAAAACATCTGACATTCATCTATGACTCCCCTGAAAAAAGGTGTGGTATCTTCCTGTTGGAAAGAAAGCGTGCTATAATTGGGTACCCTTGGTTCGTCTTCACTTGTCAATATAGGAGGCACGCTGATGTTTCGTCCCAACGACTGTCACCTGCAACCCGGCCTGTTCGATACGTTCCAACAGCTGCCAGAGAAGATCCGCCAGCGGTTGGAGAACTCTTGGGCCGGCACCTTCTACCGCGAGCTCTTCTGCCGCATCAATGAATCGCCGTTCGCCAAGCTTTATGCCGACAAGCCCTCCCGACCCAACACGCCGGTCAACGTACTGGTCGGGTTGGAAATCCTCAAAGCTGGCTTCGGCTGGTCGGATGAGGAGCTCTACGATGCCTTTCAGTTCAATCTGCAAGTCCGCTATGCTCTGGGGCTGCGAGATGTGGGCGATGGGCATTTTGAACTGCGCACGCTGTACAACTTTCGCCGGCGTCTCAGCCGACATATGCAGGAGACCGGAGAGAACCCACTGGAGCAGGTGTTTGCTCAAGTGACCGACGAACAGCTGTCGGCGCTGAACCTGAAGACAGGGCATCAGCGGATGGACTCGACTCTGGTGGCCAGCAACATTCGGCAGATGAGCCGGCTGCAATTGCTGGTGGAAGTGCTGCAACGGGTATGGCGGATGCTGGCGGAAGGGGACCAGGCGCACTACGCCGAGGCCTTCGCACCCTACGGCCAAGGGACGGCCGGGCAGTACTGTTACCGCGTGAAGGGGGATGAAGTGCCTGTTCATCTGGAAGCAATCGGGCGCTTGATGTACCGGCTGGTGCAGGAATTGAAGACCGACTATGGCCATAATCCCACCTACCGGGTGCTGGAGCGGGTCTTTGATGAGCATTTTGCGCTGGCTGAGCAGGCGGGTGAAGGTGCGGAAGACATAGAGCAGGTGCGGGTGAAGGCGCAGGGGGAGTTGAGTGCCGCCAGCTTGCAGTCGCCTAACGACTGGGAAGCGACCTATCGGGAGAAGGGGGGCGAAGGTCACCAGGGCTACGTGGCCAACCTGGCGGAGACCTGTGACCCGGAGAATCCGCTGCAGCTCATCACCCAGGTGCAAGTGGCCCCCAACGTGACGGATGATGAAGAGCTGCTGCAGGAAGGGGTGCCGGATTTGAAGGCCCGCACCGAGCTGCACACCCTGTGGACTGATGGGGGCTACAATGGCCCTGGGACGGAGGCGGTGCTGCGCGAGTGCGAGGTCACTCACATCCCCACAGCGATTCGTGGGGGGCGACCATCGTCCGGACGATTGGGGTTGGATGCCTTCACTTGGGAGACGGACGAAACCGGTGTGCCCACTGCCGTGACCTGTCCTGGCGGCCAGAGAGTTGCTGCAACGCCTGGATGCAAGGCCAGCCGTTACCTGGCCTACTTTGACCTGCCTGCTTGTGAGATGTGTGCGTTGCTCAACCAATGCCCCACCCAACAGTTGAAACGCCAGCCGCTGCGGGTGTTGCGGTTGACCATCCGTCAGGTGCAGGTAGCGCAACTGCGCCAGCGGAGTGCCCAGGCACGAGGGCCGGGACGCAACTGGCGGGCAGCCATTGAGAGCACCGTTCGAAGTGTGAAACATCCCTTCGGGGGTCAGGCAGGCAAACTGCCGGTGCGTGGCCAGATACGGGTCACGATGGTCATTATTGGCTCGGCCCTGATGGTCAACCTGCGCCGGATTTGGGGCTACGAACGGGAGTTGGTGCAGCAAAAGAGGCAAGCAGGAGGGACTTTTTTGTTCGCCCGCTTGTGGTATCGCTTGCAAAACCTGGTGGATCCCTGGTACGCTCATCTCTTTCCCACTTTCGCTCCCGCCCTCGCCACAGTCTGAGTTATTTCAGGAGAGTCAT
>JAUWYY010000051.1 GCA_030615605.1 bacterium
TCCCAGGCTGTCGCCTTCGATATACTCCATCGCAAAGTAGTAAGTGCCATCCTCTTCGCCCACGTCAATGACTTTCACAATGTTGGGATAACTCAAACGGGCCATATTATGCGCTTCATCCAGAAACCGTTGCTGAGCCCGTTCATCTGCAGCCAGATGTGGCCACAGTACCTTCACCGCCACCAGCCGGCCACCAAGCGTCACCTGCCGCGCCAGGTAAACCTTCCCCCACGCTCCACCACCTAACTCGTCTATCAGTTCAAAGTTGCCAAGATGCGAGGCTGTCATACCGCAGCTCACTTTCGCATTCGTAGTACTACGACAGTCAAGAAATATTCACCGCATCATATCGAGTGATCTAGCCAACCCATATCGTACTGTTCCCAATTCGGATCTCATCGCCTGCCTGCAGAACCTGCCCATCCACAATGCGCTGGCCATTGACGAAGGTCCCATTGGTACTTCCGCAGTCAATGAGTCTCGCTTGGTCATTTGCGTAGTCAATGTACGCATGGAGTCCAGACACTAGCCGATCGGCGAATCTGAGTTCACAATCAGGATTGCGCCCCAGACGGAACGGCACCTTGTCGACTTTAACGCGAGTTCCAAGCGAATGATCCACCAGCAACTCAATAGTGGCTTCCTTGGGCAGACCGGAGCCGCTCTTCCGTAGCTGCACCACGGCGACGGCCATACCAACGGCAATAATGGCAAGCAGCATCCCAGTGCCAGCCGCGACCTTCCAATCCACAACAGGCTGCCTCCTGGAAGTCATCCGTGTACCAAATGCAGAGCCAAGTATAGTCGACGGCTGGGTCTCCTCAGGCCAACGAAGGCGGCTCCTGGGCGATGTAGAAGAGTAGTTGTCAGACGGCCGATGGCGCGGAGGAATTACAGGTGTCATTGCTCTGACTTCAGGCGGCTCCGGACTGGCAATCTGCCTACTCACGCCGCTTGCAGCAGGCGCTGTGGTTGTGTCCCTCATAATCTCGCCCGTGGTAGCATCCATGATCTTCTCAAGCCCACGGCCCACTGCCTCACCAGACTCGCCACTCCAAGGACTGACCAAGCCCCGAGTGATGTCACCCATCCCCTCCCTGTAGGCAGATGATAGCTCGTCGTTGTCAATTCCAAACTCTTCCATCATGGAACCAGTGATTTTCTCCATACCAGTTTCTAATGCCTGAGAGCTCTTCCCAGGCCTCGGGTCCAGCATACCTCGGGTTATGTCCTTCATACCGTCCATATACCCGGGTGGTAGCTCGTCAGGGTCGGCACCCGCCTCCTTTGCCATCTCGCCAGCTGCTCCGGTTATTGCTTCTGCGCCGATGTCAGCAGCAGTATCCAAAGCTTTGTTTATAGCTCTTCCTATCCCAGCCCACGGGTTCTCTTCATCGTCCTCCTGTGCAGTCACAGGCAAGGCGTGGAGAAAGCCTACGACGAGGATTATCGCCCACAGAATGCTCTTGGCTCTACTCATTTTGTTCTTCCCCTTTTTGGTCATCTGGATGCGTCCCCCGTGCAAGGCACCCATCAAAGAGAGTCTTGCCAGCCGAAAAAGGTTGGTGCTTCCAATGCAACTCTGTGACAGGGTCCAATTCGTCTCCTATTATGCCCAATGGTTCGCCCTGTGTTCCTTATAGGGCGAAAGTGTGCCAGTAACGCCGTACTACACCTCGGAGTTGCACACTATTTATCCTGCTTACAATCTGTCGTGCACAGGCCTTGGACATATGCACCGAATGCAGATTACCAGAAGCCTCATCGCCGCCCCTGTGGTCATCATGGCGCCATGGTTGAGTCAATAGGTCTCTATTTCCTATGTACCTCCTGAGGCCTATTTGGACAACTCGGGCCAATTAATAAGGTGCACTTTGACCTCTAATGTGGCTGACCCATCTGGTCGTGCGCACTATTGCCAGGTTATGATGGCGCCGTGCTTGTATTGTTCGCTGTTGCACCTTCTTTCTCCTGCTGAGAACTTGCTTAGTGTGACCCTGGTAAACGTCCACAGGCCGCAAGTTACCCAGTGCTTCATGATAGCGCTGGTGATTGCACCTGTGGTAGAAGCAGGCTAGAACCTTCTGCCCAAACGGTCTACATTATGCCCTCGAAGAGCAAGGCCCTTCACAGTGGAAAGAAATATCCCCTGGACCGCAAGTGCCGGGGGTCTGGAAATGCCCACAGCGTGCCGACAGTCAGCAAGAAGTAGACACTGCAGACAGGCTATCGCGCTTATGGCATCTGTGCTATATAGCCCAATTAGTCCTCGGAGAAGATTCCACAATGCCCTCTCCTGGTCTGAACGGTGCGTCACAGCGTCTTGAAGAACATTCCAGCAAGAAACGGACCCATACCCCCAGGCCGGGGGGGTAACAGGTTAATCCCTATATCACAGCCCCTCTCGGAGCCAAAAAAAGCCATCGCATGCACGTGCGCGAGATGTGTTTGCGAGGTCCTCCCTGCCAAACAGGGGTAGTCCAGTTAAGTCAAGTACATTCAATCACCCCACCTGCTAAAGAGCTACCCCATCAGCCTGGGGTCTACCTCATCTTTTTCCTAGCAGTTGCTGAGACAGTGGGGTCCGAGAACAATGTGCCCCAGGAAAGAGCATTCCAGAGCACCAAAGCCAGCGGGCGCACGGGTAGGGAATTAAGGCAGCCACTATAGTAGATAGCGAATGCCGTCAATAGCTTAAGGCCTCTTCCCGTCAGCTACCCACCGCCCCAGCCTACAACTCACTGAGCGCCTTACGCAGGCCATCAATGTCACCGGTCAGGCTATCCATGTAGCGCTGGGTGACACCCAGCGAGTAGTGACCTAAGGCTTGCTGAATGAACCTGGCGTTCTCCGGCTTTGGCGGCCCGGGCAGCAAAGCCGTGGCGCAGGCAGTGCGGAGTCAGCCGGCGGGAGAGATTAGCCTGCTCACAGGCCTGGCTGAGCCGGTCGCGGATACTGGTGGGCGTCAGCGGCTCTTCGCGACGCTTGCCGGCATGATCTACCCATAGCACCGGCCAGTTAGCGCGCACCCCTGACTTGTGAGCAGCAGCCAGCGCCCGCTGCAACTGACCTTGCCCCCGAAAACGAGTCCAGGAGTGATGTTAGTATTTGCAGAATCTAGACGCAAGAAAGGGGCAAGCTGATGAGTCAAAAGAAGCACGTGCCGGAGCAGGTCATCAACAGGCTGCGGGAGGCGCAGGTATTGGTGGAGGAGTATGTGTACGTCTCGGCGAATTATCCTATTGGTCCATCAGCGGTTGGGCATGCCAACTGAGTCCATAATACTGCTTATGGACCACTTGCCCTTTGCGGGCATTATCAAGACGCGTTGATCGGAGGCAGAAATCGGCAGTTGGACCAGATGCAGAGTTATAGACTCAATTTGGCCCCAAAAGGGCCGAAAAGGCACCGGATTTTGTGTCCATAACTCGGCTTATAGACTCACTTTCCGGCATTTTGGGCTATTTCGCCAGTATTATGGCCTCACTGTGAGGGGACATAATCCAGACTTATAGCCCGGTTAGCTCTTCCTCGCTGCAACCTCGTATCGAGCCAAAACACTAACCGAAAGGGTGTGTGATGGCGCATGCGTATCGAGGAAGCGGCACAGTTGTTCCTGACGTATCTTCAGCACGAACGAGGTTGCAGCGCCGCCACGTCGACAGCCTACGGCTCCGACGTGGTGGCGCTGCTGCGGTATCTGGCGGAGGAGGAGATCGAGCCGCGCGTCGAGTGTATTACGGCGCAGGTGCTACGGCGG
>JAUWYY010000046.1 GCA_030615605.1 bacterium
ACTTCTTTCCGCCTTCGCGAGAGGGACGAAGCTTCAGCGGAGTCTCTTGTCCGGACAGTAGCAGTCGCTGACTGTCTCCGAGACGAAACTAAGGTCCACTGCTGTGGCCAGTTTGCACAGCAGATGGTCGGCGGGGATCAATTTTTCATAGATCATGTAAGGCGACCTAGACTAAAGGAGGAGACAGCATGTCTATCAGCTTTGGGATGTGCGGGCTGGGCGGGCGCGACAAGGATTTTTTGCGAGAGGTCGAGCGGCTTGACTGGCTGGATCTGGGAGCACTGTGTGATCTCAACGAAGCTTTGCTGGAGGAGTGGGGGGAGCAGCTGGGGATCACGCGACTATTTAGCCGCTATGAAGACCTGCTGGCCAGCGATGTGGACTTCATCTTCCTGTCCACGCCGCCGGCGGTTCACGCCGACATGACGATACAGGCACTGCGTGCCGGCAAGCCGGTGTTGTGCGAGGTGCCGGCGGTTGCCTCAATCGAGGAAGCCCGCGCTTTGGTAGCAGCAATTGAGGAGACGAGCTGCTTGTATATGATGGGGGAGAACTACTGCTACCGGCGCGACATCCAGGCGTTCAAGCGCTTTATTGAGGCCGGGGGAATTGGTAGCATTATGTATGCCCGCGGCAGCTATTGCCATGATTGCCGGCATGAGGTAGGCCAGTGGGAGCAGGAGGGAGTCCGACCCTGGATGGCCCGCTACGAGATTCCCCGCTATATCACGCACAGCCTGGGGCCGCTGCTGATGTGTGACCGGCCAGCGACTGGGGTGGCTGGCAGCTATGGCTCCTGACGATCGGATAGTAATGGCAGGCCGTCAGCCGGTGCTGATCTGTGTACATGGCCGCGGCAGCAACGGCACTGTCTTCGACAGCATCCACTCTATGTTTGTAGCCCGCTGGGACACGTGCTATTCTTTCACCGGCGAGCGGGGGACCATTGAAAGTTTCCCCTTTAAGGTCAGTTCTCTGAAGAGTAAGCCGCCGCTTCCGGGCGAAACTCCGTATCGGCTTACCCGCAGCGACGCCTCCCCCAAAACGGTTCATGCACGGGTAGGCAGGCACCCCATAACGGTGGGCCATGTCAATGAACTGCTTCAACTGCGGCGAGTACGGTATAACGCCGCCACCTACCATTAGCAGATCCACCAAGCCTTCGGCCAGCCACTGTTCCACGTCCAAACCAGCTCGCAGCGACTGATCTGGCGTAGATAGGGCTCGAACGGTCAACAGGTAAGGTCGGCCGCGTTCCCGGCCGATCTCATTAAGCGTCTGCCGCACCTGCCGCACAAACTGAGTCAGCGTCTCTATGTTCTGGTCTTCTTCGCCCAGTTTGAACAGCACCTGACCCAGGCAGAAATCCAGCTCTATACCATCGTAGTCATACTGACGACAATAGACAGCAATAAAATCGAGCCAATGCTGGCGCACCTCTTCCTGGGCATAGCCCATCGCGACCCAGTACGCAGACATGAGTGTGTCGCCGCGGGTGCCACCATGCGTCTCCCTGTCTCCAAGTAATAGGTCAGGCCGTTGCACTTTCAGCGGGTAGGTGAGCTCTGGGCTCATAGCGTCGTGCATGTCATTCATGCGGAGGGCAGCGAATATCTCTACGCCGGCCTCATGTGCCGCCTCCAGATAGCGGTGGGTAGCGTCGTGGTAGTATGCGGGAGTCTCTTCGTCAGAAGCCCAGTAAGCCATGGCACTCTGCAGCGTTCTCCTTATGCCTGCGGCTCTATCGTCGGAAGCAATACACAAGAAGTAGCTGTCGACCTGAGTCCCCACTATGTCAGTCCATCTCTGAGCTAAATACTCTTCCCAAGACCCGTCAATGGGAATTTCCACTTCGCCAGCATCATTGACGATGATGCGCCGCTGCTTAGCTGGTCGGTCTTGTTCGCTACTCATTGGTTGGGTCTGCACCCCCGGTTCAAATAGGCTGTGGAATCGCTCGAAGGCCCGTTCAGCGTTACTTTTCTCCTGAGCCCACGCTCCCGCGACCATCCCCAGGGCCAGAGCCGCAACTGTTACTGCCCACCGGTTCAGCTTTCTCACTGTCTTTCCCTCCTTCGGCAAGGCTGAATAGCACACTTTGTCTCTCACATGGTATGGGATCACTTATTCGCCGTCAACGCCATCGTCCCTCCCGTGCACAATATTCTAGGTTCATCTGCGAGTTGCTGCGAGGGCGTATTCTCGCTGTTCAGGCAGCGGCTGCAAGTGCAGAACCGTCTGCGGAGTTGTTACTATTCGTCGGGATAGCTTGTCTCCACAAAGACCTAAGGAAATATCGGAGGACTGTCCGTACTGCTGACGTCGGCGCTGCACCAGATGCTCAACAGATTGGTGGCGCGATGGATGGTCTCCTGGGTAATTCCTCGGGCCCGACGCTGGGTTCACATTCTGAATAGTCTAAACAGACCGCGGCGGTAGGTCATGAGTACGCCCCCGGCTATGAGCAACACAACGAAGCCGATAATGACGCTGAATATCGTCGCTGCATTGGTTGGCCTCTGTGGTGGTACAGCCGTGTCGAGCCGCATAAATCTGCTGGCGCGGCTGTACTTCTCCACCAGAGCAACCAATCCCAACCCCCGGCCCAATGGCTCCAGCAATTGCGTCTGCTGGCTTTGCTCGCGCTTAAGAAATGCATATTCGCGCGCCACAGCCGGCAGCTCGGCCAGCTCTGTTCTAACTGCCTGCCGGAGCTGCGCATACTGTTCTTTTCGGGCCTTCGCTCCAACGATTTCAGTTTCCAGTTCCACTGCTGTTGCGGCAACAGCGGCATAGGCGGGATCAATTTGCCGAGAGACCTGCTGGACAATCTCCTGCCCTATTTCCTGTAATTGCTGCTTTGTGCCGTCTATCTCGGCCTTCAACTTGACGATGTCCGGGTGCTGGTCACTCTTACCGAGGGTCTGCTGAGTCTTCAAATCTATATTTAGTTGCGCCAGCTTTTGTTCCAGCGTAGTGATGACCGGATTCCGAGCCATTATCTCCTGTGAAATCTGCATGGCCGTCAACTCATCCAACTGGGCCCGGGCTGCCTCCCGCACCCTTGACGCTTCTTCCACGCGTGTTACAGCTTCGGCATAAGCCGGTTCGATGGTCTTGAGTCTTTCCAGAAGCTCTGTGACCTTGTCCTGGGGATCCAGCAAGGAATGTTCTGACTGCAGTGCCTGCAGGCCTTGCTCAATGCGCTGCAATTGGGCTTCCGTCTCCTGTTCGCTGGCTTCCAGGAATTCACGCGTCTGGCGCGCCTGACGCAGATTGGTCTCAGTAACGTACTTCTCGAGTTCAGTGAGATAGCCATTCGCCAGCGCTGCGCACAGTTGCTGGGCCTCTTCCAGTGTAAGGGGCGAACCGAGGAAGAAGCTATTGCGGGGCCACTGGGCACCCGGACAAGTCACTGTGACGGTTACTCCGACATTAGTGATTTGCTGGAACTTGGTCATATTCCTGAGGGCCTCTACGGCATAGGCCTCGTCCAGTGATAGCTTCTGCTCCAGATCGTACTCATGGACGATTCTCAGCAACATCTTGCGACTGGTCAAGATGGGCCACAGACTGCTCAGAGCGCCGGTGACGGGCGGCCTTATCAGAGTGTCGGAAGTAGCAGTGGCGTCCGTTAGGTCACCGGTGCTGCCGGCGACTATCCCGGCAACAATATCCGGCTGAGTACTGATGAGCATGGAACTGGCAGCAGAATAGCTCCGAGGCAAAGACTGGTAAGACAACCAGCCAGCAGTGAGCGCAACGCCCACGCTAACGAGCACCGCAAGAATCCAGAATAGTATGGCTATCCAATTGGCCCGATGCGAACTGTATGTCCTAGATCTTGACATGATGTCTCCTCAGAAAACGAGAGCTGCAGTATACCCGTGTTCTTTCTGATCTCTACTTGTGAAACTCGGGAACGCGATTCCCGACCGATGTATGTCCTCACCGACTGACTCTTCTTCTGCGTAGCAGCCACTTTGCCTATTTTTCTAATCCCTCATGCTGAACACGCCCGCTGAAACCAGTGTCTCATCTTGCATGGCATCGCTTAATCGTGATGATTGCTGGCCATCGGGAGCACCTTCTGGGGCAACAATCGTTAAGTCTGAATTTGTGCGTAGTAGTTCGCGGGCTCGAGGTGATATTCCTTGTCGAATTCACTATTGTACTGTGTCGTCTTGGACCAGTAGGCTTATTGCGGTCAAGGGCAGGCCGATTTTATCCAGGTCTATCGGTATTTCGACTGGTGCTGGTTGATGAACGGGGCAAGTCCAGGCGTTTGATGGCGAGGAAAACAGACTCTTCGTGGCCGAGGTGGGTGCCTGTGTAGCTCCTAGGGCCCTATGGTGGTTGTGGAGGCCCCGGCCGAGAAGCAAATCTGGGCCGGTACAGTCAATGGCAGGCTCTGTGTGCTGGCGGGCGACGGCCAACTGATTAGGCGCGATCAGTTGCCCATCTACATTGCCCACCTGGCGTTGGATACCAGAAGCCAGATGATATTGGCCACCACCGCCGAGAGACACCTGGCCTGCTATGCAGCGCTTTGAGCAGGTTGGCCCAAGTCACTATGCGTAGAACCTGGCCATATTCGGTCAGGGCCGGAGATGGCGAGTTCTGGTGCTCTACTGGACTGGCGAGAAGGGGTAAGCTTGATGACAGTTGGGCAGAGGCTGTCTACGGTGGCGTCGTGGATTATGAGGATGCCATTCCGCCATTTGTTGGAGTAGTCATATCCGACCGGATGGGCGCGGTCCGGCAGGTAGATTTCCACATCCAGGGCTCGGACAGGTTGATGGTTGATATAGCGGTTGAATTGCAGCTCCTGTAGCCAGTTGTAGGTGGGCCGCGGAGTCAGGCTGTCCGCGTGGACGATGCCGAAGCCAGAATCGTTCATACTCATTCCCTCAGGTAGCTGCGGCTCGCCGTCCACGCGGCGCTCATTGTCAGCATTGAACTGGTAAGGAAGGACCTTCTGGTAGAGCCGGTGCCGGAGTGATAGGCGGGTGACAGCGCACAACACTACAGGTCGCTTTGAGCGCCTTTAGGCTGTTGGTCTATGGCAAGTAGTGACGGATCTCAAGAGCGACGCGGAACTGGGAACACCATATTGGCGATGCATAGGAGTCTCGTGACAGGAATAACGTACCCCCAGCGATCATCCTTCGGCGCTTGGCGTTTGGGACAACAGCTTCTTGAGTGCCTGAATATGACGGACGCACTCCTCGCGTATTTGATCGTAATCCTCGGGTTCAATCTCAGGTATGGGGTTCCAGATCACCAGCTCCCCGCTTCGCTGCGCAGGCATGTTTTCATATATATAGACATCCACAGGAATCTGTGCCCGCAGCCGTTGTAGAAAGCGCCGGGCCGCTTGGACCGCCCGGCTTCTTTCCTGGCCCGAAGTTGTGGCTGCCGCAAGTGTTTCCTCCAGGGTTTGCAGGTAACGGTAATCGTTGACGCCCGCGAGACGCGCCTCCCATGCCAATTTGGATTCGGGCAGT
>JAUWYY010000034.1 GCA_030615605.1 bacterium
TATGACAAGCGTGAGGCAATCAAGGAGCGCGAATTCCAGCGCCGAGCCGACCGAGCTGTGAGTGAACATCAACGCAGACAATAAGACAGGCGAGGTGAGCAAGCAGATGCCGGAGGTACTGATCGTAGACGACGACCCTGCGGTGATAGCAGCGCTGGTCGCGGCAGTACGGGGTCACAACCTGCAGACGGACACCGCTGCCAACGGGCAGCAGGCTCTCGAGAAGCTGTGCCAACGAACAGTCAGCGACAACCTCTATGACGCGATGATTCTTGACATCCAGATGCCAATAATAGATGGTTGGGAAGTGCTTCATGCCCTGAAGAGTAATCCGCTGTGGAAGGCCATCAGTGTGGTGGTTCTTACCGGTATTGCCGACACTCCCCAGGACATCGCCCGCATAACCGAATACGACGGGGTGTTTGTCAGAAAGAAGGAAGGTATCTTCGAGATAGTTAGCGACCTGGTAGAGCGGATTATTCCCGGCGAAGCCGAGTGAAAGTGCAGACCCTCTCTCACCTGCTCCGCAAGCAAGTAATCGACAGCAAGGTGCAGCAACAGTGCCGAGCGAACGTCCCGACAAGTGAGATCGTCATAGTATACAAAGGTGCGGGCGGCAGAGGATTAGCCGCCAGCGCTGACTGTTGGTAAGTTGGTTCGACTACAGGAGGCTATTAGTACTATGATCATTAGCGAGCAGAAGCCTGCCGAAGAAATGCTGGAAATGCTGGCCGGCTATGACAGCCTGTTTATCGTCGGCTGCGGGGAATGTGCTACCGAGTGTCAGACCGGCGGGGAATACGAAGTCAATGAAATGAGCCAGCGGCTCACCGACGCCGGCAAGACCATCACGGGGACAGTGGTACCGGATGTCACCTGTCAGGTCCTGGATGTCGGTCGGCTGTTGCGCAAGAATAAAGAAACCGTCGCTGCTGCCGATGCTGTCCTGGTACTGGCTTGCGGCGGCGGCGCTCAGGCAGTAGCAGAGTCAGTTGACAAGCCCGTCATCTCTGGCGTCAACACCTTATTCTTGGGCGATACCATTCGTCACGGACAGTTCTACGAGTGGTGCTCGGCCTGCGGCGACTGCGTGGTTGACGAATTTGGCGGAATCTGCCCCATCACCAGATGTCCTAAGGGCCAGATGCACGGGCCCTGTGGCGGTACGACCGACGATGGCAAGTGCGAGGTTAACTCGGACAACGATTGTGTCTGGGTGCTCATCCAGGAGCGTGCGGAGAAGATTGGTGAGGGAATGGAAGTGCTGGCGGATGCCCACCATGAAGCCCGGGACTACAGTATTCACCAGCCACCGGCCTCGCGTATTTTCGAGCCGAGGCGCACCAAGTAGCGATCGGACAACCGCTCAAGTTGACGAGGGTGCTGTGAGCTTGCTGGATCAGTGCCGGCGGCGTACAATGGATACTGCGCGGCTACGGATCTGTGCGAGGACTTGAGGCGCGGAGCAAGGGGGCTGCAAGATGCCAACGACCACCGCAGCACTTGGCCTGCTAATCACCGCGGTCATCATCTGGTACTTGGCGGAATGGCGCCACTGCCAGGAAGAGCGCCAGCCGATGCCGCTTGTACGCAATCCGCTGGGCCTAATCTGGATAGCGCTCCAGCGGGTATGGCGCAACCGGCGCTTCGTCGGGATTCTGATTTGCTGCTGGCTCGCGTCAGTGGGCATCCAAGTGCTCATTCTCGACCCGCTGGTGTTCGCGCCAGCGCGAGCGCAAATGGAGATGGAATGGCCGATAGACGAGGACGACACATGGGCGGAGGGATTCGACCTTGTGGAGTGGGAAGAAGGAATCTCCGCCGATGACAGCGGCATAGCGGGAAAGGGGCCGAAATACTGGGTGTGGCGATCACTGCCACAGTTTCGCCCGGTTAACCTGGCCCTGAGTAGCGCTGGCTTTGGAATACCAGCTATCTTGGTTCTCGGGGGTTTCGCCGCAGTCTTAATCACACTGTGGTTCAGACGCCCGAAATGGCTGCTGCCAGATGTGCGCCAGCGGCTGACCTGGCCGATCTATCTCAGCGTGGGTGGCTTTCTCGTCATGGGCACAGCCTCTGGCTTCGGATTAGCCAGTGCCCTTTCATGGTCGCCAGAAGAGGAGTTGTCTATCGCGGTTCACGTGTTATTGGGACTAGTGTTTCTCGTTCGTGCCTTCGCTACCGCAGCGCTGACCGCGTTCCTGTGGCATATAATCCTGCAAGTTGGCAGTGGCCGATACTGGAACCTGCATGAGGCTGTAACGGCAGCGGTCAGGAGTTGGCTGCCCATCGCCTGGCTCAGCCTAGTCCTCAGCCTACCCTATGCCATGCCTCTTTTCCCGTGGTCGATATGCTTATGGCATCTGTCGCTGTGGGTACCCACGCTGCTTCGCATCACCTTGCTCTTCGTGCCCTGGATAATCCTGGCCGAAGGAACCAACTTGCTGCCGGCGATACGGAGAAATCTTCTGCTAATACGTAGCCAGTGGCAGGACTTACTGGTTATGTTGCCCCGCTACTTGCTCATCATCATACCAGCATACGCTCTGCTCGGTGCAGCCGGTTGGCCCGCAGATCACTCTTCTGGTGCTGGGACTCTGGTTACACTAGGATGCTCAACCATCGAACTGGTGCTGCTGGTAGCCATTGCCGTGCTGTACCTGGAACTGCGCAAGGGAGAGAAAACCGAGCCGGAACGCCAGCAGGTTGCCTAGATGAACATTCCGCCAGGAATACTCGGGCTGACGGCTGGGGCGGTCATCGTCTCTCCCGGCCCGCTGCCTTTAGTGTAGGGCGTTTGAGACCCGTCTGGCGCCCGCACATACATAGACCTGGGCAGAAGTCGATACTTCGATTGCGGCGCACCAAGTAGCGATCGGACAGCCGCTCTCGCTATGCTGGCGCAAGACTACCGTTGGGCATAATCTGCTGCTTGACAGAGGCCCGAGTTCAACATATAATGGGCTAGCAGCCTTGCTATATGATTGACTCGGTCTACCAAGGACGACGCGGAGCGCTGTGTAGCTCCGATTTTGTGAGGATAATGCCACAATATCTGCAGCTTGGGTGGATTATGTAGCTGAGATAGCAGATTGGGGGCAATCGCGTCTCCCCTTTTTTGCCTGTACCTTCTTGACAGAATGCCGCCCACCCAGCGGTTTGCATCGCTGCCAATTAGAGGAAGATGCAAGGTCTACTCAGTCCGGTGACGCCACTCGAAAGCCATTCAATAGCGACGGACCGAACGGTTCATCATACCAATCCGACTCGCACCGATAGGGTAGCTCGGATGCGCAGCTTCAGTGCAAATACTGGAAAGTAGGTAGACAATGACCGCCCCCGAAGAGCGCTCGATTGACTCGGCCGCCCAGCAGATGATTGATCGGGCCCAACAGGATGAAATCGGCCTGGCCTGGGACCGGTATGAAGAGATGCAGCCGCAGTGCGGCTTCGGCCAGCTCGGCATCTGCTGCCGCATCTGTCATATGGGTCCGTGCCGGATCGACCCCTTCGGCCACGGCTCGCAGGAAGGCGTCTGTGGGGCCGATGCCAATAGCATCGCTGCCCGCAATCTGGTGCGTATGATCGCTGCCGGTGCGGCAGCCCACTCCGACCACGGCCGCGATGTGGCGCTGACGATGCTGGAGGCGGCCCGCAACCCCGACAGTGGCTACCAGATCCGCGACCCCCAGAAGCTGCGAGTCATCGCTGAAGAATACGGAGTGGCGACAGACGGTCAATCAGTGACGAAGATGGCCGAGGCGGTAGCGGAAAAGGCATTAGCAGAGTTTGGCCAGCAGGAAGGCGAGCTGCGGTTTCCTCTGCGCGCTCCGGCGGTGCGGGTCAAGCTGTGGCGCGACCAGGGAATAATGCCCCGTGGCATAGACCGCGAAATCGTCCAGATAATGCATCAGACTCATATGGGCGTGGATGCCGACTACCGGAACATACTCAGGCAGGGCTTGCGCTGTGCACTGGCCGATGGCTGGGGCGGCTCGATGATTGCCACTGACCTGCAGGACGTTCTGTTTGGCTCACCGCAGCCGATCCGCTCCAAGACCAATCTGGGTGTATTGAAAGAGGATCATGTCAACATTGTGGTGCACGGTCACGAGCCAGCTCTTTCCGAGATGATAGTGGAAGCCGCTCGCGACTCCGAGCTGGTCGCCCAAGCTAAAGAGTTGGGGGCGGCAGGCATCAATCTTGCCGGACAGTGCTGTACCGGCAATGAGCTACTTATGCGCGAGGGTATTCCCTCAGCGGGCTCGTTCCTGCATCAGGAGCTGGCCATAATGACCGGTGCAACCGACGCTATGGTCGTAGACGTCCAGTGCATCATGCCGCAGCTTGCGCATCTGTCTGAGCGCTTCCACACCAAACTACTCACTACCTCGTCAAAGGCAAAGATGCCCGGCGTGGAGCACCTGGAGTTCCATGAGGATCAAGCGCTGGAAATAGCCAGGCAGATCGTTTCGGTAGGTGTGGAGAACTTTGCCAACCGCGATGGCCAGCGTGTTCAGATTCCGGACGAAGAAATGGACCTGATTGCCGGCTTTACCGCCGAGTATGTCTATACGCTGCTGGGCGGCCGCTTCCGTCCATCATATCGGCCGCTTAACGATGCGATTATGGCAGGACGATTGCGCGGTGTGGCCGGCGTGGTCGGCTGCGAGAATCCTCAGATTCCCCAGGGCTACGGACACATCACTATGGCCAAGGAACTGATAAAAAACGATGTGCTGGTCCTGGTCACCGGCTGCTCGGCGCTGGCGGACGCCCGGGCCGGACTGCTGCAGCCCGAGGCCGCTCTTGAGATGGCCGGTGACGGGTTGAAGGAGGTCTGCGAGGCAATCGGAATGCCGCCGGTGTTGCACGTCGGGTCGTGCGTGGATAACAGTCGGATTCTCATCGCCTGTGCTGAGATGGTGGCCGAGGGCGGGTTGGGAGAGGACATAAGCGACCTGCCAGTGGCCGGCGCTGCTCCCGAGTGGATGTCAGAGAAAGCCATCTCCATTGGCTACTATGTGGTAGCGTCTGGGGTATACACTGTTTTCGGCACGCCACAGAACGTGCTAGGGGCGCCGCAGTTGCACAAGCTGGTGGTGGACGAGCTTGAAGAGATGGTCGGGGCGCGCTTTGATTTCGAAGCAGATCCCGTCAAGGCAGCACATATGATGATTAGGCACATGGACAATAAACGCAAGGCACTGGGACTGGACGAGATGATGTACGAGCAGGCACTGCCGGTGGCAGCGGGCTAGACGCCCTGTCCTATCAAGCAGCATAAAGAGGTAAATCGATGCCGCAAGTGATCACTGTAGATATCGAACGCTGCATGGGCTGCCACAGTTGCATACTGGCCTGTGCTGTGGCCCATTGCGCTTCGCCGACGCTCCAGGAAGCAATCCAACAGGAGCAGCCTCCCGAGCCGCGCATGGTCGTAGTAGCAATTGGCGACGCGGCGGTTCCCCTGCACTGTCAACACTGCCAGGATGCGCCCTGCGCAGCGGTATGCCCCAAAGAGGCCATACAGAGGCCCGATCCTGCTGGGCCGGTGATACTGGACGAGGAGCTGTGTGTCGGTTGTCAGGCATGCGTTATTGTCTGCCCGTTCGGTATGATTAGGATGAGTGCTGACGGCAAGACGGCACTCAAGTGTGATATGTGTATTGACCGGCAACGAGCAGGTCAGCCGCCGGCGTGTGTGGAGGCGTGTCCTACCGGAGCTCTAGAATTGGTTGAGGATGTAGACCTTGCTACTGAGGTTCAGGGACGGATACGGAAGGCTATGGAAGCGGCGCTGCAAGAACACTATCAGCAGGCGACAACCAGCTAGGATGCACAATGCTGGTGCGTTCGGCCCGCCAGGAGGTATGTAGGTGGCAGCAATACAATGCAATATTTGTAGGGAATCAATTGCACCAGCTCGGCGGATTGAGCGACTTGCTGAGCAGTTGGAAAGCGACGCTGACCGGCTGCATATCTGCCCGAAATGCCGACGAAAGAAATATGCGGAGGTTCTGCGCGAGTTAGAAGCAAGCTAGCTTCACGGTGGGCATCAATGCAACGGCTGCCCGCCACAGATGGATAACGCAATAGTGGATTTGATATTGTCAAGGAGGTCCTCTCCAGATGTCCAAAGAGGTAGCAGCGGCTGCGGTGCGCGGATCGCATGACGTAGTAAGCAGAGTGGAACAACGGTTGCAAGATGCCATGGCTGAGTTTGGTGAAGAGCAGAAGGTCGGTTTTCCGCAGACGGCATTCTACCTGCCGATGGCCTGTGCTCTGCTGGGTGAGGAAGTAGAAACGCTGGGGCAGATGCAGCCAGTTCTGGAACAAACAAAGTCACTGCTCCACGAGGAGCCATCCGAGAAGCTGTGGCTGCCCTATTTGAGCAGCGCGCTCGATTCAGGAATAGCTACGCTGCTGGCCCAAGAGATGCTCGCCGCGCTACGCTACCTGTACGAGGAGGAGCCCCAGGACGGCTGGCACGGATTTATCTCAGATACGATCCTGCGCAGCCTGGGCATACAACTGGTGGACGGGCGACTACCGGGCTTCGCCGCTGTTATTGGTGCCGCACCCGACGTGGAGACGGCCGAATACATCATCCGCGAATTGCAAAAGCGCAGTCTCCTTACCTTTCTCATTGGTAACCACGAAGGCCAGACGATGCGTGATCAGCTCATCGAGGCGCATGTCCTGCCCGATGACATACTGGAGAATCCCGCCAGCGGATGGGACACGTACATAGTACCCATAGGCCCGGACACCGAGTCAATAATCTATGTGCTTAACTGGGCTATGCGCGGCGCGCTGACCTTTGGTGGTCTGGAGAAGGGCGATTGGAAGGGCTGTTTGGATTACACCCGCGCTCACATCTTTGCGTTCGGGCTGGGGTTGGGCACCATTGACGATCTAAAATTCGCCAGCGGCGCTGGCGCTATCACGATGGGTGCTCCAGTTATCTGCGACACCGAGATCCCCGAGATTCGACCGACGGGAGTGTGCACCTATGAGGCACTGGTGCGCGAGCTGGACCATGACAGGATAGTGCAGACATGTGTGGACGTACGCGGAGTGAAGGTGACTGTACGCGAGGTGGACGTGCCCGTTCCGGTAGCCCCGGCTTTTGAAGGGGAGACGGTGCGTCGCCCCGATATGCACGTGGAGTTCGGCGGCAAGTATTCGACCGCCTTTGAGTATGTGACTATGCGGGATATGGATGAAGTGGAAGATGGAAAGGTTGAGGTTATCGGGCCGGACATTGACACCGTAGAAGAAGGCGGGGCGATGCCGCTAGGGATCTATCTGGAAGTAGCCGGCCGCAAGATGCAGAAGGACTTCGAAAGCCTCCTGGAGCGACGCATCCACAGCACCGCCAACTACGCGCACGGTATCTTCCATATGGGCCAGCGGGATATGGCGTGGGTGCGGGTAAGTAAGGACGCATTTGCTGCCGGCTGGCGGTTGCGCCACTTCGGCGACGTCATCATTGCCGAGCTGAAAGACGAGATGGGCGTAATCATTGATAAAGTGCAGGCTATCATTACGACCGATCAAAATAAGATAGATGAGCTGCTTCCGGAGGCGCAGGCGGCCTATCATGAGCGCGACGAGCGCATAGGCGAGATGACCGACGAGAGCGTGGACATCTTCTACTCGTGCAGCCTGTGTCAATCCTATGCGCCCGATCATATCTGCATCATCAGCCCCGAGCGGCTGGGGCTATGCGGGGCATACAACTGGCTGGACGGCAAGGCTGCCTATGAGATCAGTCCGCATGGAGCCAACCAGCCGGTTGAAAAAGGCCGCTGTATTGATGCGACAATTGGCGAGTGGGAAAAGATCAATGACTTCGTGAGACGGGAATCGCACGGCACAGTTGATCGGGTTAGCCTTTACTCAATTATGGACTCCCCAATGACCTCATGCGGCTGCTTCGAGTGCATTCTGGCAATGCTCCCGGAGGCCAACGGCTTTATGATCGTCAATCGCGAATATACTGGCATGACGCCGTTGGGGATGGAGTTCAGCACGCTGGCCGGAACAGTGGGCGGCGGACACCAGACACCCGGATTCCTGGGTGTGGGGCGCCGCTACGTCATTAGCCGCAAGTTCATAACTGGCGACGGCGGGCTGCCCCGCCTGGTCTGGATGCCCAATGAACTGAAACAAGACCTGGCGGAGGGCTTGCAGGAGCGGGCCAAAGAACTCGATACACCCGACCTGCCCGCTCAGATCGCTACCGAACAGGACGCTGAAGCGATAAACGACTTGGTCGAGCACCTCCAGAAGGTTAGCCATCCAGCCTTGGAGATGGAAGCACTGCTGTAGCAACGACTTGACATTGAGGCTAACTACTTACGCAACGGAGGCGTTGTCGTGGCTCTTACTGCAATGGATATTTACAAGCAGTTGCCGAAGACTAATTGCGGTGATTGCGGTATTCCCACCTGTCTGGCTTTTGCTATGAAGCTGGCCCAGGGACAGGCATCTTTAGATGAGTGCCCTCATGTAACCGAGGAGGCCGCCGCGGCCCTGGAAGGCAGCTCCGCCCCGCCCATGGCGACGGTGACCATAGGTATCGGCGATCAGGCGCTGGACATCGGCGGCCAGACGGTACTGTTTCGCCACGAAGAAACATTCCATAACCCGTGCGGCATCGCCGTACAGGTCAATACCAGCCTGCCCGAAGAAGAGATGCGCGAGCGCATAACAACAGCCTGCAGTACTGAATTCGATCGCGTGGGGATGATCTTTGGCCTGGACCTTATTGCCCTGAATGACGATGATGGTAGCCTGCCGCAGGCGGCTCAGCTAGCCACAGAAGTCTCCACGCTGCCTCTGATGTTGATGAGTGATAATCCGGGAACTATGCGCGGCGCGCTGGAGGTTTGCGGCGACGGTCGGCCTTTAATCTACGCCGCCGGCGCGGATAATTTCGACGAGATGATAGCACTGGCTAAGGAGTTTAGCTCCCCGCTGGCGATTCGCGGCCAGGACCTCGATGAGCTGTATGAGCTAAGCGAGAAAGCTCTGGATGCAGGAATAGAAGACCTGGTTCTGGACAGTTGTGCGCGAGAGCCAGCGACCCTCCTGCAATATCAGACGATCATCCAACGCGCAGCCATTAACCAGAAAATCAAGCCGATGGGCTTTCCGACAATTGGCTTCATTACGGGCGACGATCAAGTTGCGAAAATCATTTCCGGCTGCGAGCTGATAGCCAAGTATGCTGGCATCGTGGTGACCGATCTGATCACCCGCGACACCTTACTGCCGCTGATCACAGCGCGGCTTAACATCTACACCGATCCGCAGAAACCCATTCAGGTGGAGAGCGGTATCTATGAAATCGGCGAGCCGGATGCGAGCTCTCCGGTGCTGATTACCACCAACTTCTCGCTGACATACTATACGGTAGAAGCCGATACCAGTGCCGGGAACATAGACGCCTGGGTAGTGGTCGTGGACACCGAAGGGACTTCGGTGCTCACCGCCTGGGCCGCAGAGGACTTTACCGCCGAGACCATTGCCAAAACCATAGACGAGTGCGGAATAGAGGAAAAAGTTGACAGCAAGATAGCAGTCCTGCCCGGTGGTGTCGCGGTGCTCAGTGGGGAACTGGAAGACGCATCGGGCTGGAATGTCGTAGTAGGTCCGCGTGAGTCGGCTGGTATTCCCGCATTCTTCAAGACAGAATATGCCCAGCGTATCGCCCAGTACTAACTAAGCGTTTTTGCTGCGCTCGAAGAGAGCGCTAACTGATGGATTCACTAACCGTCACCTTCGAAGATTATGGAATCGAGGCCCCGGCCGAGGCTGGGGAATCAATCCTGGAGATCGCTGAGCGGGCTGGTGTGGGCATAGCCAGCTACTGCGGCGGGCAGGGCACCTGCCAGCAGTGCCAGGTAGTGGTAACCTCCGGGGAAGTTCAGCCCAAAGATGAGGCACGGTGGCAGCAGGAGATAGCAGAGGGCGGCACAAAGGTGTTAGCCTGCCAGTCGCTGGTCAGCGAGGATATCGCCGTCAAGATTCCGATTCGCAGCCGGGCGGGAGATTTCACTGTGCGCGGGATCGAGCCGCTGACCGGCAAGCTGGTGGACTTGGGTCGTTTTGGGCCGCTGACGCCGCTGACACGGCAGTTTGCCCTGTCTCTGGCGCACCCAACTCGGGACGACACCATCAGCGATCTGCAGCGGCTGCGCCGGGCACTACTGGACGAAGATGCCGAGCTGGAGCCAATCACAATTGACCTGGCCGTGCTGCGCGAGCTGCCCCAGGCACTGCGCGAGAACGACTTCGAAGTAGCTGTAGCCGTCAGTGATAACGGCCCGACGCGAAAGATAGCTGCTGTCCGGCCACCGGCGGCAGCCGACTCGTCGCTGGGGATAGCCATTGACGTAGGTACTAGCACCGTTGCAGTGGAACTGGTGGACCTTGACAGTGGTCAGATTGTAGGCGGAGCCATCCGCCGCAATGGACAGATCGCCTACGGCGAGGATGTCATCAGCCGCATTGTCTGGACCCAGCAAGGCCCCGATCGCCTCCAGCGAATGCACCAGGCCATCATAGACACATTGAATGAGCTCCTCAGCTATTTGTATGAGGAACATAACGTTGAGTCTAAGCAGGTCATCGCGGCAAGCGTAGCTGGCAATGCCACGATGATCAACTTTCTGCTTCGTATTGATGCCAGCCCCATTCGCCGCACCCCCCACACGCCGCCGGCTACTGAAATGCCGGTAGTTACTGCAGAACAGCTTAGACTGGATATCCACCCGCAGGCGGCAGTCTGCGTATGCCATCCGGCAGTGAGCGGCTTTGTGGGCGGGGATATCACCGCGGGTGTGGTGGCGACGGGGATGCATAAAGCAGATGAGCTATCCCTGCTGATTGACGTGGGGACGAACGGTGAGATCGTGGTCGGCAACAAGGATTGGCTGATGTGCGCGTCGTGTTCAGCGGGGCCAGCCTTTGAGGGAGTGGGTGTGGAGGCAGCGATGCCGGCTACCGCCGGAGCGGTAACCAGATTTCGCTACGATGGGGACGAAGACGCTGTGGAATACGAATCCGTTGCCGGGCAGTCTCCCCGTGGCATCTGCGGCAGCGGTCTGGTGGAGATGATTGCTTCGCTGGCCGAGATTGAGGTCATTGATCGCACCGGCAATATCAATTCCGACTTCCCATCTGAACGGATTTGTGAGAGAAATGACGAGTTGGGCTTTACACTGTTTTGGCCCGACGAGACAGCCAGAGATGAGCCGATTATCATCTATCAGCATGATATTGAAAACTTACTGCGTTCGAAGGCAGCAGTGCTGGCGGGCATCACCGTATTGCTGAATAAGCTGGATTTGGCGACGACGGACGTCGAGCAAATGTACCTGGCCGGGGCGTTTGGGGCGGGGTTAGATGTGGACAAGGCCGTGGCTATCGGGCTGCTGCCCGACATTCCTCGCGAACGCCTTGAGGTTGTGGGTAATAGCGCGCTGGCAGGAGCCTACCTGACGCTGATGTCGCGCCAAGCTCGCCAACAAGCCCAAGAAACGGTCAGCGCAATGACTTACCTGGATCTAAGCAGCGATACCGACTTTATGGACGAATTCATAGCAAGCAATTTCATCCCCCATACCGACCTGTCGCGATTTCCCTCCGTGGATATGTAAGAAAAGGAGCATAGACCAATGCCTCTGACAATCCCGAAAGAGCGCTGGACCGCCGAGGTGCAGACTGCGACAATTGGCGCCACCAAGGATGAAGGTGGCACGCGCACTTCCACAGTTACTATCGGCGGGGAGCAGACTCTTCCCTTCCTGCATTTCGAGGGCGAAACGCCCAACCGTCCCGTCATCGCTATGGAGGTGCTCGATGAGATACCTACAGGTTGGCCCGAACCGCTGGCCCAGCACTACGAGGATGTCTGGGGCGATCCGGCCGCCTGGGCGCGGAAGGCGGTGGATGAATTCGGCGCCGATTTGATCTGCTTGCGGCTGCTCAGCGCTGATCCGGACGGCGGCGACGCTTCCGCCGACCAATGTGCCGAGACTATCCAGTCGGTGCTGGAGGCAGTGGGCGTTCCCCTGATCATCTGGGGATGTGGCAACGATGACAAGGATAACGACATCATGCCGTTTTGCAGCCAGGCCGGGGCCGGGGAACGTTGTATCCTGGGGGCAGCTACCGAAGACAACTACAAGACTATCTGCGCCTCGGCACTGGCCGACGGACATCTGATCATCAACCAATCGCCCCTGGATATCAATATCCAAAAACAGGTTAATATCCTGGTTACCGACATGGGAATGGATCTGGGCGATATTATTATGTATCAGATCACTGGCAGCCTGGGTTATGGCGTGGAATATGCCTACTCGATTCTGGAGCGCACCCGCCTGGCGGCGCTGGATGGCGATAGGATGCTGCAGATGCCGATGCTATCAATTGTTGGCTCGGAAGCCTGGCGCGTGAAAGAAGCCTGGCAGCCCGAAGAAGAGGCTCCTGAGTGGGGCCCGCTGGAGAGGCGCGGCATAATCTGGGAAATAGCCACTGCGACACTGTTCCTGCACGCTGCCACCGATATCCTGGTGATGCGGCATCCCGAAGCGGTGGCCTACGTTCGCGACCATATTGACGAGATGATGTCCGGCCAACCTATCTGATCGGGCGCTGTCCACAGATTGACCTGAAAGCAAGGAGGGTTCTTCAATGTTCGTTATCGGCGAGCGCATCAACGGGATGTTCACTGACGTAAAGAGGGCTATCCAGGCCCAGGATCCGGCACCGATTCAGCAACTGGCCCGGGATCAGGTGGCCGCCGGCGCCAATGCCCTGGACATCAACGTCGGCCCGGCCTCCGCCGACAAGCTCGGTGCTATGCAATGGCTGGTAGAGGCAGCCAAGCAAGCCGTTGACGTCCCCCTGTGCATAGATAGCCCCAATGCCGAGGTGATGCGGGTCGGCCTGGAGGCCGCCGAGGGTCACGCCATTATCAATTCAACGACCGGCGAAGAGGAGCGGATGGAGAAGGCCCTACCGCTGGCTGCCGAATACGGCTGCCCGGTGATTGGCCTGACCATTGATGCCGAAGGAGTTCCCCGTGACGCCGACGGGCGCATGGAGATAGCTCTGCGGCTGGTCGTGGCCTGTATGGAGCAGGGCATAAGCACGACCGACCTGTACATTGATCCGGTGATCCTGCCGGTAAATGCTCTGCAACAGGTGCCGCAGGAGATACTCAATGCGCTGCAGATGTGCAAGGCCCTCGCCAATCCGCCGCCTCAGACCGTATTGGGCCTGAGCAATGTCTCGCAGGGCGCCCTGCATCGGGACTTGATTAACCGGGTCTATCTGATCATGGCATTGGCCAACGGGCTGGATGCCGCTATTATGGACCCGTTGGACACCGAATTGATGGACGCAGCCATCACTACGGAAGTGCTGTTAAATCGCAATGTTTACTGTGACGATTTCCTCAAGGCTTATCGCAAGTAATCGGCCAGACCCAAAGAAGTGGGAATAAGAACAGATGCTCTCGGTCCACATCCTGCACACTTCGGGTTACTTCTGGCAGCGCCTGGCTGAGTATCTCCAGTCGCAGTCGGCAGGCGGGGAAGTATCGATCAGCGAGTTGCCTGAGCAACTCCCGATGATTGTGGACTATCCGCGCGAGTTTCTGCCCAAAGAAGCGGGTCAGGCCGACATAACCATTGCAGTTCATCTGCACCACGACCTGCTGGCCGAGCTACTTGCTCTGCTCAGCGAGGGCGCAGGCCAGGCGCTTATTGTGCCGGTAGAGAATCCCAACTGGGTCCGCCCCGGATTGGTGCGCCAAATCATCCGGGATTGCGACAAATTTGATGTAGAGGTGGCTTTTGCCGAACCGTTTTGTACACTGCACCCGGCTACGCCTGCAATCAAGCAGTTTTGTGATGAATACCGGGTAGGGTGTCCGCAACTGGAACTGGTAATAACCGATGGCGTGGTGACGGAGGCGCGCTGCGTGCGAAGCGTGCCCTGTGGCCTCACCGAATGGGCTGTGGAGCGCCTGATCGGAACGGAAGCCGGCGAAGCGCTGATTGCGAAGGCCAGGACGCTGCACCACAGCCGGCCCTGCCTGGCCAGTATGAGTATGGTGCCACCAATGGATGACACCCTGATGCACAAGTCGCTATTCCTGTTTGAGGATGTTGTTCGCCAGGCTCTGGCCGCCGCCCAAACTTCGACCGAAGCACCCGGAGGTGAGCAATCGTGAAGATAGCCGTAGCCGGCAAAGGCGGTGTGGGCAAGACCACGGTGGCGGCGGGGCTTTGTCTGCTGCTGGCCGAACAGGGCAGAAGCCCGTGGGCGGTAGATGCTGATCCCAATAACTGCCTGGGTTATGCGCTGGGCTTTCCGCAACATCTGCTGGACGAGGTCAAGCCCCTCTCAGAGATGCGCGAGATGCTGGCGGAGCGAGCCGGAAGTTCCGCCGGCCAGGGCGGGATGTTCTTACTAGACCCCGAGGTGACCGACCTTATCGCCGACTACGAGATCAAGGACCGCAACATCAGCCTGCTGGTGATGGGCATAGTGGACGAAGGTGGTACCGGCTGTATGTGCCCGGAAAATGCTACGCTACGGACAATTCTCCGGCAGTTGGTTCACGCCGAACGCGATTTAATAGTGGATATGGTGGCGGGACTGGAGCACCTGGGGCGGAGCACCGCGCAAGCAGTAGATGGACTACTGATCGTGACACGCCCAGCCGGTTCCGCGCTGAGGACGGTCCAGCGTATAATCAGCCTGGCCGAGGATATCGGTATCACGCGCATATGGATGGTGGGCAATGATGCCAGCAGTGAACAGGAGATGACCAAGATTCGGGAAGCCCTTGCGCCGGTGCCCGTATTGGGCATATTGCCGCACTACGAAGGACTCAGTGACGAAGACGTCTTTGCCGGAACAGCCGGCCAGGCTCTGAAGTTGGACTTAAGCCAAATTCTGACCAAGCTGGAAGAGTAGCTCAATGGAGATGCTTAGTGCATAATGGGCAAGCTAATTGTAGTTACAGGAAGGGGCGGCAGCGGCAAGACCGCCTTTGCCGCCTTAGCAACACGAGTCTTACCGACGCCCCAGTTGCTGATCGACGCTGACGCGGACCAGAGCCTGGCAGCAATGCTTGGAATAAATCTCGAGGAGAGTGGAATAAGCACAATTTCTGACGTCCTGTACGATATTAGAACATCAGAAGGCGACTCGGCCAATCTGGGGACGATGCCATTGCCCCAAAAAATAGAATATCTCCTGCAGATGAGCTGCCTGTACGAGGCGAATGATTTCGACCTGCTGGCCATTGGCGTTAAGTGGACCCAGGGCTGCTACTGCTTCCCCAACGAAATTCTGCGAGGCATTCTCCCCGAGATGGCAAAGAGTTACCCTGTCACTGTAGTGGATGCCCCGGGCGGGTTAGAACATATTAACCGGCGAATAGCCAACGAGATTGACGATCTTTTTGTAGTAATGGATCCCTCCTCTAAGGCCCTCCGCAACGTCGAACGGCTTAAACAGATCAGCGCGGAGATCAATATCACTTACGAAAATATCTACCTGATAGCCAACCATCGTTTCCGCGATAATAGAGTCGGGCCTCTCCAGCAGATTGAGGGTACAACCTACCTGGGACGGATCGCTGCCGACGAGCAGGTGGAAGAATACGATTGGAATAACCGGTCGCTGCGGGAACTCCCCGAATCTTCACCGGCTCTGCAGGCGGTGGGGGAGATTCTCCGACAGGCCGGCTACTGAGACAGTTGGAGCGAGGTGTTACACCAATGAATATGAGAAGGATTCTCATTGCGACAATCATCGGCGCGTTGTGTGGAGTCTTTTGTGCTTATGGCACGGCAAACATAGAAAATCCAACATTTCCACTTACCACTGGCCTTCTGGTCTCGATCTTCTACAATCGTCTGCTAATCGGCCTCTTTATAGGAATGGGGGATAACATAAGACTGCATCCCGTCCTAAGGGGCAGCCTAATCGGCGCTGTAATGACTATGGCTATAAGTATAATTCCGCTCACTGACGGTCAACTAATGGGAGGCGTAACCTTCCTCATCTTTGGCATAATATACGGTATCATTGCCGATGTCATAGCCACCAGATTCTCGTAATAAGCAGCAGAAGGCAAAGCTTATTGCCACGTTCGAAAACAGCCTGATAGAGAAAGGAAGTCTGTGATGCTAAGTGATCTAGAAATTGCCCAACAAGCCGAATTGCGCCCCATTGTAGACGTAGCCAAAGACGCGGGGATCCAGTGTGAGGAACTGAAGCTGTACGGCGACCATATGGCCAAGGTTGACCTGTCTATCCTCGACCGACTGACCGAGGCCGCCGACGCCAAGTTCATCCTGGTCACCGCCATTACTCCTACCCCCCTGGGAGAGGGCAAAACCGTAGTCACTCTAGGCCTGGCCCAAGCCATGCGCCATATCGGGAAGAAGGCCATGGCGACCATGCGTGAGCCATCTATGGGCCCGACTTTCGGGATCAAGGGCGGCGCCTGCGGCGGCGGGTACGCGCAAGCAGTGCCCATGGAAGAGATCAACCTGCACTTCACCGGTGACATCCACGCAGTCGGGGCCACCAACAACCTGCTCGCGGCGATGATTGACGCCAGCCTCTGGCACAAGAACCCGCTGAACATTGACCCGTTCAGCATCAGTTGGAACCGCGTTGTGGATATGAATGATGTGGCGCTGCGCAACATAGTCATCGGGCTGGGTGGCAGGCGGGGGGGATGGCCGCGCGAGTCGCAGTTCGATATTACTGTTGCTTCGGAGGTCATGGCTATCATGGCGCTGACCAGTGGCCTTACCGACATCCGCGAGCGCTTCGGTCGTATCCAGGTCGCCTACGACCGCGACGGCAATCCCGTGACGGCGGAGGACCTCGATGCCGCTGGCGCGATGACCGTTCTAATGAAGGACGCCATCAAGCCTAACCTCTGCCAGCAGCTTGACAACGGTCCGATCTTTGTACACGCTGGCCCGTTCGCCAACATCGCCATCGGCACCAACTCTATTCTGGCCGATAAGATGGCCCTGAAGCTGGCCGACTACGTAGTCACCGAAGCTGGCTTTGGCGCTGATTGTGGGGCGGAGAAGTTTCTGAATATAAAATGGCGGGTCGGTGGGATGAAGCCGTCGGCAGTAGTGATCGTGGCGACGGTGCGGGCTCTGAAGATGCACGGAGGCGCCTTTGAGTTCAAGCCGGGCCGCAAGCCGCCGATGGCCGAGATCATCAAGCCCAACATGCCCGCACTGCGGGAGGGCTGCGCGAATCTGGCCAAGCATATCGAGAATATGGGCAAGATGGGGCTGCCGGTTGTGGTCGCGCTCAACGTCTTCCCAACCGATACGCAGGACGAACTTGCTCTGCTGCACGAGGAGACCCTGGCGGCGGGAGCCAAGGCGGCGGTCGAGACCCGCGTGCACGCCGAAGGCGGCCCGGGCGGGGTCGAGTTGGCTGAGGCTGTGGTCGAGGTCTGCAAGCAGGGCAGCGACTTCAAGTTCCTCTATCCACTCGACCTGCCCATCAAGGAGAAGATCGAGACGATCGCCACCGAGGTTTACGGTGCCGACGGCGTCGAATATGCTGCGGAGGCCGAGCGCAAGATCCGCCAGTTCACCAAGCAGGGTCTGGACAACCTGCCG
>JAUWYY010000047.1 GCA_030615605.1 bacterium
CTTATTCCTGCCTTATCGGGAAGCAATTTCTGCAATCCATGAGCAGATGCTGGGGTTGCTACCATAAGCAGGGATAGGGATAAGAACACAGTAACCCCCAACAGTTCGCAGACTGCTGACCTCCCCCCAAATGTTTACCAATACCCAATCTATTTCCCTCCAATTATGCTTCAGACTCTCGCCGTATTCTATACAACCGCCGTGCCTTCAAAGTGGGCAGGAATCTGGATATTCAGCAGCTTGAGCACAGTCGGTGCCACATCCATAAGTTGCAGGCGCACTTTCTCCCCCCGTTGCTGTCCGGGGATACTCAGGGCGAATATTCCGTCATAGTCGTGGACGGCGTCATCGGGTCCGACTTCCGTATCAAAGCTGTACAGACTGTCATTGCCCAGGTGCTGACCGGCTCGCCAGTACAGGTCGTCGAAATAGACCAGCAGGTCCGGCGCTTCATCCACGTACGGCCCGTTGAAAAGCTCCTGCGGACGCAGAGCTTTGGTGGCCATAATTCGGTCCCGGTCATTGGTTATCTGCCGCAAGCGCTGGATGAGGTCATCGCGGACGCTCTCGTATTCATCAGGCGTTACGATGCCCTGCGGCTCCCGGCCCGCCACATTGAGAAAGATGCGCGAATAGTACCCGCCCCAGGCCCAGGCGGTCGTCTGGGGCCAGTCAACCAGATCAGTTGAAAAGTCAGTGACTCCCTCTGGAGCTTGCTTGAGCGTGAGAAGTCCCTGGCCACGTAGCCAATCGTTAACATTGAATGACCCTTCCATGCGCTTGGCGCCGTGGTCAGAGACCACCATCACTGCGGCACTATCACCCGCGATACTTGCCAACTCCCCCAGTTGCTTATCCAGGTGCTTGTAGTAGTCAAGCAGAGCGCTCTGGAACGGATTGCCAGGCTCAAACTTACGATGCTGTGGGTCGCAGTATTTCCAAAAGCCGTGCTGGAGGCGATCCGGGCCCATGTAGACCATCATAAAGAAGTCCCAGTCCTCACGCTGCAATAGATACTTGGCAGCGGCAAAGCGCTTGTCAGTCATCTGGTAGATCTGCTCCAGCAGCCCGGCCTTATCGTCGGTCCGGAAGTTGCCACAATCAATCATATAGCCGCCGGTGGCCTGATCCAGGTCGTTCTTCAGCTCCGGCGGGTAAGTATATTCAGAATCTGTCCCCGGAGTCAGAAAGCTGGAAACCAGCACACCATTGAGTGGCGCAACTGGGTAAGTCTGTGGAACATTTAACACCGCGCAGCGCTGGCCCTGGCTGCTGAGAATGTCCCATAGGCGCGGGGCCCTGACCGCCGCGCTGGTGGCAATCCACATGCTATCATATGTGCCGGGTTTGCGGTTGCGAAAGCCGTAGAAGCCCAGGCGTCCGGGATTTTGTGAACTGACCATGGACGTCCACGCCGGGACAGTAATGGGCGGATCACTGCTGCGCATAGGCCCCGCTATCCCCTGCTGGGTCAGACGGCGCAGATTGGGCAGCTCCTGGAGCCACTTATCGGTCAGCAAATCAGCCGGCGCGCTATCCCAGCCAATTACTATTACTCGCTGTACTTGTGACATACTCATCCAATTCCTATTCAACAAAGGTATGATCGGATTTCTGAATAACCTCAAAGACCTCCGGCCGCATGACCTCGGGTGGTGGAGCTTGGCCTTCGACAATCAGCTGACGGATATTGGTCCCGCTGAACGAGATCTGAGAATCTGGCCCGTGGGGACAGGTTCTATCGCTGGCCACCCGCTGGCAGGTTGTGCAATACCAAAAGTCACCGCGGATGGTGATTGGTTGGATCTGCAGGTCAGCGAACTGTGGCTCATCAAATATCTCGATTGCGTCCTCTTCGCCATAGTAATCACCAACCCCGGCATGGTCGCGGCCAATGATAATGTGAGTGCACCCGTAGTTCTTGCGCATAATCGCATGCATAATAGCTTCTTTGGGGCCAGCATAGCGCATCTCGAAGGGTAAGATGTTCAGTACCACCCGGTTAGCTGCATAATAGTTGTCTATCAGCACCTGATAGGTGTCCAGAATTACCTCGTCGCGGTAGTCCCCAGGCTTCTTCTTACCGATTACCGGTTGAATGAACAAGCCATCAACGAGGCCCAGCACAGTCTTCTGCAGCTCTTCGTGGCCACGATGGGGGACATTGCGCGTCTGGAAGGCACACACGGTCTGCCACCCGCGCTCCTCGAAAATAGCTCGTGTCTCGGCTGGCGGCAGATTGAATCTCGCGTACGGCCCGGGATCGTTGTCCAGCAGCCTAATCTTGCCTCCTACCAAATAGTCACCACGCTCATGCAGTCTGCGCACACCAGGATGCTGAGTATCGGTAGTGCCAAAGATGGCCTCGGCAGCACCTTGCTTGTCCCAGCAGTAAACATCTGCAACTTCCAGGACAGCCAGCGGATGCCTACGCTCCTGCTCGACCAGGCAGACCATCTGCCCTTCGCTGATACTGCCCCTGTCGGAGATATCAAGGATTACTGGGATTGTCCAGGCCACCCCTGAGGTCAACTGGTTGCTTTGAATGATGGCTTCGAAATCTTGCGAGCTGACGAAGCCCTCCAGGGGACTGAAGACGCTATGAGCGATGTTCCTGACGTCGTTGGCGATCCCGGAGTTGAGCAATATCTTGGGAAGGCCTTCGGCCTGCTGGCAGGCGTCATCCAGCTCTTCTTGCGGAACAATCCGATTGACCAGTCTGCCACCGTGTGGTGCAATCATCATTACATTCACTCCTACTCAGAAGCACTTGATCTACAGATACCCCAGCCTGCGTAGGTGCTCCTTGACCTGGGCGAGTTCTTCCTCCGAGTACGGCTCTCCATTCACTCCGCCACGTGCACTGATGATATCCCGCAGTACGTAACAGATGAAGTCAGTAACGGAGTTGTATCCAGAATCCTCGATCAGACGACCTATCTTCTCGTACAGGGGGCGGGGGATCTTTATTGTGGCCTTGCTGCGTTTGGTTCCTGTCACAGTGGAACTCCCATGAGAGTGCCTTAAGAAGACTATAAGAGTGTAACCCAAAGCTTAGTATATGTCAACGTCAGCTTCCAAGTTGGGTTCCGGGGCGTGAGGTGGGCTAAGAAATGCCGCACCGTGGTTCCGCCTCCGCTGGCCAGGCAAGAGTTTGTCAAACCGGTGGCGGCTATATGCAACTGAGCCGTGGTATCCGCGAGGGCAAGAACCCTAGCGCTTGCCCCGACTTCTTGCTGGGTGAATGAGAGGGTAAGGGTGGTGCAATCC
This sequence comes from bacterium, assembly GCA_030615605.1. Classification (GTDB taxonomy): domain Bacteria; phylum Armatimonadota; class Zipacnadia; order Zipacnadales; family Zipacnadaceae; genus JALGTD01. Next base: position 3,271 of record JAUWYY010000047.1, read on the forward strand.
TGCGTCAGCGGTATTCCACCAGTATCCCGCAGTCAGGTAGTGGTCAGCAGGGCGACAATTCCGCTATGATAGGTCTCGCCTGGTGCTTGACCCAGGTCTATGAACTCCGTCTATTCGTTGGCCCCCAGGGCCAGTCCAAGAATGAGCAGCTTGGTTATGCGGCTGGCGTGCTTGGCCCATTTCGCTTTGGGATGTTTGTAGCGGTAAGCATCCAGCAGCGTGGGGGCGAGAATGAGCACACCAACACTTTCTTCACTCCATCCCAGTGAGTCGGCCATTCCCTTGGTGTCACGTTCGCCAGGGCCATAGCCAGCGAAGGCCGTGGCTGCATAGCCGGCGGTGAGCCAGAAGTTGAAGGTGCCCAGGCCCTTGAGAAAGGGCTTGTCCTCCTCGCGCAGGTTCGGGTGCCTCACCAGGAGCCATTCGTTGATGAGATGCTGGGCGTTAAAACCTGCTGAGGCAGTGATGTAGTGCTCTCGCGGTGACAGCTCGCGTCCCGGCTCTATCGTGAAGAAGGGAATGACGGCAAAATTCACGCCCTTGAGATGAAAATTCGTGTTCAAGGCGGTGTTGGCAATCAAGTGGCCGCACTCGTGGCCCAGGAAGCCGGTGAATGCTCCCTTGAAAAACTCCGCCGGGTATCCTGCCCACATTTGCTGGGATGCTGGCTGATTTGCTGCCAGTGTTATTATCGGCTCATCTCCAAGCGCCACGGGGCCCGGTTCGAGTGCCGACTGACCGGCGCCAAGCCCGTTGGAGGCCAGTGTCTGCAGATTGGGTCGTAGTGTGTCGTGTTCAGTCTCTCCGATCGCTGGACAAACCACAATACAAAGAAGCAATGATAGGTAGGCTGGACGAGCAACCAGAGAAGGCATCAGTTTCACTTCCTGCTCGATTCAGTCAAATCGCGTGTTGTATCAATGTTAGGTGAACCAGGCTGCTACGGGTTGGCCGCGCTGGCCTTCCGTTTTTCGATTAAATTAGTACTTGTACCTTCCCGAGACTATATTTCCAAAGAAAAGGGGACCCGGGCGACCAGGAGCTGAATGTCGTCGAAGACATCTCCGAACTCGCTGTTGTCGCTTACAGATGACGACTGCTGGCGGGCGTAGGTCAGTGTGACATCCACGCCGTCAGCGATCGTCTTGGTCATCCGAACCGCCCACAACGTGTCGTACAACGGCGTGCTGGGATCGGCCATCCAATCCAGATACGGCGCCCACTGGGTATGACCCCAGAAGGAGCTGTTGGCGTCTAGGGTGTAGTACATTGCCTCGAACGGGGTGCTGCCGATTGTGAAGGAGAGCTGTCCGCCGATAATTTCGACGTTAGGCATCGCCAGCGGATTACGCAGCCAGCGTTCCCACGGGATTCACACCTGCCACTTGGTGTTGCCATACAGAAGCGCACTGGAGATGGCCGGCTGATAGTCGTCTGCGTACGGTTCTCAGTAGGGATTGGCGGTGAAATAAAGCTTCGACTTCGCGTTCAGCACCACGGGGCTTCCTTGGATCCGCCTCCTTTGTCCACTGTCCGCGACCTGACAGGCGGTAGATTGGTCATGTCGACCTTGCCCTTGACGGCCACGATGCCGTCAACCCGCTTCACAATGACCTTGGCCGTTATCTCTAGAACGTTCTGAATCAGTTTCTGGAGTGGTTCGTCATAGTGGTATGAGTCCCTGACGTGGGCCCAGATCTCCACAGAGATACAGTCGCGAACGAAGTGCAGCGTGTGACTGAACGGACTAGACTTACGTCCACAAAGGTCGCCGATCTCGGCCCCGCTGAAGGATCCCCGCCGCGGTATGCTGGCCATTAGAAGTATTGTTTCTTTGAAGGCATTCACACGTGCTGCCTCGGGAGTCTTGTAAACGATGTAGCGAATCGAGGAGTACCACTTAGACGGGTGTTGGGGAACATTCACCCCCTCCTTTATGCGGGGGCCGCTCCCGCGGCCGGCACCCAGCGCTCCCTCCACCTCCACCAGGCGACCGCGACTGTTATGATGCAAG
>JAUWYY010000038.1 GCA_030615605.1 bacterium
CGGCGGGCGACAGTGTGGGCTCCTGCCGAGTCCTCCGCAGACGGGATAGAGAAGGTTATGCCGTACGCCGCTGCCTGGAAGGATGGCCATGTGATGGTGCCGCTAGATTTTGTTTGCCAGGAGCTGGGAATTAGGTATCGACAGGAGAGGCGGCTGGTGATTTCGCTCTCGCTGCCCGGGGCCTTGTCAGCAGTGGACCACCCCACTCCTGGCGCCAAAGGGGCAGTTGCAGGAAGAGTCTTTTGGGGCCAATCCCCAGCCGACAATGTCGTCCTTCGCTTGGTCAGAGCTTCGGATTTTGCTTTCCTGCCCAATAGAAAGGCCACAATCGATGAGGAAGGGAAGTACGAGTTCAGAGGAGTCAAGCCCGGCGAGTATCACGTGTTCGCCTATGTAAGCGATAACCCCGACTATTTCAACCGCTACACCACTGTCGTGACGGTACCGGCCGAAACAATTCTGGCTCCGGAGATACATCTCGGCAAAATCCTGCGCTGCCTAGCTCCGCCGACCGGTGCGTCGCTAGTTCTATCAGACGTGGTACTGGCGTGGACCCCCTGTGAAGTGGCACACGCTTACATCGTATCAGTGGTAGATACAGATACAGGCGAGGAGGTCTTTGCTGAGCAGCTCACGGCACAGCACAATGGGCAATCTCAGCCTCCCTCGCAAACAGTAGTTCCCAGAAGCCGCTTGCAGAGTGCTCGTCGCTATGAATGGTCCATAATCGCAACCGACCAGGAAGGTCGGTACGTAGGCGGAAGCCCAGGCGCCGGTCTACCCTCGTGGACGTTCACCATAGGCGAAGCTGAAAGCATCCGTTAACCCTCGTGTTCAAAAGGAGAGTGAGAGAGATGTTACGACAATCAAGTCTGTGGACGGCGGTACTGATAAGTGTGTTGTTGGTTGTAGGGGTGTTAGTGTCAGCCGGACAGAGTGCGGCGGCAGATAGTGAGGACCTCAATAACGCCCAGGAAGCAACGCTGCTCGCACCGCGGGCACAGCCACTTACTGTGGCGGTCCTGAGCTTCCAGTGTCGTGATGAGCAGATCGCTGGCACCATCGCCGATATGGTGATGGGGGCTCTGTCTGGTGATCCCGCTATAGACTTGGTAGAGCGCGAACAGTTGGATAAGGTGCTCCAGGAGTATCAGATTGGGCTTTCGGGTTTGGTAAGTGCCTCACAGGCGCAGAGGATAGGCTTTTTGGTGGGAGCTAAGGCGTTGGTGATGGGCCGCGTCTTCCTGGTCGACCAACAGATTTTGATCACCGGCAAGGTGGTAGGGGTGGAGACAGGACGAGTCTATGTCGAGCAAGTGCGGGGTGAGCAGACCGGGCAACTGCTGTCGCTAGCCGAGACCCTGGGTTCCAAGATAGCTGCCACCGTCAAGCTCAACCGGGATAAGCTGTGCGCCCCAGACATCGCCAAGGATAAGGAGCAGCGCATGGCGGAACTGGCTGAAAGACTGGAAGGAAAACAGCTCCCGACGGTCTCCATTTCAATCCCCGAACGGCATTACGGACAGCCAGTCATTGATCCCGCTGTCGAGACCGAGCTTATGTACTGGTTCAATAAGTGCGGCTTTACTGTTATTGACCCGGGCGATGCTAAGAATAATCTGGCTGACTGGGCATATCGATACTACCATCCGCAGGACGACGGGAGTCAGACCCAACCTTTGGGACAGCTTGTCGGGGCTGACGTTGACGTAGTTATTGTCGGCGAAGCCTTCAGTGAGTTTGCTACTCGGATAGGACCGTTGACATCGTGTAAGGTTCGAGCAGAAGTCCGAGCTCTCGAACGAGGCACAGGGCGCGTGTTGGCGGTCTGCCGTCGCAGCCAAACTGCGGTAGATATCAGCGAACGGATCGCGGGCAAGACCGGCCTGCAGCAGGCAGGTGTCAACATCGCGTACGAGCTGATTCAACAACTAGTTCCGGTTGAGATTGGTACTGAATAGACGAGGCCGGAGAGTGCAGATGCCTAGACCGTCTGGGTCAGACCATGGGCGCCGGATGCAGGTATACTTGCCAGCATTTGTTTGCCTGCTGTTGCTCTACCCGTCCGGCACGGAATGTCAAAGCAACGCGACAGACAGCCCGGCACTGACTGATGTCACCATCGAGCAGATATCGGTCTGGCGGCGTGTCTGGGCTGGGGAAGAGGTCGAGGTCAATTTGGCTCTGCGCAACCGCGGTGCGGACGACGCCGAAGTGCAGGTGGGCTGGCAGACTTCAGCTATCACGGCCGTGCTGGAGCGCGGCCAGACAGAGCTGACGATCCCAGCGGAGCAAACGCGTGAGGTGCGCTTCGTATTCCACGCGCCGGAAGTAGCTCGGCGCACGAAAGTGATCTGCCGGGTGGTAGCGGAGAGTGCGACCGGTAAGGCCGAGTCCAGCCGTCAGGTATCGGTCTTGCCCCGCTGGGAGGCGGATGCGCTTGCTGCCCCTTTGTCAGGTCAGACAGTCGGACTGATAGACTTTTCTCGCTCGATCGCGCCCTTGCTTCAGAAAGGAGGAGTGGCTTTTCAGGAACTGACCAACTCTGTGGCAGTGCGCTATTTCACTGGAAATATTGTCCTGGTGGTAGCCAGTGATATGCTTATGGCGCAGCCCGCGTTGCAGCGAGAGTTGTTGGCTGCCACCGAGCGAGGGACGCGCATCGCCTGGTTTGGCGAAGGGCGAGCAGAGGCCGGCTTCAGCACCAGTCTGTTCGACGCGGAGACGGCTCCGTTGGCCTCCCAGCCCCTGCCTGTCATTGACAGTACGATCGCGGCGCCGGGGCACCCGGTCGTGGCGGAACTCGCGCCGGACGACTTGAGTCACTGGCGGGATGTTAGCGGTGTTACCAAGCTTGGCCCTTCGCTTGCATGGCCGAAGAGTGGCAATTTTCGTGCCCTCGTTCGCGCAGCCTCTGCCGGTTTGCCTTTGGTGCTGGAAGTGCCCTGGGGGAAAGGCAGTATCATCTTCTGCCAGCCACCGGTGCTAGGCTGTGTCGAAGAGGAACCTGCGGCGCATCTGTTGCTCAGGGGTCTGCTGCGCGCCTGCACCATGCCAATGCCAGACTTGGCGCCCGCCGCGCTCTTTGCTGCACCTGAGGGTAGGTGGGACAAGCTTCTGACAGACATTGGCATAGTCGCGGACCATAATCCCGGATCAGTAGCGAAGGGGCGCCTAGCCATTCTTTGCGTGGACGAAGAATCCGAATACTGGACTGGCGCTGACTCCTCGGTCAGGCTGGAAGCTGCCCGTAACCACTTGGCCCGAGGGGGCAAATGTCTGGTGCTCGGTGCCTACCCTGAGTCCCAGCCGGTGCTCGATGCCCTGGGACTGAAGACTACCGTCACAGTTAGGTCTTTCAGCCGAGTTGAACCGATCCAGACTGTCTCCAGTCATCGAAGTCCGGAGATGTGGGGCATATTGGCTGCCGACTTGGATTCGCTTGGTCCGGGCTATGCCACTGTGCTGGCGAGCGAGCAGATCGACTTTATGGAACTGGTTGAGCCCGGAGTCATCTGGAAGTGCTCACCTCCAGGGGCCACCGGCACCGTTATCTGCGCGCACTTGCGTCCTCTGGACGAGCCCTCAACAACAGACCGAGCCGTGCTCATCCAGATGCTTACCAATATAGGCGTACTCATAGAGCTGCCAGGGGATAAAGGACCATGGTGAAGTATAGCCCCATATTGAGAGTGTTTGCAGCTTCCATCCCACTTGCGGCATTATGCTTAACGAGTCTCCCGCTGGCTGCCCAGTCGGAGACGACAGCTCGAACCGTTGCGGTTCTCTACTTCCAGGACCTAGGGCCCTCGCCAGAGGCTAAGCCGTTGCGCAAAGCGCTGGCCCAGATGCTTATCACTGACCTCTCGCGCATAGAGGGATTAAAGGTGCTACAGCGCGAGCGGATCGAGAGGTTTGTTGCGGAAACCGCTATTGGTGAAAGCGGCCTGGCCACTGCACAGACGGCGGTCCTGGCAGGCCGCGTCCTGGAAGCAGACTGTGTTGTCCAGGGGACCTTTTCTGCTACCTCCGAACAGGTGACAGTCGAAGTCAGAGTCGCTTCGCGCGAACCGACAGCTGCCGAACTTGCCCGCACCTTCTCTCGGCCTATGGAAGAGCTTATGCAGCTCGAGCAAGAGATTATCCAGGCGATAGTTGAAGCGGTGGGTGTGGAGCCGGTACTGCGCGCTGCACCCAGCCCTCAAGAAGGCGTGGTTTCTCCCGCAGTAGCGGTGATGGATTTTGAGAACCTCAGCACTTCCGGTGCACTGGATCCCTTGCAGGCTCCGCTTAGCGATATGTTTTGCGCCACTCTATCGCAGATTCCGGAGGTGACGCTGGTAGAACGCGCCAGAATCAAGGAGGTCATCAATGAATTGGGATTAGCTGCTACCGGCCTTGTAGACCCGCAGACTGCAGCCAAGCTAGGTCAACTGCTGGGGGCTCAGCGGATGCTGGTCAGCAGCTTTGTGGAGATGGGAGGCATCCTGCGCTTCGACTCCCACCTGATTGATACTGAGACTGGGCAGTTAGTGGCCGCACTATCGGTGAGCGGTCCGAAAGACGACTATGCAGATTTAGTCGAGAAGCTGGCCAGGCAAGTAGCCGCTGCTCTCAGCGTGCCAGTGCCCACAGCAGGGGAGCAGGTGGTGGAAGCAGACGCCCCCACCGAGTCCTGGGAGGCGTACACATATTTCGAAAAGAGCCGGCACTCCTATTCCCCCCTCGGCAGACCCCAGCAAGCCTTGGAAGAGATCCTACGTAGCCTCTACCTGGAGCCCGACTGCGAGCGCGCCTTGGATTGGGGCATGGAAATAGCGGCGGGGCTGAAGAGAGTTGATCTGACTGTGGATCTGGCAGAGCGAGTCATCGGCAGGTATTCCTCCGATCCTGACAAGCGCTGGTTAGTAGCAAGCGCCTACAGTAGCCTGTACCTCCTGTATGTTCATCTACGGCAGCCTGAGAAGGTGCTGGAGGTCCTCGAGAGGGGCCTGGCCGCCGATATCCCGGATACGACGAAGATGTATTTTCTCATGCAAAAAGCGAGATGGCTGAAGGAGTTAAATAGCGCTGATCCTGACGTACTCCTCAGTATCTACCGGCAGGTGCTGGAGTATCCCGCAGAAGAAGTGCCGCTCCGCTTGCGGGCAGCCGTAGATACGGCGAACATACTTGTGCAGCAGCACGAGATGGATGAGGCGATTTCGGTCATGTTACAGGTAGCTGCAACGCCTCCCGAGCCTAACTGGGGCTCGTGGCCAAGCTTTCTGAGCATGATCGAGAAACTATCGCAGTACAGCCGGGATAAGAATGACTTTGAAACCGCGAGAAAGCTCGTGGAGATGGCCATCCAAAAGTGCCCGCGAGAGACCGCAGCCACGGGCTGGGACCACCTCAAGCGGGCGGAACTATATGAAGCCGAGGGCAAGTTGGATGAGGCCATCGAGTCGTACGGCAACCTGGCGGAGCTTCGTTACCGTCAAGCAACGCAGAAGATTGGCGACCTCTATTTGCAGAAGGGGGATGTAGAGCAAGCTGTAGCGGCTTACCAACGTGTGCTGCGTGCCGCTGGTGGCCGCAGTTTTGCTCCGACGGCCGCTCAAAAGCTCGAGGAACTAGGCGTGCCGGTGCTGGCACACATCGGATATGATACTAAGGTAGCTATGGCCGTACTCACTCGATACGGTGGCCACAGGGTATTGAGAGAGCACGGCTACCTACTCGACATGCTGTCCATTCTTCCTGTTGATAACCCCTCCGAGGTGCTATGCCCTTACCAAATAGTGGTGATGGAGTGGCCTAAAGGGGGACAGCCCTGGTGGGTAACTCAATCCTGGCTCAACTTTATGCGGCGCGGAGGCGGATTGTTTCTGGTGATGCCACCATACGTCCACAGGTCGGCGGCTGGCCCAATCAGGGCAAGCCTGGGGATCGACCCAACCCCAGATGCACGAACGGCTACGTGGGGTTGGCGCTGGCTCACTGCCGCTGAGCAACATCCGGCCGGCCACGGACTTGACAAGCTTCTGGTGCTCTGCCTCAGCCCGTTTAAGGCTGAAAAGGGGGTGGTGCTGGCAACCTGGAACGATCTCCCGATGTTGGCAGCCGTCGAGCATGGTTTGGGGCGGGCACTGGTAGCCGGATTCCCCTTAAAGCGAGCAACCCGGGAAGGTGCTGTGGATTGGCCGGACCCCGAGATATACAAAGCCCAGCCCCCGGCGGAGGATTTCATATTGCCTGCCTTTGAGTGGCTGCGGCAGGAGGAAGCCGAGAGGGAAAGAGGCCAACTCCTAACGCGTTTCCGAGCTGTGTCTGATAGTTGGTCTCGGCAATACTACATGCCGGCTATCGAGCTGCTGCGAAATATCTGCACGGACTACGCCGGCACCGAGCATGAAGAGCTGGCCCTTTACACTATCGGAGACCTCCTCCAGAACTCCCTGAAGAGCTATGGCCAGGCTCGCGAACAGTTCGAGCAGGTCTACACAAAGTTTCCCGAGGGCGAACTTGCCCTGCCTGCACGCATGGCGGCGGCTGACTGTACCCAGGCGGCCCAGGCAAGTAAGACTGAACTGCTGAAGCTGTATGCCGAAGTGGTCGAGCGTGGCGCGAACACGGAGATCGGGGCTACCGCTCAACTCAAGATCGGGTTTATTCACCTGCTGGCGGGCCGACTGGAAGACGCCACAGCTGCCCTGCGGAAAGTGGTCAATGACTTTCCCGCCGGCTACGCTAAGAATAATGCCCTGTACGCTTTGGGTTACTGCTACGAAAAGACGGGCCGGATCCCCGATGCCCGGCGTATTTATCAGAGCATTCTGGACATCCTGTGGAGAGCTGAACCGCCCGAGCCCGTAGATCCTGAGTGTTTCCCTGCGGCATGGAAGCTGTTGCTAGATGGAACCAAGTACGCCGCGCATAGCACAGGACGAGAATGGCGTAGCAATGTCGTGGTGGAGGGTCGCGTCTTTCCGGGCTACGGTCTGCAAACACTTGCCCGGTGGCGGTTGGATCAACTGGGCGAAGATAGCCATGCCGCGCAATAGCTAACCGATTACGACATTTCGAGGGAATATGTTATGCGGTACAGAGCTTGCGCCAAGTTCATTCTCACGCTGCTCCTCGTTCTGGAGACACTCGGAGTCAATGCTGTCGGCGATACGGCAGCACCGCCGGGGCCTGTCCCTGTATGTGCAATCATCGCCGACAAAGCGCTTGATCTGCACGCATCACCGTTGGTTGCCTTACTCGAAGTAAGCCTCTCTGGAGATGAGAAATTCAGCTTGGTCGAACGGATGGAGATAGACAGGGTTCTGCAAGAGCAGCAGTTCCAGCTCGTGTTCTCTGCCGAAGGCGGGACGCAGAGGGTAGCTCTGGGCAGGCTGCTCAAAGCCGACCTGCTGGTGTTGCTGCAGGCTGGGGAGAAGGAGAGCGCTCGCTATGTGGACGTCATTGTTTCTGAAACCGAAGGCGGTCTGCGGTTTCTGGTGCGGACAGTGGTTTGGGCAGATGATCCACAGGCCGAGGCTGAAGCCGTTCACGCCCTGGTTGAGCGGGGGTTGGCCAAGTATCGCGAGGAGATCACGGAGATCTGCGCCGTCCCGCCCTTTGTCAGCAAGGATCTAGCGCACAGGTACGATTATCTACAGACAGCTTACGCCACACTGATCGAGCAAGCATTGCTTGAGTTGAAGGGAATAGTGGTGGTGGAGCTTGCTGAGGCCCGCGCCATTACCAGAGAACTGGCCCTGGCAGGAACAGCCTCCCACGTTACGCGGAACCTGCCGCTGTACATCCTGGGCGAATACCGCAATGAAGGCCTTGACGAAAACCGCCGGGTTTCGCTAAGCCTGACTTTACGCCGTGGCGAGCAGGAGTTGAAAGCTATAAGCCAGGACGGACTGTCGCCCGATGAGGTGGCGACTTTTCTTCGGGAAGGGAGTCTGGAAATGCTTGAGGGCCTGGTCAAAGCAGAGCAGTCCCTTCCCGACCCGGACATCGAGGCCCAACAACTTGCTGAGCGGGCCAGAGTGTTTACAGACATCGCCGCTTGGCCCGAGGCGCTGGCCCTGATCGAGGCCAGCCTGCTGCTGAAACCGGACCAACCGCAATGCCACTGTGACGCCGTCTATGTTCTCACCAGGCTCATCCAGTCCTGCTACGATTCAAAAGGGGATATAGAGCAGTTCAAACGGAAAGCGAACATCGGGTTGGATTACTACAGATTGGGCTTGCGCCATGTGGAGTCGTTCCTGCGCTCGACTGTATTCCACGAAGGCCACGAATACGGGAATTTCATGGGGGAATTGTGGGGCGCAGCAGGTAGCATTGAGGGCCATGCTAGAGATCATGCTCCTGAAATAAAGGCTATTTGTTTGGATCTGCACAGAGAAAAGCGCGATCTGGTACTGCGTGTTATGGAAGCAAAGGCTGCGGCGGGCGAGCTTAACGACGCGACGGTAGACATGTTCATACATATTGCTCCCGGGCGACCAGGACTCTGGGAATCAGCCGAGGAGAACTATGCTTTGAGATTGCACTTGATCCGCCTGCTCAAAGATCTGCCACGTGCGCACTATTGGACGAGCACTCTTGCCACTGGGGATATACTTCCACTGCAAAGGGTAAGTCCTGCCTATGGTGCATTCATTCAACAGATAGCAACAATGCCTGGCCAGAAGGTTCAGGCGGCTGCGGAAAAAGTGTGGCAAGAGTATCAGGCCGCCATTACGCCTAAACAACCGGCTCCGCAAGAGCCGGAAGAACCCGTCACCCTGGTTGACGAGGTGGCTGCGGATGTTGCTTTCCACAAGCTTCAGCTTGCCTGCGAAGACTCCTCGGGCCAGCGTTGTCCTGTTCCCCGGCTTTCCGGTTGGCTTCCTTGCGGTAACGGCACAGACGTCGTCTGGGGGCTGAAAGAGCTTTTCCTTATGAAAGAGAAGGGCAGGCTCAAGCGCATCTGCAAATCGGAGGAACGCTTCTTCAATTTCCAGAGTCTCTGCTATGACGGACAGTATATCTGGGCACCTGTAAAGAGCAGAGAGGAGCCACTCGTCCTGGTCATTAACCCAGAAACCGAACAGATCTTTGAGTTTACGACCGAAGACGGACTGCCGCGGATGAGCTCTGGAGTAGCAGCCGTTCCGCTGGCGCCAGGCAAGATCTGCCTGGCCGGCAGCTTCGGGAAAGGTCCGGTTGAAGGTGCACCTGATCGCGGCTGGTGCGCCCTGCTCGAAGTCAGTGAGAACGGTGCTAAGTCTGCAGATGTATTCCATGAGGCGCGGCTTCACATGTATAGCTTCGACAGGTACGGCGAGGAGATTTGGAACCCCCACAATGCATTTAGTCCCCGCTTTATGGCCGTCATTACAGATAAGGTACACAATGCGGGCAAACGCGTACTGCTGGGACGCGGTTCGATACCAAGCCCCGCTTCCAACTATCCGTTGCTCATAGATGCTGAGGCGCGAACAGTCGAGGTTCTACGTGATGGTGTGTCGCGCCCGACCTGCTACGAAGGGGATGTGTACTGGGCAAATCTCGATCCGAAAACCGGCGACCCCACAAGTACCTTGCTTGCGCCGAACCTGTGGCGCATCGGCTTTCCTGATTTCAAGAAAACGGCCGTTATCAGCAGTCTGCCAAGCAAAGGTATAGAAGGTGGGACTGTTGCGTTCTCCAGTGGCCGTCTGCATGTAGTTGGCAAGCACTGGTGGACGGCGAAGAGTTTTGATGAGCAATTCACCCAGTTGCAGGCCAAGATTCCTGGAGGCAAGTGGCATCTTCGTGAGCTGTGCCACAGCAACCACTATGGGCTGCTCCTCCTTACCCATCAAGGTGGCGACGACTATGGTGTATACAGTGTGGAGTTCAGGAACCGGACACAATGACCCCACAGCTAGGAGCGATCCGGCAATCACCTCACCAACACAGCTATGGTGACCTGCCCCCATTAGTGGTACCACCTGCTATGTTAGTCCCAGGCCCTGCCCAAAACAAGCTCGCGCCTCCTACAGCTCTCGCGCGGAGGCCCGAGCTTCATGTAATCGCTGAATTGTCGCCGATACCCGTTGCACTGCCATCCACTCCCTGCCTGCCGAACCGTTCATGCACAGAGCGCTATTCCCAGGCCAATTGTACTGCGAGCACGAGAGAGCGTCAAACGGCGGTTGCTTCGCCTGGTCAGCCTCCTGGCTTGTGTCGCGCGCGGCTACTGATCGCAATGTGGCAAAGATCGCCCAGGCCCAGTACCAATAGATGAGCCGACCAATAGCTAAATCGCAAGTGGGTAATTGAGTTTCACGCATAAGCATCAAGAGAAACTCGTATGGCCAGCAAGGAGTGTCACGATCGGCAACAAGCTATGTGCCAAATGTCCGCAGGGATGGCACGCCGATAAAGGGGGGGCGGGGGCGAAGGTTACACTGGCGAGGGGGCAAGCGAAGCGGTCGGTCCGACAATGGGACGACGGCTGCCGCGGCAAGCGGCTGGCCTGCCCCTGCCTCCGGCCTACCTCGTCGAATGGAACAAATCCGGCCTAGTGTTTGTCAGACTGTATGAAGGATAGCAACCTCTGCGAGCAAGATTATGACGATTGCAGGAAGGGAGACGATTCCGGTGATGAGATCAGCGAAAGAAAGTGCTACGGTGGCAACGATTCTGGCGCTGGTGTGTGTGGGTGGAGTGATGCTGTGGGTGCAGCAGGGCGCGACTGCGCCCGCGGAGACGATGGAGGCGCGGCCTACACCCGGGTCCCTGGAAGTGGTTACCGAAGCGGGCGAAGTGGTCGGCATGTGCCCGCTGAAGCATACGGATGTGCGCACCGAGATTTCCGGCTTCGTCGCCCGTGTGGAAGTCACCCAGCAGTTCTACAACCCCTACGACGAGAAGATTGAGGCAGTCTACACCTTTCCGCTGTCCCAGAATGCAGCGGTGGACGACATGCTGATGAAGGTCGGCGACCGCGAGATCCGTGGCGAGATCAAACGCCGCGAGGAAGCCCGCCACATCTACGAGGCGGCCAAGCGAGCCGGTCACGTCGCCAGCCTGCTCGATCAGGAGCGGCCCAACATCTTTACCCAGTCGGTCGCCAACATTATGCCGGGCGAGAACGTGGACATTACGATCCGCTACGTGGAGGTGCTCAAGTTCGAGGATGGCTGGTTCGAGTTTTCGTTCCCGACGGTGGTCGGGCCGCGCTATATCCCCGGGGCACCAACCTCGAGGCAGCCCGACGTCCCGCCGGAGCTTGAGGGCCAGGTAGTGCAACCAGAGGTCCCCGAAGGCACCGGCGAGCCCCCGGGAACGGGCTGGTCGCCGGATACTGACCAGGTATCCGATGCCTCGCGCATCACGCCGCTGGTCACCGCGCCGGATACCCGCGTCGGCCACGACATCTCGATCAGCGTGGAGATTCATGCGGGTGCGCCAATCCGGGAGCTGGAGTCGAAGTTGCATGACATCAGCGCCGAGCGTGATGGTGAGGTCGCCCACGTGCGGCTGAAGGACAAGGCCACCATCCCCAACAAGGACTTTATCCTGCGCTACACGACCGCCTCGGACGAGATTGAGGACGCCGTGCTGGTGCACGCCTCGGACCTGGGGCGGTTCTTCACGCTGATTCTGCAGCCGCCCGAGCGCGTCCGGCCCGAGCAGGTTACCCCCAAGGAGATGGTCTTCGTCCTGGACACCTCCGGGTCAATGCGCGGCGAGCCGATCGAAACAGCCAAGCAGACGATGTTTCACTGCCTGGATAACCTGAACCCAAGGGATACATTCAATTTCATCACCTTTGCGGGCGATACGCACGTTCTGTTCGAGGCGCCCGTGCCTGCGACCGAGGAGAATGTCAAGAAGGCTCAGGCCTTCCTGGCAACCCGCGAAGGCGGAGGCGGCACGGAAATGATGAAGGCAATCCGGGCAGCGCTGGAGCCTTCAGACTCCCAGGAGCATCTGCGCATCGTCTGCTTTATGACAGACGGATTCGTGGGCAACGACATGGCGATCATTGACGAGATCCAGCGCCATGCCAATGCCCGCATCTTCTCGTTCGGCATCGGCCAGTCGGTGAACCGCTTTCTGCTGGAGAACATGGCCAAAGCCGGGCGCGGGGAAGTGGATTACGTGACCCTCGGCACGCCTGGCGAAGAGGTGGCCGAGCGCTTCTACGAGCGGCTGCGCAATCCGGTGCTGACCGACATTGAGATTGACTGGGGTGAACTGCCGGTCACCGAGGTTCATCCCCAGCGCATCTTAGACCTGTTCAGCAGCAAGCCGGTGGTCATCTACGGTCAGGCCCGGAAGGCGGCGCGCTGCGAAATTGTGCTGCGCGGGAAGGTCGCCGGCAGGGCCTTCGAGCGGGAGATCTTCGTCGCCTTGCCCGGCCGGGAGCCGGGTCACGAGGTGCTCAGCGCGCTGTGGGCGCGGCAGAAGATCGAGCACCTGATGAGCCAGGACTGGGCCGGTATCCAGCGCGGCAGCCCCCGCACTGAAATCAAGGAAGAGATCATTGACCTGGGCCTGAAGTTCCGCCTGGTCACCCAGTTCACCTCATTCGTAGCCGTTGAGTGGATGGTCATCACCGAGGGCGGCGAGGCGCGCACGGTCCCGGTGCCCGTGGCGATGCCGGAGGGCGTCACCTACGAAGGCGTCTTTGGCGACCAGGCGAGGCGCTTGGCAAGTAAGTATGGCGCGTATCGTGGAGCGGGGATGGCAGCACCGGCCGGCCCGCCAGCAGCTTCAGTGACAGCTGCCCCAGCACGGCGTCCGGCCGGATTGGGCACCGGCCTAGGCGAATTCCGTGGCGTTTCCCAGAGCCCAGCTGACCGGATTGCTGCGCTGGAGGCAAACATGACGCCCGAGGAGAAACGCGAATTCCGCCTCGAGCACCGTCTATCGGCGGAACTGCACGGCCTGGCTGAGAAGGTCGCCAGCGAAGGGCAGAACGGCAATCTG
>JAUWYY010000059.1 GCA_030615605.1 bacterium
CGCAAGCTCTTCACGCTCGACCTCGACGTTGCCGATGCACTGGTGCTGAGGTAGCCGCAGGGTCTCAGATGGTATGACCACAGGGGTTGGCCTGTCTGCCGCAGGGCGGGCAGGCCAATCTCATAGTGCAGCGCCTGCCGGACGACACGATTCCATGCAAGGCCCCCCCGATGTTGATGACATCCGTAGCGAAATGACTCACTGTGCTTCGAACAGCAGCAGTTCAGATAGCCTCGGCCTGCTTGCGCGAGAGCGGGCAGCTGAACTCAACAGCAATCTTCGACCCTGGCCTTTTCATGCAAGCAATTATGCACAAAGGCTCAGGGCAAAATCCAGAAGTAAGGCGAAAAAGCAGCGGATCCTACTCATTTGGCTGAAGTGTTACCTTTGAAGTGATGGGTAACCATCAGTCGGCCTCAGCGGGGTGGTGTTCCTGGAAGCGGACGAAGAAGACACAGGCCGCCCGGCAGACCCTTGCAAGATCCATCACCTCCAGCGGCCTGGGGGACTCCCGCTCCATCCGAGATTGGTCCCATGCGCACCAGACGCCAATGGGGATGTCAACCCCCGTCTGGATGTCTCTATCAGATGCCCGCCAGAGCACGAAGGGGTCTCCGTGATGGTAGTCATAGCTTTCTGGGAGGTCCAACCTAATCGGACCATGTCTGGACAGACCCCTTGTACCACCAAGTGCTTTGAGGCGAATCCATGCCAGCGCCCGCATGTCAGGATTGTCCGAGAAATAGTTTCTCTGGACTGCGATGTCCACAAGCCAACAACGCGTGTCTTCGACGAACCAATCTTTGTAAGCAGGCGGCGAATAGCTTATTGGTCCGCATGAGTGTCCACCCACGTACCATTGATAGCCAGTCCATTTTCTGGCGTTGCCTGAAGCATTCCTCGGAAGCTTCAGGATGTACGAGCTGCCCTCGATCTGAATCATGTGCCCGGTATTGTAAGCAGTGAACATTGTGGACTCCATCCTTCCGGGCGCAACGTTTTTCGCCGCTCTCATCGCCGCCTTGACAGCGGGCGATGTAAAAACGTCCATCGGGTCAGACCGCCCGCACCCGCAGATGAAAGATACGAGCGAGACCGCTAGTATCTTCGACGCTTTCCCTCCCATAAGCCATCTCCTATGTCATCCGCCAAGGCAATGTGCCTAAAACAACCACCCGGGGAGTTCGTTGGTTCCCCAGAAGAAGCAGAGATTGAAGACCGCGTGTGCCACGACGGCCGCAGTCAAATCACGACGCAATATAACAAGTGCTCCTAGTCTGTAGTTTGCAGGTTTTTCAGTAAGATTCTCTTTGTGCGTTCCTCGTTGGGCTGTGGGCCTTTGTGGCGTTTCCTTGCAATGCAAAGGGCACTCTCTCGGATAATGGCTTGGCGTAAATATAACGTCCAACCTCTCCGAAGGAGTGCCCTATGAATGCCTGCGAAGTCGTGAAAGCCTGGATGAGTCTGCTGAGTGAATTTGACTCCTGCTTTAGCCGGCCGGGCCGACGCCGCTTTCGCGCGCTGCTCACCGGCGCACTGATCTGTGAGCGGCGAGCGCTCGTAACCGAAATTG
>JAUWYY010000031.1 GCA_030615605.1 bacterium
AGGTGTTGGCTCCACTTACAAGTCCGGCAATGGCACCATTGACCCCAACGGACACCTCCGGTACAGAGCGACGTTTGGCGACCAAGTGGGGACACTGACCGGAGCACTCACTCCTGAGGGTACGGGCGGTGGGATGATACACCAAGAGAGCGATATACCCCCCGGCATCGTCCCTTTCGGTACCTTCTGGACGGCCAAGCGGACACTCTCTATACCGCACGCCGAGCCGCCCGCTCCTGAGGCGGTGCGGGTCGCCGTGCCTATCCTCCCGACGGCTCCCGGTCCGGCGGGGGTTGCCGTGCTCCTGGAGTTCGGGCCAGCCGACGAGGCGCCGCAAATACCTGAGCAGATAAAGGCGCTTATCGAAAAGCCCGGGCCGGAGATTCAGATTGGGTGCAAGTTTGTGGAAATCCAAAAGGACCCTGACAGGCCGCTGGCCAGGGACTGGCAGGGCAACCCGGAACAGTGGCTGCGAGAGCAGTTGGCGGCAGGGAAGGCTGAGCTCATCATGGCACCGCACGTGACCGCGCGGAACAACCGGCCCTCCGTAGTGACGTTCTCCAGGGGACTTCCGTGGGTCTGGGCGACTACCACCTACGATGAACATGGCAACCGCACCGTGGAGCGCCACGAGCAGACTATCCCCTTGCGTCACTCGCTCTACGTGACGCCGCGCATTGTGGGCGACAACACTGTCGTCCTGGACCTGCGGGCGGAAATAGAGAAGCAAGTCGGCATCAAGCGGGGCTACGGGGGCGAGCCCCTGCCCAATATCGAGACCCAGTCAGCCTCGCTCGAAGTTGTCGTGCCCGACGGCGGCACCACCGTCGTTGGCGGGTTTACCAGTATCAGTGAAAGCCATCGCTCGCCGACGACTGCCCCGGTGGAAGGGACCCTTGTGGGTGAGATCTTCCGAAAGCGGCTCGCCGCTGAACAGAATAAGGAGCTCCTCATTTTCGTGACGCCCAAAGTCATTCCCGGCACTGCGCCTTCGGCCCTGCCTGTGGCTCCCGTCATCAGCCGCGAAATACGCGACGGCGAGCAGTGGGTATGGGACCAGATTGCCGTGAGATATGCGGAGGCTACGGAAGTGGCCCGGACGTTCGGGGGGATGGTCTTCAGGGACGGCGAAATATCCAGCCCGCCTCCTGCCAAGCAGCATCCTTCTCCCCCCGGTGTAGAGCGTCCCTACGCGTCCGGTGCCGGTGCCGTGACACTGCCGCTAGGCATGGACCCACCTCTGGCTGTTGTGCAACAGAACGTACTCCTAGTCCACGGCACGCAAGATGCCATTGACAAGTTCCGCGAAATACTGGCCTTTTTTGACAAGCCGGCCAAGCAGATCGAGATCGAGGCCCGGTTCGTTGAGGTGGAGTGGAAGGAAGATACCCCCTTTGGCCTTGACTGGTTCGTCGCGGGCGGCTCGGCGGAGTTCTTCAATCTGGGCTTCAAGCCGGGCCGGGGCATCAACGTAGCGCGATTCCGCCAGGGGCGCTTCGAGTCAGAGCTGCGCGTGCTCCTGACCGAAGGGCGAGCCGAGCTTCGCCACGCGCCCCGGGTAACCGCCCGAAATAACCAGCCGGCCACGGTGTCGTTCAGCAGAGAAATTCCCTACTACTATGCGACGGTAAGCTATGATGAGCATGGAAAGCGCGAGGTGGATTTCGAGCCCGAAACGGTCGCTATCACGCAGTCGCTGACCGTGACGCCGCGCATTCTGGAGGACAATTCAGTCGTCCTTCACCTCGTGCCACAGACCCAGAACCAGGTTGGTACCTTGATAGGGCCCAACGGCGAGGTGCTGCCCAAGATCGAGACCCGGTCGGCCAGCGTTCAAGTGCGTGTCGGCGACGGCGAAACCATCGTCATCGGCGGACTTACCCGCACCACCGAAGTCGTGGACCCCGAACAGGTCCTCCCGCCGGAGGAGACTGCCGAGACCGAGGCATCGGAGGAGACAAAGAGAGTCCGGAAGGAACTGCTCATCTTCGTGACACCGCGCATTCTGCGGGAGATTCCGCGACAATAGACTCGCAGATACTAGAAGACAGACTCCTTCACCAATCAGGAAGACAATTCGGCATAACTATTGACAAGTAGTGACGAATGCGTTACTATTAGAACGATTTGGGGGAATAACAACAGAGCCTTGATCAGCTTATCCCTCGGGAGCCGCCTGTCAACAGCAGGCGGCTCTTTCATCTTGCACCAGGAATTCTTCCTCGCCAACCACTCGGGCACTCGCTCATCCGGGACAGGCGCGATGCCTATCCTACCACTTGAGTTCGCTCAGGCAGGATAATCAGCCAACCACGGACAATATGGTAGCTGAGGGGTGCGGCCCTCCCGTGGCGCTGCGGGAACACCGGGGCCGGCTGATCCGTCGAAAACTGCACATAACGAGCGAATCTGTGGCGAGCGATGCCCAAACTCATTGACCGATACTTAACCCGGGAGATTCTGGGCCCTTTCGGTGTGGCCCTGCTGACATTTGTGGTGCTGATCACCGGCCATATCCTGTTCACGGTGGTGCAGGTGATTGTGGAGCACGGCGTGCCCCTGCCCAATATCGCCAAGTTCCTGGCACTGCAGGTCCCGCGCGCGGTGGTCCTGGCCCTACCGATCTCCACGCTGCTGAGCTGCTCGCTGGGGCTGAATCGGCTGGCCTCCGAACAGGAGCTTACCGCCCTGCGCATAGCGGGTGTCAGCCTGCCCCGCATAATGCGGCCGGCGTTGTTGCTGGGAGTAGTCGCCGTTGTAGCTGCCTTCGGAATCAGCGAGTATGCAGTTCCCTGGGCTAATGGTGAAGCGAAACGGATGCTGCACCAAATCGTGCTAAGCCAGCGGGCGCTGGTCTTCCGCCCCGGCAAGTTCACCGAGGCCGGCCCTAATATCCACTTCTATGTGGAACAAGTTGACCTCCGACAGAATCTACTTAAGGGAGTCTACTTCTTTGTAACCCAACCGGGGGACTTCCCCGTGCTATTCCAGGCGCAGCAGGCCCGTTTTGCACCACGGGTGCTGCAAGCCACTGACGCCCGGTTCTACCATCTGGACAAAAAAGGAGACCTGACCTGGGCGACTATGGCGTCAGCCGATGTCAACGTGGGCAGCCTGCTGTCCGGCACCACGCCGCAGTTCTCCTCGACAGAGACAATGAGATTTGGGGAGCTGATTGAAAAATGGCGGCAGCGCGAGCAGCAGCAGGCCGGACACGGTCGGCGCTTTGCCGTGGAGATACACTGGCGCATTGCTCTGGCCTTCTCGTGCCTGGTATTTGCCCTGCTGGCCGGCGCGATAACTCAATACTTCAGCACCAGTCAGCAGTTGGCCGGCGTGCTCATCACATTGCTGGTGGTCTTTGTCTATTATGTGCTGATGCTGTGGCTGCGGATGCTGGGCAACGCGGGCAGCCTGTCCCCGGTAATATCAGGATGGCTGCTCAATGGCACCATTGTAGCAGCTAGCCTGCTGACTATCTGGCGGCAGCGGTAAGCCGCGGTCAGCAGCGCCGGATTGCCAGGCGAGGACATAATCTAGCTGACTCAGCAAAGCGGAGGCTTGTGATTGACCGGTGTACTCGATGTGACAACTGGTCCGAGGCGCTGGTATGCGGCACTATTATTGGCCGGACTGATTACCGTGCCGCCAGTGGTTGTCACCCCGGGTGTGGCTCACTGTGCTGAGCTTCAGCGTGTCGTCAAATCCAACGAAGAACCAGCCTCGCAGCCTACTGAGTCATCGTCGGATCTAGGCCAACGACCCGATATCCCCTCGCCGCCGGCCCAACCGGAGGTCAGCATACCCGAAGCTGACAGCCCTGACGAGACTCTGCGGCAGCCTCCACAGATTCCGGAAGAGCCCTCGCCACCAACTACTGAGCCGCCTGCCGCTGAGGCCGGTGAAGGGCAGCCCTTTCCGCCTGAGCCAACCGATGACAAAGTCATCTTCGAGGCCGATGATTTCCACTATGAGGCCGGCGCTATTATTGGCGAGGGGAATGTCATCCTGCGGATGGAAGACATGACCGTCTACGCCGATGTGGTCGAGATTGACGAGGACGGCGAGCAGGCGATGGTCCACGGCAACCTGCGCATGGAGACGCGCGATCAGACCTTGTGGGGAGAGCGCCTGCTAGTAGACCTGGAGAATGAGGATTGGGAGCTGCGCGAAGGCCGCACCAGGATCGAGCCGGAGTTTTTTGATCCCGAGCAGGTCCGCGAACCGCTTTACCTGGAGGGCAAGCGAGTGCTTTCCCACCAGGGGGGCGATCTGGTGGAACTGTTTGCGGGCCAATTCACCTCCTGTGAGCTGGAGCACGAGCACTATGCCCTGCGCTCGCGACATGCCGAGCTATACGAGGGCAGCAAAGTGGTCCTGGAGAAGCCGGCTATCCACCTGCTGGGCCAGAGGCTGATTCGCCTTCCCTTTAATGTGGTGCTGTCACTGGACAAAGACAAGAATCGCGTTCTGCCCGAGATAGGCCAGGACCCCGTGAAAGGCTACTACACCAAGTTCGCGTATCTGTACCTGGCGGGGCAAGCGGCCTCGGGACTGGTCAAGCTGGATATTACCCAGAATCGTGGGATTGGTCTGGGGCTGACTCACTACCTGGACAGCGACCGGCAGCGCGGCGAGGGCTCCGTATTCTTCGAGCCTTCTCAGGGCGCGTTGACCAGCCGCATTCTTCATGAGTACAAGATCTCCCCGCAGCTAAGCTCCAATCTGCGGGCCAGCTACCAACAAAACAGCGGTTACTTTGGTACGAGCGCCTCCGATTCATTGGATCTGACCCTGCGTCGGCGCGGAGTCAGTGCAGACTCGCAACTGGGCCTGCGTCGCTCGGCCTCCCGCAGCAGCTTTAGCGCCAACCAGCAGTACACCGCTAACTTCCGTCATCAGCAGCAACTGGGCTCAGACGGCCGCTGGAGCTTGCACACCACCGCCAACCGCCGCAGTTGGGGCAGTGGACAGGCTCCTGATGACGAGCTGAATGCGGAATTCGAATACCACCGCAGCGGTGGGCGATTCGACTGGCAGTTCAGAGCCGATAATCGCTATGACCTGGACGGCGCCGCCTACAGCGGTGACAACTACTTTGCGCTCAATCGCCTGCCGGAACTGACCATTAACACTGAGTCGCGTCGCCTGGGCGACTACAAACTGCTGGGGCGCGTGCCGTTTCGGACCTCGCTTCAGCTCGGTAGCTACCAGCAGGAGCCAGACGATATCAGTGTGCGGCGAGTAGCGCTGGATACCGACCTGGGCGGGGGCGAGCAGCGCCTGGGCCGGCGCACACGACTGGATGTGAGAGGGAATTACTTTCAAGGCTTTTATGACGAAGGCTCGGCGTTCTACACCACTAGCTTCAACGCTACCGTCCTCCA
Source organism: bacterium (assembly GCA_030615605.1). Lineage (GTDB taxonomy): Bacteria > Armatimonadota > Zipacnadia > Zipacnadales > Zipacnadaceae > JALGTD01. The sequence continues at coordinate 5,388 of JAUWYY010000031.1, forward strand.
AGAGTGGGGGGGCGATTGGGAGTCCCAACTGCGCTACGGGCACCAGAGCCGGCACGGATACGCTCCGCTGCGCCTGGACTATGGCGGGCGCAGCCACAGCGTATACTGGGAGGCAGCGCAACTGCGCCCGAATCACTCGCGCATATTTCTGTCCAGCGGCTATGACTTTATCAGCGACCGCTGGCGGGATGTGCTACTGCGCACCGAATATATGCCCAGCGCCTCCTCGAAGATTGAACTGCAATCCGGCTACAGCCTGGAGCGGGCCCGCTGGCGGCCTTTGAGCCTGCGCTGGCGGCAAGTCAAGCCTGACCGCTTCTTCCTGACCCTAGGCACCGACTATGACCTGGACCGCCGCCAGTTGACCCGCGCCACTATGGAGTTAGATTGGCGCTGGCACCGCTGGTGGCGCATTGAGCTGCTGACCGGCTACAGCGGCTACCGCAAAGATTTCAGCACCTTCGATATCCAGCTCACTCGCGATCTGCACTGCATGGTTGCCTCGGTGGCCTACAGCAAATCGTTGGATGAATTCCGCTTCAATCTGGGCATCAAGGCCTTCCCCTCGCCTGAGCGCATCCTGGGCATCGGCCGCAGCGGCGCCCTCTTCCAGAGCGGCCCCGGGCAGTACTTCTAAACTACAAGATTTATGAACGGATTTTGCGGAAAACCCGATTTTTGAAAAAAGCCGGTTTTCCGCACCTTTCCGGCAAAAACTTCAAAAGTAGAACAGTACGGCAGATAGCGTACTGCTATTCCTCACTGGGGGCGGATAGTCTCCATTAAGACGTCCTTCGCAACTAGTTTTGACACCACGAGACATCTTTGTATTCTGGTCTATGAATAATTCGCGCTAAGCGTGCGTGCGCTCTGCCGCAACAGCAGCAACGCAGATCGCTCCACATAAGCGGCCAGAGCTGCGCGCTACATAACAGCTATCCTCGGCACAGCAATTGCAGATTGCCCTCCGCTAGCAAAAGATCTCGGGCCCACGCTGCTCAGTTCGCGGGTGAGATTGACCACAACCCCGGCGGAGGGTAAAATGAATATCGGGTGCAATCGTTTTTCGGTGCCAGTTACATATGGTTAGAAGGTGTGAAACTCTCCGGTGATTCGCAAGTTCGTAGGTTCACGGCTCGGGCTACTGGGCAATCCCTCCGACGGGTTCGGCGGGAAGACCCTGGCCGTGATGATCAATGACTTTTGGGCTTCGGTGACAGTGCGCGAAAACCCGGTCGTTTGCATCATACCCCACCCGCAACTCGATCCCTTCAACTTCGCCAGCTTGGGCCAGATGGCGCGCACGGCGACACGCGATGGCTACTACGGAGGCAGCCGGCTGCTGTACGCCGCCTGCAAGCGGTTTCACGATTACTGCGCTGACCACGGCATCACCCTCGCTGAGCAGGGTTTCACCATTGAGTACGACACCAATATCCCTCGCCAGGTCGGCCTGGCTGGTTCCAGCGCCATTCTAACCGCCGCGATTCACGCGCTGATGGACTTCTACGGAGTAACCGACGAAGATATCCCCAAGCACGCCCAGCCTCATCTGGTGCTATCAGTAGAGATAGAGGAGCTCGAAATACAGGCTGGCCTGCAGGACCGCGTTGTCCAGGTCTACGGCGGCGCGGTTTATATGGACTTCAACGCCGACTACATCGCCGAGCACGGGCACGGAATATATCGGCCCCTACCGCTGGAGCTACTACCACCGCTGTATATTGCCTGGGACCCGCGTACCACGAAGACTTCCGGGACAATGCACAACCCCATGCGCTACCGCTACGAGCGCGGCGACCCGGAGGTCATAAGCGGCATGACTGATATCGCCGCCCTGGCCGACGCCGGCTACGAGGCGCTCAAGCAGCGAGATTTCCAGAGGCTTAGTGAGTTGATGGATCAGAATTTCGACCTGCGCCGGCGCCTATATGGTGAGGAGGCTATCGGGGCGCAGAATCTGGAGATGATCGAAATTGCCCGCCGCCACGGGCTACCGGCGAAATTCCCCGGCTCGGGAGGCGCGATTGTCGGGATCTATCATGACGAAGAGCAAGTCGAAGCCGCCCGCAAAGCTCTGCACCAGGCCGGCTACCAGTTTGCTCTGGTCACCCCCACCCCGAGCGCACAGCTTAGCGAATAGCTGCAGCCACCCGCCGTGCCCAAGGCGGTCGCAGAATTGCGCATTATCCTGTGGCGCCAACCCCCTTGACATTGATGGGGCATTGTGTTATACTGACTATGGTTAGGGAGTGAACGTTGAATTGGCGGGAGAGAGTTATGGACAGGGTCTATGCAAGAGTTCACGAGTGGTTTATCAAGCTCGGGCAGTTGCGCGAGTCGAGCGCAGCAGAGCCCGAGTTTTTGTTTTTAAGTAGTGGCATTCTTCAAAGCCTAAATTGAGGGGATAAAGGGGGTGATCATGATGGCGAGAGCGAAGATAGCAGTGTACATAGCAACGACGGTTCTTGTGGCGATGGTGACTTTAGTGGCGAATCCGGGGGTGTTAGTATGGGCGGCGGAGGGTTCGCTGGAAGTAAGAGTACGAAGTGCAGGAACAATTCGTGTTCCAGTTATGTGGCCCGATCAAACCTTTGGGGAAGTAGAGGAGTTTGCCGTCGAAGTGACCGTCCGTGACGGAAGTGACGCCGACACAGTGCAGATATGTAAAAGCCGCACCTCTCTCGTGAACCGAGCTGGGGAAATAATTGGCAAGATAGCAAGTGTGAGGTATGTGCCGGGGGGCGGCGGGCCCGATACTCCTCGGGAGTTCACCGTCCAGTTGCGGTTCACGTTGCCACCGGCCAGAGGCGAGGGTGATAGACTCCACCTGATCGCACAGCGCTACCGTAGCTCTCAGATTCCCTTCGAGTGGTCTAAAGGGGATGCTTCATTGCAGCTACCCCTTGAAGGTGAAGCAAGTGGCCTATCAACCTTGGTAGAGACAATGATGCTGGGAGTCGAGGACCATCCGAAGAGCAAGAACCATCTAATCGTCAAGCTGACAGCTAACGCTCCGGCCGAGGATATGGATGCTCCGGTGATGGGCTTCGCAGAGATGTTTATGACCGCAGCAGGGGGGGGTACCCTGCGGCCCGACCTGATCCAGACCAACACTGACCGCCCCTACTCCGCGGGTTTGTGTACAGACACGATTGAAGTAGCGTACCATTTCTTTGAGGTCACCGAAATACCCCAGGTGTCAAAGATCAGTTTCGAGGTACAAGCTCCAGTGGTTTTGGCGACGGGAGAGGCATGGGCTGCAATACCAGCCGCCCTGCTGGCCCTGGCCGCCGGTAGCGAAACAGTCACCTTGGAGCAGATCACTGCAGGGGTTGTGGCGCGTGCAGAATTGATTGAGGATGTGCGTGGTGCATATGACGTGATCAGCTACTATCCACCGCGGGATGAGCAAGCAATGGCTGAGGTTGAGCAGGAGATCAGAACTCTGGTGGCGAAGGTCCGCGAAGCCACTGCAATCGCAGAAGATACGGAAGCCGGGCTGCTCCGGTGCTTGACCCACCTCTTGGGTACAGGGCGCACGGTGAGGACCCACGCTGAGTTTGTCTATCTGCAGCCTGGACGTTACCGTTTGGAGATAGACAGCGAATTCACCACCGCAGAGGAGTCTTGGAACACCCGGATTGTAGAGGTCAACGACAGGTCGAGTGTCCAAGTCACTCTGACGACGGCGGACGGAACCGAGACAGAAATCGATCCCGTCCATTGTCCGATTGGATGGCTGGCGGAGCTTCTGCAGGGCGAGGTGGCGGTGACCTCGGTTGTCTCCGAGCAGTTGGCAGGAAGACCTTGCCACGTGCTGTCGGTAGATATGCCCGCTTACCTGGCTACAGGTCTATGGATACCCTCCTGCCCCAGCGTCCTTCAGATGAAGGTCTGGATTGACGCCGAGACTTTTGTGTGGCACCGTACTGAAGAGTACGGGAAGCCCGCCCTTCTTTTCGCGGTAGACGGTGGCGCACCTGAGCGCTTCGTCTTGGACGAGGCGCCTCTGCGCCTGCTACAGGTCCACGAAGCAAGGGAATGGGCACAATATGATGGTGGGGTCTGGTTGCCTGGTCAGATCGTAGCGAGTTACCAGCGACGCGACGAGTCTGTGAAAATGACTAGTCTCGACCTCACTTACGCGGCTGTGAATGAGGGGCTGGCAGATGACGTCCTCCAACGTCCTCTGCCTTCGACCGTGCGCTGAGGATGAGCCTCCCGGGTCCCTACTGTATGCCGAACGTCTACCAGCAAGATTATGACTGGGACCCGGACTATGGCTACGTGAAATGTGTATGCCCGGGAGGCGGCGGCTAGGGAAAGCACGGCCCCAAACACCGTAGTGACGTCGGATTGCGACGGTCGACGCGCTCTATTTCGTGCCTAGTTGGATTTCCCCCTCCTCCGCATCCACTACGATCGTATCGCCCTCGGAGAATTCGGCGCGGAGGATGGCGCTGGAGATGGGGTTTTCAACCAGCTTCTGGATGGTGCGGCGTAGCGGGCGCGCACCGTATTGGGGATCGAAGCCCTTCTCCGCCAGTAGCGCCCGGCCGACGTCAGTCAGCTCGATCTGCATCTGCCGCTCGGCCAGCGACTTGCCTACCCGGCTGATCATCAGGTCCACGATCTGGAAGATTTCGGCGTGAGTCAGCGAGTGGAAGACGATGATCTCGTCAATGCGATTGAGCAGCTCGGGGCGCAGCGTGGCCCGCAGCGTCTCCATGACCCGCTCCTGCATCATCTCATAGTGCTCCTGGCGCTCGGCTTCGGTCATATCGGCCTCGGGCGCGGTGATAAACTCGCTGCCGATATTGGAGGTCATAATCACCACGGTGTTGCTGAAGTCCACCGTCCGCCCGGCATTGTCGGTCAGCCGACCATCTTCCAGGATCTGGAGCAGGATGTTGAAGACGTCGGGATGAGCTTTCTCGATCTCGTCGAGCAGCACCACGCGATAGGGCCGGCGCCGGACGGCTTCGGTGAGCTGGCCGCCCTCCTCGTAGCCGATATAGCCGGGCGGCGCGCCAATCAGCCGCGAGACCGAATGCTTCTCCATATACTCGGACATATCAATGCGCACCATGGCGTCTTCTTCGTCGAAGAGGAACTCAGCCAGGGCGCGGGCCAGCTCGGTCTTGCCCACACCGGTTGGCCCCAGGAAGATGAACGAGCCGATGGGCCGGCGGGGGTCTCCGAGGCCGGCGCGGGCCCGGCGGATTGCCTCAGAGACCGCCACCACCGCCTCGTGCTGCCCCTTGACGCGCTGGTGTAGCCTGTCTTCCATCTCCAGCAGCTTACGGGCCTCCTCCTCGAACATCCGGGTGACGGGAATACCGGTCCAATCGGAAACAATCTGCGCCACGTCGTCGCCATCCACCGTATCATCAAGCTGCTCGACATTAGCCCACTTCTGCGTGGCGGCCGGCAGCTTGGCCTCCAGCTCGTCAATCTGGTGCTTGAGCTGCTCGGCTTCTTCGTAGCGGCCGCTGCGGGCCGCCTCCTCGCCCTGTTCGCTGAGTTCCAGTACTTCCTTGCGCAGCGCTTCGGGTCGCGGTGGCATATTATAGGTCTCCATCCGCAGCTTGCTGGCCGCCTCGTCAATGACATCAATGGCCTTGTCAGGCAGGAAACGGTCGGAGATGTAGCGCCCGGCCAGTTGCGCGGCAGCCTGCAGGGCCTCGTCGGAGATGGTCACGCCGTGGTGCTCCTCGTAGCGGTCGCGCAGACCGTGGAGTATCTTTATTGTATCGTCCACGGTAGGTTCATCCACGAAGACTGGTTGAAAGCGCCGCTCCAGGGCGGGGTCCTTTTCAATATGCTCGCGATATTCGTCGAGCGTAGTCGCGCCTATAGTATGCAGCGTGCCACGAGCCAGGGCCGGCTTGAGCATATTGGAGGCATCCATCGCCCCTTCGGCGGCGCCAGCACCGACCACGGTGTGCAACTCGTCAATGAACACAATAATCTCGTCGCCCGCCGCTTCAACCTCGTCCATCACGCCTTTAAGACGCTCCTCAAACTCGCCCCGATATTTGCTGCCGGCAACCATCGCCGCCAGGTCAAGCTGCACCACGCGCTTGTCCTTGAGCATATCGGGCACATCGTTGGCCACAATCTTCTGCGCCAGTCCCTCGACAATAGCGGTCTTCCCCACACCGGCGTCGCCCATGAGGACCGGATTATTCTTGGTGCGCCGCGACAGCACCTGCATCACTCGCTGGATTTCAGCTTCGCGGCCGATAACCGGATCAAGCTTGCCTTCACGAGCCATCTGAGTGAGGTCGCGCGAATAGCGTTCCAGCGCCTGGTATTTCTCTTCGGCAGAGGCATCGCTAACACTGTGCGTCCCACGAATCTGCTGGAGGCCCTGCAGCGCGGTCTCCGTGGTCAGCCCCTCCTGCTTGAGGACTCTGGCCGACTCAGTCTGATTGTCCTCCAGGATAGCCAGCAGGATATGCTCGGCAGCGATGAAGCTGTCGCCCATCTTCTGCGCCTGCTGCCAGGCGGCATCCAGGATACGGTCAGCGTTGGGGGTGATGTAAATCTGCTGGGTATCGCCGCCGCCGACCTGGACCTGGGGGCGCTTGCCCAGCTCCCGCTCGAGCCTGTCTACCACGCCGTCCCCATCAATGCCGGCTGCCTCCAGCACGCGCGGCACCACCCCACCTTCCTGCTCCAGCAGTGCCAGCAGGATATGTTCGGTATCCAGTTGATTATGCTGATAGCGCTGCAGTATCTGCTGACTGCGCGCTATCGCTTCCTTGGTCTGATTGGTAAAGCGTTCAAAGTCCATGTTCTCACCATTTGCCCTGTGAGTACCGCCTACTGGTCTGCAAGCACATCGTTGTCCAACTGTTCAGCCAGTATCTCTCGCGCCTGGTCTTCAAATTCGGGCGGTACGATCACCCTAATAAGTTCGGAGGGCAGCATGCCGGTGCCGAGGGCACCAGTTATGCTACCGGTGGGCATACGCCGTGCGGGAATGCCGCTGCCCTGTAACTTGGAGACCGCCAGATCGGCGGTCAGCCCCGCATCAAAGGCGGTAAACTCAGCTACCACTGTCCATTCTTCGCGCTGGTCGTCATTCATTGGTCGCTCCCCCGCTCGCTGTGATCTAGAATCTCTCGGGCGCGCTCTGCCTGGTTGGGCGGGACAACAACACGGATAGGCTCCACTGTGGGCACGCCCATGCCGATTGCGCCAGTTATCACCCCAGTGGGAAAGCGTCGCGCGGGAATGCCGTTCGCCTGGAGCTTTGACACGGCAATATCCGCCGCAAATCCCATATCAAAGGCCATGAACTCAGCTATTACCACCCATTTTTCGCGCTCGGACGGATTCATCAGGCCCGTCCGCCCTCTTTGATGGTCACCTGAACCCGGGTTACTTCCGGCTGAGGCGCGGGCTTCAGTCGCGGTGGGCCGTGCTCCAGCTCGTGGCGCAGCCGCTTGCCCTCGCCGCGCAACTGCCCAATCTGATCCAGAAGACTTAGAATGATTTCAACACCAGCCAGATTGACGCCCAGCTCCTGGGTCAGGCGCTTGATCTGGCGCAGGCGCTCGATATCCTCATCAGAATATAGTCGTACATTGCTGTCAGAACGCCCCGGCTCCACCAGTCCCTGACGCTCGTAGGTGCGCAGCGTCTGGGGGTGACAATCCACCAGCCGCGCCGCTACGCTTATGTAATACAGTGGCTCGTCACTGGCTTCGATCCTCATCTGCTATCACTCCTTCTACAGACCCTCAGGCAGGTTAGCCCGCGGATTTTCCTCCCACGTCTCGGACAGTTCATCAATGAGTTCCCGCTGCTTGCGCGTCAATCGCTTGGGCGCGGAGATGTTGACGATCACGTACTGGTCGCCCCGGCCATTGCCTCCCAGCCTGGGCGCGCCCTGCCCACGCAGGCGGAATTTTTGCCCGCTATTTGTCCCTGCGGGTATTTTCAAGTCAACTTTGCCATTAACGGTCGGAACAGTAATACTGGCACCCTGGACAGCTTCGATGAAGGTTATCGGGACCTCGATAGTAATATCATCACCGTCGCGCTGGAAAAAGTCGTGCTTCTGGACTTGAAGTTCCAGAATCAGATCGCCATTAGGCCCACTCCGGAAGCCTCGCCCGCCTTCGCCGGCCAGGCGCAGCTTGTGACCGGACTTCACTCCCGGTGGGACCTTGACGCTGATATTGCGGGTGCGAGTGACCTCGCCGCCACCCCGGCATTTTGAACATCTCTCGGTGATTATCTCACCGGAGCCCTGGCACTGCGGGCAGGGGGAGGCAAATCCCAACATCCCGCCGGCCTGCTGGCTGACGCCGCTGCCGCCACACGTCGGGCAGGCGCTGGACTTGCCGCGCAGCCCGTCACATTCCGGGCAGCGGTCGGCGATGGTCAAGTTAAGCGTCTTCTCAGCGCCCTTCATCGCCTCCGCAAAAGTCACCGGCATCTGGTGTTGAATGTCCTGGCCACGCTGCGGCTGACGCTGAGCCTGCCGACTGCGCCGCCGGCCTATATCGAAGCCCATCTCCCCGAAAATCTCGCCGAAAATGTCAGCAAAGGTGCCCGGGCCGCCCTGCTGGTAGACGAAGGTGCGGAAGTCCTGGGCACCGGGCTGACCAGCGGCCTGGGCCTGCTGCCATTGCCGCCCGAAGCGGTCGTACTGCTTGCGCTTCTCCGCGTCGGAGAGCACCTCGTAGGCCTGGCTGATTTCCTTGTACTTCTGCTCGGCGGCATCATCGTCCGGATTAACGTCCGGGTGATGCTTGCGGGCCTGCTTGCGATAGGCCTTCTTTATTTCTTTCTGCGAGACGCCCCGGTCAACCCCGAGTACCTCGTAGAAGTCAACATCCTGTCTCATCTGTTCAAACTCTCATCAGACTGGACTGTTTGGGAACCGCCGCCATAAGTAGTGAAAAAGGGGCCGGGTTGCCCCGGCCCCTGTTTACCTCTCGCTTACTCTTCGTCAGTCGCTTCGAACTCAGCGTCAATGACATCGTCATCGCCGCCAGCCTCAGCATCGCCAGCGGGGCCGCCAGTGGTGCCTTCGGCCTGCTCGGCCTGTTGTTCAGCAGCAGCGGCCTGCTCGTACATCTGCTGGGAGACCGCGGAGAAGGCCTGGTTGGCGTCATCTATGGCCTGGCGGATGGCGTCAGCGTCGTCGCCTTTAGTAGCCTCGCGCAGTGCTTCGATCTTCTCACGAATGTTCTGCGCGTCGCTCTCCGGAACTTTCTCGCCCAGCTCTTCGAGCGTGTGTTCGAGCTGATAGGCCAACTGATCACCCTGGTTGCGGGCCTCCACCAGTTTGCGGAAGGTCTCATCTTCTGCGGCGTGCTGCTTGGATTCCTCGACCATATCCTGGACCTGGTCGTCGGATAGCTGACCGGATCCCGTAATGGTGATATCCTGCTCCTTGCCGGTAGCCTTGTCCTGAGCGGCGACGTGGAGGATACCGTTGGCGTCAATATCGAAGCTCACTTCGATCTGCGGAATGCCGCGGGGGGCCGGTGGAACGCCGGTCAGATGGAACCTGCCCAGTGACTTATTCTGACTGGCCCGGGCCCGCTCACCCTGCAGAACGTTGATCTCCACGCTGGTCTGCATATCCGACGCCGTCGAGTATATCCGCGACTCCTGGGTGGGGATATTGGTGTTGCGCGGAATTGTCGTGTCCATCACGTCACCCAGTGTCTCGACACCGAGGCTGAGCGGAGTAACGTCCATCAGTACGATGTCCTGGGCCTCGTCAGTGAGCACGGCTGCCTGGATGGCCGCCCCGCAGGCCACCACCTCATCAGGATTGATATCCTTGCGGGGCTCAGCGCCGGTCAGTTGCCTGACCAGTTGCTGCACCATAGGGATGCGGGTAGAGCCACCCACCAGGATGACCTCGTCGAGCTCGCCCTTGCCGACGCTCGCCTCGTCCATAGCGTCTCTCACCGCAACCTCGGTCTTCCGTATGAGGTCGCCAATCAGCTCCTCCAGCTTGGCGCGAGTGACAGTCATCTCCAGGTGCTTGGGACCTTCTCCCTCGACGGAGGTGATGAATGGCAGACTGATATTGGTTTGCAGCGTTGTAGACAGCTCACACTTAGCCTTCTCAGCAGCTTCCCTGAGCCGCTGGAGGGCCTGGCGGTCCTTGCGCAGATCAATGCCGGTATCCTTCTTAAAATCGTCAGCAATGTGGTCAACCAGGCGCTGATCGAAGTCGTCCCCACCCAGTTGCGTATCACCGGAGGTGGACAGAACATGATAGGCATCACGCTCGTCATCGCCGGTGATCTCCATATCCAGGACGGAGACATCGAAGGTGCCACCGCCCAGGTCGAAGACGAGAATCGTCTTCTCACCGGAAGGCATACCGCGCCCGTAGGCCAGGGCGGCGGCGGTCGGCTCGTTGATTATGCGCAGCACATTGAGTCCGGCAATCTCACCAGCCTGCTTGGTGGCGGTGCGCTGGTCGTCGTCAAAGTAAGCCGGGACAGTGATGACCGCGTCATTGACTTCCTCGCCGAGGTACTCTTCGGCGTCATTCTTCAGCTTTTGCAGAATCATCCCCGATATCTGCTCGGGCGTGTAATCCTTGCCGTCAATGGTGTGTTTTTTGCGACTTCCCATCTCTCGCTTGACCGAGCCTACTGTCCGATCAGGATTAAGCACCATCTGGCGCTTGGCCGACTGACCGACCAGCCGCTCGCCACTCTGGGACAACGAGACAACTGAAGGGGTCACCCGTGCACCCTCGGGATTAATGATGACCTGCGGCTCACCCGCCTCCAGCACCGCCACACACGAGTTGGTCGTACCCAGGTCAATACCGATAGCTTTTGCCACTGTAATTCACTCCTTGTTCGAGTAGTAGATAACGACAGGCACAACGACAGGTCTAACGACAGGCACAACGACAGGTCTAACGACAGGCACAACGACAGGTCTAACGGCAGGTACAACGACAGGTCTAACGGCAGGTACAACGACAATTCACTCACTGACTGAGTGATGAATTACACGGCAGGCGACAGTAGCTTGTGCCCCTGCCCAATTTCACTGGCCTTAGTATACACCTTTAGTCAATGGCTGTCAAGGTCTTTTATCGTCCTAGTATAAACATCGCTACTATTGACGAATTGCCAACTGCTCTTGTTCACTCAATAACTGACGGGATGGTAGGGCATCTGTTATACCAGCGCAAACAGAGCCAGGCTGAAGCCGTTAGCTGGGGAGCAAGCACGCACACAAGCCCAAAAAGCGCTTTATTGCCGGGATTGGCTAGAGGCTTCCCGAGATAATGGGTTCTCGGGCCAGTAGTTCTCGCACCATAGAGAAGTCAGGCAGGTCCAATGCCTCTCTGATAGCGTCGTCTATCGCGGCTCGGGTAGGATCATCCGCCATTTCAGGGAACGAGGCCACAGATAGAGTGGCGATCTCATCGAAGGCTGCCGCTTATCTCGTGGTGGGCAGCGGGGAAGGCCGAGAAGATAATACGAAACCAGGTTCCCCAGCCGACAATCGCCCCTGGACTATGGGTCTCCGCCTCGGGTCGAGATTAAGAACAACCGACTGGGAGGTCCCACCTCGGTCTGCCGCGAATATAGACACTGGAACCAGCCAGTGTGACAGGAGGGATGAGACATGCTGTCTCCAACCAGGACCACCAGAATCGGAACAATCATCGTGCTGGGAGCAGTGCTGGCCAGTGGGCTGGCCGGATGCGACAAACACGAGAAGCTGCCACCACAGTTGTCTGCCCCTCCACGCTCCGGGGCCGCGCAAACTGAACTCAACTACGAGCAGATGCGGGCGGAGATGGTCGAGCAGCTCCAGAGCGAGGGCATGGTGGAGTCGCAGGCCGTCATTGCTGCGATGAAGGCGACCCGCCGGCATCTGTTTGTGCCTGAGCAGGTCCGCCAGTTGGCATACCACGACACCCCCCTGCCCATCGGCGAGCATCAGACCATCTCGGCGCCGGGCGTCGTGGCCAAGATGACGGAACTGCTCGATCCTCAGCCCGATGACATAGTCCTGGAGGTGGGGACCGGTTCCGGCTACCAGGCAGCAGTTTTAGCTCGCCTGGTCAAGCACGTTTACACCATCGAAATTCTGGCGCCGCTGGCCGAAAGTGCGGAAGAGCACCTGAAAGGACTGGGATACGACAATGTCACCGTGCGCTGCGGCGATGGATATCAGGGCTGGCCCGAACATGCCCCTTTTGACGGAATTATCGTGACCTGCGCTCCCGAAGAGATTCCCCAACCTCTGCAGGAGCAACTGGTCGAGGGCGGTCACATGGTCATACCGGTTGGCCCCGAGCACGGAGTCCAGGACCTCTATCTGCTGGAAAAGCACGAAGGCACCGTCAGCCAAAGCGCTGTGCTGCCAGTCAGGTTCGTGCCGATGACCGGGGAGGCCGAGCAGCGCTGATCGCCGCCCCGCCGGCCACTGCGTACTATTGAAACATGCGAAATTCCCCGGGTTTCAGCTTGGCAGCGCGCAGCAGGTCCGCAGCCTGCCGCAGCAGTCGGCTCTTCTCCAACTGCGGCGGGGCCTGGACACCGGCAACTACCTCGTTCAGATAGCGCTCAATGTCAACCCGCCGCGGATTGTTGGCCACCACCCAGGTTGCTAACTGGGCAACTGGCGGTGCGATACGACGCTGGCTGGCCGCCGCAGCCACGCTGGCCAGCCCGATGTTGGGCCGCTTGGCCAGTACCATAACATCGACAGCGGTGGGAGTACGCCAGCCCAGATTCGTACAGACAGCCGGTATGGTTATCTGAGCTATGGTTTGGCCCCGCAGGTCCACAGGAGTCTGCCCCAGGGTCATCATGCCCTGGACTCCTGGCCGCTGCGCCTGCAACTGAGTGCCCGGTGCAATTGACAACTGCTGGGGGCCGTAAGCTGACCGGCCGATCGTCCCTCGTACTGCGTCCTGACCCCAACCCCGGAATTGCGCCCACACCTCGCCGCGCTGCAGAGCCTGCAACAGGTCAACTTCTTCAGCGTAGCTCAGTGACAGAGCGGTCAATCCAATAACTACCATCGCGCATACACGCCGGCACAATGTCATCCTCATCACCTCTGTTGACCATATTCGCCCTCTGCTAACTATTTCCTGCAAAACAATTGCCATTGACATATAGCCCCAGTTTCGGGAAGTAGCTTACCCCCAGCCAGTACACTACCACGGGCAGCCACCCTCACTTCTTTGAATAATAGACGCTCGGCTGAGCGATATAGTTCAAACTCTTCGTCCAACTATAGCCGGGGGACCAGTGAATCTCTGCTTACCCCTCTAGTCTTGACACTTTTCTGCTGATATGCTAATATAGTTGGAGTCGCGGACACCACTGATGTGTTCGTGACTCTCTCAGCACCTGGTTGCACTGCCAGTCGAAACCGGGCGAAGAAGGGAGGGTATCTCGCAAAGCCAGATTGGCAGTAAGGTCAGCAACCAGCAAGTCATGCACTTTCGGCAGCAAGCCGGCGACGAGGACAGGAAACCTAGGAAACTGGAACCACTCGCCACTTCGCTGCTTGGGCGTATGAGTGAAGTTGCTGCTAGCCAGCAGCTTCCTGAGAGACTATGCGAGAGAATAAATATGACCAAGTATATCGTGACTGCCTGTTTGGTTGTTCTTCTGGCAGTTCCGGCGTGCGCTCAAGTAAGCCCCGCACAGACCGTCCCGTTCGACCACTGGGCCTATGACGCTGTCCAGCAGTTGGTGGACATGGGGATAATCATTGGTTATCCCGATGGCACTTTCCGCGGCAACCGGGCCATGACTCGTTACGAGTTTGCCATGGCCATCAGCCGCCTGTTGGATGCCATCAAAACGACCGATAGCGTAGGTCGCCGGGGTCCCGCCGGCCCGCAAGGTGCCGCTGGCCCGAGAGGTCCGGCAGGCTCGCAAGGGCCGGCAGGCCCGCAAGGCCCGCCCGGGGAGGTTGACTATGATAAGGTGCGCGGCATCGTCGCGGATTTGACCGACGAGTTCGCCGATGATCT
>JAUWYY010000019.1 GCA_030615605.1 bacterium
TCTCGCACGGCTACCACCGGTATGCCTTGCTCCAGAGCTGCAAGGGTTGGCAGTCCTACGCAACCGTTGGGAATCACCAGGCACGATACGTCAGCCGCGGTTAACACACCGGGGCGCTTCAATACCGCCGCGCCTTGGACAATGCGCGGGCTCCGATGCAGCCCCTTCAGGACTGAGTAAAGGAAAGAAGTCGATATGACCTCGGCTGACATGCGGGGGTCAACTACCCCAACATCCAGGTTCAGAATCTCCATGGACTCTACCATAGGGGCATGCGCAGAGGGCACATCGAAAATCATCGATATCGCATGAGTCAGCATCGCCTCAACGCCACCCCATGGATTGACCATCTCGCCGCGGCTCTCGTAGTAATCGAGGTGAAAGCGCTCAGGCACATCAATTATCGAACCGAGCGCGACAGCATCGAATTCCGTCCGGCGGTGCGAGAGCACCTCACATAGCCGTTCAAGCCCTTCAACCCGTCCGACGGCTCGGCCAGACGACGAATACTCGCCCCACATGTGGATCGGTGGGTCCAGCTTAACAACAACCGGACAGTCCAGGCCTAACGTGGCCCGTGCCGCCGACAATGGCCCCTGACCTACGCGAGATTGCCCGGCGAGGTTATGTGAGATGTATCAGGCGATAGGCAGCGAAATATCTCCGACGTGCGCATCGGATACATCGATTTGGATCCTTGTGTTCGTTAGACGTTCGGTCGCCCGAATGTTACAGCCTCTAGTGCCTATGATCGCTCCCACATCCTGATCGGGAGAAACCAGCACCCTGACATTGCCGGTAGTGGGGTCCTCCTCCACAGCAACTATTTTCTCGGGATCGAGTGGATGAAGGGCGGTAACTAGCATCTTGAGGGGGTCAGGATCCCAATGCAAGAAGTCAACACGTAACACGTTGAGCGCACCCTGAACGGCGCGCGCCCGCGCGCCGCTCTCTCCGATACATGCGCCGACGGCGTTCACGGCCGGAATAACGGCTCTCACAGCTATTTTGCACCGCTCTGACGGGACGTAGCCCGTGCGGAGCACCTCGATTTTTCCCTGCGCGAATTCTGGGATGTGCTCTCGCATCGCAGCTACTACAATCTGGTCTACCGCGTGCGATCTGAGGCTGGTTTCCTCCGGTGCAGTTGACTCGGAAGTGGGTGCCAACATGAGCCTACGTGCGACTAATCTGTTCGCCACCTTGATATTGCAGCCAGATTTCCCGATCGCCATCCCACGAGCCATCGCATCTTCAATCTGCAGCCAGATTTCCCCCGACCCTGATTCTTCCCACACATCATCAACTGCCAAGGGATGGAGCGGGAATAGCGCTGCAACAGCCAATTCGCAGGCGTCGTTGGACCAGGGGATGAAATCCAGTTGTTCGACCCCTATGAGCTTGAGGAGGGTATCGTGGCGCTGGTCTCTGTGTGCGTCCTGACACCAAAGTTTGACGTCAAAGTCCTTGCTGGCTGCGGCGACTGCGATTTTTGCAACAGTTTCGTGTTCGATCGCAGTTGCCCTCACTTCGATCTCTCTGTTTGCAATCTCGTCGAAGCACTCTGAGGTTTGCTCGAGGATATTCGAGTCTACCTTGGGGGCTGGTCTATGGTCCTGCGCCGAAGCACGCTGACAGACAATGCAAACTGCAGGATTGACGCGTCCGCCCGTCAAAGGTGGAAGCTGGTAGGAAGTGGTCCGCTCTACGTTTGCGATATTCTTGCTCCGCGCTCTCCTCGCAAGCCCACGGGTTAACATCACGTTCTGCTGACCGCTCGCTAGTAGGTACACGGTGTCGGCACCTTCGGCCAGAGCCTGCACGAGTCGGTTCTCGTGCGCCTGGATCCCCGCATGCTCGATTGTGTCCAGTTTGGCCACTAGTATGATGTGGACACGTATGTTCCTGGCTATGAAGGGGAGGTCTGATTCCTCCCCCCTTTCCCTGGCAGCTATGTTCTGCAGATAGTTGACGAATGAGTCAATCTCCGTGGCAATCTTAGGGTCTGGCGCCCTCATTCGTACCCGTTCGCCCAAACATTTGAGTTCACGCAAGTATATCCTGGTGAACAGGCAGTCGTTGTCGATGACCTCAAGCTGTGTGGCATAGTCGCGTATGGACGGCTGTCGGCGCACGTATGGGCCCCAGACGTTCTCGTAAAAGTAGTTTAATGCGCTCGACGATCGTCGTTGCGAGAGTATCTTACGACTAACCACGAAGTCGGTTGCTCTCATCAATTCCTCTTTCGGATACAGCCGAGCCTCCGGTAGCAGCCCCCGCGACAAGTAGGCCATAGTGGCCCTGACCGTGTTTGCATCATCGTTAGGGTCTCGACTCATCCTGACGATTACTTCATGATTGCGCAGGAAAGAGTCCGTATCCACACGCGTAGCCCATTGAATCTTGAGAGCGTGTGGCAAGACGCCGGGCATCTCCGCGTTAAGGCGCTCACAGGCAGTGTTAATGCGGCTCTGTACGTCTAATGCTATCCGGCGTCGTTTGTGCCTCTCCGAAAGAAACGATCCGCCGCGTACGATAAGTGCCCACAGCCGTTCCCACTTGTCAATATGTCTGACAAAGTAGCCGACTACGAGCAGGGCTAGGAGTACACCAGACACGAATGTTGCGACGTAGTGCAACATGATTACCTCCCCTTTTGAGCGAATGCCACAGCACAGCAGTCCTCGTTGGTGCACGCTATGCGTACTACGCCGTCTCTGACGAAAATGGCTCCGACTTTGGCTAGCGTAACTTGCTCGTCACACACGTCGCACGTTAACTTGCCCTCCAGGACATCATCGAATATCCCGAGGTCTCGCAATAGGTTCTCAATGTCGTCGTCGTGGACAGCCCTCACGGTGGTCCTGTCTCGCCAGCGCTTCGGCATCAGCATTGGAAGTTCCCTCTTTCAAGTTCACGGGCGTAAAGGAATTGATCCAGCTTCTCAAAGGCCTCTAACCTCCTTATCTGGGCTACTATGGTGTGCCGCTTCTCATTGCCATCACTGAGCTCGATCCACACAGTGGCATCGTCTTCTCCGGTCCGAACGAACTTCCCGTCCAACTCACGGAGCAGCCCAGCCGCACTGGATTCGTCGCAAAGCCCCATGGCAATACTGCGCAGAAGCGTCGTCTTGCCATCTCCGTTGTCCCCGACCACCACCGTCCACATTGTGGTCTCCCCTTCAGATTCAAGATTCAGGGTGACATCACGAAAACACCGGACGTTTTTCAGGACGACCTTCGTTATTTACATTGCCGATTACCTCCTAGCTCTGATACTCCCGCGGATCTTCGCAGCAGCACACTTCCTGCCCATCACCTATTCAGTACGGTACCGTTCCAGCCGCCGCATTTGGCCCCCTCGGGTACTGTGGTCCCGGGTTTCCCCTTTTTTCTGTACTCGATTGATACATTCTTCGAATCTGTGATCAATTCATTCTCGTGCTGGCGACGTAGGCGCAAGAATCAAGAATTCATGGCCTGGCCCAGAGGCTGCGCGATACCGGCCTGCTTCCCGAGGCGTTTGTCACGACCCTGGCCGGCGCCCGTTGCCGTCCCCTACCGAGCTCTTTAATCGTATGTAGAACAGGATCTGACGATGCCAACTAGGGATATCGAGCCTGGCAAGGACGAATCTTTGGGGAGGGAGTCGAAGCACTGACAGGCGCGCAGCAGTAAGATGACGGTGAGATAAGCCGTGAGGCGCACCAGGCGAAGCAGCAGCCGCTTGACGCTCCTCGCTAGTCACGCCACAATCGGTTTGCGAAGGGCGCCCCGTGCATTGAAGTATTGGCCAGGCAGGGAGTGGATAGCAGTGCTACGAGCATCTGGGAAATGACCTGCCCCATGAATTATACCACTTGCTATGTCAGTTCCATTGCTGGACCGCCTCTGGGGTCGGCGGTTGGCAATTGAGTGCGCTGTGTGATCTCACTGCATTGTAGTACCTTGGTTGTCGCTCCACCAGCCGGGGCCCCAAGCCCATTCTGATTCTCTTATCGAGGTTCTACTGAAGTATCCGTTCCCTCGCTGTCTGCTCGATAGTCATTGAATCGATGCTTCCGTCAGGCCGATCTTCAGAAGTGATGAGCTGGTCCAAGTAGCCATTCCTCTTGTAGCACTCCGTCTTCCTTGCCCGCTACTCCTAGTACGATGGCACAGAAAGCATCCCCACGTGTTCCCAATAATAGGTGTCGCCTTCGTAGCTGACAGTGAAGTCGGGCAGGCGGAAGTCTTTTGGATTGTCGTCCTTGTTCAGCAGCTTCTTTTCGTACTCATAGCTGATCCCGACTCGGGTCACCGTGTCGGCCACAATGATCTCCGACTTCGACCGCCATTCACAGCTGGCTCGAAACATAGGAACAGATTGCATCACCTATCTCCTTTGGTGCGGTGTACTCGCTCAAGCCGCAGTCGTGGTCAAAACCCCACTAACTTAGCTTCACCGTACATTATCTTCCTACCTCTCCGTCACTACCCCTCGCAGGTATCCTACTACGTATGACGAACTATAACTCCAAGGATGAATAACAATAAATAGGGAGGCACAAGTGATGCTATTGCCGCTTACGGCAGTAGAAATACTGGAGATTGCCATTCAAGCTGAACGTCAGGGAACAGCCTTCTACGAACGCCTTGCCACCACAGCCGACAGCGAGCGCGTCAGAGCCGAGTGTCAACGCTTAGTGGGAATGGAACGCGAACACGAGAAGGCCTTTCAGCGCCTACTTGGGCAGCAGGACGGGCAGCGGGCGCTCAGCTCCCTGCCACCCGGTCAACTATCTGACGAGTACCAGCAATACTTGTCGGCCCTGGTTGATAGCAACATGCTCCCCGACGAAGATACGGCCCGGCAGCTCGCAGAAGAGGCTGAGAGCGAGGTCGAGGCTATCAACATAGCACTCCAGATGGAAAAGAATGCCATCCTGTTTTATCAGGAGTTGCAGAATCTGCTGGGCACAGAAGCCGGAGTCTTGCGGACCATACTCGACGAGGAGCGGTCTCACGTTTACGAACTCAATGAGCTGAAGACTTATCTACAGAAATAGCTGCTGGCAGGAAGCGGAGCGACGAGGAACGGCGAGCACTGCTAGGTGACTGGACAGCAAACGAGCACGTTTCTCAGGAGACTACCCAAATGGACGAGAGATTGAGTGTTATCAAGCAGGCCATGCAATTGGAAGATGACGGCCGCCAGTACTACTTGCAGGCGGCAGCTAGAGCACGGAATCCCCTGGCTAAGAACACCTTTCAGTGGCTGGCAGAGCAGGAACAACAGCACAAGCAGTATTTCGTGGCTTACTACCAGATCATGGAAGAACAGCATGACTGGCCACCCATGAGCCAAATAGGGGTTAGCACCCAGGCTGCGCGCCAGGAGGCGGCCCGCATATTTCAACAGGCGCTCACGCAGATTGAGGAGGGCATCCCCGAGGACATTGAACTCAGCGAGCTGTACAACGGTGCAATGGAACTTGAACGCAAGAGTATTGACCTGTATCGCACCGAGGCGGAGCGGGCCGCCGAGCACAATGCCCGGGAATTCTACGACTTCCTGACCGAGCAGGAACGGGGCCACTTGAATTTGCTTGCCACTACTCTGGAGTATCTCGATCACCCCGACTCGTGGTACTTGACTGAGGAGCAGTGGATTGTGGAGGGGTGAGACGCAATAACTTGCTATCTTTGGCGTAGGCACTGTATCGTTCGGGCACTTGTGTAAGCCTCATGCTACTGAACGGCAGAACAAGAGGAGAGGAGGTGACATGATGCCCCCGCTGATGGATATTAGCGTCATTCCCGTTGGCAAAGAAGGTGCAAGCCTCGGGGATACAGTGGTCGAGGTGCTAAGGATCGCGGAGAAGCACGGCATTCAGTACGAATTGAGCCCGATGAGTACCACCATGGAAGGCGATCTGGACACTCTCCTGCAGGTGGCGCGTGAGATGCACGAGGTTTGCTTTGGCCTGGGATACCCACGCGTCCTCACCGCTATCCGGGTGGCTATCCGGCGACATGGACTCCACTTTGTACTGATTGACAGGGCGTCGAGCGGGATCCCGATGCTGGGCGTATTAGCTCGAGGAGGAAGGTACCAATGAAAGACCGATTAATGGTCATCGCAGGCAGCTCAAACATCCCCTTGGCACTGGAGATCTGTGACTGCCTAGATACACAGCTCACCGAGGTTGCCATTTCTAGATTCTCCAACGATTGCCTCTTCGTTCAGATATTGGAAAACGTGAGAGAGTCCGACGTATTCGTGGTGCAGTCGCTTTATCCTAATCCGAGCGAGAAATTGGTGGAGCTAATGCTGCTGTGTGATGCTCTGCGCAGTGCATCGGCTGGACGGATTACTGCGGTGATACCGCACTACTCTTATGCTCGTTCTGATAAGAAGGACAAGCCAAGGATCTCAATAGCCGCCCGGGCTCTTGCTGATGCTCTGGTAACGGCCGGGGTCAATCGCTTTCTTACAATGGCTCTTCACTCTGCGCAGGTTCATGGCTTCTTCAGCGTGCCCACCGACCACTTGCTGGCTGTTCCAGTCATTTGTGATCACCTGTCCAAGTCAGACCTGTCGAACACCGTGGCACTGTTTGACTTCGGCGAGGATAAACGTATCGGTAGCTACGCCGAAAGGCTCTCTCTCCCTATCGCAGTGATCGAGAAACAGCGGATAAGCGACACCGAAGTCGAGATAAGGGCCCTCATTGGTGATGTCAAAGACAAGGACGTCATCATCTTTGATGATGAGATCAGTAGGGGAACGTCCCTCATAGCCACGCTAGACGCGATAGACAGTCTTGGGGTCCTAAGCGTGCGAGCCGCATGTACTCACGGTCTTCTATGTGGCCCCGCCATAGATCTCATACAGGGCTCCAAAGTGGAGGAAGTCATTGCCACCGACACTGTAGAGATCCCTCCAGAGAAGCGCACAGAGAAGATCACCGTGCTATCCGTGGCTTCGCTCTTCGCCGAGGCGATAGAGAGGATACACATGGGAGAATCCGTGAGTGAGCTTTTCAGGTGAGGTCGTAGACAACATCTGCGACGCTTACAGCCTGTCCGAGAGCTCCTCAATGGTGCCATAATGTGATCCGCTGCATTGGGGTGGGTGCTCTTCGGGCTGAGGAAGATTGAGGGCAATGACTAACCGCATGGACTATCGTTCGGAGGTGTTGGCTAAAACTTATGTGGCTTCTCGCGAGCTTCCCGCCGCGACGACAATCCTGTGCTTTTTATCGAGCACAAGGCCCACTATGGCTTCAAGGGTGAAGTGCCGACAGAGGAGGAGGTTATTCCTCTGGGTGTGGCCGATGTGAAGCGTGAGGGTGGCGACGTGACCCTGGTGTCCTGGTCGAGGACATTGACTTTTGCTTTGGAGGCGGCAGAGAAGCTGGCGGAAGAGGGTATCAGCGTGGAAGTCATTGACCCACGCACTCTGCAGCCCCTGGACATTGAGACTATCTGGCGCTCCGTGGCGAAAACTGGCCATCTAGTTATCGCCCACGAGGCGGTCAAGTTTGGGGGCTTCGGAGCCGAGATCGCTGCGCAAGTTGTGTAGCATGCCTGGGACAGCCTAAAGAAGCCACTGATGGCATCAAGCTTTCGACATATGGATGCCTTGCTCAGCCTCCGGCCAAGGTGCGCTTGGTAGTGCTGTAAGTGAGCGGGAGTGAATTAATGGAGATCAATACTCAGATTCGCCTCGAACTGGAGCCACACAGCAAACTCCCAGACATCTGTGGCATAAGCATAGATGGTACTATCAGCGCGCCCCGTCAAACACTGTACGGAAGCTTCCAATAGTAATCTGAGACTGGACCTAGATATACTTGCCTCCCCCTACCGACCATTTGTGTAGAAGAATCCCAGATTTCAACGGCACCGACAGTCCTCTCAGGCCCACCTGGGTAACCTTGGTATCCTGGATGCAACGAACCCGGCAAGACAGGCCGGAGGGGGGCTGCCAGGGCGCGTGGCAGCAATTATGTAGCTTCCCATGCGCTCTGTGCTCGCGCTCTCAATGTCCTCAACGATCACAGGCGAGGTCTGGCGCTCAAGCGGGGCAGGTGCGTAACCAGTAGGTGTACGACCGAGATAGGGCTAGTTATCTCAGTGGCCGAGCCTACACACGGGCCTTGTGTCCCTGCCCCAAGGGTATCCAAACTGCATTTCAGTAATCCTTGCCACCAATTCCGGCGATCGTCAAGTTAATGTCGGGGTAGCCGTTTCCGGCCGACAGTATCTGCTGGGCCTGGACGTACTTGACGTGGCCGTCTACGAACAGATAGTTTCGTGCCCCTTGCCAGTCCCACCAGCCAACGCTAATGCTCTCGTGGTTGGTCAGCCACTCCGCCACGAGAGCCTTATTGGATGGATATTTGACCTGGGCTAGAGTCTGAGTGAGGCAAGGTAACGAATGAAGGGTGTAGATGTCCTCGGTGGTCATGACGGCTACTTGCTCCGGCGTGTGGTAGAAGGCAGTCGAGTAACCGTAGGAGGTCGCATCCCACTGCTGGGTCGCAATCGCAGCCATCGCCAAGGCTCATCATATATTCGAACGTCTGCTTCGGCAAAATCATACAGGGCTGAGAACGGGCAGGAGAGCATCCCTTGAAATCATTAGCAGATGGCGCTCTCCCGCCCGTCCGGTGTCAGACTTGTCTCTGCCAATGGCACGTGCCGACAGGCGTAGTTAGAGTGCCACTTCCATCGCCCGCGGAGGGCAGGCGGGGACGCACAGCTCGCAGGCAATGCACTTGGCCGAGTCAAACAACACCTCCTGCGTGGCTGCATCCTTGCACAGTGCTTCCGTGGGGCAGATGGTCACACAGGCCCCACAGTGGGTGCACTTGTCCCCATTGCGCATCACGTCCTTTTCCAGGGGCTGGACGGCTACCCCCTGCTCCCGCACCCAGGCCAGCGCCTGCTCGATGCCGTCCTCGGTACCCTGAAGTCCCAGCACCATCAACCCCTCAGATTGAGGCGTGATATTGGCACGCAGTATGTTGAACTCCAGATTGTACTTGCTCACTATTTGTGAAACCACCGGCGAATCGATGAGCTGCCGGGGATAGTGGAACACTACGCGGCGGGTTGCCATTTATATCACCTCCGACTGGACAGGACGTTCCCGCAGTGGTTTGAAGGTCAGCCCGGAATCGGCTGAAGGCAGCAACTCGGCCGGCTCGCTAAGCAAGAAGTGGCCAGTCTCGATCCAGTCTTTGAGGATTTCAGCGATCTCCCGGGCCTTCGGATAGCTGGAAAGTGATCCGGTAGGCACTTCTCTGTCATCGACGGTTATCTGGCCACTCTTCAGCTCTTTGTAGTTGACATGTCCTAGCGGCCCGCCCTCGCTGTATGGGTAGCTACGGCTGTAGTCCGTAACTGGGGCGACGATGTCCTCATCCTTGATCGCCGTGAAGCGGGCCATCTCTTCGTCCAGCACTGGAATGGCAGTGCCCAGGCCCACCTGCAAGGAGACTCCATAGCCGTACATGCTGACCCCGACAACCCACTCGGCGCTCATCTGCTTCATATCGCCGACCACGGACAGGGTGCCGGCACCCCCCTTGGGCACGCCCTGCTCGGTGCGCGCCACGGTGGGATTGTGCTGGGTGCCCTGCCAGAACACATAGCCTTCAGCGCCGCCGAGGAATATGCGGGTGCCGATGCCGATGGTGCGATAGTACGGGTCATTCAGCAACGGGCTAAGCTGGCCTGCCGAGCAATAGTTGACATTGCCCAAGTCCGCCTTCAGCACCCCCATGTACGTGTATATGTCGCGCTCAGAGTCCAGGTTCACCGCCACGTTGTAGTTCTGGTAGGCGTTGCGGGGATTGCACAGGAAGCACTCGTTGAGATCCGCAATGTTTATCCAGGTCTCCAGCTCCTTGCCCGGGTAGCAGTCTGTACCATGAGCGGTGGCCCTCAGCCGCACATCCTGTCCGGCAATCAGCTCTTCAATTACGTGGCCGCCGCCATAACGGAAGTCGCCGGGATGGTCAATGTTAAGCGGGTCGTGTTCCGTCATCTCCGTCGCTCCAATGTACAGGTCAACGGCGGCCAGCCCAGCATAGGCCGGCACGTCGTTAAGCCACGCTTTCAATATCTTTATCCGGGGATTGGCGTGGCCCGTGTTAAGGAACGCTCCCGACGAGCACATCGGGCCAAAAGTGCCGGTAGTCACCACATCCACCTGCTCGGCAGCCTTGGCGGCTCCGTCCTCCTCCACGATGCCAATCATCTCTTCGGCGCTTACTACTACTACTTGGCCGCTTTTGATCTTTTCATTTATCTCCTGGTAGGTCTTAGGCACGATAATCGCCTCCTGAAATCGGCCTACCGCCCCACGATGACAGGGCATCAGCCGTAATAGTCAACACCGTTACTGAATCAGGCCCCAAGCTGCGCCGGGCGCGCCGGCGCTCAGGCATGCCCATATCCATCACCTGCCAGTCAGTACTGCGTGCCACTGTCATCACCGTTCACCCACCTTTCTTTGTGTCCTGTCATTGCCCGAACAGATCCCCCGACAGGTACCTCTCACCGGTATCGGGAAGAACTACCACTATAGTTTTGCCGGCGCTACTTGGTCGCCCGGCCGCCTCAATTGCGGCATGAGCCGCCGCTCCTGAGGATATGCCACACAAAATCCCCTCTTCGGCGGCCAACCTGCGCGTCATCTGCGTTGCATCCTCGTCAGTCACCTGGATAATCTCATCAACCAACTCCAGGTCTAACACATCAGGAACAAAACCGGCCCCAATACCCTGAATCTTATGCGGGCCCGGCTCGCCACCTGATAGCACGGGTGACTTAACCGGTTCCACCGCGATGAACTCAATGTCCCCATTCCGAGGTTTGAGCGCCCGGGCTACTCCGGTTATCGTGCCGCCGGTGCCCACGCCGGCCACGAATATGTCTATCTCCCCGCCCGTATCCTTCCATATTTCCTCTGCCGTAGTCTCCTGATGGACTTTCGGGTTAGCCGGATTCTTGAACTGCTGGGGCATAAGAGCATCGGGAGTCTGCGCCACTAACTCCTCGGCTTTGTGGACTGCCTCACTCATTCCCCCTTCGGCAGAGGTCAGCACTGTCTCAGCGCCGTACGCCTGCAGCAGCCGGCGGCGCTCTACGCTCATAGTCTCAGGCATAGTGAGCACCAAAGAGTACCCCCGAGCCGCGGCGATCATCGCCAGCCCAATGCCGGTATTACCACTGGTCGGCTCGATAATAGTAGTTTTCCCCCGGTGGATCAGGCCTTCGCGCTCGGCGGCATCTATCATTGCCAGACAGATGCGGTCCTTGACACTGCCACCAGGATTGAACGCCTCCAGCTTGGCCAGAACGATAGCATCGGCGTTCCCGGCAACTCGCCTAAGATGGACTACCGGAGTGTTTCCAATCAATTGATCTATGCTGTCGGCAATTATTGGCGCAGACATGAATAGACAGCTCCTCTCGGTACAACCGTTGATCAGCGTCCCATCATATAGTTCGCAACCAACACGTCATTTCCCTTTGTCAGATGCGAATCAGTTTATTGAGAAGATCTCGGCAGGAGGGGAGAAGATGCAGGGCCACTCAGAAGAGGTGTCAGGGGTTCAAACAAGCCAACATGAACCCTCGGTCTTATCCCGCCTGCTCGTACGGCCGCTGTGTGTGTGCACACCAAGGTGACACACCAGCGGCTAGCGCATAGCCATGTAGCGACAGGATTGTGACCGAGTGTGATTGACCATTATGCTTCCGACACCTTATTCCGCGACAATAGTATATCGTCGAGATTATGTCAAGGCTGTTTGCAGATTATCTGCAAGCAGGGCTGGCCCTGAGCCTGACGTACCCACTTGCAGTCACTGTAAGGGGCAGACCTTAGTGGCCTACGATGTGCGTCACGCAAGCGCCGGTGCCTTGACTGCCGCAGGAGACTCTTTGAGCGATTCTATGGCTACACGAGCAGCTTTTCTGCCCGATTCGAGCATGCCGCCAAAGGTCGGTCCCATGCGCGCCAGCCCGTAGGTGGTAGCTACAGCCATCCCGCAGACCATCACACCCGGGTATGCCACACCGGTTTTCGCGACCACTTCGTCTTCGGAGCGGCTTACGTCCATTGCACCGTAGCCGGGCAATTCCACCAGACCACGTTCTTCCAGTTTCCGCATCACACACGCGTCGTGGCCGGTGGCATCTATGAGCAACTTGGTCTCCATGGCCACGGGATCCACACAGGTAATCTGGCGGGGCAACGCCTCCACGGGCGTCCAGTTAATCACCGCGCCGTTGACTCGGCCGGGCTCTTGGATCACGACATCTTCAAACGATGTCATATTGACCACAAAGACTCCGGCATCACAGGCTGCGGCGATCAGCTTCGAGCAGGCGTGCGGCCCGTCGGCCAGGCAGAGGCCCTCGGAGACTTCATCGTACGGGATGCCCAGCTCTTCCAGAATGAGGTGAGCAGGTTTACGAATCGTCACCTTGTTCATCAAGTAGCCGCCGATCCAGAAGCCTCCGCCCAAATAGTTGTTTCGTTCGATGATGGCGACCTTAGCACCCGCCTCGGCCAGGTCCTTCCCAGCCACTAAGCCGCTGGGGCCAGCGCCCACGATAATGACATCGCTCTCGACATAGTCATCGAACTGACGCGTGAACCCCTGGACAATGGCTCGCGTTACGTCTTTCTCGCTAACTGGGCTAAAGGTAATGTTGTCCAACATATCTTTTCCTCCTAGGTTTTGGCCGTGCCGACATGATTCGCCGGAAGTATGTTTACACTGGCGGTAGACGCACGGGCCCTTCGCTCTGTTCAGATCCAGTTACAGATAAAGTATAATTAGACAGCGTAATTATGTCAAGAGTCTGCGAGAGGAAACCATGTTGTGTGGGCGATACAGCTATCTCCCTCTCCAGTCAGTTCCCGGCCAATCGGACGATGCCCCCGTCGTAGGACTCGGCAATCTGTCTGCCGGGCGGCACAGTCAGAAACTCCTCGTCAGGCCACGGGCCACTCAACAAGGCCCGCAGCAGTCGGTCGCTGCCCGCAATCTCCACGTACTGCCAGCCGCGGGACTCTGCTATCTCGCGGGTAAACTGCTGGCAAGTCTCGATGTCGCCGATACCTTCGTTAATGAACACGGCCCGGTCGTAGTGCTGCTGCCAGGCGGACTCAACCTCCATCAGGTACTGGGCATTATCCTCTCCGTACTTCTGCACATATTCCTGAAAGCGGGCCCGACGCGCCGCGTCCTGCCGCGAGCACAGCATACTTTCCCCCTCTCCCTGGTAGCCCTCCTTGTCTTCGATCCACCCGCAGGTATAGTAGTAGGTCCCGGGGTGCTGGGTGAATTCCTCGTGATACCGCTCCTTGGAGCCCAAGAAAAAGGTCATGCAGTCGTGGGCGCGGGGGATGACCAGCGGAACGTCGCGGGCAGTAATCCCTGCCAGCCCGTTACTGCATATTCCGTAACCCAGCAGGGTGTAGTCGAAACTCGCCTCGGTCGCGTCTACCGCCGCTTGGACCTCTTCGCGGAGTTTCTCGGGCTCGTCATGTAGGCCAATTTCAAGGGTCTGCACTTCGATCTCATGCTCGGCGCAAGAGCCGCCAGATTCGGCCAGGAGTGCCTCGATCTCCATCCTAACTACCTGGCAAGCTATGACCTTAAGTCGCATTCCCGGTGCCTCGACTCTGCCCCTGTTCAGCAGCAGTGTTGGACAACACCTCGTTCATACTTCCCGAGCGGTAGCCCGTCAGGTCAACTGTAACGTAGGCGAATCCTGCGCAGCGCAGGCTATTCACTACACGGCCACGATTAGGTTCCTGAAGCAGTGTGGGCAGTTGCGCAATCGGCACCTCAATCCGGGCAACCTGGCCGTGGTGGCGCACCCGAAATTGGCGAAAGCCCAAGTCTCGCAGGGCCTGTTCGGCGGCCGCTATCTGCCGAAGTTTGTCTGCTGTGATGCGATCCCCATAGGGAAACCGAGAGGCCAGGCAGGCCATGGCCGGCTTGTCCCAGGTTTCCAGGCCCCACTGCTTGGATATCGCGCGGATATCGTCCTTGGTCAGTCCGGCTTCTATTAACGGTGCCCGCACCCCTAACTCGTCAGCCGCTCTAAAGCCGGGGCGGTGATCAGAAAGATCGTCCACCTGAGCAGCGTGCACCACCCAGGCTAGGTCCTCCTGCGCAGCGATCTCCCGAAGCTTGCTGAATAGTTCCTTTTTGCAGAAGTAGCAGCGATCGGGTGGGTTATCAGCAAAATTAGGGGCGCCGAGTTCATCGCTTTCGAATACAATATGCCGAGTCCCTATCTTCTGGGCAAAATCGCAGGCCTGCTCCAGTTCTTCCTCAGGATATAGCTCTGACTGAGCAGTGGCGGCTACCGCCTTCTCACCCACGGCACGAACCGCAGCGGCGAGCAGAAAGCTGCTATCCACCCCTCCTGAGAAGGCTACCAGTACACTGCCCATCTCCTTCAGGATGTCAGATAGTTTCTCCATTTTCGTATGTCTGTTGCTCACAGGGTCCTCTCCCTCTCTGATACTCCAACCTGTGCCACCACGGCAGATAGCTGTGCTGGCTTGCAACTGCCGATACCTCCACAGTCAGTGCCAGGCCCGTTGCACGGCTCCTTCATGGGGCATAGGGGGTCCGAATCATTGAGGATGAATATATTTCGGCAACCATGATCACGAAGAAGCTGGACACATCTCGCCACATCGGAGGCTGCCATTTGGGGTGCCCGCGCACATTCGGACTGGCAAGCGATGAAGGTAGGCTGTACTGCAACCACGAGGCCCCCAGGCCGGACACAGCGAACCAGGCTCTGCAGGACGACATCCAGCACTCCAGTAGTCGGGACAATGCCCAGGACAGCTATGTCGAAAGAGCCATTCGCGGCTGGAATCTCGCCGGTGTCTCGGATCGGCACGTGTACAGCATGGAAGCCTGCCTGGGTCGGTGAGACTATTAACTGCCTTAGCTGTTCCCAGGACCAACAGCAGGGATCATAGAGACGGCGACTACGCCCAGCGTCTGCTGCCACCAGTCCACAAACCGAACCCGAACCCGCCAGCCTCGTGACTCCGCAACACAGCCCACAGCCCCCCGGACAAGTCCTTGGCTTCACGGACGTGAGCCCTCGCTGCGTGTCGCTTGCTGCGACCGCGCATGCCTGTCTCAATTCCATGCCTCTTCGATCACTCCCCCAGCCACCACTACGGAGCCTTGATACAGCACCAGGGACTGGCCCGGCGTCAGGGTATTCGAGTTGGCCGGTAGGTGCGCCTGGGCGGTGTTGTCAGATGTCACGGTCAGGGATGCAGGAGTAGGTGCTGACCGATAACGGACTTCAGCCTCGCCTTCCACAGACTCACCGGCAGGCGGCGCAGCCAGGCTGACCCAATTGACATTCCTAAGCAGACACCAATGGCGCGGCAGCTCTTCCTTGGGTCCCACGGTCACTGTATTGTTTTGTGCGTCCAAATCAATCACATAGAGTGGCCTGGGCGCACTTATCCCTAGACCACAGCGTTGTCCCACTGTGTAGTTGTGTAAACCATCGTGATGACCGATTGTCCGACCCGTCTGATCACATATTGGTCCCGAGCGAGGCGCAATCCGCTCACTAAGAAGATCCCGGTAGTCGCCATCGGGAACAAAGCACAAGTCCTGGCTTTCGGGGGTTTCCGCGGCTGGCAGACTATGTTGGTGAGCTAATCTCCGGACCTGCTTCTTGGTAAGCTTCCCCAAAGGGAACAATGCATGAGAAAGCTGGTCCTGGGTCAAGCCATACAAAGCATAGGACTGGTCTTTAGTGCCGTCAGCGCCCCGCAACAGCAGCACGCGCCCATTTGCCGATTCACGAGTCGCGTAGTGTCCGGTGGCTACATACTCAACTCCGCACGCTGTCATTAGTAGCCGGAGCAAAGCGCCGAATTTCACCTTTTCATTGCATCGCAGGCACGGATTAGGGGTCCTGCCGTTGGCATAGGCCTCACGGAAATCCCGGACAACATCCTGCTCAAACTCCCTTACAAAGTTAAGGGTATAGTGGGGAATGCTCAGGCGGTGGCAAGTAGTTCGAGCCCGGTATATTGCCTCGGGTGAACAGCACCCTGTCTGCGGATACTCTCGGGCACAACTCGCCTCGACTAACTTCATTGTCACACCAATGACCTGGTGGCCCTCTTGAGTCAGCAGCCAGGCAGCTACTGAAGAGTCAACTCCGCCACTCATTGCCACGGCTATGCGATTCATAACTTCCCCTATTACGTATCCTTTTCGGCGGCAATGCGATAGATCTGACAAGTAGCGCAGTTCGAAAACCGGCTTTGTCGCTGAGCAATCGCCCAGCATCGCTTGCCCGGCGACTCAGCTACGGGACAATCGGCGGGCAGTGATATGAGACGGGCGATCTCCTCTATGTCATACCCTTCCTCATTTATCAATTCACGAACTCGCGCCAAACGGTAGATTGGGCGGTACTCGCGCGGTTCACTTATATATACTCTATAACTGTGGCTGCCGTTCGTCAAGTTATGTTTCACCGAAAGGGTAGCATTAGGCTGACCAAAGCGCCACCGCCCCTGATAATGAACACCGGCCAGGAAGATTGGCAATTAAGGGGAATAACAAGTCAACAATACTAACCATAGAAGAGAAGCTGAATGCTGATGTCTAAGGTGCTAGTCGTAGACCACTCCATATCGGGCAATAACCGTCAGATGGCCGAGGTGGTGGCAGAGGGAGCGCGTAGCGCCAGCGGAACAGAGGCAGAGGTCAAAGAAGGTCTACAGGCGACGACAGACGACTTGCTGGAGTGCGATGGGGTGGCACTTGGCTTCCCAGACTACTTCAGCGCATCGTTGTCCATGGCCTGCTGGGCTACGATCCGCTTCAGTCGTCTGTTCTCGCCCTCCAACTCCTTGAGCCGCCGCAGCTCCGAGATCTCCATCTTCCCAAACTGCTTGCGCCACCGGTGAATGGCGGCCTCGGAAACCGCATAATCGTGCGCCGTCTGCGCTATCTACTGCCCGCTTTCTACCTCGCCCAAAATCCGCACCACCTGTTCCTCAATGTAGCGCTTTTCTTTCGTCAGAGAATCCTCCTTCACATCCTATATTCTACCAGATCCGACTTCCTGTGGTCCGAATTTCGGGAGCTAGGTCATATCAATAGTCCGTTCACTGATCGTTATGCCAAGGGAGGAAATTTCAAGCTGAAGGAGAAAGCGAGATTATCAGCCTCGCTGCATGGCTCACATCGAAGAGGCGAGTAACTCGGTTTCAGCCGGAGCCGCCTGCTGTATCGGCCGATGGCGCATGCCTGCACTGGGGCCTACCGGGAAACGTCAGCAATCAGGAGGAAGCGATGGGAGATCAACAGGGCCGGGAGAACGGCACTACTGCGCAGGATGGTACTGGTGCCGCGTCCTTGCGCTCCGGAGTAGCCAGAAGCGATATCACTACTAGCGATGAAGGCGTCGTCGTTCATGACCCGCTGTACGCCAAAGCGCTGGTGCTGGACGACGGCAAGACCACAGTGGTCATCGTCGCTATGGATGTCGTGGCGATAGGTGGCATCAATGATGTCTCCGACGACTTCCTGCCGAAGCTGCGCCACCGAATACAGGACGAGTTGGGGATTCCGGGCGGCAACGTTCTGGTAAACGCCTCACACACTCACCCGCCGGGCCGGCTGCTGTGCGACGACGCCGAGCAGGTTGACAGGACCTGCGATGCCGTCAGCCGGGCCATGCAGAATATGACCCCGGTCAGGGTCGGCACAGGTGTCGGCTATGAGGACCGGATCATGATCAACCGCACTCTCAGGCTCAAGAACGGAGAGGCCTGGACCATCCGCCAGGCGCATCCTTGTCCTCTGGACGAAGAGGTCGCCGGCCTTGGGCCTATTGATCCTGAGATAGGCATACTCCGCGTAGACCGACTGGATGGGCGACCGTTGGCGGTTGTCTACAATTTCGCCTGCCATCCTCTGATCGGCGTTCCAGGAGGTGCTGTCACGGCCAATTTCCCGGGGTTCGCCTCAAACGTCATCGAGCAGAACCTGGGCGGTGGCGCGATGGCCCTGTTCCTGCAGGGAGCAGGCGGGGACGTTACCGAGGTGCTCTACAAAGACGTTAACCGTCCCAGAGACTCTGAACCGATAGGCACAGTGCTGGGACTGAGCACCCTCAAAGCACTCAGAGACATACAGACTGCAGATGCGACGCTGAGTGTCGCCTCCGAGACAGTAGCGCTGCCGCGGCGGACCGACATTCCCAAACGCCTCGAAGCGCTGCAGCAGAAGCAGGCTGAGTTGCTGGCAGCCCTGAGTGCCACCAGTCTGAGCTTCAAGGCCTTCCTGCCCCTGTACATCAAGTACGCTCTGAGTCCCGACTACCCGTCTGACTATTCCTACAGGTACCTGCACGCTGAGCAGATCGGCACTGACGAACTGACCGAACTGGATAACTGGAGCAGGCATAACCTCGCCAAGTACCTCAGCAACATCCACGCCATGGAGAAGCTGGCACGAATCCAGAGCGACATGGGGACGTTGAGATCGCATCAGGCGTTCAATGACGCATCCGGCGAAGCGACGATACCGGCCGAGGTGCAGGGCATCAGGATCGGAGACTGCGTGCTGATCACCTGCCCGGCGGAGGTACTCACCGAGGTCGGCCTGAACGTCAAGAAGGCTTCCCCCCACCAACACACCTTTGTGGCGGCCTGCTCAAACGGCTACGTCCACTACGGTGCGCCTGTGGGCGACTACAGCATGGGTGGGTATGAGGTAACGGAATGCCTCCTGGCCGCGGAGTGGCAGCAGGTCTATGAAGAGACCGCCGCCAGAGTGCTCAGCAGGTTGTGATGGCGGCAGGAGCAACCCGGAGTTGCCCCGCATTGCAGGCGCGAGGCGACCAGGAAGATATAGATTATGGGCAAGTGGCCCTGCGGGTAGCAGAAGCAGGTAGCACCGGCAGCGACGGCGAAAGGGAGCTACCGAATCAGCGAAGGAGGCTTTACAATGAGCAATAAGTGGCTTTGGACGATAGCTGTGGCAGTGGGAATGCTGGGCCTCCTGGTAGGGGCGGTAGCAGCAGATGCCCTGGTAGATGTGTATGTAGACGGCAACAAACAGAGCTTTGACCCGGGCGCAAGACTGCGGGCCGGCACAACATACGCGCCCTTGCGGGCCGCAGTAGATGCTGTGGGGGCCTCCGTGCAGTGGGTAGAGGCCGAGCAACTGGCTGTGGTGCAAAAAGGTGAGCAGACCGCCAATATCAATAAGTCGCAGGGCATCATAGTGACTGGCCGGTTGCTGATTCCTCTGCGACTAATGGCTGAGGCACTGCAGATCCAGGTCACCTGGGATTCTGCTTGCAAAGCCGTCTTGATAGGTAAGCAACCACCACGTGTGCTGGAAGCCGCGCCAGACTGGGTAGTGGGAACTTGGGAACTCTACGCAATAAGCAACAGCCGTGCAGGCTGGAAGATATACGATCTGAGCCAGGGAAAGGGTTGCGCAGGGTGGTTTACCTTCAACGCGAATGGGACCTGGACAGGGTTATTGCGTTCTCCCACCGGTAGTATGACCGGTTCGGGGACATGGGCTGTCCACGGAGATAGATACAACCTCATGGGGTGGCCCGAGCCAATGACAATGTTTCGACAAGAAAAAGACTTGTACCACGAAGTAGACTTCGGCGAGGGCAACCAGGCATGGCTGTGGTTCTGGCCCGCCGTCTCTCCGCTTGATATCAGAGACCCAGTTGTAGGAAC
Organism: bacterium; assembly: GCA_030615605.1. Classification (GTDB taxonomy): domain Bacteria; phylum Armatimonadota; class Zipacnadia; order Zipacnadales; family Zipacnadaceae; genus JALGTD01. The sequence continues at coordinate 19,795 of JAUWYY010000019.1, forward strand.
TTGGCAGCTTTGGAGAATCTCTGACACCTATGGCGGCCCCAAGGACCCCGTGAGGGACGGGTCGAGGACTACGTTTCGCTTCAACGCTGACGGCACCTGGTCCTTTCAAGACATTTCCGCAGGTGGTAGCATGACTGACTCGGGGACGTGGACTCGCCGTAGAGACAGATACGTGCTTAAGGATCCGGCAGGAATCATGGCGCCGCCGGTGTTCAGAGAGGGAAACACGCTGTACCACTTAGTGGGCGAGGCCGGCGGCCCACGCCTATATTCCTGGTTCCGCAAGCAGTGAGGACCGTACACGGGAACGGGGGCACCATAGACGCCAGGGGGAATTTGCGATGAATGAGGAAGGTTGGCAGAGACCAGAGGGAGTGACGGACGAGGACTGGGAGAGTGCGAAGGAGATAGCGAGAATACGGGCGGCTGAAGCATCGCCGGAAAACACATGGGGCACCAGCGGAGGCGGTCTCTACGAAGAATGGCAAAAGGCATCACTGGAACAGCTACACCGCGAACCTGCGCCCGACGGCGACGAGGATAACTGGGCTTATGTCCTAGCTAGGCATTGTGTAGAGCAGGGCTTCACTATGCAACAGACACTCGCGTTTGTCGTGTCCAACGCACCTGAGGCAGCGACAATAGAAGACCTAAAAGACCTAGGTGCTCCAATAGCACGAGCACGCACAGATTATGTCGAAGATATACTTCACCCTCGCTGGGACCGTAACGCACCAGAGCTGAGACATCCTTTTGATTGCGAAAACTGCAAGTACTGGGGCGTTAGAGCACACCAACTTTCACCTGGGTGGGGAGAAAACTCCGTGCCGTGCGAGACTTGTTTGCTCGATGGCAAGCCAACCGTGCTGGCAAAGTGTGCCCGCTGCAAGAACTATGTCGAGCGGTCGCCGGGGGGTCATGCTATTCGCTGGCTGAAGGAGCATCCTTTTGCATGGATAATTCTCGCGCTGGCTTTATTCCGTGGTTGCTCACACTTCTTTGGGGGATGACGCTGGAGGGCCAGGACTAGCTCATGCCAGACCCTGAGCAGACTGTCAAACAGACGGGTGGGCACGAGCGGGTAGACAATGATAGACCTTGAGCTAATAGTCACGCGGGGAAATCGCAAAAGGCCTCATCTGATAGATCCGGAGAGCGACGAGGTTAGTGGTAAGGCGGTATTGCCCTACGTGTCCCTGGCATATATTAGTCCTGGTCGGGGGGCTGTTCGGGTTCGCCCATCCGCCGGAACTTCTCGTATCTTTGGGCCAGCAGTTCGTCCGGTGACATCTGCCCAAGTTCGTTGAGAGCCTCTTTGAGAGCGTCCTCCAGCAGATGGGCTGCCGTGGCGTGGTCGGTGTGGGCGCCGCTGCCCGGTTCGGGGATGATGCGGTCAACTATACCTAGCTCCAGCCCATCCTGGGCAGTCAGCTTGAGAGCCTCGCCATCCTGCACCGTTATCGCCATCACTTTGCTGAGACCTGCGTCAGCTCCTGGCCGTCTGTTTTCCGGCTTATCTTATTGAACTCCTTTCAACCCACATCCCTCAGCTACTAACACCGAACCTGGAATCGTTTCTGGGCACAGGGGCACTTCGCCATATGGAAACGGCGAGTCCCAGATCCGGCTCGAAGACTCCACTGTGTTGACTTCCGGCTGATGGTTCTATATTCTACATACAATGTGATCGTTCCAGACCGGGAGCGGTAGCCACGGCTGCTGAGGACTGCAATGAGTCGTTGCTTTTTCACCGGAAAAACGTGCCCCCGTCAGTTTAGCACTGTGAGCGGTCCGAAGTCCCGAAGAATTATCAGGGCAAATTTCAAACCAATAACGAGCTCAAACGACTATATATGGTGAGCAGTGGCCATGCATAAAGATGAGTCTAACGACCGACTGTCTGATCGGGAACTTTTGCATGGGTTTACCGAGGGTGACCGAGATGTTGTGGAGGATCTAATGAATAAGTGTCTGGCAGTGGCTGCAGCAGTGGTTGGCAAGGCCAGTCCTCGGCCTCAAGAGTGGGAAGACACAGTTCGGGATATTGCGACGGGCATAATGGAATCGTTGGAAAACTTCGAGCTTCGGTGCTCTCTGAACACCTGGATCTGGCAAGTGGGGCTAAGAAAGTATGCTGACTGGGTCCGGCAAGAGGTAAGGAGCCCTATGCTGGTTCCACTGTCAGAGCATTCCGACGAAGAGCAACCTACAGTAGATGAGACAGTAGCCGAGGCACAGCGCAGAGAGCTATTGGCGCGCTCCTTGCTGCAAATGCCCGAGCCCTATCGAATGGTGTTGTCTTTGTACCATCTGCAGGACTACAGTCACAGGGAAATAGCTCAATTCCTGGATCAGCCCGAGGGCACCATCAAGTGGCGGGTATCCCGGGGGCGCGAGCTATTACGGAAGATGTTACACGAAGACTGGAATTGGGAGTGAGGAGTAATTGCGATGAATAATCATATAGATTCGGAAACTTTAGTGCAATTTGTCGACGATCGGCTGCCGGGCGACCAGTGTAAGCCAGTGATCCAGCATCTGGCCCAGTGCAGGGAATGCAGCTCTATTTACCTGACTCTGCACGCTGCCAAGGCCCGCCTGGCCCAACCTTTGCCCGAGCGACCCGTGATAAGTGAGCAGGTCCGCCGTCGGATGCTGGCGCGTTATTGTGGTAGCCCGCTCCAAAGGGCATTGCGGCGATGGCGCCCCGGGCTGGCAACCGCCGCCGCGTTGCTGTTGATAGTGAGTGGCCTGTGGGGATGGCATTGGCTTCGCACCATTGCTCCACAGGCATCGGGTGTGCCGCCGGCAGTAATATTTCGAAAGCCTCCTGACAGTGCCCAACAGCAGGTGTCTCGTCCTGACATACCGCAAGTTCCGCAGCCAGCCAGTCCCTCCATCCAGCCTCAGGTGGTAACGCCACAAACTACCAGAGCGTTGGCTATGGCTGCACGGACGAAGCACTTGGCTGAGCCGAAGGCCCACACCCAGCCTGGTCAAGCTGGTGAGCCAGAAAGCAGGGGGGCGACTGTAGGAAGGATCCGCTTTGTTTCGGGCAATCCGGCTCTTATCAGCGAAGATCATTCCGAGACGCTCCAGCCCGGTAGCCGAGTCCGGTCGGAGCAGGTGTTACGAACCGGCGCGGTGGATCGTGCAGTAATCGAGCTTCCTGGCCGTGGTCAACTAGTGGTGAACTTCGACACGGAGGTGAAACTGAGCCAGGTCGGTGGATCCGCGATAGGCAATATCCAGGTGGATCTGCGCGCTGGTAGACTGTGGGCGTGGAGTCCAGGAGACGGCCAACCAATCAAAGTGATTGTTCCGGAGGGCGTAGCCACAGTGCATCGAGCCGAAGCCATCATTATTGCTGGCTCCTCGGAAGATGCGTTAACCGGGCCGATACAATACTCGCCGGAAGTGATGGCTCTGAGAGGGACAGTACAGTTTGCCACCAGTCTGGAAGAGCATATCTCAATCCCGGCCGAACACGTACTGAGACTCCGAACTGGTGCCAAGCTGCAACCCCGCCAGTACCCCTTAGCCAAACTGGTGCGGAATCCCAGTGTGTGGGGCCGGCAATATGAACTGTGGCAGTTCGTACCGGTCTCTCCGGTGGATCTGGTTAATGAACTTGCCGCCCCTCGCTTGCGATTAGGAGTAGAGATTGCTGTGACGGGCGCCTCCGGGCCTGGTCTAGAGGTAGCCACAGTAGCCCCCGAAACTGCGGCAGCAGTGGTTGGTCTGCAACCCGGGGATCGGCTGCTTTCTATAGCAGGGCAGCCCACAAACACTCTTGTTGACCTGGCTTGCGGTGAGATCGAGTTAGCTGTATCTCGGAAGCCGACGATCACCATACAGCAAGGCAAGGGAACCAGAAGCGTTGAACTGCCCCGCAAAATCACCCCGCCACAACTCGACGGCAGGCAGTCAGACTCGCCGCTTGAAATAGCCACCCTCATGAGAGAACACAAGCTGCAACAGGCGATTACTGAAGCTCGGCAGGAAACCCAGCAGCATCCCGATCGCGCCGCGGGGTGGTTCAATCGCGGATTGATTGAAGAACACCGCGGCCGATACGAGCAAGCTTTGGACTGCTACGGGCAGGCCGCTCAGTTGGCAGGAGCCAGTGCTCCTGTTCTGGCGGCCATGGGGCGGGCCTACGCGCAATTGGGCAATGTAAACCGGGCTATTTCCTCGCTGCGACAGAGCTTGCAGCTATGCGAGGCTCCCAATAACAGGTACTTGCTGGGACGAATTGCCCTGCTCAGCGGGAATCTATCACTGGCCGAAAGAACCGCTGACCAGTTACTCGAATCGTCCACGATTGAGGACCGGGCATGGGGCCATGCCCTCACCGGGACTATCTTGCGAGTGGCCGACGAGAGCCTTGAGCCCGCCGCAGAGCATTTCCGGACGGCTTTGTCTTTGTGTCTCTCTAACCTCCACGCAGCGCATTCTCTGGCTGGCGTCTTACTGGGTTTGGGGCAAATCGACGCCGCGGAGCAAGTAGCTGCAGCGCTGGTCGGTCTGCAGCCGAACTCTGTCCGCACAGTCAATACCATGGGCGTCATTGCGTGGAGGGAAAAGAGGTGGGATGAGGCTGAACAATGGTTCCAGCGCGCTGAGGGTCTTCAGGTTTTCTCTCAGATTTCGGCATATAACATGGCTTCGGTTTATGCCGACCAAGGCCAGAGCCAACAGGCAATCCACTGGTACAGGCTGGCATTGCAGCGTGATGCGTCATTTCTTCCAGCTCATGTGAGCCTAGCCAAAACACTTAGCAACCAGAACAACTGGCGACTGGCCCTTTATCATCTGCACCGAGCTCTCGCTATCGATCCGGGCAGCGCATTGGCCTACCTCCGACTGGCTCAACTGTGGAAGGACCAGGGGTACTCTGACAGAGCACAAGATGTGGCTCTGCATTACGATCTGGAGACCAGTAGCCGGGGTGGGTCCTAAGTTCTGTACGTGGTATCTGTTGGCCTCATTGCGGTGCCCTCAGCCGAGTGCCCTCGATGCAATTGCTGCCCACGGCCGGCTTCGAGCTAATCCGCTCGGCCTTTGTGTTCAGTCCCGATACCGCCCTGTTGCCGCCAGACCCTCTGAAAAGTTTCTTCATCTTCTTGTAGATTTGACCCAACTATATTGGTCGTCAAACGACTATAGATGAGTTGAAGGCTTAATTCTTTGCTGAAGGAGAGATTGTCATGCGCAACGCCGGCCTTGTTGTTGTCATCCTGATAGGTGGGTTGATGATAGGAGTCGCAGTAGCCTATGCCTGCCGTGCTGATCCGCCGATCTGGATTGACACTCCGGGGGACGATGTCAGATTGATGGGGACTACCACCGTGGCAGCGAAGGTCCGCGATGACATCAAGCTGCAAAGTGTGGAGTTCTTCGCCAATGACGAGTCCATTGGCAAGGACGACGAGGCTCCCTACAGCATCAAGTGGGATACTACTACGGTAGAGAACGGGGAATACAAGCTTACCACGGTAGGTACTCCCAGCGAAGGGGAAAAGGTCAAATCCAAGGTTGTTACTGTGACGGTAGAAAACCCCAAAGATAGCTAACTCAGCGTTGGGCCGAAACGCTGGGCTGCCAGGATTCTGCCACAGGGTGGCTCCTCAACCCACCCCAACACGGGCAAGGCCAGCGCCGCTGCTTTGAGAGCTAGGTTCAGGTTAAGGCTTTGGCGGTGGCGCTGGTCGCGGCCCCAGCGGGGTTAGTTGCTGGCAACACATCCAGAGGAACACGCACCGAACTTCGATGAGCCAACATATCCTGGTAGTAGACGATGACTATGCGTTTGCACAAGCAGTACGCGAGTGGCTGCGGGAGGCAGGCTATCGGGTAACGGTGGCCCAGGACGGCCGGACCGGTCTGGCACTGGCACAAAGCCAGCTACCCGATCTGGTTGTCCTGGATGTCAAGATGCCTGACTTCGACGGCTGGCAGACCCTGCAGGCGTTGCGCGAACACCAGACTACCGCTCGAATACCCGTAGTGCTGCTTACTGCTTGTGATGATCCCGGCAGCGTCCATAAATGCTATGAGCTGGGCGGTGCGTGGTTCTACACCAAACCCATAGTACATCCTGATCATCTGTTGCTGGTCATTCGCCGCATTCTGGGCACGATGGCAGTCAGTGCAGACCTGCCGGCTGCCGCGAGCCCGCCCCAAGCTAATCCCTCCCCCAGCTGAGACGGGGAGAAGAAGGCTAACAGGTTCGGCGAGGCGGTAAGTTCACCAGACGCTACTCCGCTTGTCTTTGATAAAGACAAGCGGCGGCTCTTCCTGGGCGATGAGCTTCAGCGTCACAGCGACTACCGCCCCGCCAAAATCAGCCTGTGCAATATTAGTGCCAGGGTCTTCTTCCCTGATATGGCCGCTATCAGGCTCCCGATAAAGAAACATTATACCCGCCAGGACGGGCTTGCGCAACTCAACCGGGTCCAGCAATTGCTAGAACAGCTCAGGAAGCCGCTTGGCCATCCAGTCAGACCAAGAGCATTGGCCGAGGAAACGTGGTCGGCGTCAACTCTCTTTCCTTTGTCCCGACCGGGTGGACGAGGTCGCCGCACTTCTTACCGACGCCAGCCAGACAGCGGTTGAGGTTAGGCCTGGAACGGACGAGATAGGCCGCTGCTTCTCCCGAGGTCGCATGTTGTGGAACCGCAGAGAAGCACGAGACGTAATGGTCAGCGGAGATGCCGTGACGATATATCTTGTCTCCCCACACTTCGTGCCGCCCTTAGCCGGAAAACACTTTGGCCAGTGGGTTAATGAAATCCACTTGGACTCGGCGAGCGAAAAGAGAGAGGGCTGGCGCTTGCCGAAGCTGGCTTCTCTTGCTGTGAAGGCCTTGGTTATTGAGATGAATGGGCGCAGCTTTGCAGCAAGCGCCCCGTACCCGCACGGGCACCATCCCTGTCCATAACCGGGACAGTGTGGGCACAGGAAAAGAATGATCCAGAATGAACCGAGTACGCCCTACGCAAGGTAGGCACCGGCAGTCAGGCATGCCTACCACAACAACTCCCGCCTCAGGGCAATGATGATCGTTCCCAGCAATACCATGACAGCGTAGGGCAAGTTGCCTATTACAATGATAGGAGCAGAATGCTCTCGTGAGACACCAAGTTCATCCTCGGATCACTCACACAGGTTATGGCTTGGCCTCACGTAGATAGGGAGTCAGCCCAACTATTTCAGGTCCAGACAGACCAGCGCTGCCCTGTTCCTGACCAGCAGTTTTCCGTCGGCGACAATCGGCGCGGTCCAGCTCTGCCCGTCCAGCGGCTTGATCTGCCTCAGTTCCTCATACCCCGTGGGTACTGCGTTAGTGCTTCACCTGTCGCCGGGTCCAGACAGACGAGGACACCCGGATCACCTACACCATAGATGTGACCGTTGTAGGCCACCGGCGAGTTGAATTGGGCTTGCAGCTCCGTGTTCTCCCATTGGCTCTCCGGTCCCTGGGGAGTTATCTCCACCAGAGCGCAGCCATGGCCGTAGTCGCTGGCGATGAATATCCGGTTCCCGGCCACCAGCGGAGTCGCCACGTTGATATCGTATTTGGTTTTCCACGGGAAGCGCCACAACAGTTGCCCACTATCGGCGGCTACGCCGACCAGGCTCACCCCGGTGAAGACCAGGTACTGTTTGACTCCCAAAATCTCGGCCACTACCGGAGTAGCGTACCCGGCGGTATCGCTGCCACCGCCCGCCCAAATGGTCTGTCCTGTATCCTTGTCAAGGGCTACCACCGTCGCGTTATTGCCACCGGGACAGAGAATGAGTTTGTTGCCGTCTACGATTGGGGACATGGAGTAGTCGTGGCCGGGCTTCTGGCCGCCGAAATCAGTCTGGATGTTGCGCGACCAGAGCTTCGCGCCCGTTTGAGCGTCCAGGCAGTGAGCCATCCCCAGGCGACTGAGCGTGTACACCTTGCCTTCCGAAATGAGGGGCGTAGAGCGAGCAAAGCCCGAGTCGTTACTGGCCGCATCGGCCGTGTCGGTGTAGTTGAAGCGCCAGATTTCCTGGCCGTTGGTCAAATCCAGGGCCCGGACTACGTCCTGGTCTCTCTCGTGGGCAATGATGTAGACTTTACCCCCGGCCACCGCCGGGCCGGCATAGCCATCGTCGCCCAACGCTACATCCCACAACTTCTGAGGCGGCCTTTGCGCCCAGGTCTTATTGATGCCCTGGTCCGGGGCGATCCCGTTAGCCTGGGGACCGAGGAAATGCGGCCAGTCCGCCGCAAACACTACTAAGGGCAGGCACAGACACAGCATGAGCAGAGCTATATTCAACATATAATTCTTAATTTGCAATTCTCCTCACTCCGGATTGCTTACGTCACAGTTGGGACATCATCATCTGTAGACAGTTGATCGGTATGATTGGTTCATCTGGACCACTGATCTTAATCCGGTCGGTGTATGGCGACAGCACTATCGGCCAAAGCAGTATATGGCTCCGTCGGTGCTGCCGATCACCAGATGGCCTCGTCCTACTGTCGGGGAGGCCTTCAGCGCCGCGCCGGCGCGGAACTGCCACAGCTTCTTCCCATTGCTCAGTTTCAGTTCGTACAGATTGCCGTCGTCACCTCCCACGAAGACGCTCGCGCCCGCGATCACCGGCGAGGAGTCCACCCCGCCTCCGCCCGATTCCTCCAGACGCCACATAATCCTGCCATCGGTGACCCGCACGCTCAGGTACTCGCCGGCCAGACTTGGCAGGAACACACTTCCCGACCCGTATGCAGGAGAGGCGGCAAAGTTCGCGCCTATCAATGCCGAGTGGCGCTGTCGGCCGGTTGCCAGGTCGATCATCCGCACCTCGCCGTCACATCCGGCGATAACGACCACACCGCCAACGACACAGGGCGAGCCGTGGACCTGGGCGCCGGTGGTGAAGACCCACTTCTTCCGGCCGGTGACGGCATCCAGCTTATAGAGCCTGTAGTCATAGGAGCCCACCAGCACAGCACCTGGGGCGGCAGTCGCGGAAGAAATAATCTGGCTGCCCGTCTCGAACTGCCAAATCAGCGCGCCGTCTGACCGGTTCACAGCATGAAAGGTGCCACCCTCGTCTCCCACATAGATTCGGCTGCTCACAACGCAAGGCGAGGCACTAATCGGCGCGCCCGCGCGGAATTTCCACTTCAGCGTGCCATCAGTTAGATTCAACGCCAGCAGCACCCCCTCCTTCGTGCCTACGTAGACCGTGTCCCCGACAATCGCGGCGGCTCCTTCAACGGATGAACCTGTCTCGTAAGTCCACCGCAGCTTTCGCGACGAGAGCGCGGACTCGGCCACACCGGTTAGTTGCGGATTCCCTCGGAGACTGGGCCAATTAGTTGTTTCTGACTCGGGAGAGGACCTGCCCCCGCCCGTGACCAGGAGTATTGCTCCCAGGGTGAGAAAGACCGGCCACCATCTTCTCACTGTATCCTTTACTCCTCTCGCAGTGCGTCTAGCAAATTACCCCGCACGGCAATGGGGGCGGCCACGGTGGATGCCGCCAGATCTACAACAATGATTCCCGTCAGAACCAGAGCCAGAGCGCCCCAGGCGACTCCCGATGCCACCGACAGTATCTGCGGAGCCACGGCTACCAGGGCAGACAGCGTGCCCCAAAGCAATCCGGCCAACAGCAGTCCCGCATTCTCCAATAACAAACTGCGGGCCAAATAGTACCGCCTAAAACCGATGGCGAGCATCAACGCGAACTCCGCGCGCCGTTCCAGGGCGTTGCGCAGCAACACCGCCACCAGCCCGACACTGCCCAGCAGCAGGCCCAGACCACCCAGGGCGAGGAACATCGTCAGATATGTATTCTGCACTCGCAGGAAGGAATTGAGCACTTCCCGAGTGCTGCGCACCTCCAGACCCCGGTCGCCGAGCGTCGTACGCAACGCTCGCGCTACCTGATTCTCCTGGCCGAGGGGTGGCGCGATTAGGAAATGGCTTGGCGTATCCGCGCCAGGAAACAGACGTTTGAACTGGTCCTGTGCAACCAGCAACTCGCTGGCAAAGATGCTGCGGGGAATCAGGCCCACAAAGCGCAGCCGCACGGAGCGGCCACTGCCATCCGGCATTGTGTAGGTTTCCCCCAGGCTGGAGTGTAGACTCCATCTAACTGTGTCCGCATCCCCGAAAGCGGGTATGGCCCCGTCCGCTGCCGACTCCCGCAGCAGCAGCCACGGGTTCTCTGTCGACTTGCCATGCACCGTGAGCACCGGGAAGCCGCCCCGGGCGATCATGGCGTCGCTCACTCCAAGTACTCTAGGATGGGTTGGTGCGGAGAGGTTCAGACAACTGATATCCTGGCCGGGACTGGCCAGGAAAGACACTATCTCCGTCCCTGCGAGCAGCGCCTCCTGCTCGAGCGAGAAGCCCAGGTGAGCACGTCCCTCCGGGCTGCCCAGATCGTAGTTCAGCGGCAGCGAGGACACCGCCTGCAGTGCGAAACCCCCGCTACCGGAGTTGCGTCGAGTGACGTCAACCCGGGAGAGGTCCCGTGTGTTCGCCGCCACTGCTACGATCACGAAAGTGGCGCTGGCCAGTAAGCCAATGGTCAGCAAGCTGCGCCTGCGATTGGCGGCGGCACTGCGCAGGGCCAGCGCTCCCAGAGAGCGCGAGGCAGCCCGCTGGGTCAGTACCCGCGTCAGCACGACACCGGCGGCTACCAGCCCTGCCCATAGAAGTAGAAGACCGCTGGCGAAGAAGGCTCCTGATGGCGAAAGCAGTTGGGCTTCCGCCGCGAGCAGCACTAACCCAGCCGTTGCAAGCAGAAAGAAAGCGAGCGCAAAGCGCGCCCATCTGCGCCGGGGTAATACTAACCCAACCGAGAGGGATTGCCAGCCAGACAGCAGCTCCAGCACCGATCTGTGACCGAGTGCCCTTGCTCCCCAGGTTGCCGCCAGCAACCCGACGACCAGTCCGGCAGACGCACCGACCAACAGGCTATTGAGTCCAACATGTAGCCATAAGTGGGTACTCGCTACGGCGCCGTGCCACCAGGTGGTCAAGGCAGTGATGATGCCCCAGGCATACAGAACCCCGAGTGGTACTCCAATCAAGACCCCAAGCAATGTCAGCACTGCCCCCTCACCCAGAATCATTCGGACTGCCGTCTGCGCACGATGTCCGCAGGCCATCATGATACCGGCCTCCGCGGCGCGGCGGTCCCCGGAGAGGCGCAGGAGCATTTCGGCCAACCCCGCGCCGGCCAGCACCAGGAACATGCTCATGCCCAACATGAGTTGGCTGAAGTCTGTTGTGCCTCGGGCTGCGGCCAGCACCTGGCGCCGCAAGGGCTGGAAGGTTAGTCCGGTTTCCTGAGCAGATAGGCGCCGCAGCAGTGCGGGGGTGAACTCTTGCGCCAGGCGGGCTATGTCGTCAGTCCCGGCAGCCGGCATGATTCGCACCGCGGTTACCCAGTCGGCTTGCTTACCAGAGGGCCCACTGGCCCACATCGCCTGCACCGTTTCCGGGTGAAGAAAGGCCTTGGGGGCAGCACGGTACTTCTCCCAGTAGGTCTCATCACGTGGCGTGATGCGCGTCAGGTCCAGAGGAAAGGGCGGGTGCCAGTCGCCGATGCGCTTCGCATCAGTGATCCCCTCGAAGTCAGGGACCAGACCCGGGTCGGCACCCGGTCCAGTCATTTCCACGATGCTGCGTACCGTGACCTGCCCGCTGCCAGTGTGATAAGTGCCATCCCGGGAGGGAATGAGGTAGGACAGTTCCATGCGATCCCCGACGCGCGCGCCCAGGTCCTGCGCCGCCCAGTGGTTGAGCCACACGCCTTCCCGGTCCAGTGTCTTCCCACTACCTGAGGTGAACCGAAACTCCGGCGGCGGGTCCAGGGCCGCCAGCACTGCATAAGCAATTTCTGTGGACCGGTCGCGGTCAGTCACATTCTTCATACTCGTGGCCAGATAGACGGAGGTGAGGCCACTGCGTGCCCCGCACTCTGCGGCTGCCTCCCGGACAACTGTCACCTGCGACTTCTTCAGTACCACTCCCTGGCTCTGAAGGGAGAGATACCCCTGCTCGGGCCACGCCACGAGCCTCAGTCCGTAATCCTCGAGAGAGCAAGCAGTTGCAAGCACTGAAGTCAGAGCGTCAGCAGTCAGGGGCCGTGCGGCCGGTGCGAGCTCGACCAACAGAGCATTGGCCATATGCTTCCGGCCAAGCTGGACTACTGTGCTCCGATAGTTGAAGACAGTGTCGTGTACTTCATCATCCAAAAAGGCGGTAGAGCAATCCGGCTGTCCGCGGAGCCGGGAGAGACGATTACCCTTGACGTGCTGTGGGAGACCAATCCTCGCGATGACCGCTACTACGCCTCTCCGGTTATCCACGAGGGGTTGATCTACGCCGTCACTCAGAAGGGGATACTGAGTGTTATAGATGCCAACACCGGCCAGGTGGTGTACGAGCGGTCACTCGATCTGGGCGGAGGGACCGTCTTCCCCAGCGTCACGCTATCACGAGATTACCTTTATGTTAGTAGCGATAACGGTACTACCGTGGTGCTGCAGCCTGGCCGCGAGCACCAGGAGGTCGCCCGCAACAGCCTTGAGGCCTTCCGCTCGAGTCCCATATTCGCGAACGATCGCATGTACGTGCGCGGCCTGCAACATCTCTATTGTATTGGCGCGGAGTAGGTGTCTCCCTGATCAATATACGGAAGGTTATACCTTCGTCAATGCAGAACCATGATCGGATAACCAGTTCCGCCCGGGCGCTTACTCTTGCTCGTCTTTCCTAACAACGGGCGGTCCGAGAGAACGAATGCCAACACCCAGTAGCGGCCGTCATTCCAGTCATCGGCAGGCGGGTGCGGCGGCGTTGCCGCTCATTAGCTCATTAAAGGTGGGCTCACTATGTTCACGCGGCAACACGACTCTGGTGGCGGATCATGCGTATAGTCTACCTAATGGCTGGAGCCGGGGATATGTACTGCGGGGCCTGCGCCCGTGACCTGGCCCTCATTCGCGGGCTACGTGCTCGCCACCACGACGTTCAAGTGATCCCACTGTATACACCCGTGAAGGCTGAGAGCAGAGAATCGTCGCCCATGACACCCGTTTTCTTCGGCGGCGTCAACGTGTACCTGCAGCAGCATTCGGCCATCTTCCGACACACTCCAGCGTTTATTGACCGACTGTTTGACAATCCCGCTCTGCTCAAGTGGGCCGGTAAGTTCGCGGTGAGCACGCGGGCGGCGGATATGGGCCCGATGACGGTGTCGATCCTGAAGGGACGCGAAGGGCATCAGCGCAAAGAACTGGTGAGGCTGCGTAGTTTTCTCCAGCGGGGGCGTCGCCCGGACTTGCTGGTCATCACCAACAGCATGCTGTCAGCTATCGCCCTGGAAGTCAAGCGCTATCTCGACATACCTGTGGCGTGTGGGCTGCAGGGCGAAGACGACTTTGTGGCGCAGATGGCCGAGCCCTACTGCTCTCAAGCACGCAGACTCATGCAGCAAAACGCTCGGGCGATTGACCTCTTCATAGCAACCCATGAGGCGTATGCAGCCAAGATGGCTGACTACCTGGCTGTGCCTGCGGAGCGCGTCAAAGCAATTCGGATGGGAATTGATGCCCAAGTCTATCGAAATCCCGGCCCACGACACCGACGTCCCTTTACGCTGGCGTATCTCTCTGTCATTACTCCTGGCAAGGGTCTCGACCTGCTAGTGGAGGCTTTCCGAAAGTTGGTGAACGAGGAGCAGCGCAATGTAGTGCTGCGTGTAGCGGGAAAGGTGCTAAATAGGCATTACTGGAGGCAAATCACCTCTACGGTGGCCGCATCAGGACTATATCCAAGCTTTGAGTACCTTGGCGAACTGGATTTCGCTGGCAAGGTGGAATTCCTGCGACGCTGCAGCGCGTTATCGTTGCCGACCAGGTTCGCGGAGGTGCGAGGGATGGCCGTGGCGGAAGCTTTGGCCACGTCCGTGCCCACGGTGGTTCCCGATGTCGGGGTGTTCCCTGAAATGATCTCCTTGACTGGCGGGGGTATCCTGGTGCCCACAGAGGATCCCGCAGGCCTCGCGGATGCCATCAGCCAGCTCATGGACAATCCCGAGCAAGCTGACCGAATGGGCCGCGCCGGGGCAAACGGGATTGTGCGCTATTATACTGCCGACCGTATGGTGGATGAAACACTGGCGGCCTTCCACGACGTGCTGGCGGCCCAGAGTGACGAACACGATCATGCGAGCAACCACTTACACTGCTCGGTGGCGGTTGCCTGCGCTCTTGACGATCCTTGATTGTCCTTGTCAATCTGTCATTGAAGTTCCTCCTGAAGTAATTGAATTAGGATTACATGTTCACTCATACTCCCTGGCCACTTCAAGCAGCGCCTTTACATTCTCAAGCGGAGTATTCCTGTGTCCGAGGCACAGCGATATTCCTTCCAGGCCGCTCTCTGCATAGTAGGTATACAAGGCCCTTATGCTCTCCGGCGTTCCGGTAAGCAGCTCCAGATCTCTGAAATGCCAGCATGTCTTGAACCCACTGTTCAAGGCATCTTGTGGGGTTACAAAAGGATCTTGCCCGTGATCTACTACAGTGATCGGCAGTTCCTTCAGGGATGGGAGATGCTCGGGGTGCATGACCTCCGAATGAAGCATGACCTGATCACAGCCCTTGCCCAGGACCTCGAAGGAGCGCTTCCAATAGGGGATTGCGAATTCGTCGAAAAGCCCCGGCGAAATCATTCCCGCAAAGTCGTCGGCGATATGGAAAAAGTTGGGTTGCTCTATGCCCTGGTATCGCCACAAGTCCTGCGTGCACAGGATGTGGTTCTCGGTCAGGAAATGAAAGAACCGGTGGCACCATTCGGGGCGTTCGTACATGTCAATAAAGATCTGGTCGCCCCGCAGATTCCGGGCCGTCGTTATGTGGGCGTTCCCTATCATTCCTTCATGAAGATGTCCTGCATGCGGGCCCACTTTCTCCCGCAGATAGGAGCGCATGTCTCTAAGTATCTGCGTATTGGGACGTGACATGAAATCCGTCACCAGTTCGAGTTTATCGAGGTCCTCAGGTTCCTTTAGCAGAGGTCTTATCGGGGCGGGCCAACTGTCCTCCGGCCAGTAGATTTCGGCGCCCAGGGCCTCCGATTCCAGAAAGCCGTGGGAGGTCGCCCCAGGATCACCTATGAGATCCTCGCCAAGGGCCTCCAGCATCTTGGCCTGGGCACGTCGCGTAGTCTCGAATACGACCTCGGGACTTGCGAGAAAATCGCTGAGCTTCGCGCCTCCATATTCAGTTCTGACATCATAGCTAACATCTAGCGACCACTTGAAACCCATCATAATGTATCATGGTCCTTTTCTCCGTAATGCGGCACTATTCCAGGCTCGGGCCAGATTCGTAATTGTGTGTTCAAACCTGACGCGCGGTCACAGATCCCGCCCGACCCCAGGCTGCCGCTCATAGCAATGACAGCTCAGCTGTCTCACAGAAGGGTCTTTCACTTCGCGGGGCAAGATGTCCCTAATCCATAGTATTTCTCTCTATGCCTAACGATGAGAACACATCTTGCCTTGCCGCACTCTGACATATCCAGAGTATATTCGTAACCGAGCGGCTCCAGCACCCGCCCGTAGAGTATATCACAATGGCGGCAATAGTCGTAATACGGCTCGATGTGTTCATATTCGAGTGTTCGACCTCAGCGCCTTTTGGACACAAATGGACAGTCAGCTTGGGTGCAACCTGGGCGTGGTGGCCATTATCACCCACCGTTTGGTCGCTTGGTCCTGCCTGATCTCTGACATGCTCGCACCCTCTCGACCCGTGGCGTGCGGAACGCGCTGCTGTGCCTGGCTACGTTAGGTATTCTCTGTGCTGCATCCTGGGTCCTTGTGCTTGCGAGGCAGACAAACCCACAGCGCAATCGCAACGACCACCAGTTGCGTTGCGATCCCCAGGGGCCACTGGGCCGGCGTAACGTTGTGCTGGAAGCTGTGGTGGAAGACGCTGAGCCACGCCGTGCCTGACCAGGTTCTGAACCAGACGCTCAAGAGCGGCGCTTCGCGGATGAGGTCTATAAGTATGCCGAAGAATGCCCCGCCCAGCACCACTCGTCGGTATGGCTGCCTTCGCACCAGCCATACGATCAGCAAGGCACCAAATGCGAAGTCCAGGATCCCCAGAGCCGCCTCGGGAGCGGTCGGCCCACCGTGTTCGATTCCGAAGAGTCCGTGGGAATCCAAGTGTGGGGTAAAGTCCAAAAGGAAGTGGCTGACGAAGGCTGCGGGCCAGGCGAGCCAGGGCCGGCGTAGCACCTTGCCGATCGCTGCCCCCGCCAGGATATGGGGTGTCGCTGTCATGCTCGAGCTACCTCCAGCGGTTAGCGACGGGCCTTTTCACGACACTACAGAGTCGTCCCTTGGCCGGGACTCGCCAGGTGGACAACTCGCGGCTGCCAACCGAGACGGCGCAATAGGCAAAGGTAGTCTTCGGGTTGCATTTCTTCCGGTCGTTTGCCGGCCAGCGCGATCAGCACGCCCTCCATCACGTTGGTGCCAAAGGAGCGCCCCTCCAGTTCGGGCGTGGTAGTGACGAGGGTGGCGAGCCCGCGTTCGCGCAACAGGCTAACGTCGTCCGGTGTGGTGGTATTGGTAATGATGGTCTTGCCGTCCATGCGGTCCGGTAGGTGGCGACGGATGTAGTGGAAATCGCCCGCTACGATGTCTGCCCACTGGAAGAACCTGGTGTGCCTGGGCTTGGTGCTCTCCTGGGCGCTGCCGGTCGGGTACAGCACACTAATGGGCAGGCGTCGGAAAATGGGCAGCAACAGCGCAGCGATGAGGCTGATCGTGCGTAGGGAGCGGACCGGGATCGGCAAGCCCAAGCTGAATATCAGATCGCCAAAGATCGTTTGACAACCCGCCTCGGTGAAGGCTTCAGCCATGCCAAAGCGGTCCACTGCACTGACCAAGAGAACCTTTTTCCCCGTCAGGTCCAACTCACCGTGCTGCGCCAGCCAGCGAATCGTCTCGCGTTCCAGCGTGTTCTTCAGGCCGCTGCCATCCACCACCGGTGTTATCTGAGCTGACTGTGCGAGCCGCCGGGACCGTTCGATGACGTACCGCCTGTTCCCGGCGACCAGATACAAGTCGGTCCCGCCCAGGCCGATAGCGGCCACTTCGCCATCCAGGCGAGCAATCATGGCGCATGCTTTGTCGTAGTCGCCGTCCACGCCGATACGTTCAATGTCTAGACGCCGTCCCAGCATCTCCACTTCCACCGCGTGGTTGCGTTTGGAGGAGCCGAGGCTGACGCTGACGACGCGCAGGACTGGCGAGTTCGATTCCTCAGATCGTGTGGTCATTGTCTCGCACCTGTCTTTCTGCACCATTTGTCCCGTCCCCGTCTTCGGGGAAGCCAAGGGCTTCGGGCGGAGCGAACGATACTGGCGCAATATCATTTCGTCGAGCTCCCGCACCTACCTCCTGAACCCACATCTACCTTACCCGTTCTCGCGCGCTCAGACATGGGCCGATCTTCCCAATTATCGTAGAATCCACAAAGCTACGACCGTCCGCCGGACCGTGTGGGAACCCCTGAAGTGCATTGACTGCCGGCCGCAACGGCGCCGTTAGGCGCCCAGATGCGGCGAAGCATCGGTAGTTTTGCTTGTGCCCAGGCGGGATTGTGTCTCCTATCGCCCAAGAGCAGTCATACTTGTTCAATTCGGGGCAGAATCTTCGTCAGAAGTCTTCTAATCTGGGGGTTTTCTAGCCGAATGACCCGCAGCAGGAGGAATTAGTGCCGCAAACATAGAAGGTTACATATAGCAAGGCAGCACATAAGAAATGTCGTAAGTGGCGCAACAAGCTGTTGGGGCCGCAGCGGAGTTTGTGGGTGAATCTGGGTTGAAGTCCAAAAAGCTATGAAAAAGTCAGCAAACGATCAAAGCGCGTCTGGGCCAGCACCGATCCAGGAAGCGGTAAAGACGGTGATTGACACCCTGGGGATCTCATCGGAGTCGAACCTCATAGGCGTTCTTCAGGAGGTGCAGGCGCGTTGCGGCTACCTGCCTCCGGAAGCGCTTGAGGCGATCAGCCGGCGAATCAAGATACCTCTCAGCCGCATTTACGGTGTGGTCAGCTTCTACGCCCAGTTCTATACCGAGCCCCACGGGCGGCACACCATCCGCTGCTGTCGCGGCACCGCCTGCTACGTGCGCGGTGGCCAGAGAGTGATAGACGCTGTGAAGGCCGAACTTGGTGTCGAGGAAGAACAGACCACCGAAGACATGATGTTCACGCTGCAGACTGTGGCTTGTCTGGGAGCTTGTGCCCTGGGACCGCTTATGGTGGTCGACTCTACCTACCACGGCAATATGGACCCCCGGAAGGCGCTTCGCGTCCTGCAAATGTATCAGGAGGACTCAGGCTAGTGAGTAGGATTGACTCGCTCCAAGAACTCGACGTTCGGCGGCAACGCCTGTCCCAGCGTAAAGAAGATGCTCTTCGCACTATTACTCTGTGCGGGGGCACTGGCTGCATTGCTTTGGGATTGGCGCAAGTCTACACAGCTTTCGAACACGAAATACAGCAGCGCGGCATTGGCGACAAGATAAGACTGAAGCGCACTGGCTGTCACGGTTTCTGCGAACAGGGCCCGGTCGTGGTCGTCCTTCCCGAGAGGTTCTTCTACCCGGGCGTGCAAGTTGACGACGTTCCTGCCATTATTGAGCAGACGGCACTGCAGGGGAAGGTCATCGATGACTTGTGCTATACGGACCCGGTCTCTGGGTGCAAGGTAGCGTACGAACATGACGTGCCCTTCTACAACCTCCAGGAGCGGTTGGTCTTCCGACATAATGGGGAACTCGATCCCACTGATCTGGATGACTACATTGTGCGCGACGGCTACAGTGCGCTGGCTAAAGCTCTTTGCGAGATGTCCCCGAAAGAGGTAATCGAGGAGGTTAAGCTGTCAGAATTGCGCGGCCGCGGCGGCGCTGGCTTTCCGACAGGTCTCAAGTGGGAACTGTGTCGCAAGTCGCCTGGTGATGAGAAGTATCTCATCTGTAACGCCGACGAGGGTGACCCAGGGGCGTTCATGGATCGCAGCCTTCTAGAGGGAAGTCCGCACGCCATCATCGAAGGGATGCTTGTAGCCGCCTATGCTATCGGTGCGCGGGAGGGGATAATCTATGTCCGTGCCGAGTATCCGCTGGCTGTGCGCAACGTCAATATAACCCTGCAACAAGCCCGTGAAGCAGGCCTGTTGGGGGCGAACATTCTCGGGTCGCAGTTTTCCTTCGACATTTCTGTCCACGAGGGCGCGGGGGCCTTCGTTTGCGGTGAAGAGACCGCTCTGATCGCCTCCTTGGAGGGAATGCGAGGGATGCCCAGACCACGGCCACCCTTTCCGACGCAGAGCGGCTACAAGGGCAACCCCACTAACATCAACAACGTTGAGACCTTTGCGAATATTCCCCTCATCATCCTCAACGGCCAGCAGTGGTACAGGGCCATCGGCACTGAGGGTAACAGGGGCACCAAGATATTCGCGCTGGCGGGCAAGGTCAGAAACACCGGACTGGTCGAGGTGCCCATGGGGACGACGCTGCGCCAGATCATCTTTGATATTGGCGGGGGCATCCCTGGAGACCGCGAGTTCAAGGCGGCGCAAATGGGCGGACCGTCCGGCGGATGCGTACCGGCACAGTACCTCGACCTGCCCATTGACTACGATTCCCTCAAAGAAATTGGCGCGATTATGGGCTCGGGTGGCTTGATCGTGATGGACGAAGCCACCTGCATGGTGGATGTCGCCCGTTTCTTCACTGATTTCGTTCAGGAGGAATCTTGCGGCAAGTGTACGCCGTGCCGCGTGGGTACGAAATTGATGTTGGAGACGCTCACCGACATCACCACAGGCAACGGCCAGCCCGGCGATATTGATCGGCTCGTGCAACTCGGCCAAATGATCAAGAAAGCCTCGCTGTGCGGACTGGGGCAGACTGCTCCCAATCCGGTGCTGTCAACGATTCGCTATTTCCGGCCGGAATACGAAGCACACATCCGCGAGCACAAGTGTCCGGCCGGGGTGTGTCATGAGCTCATTGCCTACCGTATTGATCCCGAACTGTGCACCGGTTGCCATCTATGCGTGCGTAACTGTCCCCAGAACGCCATCGCAGGTGAACCGAAACAGCCCCACGAGATCATGGCGGACCGCTGTGTTAAGTGTGGAATATGCCATGATGTGTGCAAGTTTAGCGCAGTAGTTATCGAGTAATTGAACAACTGCTGACGTGATTCGGACACGCCATGGAATCTGAAATGACGACTGATAAAATTATGACTGACGAAATTTCGCTAAGTATTGACGGAACCGAAGTGACTGTTCCGGATGGCACGACTGTTTTTATGGCCGCACAACGCGTGGGGATAGATATTCCCCACCTGTGTTACGACCCCGCCTTGGGGCTGCCGCCTACTGGCTCGTGTCGGCTCTGTGTGGTTGAGATTGAGGGACAGTCCGGTCTGGTGGCCTCCTGCTGCCATCCGGCGGCACCAGATATGGTAGTTCACACTAACACCGAGGAGATCCGTACGACCCGCCGGGTTGTCGTTCAGCTGCTTATATCAGACTGCCCCCAGGAGTGTCTGATTTGCGAAAGTTGTGGTGAATGCCAACTGCAGAAGTATGCCTATGAGCTGGGCGTCGAGCAGACAGCCCTCCTGAAAGAACCAGTGCGCCCCGAGCCGATTCAGGACGGCCCGGCCATTATCTATGATCACAGCAAGTGCATCCTGTGCGGACGTTGTGTGGAGGTATGCCATAATGTCGAGGTCACCGGGGCTATTGATTTCCTGGGGCGAGGGTTTGATACCCGCATCAGCCTGCCGCCGGGCGTGCCCCGCGACGAATCAGGCTGCACCGAGTGTGGCAACTGTATAGACGTTTGTCCGACTGGTGCACTCTCCTTTGCCGGCGCGCGGCGGGCCGGCCGGGTGTGGGAGCTGCAACGCACCGTGACCATCTGCCCGTATTGCGGGGTCGGCTGCCAGATCGTGTTACACACCCGCAACAACCGTGTGGTGAAGATCACCGGCGAGCCCGGGCTGGGTGTCAATCAGGGCCGGCTGTGCGTAAAAGGACGCTTTGGCTTCGATTTCATTGGCCACGAAGAGCGGCTTACCGAGCCGCTGATTCGCCGCAACGGTGAGCTGACGCCGGTAAGCTGGGAGGAGGCCCTGGATTTCGCCGCCCAGCGCCTGGCCGAGCTAAAGAGCGAATTTGGCCCTGATGCGATCGGGGGGCTGTCCTCGGCCAAGTGCACCAATGAAGAAAACTACGTTATGCAGAAGTTTATGCGCGCAGTGGTGGGCACCAATAACATAGATCACTGTGCGCGCCTGTGTCACGCCTCGACGGTCGCCGGCCTGGCCAAAGCCTTTGGTAGTGGCGCTATGACCAACTCCATTGATGATCTGGACCAGGCCAACGCTATCTTCGTGATTGGTTCAAATACCACCGAATGCCATCCAATCATTGGAGCAGCCATCAAACGAGCTGCTCAGCGCGGGGTGCCGCTAATTGTCGCTGATCCTCGGGCTATTGAACTCACCGAATTCGCCACGGTGTACTTACAGCACAAGCATGGCACCGATGTTGCCCTCATCAACGGCCTCATCCATGTAGTTCTCCAAGATGGTCTCGAAGACAGAGACTACATTGACCGGCGCACCGAGGGCTTTGAACAACTGCAAGCGGCTGTTGAACAGTATACACCAGAATTCGTCGCGAAGATCACCGCGGTTCCGGTGGCAGACATCATCCGAGCAGCGCGCATCTACGCCAACGCGCCGGCAGCTTCGATCGTTTATTCAATGGGTATCACCCAGCACATCACCGGCACGGACAACGTCCTGGCGCTGGCTAATCTGGCTATGCTCACGGGAAACGTGGGTAAGCCCGGTGCGGGCGTCAATCCCCTGCGCGGGCAGAACAATGTCCAGGGAGCCTGCGACATGGGGGCTTTGCCCAATGTCTATTCGGGGTACCAGAAGGTGGACGACGATGAGGTGCGGGCTAAGTTTGAGGCTGCATGGGATGTTTCGCTATCGCCCACGCCAGGGCTGACGGTTGTGGAAATGATGAATGCCGCCGCCGAGGGCAAACTGAGGGCGCTTTACGTTATGGGCGAGAATCCAGTGCTGAGCGACCCTGACAGCAGCCACGTCGAGGAGGCCCTGAGAAAACTGGACCTGCTCATTGTCCAGGATATCTTTCTCAGTGAGACGGCCCAACTAGCCGACGTGGTGCTACCAGCCGCCGCATTCGCCGAGAAGGAGGGGACGTTCACCAATACCGAGCGGCGTGTGCAGCGCGTGCATAAGGCACTTGAGCCCCCGGGGGAGGCGCGTCTAGACTGGCAGATCATCTGTGACCTCGCCAGGCGCATGGGCTATGAGATGTCGTATCCGGACGTGGCAGCCATCCAGGACGAGATCGCTGCCGTGACGCCAATTTACGGGGGGATTACCTACGATCGCCTGGCGGAAGGAGCTTTGCAGTGGCCGTGCTCGGATGGCGACCACCCCGGAACTCCGATTATGCACGTGGAGAAATTCTCGCGGGGTCTGGGTAAGTTTCATCCGGTGGAATTCATCCCCCCCCAGGAGCTGCCTGACGACGAGTATCCTTTCTTGCTTTCCACTGGTAGGATTCTCCAGCACTTCCACACCGGCACGATGTCACGGCGCTCGGATGTGCTGGACGAGCTGGTATCGGTGGGCACAATTGAGATTCATCCGGATGACGCCGAAGCTGTGGGGATTGTTGACGGTCAGCCAGTGAGAGTTAGCTCGCGGCGCGGGCAGATTGAGATTGGGGCCCACGTGACCGAGCGGGTGATGCCGGGCACGGTCTTCCTGGCTTTTCACTATCGTGAGGCACCAGCCAATCGCCTGACCATCGCCGCACTCGACCCCATAGCCAAGATTCCCGAGTTCAAGGTCTGCGCTGTCAGTATAACAAAGGCGTAACGCAGGCAATCAGCCGCGGCTGGTGTCCAGTCGTCAAGAGAAGTGGTCATCGTTAGCTAAGAGACAGCTTCTTCGGTGCTTTCGGGGGCACCGGCCATTTGCTGCTTCAGTTCCCGCAATCGTGCCTCGATTTCCGCGTCCTCGCCGCCTCCCTCGAGAGCACGGAACTTTTCCTCCACCGATTCAGCGCTCATTTCCGCCAGCGCCTGAGCTTTCGCCTCTTCTTTGTCTATGCGCGCTTCGAGTCGCTCAAACTCGTTGATGGCGGAGGTGGCCTCGCCAACTCCCTGAAGGACCTTCTCCACGCGGACGGTAGTCAGGGCAGCCTTGTGGCGGGAGATCAAGGAAGAAAGCTTGATCTCGGCCTCATTGATCCGCTCAGCGAGCTGGCGGCTGGCGGCCTCGAGATTGTCTACTGATTGCTGTTGCCCCTCGATTTGGCCCGCCCACTGGGCCGTGGCTTCCTCGAAGCTCTTCTGCCGACGCAGCGACTGCTTGGCCAACTCGTCGTCAGCAGCTCGGACAGCCTCCTCGGCCCTCCGGCCCCACTTCTGGGCCTGCTCATCGCTGGCCCGCTTTTGTCGCTCCAGGATGATCAGCTCAGC
This sequence comes from bacterium, assembly GCA_030615605.1. Taxonomy (GTDB): domain Bacteria; phylum Armatimonadota; class Zipacnadia; order Zipacnadales; family Zipacnadaceae; genus JALGTD01. Next base: position 43,449 of record JAUWYY010000019.1, read on the forward strand.
CCTGGCATCAACCAGTTCATCGCGAACTTCACCGCGACCGGCTTGCGCCTGGCGGAGGAACTCACGCAGCATCTTTTCAGGGTCTTCCGCCTTGTCCAGCATGGCACCAATGTTCGCAGAGACAATGTTGCGAATCCTTTCCACTATGCCCGCCATCCGACTCTCCTGCCTTTCGCTTGTCCCATGGCTACGGCACTGACCATAAGGACAGAATCCGGTCATCCGGTCGCTTGCGACCGGTTACCACACAATGGCATTATACCAGACCGGGGAAGAACTGGCAATATTTTCGTCACCGTTTGCGTCGGTGATGGCCAGTCAAGCCCGCAGGATGGTCAAGGATTATTGACAGAATGGTTGAAAGTGGTGTATACTTGCCCTATATTATGGATGTCGGCGAGGTGAGCCTGTGGACAGCCTGCACATTATCTATTGGTCAATGGCCGGAGTAGGTACGCTGGTCGTCGTGGTGTTGCTAATTCTCGGGCTTGACCACGACTTCGACTTCGGTGGTGATGTGGATGTCGGCTTCGATACTGACGTCGCTCTGGATATGGCGCATGATCTGGCTGTTGCGCATGAGGGACCCAGCCCACTCGGTCTTAAGACCATTATGGCATTTGTTGGTGGCTGGGGCTGGGGTGGTCTAATCGGCCTGGATACCCTCAAGTGGGGGCTGTTCAGCCTGCCCTTCGGAATGGCAGTCGGCCTGGCCCTCGCCGCAGTTGTCTTCTACTTCATGCGATTCCTCTATGCTCAGGAGGCTACTAGCACCGTCGGAGTGGTTCATATGGTTGGGCAGGAGGGCGTGGTACTTACCACCATCCCATCCGGTGGCACTGGCGAAATCCGCCTGAACGTGCGGGGCACGTCTCTCAAATGCCTGGCTCGTTCCGAGTCGACAGAAGCTGTACCCGCTGGTGCGACCGTTAGTGTAGTGGAAGAAGTCGGCGGAACACTGCTTGTCCGCCCGATTCGGCTATAAAGACCGACTGACCCACGGAGGAGGCGTAAGCATGCCCGAAGGAATTGGTATGTTGCCCGTTTACATCGGCGGGGTAGTCATACTGGTCATTGCCGTCATGGCTATCGCCGCAAGCTACTACGTGAGAGTTCCCCCGAACCAGGTGGCAGTCGTCTTCGGCCGCCGATCCCGAGATACCGAGGGCCATCTCACCGGTTTCCGGCTGGTCCAGGGCGGAGGCTTCATCAACTGGCCTATCATCATCTCGGTGGAGTGGTTGTCTCTGGAGGTCATGCCCATTCCGGTCGAGAGTACAGCAGCCGTGACCATTGACGGCGTGCCCGTTCGAGTTGACGCACTGGCCAACATCAAGATCGGCTCCATGGCGAGTTTGCAGAGGGCGGCGGCCGAGCGCTTCCTCACAATGCGCCATGAGAGCATCATAGCCTTGATCCAGCAGACGATGGAGGGCCATCTCCGTGCTATAGTTGGCACGATGACTGTTGAGGCTCTAATCCAGAATCGGGCTGCCTTTTCGGCGAACCTGGTCGAGCAGTCTGGCCTGGACCTGGAGACTATGGGCCTGGTTATTGATAACATGCCCATTCGTGAGATCAACGACGAGCACGGCTACATTGATGCGCTGGGCAAGAGGCGAACCGCCGAAGTTAAGCGCGATGCCCAGATCGGTGAGGCGGAAGCGCAGCGGGATGCCGACATTCGTGCCTCGGACGCCCTCCGAGTTGGCGAGACAGCCAAGATAGAGGCGGACGTCGGCATCGCCGACGCCGACCGAGATCGCCGCGTCAAGGTGGCGCAGTTTGATGCCCAGGCCGACGGCGAGCGGGCCACCGCTGACCAGGCCGGGCCACTATTCTCCGCTCAGGCCCGGCAGAACGTGAAGCTTGAAGAGGTCAAAATCGAAGAAATAGACCGCCAGTCCCGCATTGCCGTGCAACAGCAGGAAGCACTGCGCCGGGAACAGGAGCTGGTTGCGACGGTCGTCAAGCCAGCCGAGGCCGGGCGCGAGAAAGCGGTCATTGATGCCGAGGCCCAGCGCCGGGCGGCCATCGTGGTGGCCGAAGGCGACAAGCAGGCTGCCGTATTGAGGGCCGAGGGACAAAGAGATGCTCGCATCGCTCAGGCTGAAGCCGACCAGACCGAACGTGAGCGGAGCGGGCTGGGTGACGGTGCCAAGTTCCAGGCGATTGGTGAGGGCGAGGCGGAAGCCATCCGCGCCAGGGGTCTGGCCGAAGGTGATGCCATCAAGGCCCGAATGCTTGCGGAAGCTGACGGTATGCAGGAGAAGGCCGCCGCCTGGAAGGAATACGGCGATGCCGCGGTCATCCAGCTTCTGCTCGAGCGGTATCCAGACATCGTCACGGCTATGGGCGAGCCAATGCAGGCCATCGGCACCGGCCTGGCCGGAGTCGATCACATATCTATCGTGGATATCGGCGGCGGTGGCGACGGACAACCGCCCGTTGGCCGGCTCATTAACCAGATTCCCGAGCAATTCCTAACGCTCAACGAACAATTGAAGGCGGTCTTCGGCATCGATTTGGCCGAACTGCTGGCTCGTAGAATCGATAGCAGCGGCTCCTCGGCAGGTGCAACGCCAACCGACACAGCCTCCCCTGCTTCTCCAGCAACGCCCAAGACAGCCCCAGAGACGCCCACGAGCGAG
>JAUWYY010000007.1 GCA_030615605.1 bacterium
TACAAGCGCGCACGACTGCGGCCACAAGTCAGAGACCATCGGGCCGCCAGCCATTCCTTGCTGCCAAGTGGCTGCCGCGACGCGATTGTCGCGCCCGGCCCTACCTTGCTGCCGGATGCCCTGGTCGCGGCCGCTCGCAAACGGGACCATATTGAGCACATTCTTATGCCGAGCTAGGTACTTCTCCCAGGGCAGACGTGATACCTCCTGCGACACCTCCAGACACCCAGCGCTGGCTCACGCTCGCCATCGCCTACCCCCCTCAACGCAGGCTAGTCATCCTTGTCCACCGTGGAGCCACGTGCGCGTCACGCGGCTTTCCTGGACTTCTCGGGCTAGGAGACAGAAGGGTAAGGTGCTACCTAGGCTCTTCTTGGTTGACCTACTCCTCTGGTGCCGCTTGGCCCAGGGTCGTGCTGGCACCAGTGGTCGAGGCTTCGCTGTCGCACCTCCCCCTCCTCCTGTCAAGCACGTGGAGCCTTCGGCGCCCCTAAACATCCACCGGGCGTACGTTACCTAACCCCAATTATGCACAAGCCAGGAGAAAGGAATCAGGCAGGAGCGGCGAAATAGCGAGGTAGCGCACCAAAACGCTATTTCGGGAGGTCTCTGCCACCTCGCAGTGGCCAGGTGATACATGCCCAGGCTGCCTGCGCCACCAGAGAGGAGGTCAACTCCTCGCGAAATATCTGCCGGTAGCTGGTGCGGCCCGACACACAGTCGTACAGTGCTTGCCGCATCGCCGGTGATTGGCGTGCTAAATGAATGATCGCCTCCATGCGAAAGGGACCGGAGAGCAAAGCCACCAGCCACCGCAACACTTGCCCGTACCGCACGTCGCCTCGTAAGTCGCGGCATTCAGCCATATAAGCGGCACCCGCCTGGGCTGTGACACCGTGAGCGACTAATGTGCGTCCTGCCAGCCTTCCCGTCTTGAGAGCAGCAGCGATGCCTCCCCCCTTAAATGGGCGTACCAGTCCGGCTGCGTCTCCCACTATCAAATAACGCTGACCGAAGAAGCGATGGGCTAACCCGACCGGAAACGTTCCTCGAAAGCAGTCGCCGGGTTCCGTTCCCTGCGGCAGCAGCGGCGATACCTGGGGCATGGCCAGGAACCGCTGCATGTCGCGCATAGCAAGCCTACGACCCGCGATAATTATTGAGATGTGATTGCCCTTGGGCACGAGTGCCCCAAACTCAATTTGCGGGAGCCGTGGCAAGAACGCGTGAATGTAATCATCCAACAGGCCTTCAATCGGCTCCAGGCCAGCAGGATGGATCTTCGTCACCAATGTCTCGATACTGGGAGGAGGGCGATAAGCGGTACGTCGCGCGAAGACGCTGGCGGCGCCGGTATCGAGGCCAAACGCACCCACGACTACATCTGCATGGTAGGTGCCACCCTCCGTGTAGATAATGATCCTGTTCTTCTGGAATTCAAGATCTACCATACGGTAGGGGAGCACTACCGCCCCCGCACGTGCGGCCTCGTTGAGAAGGAACTCATCGAACTCTACTCGTCGTAGGGCACCGACGGGTGAGTCACCCTCCCGAGGCACGAGAAGAATCTGGTCGTCCTGGGCATGTAGCACATACCCACGCACCAGCCGCTGCACGAGATCATTGGGAAATTGTAACCCCAATTCTTCCATAAGCTCTTTCAACGACTCATCAACCGTCAAGACTCCCGCGCACTGGTTGTAGTGCTCGCCAAAGCGCTTGGGCTCCACCAACAGAACCTCAATCTCACGGCCACGTTCCCGAGCGCCTCGCAGCAATGTCAATGCGCAGCTCGTACCGGCGGGTCCCCCGCCAATGATCGCTACTCTCTCCAGGTTGGCTGCTTCAGTGGCCATCGTTGTCTTCCTGACTGTCGGCACTGACCGCGCCGTACTCCTGCGATGCTATTCCAGGTTTACATAGGGCTTTTATTGCTGCCCATGCCAGTCGCAATTGCAGGCTCGGACTCAATGCTCGTCGCAGAACCACGCTGTAGGATTCGTCCCCCGTCAACATTCCCCACAATATGGCATTCAGCGGCTTTGGACCAGGACGTTGCTGCTCAAGCGCCGCGAAGCGCAAGTGTGCTGCTGCTATGCGAGGCTCCCGTCCCAACAGATGGTGCACGGCGAGCAAGGCTCGCCCACACAGGTTGTCCCACACGAATACTCGCCGACATGGCCGGGCATAGCGGTGCACCAGATTCTTCCGGCCGACGCCGCCGGCCATGATCGCCTCGGCCGCTAGCGAGGCCGTGATAAAGGCCGAATCCAGACCATTCTTGAGATATCGCGACACGTGAGCGTCGCCTACCACTAGTACGCGGTCGGCCACCACATTCCGCGCTGCCGTTATTGGCAGTCGCGGACGACAGTGGCAGTAATTCTCGGGGACCTGCCAGCCGGGTGGGAAGTGTGCTCGTACCTCCGGCAGTTGCAGGAATCGCTCCAAGTGCCTCTGCCCTACGTCTCGGCCAATAAGCGATACCGTCACGTGCCGCTCCTTCGGGATCATAGCCGCCAGGCTCACCCCAGGTATCCCCAGTGCCAGCGCCTTTACCTCGTTACCGAATAGGGTTCTGATTTCTTCGGAACTCAGGGGGATCTCGCATTGAGCTGCCGTAGCCGTCCGGGGCGCACGGTAACCGAAGCCAAGCTCTTCAAAACTCCGCACCATGCGACTATTCACCCCGAAAGCCCCAATCACGGCATCGGCTTCGTGCTCATCGCCTGTCGCATCTTCTAGCACGACTGGTGCCTGAGGGTTACTCGGAAGCCTCACGCTACGCACCACCTGGGGGATATGCTGTGCCCCGGCGCTGATGGCCGCCTGCAGCACGAAGTGATCAAAGCTCCTTTCGGTCCCAAAGCGCTCCCCCATCGGACCGCCACTGCGGAAGGCGGTGTATATCCTGGCCCCGGGTGGCTTCTCCAGTCTTACTGCCGCTCCGCGCACCTCCAGCGTATAGGCTTCAATCTCCCGCTGCACAACGCTCCCCAGCACTTCCACACCCACGGCTTCCAACTGGCGAATGAGGGAGTTTGACACAATCCCCGCGCACATGTTGCAGCTTCGCGGCCCGGTCACGCCAAACTCTTTCCGCTCAAAAATGAGCACCTCAAGCTCTCGGCCCGCCTGAAGTGCCAGCCGCTTGAGCAGCAAGCCACTGAATGCGCCTGCTGGCCCACCCCCAATGATTGCGATCCGCCGTGGCTCAAGTAGCGTGTTCGAGCGTGTCACGAAGGCCCCCTCCCAGTTTTTGCCGCCCACGGTCCCCGTAAGTACTATCCCAGATGTCATCGGCTCCTCGCCGGAGGAGTCTACATCACCGGGTACCACGAATACCTATAGTTCACGATAGCGCCAAGCCTACATTATGAAAAACCTGTCTGCTATAACGCCGAGGGTTAACAGCAAGCCCGTAAGCAGGTGCAATGGTATGGTGGCCGCGTTTGCCGGAGTCAGTCGCGAAAGATCATCGTAGTGCAGCAGAGCCGTCTTTACAGCGAAGATAGCCAAAGGAACCGTTAGCAGCGCCACTGCCGCCAGCGCTGGCAGCAGTCCGGTTACCAGGCCCAGCAATATGGCCAGGTAGGTCGCTGCCACCATACCCGCGTAGACGTAGCTGGCCCGCCGGCGGCCTAAGCGTACTACCCAGTGTAGTTTGTTGACCGCTTTGTCGGCTGTGTAATCCTGAAACTGATTTATCCACAACACCGCCATAATCAAGAAAGCCACCGGCAAAGAAGCCACTAGCGCCGGCGTGGAAAAGTGCTGCACCTGCACATAGTAGGCTCCTAACACGGGCAATACCCCGAAGTTCAAGCCGATAAATAGCTCGCCGATGCCTCGATAGCCAAGTTGCAGCGGCCGCGCGGTGTAAAAGAAACCGGACAAGCCTCCCACTACCCCCAACACCAATATCGGCCAGCCCCGCATCCACGTGAGATACAAGCCGAGCAGGGCGCCGACCAGCAGACAGATAAGTGAGGCGGCCAGAACATGTTTGGCAGACACCAGGCCCTGCTGGATCGCTCGGCTACCACCAGTAAAGGGACGCACGTACTCGACGTTTATCTCGTCATTGCCGCTGAGATGGTCATAGTAGTCATTGGCCAGATTGGCAGCGGCCTGCAGCAGCACCAGTGCCAGTAAGGTAAGCAGCAAATAGCCCCACAACAGGTGTCCACTCTCATTGTACGCCACTGCGCCCCCCACAGCTACAGGCACTATGGAGGCAGTAAAAAACTCCGGCCGGCTGGCTTTGAACCAGACACCGGCACGCTGTGCAAACTTATTCATCATCAATGGTCTCCCCTCTGAATATTCCGCGACGCCCTACTGATAGGCTTTTCCTCGCAGGCTCGCGCCGGATTTATCCAAAGAAACGCAAATAAGCTCGTGAATGTGTCACCTGACCGCTTTGTGAATGGCGGCTAGACCACCGAACATACTATCAAAGGTGACCTCCGCAAAGCCCGCCTGGCGAATGATATTAGCAAGTTCGTCAGCGCCATAGAAGCGAGGAATCGTGTGTGCAAGGTAGGCATAGCCAGCTCTAGACCCGGAAATGACCTGCCCGACTCGTTTAACAATAAGCCGAACATACATATGGAACAACCTTCTGACAAACCTCGATGGTGGCTGGCTGGTTTCTAAACTCACAAACCGGCCCCCCGGCTTCAGAATCCTGTAGAACTCCCCAATGCATTGCAACAGAGTAACACGGCTGACATTGATATTGCGTGTTGCAAACGACAAGGTGATGAGGTCAAACGTCATATCGCGGAAAGGCAGAGCCTGGGCATCAGCGAGGGTAAAGACGATTCCTGACGCTTCGGGCTTTCTGACAGCTTTGCGGATCATGGGAAAGCAGAAATCTGTTGCAGCTATCATCGTATTGTCGTCTGCGATCCTGCGCAGGCAAATAGCCATCTCTCCCGTCCCGCAACAGACATCAAGCCACCGGGTACCGCCTCCGTCCGCCGCGAGCTTTGCGGCCTTCCTGCGACAGAGAGCGTCCAGGCCAAAGGTTAACACATGATTGACAAGTTCGTAGGTATGGGCAACGTCAGAGAATATATGTTGAATGCCTCTGTTCACTGTCCCTCTTCGCTGTGAGAACGTCCGCCAAGCAGCCTCCACGTCGAAGGCAACAGGGCAGACGCCAGGGCCAGCTTCATGAAGTCACCAGCAATGAAGGGATATAAGCCGAGTGTGAACACCTTAACGGGAGGACCGCCAACAAAGCAAGCCAGCCAGGGTAAGCCAAAAGCATAGATTGTTATGTTCCCTGCTAACATAGCCAAACAAGCTGTCGGAACCCGTCGATCCCACCCTCGTTCTGCCATCAGACCAACCAGGTAGGCAGCCACCACGAAACCCACAATATACCCCCCACTCGGCCCAGCTGGCAACCCACTGCCTCCGCCGGCAAAGACCGGCAGGCCAATGCTTCCCAGGCCAATATAGAATAGCTGGGCAGCAGCCCCGCGTCGTCTTCCCAACACAGCCCCGCACAGCAATACTGCAAAAGTCTGACCAGAGATTGGCACGGGGGTAAACGGAAGATAAATGGTGACTTGCGCCGCCAGCGCGGTAAGCCCGGCAAAGCTCCCCACCAACGCCACGTCGCGGGAGATGCCTCGGGCCGGCACAATCACTTCACTCAAGGTAAGTACATCCGCTTTCATAATCTCACTTCCTTGCCACAGTATTCTTCTGCAGCCTCTCGATCTCCTCCAGGCAGTAGCCCAACTGATACCACTTGCAGTCGCCACACAAAGTCCGAAAGCACTCTGGATTCAGGCGGAGAGCAATTAGGTTCAGCCACTCGCCCCACGCCTTTTCAACCCCGGGGCGGACTTTCAGTACGGACAGTACCGCCTGGTCACGATCTGCTGGCGTACCCCGCGAACAGATATGTGAGTCAGTCAGATAGGGGCAACTCTGGCAGATAACGTCCGCACGGACCTCAACGCGCACCAAAACCGCATTGTCCTGCAGGGCATTGACAACTCGCTGCATGGTGGCTACGAACTGCGGTGAGTAACCCAGACCTCGGAAGCCCTGCACGCACAATAGGTGGTGAGGTCTGAGGACGATCAGGGTTCCCAGTTCTGTCACCTGCTTCTTTGGCATCCTTAACGATTCATTCTGCAGGAGTCGGTGCGAGACTCAGTAGCTGTGCGACTAATGCGTCAACACCTGTGCGGTCCAGGGTTTCGCCAAACCGCTCTCTTGGCTCGCCATGTGTTGCGTACCACTCTATAGTCTCGTCCACAATCTGCAGCAGATGCTCCTCGTCGCGTATCTCTATTGGGAGTCTGTCACCTAACCGGGGACGTTTGCCCATCTTTCCGCCCACGAACAATACATAGCTCGTGCCAACTTGGTCCCAGGCATCAGTGGGACATGCGGCGCAGCAAGCGCCGCAGAGCACACAGGTCTCCTCCCGATAGAGCGGCCGATCGTCCTTTATTTCGAGCGTACCTGGAATCGGACAAGCCAGCACGCACAGGCCGCAGCGATTGCAGAGTTCCTCGTGAAAGACCTTGCGGACCGTTCCCATGATGCCCAGATCATTTTCCTGCGGCTTAATGCAAGCATTGGGGCAGCCGGTGATCCCGATCTTAAACTTGTGCGGCAAGCCGGAGCGCCCGAAGACCCTCTCGTCTATCTTTTGTGCCAGAGCCTGGGAATCAATCAACCCATAAGAGCAAGAGCCTCCCTGGCACGCCGTAATAGTACGCACCCGGGGGCCGCAAGCTCCAAATTCGAGCCCCACTTTGCTCAGTTCTTCACGCACCCTCTCGATATCCCGGAAGTGAACGTGGGGAATCTCTACTCCCTGGCGGGTGGTGAGATGGATGTGACCACGGGCATACTTCCGGGCCAGCTCAGCCAGTGCCTGCAGATGTGCCGCCTCCATATACCCACCCACAACTCTCAGGCGAACGCTAAAAAGCTCGGGTTCTTTCTGTTTCATGAGTCCGCCGGCCTTCAAGGCTGCGACATCATATTGTGCTTTGCCTGCCATTACCTTTTCTCCGATCGTGTTACGAGATACTAAGTTTGTCAGAAGCCCGCTCCTGCTTCACACCCGTGGCTTGCCCTCGTCGCCCAGCACGTCCGCGAAGAAACTGGCATACTTAAACCCGCTATCGGGGGAAATGGCCACAGCAAGGCCGTCTTTTTCCTGCCCGTACTCCCTAGCCGCGTGCACGATGGCACCGGTGGATGGTCCTACTATCAGGCCCTCTTCGCGGAACAGGCGCTTGGTCATGGCATAAGCCGGCTCATCGTCTACTCGAATGACCTGATCAATCACACTGAGGTCGAGGATGGCGGGGGGCTTCGACTCTTCCAGGTTCTTCAGGCCAGGCAGCCTGTGCCCCTTCTGCGGCTCGATCGCGATGATCTGGATGTCGTCATTTTGCTCTTTCAGATACCGGCCCACACCTGTGAGCGTCCCACAGGTACCTAGCCCAGCGAAGAAGAATTTGACTTGCCCCTCGGTCTGGTCCCATATCTCCGGCCCAGTGGTCTCGTAGTGAGCTCTCACGTTTTCTAGGCTTTCGTACTGATTGGGCATTACGTATCGCCCCTTGCCGGCTTCGCCGCGCACAAATGAATGCGCCAGGGCAATGGCTCCGTCTTTGGGATGGTCAACGGGGCATAGATCATCGGGCGTCGGCCAGACCTCAGCGCCTAGCATCCTTAGCAGTGTTTTCTTCTCCTCGGGTACGCCCTCGGGGATTGCCACAGTGAGTTTCTTTCCCACCAGTGCGACCAGCGCGGCCAGAGCAATTCCCGTGTTACCGGAGGTTGGCTCTACCAGTTCCTTGTCTTCCAGTCCGCCCCGCTCTTGCATAGCCTCAAGCATGTACAGGGCCGCCCGATCCTTGACCGACCCAAACGGGTTGAACCATTCCAGTTTCAGGTACACGTCGAATGCCCCGCCGGGGACTATCCGGTTGACTCTGACCAAAGGCGTCGGATTTGCGGGACTTCCGATCAGTTCCCGGATGTCATCATAGCGCCGCAATACGGAGCTAGCTTCAAGAAGTCTTTCTGTTTTTGTTGTGCTCATCTACTCGACCACTTCCAGAGGTTCTCGGACGAAGTGATTACCCACCAGCCGCCAGGATGCCCATTCGATTGACCTGCCACCGATGCCTATGATGAGATAGATTACCCCAACAACGGCCTGCGTTGTATCGCAACGAGACGGCTGCGTCCCACCGTCCGGATGCGAATGGTAGTAACCGACAATACGATCGTCGCTTGAAGCCTCCCTTTCGACAGCCCTGATATGAGCTTGGTGACCGAGCGAATATCTTTGCTGGGGGCGCTCCCGGTCAGTATTTTCGGCCGGAAGCGCACAGTTTACTGCTGACAAATCATTGCCTTGAGCTAAGAGTATGCCACAGCATTCACAGGGGAGGCTTTCTTCCGCGTGGACGGCTACAGATTCAAGCACCCGACGTAATACCTTCACCATTCTCTCCTCTCTCCATGTCGGTTGTGCAAGTGAAGTCATACTCTACCAGTTCAGTAATAGTGCGAGTGGCACCGCACAGGGGACACGCGGGATCAGGCGCCCGTTTTAGCCTGGCAAACTGGCACTGGATCGCATCATACACAACAAGATGATGCGACATGATGGTGCCAATGCCCAGGAGAATCTTGAGGGCCTCCACGGCCTGAAGTGTACCTATGACACCCACAACTGCACCCAGCACCCCGGCCTCCTGGCAGCTCGGTACCAGCCCGGGTGGCGGAGGTTCCGGAATGAAACACCGGTAGCAAGGATTGCCTTCGCCAGGCAGGACGGTCATGAGCTGTCCCTCAAATCGCAGCACTGCCGCCGAAACCAAAGGGATCTTCTCAAACCAGCAACAATCATTTACCAGGAAGCGTGTCGGGAAATTGTCACTGCCGTCGAGCACCACATCATAGCCTCGTATCACCTGGGAGATATTCTTTGTGATCAGGCGCTCGTGGAAGACTTCGACCTGGCAGTCGGGGTTGATCTCTGTGATCGCCGCTTCTGCCGAAAGCACCTTGTTCCTGCCAACATCACTGGTCCCGTGGATGATCTGCCGCTGGAGATTGGAGAGTTCTACAATGCCCCCATCGGCAACCCCAAGTCTACCTACCCCCGCCGCAGCAAGGTACAATAGCGCTGGTGAACCCAGCCCACCTGCCCCGACCACCAGGGCGCTGGAGGCCAAGAGTTCTTGTTGCCCCTCGCCGCCGACTTCCGCAAGGAGGATGTGGCGAGAGTACCTCTGAATCTGTTCTTCTGTAAGTCCCAAATCGCTCATGCTCACTCCATTACGTCACGCTCAACTGGCTCAACCGAGACACCGGCCTGGAGAAAGAAGTCAATAGCTCTCCTCACCTCGTCTTCTTCGCCCGAGAGTTCCAGACCCACTATGCCGACATCTTTTGAGACGCTGGCCTGCCGGATGTTCGTCACCACTTGAAACTTCTGGGCGACCTCCCAGATCAGCGGCTTGTCAACGAGCTCCTGGGAGAAGGTGAGCCAGAGCTTGCGAGCCACGTCGGCCCCTCCAGCGATGGCAGAAAGAATGGTCACCGTGTCGCCGTCTCTGACTGGCGTGTCAAGCCCCTGGAGAAGACGAATGTCCTCGCCGTCATTCACGTGGATATTGAAGTGACGGCGCAGTTTGCCCGTGTCGTCACAAAGTCGCTCGCGAATGGTGAGGCGCTCCACGACTTCCCCGATTGTAGTCCCGTCTATTTGAACCTCTTGCGAACCACCCAGAAGACTCTTGAGTGCTGCTCCCGCCCTGACTGTAATCGACATCTCTACACTACCTCCTATTAATCTGCGCAGTTGGTTAGCTCAGAGAGCAGGGCGTCAAAGTCAGCGACATTCGCCTCGATCACCACCGGCTCTCGTAGTTGCCCCACGATCGCCTCTCGCGTCTTGAGCCCATTGCCCGTAATACTGACTACTACTGACTCATCACGAGGGATTCGCCCCTGTTCTATAAGCTTCTTGGTCACGGCCAGGGTCGCTCCGCCCGCAGTTTCGGTGAAGACGCCCTCAGTCTCGGCCAAAAGCTTGATTGCTTCAACTATCTCCTCGTCCGTTGCGTCCTCAGCCCAGCCTCCGGTACGCCGGATAGTCTCTATCGCATAGTAACCATCCGCCGGGTTGCCAATGGCTATGGAGTGAGCAATCGTATCAGGTCTGACCGGGGTGAAGATTTCTTCGCCGGCCTTGACTGCTGCCGAGATCGGATTGCATCCGGTTGCCTGGGCACCATGTATCTTCGTTTCTGCTGCCTCGATTAGCCCTACGTCAGCAAACTCGCGGATTGCTTTTTCGATCTTGGTGATTAGGGACCCCCCGGCCATAGGAACGACGATGTGTTGGGGTGCTCGCCACCCAAGCTGCTCCAGTATCTCAAAGCCAAAGGTCTTTGATCCTTCGGCATAGTAGGGGCGGATATTGATGTTGACAAAGGCCCAGCCGTACCGGTCAGCAATCTCGCTGCACAGCCGGTTCACCCCGTCGTAGTTACCCGAGATCCCCACTACGTTCACCCCGTAGACCGAAGTGCCAATAATCTTTGCTTGTTCGACACCAGCGGGGATGAAGATAAAGCATGTCAAGCCCATCTGCACTGACTGAGCGGCGAGACTATTGCCCAGGTTCCCCGTCGTAGCGCAGGCGACGGTATCGAAGCCAAACTCCTTGGCCTTAGCGACTGCCACCGCAACAACGCGGTCTTTGAACGAAAGTGTGGGATAGTTGACGGCGTCATTCTTTACGTAAATCTCACTGTGGCCCAGCGTCTGTTCCAGGTTATGGGCCCGATGAAGTGGTGTGAACCCCACGTCTACGCCCACGATGGGTTCGCCGTCGATGGGCAGAAACTCCCGGTAGCGCCACATATTGGCCGGACGCTCTTCTATGACCTCTCGACTCACGGCGCTCCCGATCGCTTCGTAATCGTAGTCCACTTCCAGCTTCCCGAAGCAATACTCGCAGATGTGATGCGGCGCTTGGGGATAGGTTCTACCGCAGTCGGCTTCTTTGCACTTCAATCCCTTTACGTAGCTCATAGTATGTACCTCACTCTCTTTTCCACTCTGGCGGCCCTTTGCCCCAACCGCAAGGTCCGCTGCGAACTCCGAGCACTCGGAGGGCCGCAGCATTCTCGCTGCAGGGCCGCATTCCCCACATTGCCGCTTGTCTTACTGCCGCTTACGAACAAGCAGATGATACCGATCTCCGTCCTGGCGGACGTCTTCGATGCGGTGGCCATCGTCCTTGATGCTTCTAGGAACATTTCGCATCTGTTCGCCCTCTTTAAGCACGAACTCGAGCACCTCCCCAGGGCCAATCTGCTCAAGGTGGAGTTTGGCCCTGACAAAGGTCAGCGGGCACACCTCACCAGTGAGATCGACGCACCGCCGCGGTGTTGCTTCCTCACCGATACCTGTCATCGCCGAACCACCTTCCGGTGACGTCGACGGCAATCCTTATGCCACCGTCTCCGCTCATATTTGGTAATCAAGTAGCGGCCGAGTATGAATGCCGCACTCTCCTCCGCACTTGCTTGTCCCCAGCCACCGCCCGGCGCGCTCGTCAGGACCATTGGCGATCCTTGTGCACGGCTCACAGCCCAGCGAACGATAGCCCTGGGCATAAAGCGGATTGATCGGTAGCTGGTGGAGCGCCAGATACTGCCATACTTCGCGCTCATGCCAGATCAGGATTGGGTTGAGTTTGATCAGGCCCGGATCAAGCTCCTGGATTTCTTGGATGTCTGTCCGCGTACGCCCCTCGGTGCAGCGAAGACCGGTTATCCAGCAGGCTACATTCATCTCTTCGACGGCGCGCCGCGTAGGCTCCACCTTCAGAATGTCGCAGCAGCGGTCCGGATCTGTCTCGTAGAGTTTGTCGGGAATAGGCTCATCGCTACGGTAGACCTCAAGCTCTGGATATTGCGCAACCATCCGGTGCATGAACTCAATCGTTTCCTTGGGCTTGAATCGCGTCGTGACGACAAAGCCGCGGATGTCCGGACTGATGCGCTTGGCTAGATCCCACACCAAGCACGAATCCTTGCCCAAACTGTTGGCCACCACCAGCCCGTCTCCATATTCTTCGTACGCCTCACGTATCAACCCCAAGGAACGATCCACCTTTTCGGCGAAGTTCAGGCCGTCTACCAGGCTTTCGATGTCCGTAGGGCTTGCACTTGTTATTGACATATCCGAACGCTCTCATTGTTGCCTATATGTTGTACTCAGGCGGCTTGGGGCGGCCAAAGCTTATGCGGTTCCAGACTCGCTCGTGGACGTAGTACACCCCAAGTTTGATCACAGAGTCGGCTACACCTATGTACGCTGCAACACGCAACTCCCCGGTAATAATCCAGACGACGCAGCCGGTAACAATCAGCCCCCCAATGCGCCAACTCACAGCCTTTGCCATACTTCTACGGGGAGAATCCATGTTATTCCTCTCACGCTCGTCGCGCTGAACGATCCAGCCGATATTGCTCGCAACAACCCATATTGGCGAGACTACACGCTCTACGTAAACGCCACAATTCCTCGACGACACGTACCACTAGGTTCTCCACAACCAGCACAGGGGGGAAGAAGAAAGATACGAGGCGTACATAGAAGCGGCACGAGAAGCTCAACTTGGGGTACCCGAATCAACATGCAGCCTCGGTTAAATCCCGCCTGCGCCAAAGGCCACCGTGTGTGTCAGGGGATTACCGACACACCAGCGGCCGGGGCATAGCCATAACGCAACAGAATTGCAACCGAGTGTAGCTCACCATTGTTTTCCGCCACCAATCAGATGCTATATAGTATAGCACATCACCCACACCATCTCAAGGCTGCTTTACAGATTATCTATAATCGCAGCGAAACCCGGGCCAGCAGACACGACGACCGCTGGGCTTTCTTTCAGCCCATCTACAGCTTATCCAAGAGCAGTTGATACTGCGACTTATAGATATTATGTAATCAGTCGTAGGTGTACTGCACTCCCTGAGGCTTACTAACTGCTCACGTGTGCTCCAACAGAGGAAGTCTGGAAGAACTGGTAGAGGAGCTGTCTTGGCGGGACGAGCAGCCCAGCGGGTCTGCCCTCAGTGACGGCGCTCCACGACGTACTCGGCCAATCGCGACAAGGCGTCACGCGCTGGGCTCTCGCGCAGCTCAGCCAGCACAGCCTGCGCCTGGTCGGCGTGATGTCTCGCACGGTGCTCAGCATACTCCCGTCCACCCAGGCGCTCTATAAGCTCGGTGGCTTGGGCAACCTGCTCAGGTTCTGGCCGCTGCACGATGAACTGCTCAATGAGCTCCTGCAGCGGGTCGGCACCTGGTTGTTGCAGGGCGTGGATGATCGGCAAGGTAAGCTGGCCAGCCTGCAGGTCTTGGCCTATGGGCTTACCCAAGATCGCAGGATCACCGTAAAGGTCCAAAAGGTCGTCTCGAATCTGGAAAGCGATTCCAAGGTCATAACCGTACCGCTCCAGGACTTGCTCCATGCGCGGGACAGCCCCGGCACATATAGCTCCCAACTGAGCCGATGCTTGCATCAGCACCGCCGTCTTGGCCGAGATTGCACGCAAGTAGTCTGGTTCAGTCGCTGCCTGGTAGCGCCACTGCATCTCCTGCAACGCGCCCAGGCACATCTGTACAATCGTCTCCGTTAGCACTGACACAACACGGGAGTCGTCCTGCGCGGCAAGCTGACGATAGATCTGTGCGACCAAGTAGTCACCGACAAGTACCGCCTGGCGGTCACCCAGTAGCATCCTCACTGAGTCCCGACCTCGGCGACTGCGAGTATTGTCGACCACGTCGTCATGGATTACGGAGGCCAGATGTACTTGCTCCGCCGCCACTGCTGCTTGCAGCACGCGTCCGTTGTACTCCCCAGTGGCCTCAGCTCCCAACAGCAGGACCAACGGCCGTAAACGCTTGCCGCCACCCTGGAGCATATGCCGGTAGGCCCGAGCTGCTGCCGGGGGTGCGCCCTCTTGGGCCCGCTCCAGACGTAGTTCGACCTCCGCCAGCTGACCAGCAACAGAGGCTTTAATGTGCTCCAGAAGCTGCTCTTGCTCCGCCTGTTCCTTTTCTATGGTCTGCATTTGCTTCATTGTCTGGCTTTCGCTGTCAAGTCCCCTCCTCCAAAACTATGTGCTGGCACTACAAGAGTATTGGCAGTTCTGGGTCTCAGGCCTCTTCGCTCTCTTCGTACTGGCGCTGGAGGGCCTCCACGACGGAGGTGTCGGCCAGTGTGGTCGTGTCCCCGAGGATGCGGCCATCACCGATATCTCGCAGTAGCCGACGCATAATCTTGCCGCTACGAGTCTTAGGCAGGTCACCAGAAAAAATGATCCTCTGGGGCCGTGCAATAGCCCCGATCTTCCTAGCGACGTGTTCCTTCAGGACGGCCTCCAGGTCCACGGATAGCTTTGCGTCCAGCTTGAGGGTTACAAAGGCTACGATCGCGGTGCCCTTTATCTCGTCGGAGCAACCCACCACGGCAGCTTCTGCCACGCTCTGATGGTCAACGAGCGCGCTTTCAATCTCCATCGTACCGATGCGGTGCCCAGCAACATTGAGCACGTCGTCCACTCGTCCAAGGAGAGTAAAGTAGCCATCAGCGTCACGCTTGGCCCCATCACTGGTGAAGTAGGTGGCTTTGTCCCACTTTGACCAGTACTGCTCCACATATCGCTCCGGGTCGCCGTAAATGCCGCGCAGCATTGCTGGCCACGGGCGGGTGATAGCAAGGTAACCTGCACCCGTCTCCAAGACCTCGCCATCGTCGGTGAGGATAGCTGTTTCGACGCCCGGGAAGGGCAAGCCGGCGGAGCCGGGCCTCATTTTCCCAATGCCGGGCAGCGTGGTGATCATGATCATGCCGGTTTCAGTCTGCCACCACGTGTCAACGATTGGGCATCGCTGCTGGCCAATCGTCTCGTAATACCACATCCACGCCTCCGGATTGATGGGCTCGCCGACCGTACCAAGCAGCCGCAATGAGGAGAGGTCGCGCCGATTGGGGTATTCTTTCCCCCACTTCATGAACGCACGGATAGCCGTGGGCGCAGTATAGAAAACGGTGACTCCGAAGTCCTCCACGATTTGCCAGAAGCGGTCGCGTTCAGGCCAGTCGGGAGATCCCTCATACATGACGATCGTGGCTCCAGCAGCCAAGGGGCCGTAGACCACGTACGAATGCCCCGTGACCCATCCGATGTCAGCAGTGCACCAGAAGACATCGGTCTCCCGCAGGTCGAAAACCCACTTTGTGGTGGCCAGAACACCGGTCATGTAACCACCAGTGGTATGCACAATGCCCTTGGGCTGGCCCGTCGTTCCCGACGTGTAGAGCGTGTAAAGCATATCCTCGGAGTCCATGGCCGCGGGCTCGCAGTAAGACTCAGCATCCTGCATAACGCGATGCCACCAGTGGTCCCGGCCCTCCTTGATGCGCAAGGGGAAGTCACCGCGTTCCACAATAAAGACGTGTTCGATGGAAGGAGTCTCGGCAATAGCATAATCGGCGTCATGCTTGAGAGGAATGATCGTGCCGCGCCGATAGCCGCCGTCGGCGGTGATGAGCGCCTTGGCTTGGGAGTCGTTGATGCGTTCAGCCAAGGCCTGGGCGCTGAATCCGCCGAAAACGACGCAGTGAATCGCACCAATGCGCGCGCAGGCCAACATGGCGATGGGCAGCTCCGGAATCATCGGCATGTAAATGGCCACGCGATCGCCCCGCTCAATCCCATGCGCTTTCAGGACGTTGGCGAAGCGGTTGACTTCCCGGTATAGGTCCCAGTAGGTCAACGTCCGACGGTCACCCGGTTCGCCTTCCCAGATGATAGCGGCCTTGTTGCGCAGGCCATTCTTCACGTGCCGGTCCACACAATTGTAACAAGCATTTAGCTGACCGCCCACAAACCACTTCGCGTCGGGCGGATTCCATTCCAAAACCTTATCCCAGGGCTTGTACCAGTCAAGCTGCTTCGCCCATTCGGCCCAATAGGCCTCCGGATCAGCGGCGGCGCGTTGGTAAGGCTGGTCGTCGGTTACTATCGCGCCCTTCTTGAACTCCTCTGACGGCTCGATAACCCGATCCTCCACCAACAACTCCGAAAGCCGGCCTTCGTCTGTCTCGTCGCTTTTCGGCGGATCTCCCTCTTTCATGTCTCGCCTCGCTTTCTTGCCGTGGTTGTTCGACGGCGGGAAGTCGCCAAATTGTCCGCCGTCTTGGGAATGTTGTCCGTTGATTCAAGCTACTGAGTTTCGCCAGCCGCCCGACTGCAACTGCTAGCCCACTTGCGCTTGACGAAGTACATGATTCCCGTGGCGCAGGACAGGGCTAGTGCTCCGTACGCGATTATAGCCACTGAGACGTGAAAGTGCAACCAGAACATGTTTTGCAGCGCCGGCATCAGCGGTGTTGCTCCCTTGGAGGGAAACAGCAGATATGCATACATAGTCAGCAACATAATGATGGGAAGGACAAACGCTCCCAATACCTTGGCACGGAGCAGGCGCTCAGCCACCAGATGGGCCACAGACACACCCCAGACAAAACAGAGCCCGAAATCGTAACCGCTGGTGAAGGGCAGGCGGCCCACCTGATAGGTCCGTAGTGCCAACGTCGCCGTCAGCACCAGCAGACCTATCCAGGCCAACGCAGTAGCGGATTTGCCAGCAAAGACATTTCGGGTAGCAGCGAAGGCAAAATAGGCAAGCATCGCCAGCACATATGCCCAAATAAACCCCTTGGTCAGCCAGACTTCGCTCCCACTGACGCCCTCGAATCCGCCCAGCACCATCCGCCCGCCCTCACGTGCTACCTGCCCACCGTAAGAGTGCAAGCCGGGGATAAGGTTGACCCCTGCGTAGCAGAAAAGAATAGCGGCGAACCCAATGATGGCAAAGGCCGCCGCCGGCGCGCCCCGCCAATTTCGACGAAGACGCCCGTGCAAGTAGCCCGCATAGACAAGCCATGTGATCAATGACGCTGTTTCCTTGGGATCCCACCCCCACCAACGCCCCCAGGCGGCTTGGGCCCAGACGGCTCCTGTGATGATTACCAAAGTTAGCAGAGGAAAGCCAAAGGCGATAAGCCGATAGGTCCACAGGTCCAAGGCTTCCAGACTGGGGAGATTGGCCGCTATCCCACGAGCGGCACCGCAAGGCGTCGCCCCCGTCTGCTCAGTACCACCGGACTTCGTTTCAAGTTCGCTCACTGTCTCATTCCTCCCTTGCCGTGGCAGGTTCTACTCCCGATGCTGCCGCATCCCTATTGACAGAATTGATGATATCTTGCAACTCGGCAGATGGCTGTTGCACCCAGCGCTCACTGCCGGCGCCGGTATCCTGAAATGCTGACAGAGTTATACTGACCTGTGTGCCGGTCGCCGCAAGCTTGGCCACTATGGCACGCGGTCTCAAGTAGAAGGTGAGCGACAGCCCTACGAACAGAGCAACAAACCCCAACCAGACCAGAGGCACGCCATAGTCTCGCCGCACCGCGATGCCGCTGTAGTACCGCAGGTCAACGAGCTGAATAGTGCCGCCATCGTAAGCAACCGGCTGTCCCTGTTTCAACCATCCCAGCTCGGCAAAGTCGTGTTCCCCTGTGGCGAAGCCGGAGACCACTCTAATCTGCACTGCTGGGTTTCTGAGGAATTCAGACTGCGAGCCAATAATCTCGCCGTCTCGTTCCCAGGCATCGCCCACGAAACCCCTGACGACAATGGCCGCGGTTTGATCCGCAGTATATCTCACCGAATCAGCGGAAGGGACTTCGTATCCATGCGCATCCTGACTCCCATGCCCCGTTGCCGGCGCCAGAGGGAATTCGATAGTTTCAACCTCGCCATTTGTCGGCGCTACCTCCAGCGTAAACCCATCCAAGCCCCAGGTGGATTGGAAAAAGCTAAAGTGGCGATAGGACAAGGGTTGGTTGACCACCACGATCTTGCGCTTGATCTCCGTCTCCCCTTCCAATATCGACAGGTCACTTTTATACGCCTTCACCATAGCCTGGTCCGGATAGTATTCCATGGAAAAGTCGTTCAACTTCAACGCAAACTCAAAATCTCCGTCAGGATCCGTGTATGTTTCTCCCTCGGTCAACTCGACGGTCTTGTCCACCGCTAGACCCGGCCATATTCCCAATATGGCACCCGCTGCAATGGCTAACACGGCGAGATGAGCAAGTGCGAGACCCGAGGCTGCGTAACGCCATTTGTGCCCGACCAGCCAGTGAACGTTGTCTTTGTCTTCATCAGTGCCAACACGGTAACGTCGCCGTCTTAGGGAAGTGGCGAGGGCCGTCTTGGCGAACTCAACATCACCCGTGACAATACCCTCACTGGTGAGACTATTGTCAGCCTGCATGCGGCCCTGCAGGGCGCGCAGCTTGGGGCCGGCAATGCCGTCACGCGCCAGTCGCCAGATACGTTTGGCACAAGCTGCCAAACTGAGCAGCAGCAGGGCCAACAGCAGCACGTACCATGTCGAGCTGTAGAGATGGTCAATCCCCAGATGGCGGACAACTGTGTTTCCCAACTGCCCGTACTTGTGAACGTAATATTCAGGTGACTGGCCCTGGGGAACGAATATTCCTATCACACTACCCAGGGCAATAATGGCCAGGAGATAGAAGGTCGTGCGGGGCAGCCGCAGGCTTCGCCACAACGCGGGCAGTATATCACCGAGCCCGACCTCTGGCCTGGTTTGGTTGTTCTCTACACTTGGCATGCCTTTAGTCTCACACTTCTTATCTTCGAGATTGGTATGGTGCGATCCTCCCCGGAGGCCGTCTCAGCCACAATTACTCTTATGACGAATTCTTGCTGTCGTTGGTTCGACTAGGCACCGATGGAGGGTAGGCCGCTACCGGATATCCCTTCAACGCCCGACGAATCCAGGCTGGCTTCTCCTGGCGCCAATCCCGCGGCAGTCTCGTATTCTAATGGATGTTCGCTTACGAATTGCTCCTTGCTGAGGCGGCCGGTAAGCCACGCCATATTCATTGGGCCAAGTTTATACATCACATGGTAGTGGTGCCAGATGATGATGGCAATCGCTGCCAGAACCCCCTCCCAGCCATGCACAATGCGCGAGACATCCCACGCCCACTTGGGCAGAAATCGGAGCGACCAGTCGGTAAACATCATTATCACTCCGGTGACCCCAATAACTGCCATACCCCAAGCCACCGCCCAGTACTCGAACTTCTCAATGAAACTGAAGTGCCCAAAGCGGGGCATACTCGGTGATCGGCCCAGCAAGAATTTCACGGTCACCCACAGATTGAGCACGTCCGACCACGCCGGCAATATTCGCCGGAAGCTCTCCCGTCCCCTCCGCGTTCCGACCACCCATACTACATGATAAAGCCCAACGGTGACAAGCACCACGGCGGCGACCCGATGTATTATCGCTCGGCCGACTATGCCACCGGACGCCGCCACAATCAGCTTGGCCGCCAGCGTCTGCGGCCAGAGCAGTGCCACTCCCGATATTACCAGCACAGCGAAAGAGCTCACTAGCACGTAGTGCTGTATTCGTTCTGATCGAGTCAGTCGCAGCAGCCAACTCTCTTCGGGGTCCGGCAAGCTGGCGATATGCTCCTCCCGACGCTTCAACTCACCACTGCGGGCCAATCGCCAGTGTGCCCACAAATCCAGGAATATGTAGCCCAGAAATGCTGCCGTCATGCCAATAACTAACAGCCGGTATAGAAAGCTGACTATCGCCAGGATGGTAGCCTGGAAGCCGGTGGTGGCAACATGGATCCCGCCCAGCGCCAGCCAATCGCTGGTTCCCGAATGACAGTTACCGCATGTGGCCGCCAGGTGCTCGGGACTGGTCGTGGACTGGGAATCAGAACTCAACAGGATATGATGAGCCCCATGACAACTTACACAATTGGCAACCTTCAGGTCTCCGTATTGGTTAGCTATGCCGTGGTAGGTACTGCGGTAGGTGCTCACTCGCGCCGGTGGCAGGTGATGCAAGCGTACGAAACCAGCATCCCCGTGGCACCGGCTACAGGTTTCCACTATGTTGGCCGCATATACGGGCGACTGCTTGCTGGCCGGGAACAATATCTCGTGCTCGCGGTGACAGTCGGTGCAAATTGCTGCTGCCTGCTCCCCTGCCTTCAAAGCCACGCCGTGAACACTGGTGGTGTACTCGCGATACTCTGCCTCGTGGCAACGGGCACAGGTGCCCGGAACTTCGGGCCGGTGCGGCGCCAATCCTGTCTTCCGGCCGTTCCGCGGTAGATGGATGCCATGGCAGTCCGTGCATACCGCTGGACGCAAGTTTTCCGGCCCCGACATCGCTATCTGCCCGTGCACACTTGACAGATAGGCGTCAACCTGAGGAATCTGCCCGCTCAATTCATCGTTTATATGGCACCTGCCACACAACTGGGGGATACGCCGCCATGTGACCGGAGACTGCAACGAATCCATCCCCACAATGCCGTGATAGCCGTGACAGTTCACACAGGTAGGCGCACGAGGCCCGGCCTTGTGCAGGAGGTCAATGGCGTGCACGGGCGCCGCGCCAGGTCGGCTAAGCGACTCTGAGTGGCAATCCAGGCACGGCCGTGCCGGCAGTTCACCGGATTGCGTTTCCTGTGGGGCCCCGGAATGGCAGTCCACGCATGCCAGACTCTCGTGAGCCGGTCCCTTTCTTTTCACCAGCTGCTCCGCGAGCTGCGGCGTCGCCGAGTCCTTCAAGGTATGCTCCAGCGTCATGTCAGGATGACACTCCTGACAGTCCAGGCCGGGTGCCTGTCCCCAGACCGGCAGGACCGCCACTCCCAACAACACCCAGACAGCATGCCAGAGCCCGCCCCACTTGCGTGCGGACACTGACACCACGCCTAGTATATCTCGCCGGTGCCGGGCATGCCCGGCACCGGCTTGGCTATAGTTAGACATTAGCACCCACCCAGACTGCTAGTCGCCAGTGTGTCGGCCCCTCCTCCGTAGCGCACCTCCAGCCAGCACCACGACTAGCAGTCGTGATTGGTTCTCCTTATGCAGTTCGCCCAGTTCTATGCCGCCGCACTAGACGTCAGTCCTAGTCTTCGAGGAGTGTCCTTGCATCCTCCAACAGGGCCTGGGCGAATTCCGGGTTGTGAGTCCCCCAGCTCGCATCGGCCAGGACGAACATGTAGTTGTGGCGAGCACCCTTGTATGCTTTCACATCGGGATCATTCGGGTCTGGATTGGCATCCATAACAATGCTATTGGCAGTTGCAAACGCTGCCAGCAACCCACCCTCTGCGCTGTGGTCAGGGTGCCCCGCGTCCTCCGGATCTTCTCCGCCGAGCTCAATGAGCTGCGCAATGATGTCCTCCTCGAGCTCCTCAAAGAGGGCCAGCGAGTCTCCCTCGCTCCCGTGACAATACGCGCAGCTTGTCAGGTCCGGGTGCAGGGAGTCTTCACCGTGGTCGGCAGGGACGCCAATATGCAGCGGAGTGGCGCTCTGGTCTGGGTTCAAATGGCAGGTCACACACGTGTTGTCCACCCAGCGATGCGAGCCGGGCTCGTCAGTGCGATCATAGCCATACACGCCCAGCAGAAATGGCGCCTGCGGATGATGCACCGAGATGCCGTCAGGGTCTGAGTCGCGAAGGTCAGCATCAGTCACCGCCCGCCGGAGGCTGTCCAGATCATGTTTGCCACCAGCCACATGGCAATCCCAGCACGAGGTCTCTGCAGTCGGAACTGCTGCTATGTTTAGCTCCGAGGGCTCCGCAGCATGTTGACTTCCGGGACCGTGACATTCCTCGCAGCCAATCCCCTCCAGATGGGGGGTAGAGCCGTCCGCCACATAACCGGAGGACTCACCCATGCCAGTGGTGTGGCAGGGAGCACACCCGCCGCCGTACCCCTCAATCTGGTCTCCATGGGTGGTCCGGAAGTCCTCCCCGTGACCCTGCTCAGTATATTCGTTGTCGATGTGCCCGTGGCAAGTTGCGCACACCGCCCGGCCCACGTAGGTAGCCACCAAATCTCCATCAGGCGGTACTACCTGGCTGGTGCCTCCCCCACAGCCAACAATCATTGTACCCACTACAGCCCCCACTACCATCATTACTGCTATTGCTATGACCATCTTACGAACTTCCACGACTATCGCCTCCTTTTCAGCGAATCGTATCGGGCGGTTATCGCTGCGCTTGTCAGCGCCGCCCTATTAGTGCCTATGATGTTAGCGACTAACTTACTGCGCAGGCACACTCAGTGCCTAGCACTCTGTGACCACCCATTGACACAAAACCGACCCCATGTGGCCATTTACAACCATTAACTTACTACCCTACCCGGCCGGCGGCTTGGCAAAGATATGTCGCCCTCCGGGCATATGACAGCTCGCACAAGTAGCCCCTTCTGGAGCCGCAGGTGCGTGTGTGCCCATAGCTACGTCCTGATGGCATTCAGCACACAGTTCAAGGATGGGCTTGCGAAGCAGATGCTCTAATGGCGCTTCGGCGTGTGGCCTGTGGCATTTAATACACGTGACGCCCTTCTCGAAGTGCTTGCTCGACTTGAGCTCATTAAGTTGTTCCAGCTTCATCCCTTCCACCGCTGGGGCGAGCACGAAGCCTTCAATCTTGAACAGATCCTGCCCCGGGTGGAAACTCGCCGCAAACCTCTGCTCGCCAATGGTATACTGCCCGTGACAGCGGCCGCATACTGACCATTGCCGGCTCAGCTCCTTGAGGTTAGGCGCTTTCACGATGGTGTTCTTGCGTTCTTCCTTCTTGGCCTTCATGTGGACGCTGCCGGGGCTGTGGCACGCCTCGCAGGCAGTGCCCTTTTCTGCCCACGTATTGTCCTGGGCTTTGTATCCGATGAGATACCGATAGACGGCCTCCCCCGTGAGCAGTTCAGGCTCTTCGCCTTCTCCGGTTTCCCAGGGGAACTTCATCAGGCCATGCTTAGTCTTGCTCCAATACTCGTACTGCTTCTTGTGACACATTTTGCACTTGCCACTCGTGATGTAGGTGGCGCCTTGGATCCAGGGAGCAGTCCCATCGTTTTCAACAGCAATTGCAATAGCGCCACAGACAACTATGCCCGCGATCAGCAAAGCAAGCGGACTCCCTGCCATTGTCCAACGGTTTCCCTTTTTCATCTGGCATCGTCTCTTTCTACAGTTCGAGACAAAGTACACGACCGGTTTCACTGGCCAACGTCGCCATGGCACATCGCACAGTCCTCAGCGAGATCATGACACCTGAAACAGACCCCACCAGGCTCAAAGTTCGCCTCATCGCCGTGCTCCATTACGTAGTCTTCGGAATGGGGCACTGGCACACCGTGGCAAGTGAGACAACTATCAGCATCCTTCTCCTGGGGCTTGTGGCATAAGTCACACAGACCCGGCTGCTCAGTGCCCGCGGCGCCATGGCTCTCCGGCCATTCCTCGTCGTGTGAGGGCACTGGCACCATCTCATGACATGAAAGACAATCCACCGGCTGATGGCAGGTTTGGCATGTGTCGGGTGATTTGTTTGCTTCCGGACCATGCTGCTCAAACCAGGATTCCGGATGAGGCATAGCCACCCCATGACACTGCATGCATTCCTGCTCCTGCGGCTCGTGGCACCGTTGGCATTGTTTCGAGTCGCTCGATGAGCTGGGCCCGTGCTCCTCCAACAGCCAGCTTTCGGGGTGGGGCATCTGCACGCCATGACAACTGGTGCACTCCTGCTCCTGCGACTCGTGGCACCGAGTGCACATGCCCGTATTGCTTTTTGCCCGAGCACCATGGAGTGCTGACCAGTCGCGGGGGTGCGGCATAGAGAGTCCATGGCAGGAACTGCACTGGCTGTTACTGTGACATACCTGGCATTGCTGCGGATTCTTCTTGGCCTGGAGTCCGTGGCGCGCCTCCCAGGCCCGCGGATGGGGTGAAGCCACCTTCCCAATGTGACAACTGCGACACTCTCCAGCAGTGAGATGCATCTGCCCGTGGTTGGGCTTTCCCGGTGCCCCGTCACTGTGGCAGCGCTCACACGATAGCCCCGCGGCCTGCACGTGATCCGTATGGCTGAAGCTGACTCCGTATATCTGCTGTGAAGCTGTCGGAACCGCCGTGTGGCAGTTCAAACACTTCGATTCGCCCCCCACCGTAATGGTCTTCGGAGCCGGCACACGATAGTCCGCCCCGACAAGTGCCAGCGCAGCATTGGCCTGAGAGGCAGCCTGCTGTAAGAGCTGCCGGGCATAAACCGGATTATGGACACCGTTGCCCACCTGAACTAACTGGACATTAGCTCGTGCCTCCTGCACCAAGTCCCATGCCGCTGTCTTTCCCTGACGGCTGCTCGAGATATTTGCTACGAGCCGTTTCGCTCGCAATACTGCTAGCGACAACTCGTCAACCGGTCCCCCGAACTCCGCGTTCCATTGTGCCAGGATGCCGCCATATTCCTCTCCGTGGCAGTACATGCAGCCAGCAGCACCGGCGGGCCGGGCAATTGACGGTGGCGCGATCCCCTCAAGTCCGCGGTGACAGGCTTCGCAGGTGACGCCCGCCTCGAACATGGGATCAGGCGTCCCCTGGATCCCGAAGCCGCCCCGACCAGCGTAGAACGCCTGAACCGTCTGATGCTGGCTCTGATGACATTGCCCGCATATCTCTGACTTACCCAATGCTGGATGCTGCGCGGGAGCCTCGGGACTCCGATGCTCGATCGAGTTGTGGCACTGGGTGCACTCGAGCTTGTGCTCCGTTACGTGGTTGAAGTGCATAAATGCAGTGTCTGAATAGAGTTCCAGGTGCTCTGGCTCCGAGTGGCACAGAAGACACCGGTCCTCGGGCGCTGCCCCCTCCCCCTGGATCACGTTAGCGTGACAGGCCAAGCAGTCAACACCATGCTCCTGCACCAGCTTATGGTCAAAAGAGCCCGTCGCTGTTTCGATGGGGAAGCTGTGGCACACGGTGCATTCGGACATCGTCTCCAACTCGGGTCCCTTCTTTAGATGACACAAGTAGCAGCTCTGCTTGGTAACAGTCATATGCTCGCCCTGCACCAATTGCGAATGGCATGATGTGCACCGCAGCCGTGTGACTCTGCGAAACTTCGTCAGATGTGGCTGATGATCAAAGTCAATGCCGTCGAAGCTTACCTTTCCGCTCAGCACTCGCTTCTGGTGACAGCCTGACCGCAGGCAACTGGCGTCGTCGATCTCAGTCCACGCTCGTGTCCCGTACTGCCGAGTGGCATACTTGGCCACCTGGACAAGGGACTCGAACTTCCGTCGCAGCTTCGACTGGACTCCCGGAGGGAAGTGGCAGTCCAGGCACGGAACATCTTTGTGTGAAGAAGTTTTCCAGGACTCGTAATACGGTCTCATATAGTGACACATCACACAGAATCTGGGCGACGAGCTGAATTCCATCCCCGCCACCCCCAGGATGACCAGACCAAGCAGCCCCACCAGACCGAGCTTGAGCAGCCCACTGATCCTCCGACTAACTCGAGCTCCCAGTCGCTCCTGTACAGCTTGTACCCATTCGTAAATGTTCACCGCAAGCCCTCACGCGGCGGCCTGCCAGTTCCCGGTTTGGCGCCCGTATCAGTGAACCGGTGTGGTTCAGTCTGTTTCCTCTTCCAGTAGATGAAAAGCACCATGAGCCCGATATAGACCCACATGGGTACGGGAAGCAACCGGCGAAACGAGAGGCGAGCCTCGATTTCACTGAACTCAGAGGCGACCTCGTCGGCTAGTGCCTCCACGGCGACTGTCCCCTGCTCAATTTGCCGCGGCTGCAGTGCGTGCTGATCACGTTCCAACTGCTGCAAGCTCGTGTTTGTCTCCTCAATTCGCCCCTTCAATTCTTCAACATACAGCCCATGCTGCTCCATTGCTTGGACGATTTCATCGGCTGAGTCATGGTGCTGGCGGGCCGTCGTGATCAGGTCATACACCTGCTGACCTATGCCCATTGCCGCTGTATCGGCCTGGTGGCAGGGCTTGCATGACGTCATCAGCAGTTCGTCTGTGGCGTGTAGAATGGCGTGATGGCCGTGGCAGCTTTCGCAGGACATCTCGCCTTTTTTCACCACTTCGCCGTGCGGACTCTGGCTCACCAATTCCTTGACCTGGGCGTGACATTGGCTACACATGTTAGGTATATCATTGGCTCCCGGCGGTAAAGCAGTATGGCTGCCATGACAGGAAGTACACGTGGCTGCGGATTGTCGCCCGCCGCTGGCCAGCATTTGGGCATGCGCACTTTCTTGATATTCCTCATAGGCATTTGCCGGCAGTCCGTGTTTGCTCATGAGCTTTTCGTCACTATGACAACGCGAACACGTATCGGCCACGTTCATTGGAAAAACCATGCTATTCGGATCATCATGTGGCAGTATACGATGCTGGCCGTGACAATCGGTACAAACCGCCGTACTCTCGTCTCCCCGCAACCACGCCTGCCCATGCGCACTGCTCTGGTAATCCTCGAACTGATGAGTGCTGAGGCCATATTGGCGCATCTGTGCTCGGTCCGCATGACACGAGCTGCAAAACCCTGGTATCTCTCGGCGACTGGGACTGCCCCGAAATCCCTTGTGGGCGGCCATGGCGGTTGCCTGCAAGTCGGTCGGGTTCCCCCCATGGCAAGTCACACAGTCAATGCCTGCCCCAGCGTGAATACTCGTCTGGTACGCCACGGTTATCTTGGAGTGGCAGACCTCGCACGACGATTCCTCGTGCTGACGTGACACCTGCGCCCCTACTGGCATACACAGAGCGACGGCCAATGCCGCTACTGCTACGCTCCTGACAACAATAGCTCTGTTAGCTGCCTTCGTGGGCATCGCCGAGTGCTTCCTTTGGCTGATTCTCCCACCCTATGTCGTTGTCCCGTTGGTTTTCCGCCACGACTATTGCCTCCTACAAGGGCTCCGACAGACCCAGACGCCTCACGACCATGAAATGACCTATCAGCAGCACAAAGATAATCATCAAGGCCGCGCCCCACGCATGCATCTGCCTGATCAGCCACCCCAGAGATTTGCAATAGCGACCAGGGCAGCCAGTTCACCAGCCCCCAGTGGGTCGGCCTGCTCCAAGAGGCCGGGGTAAGCATCAGCATGAACGGCAAGGGGCGGGCGACGGACAACATCTTCATCGAGCGGCTGTGGCGGACGGTCAAGTACGAGGAAGTCTATCTGCACGATTATGGCAGCCCGCGGGAGGCGCGGCAGGGATTGTCGAGGTACTTTGACTTCTATAATCAGCGGCGGGTGCACCAGGCCTTGGATTACCGCACGCCCGGGGAGGTCTATTCGGGAGCCAGTCGGGCCGCCCCCTCGGGGGGCGGCAGTGGGCACAGCAACCAGCCCTCTCCGGCCCTGCCGAGGCTACCACAATGCACCTTAACAACAGCCCTTTGCCTGTCTTGACAATGGGGTCCACCTAGAACCATTTGCAGGCCAGATTCAGATTGACCTGTTCTTCAATCTCGCGGTCAGATAGATCATAGAGAAACTGCAAGAACACAACTCGATACAATACCAACGGGTCCCAGGAAGGGCGCCCGTTATCGGGGCAGTAGCAATCACTGACTAAGTCTGAGACGAAGCTAAGATCCACTGCTGCTGTCAGTTTACGCAGGAGATGGTCAGTGGGAATCAGTTCGTCGTAGATCATGCCGAAGAAGCTGCTTTGAGCGCTGTGTTGGCCTTGCATAGTCGCTATCACTATCCCCAAAAACTGTGCTTACACCACTAATTTCCATTCTAGCACACTGCCCCCCTTGATCGCAAGCCCCCTCCCAGCTATAATAAAAAGGTGGCTTTTTCAACAGTCTCAATATGGGAACCTATGGGAGGTACAGGAGAGCTGTAAATGAAAGTATCATGCATCAGGTATGTACGATACACACCACCTCATTACGGCAAATGCGAGATATTAGTACCATGTAGTCATCCTTCGCCTGAATGGATTACTTTCCGTCTTCCCGATTGTCAGCAACAGTGCTTTCTCTGGCAGCCATGGTCTGTCTTGCTGCGGCGCCGTTATGGGTCAGGAGAGTCGTGGTATGAGCCGGATCTGCCGTGGCGGGCCGATGTGGTATTGGTGTCGCCGTTGGGTCAGAACACATTGATAGTGAAGGACATCTTCATTGATGTGAACATGAGCCAGAACGGCAGGCGGTACAAAGTCATGGACATTGATGAGCTACTAGATGCCACAAGTCGCGGGAAAGTGAATCGTAGCGAGTGTATGGAAGCGCTGCGGATTCTCCAACGTTGGCTCGATATGTTGCACGGTTTTCGTACTGCCAAGGATTTCCCGCCGAGAGGCTTGCCCGCCGCCGATGAATGATCATGGACAGCTGTACTGAGGTTTAGGTGGACCCCGAAAACGAGTCCAGGTTTAGTGTCAGTATTTGAGGAATCTGGACTCAATGGAAAGTAAGCGGATGAGCCAGAAAAGACACACGCCGGAGCAGATCATCAACAAGTTGCGGCACGCGGAAGTGGAGCTAGCTAAGGGAGCTACGGTGGCACAGGCTTGCAGGAAGATCGGGGTAACGGATCATACTTACTACCGGTGGCGTGCGGAGTACGGAGGGATGCGGGTAGACCAGGCCAAGCGGCTGAAGCAGCTGGAGAAAGAGAACAGTCAGCTGAAGAAGCTAGTGGCCGAGTAGGCGCTGGACAATGCCATTCTGAAGGAGGCGGCTGCGGGAAACTACTGAGCCCGGCTCGGCGCCGGGCAGCGGTAGCGCAGGTCAGGGCAGCGCTGGGCCCGGAGGTAGTCTCGGAGCGCCGAGCTTGTAGGGTGTTGGGTCAACCCCGCTCAACGCAGCGATGCCAACCAGTGGTGCCTGACGAAGAGAGACTATTGGTGGGTCGGATGGTAGAGTTGGCCACACAATATGGCCGGTATGGATATCGGCGCATCACTGCCTTATTGCGGGCTGAAGGCTGGCCGGTAAATCACAAGCGCATTGCGCGGCTGTGGCGCCAGGAGGGTCTCAAAGTGCCCGAACAACAGCCCCGACGGGCGGCGCTTATGGCTAAATGATGGTTCCTATGTGCGGCTGCGTCCGGCTTACACAGACCATGTGTGGAGCTATGACTTTATGCACGCTCGCACCCATGATGGCCGAGCGTTTCGTCTGCTGACGATCATCGATGAATACAGCCGGGAATGCCTAGCCATCGTGGTAGCCCGACGACTGAGCAGTGAAGACGTGTTAGACCAACTGACACAGCTGTTAATACAGCGGCGTCTTCCCGACTACATTCGTTCGGATAACGGTTCGGAGTTTACTTCTAAGACGGTGCGCAAGTGGCTGGACAGTCTTGGTGCAAAGACACTATACATCGAGCCGGGCAGTCCCTGGGAGAATGGATATCTGGAGTCGTTCAATGGCAAGCTGCGGGACGAGCTTTTGAATATGGAGATTTTCGACACATTGCTGGAGGTGCAGGTATTAACGCAACGATGGCGAAGGCATCATAATACAGTGAGGCCCCACAGCGCGCTCAACTATCGACCACCGGCCCCGGAGGCGGTCCAGCCATGGGCTGCCCAGGCCTAAAGTACGAGATAACAACTGGTACCACAAATGGGGGCAGATCAGTCTCCAGCCACGCATGCCCGACCCGCCGTGCTTTGTATTTCAGCGTCGGTGAGATAGCAGGCAGGGTCTTCAGCCCATAGGTCGCCTGTGACCGCACGGGCACGAATCCGGCAGCCGCCACAGATATCGTTGTAACCACAGTCGCTGCAACGTCCTGTCAGGTGCGATTGCTTGTCGCGTAAAGCGGCGAGCAAAGGATTTGTGCTGTCAAGCCATATTTCGCTGAAGGGCCGTACTGTAACATTGCCCAAATCTGCATCCGTCCAAAACTGGCAGGGGTGAACGTTCCCCTCGGGGTCAACGTTGGCGATCTTAACCCCCGCAGAACAACCACCAGCCATTCTCAGCAGCCTGTAAACTTCCTCGGCGCGCTCGGGCTGGTGCTCCTGCACGTATTGATAGAGCACAACGCCGTCAGCGTGGTTGTCAACTGTGAGTATCTCCAGTTCAATTCCCTCACGGTCGTATTGAATCACCCTGTCAATGATCAGTTCAAACACCTCGCGCCGCTGCTCGTGGCTCAGGTCAATATCGCTGCCGTGCGCAGCCCGCCCAGCGTAGACCAGGTGATACATGCAGAAGCGGGGCACGCCAAGCGTGCAGACATAATCCAGCAAAGGCCCCAGGTCCTGGTAGTTGTCAGCATTGACGGTGAAGCGCACACCGGTCTGCAGTCCCTCGGCCTGGGCGTTCTTAAGGCCCTGTACAGCCCGATCGAAAGCGCCGTATTCGCCGCGGAAGTCATCATGAATTGGACCGATACCATCAAGGCTCACACCCACGTATCGGATGCCTGCTCGCCGCAGCTCGCCGGCCACTGACGCTGTTATCAGAGTGCCATTGGTTGACAGGACAGGGCGGATGTTGCTCTCAGCCGCACAACGAGCCAATTCAAAGATGTCGTCTCGCACCAGGGGCTCACCGCCGGAAAGCAGCAGCACCGGCACGTTCATGTTGCCCAGGTCGGCAATGAAAGCCCGCGCCTCACTGGTAGTAAGCTCGCCCCCTGCTTCCGGCTGGGCATCGAGATAACAGTGCTTGCACGTTAGGTTGCAGCGCCGCGTGACGTTCCACACCACGATAGGGCGCAGATCCGTAGTGAACTGCAACAGATGCGGCGGTGTTGAGCCGCTTCGCTCATGGCGCAGCGTCTCTGACACTGTCACGCGTTGGCATAGCAACTTAGTACAGCCTATCACGCAGGTCCACGTCCCGTTTGTATAGCAGTCGAGTCAAAAACACGAATCAAGGCATCAACGAGGCCCGAAGCCGTGGAGTTCTCTGCGACAGTCGCGACGGTCAGACCGAAATCTCTGGCAGTTGCGGCGGTTACTGGCCCAATGCAGGCTACGACCATATCTCCAAGCAGTGTGGGAACATCACAACCGTTCGCCGCGGCCATGAAACCGCTCACACATGAGGAACTCGTAAAGGTTATTGCATCCAGGCTTCCGGACTGCAACAGGCTACGAACGTCATTCGCCTGCTCCAGCTCGGGGATCGTCTGGTAGGCTGGCACGACACTGACTTTGGCGCCTGCCTCTGCCAGGTGGATGGCCAGGCCATCGGGTGCTTGGGCCGAGCGGGGAATCAGGATTGATTTGTCAGTTACTCCTCGGCTCACCAGTTCCTGGGCCAACGCCTCAGTAGTGAAGGTCGCGGGGACCAGGTCAACCCTCAGAGCCAACTGGCGCAAGGCGGCCTCCGTTGCTGAGCCAACTGCCGCGATCCTGGGCCCCGCCAGTGCACGAATGTCCAATCCCAACTCCTGCAGACGTCTGGCGACCGCCCCGACTCCGTTCGCACTGGTGAAAACAAGCCAGTCATAATCACCTGCACCACGCAGTGCGTGGTCCAGTTCATCGAAATCACCAGGCGGCACGATTCGCACAGTGGGAATCTCAACAGGGTCCGCACCCAACTCACGCAACCGTTCGCAAACCTGTCGCGATTGCGCCAAGGGGCGGGTCACGAGTATTCGCTTGCCAAGTAACGGCAGCTTCTCGAACCAGGCCAGGCTTTCTCCCAGTTCGGCCACCTGGCCGACCACGATCACGGCTGGAGCCGAGATGTTGGCGAGTTCGGCAGCCTCCGCAGCGGTGGCCAGTTCGGAGGAGACCGTGCGCTGGTCGGCAGTCGTGCCCTGCTCGATGAAACTGACCGGCGTCTGCGGCGATAGCCCTGCCGCCAGTAAGCGTTCGGCGATTTCGGGAAAGTTCTTGACCCCCATCAATATGACGATAGTATCAACGCTCTTGGCCAGTTGCTCCCAGTCCACAGAAGCAGGCTCTTTCCCCACGGCTTCGTGCCCGGTCACAAACGCAACTGAGGAGGCAACTCCGCGGTGGGTGACGGGGATGCCGGCATAAGCGGGGGCGGCAATGGCCGAGGGAACCCCGGGCACAATCTCGAAGGGTATATCGTGCGCCAACAAGTGCAATGCCTCCTCTCCGCCACGACCGAAGAGGAAGGGGTCGCCTCCTTTCAAGCGCACAACCGTGTTGCCCGCCTTGGCCCTCTCAACCATAAGCTTGTTTGTCTCTTCCTGGGACAGTGTATGCGCCCCAGGCAGCTTGCCCACGTCAATGACCTGGGCAGTCTCCGGAATGTATGCCAGTAATTCATCAGGTACCAGTCGGTCGCACAGGACGACGTCGGCCTGTTCCAGGCATTCACGCCCTCGCACGGTAATGAGCCGCGGATCACCCGGTCCGGCTCCCACCAGGTAAACCCGTCCCCGGGATGGCAATTGCTGTTGTTCTGAAGCACTATCAACTGTCATGGTGTAGTTTGTCCGTCAGATCAAATAGCTTCCTGATGGTATCAATGCGTTGCTCTGCGTCCTCTGAGCACGCCGATTCCGTCAACCCCCTAAGGGGCGCATCCAGAAGGCGCCGCACTAGCAATTTGGTGTATTTATCGATGATTTGCCCGTGGTGGTTCTCTGAGTTCTCGAGCTCAGCCGCCAGCCGTTGCGCCACTGCGGTTCTCGTCTCTTCCATGCATCGCCGTAATTCGATGATCGTGGGAACTGCCTTGCGAGCTAGTAGCCATTTGCCGAACTCCGCCGCCTCCTCATCCACTATTCCGGCTGCCTTGCACACCTCATCCTGACGAGCCTGGGCATTCTGGGTCGCGGTCTGTTCGAGGCCATCAACGTCGATTAGATGTACGTTGGCAATGCTACCGACAGAAGATTCCACATTCCGGGGCACCGCCAGGTCCAGTACTAACAGGGGTCGGCGTTGGCGTCGTTCCATAACATCCGTGAACATGGCAGAGGTGACGACGGGTTCCGGGGAAGCCAGGCAACTGATTACGATGTCAGCCTCGTGCAAGCGGTGCCCAAAGATGTCTAGTCCCAGCACCTCGCCACCGGCCAGTGCAGCGAGCCGCTCCGCGTGCTCACGCGTACGGTTGGCCACCAGTACCCGGCGTGCCCCCTTGCTGACCAGATGATGCAGGGTTAATTCAGCGGTCTCACCAGCGCCCAGCACCATGACCGTTAGCTTGCTCAAGTCACCAAATATACGCTTGGCTGCTGAGACTGCGATGGAAGCGACCGACAGACCACCTTCGTCAATACCCGTCTGCGAGCGGGCTCGCTTACTGGCGGCCAACGCCTGATCCGCCAGCCGGTGGAGTACCGTTCCTACCACTCCTTCTGCCCTCGCGAGTTCCGCGGCCTGTTTGACCTGGTGAACGATCTCGAATTCCCCCACGACCATCGAATCGAGACCGCTGGCAACCGCGAACAGATGCCGGGCCACGTCCTCACCGGTGTATGTGTAAAGGTGATCCTCAATCTCCTCTGTCGTGGCGTGACTATTGCTGGCCAGGAGCTGCAATAGAAGTGGTTCCCACTCATCGGGCGTGTTCACGACGGCATACAAGTCGGTGCGATTACAGGTAGATAGCAGTATCGCTTCCTCAACATGAGGGCAGCTTATCACCTGCCTCAACACACGGGGCACCGTCTGCGGGCTGAACGCCAGTTTCTCCCGCAGGTTTATCGATGCGGTCCGGTAGTTTAGACCGAGCATGACCAGCCCGGAGTGGCCGCCGCCATCGGTGGCAGAAGCCGAGCTATCCAGCTTTTCGCTGGTTTGGTCCCATTGTGATTGCATCAACACCACTCCATGGGTATATGATCGAAGTTGGTCGTGGCTATGCTCCGTGTTGAACAATGAAGGGCGCAACAAAAGAAATCGACGCAAATTTTTTTTGGGCTTGTCAAGCTCGTGTTAATTGTACTCAACCCCGTGCTCTGCCGCCTACTATTACGCACAGTGTGTTCCCGCATGCGGTGATACTGTCCGCTGCAAGAAGTGTTCCGAGCCTATCGTAGGGGTCACTGCATATTAGTTAGTACGTATGAGTTCAACGTTTATTACTGATATTACGAGGATACACTCAGTGTCTATCACGTAGTGATTGCCTCTTAACAATGCCTACGATAACATAAAGGCCAGTACTTGTCAACACCCCCCTTTTCAGCCTTTTCTTATTGTTGGGCGACTTACGCACTGATAGACACAGTCCAGTTGGGTTTTGTTCACTGAGGTAGCCTTTTCCCGAGCACACACTGAGCAGCGGTGCTACCTTCGCGTCACTTGCTCGTCACAATATAGCCTGGTACACTACTCTTCGCTCGCTGTGCACCCCTCGCCATCCAGGAGTGCGTGAAAGAACGTGCATTCCCCACAGAACGCCATCTTGTCTGGCCAACTGTGTAGATGCCTGCCCTGGCAGATGTTCCCGGTCATAAACCAGCAAAGATGGCCCTGTCGCCCGCGATAGGCCAGGCACCGTTCGCGCGTAGCCTGAGGACAATCTTTAGCCTCCCAGCACATCCGCGCCCCGAAATTGTCGTCCTGACGCCAGGCGATCAGTGCCAGTAGGATTGATTTCTGCAGTGCTGAACTGGGCTTCCGCCAGCCTTGTTCCCAACTCTGCACGGCTCGCGTAGAGACACCAAGCAAATCGGCAAACCCAGCCTGACTCAGCCCTAGCTCCTCCCGCACGACTCCTGGCTCCAACAGGTATTCTGACTTGTCCACGGCACCGTCCTCCAGTATTGGTTGCACATCACCAAGTGTTATGATAACATCCTGTACTAACAGTAGTCAAGGCTCCATTTCCGCCACCGGAGCCTTGGATTTTTTCTCTCCGAGTGTTATGCTATTTAGGAGCACGCTTGGAGTAGAGTCATTGCAAGCCAAGTGCCCGGTGTCTGATTATGACTGACGGCTATCCCATAACGTTACTGCTCGCCCACCAGCGATGCGTGGTGGTTGGGGGCGGTGCTGTGGCCACGAGGAAGGTGAAGATGCTGCTGGCCGCTGGTGCAGTCGTTACAGTCGTCGCTCCCGAAGTTACAGAGGAGTTGCAGACGCTGGCTGCGGCGGGAGTGATCAGGTGTACACGCCGAGAAGCGTCACCAGCCGACATTCGCGATGCCTTCCTGGTAATAGCGAGCGCAGATGAGCCGACGGTTAATGAGCAGATTGGCCGCGCTGCGCTGCAGGCGGGCCAACTGGTCAATGTCGTGGACCATCCGGAGCTGTGTAATTTCTTCGTGCCGGCGACTATCCGTCGAGGGCCGATGAGCATTGCAGTCTCAACGGATGGTACCAGCCCTATGCTGGCGCGCCGCTTACGTCAGCAGTTGGAGGGTCTGTTTGGGCCTGAGTATGGCGAGCTAGCTGAGCTACTTGGCCGGCTGCGCGAGGACTTGAAGCGCCACTGCAAAGACCAAGCAATTCGCGCAATGACGTGGAAGGCCATCCTTGATTCCCCGGTCCTTGATCTGCTGCGCGAGGGCAAGCGGACCGAAGCCGAGGTAACGGCGCGGTCATACTTCCCTGATCCCAGGCCAGACGCCGGAAAGGACGAAGCATAATGTTTCCCCGCACCCGACTGCGCCGGCTGCGCCGCACCGAGAGCTTGCGGCGGCTAGTACGCGAGACTACCCTCGCCCCGCAAGATTTTGTGCTGCCCCTGTTTGTGGTGCCGGGCAGCGGAGCTAAGTCCGAGATATCGTCAATGCCCGGCCACTATCACCTCTCGGTGGATCTTCTGGCGGCCGAGGTGCGCGAGGTGGCTGCGAGAGGCATTGGGGGCGTGCTGCTATTTGGCATCCCCGCTACCAAAGATGAAGTGGCCTCGGAGGCCTATGCCGAGGACGGTGTGGTTCAGGATGCAGTCCGGGCTATCAAAGAGACAGCTCCCGAACTGGTCGTCGTCACCGACGTCTGCTTATGCGCGTATATGTCGCACGGCCACTGCGGCATAGTGGCAGAAGGAGAAGTGCTCAACGACGCGACGCTCGAGTTGCTATCGAAGGTTGCTGTCTCGCATGGTAAGGCAGGGGCGGACCTAGTGGCCCCCTCGGATATGATGGACGGGCGAGTGCGGGCTATTCGGTCGGCTCTGGATGACAACGAGCTAACCACCGTAGGTATCATGTCGTACGCCGCGAAATATGCCTCCGCTTTCTATGGCCCGTTTCGCGACGCGGCGGACTCACCGCCCCAGTTCGGCGATCGCCGCTCCTACCAGATGGACTCGGCCAACGTCCGCGAAGCCCTCCGAGAAGTAGAGGCCGATATCGAGGAGGGCGCCGACATAATCATGGTCAAACCCGCCCTGGCCTACTTGGACGTAATCGCAGCGGTGGCGCAGCGGTGGCCCGTGCCGATTGCCGCTTACAATGTTAGCGGGGAGTTCGCCATGGTGAAGGCAGCAGCGGAAAGAGGCTGGATTGATGAGCAAGCCGTAGCCATGGAGATTCTGACTGGCATCAAGCGCGCGGGAGCCGACATCATCATTACCTATTTCGCCAAGGAAGCAGTTGACTGGCTAGAGAGCGGCGGAGAATCGTGCTAATCTCCTGGAACACCACCCGGGCCTGCAATCAGGCCTGTGAACACTGTTATCGTGACGCTGGGACCAAACAAGAGGATGAGCTGAGCACTGCGGAGGGTCTCGGACTGATCGAAGAGATCGCTACCGCCGGCTTCCGGATTATGGTTTTCAGCGGCGGTGAACCTCTCCTGCGTGATGACATCTTCGATCTTATGGCCCACGCCCACCACTGCGGGCTCCGCGCCGTTCTGGGGACTAATGGCACTCTGATTGACATAAGTGTTGCCGGTCATCTAAAGCAGATAGGAGTGGCCCGGGTTGGCATAAGCCTGGATAACACCGACGAGCAAGCCCATGATCAGTTCCGGCGAATGCCCGGAGCCTGGAAGCAAGCAGTAGAAGGGATGCGCAACTGCCAACAAGTGGGGCTGCCGTTTCAGGTCCACACGACGGTAACTGCTCGCAATGCCCCTATCCTGCGGGATCTCATTGACTTTGCTGAGAGTATCGGCGCAGCTGCCCACCACATCTTCTTCCTCGTGCCTACCGGGCGGGGCAAGCAGCTAGAAAGCGAGGCGCTCGACGCTGAGCAGTACGAGCAGCTACTGGATGACATCCTGGAAAAGCAGCGGCACACAGCAATGGAAATCAAACCAACCTGCGCCCCCCAGTTCATGCGCATCGCCACACAAAAGGGTATGGACTTGCGCTTTACCAAAGGGTGCCTGGCTGGAACCGCCTACTGTGTAATAATCCCCAACGGTGATGTTAATCCCTGCCCGTACCTGCCGGTCAAGGTAGGCAACGTGCGGGAAACGCCGTTTTCCCAACTCTGGCGCGACAGCCCGGTGTTTGCTACTCTTCGGCAGGCACAGGTGGGCGGGGTCTGTGGCAGGTGTA
Source organism: bacterium (assembly GCA_030615605.1). Taxonomy (GTDB): domain Bacteria; phylum Armatimonadota; class Zipacnadia; order Zipacnadales; family Zipacnadaceae; genus JALGTD01. The sequence continues at coordinate 37,450 of JAUWYY010000007.1, forward strand.
AGTACCAGGCCATCTGTGGCGGCTGCCGGGCACGGGCCTATTACCATTCGGATGGCGATTTTATGGCTGAGGACCCCTGGTGCGCATATGGCAGAGCTATGTCTCAATAGTCTACAGCGCAAGCTGTTACAGATTATTCAAAGCGACTTTCCGATTGTCAGCCGCCCTTACCAGGAGCTTGCCCAGCAGGTAGAGGCGAGAGAGGGCGAAGTTATTGAGACAATCCGGCAGCTTTGTGAGCAGAAAGTCATCCGCGACTTCGCCCCAGTCTTCGACTACCGCCGCCTGGGCTATGCCGGCACCCTGGCTGCAGTGTCTGTTCCCGCCGAGCAGGTGGACCAGGTAGCCGCCGTCATCAACGCCTATCCTGAAGTCACACACAGTTACCTGCGCGACCACAGGTACAATCTGTGGTTCACCGTCATTGCACCATCCGAGGAACACCTCCGACATTTGCTCACAGAAATCGAGGCCGAAGCAGGCTGCCCGCCCATCCAAGCTCTACCCACACAGCACGTCTTCAAGATTAACGTCGCGTTTGAGTTCAGTCAGGGAGAGAGCCATTGATGGACGCAACCGACTGGTCTATCATCCAGGAATTGCAGAAGGGCATACCATTATGCCCACGGCCCTATCGCGAAATCGCTGGCCGATGCGCGCTGGAGGAAGACGAGGTTCTGCGGCGCGTGCGCGTGCTTTGCGAAGAGGGCGTCATCCGCCGCCTGGGGGCACGCCTCGGCCACATACGCGCTGGTATTACTGGTAATATCTTAGTAGCGTGGCACGTGCCCGAGCAAGACGTCAACCGAGTGGGTGAAGCTTTGGCCACAGTCGCTGACATATCTCACTGCTACCAGCGGCGGCCCCTGCCCGATTTTCCCTATAATCTGTATACGATGGTACACGCTCCAACTCCGGAGCAAGCCATGAAGTGCGTGGAGAAGATTAGTCAAAGCCTGGCAGTGACGGACTATGTGACTTTGCCCACCCTGAAGGAACTTAAGAAGAGCTCCCCGTGCTATGCGTCCCCGGGAGGTAATCAATAGTGACCAATTCGCGATCATCCCAGTTGTTCGAACAGGCTCAAATGCTCATTCCCGGAGGAGTGAACAGCCCGGTACGGGCGTTCGGAACCGTAGGAGGCACACCGGTCTTCATAACCCGCGGCGAAGGGAGCCACATCTGGGACGTGGACGGCAACGAGTATATTGACTACGTATGCTCCTGGGGCCCGCTCATCCTGGGACACGCCGATCCCGACGTCACAACGGCAGTGGCTGAGGCAATAAGCCGTGGGACCAGCTTTGGTGCGCCCACCGAAGTCGAAATCGAACTCGCTGGCCTCATCATCGCGGCGTTTCCGTCGGTGGAGATGGTACGGATGGTCAATTCCGGCACCGAGGCAACTATGAGTGCAGTTCGATTGGCACGGGGTTACACCGGGCGCGACAAGATCGTCAAGTTTGCCGGATGCTGGCACGGGCACGCTGACGGCCTGTTGGTCAAAGCTGGCTCCAGTGGCTTGCAGTATGGTGCTCCGGATAGTGCGGGCGTGCCAGAGGGCTATGCCAAAGAAACCCTGGTAGCCCGTTACAACGACCTCGAAAGCGTGGAAAGCCTGTTTGACCAATGGGGTGAGCAAATCGCAGCTATTATCGTGGAGCCGGTAGCCGGCAATATGGGCGTCATCCCGCCGCAGCTCGAATTCTTGCCGGGGCTGCGCAAGCTTGCTGACGAATATGGCGCCCTGCTGATTCTTGATGAAGTAATCACCGGCTTTCGAGTGGCATTCGGCGGCGCTCAGGAGCGTTTTGGCATCAAGGCCGATATCACCGCGCTGGGTAAGATTATCGGCGGTGGCTTCCCGGTGGGTGCTTACGGGGGAAGAGCTGACATTATGCAGTGCGTCTCTCCTTTGGGTGACGTGGTTCAGGCCGGGACGTTGTCGGGCAACCCCATCGCCATGACCGCTGGTGCTACCACACTGCGCAAGCTAAAGCAGCTCCACCCTTACCCGGCATTGGAGCAACAGACGACCGCCCTGCGTGAAGGCCTTTGCCGGGAGGCTGCCAGGGCAGGCGTAGAGATAACCTGCAACCAGGTGGGATCTCTGCTGACCGTCTTCTTTGGTCCCGGACCCATCCGCAATGCCGACGATGTGGCCCGCGTCAGTCGGGAGCGATACGCTGCCTACTTTCATGGAATGCTTGAAGCAGGAGTAGCGTTAGCGCCCTCTCATCTGGAGGCGGCCTTTGTCTCTACTGCACACAGTGACGCTGATATCGCACAGACCATAGAGGCAAGTCGTCCTGCCTTTGAAAGGGCGGCCAGGGTCTAGGATAGGCCGACTACAATGCCTCAGCCAATCATTATCGGAACACGAGGCAGTCCCCTGGCGCTGCGCCAGGCAGAGATCATCCGATCCGCGCTGGCGGAGATTGTTCCCAATGACCAGGAGATAGTCATCAAAGTCATCAAGACACTCCCCGACCTCGCCAGCGACGTGCCGCTATCTCAGTTGGGCCGCACCGGCGTATTTGTCAGAGAACTGGAACACGCGCTAGTGGACGGCGAAATAACTGTCGCCGTCCACAGCCTCAAGGACCTTTACACGGACCTCCCCGGCGGCTTGTGTCTGGCGGCGGTCAGCGAGCGAGAAGACCCCCGAGACGTGCTGATTTCACGAGAGGGGCAATCCCTGGAGGAGTTACCCCACGGGTCACTCATCGGTACAGGAAGCCCGCGACGCCGCACTCAACTGCAACATATTCGTCCCGATCTGCAGTTCGTGGACCTGCGGGGTAATCTGCAGACCAGGCTGGACAAGCTCAGTTCCCAGCAACTGGCCGCCATCGTTCTGGCGGCCGCGGGGTTGCACCGCCTGGGGATGAATAACCAGATAACTGAGTACTTGCCCGTCGAGGTTTGCACGCCAGCGGCCGGTCAGGGCATATTGGGCATCGAGGCCCGAGCGGATGACCCCATTATTGAGGTTCTGCGTCGGCTCAATGATACGACTGCAGAAATCGCTGCCCGGGCGGAACGGGCAGCGATTTCCGAACTAGGCGGTGGCTGCAGTGCACCGGTGGGAGCTTATGCAGAGGTGACAGAAAGCGGACTCGTGGTGCAGGGCGTCATTGGATCTCTGGACGGCGCCACGCTGATACGCCAAACAGTCCAGGGGGCTACGCAGAGGCCGGAGCAAGCAGGTAAAGAGCTGGCTGAGAAGCTCAAAGAGCATGGCGGCGCGCAGATTCTGGCGCGTATGAATACTTGACCTGTCCGCGGCCAGGCCAGGCACATACTACCACAAATTAGCGACGGCCGGCACCTCGGCTCGTGGCTTCAATGCGATGGCGTCCTTAGGACAGACGCTGCGGCAGACCCCACAGCCGTAACAGGCCGTCTGGTCCACAGAGGCCTTCTGGGCGGCGGCGCTATAGGCAAGTGCACCGAACTGGCAAACACGCATGCAGGAGCGACAGCCTGTGCACAGGTCGGGGTTCGCCTCGGCCACGTACTCCGCCCGGAACATCACCTTCACATCACGTACCACCGTGGCTCTCATAGCCACGCAATCGACACGGTCACAGTTGCAGATTCCGCCGATGAAAGGGGGCACAAAGGTCCAGACGCTGTGGCAGAGGCCCTCTTTCTCGTGGTCGGCGAATGCCTCCAGTGCCTGCTGAGCATCCAGTTCCTCAAACTCCGAGGTCTCTGGCCCAAACAGGAAACTATCGTCCAACTCGTGCAACAAATCACCAAAGGCTCCACCGCCCAGCCCCATTGAGACGCCGTAGCAGTACCGCACCTCGTGGCCCAGTGTAACCTGCCGGCAAATGCAGGGCACCCGCACGATGGAATTGACAAATCCGAAGATCTGCTCGATGTCTTCGAGTGGCACCACCTGGCCAAAATGCACTTTCTTCATACGCCGAGTGACTAACCCGCTGATTGCACGTCGCACAAAAGCGGGGGCTTGGGTGAGGCGTTCCATCTGGGCCGCTTCTCGCGCGAAGTGCTCGGGATGGCCAAAGAAATTAAGGATAAAGTTCCGGCGCCGCAAGTCGCTGAGCAGGTCCTCAGCATAGTTTTTCGCCTGCAGATACCACTTCTTGCCTTCGCCGTGCTTGATGCAGAATTGACACATATACGCCAGCCTCCTATCAGCGCTGCTTACCTGTTGTAGTGGCCCACCGACTGGTCGCCTACAGCGATCACCCGGGTAAACATAGCAGTCCAGCTACCGATTGAGTCACGACAGCGGAAAGTGGCAACCCTATTTCTTTCCTTCGCACGGTGCTTCCTCATGCTCCTGCTGGCTGCCGCCTACTTCGGTATTACCCCGCGGCAGGACGATCCTAAACGTTGTCCCTTTGTCCGGTTCGCTCTCCACCTCGCAGCGCCCTTCATGGGCCTCAAGAACGCTTTGCACAATGGAGAGACCGAGGCCGGTGCCCTCGGAATCGCGATTCCCCGCCTCTTCAGCCCGGTAGAACTCCTCGAAAATATGGGGCAAGTCTGCTGTCGAGATGCCCATGCCCGTATCGGCTACCGTGATGTAGGTGGCCTGTCTGTCTTGCCTCGCCGACACGGTAACTTGGCCACCAGAGTCAGTGTACTTGAGGGCGTTGCCGATCAGGTTACTCATAGCAGCCCCCAGACCCTGCCTCTGAGCGAATATCGGCTCCAAACTGCGATCCAGATCCAGGCTGAGAGTGACGCCAGCTTGCTGGGCATGGTCGGTGAGTTCGTCGGAGGCCTGCTTGATAAGTTGCGTCAGGTCCACCCAGGAGCGTTCCTCCTTGAGGGGGGCCTCGCGCGCCAAACTCAGTTGGAGCAGGTCCGCGACCAGATCCAGCCCGTGTTGCAGGCGGGCGACCACCCGCCGCAATAGTTGTGTAGTTTTCGCCTCGGGTTTCGCATCGCTGAATCCTTCAAGCACCACCGTTGCCAGGGAGACTGCCGCGGCAAGCGGACGGCGCAGCTCGTGAGAGACCCGGCGCATATAGCGCACTTGCATCTTCTGCACCGCCTGGATCTGTTCATAGGCCTGCTGGGTGCGGTGCATCTCCTGCTCGAGACGGACGGCAAAATCGGAAAGCTCACGCTCGCGCTCATGCAGGCGCCGTACGATGCTGCCGGCTGTATAGATGCATCCGTACAGCACTGACATCAATACTACCACCAGCACATAGACCTGGGCAGAGGTGTAGAAATCTGGGCGCATAAAGCCCAGCGCATAGTGGGAGATCAGCCCCATTGCCTCCAGAGTGACGATTGCGGCATACAGGACGGAGGCAACGGTGGCCTGGGCCAGCGCGGCCCGCGGGGATAAGAGGGTGCTGGCGACTATCATGTGGAAAACCAGGTACACCCCCAGCGGGCTTTCCACGCCTCCGGTGAAATGAATCATCAGGATCAAGGCGCCCAAATCAAGATCAATATGGAGATGGGCAAGCCTGGTTGCCAGGCGGAGGGAGACGACGCCAGATCGGCGTATCTCAGCGCGTATCCATGCGTAAAGAACGATATTATAGACCGCAACACCCGCGCCGACAATAGTCAGGTGAAAAACCGGTAGAGGGAAGCCCAGGACGTAGACAGCAGCCAGTGTGAGCACAATGATGCTCATTGCCGCCAGCCAGCGCAACCGGCATAACCATAGAAGCCGGCTGGTTAGATCGACTTCTGTGGTGCTCACAGTCTATGCCACCCTGCTCTCTGGGGTGGGGCCTGCCCGGCTAGTCACCCTCACCCAGTACGGACGAGATTCTCTTAAGTAGGCTGGCAGGTTCCACGGGTTTATCTATGAAACCCTGGACTGGGAGGAATTCTCCCGGCTCATAGGTGCCGTCGCTCTGGTCGGGGTAGAACCGCAATTCGGTGGTGCTGTGGATCGCGGTTAGGACCAATATAGGAGTATCTTTGATAGAGTCTGGATATTGGCTGCGAAGCTTCCACACAAAGTGGAAACCTTCGGTCCCACGGGGCATCATGATGTCCAACAGGATTAGGTCGGGCCGCTTGCTTTCCACTTGCGCCAGCCCATCGGACATGGTAGCGGCGGTATCGACGTCGAAGTCCGCACTTTCCAGCACTATATTGAGGGACTCGACGATGTCCGGGTCATCGTCCACCACGAGGATTCTCTTCCTCTCAGTAGCCATCTCACTTGCCTCCTTACCTGGGACCAAACAAAGCTCGCGAGTCACTTGCCGATATTGCTGCCGCACATTTAGCACATATTACCGAGTGAGTGTAATGTGCGCACTGCTGCTTGTCAAGCTGTCCGTTTCAGGGCCTCTTGCACACGCCAGGCCTGCGGCTTGACTCCCCACCAATGAGCAGACCAGTATTGCCCTCTTTACGCAAGAAGACGGCTCCGGTGGTCAGCTCCGCTTGACTTCGCCATCCAAAGATGCTATTATATGTATCACTGGGTGATACAAGCCCTTAGAAGAAGGTGCGGAGCAGTGACCCCTGTCTTCTCCTTGTGACTGTCAATTCACCGATTGCACCCACAAGACTCATCACTGCTCCGCACCTTCTTCTGTGCCAGCAATAAGCCGCCGGACTGCGCGGATGAGATCACAAATGCGTGGAACCAGCAGTAACCTCGGCCCGTAGGCAGCATATCGTTTTGATTGGGCTCCCGATCCAAATTATGCTATACCCCGTACGTTCACTTGGGACAGAGTCTTCGAAAGTCAATTGCGGAGCTGGGCTATAGCGTGGCGGGCAGTCCAATCCGCGCTTCCGATGGGACACGACTTGACAAACGGCAGCCGGAGTTGCCCTGGGTTGCAAACTGTTCTCATATTGCGTCAGTGAGAAGTAACCGGATGAAAAGACGTGAGTTTATCAACAAATGTGGCCAGTTGGGCGTATGTGATATGCCGACAAAGATTATACCAGTTACTATGTTGTTCCTGCCCCCTCCGCAAAACAAACTCAGGCCCTACGCTGCTCTCGCACGGTGGCCCGAGCTTCATGTGCTCTCTCAACTGTCACGCGTGCCCGTTGCACTGCCACCCACTCTCCGCTTGCTCAAACCTCTAATGCACGGGACCCCCTTCGCAAACCGATTGTAGCGTGGCTAGCGGGGAGCGTCAAGCGGATGTTGCTTATCCTAGTTGGCCTCGTGACTGCTCTCGAAGTGATCTTACTGCCGCGCGCCTGTCAGTGTTTCGACTCCCTCACCGAAGATCCGTCCTTGCCAGGCTCGATATCCCTAATAGGCATCGTCAGATCCTGCTCTACATACGATTAAGGAGTTCGGTAGCGGACGGCAACCGGCGCCGCCCCAATGTGCATCACCGGTTTGTCGATGTCCGGCGCGTATTCTTGCTTGGCAGTTGGCAATGCCATAATACTACCTCCGATGGCGCAGCCGGATAATTCCACATCTCCTTTACGCGTCACGCACTCAGCTATGCAGATATCAGTCTAACTCAGTTGCAGATACTCTACAACTCGCTCTGGTACTTGTCAACCTATACCTCGCTGTTGAGACCAGCGGTCCTTATTGGAGCCCCTGCCATATTGTTTGGGATTGACAAACTATGGGTTCTGCAGTAGAATGCTGAACGAAGTATCTAAATACATCGATAGGTCTCCTTTTAGGTCATGACCGACAGGGAACTCGAAAAACTGTTCTCAGCACTTGGTAACAAGCTTCGGCTCCAGATATTGGATTTAGTCGCTCAGCACAAGGAGATGTGCGTCTGTGAATTAGTGGATCAGTTACAGATGAGCCAGGCCAACGTTTCTCATCACACGGGTATATTGCGGGACGTAGATTTGCTGGAGGCACGGAAGGTTGGCACCTGGGTTTTCTATCGTGTCAATTCTGAACCTCTCAAATCAGCTCTGACCATCATTGTTGGCCGATTACAGACAAATCTATCCCAGGCCGCGGACGAAGATCCAGAAGCCCGTGTGGCTGCCCGGTGTGGTCTGCCCGAATAATTTTTGCCTATATCTATCAATTGATTTAAATATATCGTTGAATCCTACCAAAGGTGAACTACTGCCCGGAAAAGAGCCCCCTCGTCGGCAGATCCTGAAGACAACACACGGAGTTGACAACGTTGACACGTTCAGTTTCAAGAAGACTGTCGTTCCTGGACCGCTATCTGACGGGCTGGATTTTCCTGGCAATGATTGCTGGGGTAGCGCTGGGTTACCTGCTCCCTGACCTCATTACCAGGCTCAACGAAATGTCACAGATTGGCACGACCTCGGTGCCCCTGGCCATCGGCCTGATCCTGATGATGTACCCGCCACTGGCGAAGGTGCGGTACGAAGAGATGGGGGACGTTTTCCGCAACGGCAAGGTCCTGGTCCTCTCGCTGGTGCAGAACTGGATCATCGGTCCGGTCCTGATGTTTGTGCTGGCGGTCGTTTTCCTGCACGGCTATCCGGAATACATGTACGGACTGATCATGATTGGGCTGGCCCGCTGTATTGCCATGGTCATCGTATGGAACGAGCTGGCCGACGGCGACTCGGAGTATTGTGCGGGGCTGGTCGCCCTCAACAGCGTCTTCCAGGTCTTCTTGTACTCTGTGTATGCCTACATCTTCATCACCGTACTGCCGCCACTGTTCGGGCTGGCGGGCACGGCAGTACATGTGACCATGGGACAGATTGCCGAAAGCGTCTTTATCTATCTGGGTATTCCCTTCCTGGCCGGCATTATCACGAGGTTCTCTCTCATAAGAGCCAAAGGTCGCGAATGGTATGAGCAGTGCTTTATCCCCCGCATCAGCCCCATCACGCTCATAGCCCTACTCTTCACCATCGTGGTAATGTTCTCACTCAAGGGCGAGCACATCGTTCAGCTTCCGCTCGACGTCGTACGGATCGCTGTGCCGCTGCTCATCTATTTCGTGGTGATGTTCCTGGTCTCGTTCTTCCTGAGTATGAAGGTTGGCGCCACCTACCCCCAAACAGCGACGCTGTCGTTCACGGCGGCCAGCAACAACTTTGAGCTGGCCATCGCCGTAGCAGTCGCAGTATTTGGCATCCAATCAGGGGAGGCCTTCGCTGCGGTCATCGGCCCGCTGGTGGAGGTTCCCGTGTTGATCAGCCTGGTGAACGTGGCCCTGTGGCTGCGCACAAGAATGTTTGTCGGGGAAACCGGAGAAAGCACGTATCGAAGAGAGCTGTTCAGAGAGGAGACCGGGAGAGGCAAATAGCGGCGGCCAGCAACAGCTGCCAAAGGTGCCGCTCCCTGCTGGATAGCCGCCTTGTGCCCGATTGACCTTTGTCTCGGCTAACGCACCATGAGTGCCCAGCGAGGAATCCTAGCAATCAACAGGGAATTGTATAATGACATACCTGACTGCATAGAGGAAGGTGAACTGTGATGCCTAAGGTCCTAGTCGTGTACCACTCGATGTCCGGCAACACTCGGCAGATGGCCGAGGCGGTGGCCGAGGGAGCACGCAGTGTCAGCGGAACAGATGTGGAGGTCAAAGAAGGTCTGGAGGCGACGATAGACGACTTGCTACAGTGCGATGGCGTTGCCCTGGGCTCCCCAGACTATTTCAGCGATATGGCTGGAGGGATGAAGGACTTTTTTGACCGGACCTACTATCCGGCCCAGGGCAAAGTAACGGGCAAGCCTTGTGTCATCTTCGGCAGCGCCGGTGGCCCGCCGTCGGTCGTTATTGAATCTTTGCGTAAAATGGCGGAAAGATTCAAACTACAGGAAGCTGCCGAGCCGGTCGGTGCTTCGGGCACTCCGACAGAAGCCGTGCTGGAGGAATGCCGGGAGCTGGGACGTAAGTTGGCCGAGGCAACGCAGTCCTAACTGCCAAATCGCAAGCGGCACAGAAATCAGACTCCCGAAAGACAGGGAGGGAGGGCTTCTCGATGAATGGGGATACTGACCTCAAGGATTTCATCTCCCGGGCCTGTGAATTGGGTGCAACGGAGGCCAAAGTCATAGTCCCAGCCTCCATTGCCACGGCGGCGTGGGTCCGACTCAAGTGTCAGTTTGGTTGTGGCGGCTACAATACGAGCCTTTGCTGTCCACCACGTAGCCCCACGCCAGAGCAGACTCGCCGTGTTATTGACTGCTATCGGCACGCCATATTGATCCACTGTAAGCCCGGCGTGGATATCAAAGAGTTAGTCGCCACGTTGGAACGCGAGGTCTTCCTGGCGGGTCATTACAAGGCATTGGCTCTGGGATGTGGCGGTTGCGGGCTGTGCGAAGAATGCAACATTCACAGTTGCATTCACCCTCACCGTGCCCGGCCGTCTATGGAGGCTTGCGGTGTGGACGTTTTTGCTACCGCCAGAGCCAACGGCTTTCCCTTGGAAGTCGTTACCGACCGCTTGTGTGATCAGAATTACTACGGCGTGGTACTGGTGGATTGATGCCAGGTGAATCCCTGGGCCTGCCACCCGGCGTCCAAGTCCGTTCGTACAGAGCCCCAATCCGCGTCATCGTAGTCCGGTGCATACCATTCGCCGGACATACCGGCTTCCGCCGGATCCGTCGCGAACAACCAGCGTGGCTTGGCCTTGACGACTTTCACCGAGTAGACATTTTCCACGCGGATTCCCGCCTTCTTCGGGAGTTTCTGGGCTGATATTCTCCACCTGCCTCGTGATGCTGATTGTGCACTCTGGTCACACGAGATCCACGTCCGGACAACGGTAATACTCGCCCTCTGTATCCTCCATAATCTCTAAGACTTTTGTGGCAGTTCTGTTGGCATCAAGGTGACTGCTGTCAACCTTGATTGTATCCATTTCCTCATACAGGTCCAGTCGTTGAAGGCTTTCATCTACTGACTCTTGAGTTCTCCCTTGCGCTAACAGGCGTTGTGTCAATTCCTGCGGTGAGCACACAAGCGAAATCCGGTAGAGGAGAAATTCAAGATCGGCCAGCGGCGTGAGAATAAGGTCGAATATTGCTGGCCGATGGATAACCCAACTAAACAGTACGCACTGGAATGAGGGATTTGTTAGAAAGTTTCGGAGCAGATGGGTGATATTGTCCTCCACCATTTGCTTGTTCTCTTCTGTCACACTCCATGGATGCATCATCCAGCACCAGTCGCCATCAAGCCACACACAGCGGTGCAGTCGCCTATACAGGACTTCGCATACTGCCGTCTTGCCTACCCCCATAGTGCCATTGATAATAATAAGCTTCTTCATGATGAATAGCACCTCGTTAGTGTGTCCATGCGCACGCACCAGCCCGTCATGGCTAGCTTTCTGCCAACCTCCCAACGGCGCTCCCAGTCGGGTGTCTCCTCTGGCCGCTCGAAGTCGAGGTCGTGAATGAGCGTCTCGCGGAAGGCCTGGTGTAGAGCATGGAGCGAGCCAAGCTCGCCCTCCTGCGCAAGCACGCGCTGCGCATTATCCCGCAATTGCTTCGCCTTGGCCGCCTGACGAGCCCACAACCTAGCGCAAGGAGGGGGTCGGCTATGCTGGCGCTGGCAGGGATGGGGTGGTGTGGGTTGAGCACGGGCAATGAATATCATCGTAAGCAGAGCACAGTGTCGATGCACTGAATTGCCCGTGGGACCAAGGTCAAGTGAACCTAGGAGAGCTTCCCTTCTTGCACCAACTCAGCGCTCTTAGCGGTGTCGCCAATGAGGTATCCATGAGCAATGGGCTGGTCTACTGCATCCACTGTCCTCGCGTCGTGTAGATAGACCTCCTTTACCACCCCTATCCAATCGGCATCGCCCAGGATCTCAACTATATATCCAGCATCAACTATGCCCATTGAGTTACGCCTGAGTTCAGCTTCGTTGACGGGTGGCTTCGGCTTGCTCATCAAGTGCCATCTTTGGTTAATACGCCACAAATCACCACGTCTAGCCAGTGGAATGCCGGCACCACTCGGTGTTTCGGGTTCCTGGCTATCTTCTTCGGAGACCAGTTCATCCACCCAGATCTCCCCATCGCGAGCGTAGGGCGCGATTGCGCCCGCCGGCAAAGATACTTCAACTTCGGCAACGCGGTGTTGGCGACGCAACAGGGCTCGGATCCGCGCCGTCAGTGCTCGGAGGCTGAAGGGTTTGGTAACATAGTCGTCAGCCCCTGTTTCCAGCCCCATAACCTCATCAATCTCATCGGTCCTGCCTGTCAGTATGAGTATAAGCGCGTCAGAATACTCACGCAGTTCCCGACACAGAGTAAGCCCTTCAACGTCGGGTAGGATCAGGTCCAGTATTATCAAGTCAGGCTGATCTCTACGCAGGGCCTCTCGTCCGCTGTTGCCATCAGCTGCGCCACTGACTGCAAAGCCCTCTTTGATCAATTTCGCTTCAATGACCTCTCTCAGTTCGTCGTCATCTTCAATTATCAGTATCGTTGCTTCGGGCATTTCGATCCCTACCGGTTTAATGCGCTCGGCCTGACGTGCTCCCACAAATGGTACTACTTGTTATGTTGCCGTTCCCGCGTCAGACAGCGCAAGTAATGAGACGCATATTATTATTCGCCGTGCGCGCAGGAAACTCCTCCCGGCGACCTTGCTCCCCGGAAACGAGTTCAGGTTTGATCTTAGTATTTTGAGGACTGCCACTGCTTGTCGTGGTTCTGCAGCCGTCTGCCCAAGGACGGCCTTAGCTCGCCGCAGGCTCAGCGCAACGCAGCGTGATTAACGGCAGTTCAGGGCGGCAGTTGATGCGCACAGGGATGATGGCGATGCCCAGACCCCGGCTGATGTACACCTGGCTGACATCCGTCTTGACCAGGCCCATAGCACACTTGCAGCGACACGGGGTCATAACAGGGCATAGGACTGGGATGACCACCTGCCCACCGTGGCTATGTCCGGCGAGAATGAGCTTGACTCATGAGTCATTCATGTCGTCCGCGTAGTCGGGATTGTGCGATAGCAATATGGCGGGCTCGTCCGGGGGCACCTCGCTCAGAGCCTGGTCAAGCTTTTGCTCGTCTTCCCATAACTCCCCTACGCCTGCCAGCCATAGGCGAGCTCCCCGCCGCCAGACGAAACCAATAGGCATATTCGTGTTCAGCAGCTCAGGTATATCAGCTTGGGCCTGGGCGGCCCGGCTCCGCTCGATACTCTCCCAGTGGTCGTGGTTACCGAGTGCCGAATATACCCCCAGCGGCGCTTGTAGCTGCGCCAACTCTGCCCAGACCGGTCCCGTATATTCGCTACTGCGATAAACGTGGTCGCCGGTGAGGACGACCAGCGCCGCAGCGAAGGCACCGGCCGTCACCAGCACGTTCCACTTGGCGTCGGCGGGATCGGGCCGGTAGCGCTTCAGCAGCCAGGTCAGCGTCATATCCGTGGTGAGGGCCACACTGAGGTAGCCCATGCCATACAGGAGCTTATGAACCCAGGCTACGCGCCGTTCAACCACACCAGCGCGCGGCGTGGGTTGATTGTGCTCGTCAACAGTATTGATGGACTTCCCACACTTTGGGCTATCGGCTGAACTCACGCGCAATGCGGACGATACTCGCCAGCAGCCTATCAACTGCAGCTTAGCTAGCGTTTATCTGATCCCCATCTCAGTTGGGAGCGACCCGGGGGATGGAAGTAAGCCCAGATACCGCGCTCCAATGAGTCTTTCCCTGCCTCTTCGAGCTGCTCATTACCGCACGTAGAGAACGCATCCGCCATAATAAGGTTACGGTGATACTTATGCAAAGCATCTATGAGAATGGACTCCGCCCCTTCTATGCCACGCCGAATGAAAAACCTATAAGCAGCACCAATTATGTGAAGTTCCCGGTTTCGCAGTGCCTTCAGCAGGCGCTCGGTTGTGCGCGGCGAGTCTATTCCGCCCAGAGAGACGGCCGCACGCCAACGTACGAGCTCGTCTTCGTTCTTGTCATCCATGGCGGCGATCAGCGGCTCAGCCGCCCGCGGATCCCCGAGCAAACCGAGTGCCTCAACGACGCCGATACGCATGTCCCTATCTCTATCGTGCATTCTTGCCACTAACGGCTCAAGCGCGCGTGGGTCACCCAGTCCGCCCAATGCGAGTGCCACAGTCCACCGTACCCCGGGCTCGGCGTCGTTCAGAACTTCGATCAGCGGTTCAACAGCACGTTTGTCCCCGAGCTCCCAAAGGGCCAACGCTACGTCAAGTCTTACTAATTTCTCTTTATCCTTCAGAGCCTCTATCAGAGGCTCTACTGCCCGTGCGTTGCCAGATCGTCCCAGCGCACGGGCTGCATTAGCCCGTACGAAAACGTTCTCGTCCTGAAGGGCCACAATACGCAAGAGAACCAATGCGTCGAAAACTTCAGCAAGCGTTATGAGCCCCACAAGCACAATTAGTACCCAAAACCATTTCTTCCTCATAGGGGAAACCCACCCATGCCGCATGGGCGCTAGTCTCTCGATTTTGACGTCCGAACACCCAGCTTGGCGCAGGACAGTGCGTATTTCGCTATTCTCAGTACCTTGCCTTCGTAACCTGGCTACCAGATCTGCTGCTTCTTGCCAGTTGAGGCTCATCCTAAGCCACCCTTGCTAGCAGCCTGTCGGAGAACTTCTTGCTGAAGCTAAGATATATTATCTGGGATTTCCCATATTGTTTGTTACTACGTTAAACATTCTCTGTGTCCTGCGCTAGCTCCTCTTGCTGCGGATCATTTGGAACTACATGCGACTTTCAGTGCGCAACGTGTTCAGGGGCATTTCTCGAGGCGAGCGGAAGCGGATCGGCATGCCCTCCCCGACACCGCGGGTGACATACATCGTCGTCCCGCTGCTACGCAGGAACCCAGCCGCCCGCTCTCGGGGCTCGGCGGCTCCTGCTATTTGGGCGCCGCCCGGCGGCGTTTCATAAAGGCTGAAATAACTGTCTCGTCCAGGTCACGTCTCGTGGCAAGTAGACAGATCTCCTCAAACAAGCAGAAGAAGATGACCCCGAAGGTCAGCCATTTTAGGAACGGATTGACATCAAAGACGAGCGAGTGCAGGATGAATAGAAACAGCAGCGCAGAGGCCAGCTTGCCCGAGAACAGATGCAGCGGGACCCGCTTGCCGTGGCGTAGGTACTGAAGGGCAAGGTCCGCCAGATAAATGGCCAGTATGACCCCGATGACCACCAAGTTGTCGAGCAGAAGCCCCGGTATGAGCAGAGAGATCCACGGGACCAGGGACAGGTACACCAGCGTGTCCGCCATGTTGTCCAGCTTCGCGCCCAGGTTCGACTCCAGCTTCCACTTGCGGGCGACGTAACCGTCCAGGGCATCAGTGGCAACACAGAGCAGAAAGACCGCCGCGAACAGCACGTTCTCCTCGGGCAGTGCCAGGGCTAACCACCACAACACACCGACCAGCAGTATCCTGCTGAAGCTGATTAAGGAAGGCGCACGCTTAAGCTCCATCGGCAGCATCTCTTTGGGCCTCCTTTGGGCATCGAACGCCTGCAAGGGTCGGGCTATCAGCTTGATTCCTCCTGGCTTCACAGCCAGAGTAGGGCAGTACCTGGCGCCACTTCAATCTCGAACGACGTCTGGGCACGGACGTCGCCGTCCACCAGCGCCGGAGAGGGCTGGTCCGTTTGTATTGTCACGTTCTGAGCCCTCAGCATGGTAACTTTGGGATCACTCGTGTGCGCACCGCGCCTTACCCGGGGCAGCGCACGCAGCACTGCCAGGCGGCCTCGCATGCCCACAAGCACCACATCCAGCAGGCCGTCGTCGCACCGCGCCTGCGGCGCGATCTTAAAGCCAGCCCCGTAGGAGTATCCGTTGGCAACGACCACAAGCAGCCAGTCGTCCTCGTAGCGCTGCCCGTCAACTTCCATAACGGCCGTCAGGAGTGCGCAGCGGACCAGCTCGGCAAGTACTGCCGGCAGGTAGGCCACCAGCCCCGATGTCAGGCGTGTGCGGCGATTGATGCGTTCCGCGATGCGTGCGTCGAAGCCCACGCCGACAGAGTTGATGAAATGCCGCGAGGTACCGACGAAGCGTCCCATGTCAATGCGCTTGGGTGAGCCGTCCAACAACTGGCGCACCGCCGTGCCGAGGTCACCGCTCAGTCCGATAAAAGTGGCGAAATCGTTGCCGGTACCGCAGGGGATAATGCCGCAAGGTACGCTGGTGCCGACCAGCCCGTTGAGTAGCTCGGAGAGAGTGCCGTCGCCGCCAACCCCAACCACCAGCTCATAGCCGCTTGCCGCGGCTTCGCCCCCCAGGCGGCCGGCTTCGCCTGGTGCTTTGGTCTCGATGAGTTCAACGCGCCAGCCGTCATCCGCTATGAGCCGTGCTGCCCGACGCCCTACTGCGGCCCCGCGCAGTCTTCCCGCATTCGGATTGACTATCAGCGCAACTTTCATCCGAACTCCCCACTTCACTGAAGGCGGATGTCAGTCTGTGCTGATTTCGCCTTCTGTAAGTGTTTTCCCTGCTGCCGGCGGAGAGCCATACGACACCGGCCAGGCTGGGCACGCAATCGTCAGTAATTGAAAGTCCTGCCTTCTTCTGGTGCAATGACTCCGATATCGCACCAGGTCACAGTCGTTCAGGGATTCAGCATGAACGGTCTGGATCTATTACTGGCTCTGAAGACTATCCGTAATCGCGTGCTGGACGGCTTCTCCTGCGCCGTCACCTACCTCGGTTCTGAGGAAGCGTACCTGGGGCTGATTATCATCGTGTACCTATGCGTTAGCCGCCGCCTGGGGTTTCGGCTGCTGATGATGTTCGCCCTGTCGGCCTACGCGGTGTCGGTGCTCAAGGAACTATTTGCCACTCAACGGCCGTTTGTGATGTATCCTGACATTGTTCATCCCCTGGCGCTGTCCACCGCCGACGGCTATTCGATACCCAGCGGCCATGCGTTGCTTGCAACCGTGGTATGGGGGTATATTGCGCTGCAACTGGGGTCGTGGCGCTGGCGCTTGGCTGCGCTGGCTGTAATCCCCCTGGTGTCATTCTCGCGCGTGTATCTGCACGTCCACTGGCCGGCAGATATGCTGGCCGGGATTGCCATAGGCGCTGGTCTGCTGGTCGTGTACGTTAAGGTTCTAGCCTCCACGCAGAAGCGGGAACTCCGGCTTTCTCCGGTAGTCTCTGGAGTAGTGCTTGCTATGACGGCAGCCCTGCTGTACACATGGGGTAGGCATTTGGCCGACGGGCCGCCCGCGGCGGGCGCACTACTAGGAGGCGGACTGGGCTACGTGGCTCTTGGCTGTATGAGCGGCTATACGGAGCGAGCTAGCCCCGTCGGGCAAATCATCAAGGCAGTGTCCGCCGTGGCTGTGCTGCTAGCGGCGAGATACCTTCTAGCAAAACTGCTCGGTCCCGCCTCTCTCCTATCGTTGACAGGCAAAGGAGAACACTCACATCCTTTACGATTGGCTATCGTTTTCTATGACGAGATCAAATGGAAAGTTCCGGGCCATCGGTCTCAGGTGATATATTGCGAGCCACAGTACGCAGTCTTTGGACTCTTGCGCAGGAGCGGATGATGCTCTATTTGGGCACGAGGTCGGCAAAGGCTTGGAATTGCCGGTGCTGGTCGAACATCGTGAGCGGCCGAAGACGCTGTTCCGAAAAAGGCAGCCGGCCCGTACTATTTGGCATGTTGAGGATGTGCTCTTGGATTCTCGGTGCTAGCCCGAGGGACGCTTCGTTGGCCAATGACAATCTGTGTCTCATCATTCGCGCTGTCTGGCGCGGAAACGAGAACATGACTTCTGTTCCAGGTACGTCCATAACTCTGGGATTCATGTACACATCTTGAGCTTTGGTGAGTACAGGACTCGGCTTATAGACTCACTTTCTGTGGACAAATTGGGGCCGGATGTTCACAAGTAGGCGTCAAGAGCGGGCCATAACCTCTCTTATCGTGCCTACTTGTGGCAAGCTTGTGAATTCCGGCAGACAAATGTAACTCCTGAGCGCAGTAAGGTTCGCTTCGTGCTTCTGGTGCACAGAAAGGATGTGCATATAAGTGCAAAGCATTATAGACACACTCGCTCAGGAATTTCTGCTCTACCTGCAGGCCGAGAGGGGCTGTAGCCCCCTTACAGCCACGTCTTACCGCTCCGACCTGACACAATTGTTCACACATTTGCAAGAAAGCTACGGGGGGGATGCCCGCGCGGAGAGAAATGTGAAACAATAGCACGAATGTTGTCAGTACTGCCGCAACTCTTACTACTATCCGGGCTCCTTAACCAGCATCCCCTTGATACGATTGTCGTTCGTGTCTGTCTGTTCTGCCATCCTCTACCTTGCCTACCCCCCGTTAACTCGGATAGGAGGAAGTAATCGTTATTTGACGGCTCTTTCATAGACTTTCCTCCTAGTAACTCGAAATAACTTCAGCTCAGCGATCAACGGCTGAGACATAGTTCATCCTGACACTTATGCCATAACTCCATAGTCTCCTGCGGCTCCGGCCAGGCCCTGTCGCCCTTCAACATCAAGATCATGCCTCTTCTCCTGCCGCCGGTCTGCTGTAGTATATTACGGAATGCCTGGCCGAGTTCCTCCCCTGCTCGCACCGGTAGGGGGCCGTAATATACCTTGCCAGCCTTTATCATATTGCCAATGACTTGGTCAAAATCTGGCCAAAGTTGGGGATCGCCAAAGTTTATCGCCGTGATCTCGGGAGCAGACAGCAGGTTATCCAAATGATGCTCATACACTCCACAGGAGTGATACCATCCGCCTCCGAAGGCCTCGAATACACGCCTGATACGGGGCAGGGCAAACTCGCGGTGCATCTGCGGAGAGACGCTGACTACAGGGTCGTCTACAACCCTTACTGACCCGCGTGCCATATACAGACAACCATGGTATCCTGAGGTCTCTTCTTCCCCCACGGCCTTTTTCAGCAGCCGGCAGGAACGTATGGAGGCCTCAGCACATTTGTCAAGCAGTTCGCTGACGAATTCCGGATCATCATAGAAATCAGTGTATATCGCGTTTCCGCGAACGGCCTGAGCCGTTACAAGGGGCCCTCCCGTATCGGCAGGATATACACGCACACCGGCTGGTGCATGCTCGATGAAAAAGTTAGTGAAGTCAAGCAGCTTAGCAAATGAAGCCCCGCTTTCCACGCTTCCCGGGTCAATATCTCTGATTTCTTCCTTGATAGGATGAGAGACGACGTGCACGCCAGCTACCTCATTTACCTCACACTTGGCGCCGAAGGACTCGGGCAGGGAGGACATAATGTACGCGCGTATGGCCAGTTGGGCGTCACTGTTGCTTCGTGCCCAACTCAGAATCTCCCAAAGAAACTCGTACAGCATCTTTTCCGGGGAGCCCAGTTGCTCGGTCAGCGAGTAATGCGGATAATCGTAGAACTCCGGCACCTGAGCACCGCCCATAAGCTCATGCTCGGCGAGCTTCCAGTACCGGTTATAAGGAAGCTCAGGCGTAGGGGGTTCAGTATGGCCCAAAAGAAGCGGCAGGTAGTCGGTCTCCTCCCCACACCATACAGCGGCCTGCCTTCGGCGGCCCCTCTCGACCACTTCCGGATCAATAGCTCGTTCGACAAAGTCAATAATATCCTGGAGCGGCACACTCATTTTCTTCCTCGCTCTCTGAAATAGCCGGAATTACCCGTATGGTTTATTGCTCCTGTCAACATTCTCCGTATGACGCAGTAATTCTTCTCCTTCTCAGCCATTTATCTGCAAAATGTGAGTTTGGAGCCCTCCTGACGGTTATATTATCCGGAATTAGGTAACATGAGCGGGTTGCAGGCATACAGCAGACATGCTACTGCCTCGGAATTCCAGACGTATGCAAGCGTCAAATCCCAGCCTCAACTGTTCCTCCGTGCTTTCACCCATCAGGTGCATCGCACAATATCTGTCAATATTGCTGCATTGCCCCTTATGATGCTTCTTTATTGGTGTCTGAACCCAATCCCTTCTTGTTCATACGGGCAATCCGGGCCTAGGCCTACCCCTATGTCTGGGATTTCCCATATGCTTTGTTGCTATGCTTAGCATTCTCTGTTTGCTGCACTAATTCCTCCTGGTGCAGATCATTTAGGTAGAGAAACCCGAGATTGGAAGACTTCTGCAGAAGATTCTGCCCCAAATTGAACAACTAGGATAACTCTGGGGCAAGGGCAGACACAGTCCCGCCTGGGCATCAGCAAAACTACCCAGCCTTCGCCACAGTGAGGTCATAGTCACGCGGCACCGGGCGCTAGAGCCCAAATTCGTGCCAGAATTTGCTCGAAGAGCTGCTTGGATACTGCCACCTCCGCCATCTGGAAGATTACTTGTCGTGCATGGTGAACTACCTTGGCCCCGATCTTAATCAGCTTAACCTGGATACTGCGCAGTGACCAGTGTCGCACGCTGCCCGGCAGCGCCATTCCCACCGCCCCTAGCGTCGCACGCGCCCAGCGGCAGCTTGTCCTCCCCTGATGCCGCCGGCCTCACTGTCTCCACCAAATCTCCTCCAGACAACAATACTTGTGGCGCGTGTTCTGCCATAATCTTTCCACTTGTCCCTTGAGGATATCGGTCACTTCGCTGTTGCACGCGGATTAAGTCAACCCGACATCCAACAGCCGATTACCTGGCCAATTGCGTCACGCGCAGCCTGGCTTCATCATGCCACATATCCAGTCACGGACCTCTCTCCTGCGTCTCACCCACAGAGCTGTGGGCAGATCGGCCCCAGCCAGGTTAGGTCCGAAGCTTCAGCTTCCTGCACACTGAACACCTGGCAGTTGTTCTCACCTGCAGTTCCTCCATAAGCCTCTCCTTTCACCAGGTGCTTGGGGATCTTGCCTATGTTTACGTCATCATTCCCGGCCAGGATGCATTTTCCCATCAGTCGCCGCTTGGTTCAGAACTATCGCTCCCCTCCGCAGTTCACGCAGACGGCGATGGTTCATAGACATGCACTATTCTTTATATTATACTGAGTGTATTTTTAGCGAGTCTACCCTATCGGGCACTATTCCAAACAGGCAGGTCCAGTTGATGGTTCTTGTGTGGCTCCTGCCATAGTCCGGCCCTACTTTTTCGAAGACGATGGGGTATGTATGACGCAGCAATTTCGGTGTGATGGGATAAAAGCCAGTTTTTTGGGTAGAATAAACTAAAGCTACCATCAAGTTAAGCTCAGATAGAACCCAAGGGCAAAGCATTAACACCTGGTGCCGGAACGGGCAGGGGTAACAGCAATGAGACAATGTGTGATATGTGCAGTATTCCCCGATCACAAGGGGAGCCATTACAGCATAACGCAACTCAGCGCCCGCATTCGACACGCCCGTCTTAAGCTGGGGAGCTCGAGCAAGTGGTGCGAACTGCCGGGATGCTTCACGGCACAGGATAACGCAATAATGGCGACTGCACACATGACCGAGTACTCCCGTGCACACACCGTGACAACCGGCTACTGGATTTGCGAGAAAGACGAAGAGTTTGAAGACTTCATTGATGGCGGCAGTAAGCAAGAGGAAGCCGACGGAGTACAAGAGGAAGCCGACGGAGTAGTTGATAGTTCGAATGAGGAGTCCGAGGCCACACATAACAACGCAAACGTAGAGATCGCAATAGACCTCCCGGCTCCGGAATACGAGGTTGGGGCCGGGACGCAGGAGGGTATGAAGATGGCAAATTCAGGTTCACAGGGGCACCTGATCTGGTCGAAAAGCGGCCTGCAGGTAGACGTATCTCTCAATGGCAGCGACGAAGCTGGGCCCGACGTGGCACATCTGAAGAAGGCTCTTAGGGGCTTCGAGCCATCTGAGCAGGTCGTAGCCACCGTTACTGAGATCCTGGGGCGCGGTGCTGCCTGGATATCGCTCCAGGTCGAACCGGGTAACCAAGCGCAGTTGCTGATGTCAACGGGTCTGGTGATCGAGCATCTGACCAACGCCGGGCTGTGCGATGAGGTCCTGCTCACGGGCAGTCCCGGACAACAACCGGCAGCAAACTGAGCGAGCGGCGGAGCGGGCTTCGATCGAACCACGGGGAAGAGGAGCCATTCGAAGCAATCGGATCCCAGTGGTGAGTGGCTAATGCATTGAACCAGTCTGCTCTTACGAGCAACATCTAGTAGAGGGCTGATCCGGGCCCCAGCTATGGTAGTGCGAAACAGAGTTACCAGTAGCAGGGGTTCCAGTTGAGAACCAAACAAGCACAGGAGGAGCGAGCAATATGGACGCCAGAATGATGTCCGTCATAGTGGACGGCAAGCGCTATCGCACCAAAGGTGCCGAACCTCTAGCCAGCGACGTCAACTCGGCCGGCAATGGCAAAGAGCACGTAGGACGCAATACCTTCTTGTTCCGAACCAGCAAGGGCAGCTACTTCATGCAGCACCAGACAACGTGGCCCAGGGAGCAGGACTCATTGACGCCCCTGGCCCGAGAAGAAGCCTTCCGGGTCTTCACGGAGCTGCCGGCTAAGATGATGGAGCATGAGGAAGCCTTCCCGGGCGTCAAGATAGAAGACGCCTGAGGCATCCAGCCTCGCCAGAGACGCTGGTAGGCAATAGCAGGTTGTCAAGGCAGGCCCAAAGGCCAGGCAGAGCCATCAGTTTGACAAGCACTGGGGCACGGACCTGACAGGGCCACTGTGATGCTCACAACTGCAGCCAGTAACGTCATGATACTGTCCTCGTTTGATGCTACATTGCTCGCTAATCAGCCAGGTTCTGGGCTTGTTGCCTGGCCTCGTGGGCCGCAATGAACTTGTCGATGTCGCCGCCTGATTTCACCTCGACGTTGAGCGGCACTTTCACCTTATCTAGCGCCACTTGCCCGCCTAGATATAGGTCCATCATAACGACGCCGACGTCAGTGGTGACCGACTGAGTAGTCTGATGAACCTTGCGACGGATGGCCCGCTGATCCTCGTCAAGCTCTGCGTCAAGGTTCTCGGCCCAGCCTGCATCAAACTTGTCAGTGCACTCGCCCTCGTCCACCGGGGGAAGGTCGGGATATTTTTCTTGAGGCCACTCCCAGCCGAATGCGCTAACTTGCCACTCGAATGGTATCTCCTTATCCTCGTCCCACGGTGAGACCAGACCACGCCCGGGATGCAGAACCAGTCTAAGCGGTGTGCCCTTCAGCAACGCATACTGTTCGAGGAACTCGTTGAAGGCATTGGCGTCACCGGTGAAGTAGAAGTAATCACTTGCGTTGACAAAGAACCCATGGACTCGGTTCTCTCGGTCTACGAGTTCGCCAAGGCCCTCCGGCCAGTATGAAGCTCTTCCAACGGGCGTCCCGACCGGATACTCCATCGCCAGCCCAAAGACCCAAATGCAGCACGTGACACTGATAAGCACAACCGCAATTGCAACTATCGTTTTCTTCATGGGACTGACCTCCTGTGCGAGTGACGTCATGATACTCTCCCTTTGATGTTACGTTGCTCACTAATCGGTCCGGCGCAGCCGTCCCCAGAAGAGGGTCAGTAGCACCACCAGCGGCACCCAGATGATGGCGGTCGCGCCGACCCACGCCAGGGCGTGGCCACTGCGCTCCAGCATCTCTGAGAGGAAGCCGGCCGGTCCGCCGCGCTCCTTTAGCGTGAGCTGCAGCATCGGCCAGTGCGTCTCCTCGGCCAGCTTCGTCAGGATCTCCTTCTCGCGGCGCATTTCACGGCGGAGCTGGTCAATCTCAGCTTTGAGCTGGCGCTTTTTGTGCGAGTTGGTCTCCTTCTCGTACTTCTCCACCAGTATCTGCTCGCGGTCAGCCCGGCTGCGGATCTCCGCGCCCTGGCCAAAATACTCCCGGGTGACATCCTGGCTCTCGCCGACCAGCTTGAGCACCCTGCCGAGCTTCCGCAGCTCCGTAATCGCCGCCTCGAAGCCGTCTTTCGGCAGACGGATGGTCAGTACCGCCGTGTCGAGCGCGTGGGCGTCAATGCTGATCTCGTCGCTGGCCACGAACCCACCGTGTTTTTCGACAATCGAACGGGCCTCGTCGTAGGACTTCTCGACGTCCTTGACTTCCAGCTCCAGTTCTTTGTCTACAACGACCTGCCGCTCCCCTGATAAGTCCCGCCACGGCTCCTCCACCTGCGGCGCCTGCGGCGGCCTGCCCTCTGAGAGCGCTTGCTCCACACTTCCACGTGTGACAACGACTGATTCCGCAGGTCTGCGTGCCAATTTCGCGTATGCGTCGCGAAACCCCATGTTCGCCCCCGCCTGCTCCCCTTCGGCCGCCGCCTGCTCCTCTTCAGGCAATCCCACCGTACTTTTCAGGCCAGGTCTGTGGTCCACCCAGCCCGACCCCTCCGCCCCCTCAAGGGCCAATTTGCCGCCTGCTATTCGGTCACCGAAGGAATCACTCTTAGAGTGTCCGTCCTGATGCGCCCAGCCGCTCTGCGCCTCCGTCCGCACAGTCGCCTCCGGAATGGGTGGCGTCGGGGCGGGCCCTGCCATCCCCGGTGCCATCCCCGGCCCCGTCGCCACCTTAGGGACGGGCTCACCGGGCCGCAACGCAAGTGGTGGCTGCGCCGCGACCTGAAGCTGCCTCACGTCGGAGTGAGCTGTCGTCGTGGATGCCACATTCTTCGCACTCATGAAGAGGGGTAATAGTGTGAACAGGCCCACGGCCAGCACCAGCACTGCTGCCGTCGCGACAACGTTGCGTAGCGGCGCGTACCACCGCGGTGTGGGCGACCTGCCCTGCTCGGCGTCTATTTGGTCCAGCGCATTCACGCATCGCTGGTGCAGATCCCTGGGCGGATTCTCCTGGGGAAGACCCTCGAAAACCTCGTCCAGGGGCGATTGAAAGTTTTCAGTTCTGTCTTTGTCCATCGTCGCATTCCTCTCCCAACCTGGGCTGCAAAATTGCCCAGAGTCGCTTGCTCGCCTCGTGCAACCGCCAGCGAATGGTACCCGGCTCGACGCCTTCGGCCTGGGCGATCTCCGGGCCGGACATCTCAGCGAAGTAGCGCAGCGCCACGGTGCGCCGATAGACTTCGGGCAGCTCCCGCACGGCCGCCACCACTATCTGTTGGCGCTCGCGCAGGATCGCCAGTTCCTCGGCACCCGGGTTGAGGTCCGGGAGTTCGTCGTCGAGCTGCTCGGGCGGCTCCCGGCGGCCACTGCGCCGCAGCCAGTTGTGGTTGACGTTGAGCGCCACGCCGTACAGCCATGCCCGCGGCGTACCGCCGCCGGAGTAGCTGTTGGCGCTCTGGTAGGCTGCGGCGAAACTCTCCTGCGTTAGATCCGCCGCGGCTTCCCGGTCACCGGTCAGGCGCAGGTGCAGGTTGAAGATACGGGCGTGTTCACCGGCAACGAGCCGGTCCCACGCCCTCCTATCCCGGAGCCTGAGCTGCTCGCGTAGCTTCGGAGACTCGTCCGCCAGCGGTTGTGTCGCCGGCGTCAGAAGACTCAGTAGCATAGACCGTCAGTCCCATCTGAACCAGCTTCGCTGTGTGGATGCATCGAAAGGATCCTCTCACGCGTGTCACTCTTGTAGTGGTCTTGGGCGCGCGAAACGTTGGGAGATTCGGTGCGCTCTTCTACCTTTGACTGCTGGGAGGAGTCGTCTGGTTCCCTGGCAGCCGCCCACCTCCACAATTCCATCCAAAAACACCTTGACATATGTAAATCATTTATGTATGATTAGTATGCTTGAGCGACGAAAAGCTCCCAAAAGAACGATAAGCGGAAAGATGGCGAGGCGCTATGGGTACAAAAGGTATTGAGATTGATGAACTGTTCTACGGCACGGTCACTGTGGGCGAGCGCGGGCAGATTGTAGTGCCGGCGCAGGCACGCGAGGACTTTGACATCAACCCGGGCGATAAGCTGCTGGTGTTCCGCCATCCGCACCAGGCCGGCCTGGTCATTGTGAATGTAGCCAATGTTGCCCAAATCATGACATTTATGGAACAGGCCCTGGAGCGGATGCGCAAAGAGATCGACGAGGCGGACACCGCAGACGAATAGCCGGGCGTACAGCCAGGAGAGTCCAGACAGGCCGAATTGGGACGACTCCTGATCCGAGGCGATGGGTGAGTGAACAAAGATGAATAGCAAGGTAGCTATTGCGGTCATATGTACAGTATTGTTGATGAGTCTTGTCGGCGCGGCTCCGCTGCCAGCTCAGGAAGAGCCTATCGTATTGACCTTGCCGGATGCCATCCAGATGGCTCTAGAGTGCAACTACGATTTGCAGATCGCCGAGTCAAGGACCCAGGAGGCAAAGGCCGCCTACGGCGAGGCAGCCGCAGCAGACCGATTTCAACTCAACTTCGAAGGCGCATATCTACGCATGGGGCCGGTGGCCTCAATGACACTGCCACCAGAACTGGGGGGCGGAGCAATTAAGCTGGGTGATGACAAGACCTGGAGCTACGGCGCCTCAGCGTACAAGTCGCTATACAGCGCAGGGCGTAATGAAGCATTGCGGGCATTGGCGCGGGTTGGCTCGGCGGCTGCCAAGCTCAATGCAGCGGCGGCGCGACGACAGATCGCGCTGGCGACTACCGAGCTATTCTGCGGAATAATCCAGACCCAGGGTCTGCTGAGGGTTGCTCAGCAGAACGAGCAACGCGCCGACGAGCAATTTCAGATCGCGGCCGCTCGCGTGGAAGCGGGAGCGGCTCCGCAGTTCGATCAGCTTCGTGCTGAGGTCGAGGTTGCCAATGCTCACCAAGGGGTAATTGCGGCGCGGACTGCGGTCGCAACCACGAAGAGCCAACTCAAGAATCTCCTCGCTATTGACGTGGCCCGCCCAATCCAAATCGAAGCCCCCCCACAGCCTGTGCTCCTGGCACCGGATCGGTACGCATGCCGCGACCTGGCCGGCCAGACACGGGAGGAGATCAAGATCGCTGAGCAGCAGGTAGCTGCTGCTGAGCAGAGCGTGAGGCTGGCGCGGGCCGCGCGTGGTGTCAACCTGGGAGCCATTGGCGCATACACCCGGCAAAGTACCGGGGGCTTCAGTGAGGACTACTCGTGGTCGTTAGGTGTCCAGGCATCAAAGCCGATCCTCGACGGCGGCAGTTCACGTTCGCAGCAGCGCCAGGCTGACGAGCAGGTAAAGCAGGCCCATCTGCTTCAAGAGCAGACCACCGAGTTCGTCGCGCTCGACGTCTGGCAGGCGGTTCTATCCCTGGACGAGGCCAAAGCCAAGCTGGCCAGCACCTCCAAGACAGTCGAACAGGCCGAAGAGGGCCTGCGGCTGGCGCAGATTCGCTACGAAGCGGGCGTGGGAACGCCAGTAGAAGTTACCGACGCCCGCACGGCACTGGCGGCCGCCGAAACCAATCACGTCAATGCCGTCTACTCCTATCGGGTTGCCGAGGCCCGACTGGCCCGCGCCGTTGGCGTACCAGACAGTGAGTTGCCGGTAACTGAGCAATGAGTGTGGAGAGACAACCAATGAATGCTTCTGTGCGCAATAAGGTCATTCCCATAGTTGTAGTCATCATTCTGCTGGGCGGCGGGTACTGGGCCTTCCGGGCACTGAGTGCCAAGAAAGAGGCCCAGCAGCAAGCGGAGCTTAGTAAAGAGCAGATCCCGGCGGTGGAGGTAATAGCCGCCCGGCGCGGCGATATCGAGCGCACTTTCACCTTCACCGGGACCCTGGAAGCAGAAAACAGGGCGGGCGTAGTGGCGAAAATGGGCGGGAAAGTCAGCCGGGTACTCGTAGAAGAAGGCGACTTCGTCCGCTCGGGACAGTTGCTGGTGGGGCTGGAGCGGGCTGATCTGCTGGCCCAGCGCGAACAAGCGCGCGCCGCAATACAGGCTGCGGAGGCGCGCCTTAAGCAAGCACAAACCGGCGAGACCTTACAAAGCGCCCAGACTGACACCGGTATCGAAAACACCGAGGCCGCGCTGGCCGCCGCTGAAGCTGGCCGCGAGCAGGCCCGGGCCCGGCTCCAAGCCCTGGAAACCGGTGCCCGCCACCAAGAGATTGAGATAGCCCGTCAGCGAGCAGAGCAGGCCAGGGCCAATCTGGAGACGGCTGAGGCCAACCTGGAGCGGGCCAGGAAGCTGCTGGCCGCAGGCGCCATATCTCAGCAGCAATTTGATGCTACCCAGCTACAATTTGATACTACTCTGGCCCAATACGAGACCGCAGAGCAACAGCTCAATCTGGTGAGGGAGGGCCCGCGCAGTGAGGAGATCCAGATTAGCGAACAACAGCTAAAAGCAGCCGATGAGGTTGTCCGCCAGGCCGAAGCCAATCTACGTCTGGCCCACGCCAGCACCGTCCGCAATCAGGTCAGCCAGCAGGAGACCGAAGCAGCCCGCTCGGCACTTAAGCAAGCCCGTGCTAACCTCAAGTACCTCAACGCCCAGATCAGCTACACCTACATCCGCTCGCCCATCTCCGGATATGTAGTGAAACGTTTCGTGCAGCCAGGAGAAGCGGCCATTCCAGGAGTACCGCTTATCAACATAGTGGACAACCGCAAGCTGCACCTGCGCAGCAGCATTGGCGAGAGCCGCATCAACAAGGTCAGCGTTGGCCAACCAGTCACCATCCAGATAGATTCACTTCCCGATGCCGAATTCATCGGGACGATCCGCGACATTATTCCCGCCGCCGATCCGCAATCACGCACCTTTGAGGTGAAAGTCGAAGTCCCCAATCCTCAGGGCCTGCTTATGGCGGGGACTTTCGCTCGCGCCACCGCGGTAATCCAGCGCCAGACCGGAGTTGTAACAGTGCCTCGCGATACCGTCCTCGAAGACCAGCAAGGAGAATACGTGCTTACTGTTGAAGACGGCGTTGTCCAGCGCCAGGCTGTCATCACCGGCTTGAATAACGAAACAGATATAACCATAACCGACGGACTTTCTGAAGGCACAAGAATAATCGCGCGCGGCCAGACTCAGGCAGGAGTCGGCGACCGCGTCAATGCCAAGACGACAGATTAGCCACCATTTATGAACATAGCGAAATTCTCCGTTACTCGCCGCGTTACAATCTGGATGGGAATTCTGGCCATTGTCGTGATGGGGACAATGGGCCTGGTCCTATTAAATATAGACCTGTTCCCCGACATTGACTTCCCGGTAATCGCTGTTATCACTGCCTATCCAGGCGCCTCGCCCGAGGAGGTCGAAGAATTCGTCACCAAGCCCATTGAAGAGGCCGCGGCGATCGTCTCCAACCTGGAAAATATCAGTTCGGTATCCAGCGAGAGTTTCTCCGCCGTTATGATCGAGTTCGACTGGGGCACGGATATGGACCGGGCGGCCTTCGATGCCCGGGAGAGAATTGACCCGATCATCGCCCGCCTGCCCGAGGACGCGAGCCGTCCCACAGTCCTCAAGTTCGACGCCCAAACCTTCGAGCCAGTGGTGTCCATAGGCATGAGCGGCTCCCGCGACCTACGCAGTCTCTACGATCTGGCCCGGGATATCACCAAGCCCGAACTGGAAAAGATCCCCGGAGTGGCTGCGGCCAGCATATTTGGCGGTCTGGAACGGGAGATCCGCGTCGCGGTCAACTGGCAGCGGCTCAATGCCTACAGCCTGGACGTTGGCCGGATCGAGGAGGCCCTGCGCGACGAGAATGTCAACGTGCCCACCGGCTTCCTCACCGAAGGAACCCGTGAGCACACTGTCCGGGTCGTGGGCCAATTCGACGTGATTGAGGCGATTGACAACGTCGTCGTGGGAATCCGGAACGGCACACCGATCTACCTGAAGGATGTCGCCGAGATAGAGGACACGCACAAAGATGTCCGCAGCTACGCGCGCATCAACGGTCAGCCTGCCGTAACTCTGGCGGTGCAAAAGGAATCTGGGGCCAATACGGTGCGCGTCTCGCACGCGGTGCGCCAGGCCGTAGCCGAATTGAAAGACAAGCTACCCGAGGATATAGAGTTAGCTATAGTCAACGACAGCGCGGAATTCATCAAGAAGTCGATCAGCAACCTCAAGAGCGTGGCTGTTGAGGGCGGTCTGCTGGCGATGATAATCATCTTCCTATTCCTGGCCACACTGCGGGGCACACTCATCGCCGGCATCTCCATTCCGCTGTCCATCCTCGCCACGTTTGCCTTGATGTACCTCAACAATATGACGCTCAACATGATCACGATGGGCGGATTGGTTCTGGTGATCGGGCGGATGATTGATGACTCGGTGGTGGTGCTCGAGAACATCTACCGACATCTGGAGCTGGGCGAGGAGCCCGACGATGCGGCAGTCAATGCAGTGGGCGAACTGGCCATGGCCATCACCGCTACCACCTTGACCACGCTCTGTGTCTTCATACCGCTGGCGTTGGTGGGTGGGCTGGTGTCAACTTTCTTCACGCCTATGGCACTGGTGGTAACCTTTGGTCTATTGGCATCCTTGCTTATCGCCTTCACAGTGACACCCTCGCTTTCGGCAACCTTCCTGCGCGCCGTGATGGTGCAGCGAGAATCCTCGTCAGTCGAGCGGCCCCCCGGCCCTCTGTTTGTGCTTCTGTCGTGGTGGCGGGGTGTCATCGCGCGTCTTACCGACCGCTACCGCGCGGCTATAGACTGGTGTCTACGTCATCGCTCGCGTGTGGTGGCAGTTGCCGTAAGCACCTTCGCCATCAGCATCATGCTCGTCGCCATGAAGCTGGTTGGCCTGGCTTTCTTTCCCGATACCGACATGGGCGTGGTCCAATTTGTGGCCGAGGTACCGGTTGGCTCGTCCATCGAGCACACCAACGAAGTAGCCGGGCAGATTGAAGAGATAACCAAGCAGATCCAAGAGGCCAGGGCAATACTGGTCACAGTCGGCCAGGCCGGAGGAGGCCATGCCATGTCCGCCGCTGGTGGTGGCGGTATCCGCCAGGCCAATTTCTACATCGACTTGATTGGTCGCACCAAACGCGAGCGCAGCAGTCACGAGATAACCGAGTGGCTGCGCGAACAGTTTGCCACCATACCCGGCGTGGAGATTCGATTCCTGGGAGGGATGGGGCCACCGGGCACCGACCTGGAGATCAAGATCAGCGGCGACGAACTGGATACCCTCGGCCGTCTGGGCGCTGAGATTATGACCCTGGTCGCCGACATCCCCGGGCTGGTTGACCTGAACCTCGACTGGGAGCGGGGCGCTCCTGAGTACCAGATCAAGATTGACCGGGACAAGGCCGGCCGACTGGGCCTGACTGCGGATGACATCGGTGACGTCCTCCAGACCATGGTCCGAGGCACCCAGGAGCTGACCAAGTTCCGGGAAGCCGGCCAGGAGTACGATATTAGCGTGCGCGCGCGCGCGGCAGACCGCAACTGGATTGACACTATCAGGCAAATTGAACTCGTTACTCGCGACGGGACTGCCGTGCCGCTGACAGAAATCGCGGACATCGTCAGCACCGTTGGCCCCAGCCAAATCAGTCGCGATGATCGTCAGCGGACAGTTACCCTGGCCGGTGGCGCAACCGGACGGCCGCTCAGCGAGATAGCGAAGGATGTCACGGAGAGGCTGAACAACTACAACTGGCCGGCAGGCTACCAATACGCGTTGGGTGGTGGTGAAGAAGAGCGGCAGGAATCGTTCGGGGGTATCTTTATCGCACTGGGCCTCGGCATTATTCTCATCTATATGATCCTGGCCGCCCAGTTTGAATCGTTCTTCCATCCGTTCACCATTATGCTGGCGATCCCGCTGGAGGTCATCGGCGTACTCGGCGCCCTGTTCATTACGGGCGTACCCATCAGCCTATTCGTTATGCTAGGCATCCTGCTGCTGACCGGCATTGTGGTGAGCAACTCGATTCTGCTGGTGCAGATGATAAATCTGCTGCGCGAACGGGGTTACGAGCTGCGCGAGGCGATAATCGAAGGCGGCGCGCTGCGGCTGCGGCCCATTCTGATGACAGCGCTGTCCACGCTGCTGGCGCTGGTGCCAGTCTCTTTGGGGTTACGGGAAGGCTCGGAACTGTGGCAGCCGCTGGCGATCGCCGTCATCGGCGGCCTGTTTACCTCCACGTTCCTGACTCTCTTTGTCGTCCCCGTCGCCTACAGCCTCAACGAGCAGGCTGCGAACTGGCTGCGCCGGCTGATCCACTTGGCGTAGGCCGCACCGCGGAAGCGAAACTGGCATAATAAATCCCGGCGCATCCCCGTGCGATCACCCGTGGCGTTGCCCATATTACTCGTGGTCCCGGTGGCCTACAGCCTCGTCGAGCAATTTGCTGAGTGGTCAAGTTGCTGTGGTCCTGTGCATACTTCAAGGCTTGGCGCGTAATATCTTCAAGTCTTTCTTCACCTCTGGTGATTTACATTGGAAGAGGGCAATAACCTCAGCACCGATTTTCCTCTGACCTGCAAGGAAATCGTGATAGGTCCCCGCCAGCCAGAGGTAGTGGTCAATCTCACGCAAGGAAGGCGAGAGGCCTGACCGCTCGATGAGGTCACACGTGGCCTGATAGAAACCACAGTACGACTTCAACTGCCGCATCGGTCGCCCCAGGTGGCGGGCAAGCTGCTTACGACAGAAGCTATCGTAAATGGGGAATCGCTCCGGGTCGATGAAGAAGTGGGCAAACTTTGAGGCAAAGCTTCGGTAGTTCTTCTCTACGCCCGGTGCCTTAATAATCTCTTCAACAACTGCGACAGGGTTTTCTACCGGAGGCATACATCGGCATGACCTCACCTTAGCGATATGCCACGCCAGGTGATGAATAGCTTGGCCTTGTACACGGGCACTGTATAGCCTGTCAACGGCTGCCGCCTTCACTAGGACGATCTCGCATGAATAGCCCGGGAGGGCCCGTTGCAATTCTTCGAAAGCTTGCTCGGCTGCCGTGTAGCCGGGCAGCCTCCTGTACAATCGCTCAGCGGCGTCAATATGTGACTGATGCAAGGGCACCGAAAGGCTTTCAGTTCCCATCTTGTCGACTGGAGAGGATTCGCTTGGCATTAGTTTGCCTCCTTGGCCATCTTCTTGAGATTGTTGAAGCTAATCTCCAGACTTTCGAAGGGATCGCGCTGGCAGACATCCTGCTCGACGATGTACCACTTCACGCCCGCGTCCTGGGCAGCGGCAATAATGCCTTCCCAGTCCAGATTGCCCTCTCCCACTTCGGCGTAAAGCTGCTCGCGGCCGCGCATCGCCATATCCTTGAGATGCAAAAGCGGCAGCCTATAAGCCAGCTTGTTAATCCAGACGACCGGGTTGGCCCCGCCGTGCTGCACCCAGTACGTATCAAGCTCGAAGAAGAAATAGTCCGGATCGCTCTCCTCGAAGAGAATCTCCATAGCGGTGCGCTCGCCGAACTTCTCAAACTCGTGGCTGTGGTTGTGGTAGCTGTAGCTGTAGCTCAGGCCCATTGAGTCGAGGCGCCGGCCCAATTCGTTAGCCTCCCGGGCGAAGGCAATCCAATTCTCCTCGGTGGTCAGATCCTTCTCCCAGCCACCGGTGACCGTATATTCACAGTCGATTGCTTGGTGGTATTCGACCTGCTCCTCAGGGTTGTCACGCAAGTCTGCAAAGCCGGTATGCGTGGCACAGGCAATAAGACCATGTCTGTCCAGCAAATCCTTCATCTGCTCGGCGGTGTGCTCCGCGCCTATGGCCGCAAGTTCCACCGCCTCATAACCAATTTGTGCTATCTTCCCAAAAGTCTCGTCCAGCTCTTCCAGAGTGTTAGTGAAGTCACGACAGGTATACACCTGTGCGGCAATTACCGAATCAGCCATTTAAGTTACCTCCTGATAGAGTCTAGTCTAAGGCCTGCAGCAGCCCTGTTGTCCTGCGTGCTGGCCAATAGTTATTTGCTCCTCACAAATCACCTCCCTATCTGCCGAAGCTTTCTCACGCCGGCCGTTGGACATCAACCAGCGTGAGCCGATATAATACGTCTTGATGCAGACAGGTGCACTGACGTAGCAAAGTCGGTCCAAAGCCGAGGCACCTCAAACAATTGTGAATAACAAACGCGATCTGA
Source organism: bacterium (assembly GCA_030615605.1). GTDB lineage: Bacteria > Armatimonadota > Zipacnadia > Zipacnadales > Zipacnadaceae > JALGTD01. The sequence continues at coordinate 71,270 of JAUWYY010000007.1, forward strand.
CTGCTGAATATCTGCAACAGCGACCGCTGACGGCGCGCAACCTCCAGGACTTCGAGTTGTGCCCGCAGAAGTATCTGTTGTCGCTTTCAGTCGCCCCGGCCGAGGCTCGACAGTTTATCGGTGGCCCGGCGGCGCTGCAATGGGCCGTGCGGGGGACACTGATTGATTGCTACCGGCGCGGCGGGCCCCAAGAGATCAGTCAGCAGAATTTGCTGGACCTCTTCGAGCAGCACTGGGAGGGTGAGCTGTGCGCTGACAGCCTTGAAGAGAGGCAACTACACAGTCGCGGTATCAGGTTGCTCACCGACTACCACCAGGCTCACCACCAGGCGCCCAACCAGACCATCGCTGGGGACCTGCGGCTGACTGCGGAGATTGCTGGACATGATTTCGCCGCTGTAGCCGACCGTGTGGATCGCGACGAGTCCGGCGTGATTACGCTTCTGCGCTACAGGACCAGCGCCAGCCCCCCTGGGCCAGGCATGCTTGCCAAAGATATTTCCGCGGGCCTGTTGCTGCTGCTGGGCGCCGATCACTATAATGCTCAGCCGTGCCAAACCGCTATCTATGCCCTGCGCCCCCAGCGGCTGATTATCGCCGACATTGATGCCGACCAGCGCCAGCGCCTACGCAAAAAGATTACAGATCTGGCCGCGCAGGTCCACTATGCGCAGGACTTCGCTACCCAGGAGGATCAACATTGCCGCTGGTGCCGCTCCCGGACGCAGTGCCCAGCGTGGGCCTCAGCCCACTACCGGCGAGGAGAGAACTAGTGACTGGCGCAGGGCGGGGGACATTCACCTGGGTTGTTCTGTTGACGCTTTGTGTAGCCAGCAGCCTATCAGCCCAGCAAGACGCGCGCTTGGTGCAGGGCACCGACGAGCTGCGCGTCGCCTACTGGCCTGCCGATGAGGACCAAGCCGAAATCGCTCTCCAAGCCGGCACGCTAGCAATCGCGCGCCTCAAACACACGCTGGATCTGGAACTTGCTCAGCGTATTCATATTGATCTGTGCCACACGAACAAGGAATTTGATGAGCGCACCGCCGGACAAAATGATCCCTGGGTGCACGGACGCGCCTTTGCTCGCCAGAATCGGGTGGTGGTCAAAGCCATTGGCCCAGTACGCATTGGCAAGCTGGTTGCTCACGAGATACTGCATATCCTGCTCCGGCACAAGCTCGCTGAGACTGGGGCCTTTGCCCCTCGCTGGCTGCACGAGGGCCTGGCCAAGTATGCAACCGGAGATCTGCCTATGGAGGAGCGCCAACTCCTGGGACAGGCGGCCGCGGATGGGGAGCTGCTGAGCATCAACGAACTGGAGGCGGCCTTCGGCGGCTCTCCCCAACAGGTCTCGCTCGCTTACGCCCAAAGTTATACACTGGTTGATTACCTGGCTTCGCTGGAGGGCAAAGCAGGTCTCAGCGGGTTCCTGGAGGAACTTGGTAATGTCGGCGAGGTAGAGCGGGCGCTGATTCGCGCTTACCAGATGCCCATCAGCGAGTTGGAACAGCAGTGGCTGCGCCAGATTGCGCGCGTCTATCTGCCCCAGCGCAGCCCGCACATACTGGACAACTGGATATGGATTGCGATTGTCGTACTGTTCGTCGCCGCCGTCATCACCCGGTTGGCTCGCGCCCGGGCCATCCGCCGTCGCATGCAGGAAGAGGAGCGTATCCGCCAGCTTACTGAATCTGAGGTGTCCAACGCAAACCACATTGAGGAGGGATCGTAAGAATGGAATCGTTCTTTGCTTTTTTCCGCCGCATCTGGATGTCAGGGCTCACCACCCAGATCGTGCGCGCGATACTTGTTGCTGGCGTTTTCGAATTGCTGGTGTGGCTGATCAGCCGCTGGATCCACCGCCGCCTGGGGCCAGTGCTGGTGCGGGATGTGGGCGCCGACCCCTCAGCGCGGGTACGGCGCCGCCGCCTGCTGGTGGGTGCTCCGATAGTGATCGTACGTATGGTGCTCTACACCATAGCAGTATTGATGATCCTGCGCATCTTCCGGTTGAATACCGCTGCCGAACTGCTCCCGATGGGCCTGGCGCTATTGGCAGTGGGCTTAGTGGCAGCATACGGTCCTTTGCGCGATGCACTTAGCGGATATTTCATCCTCTACGACCACATTTACAGCGAGGGGGATGAAGTGGTAATCGGCGAGCTGGCGGGAATCGTTGACCAGATAACCCTGCGCCACACGCGCCTGCGCACCCCCGACGGCCAACTTATCACCATTCCTCACCGGCACGTCGGCACAGTAACCAACCGCTCGCGGGGGAAGGAGCAAGAATAGGGCTGCGTTCAAAAAACCTTATGGCGGATTGGCTATGTTGGGCTTATTCGGACTCGCGCTCAAGTCTGCTCTTCGCGAGCCACACTCCCCCCAAATGGAAGATGGCCTCTCGGCGTTGCGATTAGCGCACTTGGTTGGGCACGCTGCTACTCGCACTCGAAAACTATCTGCGGTCGTCTCATCATATCCTTGCTCCTAGCGCCAGAAAGCTGCCAGGAGACCCACGGGTCTCGATCCTCTTCGACGAACTTTATCATGATGCCATTGTTCGTTTCGGGGTTGGCAAGCCAACGTTGGACCTGCGGCGTTATCTCGATCTCTGACCAACCCGTCTCATCCCCGAAGGGTAACATCGCGAAAGCAGCTTCCTCGAAATCAGGCATTTTATTCCAGTTGGTTCCTGGACCCCATGGGCCGACGACTACATACAGTCCGAGGAGGCGCTCCTCAGCATTTTCACATGCTAGATGCAGTGTCTTCTCCCAGTGAAGGCGAAGCGTGGCCTTCCCCAGTTCCACACCCTCCTCCAGGGACACTTGGGAGAGGTCGAAGCGCAGCAGCGCGCGGACCCCGTTGTCGGCCACGACCATGTAGTCAAAATGCTCAAAGCTTTGCTCTGCCAAATATGAAATCACCATGGTGCTGAGACCGTTGTTAGGCTTGAGCACAAACTTATTGGCCAGCTTGAGTTCATCGGGTCCCTGGGCAGGGATGGGTGGCAAGGGTTTGGATGCAATAGTGATGGCGGGCAGCACCAGGCTGGCGAGCATGTTCTCCCTGATGAGAAAAGATCCGCTGCGCATGTATTCGCGGGATAGTTCTGTGAGCGACTCCCAAGTGCGGCGCACCTCTGCTGGCCCTAACAGCCGCCCATAGTTTCCGGGTTCATAGTGATCAAACGGTTCGGTCACCGCTCCCTGAAGGTATCCTTCCTGCGGCGGCGGGTGTGCAAATACCACTGCTGCCTCGTCGCCGTGCCAGGAGAAGAACTGCTCCCCGCGCTCGTCCTGAAGCGGCCAGACATCAACGAAACCATCCCGTTCCTCAGGAAGTATGTACTCTTCATCCTGCCGGGTACCGAAGCGGTAGAAGACATACTCCCTTTCTGGCGGGCCAGGCAGGGGGAACTGCGCTCCGCCAGAGATTGGCTCAAAAGGCACCCAGCCACGACCGTCAATCCAGGCTTGGGCGATACCATGGGTGTAGTAGGCGCTCCCCTGGGGTGCGGCCGGCATACAATAAACAATCCGCGCAGGCAGTCCACAGGCCCGAAGCAAGGCTACCGCTGCGGCCGATGAGCCCATGCAGCTATGCCCGCCGTTCTTCAGCACATTGGCTGCCATGCCTATCTTGTGGAACTGGTATTGGGCCTGCCCATTGAGACTGCGCATGAATATGGCGAGCCGCCGGATTATGGCTATGGCATTGGGCGTTGTGCCGACGGCTTCTTGGGCGGCAGACATGACTACTGGGTCGCGGCTATCGCAATTCGCGGTAGGTTCCAGGAAGGGGCGGACCTCGGACGGTAGTTCCTCCGCAGGCACAATCGGCACCGCCCGGAGAGGCTCTCCCTCTCGTCGCACCACGACGTCCCAGGTCAACTCCACCAACACCTGCTCGCCGGCTGGGACCACGTCCACACGCCAGGTCCCGACACCGTTGCCCAGGTGGTCAACTTGGTAGTCGATCTTCTCGACACCAAGCGTCTCCCCTGTGGATTTCAGCCGTGCCGAGGTGAATTCTCTAATCACTGCTTGCCTGTCATCTATTACAGGGCAGCAGCGGCGGAAGGTGAATTGCGTTGCGTCACCTGTCCCCTCGTTGGCCAGCAGCAGGAAGTCGGTTACTCGGACGTGCGCGCCTTCTGCCCAAGCCCTGTTCCCGATGGGCAAAAGGCAAACAACGAGGAGAGCACAGATCATCAGGGCGGGGGCCCTGCTGCCCTTGCCGCCACGTGGATTGTCCGCGGATATTGACCGTGTCCTGGCGTTGCCCAGGATCGGACCGCTCGGCCGTAAATCCATGACTCCACTTCCTTTCATTCTTTTCTTGCCACCGTATTGTACCACAGACGGCACGCTTGTGCACGGCATACGACGGCAGCCACCGTCAGCAGGATTCTCCGCAGATATTGACCGAGTCTCAACATCAGCCAGCATCGGCAGATTGCCTAAGCCACGGCCAAAAGCCTCATTCATTGGCTATTCTTCCTCCCAACTAGAGTGAGTTAGGATCGGGCGGGCCGTCGGCCCACGGGTCGGGAATTTTCAGGGCCTTGCACTTGTACTGCAGGTAGTCTTCGTAGCTGACATCAGACGGTACAATATGATTCACATAGGGAATGTAACCGACCCGCCTTTGTCATCAACTTCGGCTATCATTCAAACAAGAGGGTGGCCCGACCCCTGGTCTGGGCAGACTTGGCCGCCGCCTCAATAAACGCGACAATCTCTATGGTCTCTTCGATGTCAAGCGGGGCAATGCCCGACTCGAACATACCCACGACCTTCTTGAGCAATTCCCTGTAGATGTAGCTAGTATCAATCGAGCAGGCCCGGACCTCGCTCTCGCACCACGCAGTAAAGCCGTACCCTTGAGCTCCCGCACGGGTGCCTCGAATACTGCCAATGCGCTCGTCCTGCCAGCGGCCCACCACAACCTCCGCACCGCCCTCATATGCACACCATACCTCCTGACAGCCCGGTCCCATAAGAGCATAGAGCGTCTCCACTGCGTGAATACCGTAGTGGAACAGGCCTGGATTTTCCGGGTGCAGGCTGGCCGGGCTGTAGGCCATCGCCCCCAGGACCTCACCGGCCTTGTCCTGCTCGGTCTTTAGTTGCTGAATCTCCAGCACATAGCGAAGCGACGAAGACGAAAACACTGGTACATCGTTCGCCTCGGCCAATTCCGCCAGCGCCCGAGCATCGCCAACCGAACAGGTAAAAGGCTTGTCAACGAAGACGGGAAGCCCCGCTTCCAGAAACGGTCTGGCCGCCTCCAGGTGTTTGGCGCCCTCTTGGAACTCGATCATCGCCGCGTCAATCATGCCGATCAGCTCTTCGGGGGCATCAACCAGCTCCACGCCATAGCCGGCCACGGTCGCGGTATACTCGGCCCGTGTGTCATCGTCAGTTACCTTGGAGGTGCCCGGAAAGCCGGCTACAATCTGGGCCCCCTCCACCCACTGCTCCTCTTCAATGTCTACATGATTCAGTCTCATAGTGAATTGAACGACGTGTGAGGTATCAAGCCCAACTATTCCTATACGCATGACTCTAAGACTCCTTTCAGCAATAGCAAACTCTCATATGGCGGCAGTCGGGAAGTTAATTGAACAGCAGCCCCAACCAGACCTTCCTGACTGCAAAGAGTTTACGGTGCCGACCCCTGTCAACATGTGAAGCTTGGCTTGACAGCGGTAGCCTGAACGACCATAATAATAGTAACTGCTGCCGGGTGGTGAAGGGGTATCACGGCTGACTCTGGATCAGTTATCGGAGGTTCGAATCCTCCCCCGGCAGCCATTATTGTGCCTGCCCGGCAGCGGGCTGATACCTAATCTGGAATCGTCAGGTTGCTTGCTGCCAACAATCCCCGGGCTTGCCCTGGCACGCTTGCCTCTCCCCTATCCTCTATCCAGCACTACATAGCTTGAGTCAATCAGTTGCCCCGTGTATACTTGCCTTGCGCGCATCTACTGGTTTCCTGTACTTGCGAACTTAACAATGATAATCGGCATTGGCACCGACATCGTCGAAGTTGACAGGATCAATCGCCTGGTGGGCAAATACGGCCGGCGGTTCCTTGACAGGATATTCACTGCTGTGGAACAGGAGGTTTGCCTGGGAGCAGCGAATCAGGGCCAGCGGCTGGCGGCCCGCTTTGCCGCCAAGGAATCGGTAATGAAGGCACTGGGCACCGGCTGGGCGCGGGGAGTACGCTTCAAGGATATCGAGATACCCTCCAGCGAGAAACAGCGGCCGCAAGTGCACTTGCGCGGAGCCGCCGCCGAGCGTGCCCGCAAATTGGGCGGGACCACCTGGCACCTGTCGCTGACTCATGTTGACCGCCTTGCGGTGGCATTTGCTGTACTCGAAGGGCCCGGCACTGCCCAAGCCTGACCGCTAAAAGAAGGGCCTGTGAGCTGTGATGCGTCGGCTGGATCGCTACATCCTGCGCCAGTTTATTTTACCCTTCATCGTCGGCGTGCTCATCTTCGTGATCATTCTGCTGGGCGATGAGGCTCGCAAACTGAGCGCAATTATCGTGGGGGCGCGGGTCTCTCCGAAGCTTATTGCTCTTTATCTGCTGTACCGCGCGCCGCAGGCGCTGGTCTGGTCCTTACCGGTCGGCACTCTGGTCGGGGTAGCGATGACGATGACCGACCTCAGCCGCCGCCTCGAGGCCGTAGCTATGCGCACCGCCGGCGTATCCTTCGCTCGAATATCGCTCTCGCTTGTCTTGCTCGGAACTCTGGCCAGCGGGGCTTCCTTTGCGGTAAACGAGTGGCTGGTGCCGGCCAGCAACGAAGCCTCCCGCCAGGTCTTTGAAACCATCACTCACAGTCAGCCGGTGGTCCGCCAGGAGTACAACCAGTTCTTTCGCGACGACCAGGGCCGGATGTTCTACGTCCGGCATATGAACGCCGACAAAAACGAGCTGTCCGAAATCGCCATCTGGCAAGCAGACCCTGCTGGCCAACTGACATCCATTACGGTCGCCCACAAAGCGACCCTCCACGGGGCGGTCTGGACGCTGGAGCAGGGGTATACAGTCTATCTGGACGAGCAGGGCAATATCAAAGAAGACGAGCGGACAGAGTTTGCCCGGCAGCCCATCAGACTTCACCGCGCCCTCCAGCACTACTACGCGGAGAAGCGCACGCCCTACGAGATGACCGCCGACGAGCTTGCTCACCTGGCCGCGACCCTGGCGGAGACCGGCCAGCCCACTCATGCGCTGCGTACCCACTGGCACTTCAAGTACGCCATCCCGGTGGCCTGCCTTGTCTTCGCGCTCATCGCCGCGCCGCTGGCCGACCGCTATGCCCACCTGGGCAGCTTCACTGGCCTGACAATGGCTATTGTACTGGTATTCTTATACAATGGCGTGCGTTCGTGGGGACTGGCTCTGGGGCTGGCCGGCACCATCCCTCCTATGCCAGCCGCCTGGGCCCAGAACATCATATTCGGGGCAATCGGGGTATATTTGCTGCTCACCCGGCGCTGACCAGGGTGGTGCCCCACCTGGCTCAGCCTCATTCACGTCAAGTGCTTGCGTTGCTCGCCTTGTGTGCCCCGCGTAAATGGCTGGGCTAACGCATAATCAGTCCATAATATGTGGCTCCACAAAGCGAAAGTCACTCGGCACGTCCCTCAAGAGCTCCTCGGCGCGAGCTTGGATGGCCGGGTCCACCGAGGTCTGCCGTAACAGCCCGATCTCAACCGTCGCCAGGAGTGCCTTATGTGGATCTTCATTCTTCTTCAAGTCGGCGAGCAGGTCCAGTGCCGCGAGTGTGCCTACCAATCTGACGCCTTTGAACGGCTCCACCAGGTCGCTGTACAACCAGTGCCGGTAACCGCCGATCAGCCGGCTCAGAAACGGCAGCGCCTCCTCCTGACCGCAGTAGCATATGGCCAGCTCGGCTGCCTCGCGCTTCAGCAGCGGGTTCTTGGACTCGAGCGACGACTGGTACCATTCTTCGAGAATCGAACTCAGTTGGCCGGCCTTGGGTCGTACGGTGATGGTCAGGTCACAGGCCGCCCGCGCCTCTTGCGGTGTTGGCCCAAAGCCTTTAGCCCCATCGTACGATACCCGCACGTTGTAGGTCCCGGCCTGGTCAAAGCTGACCCACTCGTTGAGCACGATCGAGTGGTGATATGTTACCCCCGAGGCCAGAGTAGCTCTGAAGATGCCGCTGAGGCCACCGGGGTAAAGGTCCAATAGTCTGGATTGATATCCCTGCCCGCTACACGTGACCTCCAGAGTCCGCCTGCCCAGGTGGCCCAGGTCTACTCTGATCGGCTCGGCCCCGGTGTTGCGGAAGGTCAGGCCAAGCACGATGGGCTCCCCCACCCTGTAGGTAAGGTTGTTGGCACTCCACACCTCCAGCCTCAAGGGACCCTCGGCTGCCTCCTGAAGCTCCGGCGCGATCTCGTCAACTGCCGGGCCATTCGGGCCCGCCAGCGCCTGGGGTGAATCACCAGAGCAAACGCAGCACCATCCCCCGACTAACGCCAATAGCAGCACGATCACGGCTTTTTCCGTTGCCTTCCTCACTACAATCACCTCACCCGACTTCCAGATTTCCAGCATCTATTAGCTTAGACCATCAGCAGAATGGATAGTCTTGCGGGTTCGCAGACGCAGGTTCACAGCGCCAGTTCAGTGCCGACGCCCTGCTCCCGGGCCACTGTGTAGATTCACCTGGCGACAATCCAGCCACAGTCAATGATGTCGTACTCCAGCACACCGCGCTCCAGGTAGGCAGAGCTACTCGTCAACGCCGCGGAATAACCTCCGTTCCACTTACCGACGTCTTCGTCTCCTCAATATGTACGCTCACTTCACTGATATCAGCGTAGACCCGCATTTTCAGCTTTTCGGCCACCGCTATATCCATTTCATCCAGCATAATCTGTGTACGGGTAGCCAACTCTTCGGTGGCAATCCAGTCCTGCGTGGGGAAAATCGCCACCGGCAGGCGTACGAGGTTGGGGTAATCTCGCGACTGGTCCACGACGGCCGGGCCCAGCTCGGTTATGTGCAGTGGGTACTTCTCCGCCATCTCCGCGCTGAGGTCATCCAGCCCAGCTCGCAGTCTTTCGGAGTCAGTGGCATCGGCCAACGGGATCTCGAGAACATAGTTAATGTAGGGCTCCTCGTAGACTGTTACCGCTGTGATCGAGCCATTGGGAATATGATGAAACTGGTTATCCAAATCACGCAGCACAGTGGTCCGGAAACGGATTTCTTCCACCCGTCCAAACTTCCCGCCCAGATTTACGTAGTCACCTTCGGCATACTGCCCCTCCAGAAGCAGGAATAGACCGCTTACCAAATCCTTGACCAGAGTCTGGGAGCCAAAAGCTATTGCGGCCCCCAGGAAGCCGACTCCAGCGAGCAGAGGGACAACATCAGTGCCCAGCGCACTCATGATCCAGATCAGCGCCACCAGCGCGATTATCCACTTGACGCCACTGCCGACGATGGACAGCACAGTAGCGGCGCGCAGCATCCGCCGTTCGTGCAATCCAGTGAGCGTCTCCGCCGCGTCGTACAGGCGGCGCCGGGTCCGACCCAGCATCCACAGCACCACCCAGTAGGCGGCCGCGGCAATGAGCACGATCACCAGCACGCTCGCCGCCTTCCCGGCCAGCGTCTCAGGGTTGAATATCTCGTACACAAATGCTTGCCAGGTAGGATTGGATGACACGTGCTTTGCCGCTTCTGTTATCGTGTCTGCTACTTGTGGCGCTGGTTGTGCAGCCTCTTCGCCCATACTGGCTTACCTCCATACATCTCAGATCCAACAACTGAGAACTGCTTGCCGTTGACAAGCTCCTACCAAAGTAATATCCGCCCAGGCCCGTTGCCTGATTATTGGGAGTTGCTCTGTGGCGCTGGCAGAAAATCGCTGTCTCGCATCATAGTGGTGGCTCGAAACAGGCTCTCAGGAGTTCCCGCGTCCGACCAGCCGAAATCTATAATGTCGTATTCCAGCAAGCCCTGCTGCAAATAGGCATTCTGCACATCGGTTATCTCGTACTGGCCCCGGTCGGACAGTTCCAGGGCAGGTAGAATATCCCACAGTAGTTGGTCGTACATATAGACACCAATAGCAGCATACCGAGAGGGCGGCTGTGCTGGCTTTTCCACGATGCGGAGAATGTTGCCATCTTCGTCAAGCTCGGGAACGCCAAAGCGCTGCGGATCAGGCACCTCCACCAGCAGGATACGCGCGCCGGCGGGCTGCTGGCAATAGCGCTGCACATATGGGCGAATGCTTCCGGTCAGTATATTGTCGCCCAGGATGACAATGCAGCGATCGTCGCCAACGAAATGCTCGGTGGCCCGTAGGGCATCAGCAATGCCCAGCGGCTGCTGCTGATAGGTGAAGTAGAGGTGATCGAGGCCGAATTCGCTGCCAGAATGCAGCAGCTCGAGGAATGCTCCAGGATTATTGCCACCGGTCACGATCATAATGTCGCCAATCCCCGCATCAACCAGACTATGCAGCGGGTAGTAGACCATAGGAAACTGACCAACTGGCAGCAGGTGCTTGTTGATAACCCGAGTCATCGGTTCCAGCCGCGTACCCAGCCCACCGACGAGGATGATGCCCTTCATCGCAGACCTCCGCTCTCCTGCAAACGCTCAACTACTGTTTATCATGTTCAGGAAGTATTGCTGGACGCGCCTGTCATCGGTTAGCTCAGGATGGAAGGCGGTGGCCAGGAGATTGCCCTGGCGCACCATCACTATCTTATCATCAAATCGCGCCAGCACCTGGGCATCCACCCCCACCTCAGTGACGAACGGGGCACGAATAAAGACGGCGCGCACCGGCCCGCCGGTGACACCTTCTATTGTCAGGTCAGCTTCAAAGCTGTCCACCTGCCGGCCAAAGGCGTTGCGCTGCACCGTTATGTCCATCAGCCCCAGTCGCCACTGGTCGCTTCCTTCGATCTCTTTGGCCAGCAGGATCATCCCCGCGCACGTCCCCCAAATAGGAGCATCGCGCTCGCTAAGCTCCATAATCGCCTCATCCAACCCAAAGCGCTGGCACAGCTTGCCAATGGTTGTACTCTCCCCACCGGGAATGACCAGTGCATCACACGCGCGCACCTCCGCGGGGTGCTTGACCGGTACCGCGTGACAATCCAACCCCTCAAACGCAGCCAGATGGTTCGAGAAATCGCCCTGTAAAGCTAGTATGCCGACGCGCCGGTTCATCAGATTTCCTCAGTTAATCGGTAAAGCGATATTTTAGCAAAGTCCAGATAGCCTGCACCCCGTCACGCCAGCCAATCTTTTTGCCCTCCTGGTAGGTCCGGCCCGCGTATGTAATCGGTACTTCGCACAGCCGGGCTCCAGCCTTCAGCAGTTTGGCAGTGATCTCCGGTTCAATATCAAAAGCGTTACTGCGCAACACCAGGTCTTCAAGAAGCGACGCGCGTATAGCCTTGTAGCACGTCTCCATGTCCGTCAGATTAGCGTTATACAGTAGGTTGGTCAAGAAGGTCAAGAACCTGTTAGCGAGGTAGTTGCTAAAAAGCATCCCACGACGGCCCTCGAGAAATCGCGACCCATAGACGACGTCGGCAGTGCCTTCTTTGATCGGACCGACCAGCCCCTCATAATCCCGGGGGTCATACTCCAAGTCGGCGTCCTGTATTATCACGACATCACCGCTAACCTGTGCCAGGGCGGTGCGCACCGCTGCCCCCTTGCCCTTATTTGTCTCGTGCCTCAGAAGCTTGACGGCATCGCCATACCGCTCGCTGAGCTGCTCCAGAATCGCCAAGGTATTATCCAACGACCCATCATCTACGATAATCAACTCTTTTTCGTGGCTCTCGGCCATTACGCGAGCAACAATCTCCTCGACCGTAGCTTCCTCATTGTAAACGGGCATTATCACCGATAGTTTCATCAGGTGAGCGCTCTCCGGGGCTGTCCTGAACGATTGTTCGGCCAGCTTCTCCGCAGAACCATCCAAGCCCGGCATTTGGCAATTATCAGAGCAGCTACCATTGCTGCGACTGGCCAGATCGGGGCCCCGTAGTAGTAAGCCAGTACCCACCACAGGTACGGCAAATGGAAGGACCTGCTTTCGGCAACGAGTGTGGCAGCATCGGCACCACGAGTAGTTCGCGGGGCCAGCGAGCGCAGCCACTGGCTCCGGTACAAAGCGTTTTGGGTAACCTCGGCCGAGATTTGCCACGATTGTACCAGTAGCGACTTGGCAAAGCGCTGGGCTACCGAATAGGTTGTCAATGTGAGCCGACCAGAAGACTGGTCGTGGCCCAATTCAAGCTGGCTGGTGCGCCGGGCGTAGTAGTATGATACATTCGCATATACCAGAGGCAACTGTACCAACACTGAGATGGTAACCAGCGTCATCAGAACACCTCGCCACCTGCGTGTCTGGTATCTCTGCCCAACTGCCCCTACGAAGATTACCAGGTATGGCATAACCACCAACAGGAAGCGGTTGCCAGCGCTGTGCCCGCCGGTAGGTGATGCAGACACAGCATATAGCACCAAGAAGGCGACAAAGAGCAACGCGAACAAAGTGGTTGCCCGAGGGCGAGTGCGCCACAATAATACTGCCCCGAGCGGGAATAGTATCACAATTGGCGCATATAGCAATATTCCCGCCTCGGGACTAAACAGGTTCATTCCCAGCCCCCGCCATAGTTGGAAGGTGAACATATTCGGCGGATAGCCGAACTCAGCAGGCGAGCCAAAACGCACGTAATTGTAGCCGCCTATGAGAGCTACGGCGGCAACGACCGGCACCGCGAAGGCCACCAGCCAGCGCACAAGTTGGTCACGGCGGCCGTTGTCCAGAGCTATCCAGACCAGGCCCAGCAACAGCATCGGTACAGCCACCAGACAAGCTATCCGCACCAGCAGAAGCCCGCCAACACACGCCCCGACCACAGCCGCCTGCCGCCAACCGGGGCGCTTGCGCAGAGCCAGCAGATAGTAGATCGCCGCCAGCAGCAGCAGTCCGGCCAGCGGCTCGCTATTGAAATCTTTCATCTGCACGAAGGCGCCCGTGCCGAAAGCGTAAACCAGGGCGCAGCCGGCCGCCACCGGCGCTGCCAGGCCCACCTCGACAGCCAACAGATAGAGAAACACACAACCAAGCGCGGTGATCACGGGGTTAAACCAGGAGACGGCAAACTCGCTGACGATATCATCGGAAACCAGATCGTCGCTGACCAGATTCGCCGCGAGCTGTCCCGCCAGGAACCAGGGCAAGGCAGCCAGGGAGGTGCCGATTCCGTAGCGCGCGTAGCGCTTGCCATCCACACCTACTTTGCAGTCGGGCAGGTCGGGAACTTCAAAGCTGCCCCGCAGTACCATACTACGGGTCACCGCCAGCATCACCGCGCCATCATAGGAGCGCACCGTACCGGAGGTGAAGAGGGCATAGGCCAGCAGAATTGCCAGGAAAAGCTTGATCGGGAATCTCATCGGTCTGCGCCTGAGTATATCATATCACCAGGCACAAAGAAAAGCCGCCCCCCGCTTAGGAAGCCTGGAGCCAGGCCGAGAGACTAGCAACTTCAGCCCTACCCACCTTCCGCAGGGCCGGATTCAAGGGCTTCCACCCAGCACAGGGTCTGTTGGGCTACGTCCTCGGGAGTGTGGTACTCATTGTACAGCTTCATCAGGAGGTCGGTTTGAAGAGCGTTCAAGTTTTCATGTTTCAGGATCAGGCACTCACGACCCAGCAGATGCAGCATGCCCAGCTCATACGCGACATTCGGATTGAACTCCTGCGCGGCTTCGGCCTCATCAAAGACTGCGATGCCTCTTGAGCAGCATAGCAGGCAGGCAGTCGCGTTGTACAGGTCGTCGGTCACACGGTGCTCTGAGGCGAGGATCGCCTTGTAGTCGTGAGCCGACAACACCTTCTTGATCGCTTTTACTAGGGGGGTGTTCCGGTCCCGATAGCGGATCATTATAAAGACACACTTGTCAAAGCCGTACTTGTTGACGAACGCGTCCATCTGGCTCCTCCACCCAAGTAAAGCATTGGGAACTAGGCCAGCCGGGAGGTCCGGGATCCGGGGGAGGAAAAGATCTCGCCTGCTGCTCGCCAGTGAACGATGTTCCGCTGTGTCAGTCGGGGGGAGGTGAAGAACCAAGTCGTGGGCGAATGTAATCGCTCTATTCAATCGCTTGCGGTATTCCGCAACCGGCTTCCACTTCACTGTGAGAGTGGCAAGTGCTTCCAATTCGGCCTCGAGCTTGAGCAGGTTTTGCCTGCTCTCAACCAGTGGAGCTATAGTAGGCTTAACTGTCCATACCCACATCCGAAAGAGCATCCTGAAACGGTCTCGCACTCGTTCATCCCTGACGGTTTTCCGTCCGGTTTTCGAGACCAGTTCCTTCAGGGCCTCCAGTTCAGCTCTGAAAGCATCGAAGGTTCCCGCCGGCACTACAGAACCCCCTATTACTGGCCGATAGTGGCGTCTACGTACTCTTCGCCGTCAGTAGTAAGGACATAGGCCATCTTACCGTCCTTGTCGCCAGCGGACATGATGAGGCCCTTCTTGATGTTCTTCGCAATCACATCGCTGGGGTTCTTGGGCGGCTGCGTCTTGGCTGCCCGAATTGTGTCCCGGACCTCAGCTGCCGTGAAACTATCGTAGCCCTTGATCTTCTCCAGATAGTAACCCGCGCCAAGAGCTCGGTCGACATCGGTTTGAGGAGCGAGTTGTCTGAAGAACTGTGCCTCAGACCGACTCCCGCGAATTGGCGGCTCAGAATCGGAAAGTCGCGGCTTCTCGTCAACCGACGGAGGCACCGGCGGCAATGACCGCTGTTGCTTAATGAACTCTGCCACCTTTCTTTCGACGAAGTCACTTGGTCCCGTGACTTCAATTTCGTATTCGCCCACCCGAACCCTCATCGTCACATTGGAGGCTTCCGTATCCGGCATAGTGCGTCTTCCCCCTTTCCGTTGTTGGTAGCACTACCTGTTTTGCCTCTTGATGTGGAGCGCCCCAGCAGCCACCCGGTTATCCGTAGTGTCCGTCGGTCTCTCGCGCCTTCACGCACCGGCCAAATCCGTGGCCGCTCGCCACCGAATCCCAGTGGCCTGCAACTCCTACCAGCCCCTTGTTGCGAGGCGCTCTTCTTCGGGCAGGCTGGCGACATCTATGCCGGGCATCGCCGCGCCCTTGAGGCCCTTGCAGGCCCGCACCACTTCCGCCGGATCCTCGTAGTAGGTGGTAGCGTGGACGATGGCCAACGCACGCGCCTCGGGGTCTTCAGACTTGAAGATACCCGAGCCGACAAAGACGGACTCGGCGCCAAGCTGCATCATCAGCGCAGCATCCGCCGGGGTGGCAATGCCGCCCGCCGAGAAGTTGGGCACGGGCAGCTTGCCGCTCTCGCTGATCTCCTTGACCAACTCAAAGGGCGCACCCATATTCTTGGCTTCGGTCATAAGCTCCTCGGTGCGCAGCCCCTTCAAGCGCTCGATACCGGTCATCACTGCCCGCATGTGCCGCGTAGCCTCGACGATATTGCCCGAGCCGGCCTCGCCCTTGGTGCGGATCATCGCTGCGCCCTCGCCGATGCGCCGCAGCGCCTCAGCCAGGTTGGTGCAGCCGCACACAAACGGCACATTGAAGTCGTGCTTCCAGACGTGGAAGCTCTCATCGGCGGGGGTCAGCACTTCGCTCTCGTCAATGAAATCAACGCCGAGCGCTTCCAGCACCTGGGCTTCGGCAAAATGCCCGATGCGGCACTTGGCCATCACCGGGATGGTCACCGTCTCCATTATCTGCTCGATGATCTTAAGATCGGCCATACGCGCCACGCCGCCCTCAGCGCGAATGTCGGCGGGGACACGTTCAAGCGCCATCACCGAGACCGCACCGGCGTCCTCGGCGATTTTAGCCTGCTCGGCGTTGGTCACATCCATTATCACGCCGCCGCGCAGCATCTCGCCCAATCCTACTTTATTACGCCACGTGGATTTCTCACTCACTGCTGGTCATCTCCTTATGACTTGTCTCAATCATCATTACAATTATACATCTAATCAGCTTGACTGACAACCAGGGGGAGTACCATACGAGGGCTGCGCCCAATCATTCGCACTTCATTGACGATGACCTCAAAGTGGTGTAGACTCTACTAAGGGGGGCTGCCAAGAGTGCATGGTCGAAAGGATTCATTTATGTAGCCGGCGGAACCAGCAAGTGATATCGGCTACTCAAACAAATACATAGTCGCACAGGAAGGCCAATGGATACCATTGAGTTGCTACAAAGTCCGTGGTATGACACATTCATTCACTTGGTTGAAAGCACAGAAGGTACTCTGCGCTTCTTGTCTCCGTTCGTGAAGCGACAGGCGGTTGGCCATGTTATTGAGCATAAGAAGACCAACGTGAAAGTACATTTGGTCACGACACTTCAAATTGCTCATTTCTACTACGGCTCGACCGATGTCGATGCTCTGCGGCAGGTCATCGACGATGGAGGCGATGTGCGAAATCACCAGGCCCTGCACTCGAAGGTATATCTCTTCGACGAAAGACACGCAGTAGTCACATCTGCGAATCTTACAATGGGCGGCTTGAAGACTAATCATGAATATGGCGTCCTAATCTCAGACGCTCAACTAGTCAAGCAGATTGTAGCGCACTTTGACCAGGTCTCATCTCATGAATTCGTCGGCGTAATTGAAATTGATACCCTGGATGAAATCGAGGAGATTCTCCGCAAGGCCCCCAAACACGAGAGACCGGAACTCGCTGAGATTGATGGCAAGATGGAACAACAGGAAGGCGAGCTGCTGCTCGAGGCAAGTGAAGAAGGCATCAGAAACGCACTTGATGGGTGGAAGCTTGACACCTTCAACGCTATCGCCACACTGGAACAGGAGGTCTTTGAACTTCCCGACGTTTACGAATTCGTGCCACAGCTGGCAGAAAAACATCCTGACAATCGACACATAGAAGAGAAACTTCGACAGCAATTGCAGGTACTGAGAGACCTAGGGCTGGTCAAGTTCTACGGTGGTGGCAGGTACAGGAAGTTGTGGACTACATCGTAAGGCGGAGTCTACCGTGACACATGCCCAATTTGGGCATGTACGACCCTGTGCAACTAAGGGGGAAGGAGCAGATGGGCTACAAAGATGAGAAATGGCGTGAGGCACCCGGCTACTGCGTCGAATGCGATAATCTGCGGCCATTGGACAAAGCGGGAGTCTGTGAGCAATGCTGGAATGCGCTTCCGCCCTCATATTTCGAAGCGTGGGAAGAAGACGAGTACAATAGCCAGTGGTATTCCGAGCGGTCGCGCGAGCCGAACGACGGAGGTCGGAAATTGAATACTTACATCTTCCTAACCACGGAAGGCTTTACCTATCAGCCCGGCTCCGAAACAATCGAGCCCGACGTCGCGAACTTGCAGGTCGTAGGCTTCGGCGAGGGCCCGAATCCTGACGAGGCTTTGGCAGACGTGCTTGAGACGCATCAGTGGATTCAGAACACCACGTTCTCCGAGGTTCTGTGCTATCAGCTTGCGCCAAAGGCACGAAGCTCTGTCACGCAGATGAGCCTGCCTTGACCCAGCAGAACCACTATGAAGGCCCCAGTTAGCACTCTTGCCCAGCAGAATGAGTCCGATCAATTGGCGGCCGAGGGCGGGCCCTATTCCTCCCCGCAGCGCTCCCGGAGCTGCTCCCACTTGTAGTCCACGAACTCCTGCATCCGCTTGCGGACTTCTTCGCCCTTCTCGTCGCGAAATAGATGGCGGAAGCGCCCCTGTAACTCGAGATATTCTTCAATCGGCTTCTTCTCTTTGGGCGTGTAGTTGAGCTTCCACTCGCCGTGATCAACCTCGTACAGCGGCCACAGGCAGGTGTCAACAGCCAATTGCGAGATCTCCGGGGTCAGCGCCGGCTCACAGCGCCAGCCCAGCGGACAGGGGGTGAGCACGTTGATGAAGGCCGGTCCGTCCACCTCAAAGCCGCGCGCGGCCTTGGTGGTGAGGTCGCGCCAGCGCCCCGGAATGCTCTGGGCGACATAGGGGATGTCGTGGGCAGCCATAATCGCGGTCAGGTCCTTGCGGTGCTTGCGCTTGCCGGGAATGACGCTCCCCGCCGGAGTGGTGGTGGTATTGGCACCCATCGGTGTCGCTGAGGAGCGCTGGATACCAGTGTTCATATAAGCCTCATTATTCAGGCAGACATACAGGAAATCATGGCCGCGCTCGGCTGCCCCGGAGAGAGACTGAATGCCGATGTCGTAGGTCCCGCCGTCACCGGCAAACGCCACGAACTTGTAGTCAGCGTCGGGGTCAATATAGTCGAGCAGCGGCTGGCCCTTCTCTGCCTTGGTCTTCAGCGCTTTGTACATCGCCTCGATACCAGCGATGGTCGCTGCGGCGTTCTCGAAGGCGATATGAATCCAGGGAATGTCCCAGGCCGTGTACGGGAAGATGGTGGTAGAGACCTCCAGACAGCCGGTACACGAGGCCGCGATTACCGGATCGTCGGTGCTCATCAGCACCTGTCGTACCACAATCGGCTCCCCGCAGCCCGGACAGAGGCGGTGTCCACCCGTAAGGGCGGTGGGGCGTTCAGCTAGCTCTTGCAATCGTGCCATTGGTAGGTCCTCCTGTTAAAACGCGTACTTATCCGCGTGTTCTTCTTTGTCGAACGAACGCACACCAATGAACTCCAGCGGCTGGTCAGGCTGCCCCTCTTCAGCAACCCGCTCCAGATCGCGGTAGATGTTGATGATCTCGTCAGGCGCAATCTGGCGACCACCCAGGCCATAGATGCAGTTGATCGCTGGCACGCTGGCCCCGGCGACGTACAGAGCAGAAGTTACCTCTGCGTACAGCGGTCCCCCTGCTCCTCCGTAGGAAGCGGCCCGGTCGCAAATGGCCACCGCCTCCAGCCCGGAAAGCGCCGCCGCCAGCTCCTCGGCTGGGAAGGGGCGGAATACCCGCAGCTTCAGCAGCCCCGCCTTGACACCCTCCGCGCGCAGCGACTCCACCGCATCCTTGGCAGTACCCGCCATTGAGCCAAGCGCCACGATAGCAATCTCGGCATCGTCAAGCTGATACTCCTCGAACAGGCCGTAGCTGCGCCCAAACTGCTCATCGAAACGCTGGCCGACGTCAATTATTGCCTGCTTGGCCGGCTCGTAGGCGGCCCACTGGTCGCGCTTGTGCTCGAAGTAGAAGTCATACAGGTCCAGCGGCCCCATGGTAAGGGGATTAGCCACGTCCAGCAGCGGATAGCGGGGCTGGTACGACCCCACAAAATCCCTGACCGCTTCATCATCTTCTACCTGGAGCAGCTCGTAGGAGTGGCTAACCAGGAAGCCGTCCAGGCACGACATTACCGGCAGCCGTACGTCCATCTGCTCACCGATAGCGACCGCCTGGATGAGGTTATCGTAGGATTCCTGGACATTCTCGGCATAGATCTGGATCCAGCCGGCATCGCGGGCGCCCATCGTGTCGGAATGGTCGCAGTGGATGTTAAGGTTTCCCGAGAGTGCGCGGTTGACCACCGTCAGAATCACCGGCATACGCAGCGAGGCGGTGATATACAGGATTTCCCACATCAGCGCCAGGCCGGCGGAGGAGGTGGCGTTCATCACTCGCCCACCGGCGGCGGCCGCCGCGGTGCAGGCGCTCATCGCCGAGTGCTCGCTCTCCACCGCCACGAAGTTGGTATCCACCTCACCGTCGGCGACGAATTGGGCAAAGGTCTGGACGACTTCAGTAGAGGGGGTAATCGGGTAGGCGGCGACGACGTCGGGATTAATCTGCCGCATCGCCTCCGCCACCGCCTGATTCCCCTCCATTGGTTTTACCTGGGGCATGTTGGTCCTCCTTAGCACGTCTAATCACTGAGTCACATGCGTCGAAAGAACAGCGTCTCGGCCTAGTGGCCCATCTGCGTGAGAACGCCCAGATTGTCGCGTGCCTTTTGACCGGTCGGCCCGTTGGGGTCTAACTCCACAGCCTTCTCCCAGTCACTGCGCGCCTGCGCCCATTGCTCTGCAAGATAATGGGCGACCCCGCGGTTGAGGTAGGCGCTGGCGAATTCGGGGTTGATCTGCACGGCTTTGTTGTAGTCCTGGATGGCCCGGTCATAGTCGCCATTGTGAAGGTAGGCACTCCCGCGGTCATAGTAGGCGCTGGCGAATTCGGGGTTGATCTGCACGGCCTGGTTGTAGTCGGCGATGGCCCGGTCGTATTCGCCCTTCTTATAGTAGGCGTTCCCGCGGTTGTAGTAGGGGGCGGCGTCTTGCGGGTTGATTTCCAGGGCCTTGGTGCAGTCGGTGATAGCCCGGTCGTATTGGCCCTTGTGAGCGTAGGCGACCCCGCGGTTGAAGTAGGCGCTGGCGAATTCGGGGTTGATCTGCACGGCTTTGTTGTAGTCCTGGATGGCCCGGTCGTACTCGCCCTTGTCATCGTAGGCATTCCCGCGGTTGTTGTAGGCGATGGCGAATTCGGGGTTGATGTGCAGGGCCTGGTTGTAGTCGGCGATGGCCCGGTCGTATTCGCCTGTGCCTGTGTAACTATAGGCGTTCCCGCGATTGTTGTAGGCATCGGCGAATTCGGGGTTGATCTGCACGGCTTTATTGTAGTCCTGGATGGCCCGGTCGTAGTCGGCCTTGGCATCGTAGGCCAGCCCGCGGTTATTGTAGGCCTCGGCGTCCTGCAGGTCGATTTGGAGAGCCTTAGTACACAGTTCAATGGCCCGGTCATAATCTTCAACAGCTTTGTCTGAAACAGTCAACAGGTCCTCTACGAGTTTCGCGTTCTCCTGAGCACTCATATCTCTGCGATTCTGCGCGTTTGTTTGCCACTTTATTTCCCACTCGAAGAAATGCCTCAACTCATAGATTCGGGCACGACCGATGTATCCACGCGGATGAGCTGGGGCCAACTCAATCGCCTTTTCAAAGTCCGCCAAAGCTCGGTCTGCTGCTGAGTTCGAACCAGCCGTGTAGCAGTACGCCGATCCACGTCGCAGATAAGCCTCCACTGAGTCCGGGTGGGCCGCGATAATGTCCGTGCACAGGGCGATAACTGCCTCATCGTCGCCACGTTGCCGCAGGTCACTGACCCGCTCCAGAGGCGTCTGGCGAGTTCCGCAAGCCGCTAGGCACAAGCACATAAGAATACTGACTGCAATCCACCACCACGTTCGCATCATTTGCCCCCCACTTCCTCACCTGTACACCCATTTGGTCTTCACGGCCAGGCGGCTCTGGGTACGGTCAGCATTCGGGTCGCCCAGAATCACGAACAGGTCGGTGCCCGCGCGCACCGCCTGGCGGTAACTCACAAAGAGATTCGTGCCCAGGTCCCCGGCCAGCAGGCGACCGCCCAGGGTCTTCTCCGGCGTGAAGTCATAGTTGAAGGAGACCGTGGTGCGCCGGAGGGCCTCGTCATCGGCGTCATCGGGGTAATCGTTCTCGCGGAACTCGTGCCCCACGTGGAAGCGGAGCTTGTCGCTGACCTTGAAGCCCTGGCCGACATTGTAGAAAAGATAGTCGGCCCCATCCTGTCGGCCCCATCTGATGCCGGCATAGCCTTTCTGGTGGAGCTTCTTTGAGTTCCAGCCACAGCCAACCCCCTGGATATAGTCCACATTCGGCGGGCGGTCCGACCGCTCCCAGCTCACACTCGCCGACGTGCCGTCGCGGTAGTCAATCCAGTAGCCTATCCCCAGGTCATCGTGATAACGGCTGCCATCAGTGTGATCGAAACTGCCCCAGCTCAACCACGCGCCGTGACTTTCGGTTCGGCGCTCGTCAAAGCTATCCCGGAAGTTGACGCCCGCCGAGAATCCCTTTTGATCAGTATCAGGCGCAAACCCGTTCCAGGGATCGAAGGTGGGGTCCACGTGGTGGTAGTTTGCCCAAAAGCCGGGCTTGCCTGGCCCCCGCCAGCGCCTCGCGTCAACCGACCAGGATGTCCCGCTATCGCTGCCTTCGGTATGGCTCTGGAAAATATTGCCAAACAGCCGGAAGCTGCCAGTGCCCAACATCTTGCGGTAGCGACCACCTAGATGGTAGGTCTGATTGGCGGCGCCGGATTGGTCAGTGCGAACATAAGCAAGGATGGCATCATGGTGGTTGGCGATTCTCTGGCGCACATTCAAGGCTAAGTCGTTGCGCCCGTCGAGGCTGTAAGCATCCAGCAGTCCGATGCGGGTCTGCCCCAGCGAGCCAAACACCTTCAGCCCCAGGTCCAGGTCCTCGATTCGGCGGCTGTAGAACATTTCCCCGGATGGCATATAGCCGCTGCCCTCGACAAAGAACGGCCGGCGGTCGCTATACCAGCGTTCTGTATATGAGAAGTCAACACTCTCCACTTCATCCTCGATATTCCGGAAGTCGGGCGTCAACGACATCACACCGGTCAAGCCGCTCTGATGCGTGTACTTCGTGTCCAGGCTGATATTGGTGCGGAAGTGGCCGTCCTGCCACTCGCTCTGCACGTTAGGCATGATGATGGGCCTGACCCGGATGACGGGCAGGTTCAGGCTTCTCAGCTCAGCGATTTCGTGGTCGTCCCACCGCTCCGGCTGAGGCGGCCACTTAAACCACTCGCTGCTGCGGGCATGGCGTCGCCATATGTCCACACCCCACACCGACTGTCCGGCAGGATAGCGCAGAATCGCAAAGGGTATCTTCATCTCTGCCGTCCAGCCGTCGTCCAGGATTCTGGCTGCTGCGAACCAGTCTCCGCGCCACTCGACCTTCGCATCGCTGCCGCCGGGGATCCGTTCTTTCTGGGTGCCGTTGGCTGTGGCCTGGAATATGTAGAACTGCTCGCCGGCATGGTCAGCGTCGATAGCAAGCGAAATGAAGTCATCGTTGTCGATCTCGCCGCCGCGCTTTGTCTCCTGGCAGCAGATGGCTTCAGGATGGCTGTCATGGGCATAGACGGCGAGATAGAACGCCTCGTCATCCACGCACAGCCAGGCTTCCGTGCGCTCGGTTGGTGCGCACTGGTCATCAGTGTTCCAGAATTCATCAGTGTGGTATCCCTCCCGCCAGCACGAATCGTCGAGCACTCCATCTATCAGCGGCGGCTCCTCACAGATGGGAGCTTCGATGATGGGACGGCGATACTCCTTGACAGTCGTTGCCTCCTCAGCCGACGCAGGTGGTTGCTCTGCCCGCGCCGTGCCGACCCCCACGCATAGACACAACACAACCCCCAATATAATACGGCTCAATGCTTTGCTTTTCTTCATTGCAATCTCCTCTTCGGTATTGGAATACAAGCCACAATACGGGAGAAACGCTAATCTTCAAACTCCGACTCCGGCACCATTTCGATGCAATCCTTGGGGCAGACTGCGGCGCAGATGCCGCAGCCCTTGCAGTGCACCAGGTCAATGCCCTTGCCGGTTACTGAGCCACCCTCACAGTGAACAGCGTTGTCCGGGCAGTAGACCCAGCAAAACAGACAATCAATGCAGCACTCGTCGTCGCGCACGGGCCGGTCAGTCCGCCAGCCGGAGACATCATATTCGACAGCATTACCGGCCTGGGGAATATAGCCGCCCGAGACCATCTCGTGCCACTTGGTATCAAGTTTGTAGTGACTCATTCAGATTGCACCTCATCGTACGCGCGTTGGACCGCCTCGAAATTTGCCTGAATAATGTTCTCCGGGAGCTTCTCGCCCAATTGCTTGCGGATAGCCTGCCGGGCGCCCTCCAGGTCGAGAACATCGCTGACCCTGGCCAGTGCGCCCAGCATCGGCGTGTTGGGCATATTGCGCCCGATGGTCTCCTGCGAGATTTGGCTGGCGTCCACGGTCCAGATTTGCGCCGACGGATTGCCCAGCCGCTCGCGGATTTCCGTGGGGGAGTCAGACGTGTTCACAATAATGATACCGTCTTTGACAATACCCTCGGCGGGATTCTCACTCTCCAGCAGACTCGGGTCCAGCACTACCACGATCTCGGGATTGGTGATGCCCGAGCGCAGGCGAATCGGACTGTCGGAGATACGCACATAAGAGCGCATTGGTGCCCCGCGCCGCTCAGCGCCATACTCGGGAAATGCCTGTACCTGCCAGCCGTCTTCGGCAGCGGCCACCGCCAGGATGTATCCGGCGGTCTTGGCCCCCTGACCACCCCGCCCGTGCCAGCGTACTTCTGTCATTGTTGCCATCTAACTACTCTGCCTCCTTAAACTCATCTCTCTGCCCTGTCCAGCCAGAGGACAGAACCAGCTCATATACAGCTAATTCGCACGTACCGTCCGCGTCGCAGCATTGCCCTATCCCTCCATCGCCGCGCGGCCGCGCAGGGACCGGGCCAGCGTCACCTGGTCGGCATAGTCCAGATCGCCACCCACCGGCAGGCCCAGAGCAATGCGGGTGACTCGCGGGGGACTGTCAAGCCGGCTTATCAGGTCGCGGATATATTCGGCGGTGGCGTCGCCCTCCACGGTGGGGCTGGTGGCGATGATGACTTCTTCCGGCTGCAACTGCCCAATGCGTTCGATAAGATGGCTGATGAACAGATCAGAGGGTGTAACGTCGGCCACCGGCGACAGTGCCCCGCCCAGGACGTGGTACAGCCCGCGGTACTCGCCGCTGCGCTCCAGCGCCATCAGGTCGCTGGCCCGCTCCACTACGCACAGGGCAGTCTGGTCACGGCCGGGGTCCTCGCAGATAGGACAGACCTCGGCCTCGGCGTAGTTGTGGCACTGCCGACAGCGGGTGATCTGGGCCTTAAGGTTCAACACCGCCTGGCCGAGCTGCTCGACCTGCTCGTCATCGGAATCAAGCAAAAAAAAGGCCAGCCGCTGGGCGGTCTTAGGGCCGATGCCGGGTAGTCTCTCCAACTCCCCGATCAGTTTCTGCAAGGGCGGAGCATATCTCAACATTTCGGCTAACTCAACTTCCGGTAGTCGCTAGAAAATATCAGGCAGGTCCACGCCCATCGCGCCGAGGGGAGTAGCCGACATAATCTTCTCGCGCTTTAGTTCGGCGGCTTTGCCCAGAGCGTCGCGGAAGGCAGCGCAGACCAGATCCTGGAGTAGTTCAATATCCTCGGCGTCCACTACCTCGGGGGCGATTTCTGTGTCAAGCACCTTGCCATCGCCGGTCATGCGCACCTTGACCACGCCGCCTCCCGCCGAACCGGTGATTTCGGCTCCCTGCAGCTCCTCCATCGCCTCGGCCAGGTCCTGCTGGAAGCTGGCCACCTGCTTTTCAATCATTGCCTGTATAGGATTTCTCATAGATTATTCCTCGGTAATCTCGCGACTTCCTTCAAATAGTTGCAGCGTTCGTTTGACTGCTTGCTGGGTATCGTCTGACCCAGTCCGTGCGGTCGGCGCTGCGGCAGGCGCTGGCTCAGCCTCGCCGCCGGCAGGGGCGCTACCCAGCCGACATTCGATCTGCAGCGGCTGGCCAAACAGCTCCTGCAACGCCGCCTCCACCACGTCCCGATACTCACTCCGTGTCTTGTTATAATGGAACTGATTGGTTTCGTCAAATCGCAGCACGAGCCTGTCGCCGTCCAACGCCACTGGACTGCCCGCCATAACTATCGGCGCTATCGGCATATTCCCCGACCTCTTCAGCTCCACCGGCAGCCGCTGCCAGTGCTGCTGCACCACCTCCAGAGTCAGCGGCCCCTCCCCAAGAGCAGGAGCGGCTTCCGGCTGCTGCTGAGCTGCCGGTGACGCTGCAGATTCAGGTTCGGCAGCGGCGGGCGGTGGCTGGGCTGATTTGACCTGTGCCACCGGCACCAGTTGGGCCAGCGTCACCTCCACCAGCAGGGGCTGCTGATTGGAATACCGCAACTGGTCACGAGCCTGGGAGAGACGATGGATAATATCCAGAATGCGCTCCGCGCCAAGCTGGGCGGCCTGCTGCTGACGCTGCCCGGCAGCCTCCTGCTCCAGACCCGCCCAGGCAGGCACCTCCGCCTGCATAGCCGTGCGCAGCAAGTTACGGAAATACTCAGTGAGATCAACGACGAACTGCACCACATCCTTGCCGCCGTCCACCAGCTCATCTACCACGCCGAAAAGCCCGGCCATATCGCCGTCCACGACCAACTGAGCCGTGCGCGCCAGCAACGCCTCTTCGGTGATGCCCAGCACGGCCCGTACCACGTCCACATCAATCGGCTCATCGCTGCCGGCATAGGCAATGACCTGGTCGAGAATGCTCTCGCCATCGCGCAGCGCGCCGGTGGCTGCGATCGCAATCGCCCGCAGCGCCGCCTCGTCAATCTCTATCTCTTCTTGCTCGGCAATCTTGCGGAGTTGCTCGATTATCAGGCCGACGGGTATGGCCCGGAAGTCAAAGCGCTGGCAGCGCGACATTATGGTAGGGATAATCTTATGCGCCTCGGTGGTACACAGGATAAAGAAGCTGTGCGCGGGCGGCTCCTCCAGAGTCTTGAGGAAGGCATTGGCGGCAGCAGCTGTGAGCATATGCGCTTCATCCAGGATGTACACCTTGTACCGCAACTCCGCAGGAGCATACGGGATGCCCTCCCGGAGGTTCCGCATGTCATCCACATGACCGCCCTTCGAGGCAGTGTCAATCTCGATGACGTCCATGGCGTTGCCTTTTTGAATAGCCACGCAACTGTCGCATTCCCCGCACGGCTCGGGCGTGGGGCCCTGCTCGCAGTTTATGGCCTTGGCAAAGACGCGGGCAGTGGAGGTCTTGCCTGTCCCCCGTGGGCCGGCGAACAGGTAGCCGTGGACAATCCGCCCTTCAGCCACCGCATTCTGCAGCGTCTGGCTGATATGCGGCTGCCCGACGATCTCCTCAAACCGCTGCGGCCTATATTTTAACGCAAAAGGTTGGTAAGACATTGTGCTATAGAGCTAATTATCACTCCCCGGGTTCTCCACGGTCCGTCGCATCTCCCAGCCTAGCTGCGGTGGCCCTAGTATTATCCTCGATGTCTAGGTAAACCTGTATTCCCTCCACCAGCGCACGAAGCGAAAGGAAAATGAATGCAGCTACGATGGGAATAAGTAGCAATGCCAGGAGCACCATAAATCCGGATTGATCATTCTCATCGATTGTTGACACCACCGCAATACTCGCCACGACGAAGCATAGACATGCCCAGCCAAGCTGGAGCCAAGCGAAGACCATACATATGTACTGATACATACGCAACACTGGGTAACGAACAACACCTCTAAGCGGCGGAACCCACAGCCATATGCGCCACTGTGCCGACTGTTGTGCAGACCTTGGTTGACCAGGCGGTGGCTGACCGGCAGTAGCCTCTCTTCTACGTGCCTCCACAGACACAGCCGCACCGCAATGAGGACAGTAATCAGCATCCGCAGAGACCTGCCGCCTGCACTGTGGACAGTATACTGGGTTCGTGAAGTCGCTCTCCATACTTGCCCCTCCTCAATTACTGTAAGGCCGTCTCCTCAATGGCACTTACTTAGGTAGTCTCCCTCCGCCAAAGCTATATGGCTTACGCCTGTGATACCACACTTGTTCAGACCTTAGGTTCCGCTCCTTCTGGCCAAACATAAACGAATGCCGCGCGGCCCGCGTCCTTGAGTTTGTCTTGCGCCTTCTTTACAAGGCCCCAGGCTGGGGAGTATACAAGCTTCTTGTCCTTGCATTCAAGTTTATCAAGTTCAGGAGGTACACGGATGTTGAGTACCGCGTTCCGACAGAGCAAGTTCTTCAGTGGTTGGTTAATTGGATGGTTCCAGTCCTCATTGACCTTGACCTCGATGCCAATGGAACTCTGGTCTTTCTCACAGTCGTATAGAAGGTCAAGGTAGAACCCGCACCAGAAACCAATGCCCCATACCTGTGACCCTGCGAACCGATAACCATACTTGCAGAGCACAGGGGTTAGAATCTCCTCAATTACAGGCTCAGTTGCCTTCGAGTCCCCTTCAGGACGTTGCTGGGTGTAAACAGGTATACAGCCATCGCGGAGGGCTCGCTCTAGTGGCTCTCGTAAGTCTGCTACGATATTCGCCAGCTGTGGAGACGGATCTCCGACACCCCAGTCTTCCTCGGGGCAGAACTCGTCAACTCTGCCATTTCGCACATCCACAAAGGCCACGTCATACACATGCCATAGCAGCCCCTGCCAGCGCTCCCGCAAGGACGGATAATTGTCGGGGTTCCACTTCTGCGTCGTCTTACTCGTCACATAGCCGAGTGCAAGACATGGAGCGTCGAGGCGCAGGCGCTGATACGCTGCTACATCAGGGAAGTTGTAAGCCACTGATTCCAGTACCCGCTTGACGATAGGGAATGGTTCATTGCACAGCGGACACCTCTCGATAAGCAGTTCGGCTGGC
This sequence comes from bacterium, assembly GCA_030615605.1. GTDB lineage: Bacteria > Armatimonadota > Zipacnadia > Zipacnadales > Zipacnadaceae > JALGTD01. The sequence goes on from JAUWYY010000007.1 coordinate 99,645, forward strand.
CCCTCGCCATCACCAAAACCGTCGGCAACCGTGCACCAATCTCTCTGTTCGAGATCGCCGATGCCTTCCTCCTGCAGTTTTTTGACAAACGCTCTGACGCCCTCCCGACACATCGCGTATACCTCCGTCCGCCTGCCGTCAAACAGCCGCACATCCTCTATTCGCGACACCATTCGACAATCTCAGGGCAGGTGAATGCCGCTCCTACGAAACCAATGGGCGTGGCTATGCCGCTCGGCTGCCTTAAGGAGCTGCGTTGCCAGCCACGGCTCGCCGTACCAGGTTGAGCAGCAGCGGCTGGTCAATGGGCTTGTCCACGAACCCGACCACCTGGGATTCCAGGTGCTGGCGGATGTTGTCAGGTATTTCGTAGGCAGTACAGAAGATTATCTGGGCATCCGGATCAATGCCGAGCATCGTCCGCACCCACTCGTTGCCGTCCAGCCCGGGCATTTTCCAATCCATGATAACCGCGCCGATTGTGTCGTGCTCAGCGCGGAATATCTCGGTGGCCTGGCCCCCTTCCCGACTGTCCAGCACACGATAGCCAGCCCCCTGTAGTATAGTGCGGAGCGCCTTGATCACCTCGTAGTCATCGTCAACTATCAGCACGGTTGCAGCTTCCTGCTTCTCCTGGTTGCACACGGCGGTTCCCCCCTTGTAATCTGTTAGCTGCTCACCAACTCAATTGTTTTATCAATGAGTTCTTCCCCGGCCGGGTTCTCCTCCCCTCCAAGCCTCTCCCGCTGTCTGCCATCGTCCTGCCGTTGCTCCTGCCGTTTTCCTGTCGTTATACCTGCCGTTGCGCCTGTCGTTACTCCTGTTGTTGCACCTGCCGTCAAATGGCCGTGCACCCCGCCTTCGATGCACCGCTCCGGGCGTTACCCGGGCAGCTAGCTCCAGCCAGGTTGTTCCGCGGCACAACAGACTGATTGCCTACCGCTGCTTCCTTCCGGACCTGACGGAGTTCAGCAATGTCTGTTTGCGCGGGACCCGGCCTTCAACGCCGCTTACCAGGGTCAGACCCCACAGCCGTACACCTCAAGCAGGGAATTCAGCCCGGCTATGGCGGATTGCCGGTTCAGGGTACCGCCAGTCCCCCGCCTAGCACGGCCATTTGACGACAGGTATAACGACAGGAAAACGACAGGTGTAACAGCAGGTTCAACAACAGGAAAACCACAGGCTAAACAGCAGGTTGTGACTGGGCGGCAACGACTCGGCATCAACCCTCCTGGTCACCAACCGTGTCCTTGAACTTGTGCATCATTCGAACTAACCCCGCGGCTAAGACTTCCCCCCTTTGGAGCTGCTCCCCAGATAGATAGCCTATATCACGGCATAGTAGAAGAAGGCATTGAACTTCTGCCAGAGAGCCTAGCCCTATACTAAGAAAACGAGCGAATTCAGCCGGTGTGGCACGAGCATGACCCTCCACAATATTAGCAGCTACCGATACTGCCGCCCGCCTTAATTGAGAGACCAGTCCGTAGCGCTCTTCCTGGGGCAGGTGCTCGGTAAGCCCGTATATCTCGAGGGCCAACTTATGAGCCTTCTGCCATACGGCCAGAGATTCAAACGCTGGCATTCCTTCCCCTTTTTCGTTCCGCCTGTCGTTAGTCCTGCCGTGCCCTGTTCGTTGCCTGCCGTTGTTCCTGTCGTTGTACCTGCCGTTATACCTGTCGTCCCCTGGCGGAGAGGGTGGGATTCGAACCCACGTGCCGCTTGCGCGACAACACGCTCTCCAGGCGTGCACCTTCGGCCACTCGGTCACCTCTCCATGTTGCCCGGCCGCCATCACCTGCGGTTATTCCTGTCGTTGCTCCTGCCGTTGTACCTGTCGTTATGCCTGCCGTTATACCTGTCGTCCAATGGCGGAGAGGGAGGGATTCGAACCCTCGAATGGGCAATGAACCCATTACACGATTTCGAGTCGTGCGCGATCAACCGGACTCTGCCACCTCTCCGCACCCGTCGTTATCTGCCCCTACCTGCCGTTGTACCTGTTGTTCATCCTGCCGTCGAACTGGCGCCCCCGGCCCGATTCGAACGGGCGACCCGCAACTTAGGAGGTTGCTGCTCTATCCAAGCTGAGCTACGGGGGCACCGGTAGGTACTACAGTGGACAGTGGTTAGTAAACAGTGGCCAGTACCACCACCCGCCAGCCCCGCGTCAACAGGGCCCTTTGTCGTCGTCCCTGCCGTTACACCTGCCGTTATGCCTGTCGTTGTACCTGCCGTTGTACCTGTCGTATCCTGGCGCGCTCGGCGCGATTTGAACGCGCGACCCCTGGCTCCGCAGGCCAGTGCTCTATCCCCTGAGCTACGAGCGCGCTTGATACTACTATAGTGGCAAGTGGTTAGTGGCTATTGCCACCACCCGCCAGCCCCGCGTCAACAGGGCCCTTTGTCGTCGTCCCTGCCGTTCCTCCTGCCGTTGTACCTGTCGTTATGCCTGCCGTTGTACCTGTTGCTCATCCTGCCGTAACCTGGCGCGCCCGGAGCGATTCGAACGCTCGACCCCTGGCTCCGGAGGCCAGTGCTCTATCCACTGAGCTACGGGCGCACTCTGTTTATGCCGTTGCCTGCCGCTACTCCTGCTGTTGTACCTGTCGTTGTACCTGTCGTTATACCTGTCGTCCAATGGCGGAGAGGGAGGGATTCGAACCCTCGATGGGGGCTTATACCCCCATAGTCGCTTAGCAGGCGACCGCCTTCAGCCGCTCGGCCACCTCTCCACACAGACTACTATTTTAGCACATTTGGGGCAGGTAGGCAAGCGACAACTAACGCGTTCTCATCGTCTAGTGTACACCAGTCCACCGGTTTGTTGATACTACACTCAAGTCTACGGAACTGCTCGGCCCACGGCGTATACCCGGTCGGAGTAGAAGTAGATGGTGCCGCCTTTTCCGAGCACGGGGGAACTGGGCGAACAAGGGCTTGATGGCACGCGCACATGCCAAGCCACTTGCCCGTCGGGAAGAACACAATACACATGCGACGACCACTTGCTCCCTGGAGTGTCTGCAGTGAATCCGGTCACATATACACGCCCCCCCCTGTCAACGGCTGGGGCAGTCGGGACCTCGCAAGGTATGGAGACGGACCACACCACCTCACCGGTATGGGTCACGCGGTGCAGGATATGGGGCGTATGTTCCCAGAAGCCGCTGGCACCGGCGGATGCCCCATTCACCTGAGGCTTTGTGATAACGTAGAGTGCATCCCCCGTCAGAGCAGGGTTAGCTCTGGCATTGCCATCCAATTGTCGGCGCCAGTTGACTGCCAGGCTGTCTGCATCAAGCTGGTAGAGCGTTCCATCGTTCATTAGCACGTAAACGACGTCGGGCTCAACACCTATCGCTACTCCTGGTACCCAACTATGCGTGCCCAGCGCCTGGCTCAGCACAGTCGCCTCTTCACCTGAATGGGGGAACTCCAGCATATGGACCGCACGGTCCGACGCGCAGTACACTCGTGTGTTGTCAGCATGCTGCTTCAAGGCGATTGCCGACAGTCCCCAACTCTCCGTTTCCGGCATAGCTAATTTCCTGACTAGCCGACCACTCGGACTCAGAACAGTCAAGTCAGTAACCCCATAACTACCGCCCGACGTCAACAGGCATATGCGCCCCTCTTGGTCTATCAGTGGGGAAGTTAGGGGCGCACCCTTCCTATATGTCCAGAGTCGTCTTCCCTGCGGACTGAAGGCATAGAGACGTCCCCCGCAGCGTTGGGGCCAAGGGAAATCACTGACGAACGTTCTGGTAGCTACCAAGACGGTACCGTCAGAACCGATAGCAGGCGAGTACACCCCCCCTCGGTCATGGCCTTGTAACAACTTTCCGGGGAACTTGAACTGCCATGCTATACTGCCGTCCGGGCGAATGGCATACAGGCCCTCGGTGCATGAGCAGTACAACGTGCCATCTGAATCAATAACGGGAGACACATCACCACTGGCCGGATAGTTGCTCAACTCATCCGACCTCCATAGCAGCACGGCAGAATCAGGACCTCGCACAGCTGCAAATCCTGTGTTGCCACAATCAGCTCGGAACATCGGCCACGCTGCAGAGCCAGCAAGCGCGACCGTTTGCGAATGTCCCCGCGTCCGATTCCAAAACAGGCAAACTGCCCAGACAGCAACCAACACCAGAATCAGAGCCGCCAGTATCTTCCAGTAGTTCATCGTACGCCCTCCTCGCATCATCAGCGTAGCTACACGGCATCCGTTATTGTGGTGTGCGCCGCCGTTGCCGCCACCAGCGCACCAGCCAACTACCTTCGGTCTCGCGGATTTCCTGCTGTAGTTCCTGGTGGGTCATCGCCGCGCCACGCCAGAAACTTGCGCGCTGGTACAGATAGTCACACAGCCCCAGGCCCACCATCAGCAGCCCAAACCGCCAGGCAAAGGCCCATACTATCTGCTGCAAGTGATGAGCTAGGAGTTGAGGCTGGTGGGTGGGGATATCCAGCAATTGTGGCAGCAATCCATAGATTATCAGCCCGCCTCCCGCCAGAATGACCGCCGAAACCATTAGCTCCCAGGCCAAATCAGCAGCCGGCGCGCGGGCGTAGCTCACTTTAGAGCCCTCGGAGAATACCCCGGCAGAGCCGTCGCCACCCGGCGCAGCCCACCGCTGCAGCGTCCCGATGCCCAGAGCCACCAGCCAGATTGCCACCAGTGCCGCGACCAGCACCAATCCGGCTGCAATGAGCGGCGGTGCCTTCAGCGCTGCAACTGGATCTTCAAAGCTGCTCTTTAGCAGCCCGGCCAGCAGCCGACTCAGCACCCCTATTATCAGGCCCGAGAAACCAGCAGCTATTAGCAACACAGCCGCCAGCACTCCGGCGGCAGTCAACACCTGGCTGCGGGGGAGGATACCGGCCTGGCGCAACCGAGCCAGGCGGCGGGCGGTGGGCGCATATTCTCGCAAATCGCCGTCGGCGGACATCGGCTCCCACTGAGGTGCTACAGGCTATTTACAAATGCAGCCAGATTCGTTTGCATAACGGAGAACTGCCAGGTCACAAACTGGCCCAGCAGGGGCAGGGTGATTACCAGGGCCAGCAGGGCCACCGGCCAGCGCACCGCCGGTAGGACCGGCGCCCAGGCCACGTTGGGCAGCGCCCGGGCGGTCATCGCCAGCACAACATCAGCCAGGAATAGCGCTGTTATGACCGGCGCGGCCATCACCAGGCCAATCAGGAACATCTGAGCGGCCACACTGGTGACGGCGGTGACAATCGGCTCAGCGGAGATGCTACCGGCCACCGGCACAACGGTGAAGCTGTGATAGAGCTGCTGGACTAACCAGTGGTGACCGCCAATGATAATGAACAGCACCAGGGCCAGCAGGTAGTAGAGTCGCGCAATCGGCCCAAGCTCCCCTTCGCTGAAGCCGCTGGCCGCGCCGCTCCCGACGTAATGTTCAATCATCTGGCCGGCCAGCAGCGCTCCCCAGAAGACCAAGGCTCCCGTAAATCCAAAGGTCAAACCCACCATCAACTCTCGAAGGGCTGCCGCTATCAGCAAACCGGAAGAGTCCATTACCACCGAGGGTTCTATCAACGGCGTAATGGCAATGGCAACCACACCGGCCAGGCCCAGGCGCACCACCAGCGGCACATCGCGCCAGTTCCACGGGGGCAGCAGCAGTAGCGCCCCGGCGCAGCGGGCGAAAACCAACAGAAAGATGGCTATTGAGGGAAACTGCATTGATCGCTCAGCCTATGCTTACTTGATAATCTCCGGCAGGCTCTGCCACAGGTCCAGCCAGAAGTCGCTCATCACCGCGACCATCCAGCCGCCAAAGATGAGCAGAGCCGCGCCAGCCGCCAGGATCTTGGGGACCGTCGAGGTGGTAGGATCCGAACCAGTTCGCGCCTGGATGAAACTGACAGCCAGGCCCACAACAAAGGCGGCACCCAGCGGCGGCAATGCCGTGTAGAAGGTCAGCAATAGTACCCGTTGAGCCAGTTCCAGAGCTTCCGATCCGGTCATAGTCGCCTCAACCTATGCTCACACTAGCGCGAATTCCCGATATCAATGGGCAGGAGTAAGCTCCACCAGCAGCATGATGGCCGTCCCCAGTGTCACAACCGTACCCAGCACTATGCCCGGAACAGCCATCCACTTGCTACCTCCCATGCGATATGCCTTGATACCAGTCCATATCGCAAACGGACCGGTCAGGCCAACCATAAGGGAGAGTAGTCCCAGTATTAGCGACCATGCCGCCCAACTGTTTTCCCGTGGTCGGCTGGACCGCAAGGCAGCGCGCAGGACCAGCCACCCCACCACCCCGATCACGACCACTCCTGCGGCGTATACCAAGATGAACCCCACCACAAACGGATCTAAGGGAGGCAGGCCGCTGGCGTGTGCTGCCGAGGCTGCCGCAAGCGCCAGGCCGACCACGGCCATTACGCTCGCGGCGTGTAGAGCTCTTGGGCGGCCGCAATTGCTGTTCATCTTTGACCTTCTTCCTCGTTAATATGAGGAATCCGGGATTAGAACGTCGCCAGCAGGCCTTCAGTCAACAACTTCCAGCCGTCCACCATCACGAATAGCAGCAGCTTGAAGGGCAGCGCCACCGTGGGCGTGGGCAGCGTCAGCAGGCCGATGGAAGTCAGGGTGCTCGCCACCACCAGATCAATTATGAGAAAGGGCAGGTAGACGATGAAGCCGATCATAAAGGCGGCGCGCAGCTCACTCAGCACAAAGCTGGGAATAAGCACGGTCATAGAGAGCTTCTCGCGGGGGACGTCCGGCGGCACTTCGGCCATCTTGCGAAACACAGCCAGGTCCTGCTTGCGCACCTGCTTGTTCATAAACGTGCGCAGGGGCGCTTCCGCGCGCTGGCCGGCTACCGCCAGATCAATCTCGCCGGCCAGCAGGGGCTGCAAGCACTGCTTATTAATCTGCTCCAGGGGCGAGAGCATCGTGAACATAGTCAGGAATATGGCAAGGCCAATTATCACGTAGTTGGGCGGGATCTGCTGGGAGGTCAGCCCGGCCCGCAAGAAGAGCAAGACAATGACAATGCGGGCGAACGAGGTCATAACCGCCAGCAGACCAGGGGCCAGCGCCAGGGCGGCAAACAGCAACAGCAGGCGTAGATACCCGCCTGTATCAGCCGAGCCGATCTCCAGTAATTGGCTGGTCGGAGCCTGGGCGCTAACCTGCCCAGCACCCAGGACCGTCAGCAGCGCCACGGCCAGAGCACAGTAACGCGGCCCCCGCTTTAGTTCACGTTCTCGCGTCATCTCGGTCCTGTTACCCTATCAGTCTCTGGATATTGCCGCCGAGTATGGGGCCCAGTTCATCCTCCGTCAGCCCCAGCTTCATAATCTTTTCGAGTTCAACATATGGGAAGTTGAAATAGGGCAACGCCGTCCCGGAGATATCCGACCCAAAGATTATTCGCTCAGCCCCGACGTTGTCCAGCGCTTTTTCGATAGCTGCCAGCTCGGCCGTCGAGGTACCGTAGTAGATATGGGGATTATCGTAAAACGCCTCGACTGCCTCGTATCCCCCATTTAAGCTGCCCATATGCGGGATAATGATGTTGAGTTGCGGATTGCGCTCAATAAAGGCGACGGTCACGGGGAATTCTTCCTCAAGTATCACCGGCAGATTGCGGGCGCGGATGGCCTGGAGCATTGCCTCACAGCGCGGGTCCTCATAGTCGTAGCAGGGCTCGTCGGCATGCCGATGCCACTTAATGCCCCGCCACGGCTGCCAGTCACTGGGCTGGGCATAGCCGTTCCAGACGAAATAGAAAGGATAGAGCCGGGGATTGTCCTGGGCGGCGGCCAATACGTAATCGTTGGCTTGCCGGCGGCTTTCATCAGAGTCAGTGCAGCGGTATATATCCTCGGGGAATGCGAATATGACCGCTCCATCAGCATTGCACCTGGCCAGATCTGCAGCCAGATCGTCGGGCGTGTACTGCTTGAAGGGCTGATTACCCAGGTGAACGTGGGCGTCAATTATCCGCATAGCTGGTATGCTCCTCACTGTTGGCAGACTGACGCTCATACTCATCTCGAGGCAACTCAGCTAGCGTCCGCAGTCCCTCGTTGCCACCCCCAACAATCAGAATACGGTCGGCGACCTCCAGGATATAGACCCAGCGGCCGCCCCCGAGGTGGCGGCTTTCCACTACCCGCAGCCTGTCACCCTTGTGAGTGGGGGCGGCCTGGGAAAGGCGGCGCAGGCCGAAGTAAATTGCATAGATCAAACCGACGACTACCGCCAGGCTGATGCCGGCCTGCAGCAGGTAGTAGAGCGAGCTGTGGCCGGCGGCGGAGCCTTGCTCCGGCTGGGCGGAGGCACACCCGAAGCCAACGAGCAGCAACAGCCCGGCAGAGCTGACAGCCTTCAGCAGCGTACGCATCGGTCATTCCTCCTCGGTCGGCCCAGAATTGATTATCTGCAGGATGCGCAGGGCAAGCTGACCATCCACCTCGACCAGCTCGCCACGCGCCACGATTTGCCCGCCTGCCGTAATCTGCACAGCATCGGCGGACTCACCCAGCGTCAAGATGGCTCCCGGCTCCATCGCGGCAAGCTCGCTTGCCGACAAGGTCACCGAGCCTATGCGCGCTTCCAGGGTCACCGGCAACTGATCAAGCAGCTCGGCATCAATCAGGGGCAACCCGCTGATTTCTTCCGAGGAGTCTAACCTATCAGCCGAGGATTCATTGATCTCTGCCACCGGACAGATGCCCCCCTTGTGACAGCCTAAGACAGCTAGCAACAGAGCAAGCGAAGAAAGCGTCCGGATACCAGTTCAACGGGATAGGCGGAGGTGAGCCGTCGGCGGACCGCAGACCCAGCGGACCTCCCCCCGAAGACGAACTGATCCCAGCCGCCTCTAAGGGGAGAGTCTATCACGAACTGACGCTGGTGACAAGGGGAGTAGCTGCAGCCGGCCACCAGGCTGGCATTGAGGATAGCTGGCAAACGACGCTGCCAGAATATCTCAGGCCACTGACTGCTGGCGCTGCTGGTCGGCGTGGCTTGCCTGAGCTTGCGCTGGGGTCATCTGGCCAGCCGCGATGGCCCGATGCCTGGGCAACAACAGACGGACGCCGTCGCGGCCGTCACCCAACGGGGCCACATCGCCCTGATGGACTTCGATGATCCGGCCGACTGCTTGCATCGTGACATCATTCCACTGCGACCTGCCCGCAGCGCCCAGGGCCTGACTCTCTTCGTCGGAGCTGGCATATTCAACTACGATCTCGACCGCTTCTGCACTATCCACCGCGGTTCGGGGCTCGAGTCGCACTGATACGCGGCTGCCTTCGGGCAGGTTGAGAATACCGTGTTCCAGGCAGCCACGGACAGCCTGAGTGAGGTAGCCACGCTTGCCTTGCACTACCAGCGATTCCGAATCGGATGGCGTCTCCAGGGTTATCGAACGGTGGCGGGCGAGTTGCCACAGCGGCTGAGCCGCTTCCCACACAATTTCGTTCAACTCAACGATACCAACATCACTACTGTCCAGACGGTCACTGATCAAGCTGACCAGATCGTCCAGGAGCCGGCCAATGTGTTGAGCATGGTCGTTGATAACCTGGCAATGGCGGCGGACCTTGGCGGGTGGTGACTCGGGGTCCGTGGCCAGGGCTTCGGCGCTAATGCTGACCGGAGTAAGTGTGGAACGAATCTGGTGGGCGACCGACCGGATCAGGGCCTGCTGTTGCTGGTTCCAGGCGGTCTGGCGGAGCACCGGCGACGGTGCAGCATCGTAACTCAACATATGCTCTGCTCTATCCATAAATCCACTTTCAATGCTGCTTGCTGAGCGAAAGGGCGAAAACGGATAACCGTGCTGGCCATTAGTACGTATCGGCAGTCAGCCGAGGGACTTGAGTCTGTCGGCAATTCCTGGCCGATCATTACCTCTGCAATATCCATGCCATAGATATTGGTGCTGAAATCGGGCAGTCGGCTGTAATCGAGGCCGCCACATGACATCCCGGCATAATGACCGTTCCAGTGCCACACTAAGAAGGGAAGCGGATACCTCAAGAATGTATCCGCTGCGGGGTTGACCAGGTAATGCTGAAAGCGAAGAACTTACGAGCCGGTTAGATCTCCATTGCCAGCATTACTACGTCAGAGATCTCAAAGTTGGAGAAGACGTTCTGGACATCATCGTGTTCCTCCAGCCCGTCAAGAAGTCTAACAACCTTAGCTGCCTCGTCATCGGGTACCGGAGCATTGCTGGTTGGCACCATAGTTACCTCAGCCCGCTCCATCTGGATATCAGCCGCCTTCAATGCCTCGTAGACCTGCTGATAATCATCAGGCTCGGTGCGAACTTCCCAGACCTCCTCATCATCCTCGAGGATATCCTCGGCGCCTGCTTCGATAGCCACGCTGAACAGCTCATCTTCGCCCACTTTGTTTCTGGATACGACAATGACGCCCTTGCGCTCGAACATCCACTGCACGCAGCCCGGCGCACCCAGGCTCGCCCCTGACTCTTTCATCAGGTTGCGTAACTCGGCTACGGTGCGATTGGCATTATCAGTAAGCACATCTATCATCAGAGCAATGCCCGCCGGGCCATACCCCTCATAGAGAGCCGGCTCGTAGCTGACTCCCTCAATCTCGCCGGTGCCTCGCTTGATGGCATACTCAATATTATCGTTGGGCATATCGGCGTCTTGTGCCTGATCGATGGCGGCACGCAGCTTGTAATTCATATCGGCATTACTGCCCCCCTCGCGCGCCGCTGTGATTATGCGTCGCGAGAGCTTATTGAACAGTTTACTGCGCTTGCGATCCTGCCGCCCCTTGCGATGGACCCGATTTGCCCATTTAGAATGTCCAGCCATCTGCTAATCTCTCCAAGTTTTCGCGGAACTCATTCTTATTAGTGAGTTTCACTAACACTAGTATTATAACAATTTCTGGGCCAAGACTTCAAGCCACATCGATATCCAAAACGCTGGCTCAACCACAGCCAGCGCTATGCTCTGACGGCCGAATTTGCGCCTGCTGTCGCGTCAGTCGGGGGGCTGCTGCCACAGCTTATCAGCAGCCGCCAGGGCCGCCGAATATACTGCCTTCATCGGTACACCGTGCTTGTGCGCAGCCTCCAGACAATCTTCGTATTCGGGCGCTACGGTGACTACTCGGCTGTCCAGATAACCTACCTTCACGGACAGTTCTCCAAAACGAGTTGTGATATTGACTGTCTCTCTATTCAGGCAACGCCGCTGGCTGCGAGTCAGGCGCACACCGAAAGTTGTACTTTCCCGCAGGATCGCGCCAGCGACAGCCTCAGCCTTGCTAGGCGCAGCTATCGCTGAAATCTTCACCGCCGGGCGGCCCTTCTTCATCTGTATTGGCGTCAGCCACACATCCAGGGCACCGGCTGCAAAAACCTGAGCGACTACATGCGGATGAAGCTCCGGACTCATGTCGTCAATATTGGCTTCAATAGTCACTACTTCGTCAGCACTCAATGACTTATCGCCACCCGCCAACTGCCCAACCCACAGGCGTAGCACATTGGGACATCCAGGAAAGTCTTTGCTACCTGCGCCGTAGCCGACTTGCTCTACTGTCATCGGTGGAAACATCCCCACTCGCTCGCAAAGACTGGTGGCCAGAGCCGCACCGGTGGGCGTTACTGTTTCTCCTTTGATATCTACCGAAACGGTTGGGTACCCTATGAACAGCTCAGTTACTGCCGGCGGGGGTACCGGCAGGCGGCCGTGGGCGGTGTCAACAAATCCATGTGAGGCGGGCAGAGCCGAACAGTACAGCTTCTCGACCCCCAACATGCGCAGACCTATCACGCTTCCTACTATGTCAATGAGCGTGTCAATGCCCGCCAATTCGTGGAAGTGAACCTCCGCCAGTGACACACCGTGCACGCTGGCCTCGGCCTGTGCTAAACTGTCAAGCACCTGCGATGAGGAATTCACGACGTCTGAGGGCAAATCTGCACCAGCAATCACACCACGCAGTTCGGTATAGCTAGCATGCTGGCCGTGAGCGTGATGATCGGTCGTTCCGTCGGAGGTTGTGGTGGTTACTGTGACCTTAGTGGCCTGAATTCCGGCCTTGGAGATCTTTTCGGCGGTGATCTCCCAGTCGGTCACGGGCAAGCCCTGCAATTGCTGGCGCAACTCCGAAAGCTCGACGCCGGCGTCAACCAGTGCGCCCAGGATCATATCGCCACTTATTCCTACTGCAATATCCAGGTAACCAATTCGCACATTTCACCTGAATCTGGCCTGCGTTGGCTGAGTATGGAGGAATTCGTATAGATAGCAGGAAGTCACATCCTGGCAGCAATTGAGACAAGGGTAAACTGACATGGTTGAGTTGTCAAGTGATCGATTCTTCAGAGTTCTCTTTCACAAGCATAGCCGCCGGGTGCTTGCCGTAGCCATAGGTATCTGGGTGGCTTGGCTACTGGCCGGACGCGGCTGGCCGTGGTGGGCCTGGCTACCCGCTGTGATCTTGACAATTCAGGCTGTCTACGCCGTGCTGATGGTAGGTGTGTACGCATACCATAAGGCCACCTATCAGCGAAGAGCTGAGATGATGCGCCAGCAACTACGAGAGGCCGACAACCAGACCCACAACGAAGACCAGGCCCGCCTCTCGTGACTGACCAACTAATGCGCCTGGGCTTTCACATATCAATCGCTGGCGGACTGGCTGAGGTAGTGCCCCGACCGCCATTACCGCCACTGCCGAGATAGACCGATCCGCGGAGGAGCACAAATATGCCACGCGAAAGCAACAAAACCAGGCAACAGCGCGCCCTGGAAATAAACAAGCGCCTCCAGCAGCACTATCCGGAGGCCAATTCCGCGTTGAATTGGCGCAACACCTTTGAGTTGCTGGTGGCGACGATTCTCTCGGCTCAGTCAACTGACGAGATCGTCAACCGCGTCATCAAAGATCTTTTCGAGAAGTATCCGACTGCTGAGGCACTGGCCGTTGCGGACCGAGAAAAATTGGAGCAGGAGATCTACTCTACGGGTTTCTATCGGCACAAGGCCAAGAGCATCCAGACCACGGCCCAAAAGCTGATTGACGAATTCGACGGGCAGGTGCCGGAGAATATGGAAGAGATGCTCACTCTGCCGGGAGTGGCGCGCAAGACTGCTAACGTTGTGCTAAACGAGGCTGTCTATTCGCAGACCGACAACTACGAGGGGATCGCCGTTGATACCCACGTAAAGCGGGTGGCCTACCGCCTGGGTCTGACCGACCAGACTGACCCAAAGAAGGTAGAACAGGACTTGATGGAACTGCTGCCCCGGAAAAGCTGGCGGCAGGTGAGCAATGGGCTGATACTTCTGGGGCGACAGCATTGCACCGCCCGCAAGCCCGATCACGACGATTGCCCGCTGGAGGACCTGTGCCCCAAAGTGCAGGTGTCGTAGTTGATTGCAGAGGTATATTCTCACGGATGTCGAAATCTTATCGATAGCACAGCCCGAGGTGCTGGCTAAGACGTCGGCTGTCTCAGTATTGGCACACAGGAGGATGACAGATGCACGCGACACGGACCTCGTCAACGGAGAATGTCAATCCCTGGCAGATAGCCCAGGAGCAATTGGCACAAAGTGCCCAGCGTATCGGGCTCTCTTCAGCCATTCATCAGAAGCTGGCTCACCCTAAGCGAATTATCATCGTTTCTATCCCCACGCAGATGGACGATGGTAGTTGGGAAGTATTCACCGGCTACCGCGTCCAACACAGCATCGAACGCGGTCCCTGTAAGGGGGGCATCCGCTACCATCCCGCTGTCAATCTGGACGAAATGAAGGCCCTGGCAATGTGGATGACCTGGAAGTCAGCGGTGGTGGACATCCCCTTTGGAGGTGGCAAGGGCGGAGTGACATGCGATCCAGAGCGGATGTCGCAGCGAGAGCTGGAGCGGATGACTCGCCGCTTCACCACCGAGTTGATTGAAGTTATCGGCCCGGAAAAGGATATTCCCGCGCCGGATGTCAATACCGACGAGCAGGTCATGGCCTGGATCGTAGATACCTACAGTATGAACAAAGGATATATGGTGCCGGGCGTTGTTACCGGAAAGCCGCTGGCCCTGGGCGGCTCACGAGGGCGCCGCGAGGCCACCGGCCGCGGCTGTCTCTGTATTATTGAGGAGGCCCTACGTGTCCGCGATGAGCTCTGTGAGGGGCTAACGATGGCCGTCCAAGGCTTCGGCAAGGTCGGCAGCGTCACCGCACGCCTGGCCGCAGAAAAAGGCTTTCGGGTCATTGCCATATCCGATGTGGGCGGTGCTGTTTTCAATGCACATGGCTTGGACGTGAGCGACCTGCTCATCTATGCCCAAGAGAACGGATCAGTAGCAGGCTACCCGGAGGCCGAATCACTGCCGCGCGATGACCTGCTGCTGCTTGAATGCGATATTCTAGTGCCAGCCGCGCTTGAATGCGCCATCCACAAGGGCAACGCTGAGCAGGTCAGCGCGAGAATTGTTGCTGAGGTTGCCAACGGTCCCACCACGCCAGAAGCCCAGGCTATCCTGGAGGACAAGGGCATCTTCGTGCTGCCTGACATCCTGGCCAATGCCGGTGGGGTCACGGTGTCCTATTTCGAATGGGTTCAGTCGGTGCAGGCATACTTTTGGAGTGAGGAAGAGGTCAACACAAACCTGCAGAGGATAATGCTGAAGGCATTCCACGATGTATACAATACCGCCCAGCGAAACGACATTAGCATGCGCGATGCCGCCATGGATCTGGCCGTCTCGCGGGTGGCAGAAGCCCAGCGGTTGCGCGGGATTTACCCGTAATCCAATGACACCGGGGAGGAGAACTTCGCGGTGACGGGAACAAATCACTGCAAGGTTGTGTCCACGGAAGGGAGAAGCAGATATGCCTGATCTGGGAAACCTGTTGACCGCGATGGTCACGCCCTTTGACGAGGATTTGCAAGTTGATTACGACCGCGCCGCCCAGCTCGCCGTAAAGCTCATCGAGGAGGGCAACGAGGGCCTGGTTACAACCGGCACCACCGGTGAATCTCCTACTCTGAGCGACGAGGAGAAGCTCGAGCTGTACCAGGTGGTTAAGGACGCTGTCGGCGTCGATGTCACGGTAATTGCCGGCACGGGCAGCAACAACCATGAGCATACTATCGAGCTGAGCCAAAAGGCTGCCCAGACCGGCGTGGACGGCATAATGCTCGTCGGCCCTTATTACAATAGACCCTCTCAGGAGGGCTTCTATCAGCATTTCTCGCGAGCGGCTGCCGCCGTTGATTTGCCCATCATCGTCTACAACGTCCCCGGCCGCACCGGTGAGAACATCACTGCCGAGACGATGATTCGCCTGGCCGAAGATGTACCCAATATCGTCGCCGTCAAGGAAGCCAGTGGGGATATCACCCAGATCAGCGAGATCTGCGCGGGCACGCCCGATGATTTCGTCGTCTATTCAGGCGACGATTCAATGACCCTGCCGATACTGGCGGTCGGCGGCCGCGGAGTCATCAGCGTGGTGGCGCATGTGGTCGCCGCAGAGATGCTGGAGATGATCAGTGCCTTCCATGACTGGGATAACCGGCGCGCCTGGCAGATACACCACAAGCTGCTGCCCATTTTTGACGCGGCCTTCCTGCCGTCGGGCAACCCGCCGTGCATCAAGCGCGCTCTGCAAATCTGCGGCTTTGACTGCGGCGGCGTGCGCCTGCCGCTGGTGGAGGCCAACGATGAAGACACCGCCACGATCCGCCGGGCCTGTCAGGAGCTGGGCTTGGCCTAGTCTGCTTTTGGGATAGCCATGCAAAGCCAGTCAGTCCGCTCAGGGGTGGAGCAAGGCAGTGGATGATATGATTGAAGCGATTGCCGAGGAGATTCGCAACTGTACCCGCTGCTCGCTGGCGGAGGGACGCACCAACGCGGTGCCCGGCGAGGGCGCCGCTGACGCGGACATCATGTTCATCGGCGAGGGCCCCGGCCAGCACGAGGATCGCCAGGGCCGGCCGTTTGTGGGCCCGGCGGGCAAGCTACTCGACGAGTTACTCCACGATGCCGGCCTGAGCCGGGATCAGGTCTTCATCACAAATATCATCAAATGCCGCGCTCCTCAGAATCGCGACCCGCGTCCCGATGAAATCCAGGCCTGTCGGGGCTACCTGGACGGGCAGATAGCGGCCATCAATCCCGGGGCCATCTGCCTGGTCGGACGCCCGGCCACCCAGACGCTGCTCGATCCTAAAGCCTCCATCAGCAAAGTCCACGGCCGGCCCTTTGAGCGCGACGGCATCCTCTACGTGCCCATCTACCACCCCGCTGCCTGCCTGCACAATCCCGGCCTGCGTTCGGCGGTCGTCGAAGACTTCGAGAAGCTCAAAGCCCTGCTCGACCAGCATCTGGGGTGAGGGCACGGTAGGACCGGCTTCCAGCCGGTGGTACACAGGCAGGATGCCTGTGCCACCATTAGCCTGTATTATTCATGAAGATAGAAGGGATGAGGTTTCAGAAGACCTGAAGTTGGCCCTAGAAAGATGTTGATGATAGTTTACAGTCTGCTATGAAGAATGCCAGGGGGTAACTATTAACTGGGCTACTCTACTTGTAAAGTTTTTGCCGGCCTGTCCGCTGTAGCTATACTTGTGTAGCGCAGGCGGGAAAGGTGCGGAAAACCGGCTTTTTCCAAAAAGCGGGTTTTCCGCAAAATCCGTTTATGAATAATTCGGGTTAGAAAAGACCATGCCTGCCGAGCAGATTGACGCATTTATGGAGTATATGACCGGTGTGCGCGGGGTGTCGGCCAATACCGCCGAGGCCTACGCGCATGACGCCGTCCAGTTCGTGGACTTCCTCGGCCAACTGTGGGGCGAAGAGCAGGCCTGGGCGCTGGGCGAAGTGGACTATCCTACCATCCGCCGCTACCTGGCGCACCTCAATCGGATGGAGTATGCCCGCAGCACCATCAACCGCAAGCTGGCCGCGCTGCGCGCGCTGTTCCGCTTCCTGGTGGACGAGGGGAAGATCGAGCAGAATCCGGCGGCCGCCGCGCCTACTCCCAAGCAGGCTCACAAGCTGCCCGAGGTGCTCTACGAATACGAGCTGGAGCAACTGCTAACCGCCCCCGATACCAATAAGCCCGCTGGCCAGCGCGACCGGGTCATCCTGGAGCTGCTCTACGCCAGCGGCATGCGCGTCTCGGAGCTGGCCGCCCTGGATATTGACGACCTGAATATGGACCAGCGCCAGATCCGCGTCATCGGCAAGGGCGACCGTGAGCGCATTGTATTCTTTGGCCGGCCCGCGGCCAGCGCTGTCATTCACTACCGCAACCACGGGCGCCAGGTGCTGTTGCGCAAACGGGCCGACGCTGAGACAGAATCAGCGCTGCTGCTTAATCCGTCCGGCACGCGCCTGTCGGTGCGCAGCATCCAGAATATCGTGCGCAAGTACGTAATACAGACGGCGGCCAGCGCCAATATCAGTCCACACAGCCTCCGCCACAGCTTCGCCACGCACTTGCTGGACCGTGGCGCGGACCTGCGCAGCATCCAGGAGCTACTCGGCCACAATAACCTGGGCACCACCCAGATCTACACCCACGTCACCACCCAACGCATCAAAGAGGCGTACCACAAAGCCCATCCGCTGGCAAAACATGGAGGGCCGGACAGTCCGTGCCACGATACCTAAGTCTTTAGCCGCCTGCTTGACCGTCAGCTCAAGGTCTGTCACTGTTTCCCCTCCTTTACAACCGCTCGAAGGTTAGTTCAAGATCTGGCATGGGCTATTCGTCGCGTTCATCATACTCAAAGCAGATTGGCTTGCCCGGCGGGCCAGTCGTTTGGGCTAGGATCACCAGCGCCATCTTTGCGGCAGCATCTTTGGGCAGAAGCAGACGGCTCTCATTATGGCTGCCCCTATAGTCAGGTGCGCCCCTCAGCCAAATACCAACAAAACCGTCAGTTTCGCAACGGACCGTGACCTCGTAAACTCCGCTCTCGTCCCACCCATACCAGCGGCCACTGCTATAGTGGAGTTGTGCTTCCATCGTCTTTGCCTCCCTTCCCGATTGTCAGGACTGTTTGACTATTCGCCACAGCTCCCGATTGCCCTGCTCACGCCCGCCTGCTCGACGGCCAGCTCAATGTCCGGCACGGGCTATACCTTGTGAAGCCATATCCAGAGCAAGCCGAAGCCCTCTACCAGGCCCACCTCATATATCTGACTGCCCTCACGATGCCAAGTAACAGGGTCCTCGCCCACCTCGTACAGCATATACTCCTCTTCTCCCACCTTTGCCCAAGTCCCCGCGCCACTGTGGGGAGGCATCCCCGGCATCGTTCCGAAGTCCGTCCAGGTCCCCGCTGTAGTGAAGGTTGCTGTGTAGAAGATTCCCATCTCCTCGACGGGAACCTTGGCTCCGCTATACGAATCGCTGAGCGCATAAGCCTCCCACGTCCCGACGATAAAATCCTGGCTCGGGGTGCCTCCGCCGCCTCCACCACAGCCTGCGATTAAGACCACTGCTGGGATTGTCAGCCACAGCCACTTCTTGCTCATGGTCTTTGTCCTCCCTTTTTGAATGTTGCTTTCGCTGTTCGTCAAGCCGACGAGCCGATGACGAGGCTTACCCTGGGCGGCAACCGCGCAGCCGCCCGCCGGCAATTCGTTTTTACTCTTGTATCCTATCACAGTTCTCTCGACCGGTCAAATCCACGCACGCTAGGCATATCATCCACAGCAATAACACAGTTTCCTCCCCAGCAGGTATCGTACTGCTCCTTGAAGAATACACCAGTATCAGAGAGCCACCGGCGTGGGATATCTATATCATGAAAACCACAAAACCAATCGAATTCTCGCAACATGCTACCGAGCGGCTTACTCAGCGGGGAGCCACCAAAGCGGAAGCGATCGCAGCGATAAGAGAAGGGGACTGGACTGCTGCACGGGGAAATCGCTATGAGTCGGAGAAGGTTTTCGGGTATAATAGTCAATGGCACGGGCGGCACTACCGATACAAGACAGTGAGACCTGTTTTCACTGAGGAGCGCACCCAGATAGTCGTCGTCACCGTTTACGTATACTTCTCGTCAAGACGAGGTGGTGGCAGTGAAGATAACCTATGATCCCGAAGTTGATGCCTTATACATTAAGCTGCGCGACGACGTGGCCCGCACCGAGAGGCTAGGCGATGACGTCGCCATTGACTACGATGCCGACGGCGCAGTGGCCGGGATTGAGATTCTTTCGGCCAAGCAGAGCGCTTTTGCCCACAGTGACGCCCTCGAAGTGAGCTTCCAGAAGCTTGCGGCACCAGCAAAGTAGCCAGTAGCCCTTGCGTTCGTCCCCTCAACATTCCCCCTGCGGCAGGTATTTATGCCCCCGGTGTAGAACAAGGCATATGGATAATTCCGATTCAAGCCAACGGTGTTGGCTCTACCCAATAAGGAGTGATGGGGGTGTTGAGGCATTTTTAGCAAAGAGCACGAGATGCCAGAACTCGCACTGAATGTCTTGGACAGTGAGCTGAACCAGGCAGCTGCCTTCGCTCGATCTGAGGGAGTTGGACTTGAGGTCACCGCATTTGCGTTTCCTTGGCAGCTCGCAGAGTACGATGCTGACATCATGGCTCGACATATCCGCGCACTTGAGGGCATCGCTCCAATTGCGTCGCACGGGCCATTCCTGGACCTGGCCGCGACCAGCCGCGACCCGGCCATCACTGCTATTTGTGAACAGCGCCACAGGCAGTCCCTTGAGGCCGCGTTCCAACTCAAAGCGACTACATATGTGGCTCATACCAATTTCAATCCAGTGATACGGCAGGAGGACTATAGGCGGGATTTTGTTCGGCGCTTGTGTGATTTCTGGTTACCGCTAGCGGATATGGCAGGCCAGCAAGATGTGACGATCGTGCTGGAGAATCTTTGGGAGGAAGGCCCCGAGATCCAACAGCAATCCGTAGATATGGCAAACCATCCTTACCTTAGGGCCAGCTTCGACAACGGGCACGCACTGGTTTTCTCGAGTAGGCCGGCATCAGACTGGATTAAGGCATTGGGGGACTCCCTGGCACACCTGCACCTGCACGACAATAACGGAGAGCAGGACGAGCATCTACCTGTGGGGCAAGGGGTTGAGAATTGGTCTGATTTGCTGGAGGCTGTGCTCCGTTACGCTCCGAATGCCTTGCTTGTCGCCGAAAGTGATGAGCTTGAAAGCAATAAGAGTAGTATACGGCGACTGCAGAGTGAGCTTGCCGCAATAACGGAGTAATTGGTAGCCCCGGCATCCGTCCCTAACGTTCCTCCCAGCAGGTATCCAGGCCCCCGGTGTAGAACAAGGCATTGGCAGTGTCGGCGAACCAGCGGGTTACACAAGTGCACTATACGCCAATGAAGCAGGTTCGCCGTACCCACACTTGGAAAGTTTTTGCCGGAGGGGTCGCGGGGAACCGGCTTTTTCCAAAAAGCGGGTTCCCCGCTCCAGCCGTTATTCAGTACCAACGAGGTGTTTTGTTATGAGAATTCGCTCAACTACGGTCATAGCGGTGCGGCGGGATGGTGAGACGGCGCTGGCTGCCGACGGGCAGGTCAGCATTGAGGATACTATCTTCAAGGCCAGCGCGGTGAAGCTGCGCAAGATGCGCGACGATCAGGTGCTGGTGGGCTACGCGGGGGCGGCGGCGGATGCCCTGGCGCTGTTTGAACGGCTGGAGGGCCAGCTTGACAAGTATAGCGGCAACCTCCAGCGCGCGGTGGTCGAGCTGGCCAAGGAGTGGCGCACCGACCGGGCGCTGCGCCAGCTCCAGGCGCTGATGATCGCCGCCGATAAGGACAATTTGATGCTGGTTTCGGGGACCGGCGACGTGCTGGTGCCTGACGGCGACATCGTGGGCATCGGCACCGGCGGCGGCTACGCCCAGGCCGCCGCGGAGGCCCTGCTCAAGTACACCGACAAGCCGGCTGCGGAAATTGCTGAGGAAGCAGTGAGCATTGCCGCAGGTATCTGCGTCTATACTAATGAAGATATCACAGTGGAGGTCGTGAAGTAGCTGATGATAGATTACCTGACTCCTAAAGAGATCGTCGAGCGGCTTGACCGTTATATTATCGGGCAGGATGAGGCCAAGCGGACGGTGGCTATTGCCCTGCGCAATCGCGCCCGCCGTCGCGAGCTGGACGATGACCTGCGCGATGAGGTCATTCCCAAGAACATCCTGATGATCGGGCCGACCGGCGTGGGCAAGACAGAAATTGCCCGCCGGCTGGCTAATCTGGCCGACGCCCCCTTTATCAAGGTCGAGGCGACCAAGTTCACCGAGGTCGGCTATGTGGGCCGGGATGTGGAGGCCATCATCCGCGACCTGACGGACATCGCTTACCGTATGGAACAACAGCGCGCCTTTGAAGACATCGAGGACGAGGCCGAACGCCGGGCCAATGAGCGACTGGTGGACATTCTTGCGGGCATTGAAGGTGGCCGCCCCGCTACACCACCGCTCAGCCAGATCTTCGGCGCAGATCAGCCCACTCCCGAGCAGATGGAGGCCGAAGGGCAGCGCCGCGAGCAGATGGCGCGCCAGGAAGAGCGCGTGCGCGACTTCACCCGCCAGCGGCTGGAGGCCGGCGAACTGGAAGATGAGGAGATTGAGATTGAGGTGGAAGAGTCGTCGGTGCAGAGCATGCAGATATTCAGCGCCGCCGGTATGGAAGAGATGGGGATGGACATGCAGAATATGCTGGGCAATATCTTCCCCAGTAAAAAGAGTTCTAAGCGCACTACCGTGGCCGAGGCCCGCCGCGTCCTCACATACCAGGAAGCCGACAAGCTCATTGATGACCAGGAAGTAGCCCGCCGCGCCCTGGAGGCGACCGAGGAGGATGGCATCGTCTTTCTTGATGAGCTGGACAAGGTCACGGGGGGTAAAGGCGAGGGCCGTTACGGGCCGGATGTCTCCCGCGAGGGCGTCCAGCGCGATATTCTGCCCATCATCGAGGGCTGCACGGTGACTACCAAATACGGGCCGGTGGATACCGACCATATCCTGTTCATCTGCGCGGGGGCCTTCCACATCTCCAAGCCCTCCGATCTGATCCCCGAACTGCAGGGGCGTATCCCGCTGCGCGTCGAGCTACACAGCCTCACCCAGCACGACTTTGAGCGCATTCTGGTCGAGCCGGACAACTCGCTGGTCAAGCAGTACATCGCGCTGCTGGATACCGAGGGCATCGAGCTGGAGTTCACCAAGGAGGCCGTCGCCGAGATCGCGCGGCTGGCCCAGCAGGTCAATGAGCAAACCGAGAATATCGGCGCTCGCCGGCTCTATACGATGCTGGAGCGGCTGCTGGATGAGCTGTCCTTCGAGGCCCCCGAGGTCACCGGCCAGCATATCGTCATTGACGCTGACTACGTCGACAAGCAGCTCGCCGATGTCGTCGAAGACCGCGACCTGAGCAGGTATATGTTGTAACGGATAGTGGATAGTGGGCAGTGGATGGTAAACAGTGGACTGTAGCAGACGATGAGCTAATCAACGGTCAGAGAGGGGGTGAGACTAATGGACGGTCGGATTAGCTTTACCAGCAGTGCGCCGGGCCAGGTTCGCATCATTATGGAGTGCTCGGGCGACCCCGAAGAGGTCGAACGCGCTAACCTCTACATCACCCCGGCTATGGGCGATGCGGTTGAGTCTATGACGCAGTGGACCAGCAGGCATGCCTTCTTCGTCGAGGTGGCGGACAAGGATGCGCTGACGGCGCTGCAGACCGCAGTGGCGGTCCTCGATACGCTACGCACCAACGGCCTGCTCAACCTGACAGATATCACGACGTAGGCAGAGCACAGCAGCAGCACAACAACAGCACAATGGCCGGCAGAGGGCAAGGCCGCAGTAGCTGAGTGCCAGCATTCGTATCCTGCTATGTGTATCCCAGGGTCGTAGTAGCCGCCGTGACGGGCGCCGCACTCGGAAAGGACCAGCTTCCCACCTGCGCGAATCCGTTAGTGGCTAAACGTCTGGCGGATAGCCGAAGATCGGTCGAGCTACTCGCCCATCACCTTGACGATCACGCGCTTGCGGCGCTGTCCGTCGAACTCAGCGTAGTAGATCTGCTGCCACGGGCCCAGGTCAAGCTGCCCCTCGGTGATCGGGACAATGACCTCATGGTGAATAAGCAGACTCTTGAGGTGGGCGTCGCCATTGGTCTCGCCGGTGCGATGATGGCGGTAGTCAGGATCGAACGGCGCCAGCTCTTCCAGCCAGTCATCAATATCCTGAATCAACCCTGACTCAGCGTCGTTGACGTAGACCCCGGCAGTGATATGCATCGCCGATACCAGCACCATCCCCTCCTCTACCCCACTCTCGGCGACCGCATCGGCCACCTGTGCGGTGATGTTAATGTAGTCGCGCTTCCGGTCGGTATTGAACCACAGATACTCGGTGCTGAATTTCATATCATCCCTCCTGCAAAGGATCGTCTGCCCGCCCTTTCGCTACTACACCGAAGAGGCCCTTCCCCGGGTAGCGCCATTTGAATCCATTGACAGCCGGTCGTGGTGAAGCTAGAATGAACGCTACAGTTGAACACGGTTGACGAGGATTTATTGATGACAGTCAAGATGAGGTACGGGCGGCAAGGCCTTGATATAGAGCTGCCGGACGACATTAACACTCAGGTCCTGCACCTCAATCCAGTTCCGCAACTAACCGATCCGGGCAAGCAACTTGCGGAGGGCCTGCAGTATCCAATAGGCACTCCGCCGCTGGCTGAACTGGCTGCCGGGCGCAGCGACGCCTGCATTGTGATATCCGATATCACCCGGCCGGTGCCCAATCAACTGCTGGTTGCGCCGCTGCTGGCGATACTGGAAAGCGCCGGACTCAGCCGCGACGATATTCTCATTCTGGTAGCAACCGGCCTGCACCGGGAAGCCACCGAGGCAGAAGTCGTGGCGATGCTGGGGCCAGAAATCGCGGCTAATTGTCGCGTCGAGAGCCACCAGGCCCGGGATCGCGCCTCCCAGGTACACCTGGGCACAACCCCAGGTGGAATACCCGTATTGATCGACCGCCGGTATGTCGAGGCGGACCTGAAGATCATAGTCTCATTGGTTGAACCCCACCTGTTTGCCGGTTATTCAGGCGGTCGCAAAGCAATCTGTCCGGGCCTGTCGGCGATCGAGACAATCATGAGCTTCCACAGCCCTCAGATCATCGAAGATCCCGCCGCGACCGTCGGCAACATCGGCACCAATCCGTCCGACGCGGCGGCCTGGCACGTCGCGCGGCTGGCGGGAGGTGCTGACTTTACGGTCAACTGCACTCTCAACGAGCAGCGGGAACTGACCGGCATATTCTGCGGGCATCTGGCGGAAGCCCCGTTCGCCGCCATGGCGCAGGCCGAGCAGCAGTCCAAGATCGTCCTCGATGAGCCAGTGGACATCACCATTACCTCCAATGCCGGATATCCGCTGGACTTGACTTTCTACCAGGCAATCAAGGCAGCCACCGCCGCCGCCCAAATCACGCGGCGCGGCGGCACCATCATCATCTGTCAGGAAAACGCCGAGAGCATCGGCAGTGAAGAATACACCGAGCTGATGCTGAGCGTGGACGACCCCCACGAGTACGTCGAACATGCCCTGTCCAGTGGCGAGAATCATATTGATCAGTGGGCGCTGCACCAGCTCGAGAAGGTGTTGCGCGGGCGGAAGATCTACAACTACTCGACCGGCATCCCCCCTGCCCAGCAGCGCCAGCTTTTCGTGGAGCCGGTAAGCAGCGTGGAGGCGGGGCTGGAACAGGCGCTGACCGAGCACGGGCCCGACGCTACCGTAGCAGTCATTCCGGAGGGGCCCTATGTGATGCCCTGCCTGGCTTCCCACCGCGTGGGCAGGATGAACGTGCCACAGATGAAGGAGGAATGTGGTGAGCTCTATCAGTGGTAGATGGGGAATCCTATGATGGTCGGCCCACGTTGGGCGCTCCGCATTGACGAGGGTCAGTCCGGCAGGCTATAATCAACCCCAAACCACTTATGCGGAGGCAACCGTGAGACCAAACAACTTCGCCGATAGGCTGTGCGCGGCTGTCCTGGACAAGGGCAGCCGTGTCTGTGTCGGACTGGACCCCAATCTGGCTCGGCTGCCCCAGTTCCTGCTCGAAGACCACCCCCCGCCGCAGGCCGTGGAGCGGTTTTGCTGCGCGATTATTGATGCTGTTGCCGAGCACTGCGTGGCGGTAAAACCGCAGGCGGCTTACTTCGAGGCTCTGCAGCAGGAAGCTTCGCCGACCTTGTGGGCGGTGATGCGCCATGCCCGGCAGACCGGATTGCTGGTGATTCTCGACGGCAAGCGCAACGACATCGGCTCGACCGCCGATGCCTACGCCCGGGCCTATCTGCGCGATGACGCGCCGGTAGATGCCATCACCGTCAACCCCTACCTGGGCAGTGACGGGGTGATCCCCTTCGTCAAGACTGCGGCGGCAGAAGCGCGCGGCCTCTTTGTGCTGGTCAAGACCTCGAACCCCTCGTCCGGCGAGCTGCAGGACCTGCGGCTGAGTGATAGCGGGAAACTGGTCTATGAGCAGATGGCTGACCTGGTGGCAGGTTGGGGAGACGAGCTGATCGGCGAGTACGGCTACTCGTCGGTGGGAGCAGTGGTCGGCGCCACCTACCCGAGACAGCTCGCCGAGCTACGCGCCCGGATGCCGCAGACACCCTTCCTCGTGCCCGGCTATGGCGCACAGGGCGCGACGGCTCAGGACGTGGCCGCGGCCTTCGACGAGCGCGGGCTGGGTGCGATTGTCAACTCCTCCCGCGGCATCATCTTCGCCTACCAGACGAGGGATCTGCCCCCCACCGAATTTGCTCAGGCGGCTCAGGCTGCAACTGTGGAGATGAAAAACCAAATCAATTCAGCTATAGAGCAGAATGCAGGCTAACGTGTATTATTCACGAAGGTAGAAGGGATGAGCCTTCCGAAGGCCCCAAGGTGGCCGTAGAAAGATAGTGAGGACAGTTTACAGTTTGTTATGAACAATAACAGAGTGTAACTATTAACTGGGTTACTCTACTTGTAAAGTTTTTGCCGGAAAGGTGCGGAAAACCGGCTTTTTTCAAAAAGCGGGTTTTCCGCAAAATCCGTTAATGAATAATCCGGCCTAAAGGAGGTCGGCCCATGGCGCTGACCGGAAGAGACCTGGTTTCAATACTGGATTTTTCCAATGACGAGATTACCCTGGTGCTGGATACGGCCGAGCAGATGGCGCAGGCGCTGGGCTGGGAGGATAGTGGTGAAAAGCAGGCCCTGGCTCCACTGGACTGCATTCTGGCCACGCTATTCTTCGAGCCGTCCACGCGCACGCGGATGTCATTTGAGTCGGCGATGCTGCGGCTGGGCGGCAGCGTCATTAGTATGGCCGACGCCAGGGCCAGCTCCGCCGCCAAGGGCGAAAGCCTGGCCGATACCGCCCGTATCATCAGCGGTTACTGCGATATTATCGTCTGCCGCCACCCGGAGAATGGTTCGGCGCAGATTTTCGCGGAGGCAGCCTCAGTGCCGGTCATCAACGCCGGCGATGGGCACAACGAGCACCCCACGCAGGCGCTCACCGACTTGTTTTGCCTGCGCCGCCACAAGGGGACACTGGAAGGATTGAAGGTCGGGCTGTGCGGCGATCTGAAGTACGGGCGCACGGTCCATTCTCTGGCTCCGGCGCTCGCCCGCTTCGGCTGCGACCTGGTCTTCATCTCCCCCCCGGCGCTGGCTATGCCGGAAGAACTATCCCAGAAAGTGCAGGAACTGAGCAGCGCACAGCCAGATGTCACCGACGATCTGCCCGCAGCGCTGGACGGGCTGGATATGCTCTATATGACGCGCATCCAGCAGGAGCGTTTCGCTGACCCCGCTGAATATGAAAAGTACCAGGGCGTCTATGTCCTAGACAATAAGCTTATGAAGAAAGCGCCGGAGGATATGCTGGTACTTCATCCGCTCCCTCGGGTGGACGAGATCGCTCTGGAGATTGATGACGACCCGCGGGCGGTCTATTTCGAGCAGGCCCGCGGCGGCGTCCCCGTGCGCATGGCCCTCATCGCTCTGCTGCTGGGCATCGTCAACCAAACCCAGCCAACCAAGCGCTCGGGGCTCATGGAGCCGTGAGGACTGTCGCTATATTACTGCTTGCTAAAGCTTGGGTCTGCCAATGAGGAAGTGACCAGATGTCATTAGTGGACAAGTATGGCGGAGGTAATATTCTGATTTACGGATTGCCGCTGATTATGGCGCCATTGATAGCAATCGCGGCAGCGTTAGGCTGGATTATCACCCGCTTCACGCTCGGCTACCTACGCCGGCAGCCCGATTTCCCTCATAAAGAAGAAGTAATGGCCGGCGCGAAGCGGGGGTGGCTGGTTGTAGTCGGCTCGATGGCAGCAGCCGGCCTGGTGCTTTGGTTAGCATTATACTTTAGCTTCTACCCCCGGACGGTCGGCAAGCTTGTTGTCATCGTACTAGCCCTGCATACCACCTACCTCGCCTACCGGCACCCGTGGTACTACCTGGGACATGCGGCGTGGCTACATTGGCTCAAGCAGTTGATCTTCCGGCGCGCGACTGACTGGAAGCAGTTCGTGGCACGATGGGAACGCAAGCGGAAGTCCTCATGGGGACCGATTTGGGGGGCCCTCGCCGTCGGCATGCTAGTCGCGATGGGACTGTGGTGGGCTGAGTCAGGCCTTCAGTACGAAGGGCTGGCCTGGCAGATACGGGTCACTGCACCTTCGGAGAATGTGGTGCGGGTGCTAAGTTATTGCGGAGAAGGCTACCCCTGGGAAAAACCCGAGTTTGGTTCTA
Source organism: bacterium (assembly GCA_030615605.1). Classification (GTDB taxonomy): domain Bacteria; phylum Armatimonadota; class Zipacnadia; order Zipacnadales; family Zipacnadaceae; genus JALGTD01. The sequence continues at coordinate 127,511 of JAUWYY010000007.1, forward strand.
TTATGATAATGGTCGCACCTGACACGCCTCGACAGGAGATGAAGGAAATATTGCACAGCGCTCGCCAGTTGGTCGAGCAGGCGGAACCGTGGCCGCGCGGCAGTCTGGACGTGTGGGACGGATATCGCCGCATGTGCAAGGCTGATTGGGACACTCACAAAGGCGGCTGGGGCGAGGAAGGCTGCAGTTGGGAGGCCAGCGAGAATGAGGCCGGGAGCAATACCACCGGGCCACTACCTCAGACAAACGAAAATGACTAGCCACCGCATAATTTTTGGTGACAGTAGGAATATGGCCGAGCTGGGCGACCAGCCGGTGCATCTGGTGGTCACCTCGCCGCCGTACTGGTGCATCAAAGACTACCAGCATCCCGGCCAGATCGGCTATGACCAGACCTACGAAGAATATCTGGCTGACCTCGAGCAGGTTATCTCCGAGTGCTATCGGGTGCTGCATCCGGGCTGCCGGGCGGCGATAAATATCGGCGACCAGTACCTGCGCGCCAGTGAGCACGGCCGCTACCGCGTCCAGCCCATTCCCGCTGACATCATCGGCATGGGCCGCGAGCTGGGCTTCGACTTTATGGGCAATATCATCTGGGAGAAGATCTCCACCACCAACACCACCGGCGGCGGGCAGTGGATGGGCTCGACCTACTACCCCCGCGACGGGCACGTCACCTACGAGCACGAGTATATCATCCTGCTGCGCAAGCCCGGCGACTGGCCGCGCCCCACCGCCGACCAGAAGGAGCAGAGCAAGCTGACCAAAGAGCAGCGCAGCGAGTGGTTTCGGGGCATCTGGCGGCTGACGCCTGAGCGGCAGGATGGGCACGTGGCGATGTTCCCAGTCGAACTGCCTCGACGGCTGATAAAGATGTACACCTTCCATGGCGAGACCGTGCTCGACCCCTTCCTGGGCAGCGGGACAACCTGCCTGGCCGCCGAGCGCGAGGGCCGCAACTCTATCGGCTACGAAATCAACCCCGATTTCGAGCCGATGATAAGGGAGAAGATGGCAGGCAAGGCGACGTCTGTTTCTTTCGAGCACAGATAGGGCGAGACATCGGGGATAGGAGGCAAGGCAAGTGCATAGGGCTGAAGACTGGGAGAGCATCTTCATTGAGACGTTCTGGCGTGGTCTGGAACAGGGGGCCCCATTCGTTATCGGCTTCCTGGCGGCTGTATGGCTGTTGGGGCGCATCTCCTGCTGGTTAATCCAGAGGCAGCCGGAATTCAGCTTAAAGAACGAAATGCGGCGCGGCACCTGGCAAGTGCCTGCCGCGATCACAGCAATCGTCGGCTTTGTCGTGGTGGTGCAGTGGATAGGAGTGCAATACACGGAGTACCCGCTGAGTTTCATGGTTGCAGGATCCTGCGGCATGGCTGTGCTTGCATTGTTGGCCGGTTGGTTGTTACCAGAGGGAGCGGTCCCCGGCCACATAGCGGCATTCCATGTGGCAACTGCCCGCTTGAGACACAAAGAGATTCAGTGGAGTGAGTACCTCACAAAAGTGCGACGCCATCGGCAGTCGCGGGGACAGCGAATCCTGCTGGTGGTGACCGGAGTCTTTGTGGTGGCAATACCAGTTTTCTTGGTGACTAACTACGCACTTCCTGCCGACCAGATGTTTGCGGAAATGAGGCAGCTTTCTCGCCTCGAAGAGCGTGTCACTGATAGGCTTCAGAATCCTCTGATCACTGTAGTCGTAGTCGGCGGCCCGCCACTTGTGGACGAACGCAAGGTCATTATACGAGTGAAGAAGGAGGCTTCTGAGCAGCAGATCGAGGAAGTACGCGATCAGGCCCGTCAGGTCATGGGGGAGCTTGAGCCAGAGCACGATTGGGAGATCCTGGTCGCGAGAGAACGCGAGGATGACCATCGGCCAAGCAGGTCACCACCTCACCCAAGGAATTGAATATGACAGTCATCAAGCTCCTTCTAATAATTGTCGCAGGCATTATCCTCATCCACCAGGTGGTGATGCGGATTGTGCGGCGCTTCTGGCACTTTCCCGCGCCGGCGTTCATCAGCCACGTACTGGACAGCAAGCTGCGCCAGCGAGTCCAGCCGCCGGAGAGGCTGATGAAGTGGAGCGGGATTGCCGAGGGAATGACTGTCCTGGACCTGGGCTGCGGCAGCGGCGCGCTCACGATCCCGTACGCCCGGGCAGTCGGCCAAGATGGACGGGTTTACGCGCTGGATATTCAGCCGGACATGCTGGCCCTGCTCGCTCAGAAACTAGCGCAACCTGACAACAAAGGGATTAGTAATGTCCTGCCAATACGGGCCAGCGCTGAGGACCTGCCCTTCGCCGATAACTCGCTGGACGTGGTCTGCGTAACGACGGTCCTCTACGAAATCCCTGACCCCCAGCAGGCGCTGCGCGAGATTAAGAGGGTGCTAAGAGTCGGCGGCTACCTGGCTATCAGCGAGCTGTTTATGGATCCGGACTACCGGTTGAAGTCTACTACTATCAAGCTAGGACTGCAAGCCGGCTTTGTGCTGGAGGAAGCCTTCGGGAATCTGTGGGCTTACACTGTCAGATTCACCAGGCTGGAAGCGATCTGAGCATCCAGGCTGTTGACGGACAAGCGCTCAGCAGGCATAATAGAGGGCACAGGCAGACGAAGCCGACCCCGTCGGGTCGGCGTTATTGTCAGAAGTATCAGGAGGCACAACTATGGACATGAGCGGGAAGTACACTATTGAAATTCCGCAGGTGAAGAAAGTGGCGGTGGCCTATTCCGGCGGGCTGGACTCGGCGCTGGCCCTCAAGCTGCTGCCCGAATACTACGGCGCCGAAGAGGTGCTGGCGGTGACGGTTGACGTCGGCTTGATGGACGAGGAGATCGCCGACGCCAGGATGAAAGCCGAGGTTGCTGCGACGCCCTGGTTCTTCCTGGAGGCGACCGACGAGTTCGTGGACGACTACATCACCAGGGCCATCTATGCCAACTCCGACTACGAGGGCTATCCGGTGGCTACCTCGATGACCCGCCAGCTTATCGCCCGTAAGGTGGCCGAGTTCGCGCTGGAGCAGGGCTGCGACGCCATCTGCGAGGGCTCGACGGGCAAGGGCAACGACCAGTATCGGATGAAGAATGTCTTTTCCATCTTTGCGCCGGAGCTGGCCGTGATTCTGCCGGTGCGCGATTTCAACTTTACCCGCGAGGAGGAAAAACAGCTCAGCGAGGAGTACGGCATCCCCTATAACCCGGGCATCGGCGACGACCGGACGATGTGGTGCCGCTCGATCGGCTCCGGTGAGGTGGACAACCTGCAGATGCGCATCCCCCAGGAAGACTACATCTGGTACCAGTTCCCCGAGAATGCACCGGATGAGCCGCAGGTCATCGAAATCGAATTTGCAGAGGGCTTGCCGGTGCGCTGCGATGACCAGACCGGCCTGCGCGACATCATCCACTACCTCAACCGCGTGGCCGGCCAGCACGGCATCGGGAAGATTGATATGTTCGAAGACGGGCTGATCGGCCTCAAATCACGCGAGGCCTACGAAGCGCCCGCCGCCGAAGTCATTCTCACGCTGCACCGCGACCTGGAGCAGCTCTGCCTAACCAAGGAGCAAGTGCAGTTCAAGCCGCTCGTCGAGCAGCGCTGGGCGTATATGGTCTACCACGGCGGCTGGTTCCATCCGATCAAGCAGGACTGCGACGCGTTCCTGCAAAACTCCCAGTGGGCGGTCAATGGGAAGTACACCGTCCAGCTCTACAAGGGCAACATTGATATCCTGGAGCGGGAGTCGGACAGCGGGCTGTTTGCGCCGGAGCTGCGCTCGCTGGCGACAACCGGCTTCGTCCAGCAGGACAGCGGCCCGGCCACCAAAATCCACGCGCTGCAGTATAAGATAATGAGTAGTCGGGGGATGGAGACGGACTAGATTCAGCATGAGATGAAGTGACGGACCTCTCCGTGCAAGAGGTGAGTGCGTTGGTGCGGCATCAAGTGGTGAGGCTAATAGCCAGGATAGCGCAACTGCTGCTGTGGCTCGCAGTCGGCGTCTTCTTCGTGGTCTGCGCGTTCGTTGTTGTCAAAGCCTTCCTTCTGTTCAGGCCTACTCAGCCGGACCTCACGGAGATATCAACTCTGAGTAGAATTGAGTTCCCGAAGAGCGCCGTGTTGGTCGAGTCGTGGTACTGGCGAGCACCGCGCCGAGAGTTTTTCGCTGTGCTTCGAATCAGTGGGGAGGACCTAGCCGCGTTCAAGAAAAACGGGTCGCTGGAGTGGGAGTGGGTTGAGGGAACGGGTGGGTACACGAGTGGCGCGAGTTCGACACCACGCAATTGGATAACTGACAATCTGGGTGAACGGGCCAATTTGCGGTACTGGAATCCCGATGCAGTGGAGGACTACCTGGTTGCACTCGGCCCGGCTGGAACGCGGGGAGCCCTGGCGGTACTAATCGATCTGGATGACCCAGAAGAGGCAACGGTGTACATCTGGGACTTGATCGACCATTAGAGGCAGAGGACCAGCGCGACAGCAGTTCGGCAAGCTCACTGCAGGCGGCCCGGCCACCAAAATCCACGCGCTACAGTATAAGATTATGAGCAGCCGAGGACTGACACTCGATTAGGGAGGGAACATCGTGGCACACAATGAGCAGGGCAACGCCAAACAAGGAGCCTCGACAAGGCTGCTGAACAGCGCCTCCGGGCTTCTATTCATCGGCTGTCTGCTGGTGGTTGGTGGGTGGGCGGCCATCGCCAACTATATCCGCACCCATCCACCCGACATGGCGGTGAACTTCGCCTATGTGCTGGGCATGGTGCAATGCCTGGTTGCAGTGGTACTATCCATCTTTGCAATCCGCGCCCGGCGCAGCAAAACGGCCCTCGTTGTGGGACAGCTCCTAATAGCAGCCGCTCTGGCCGGTGTAGTCGTGCTGCTCGTACCGAGGTTATACCAATAGGCAGCGGTGCGGCCAGCGGGGAACTGCGCTCGCCGCAGTACGAGACCGAGAGCCGGCGACACCGCACAACAGTCCACACAAAAAAAGGCCGAGCTGGGAAGGCTCGGCCTTTTCGGTTGCATCAGGGGTGTTGCGCAAGTCTACATGTAGTCCGGCGGCATGCCCCCGCCTGGGGGCATCGCGGGCTCGTCTTCAGGGATCTCGGCAATGACCGCCTCGGTAGTCAACACCAGTGCCCCAACGCTGGCGGCATTCTCCAGCGCACATCGGACGACCTTGGCGGGGTCAACCACGCCGTCTTTCACCAGATCTACAAACTCCTCAGTCAGAGCATTGAACCCGAAGTTGGGGTCATCGCTCTCCAACACATCTTCGAGCACCACGCTGCCCTCATAGCCGGCGTTTGCAGCGATTTGCTTGAGGGGTTCGACCAGTGCTTTCTTAACGATCTCCACGCCGGTCTGCTCATCAACGTTGTCGAGCTGCAGCTTGTCGAGCGCCGCAACCGCCCGGGCCAGAGTTACGCCACCGCCCGGTACGATGCCCTCTTCAATGCCGGAGCGAGCCGCCGACAGAGCGTCCTCGAAGCGATGCTTGAGCTCCTTAAGCTCGACTTCGGTGGCGGCCCCGACTTTGAGCACGGCAACACCGCCCGCGAGCTTGGCCAGCCGCTCTTCGAGCTTCTCGCGATCGTAGTCCGAGTCGGTGTCCTCGATCTCGCGGCGAATCTGGGCGACGCGGGCGTCCAGTTCCTCCTGAGTGCCAGCACCGTTGATGATAGTGGTATCATCCTTAGTGATAATCACCCGCTCGGCCTTGCCCAGATCGTCGAGTTGTATGTTGTCCAGCTTAATGCCCAGATCTTCAGAGATGAAGGTGCCACCGGTGAGGACAGCAAGGTCCTCCAGGTTGCGCTTGCGGCGATCACCGAAGCCTGGTGCCTTAACAGCCACCGACGAGAGGCTGCCCCGCATCTTGTTGACGACCATAGTGGCTAGAGCTTCCGCCTCAACATCTTCAGCAATGATCACCAAGCCCGAGCCCGCACCAGCGATCTTCTCCAGCAGCGGGACGATGTCAGCGGCTGAGGATATTTTCTTCTCGCAAGTAAGAATATAGGCATCCTCCACCACACACTGCATCGTCTCAGCTTCGGTGGCAAAATACGGTGAGATGTAGCCTTTGTCAAACTGCATACCCTCGACGATCTCCATCTCGGTGCGGCCGACCTTGGACTCCTCCACCGTGATGACGCCATCTTTGCCGACCTTGTCCATTGCGTCGGCAATAAGCTCACCAATTGCCGGGTCATTGCCGGCGATGCCGGCAACGAATCCGATTTCCTCGCTCGTCTCCAGCGGATGGCTGGCCTCGCGGATTGCTTCGACAGCAGCTTCGGTTGCCTGCTCAATACCGCGCTTTATCAGCATGGCATTGGCGCCGGCCGCCACGTTACGCAAACCGCCCTTAACGATAGCCTGAGCCAGGATGGTAGCCGTAGTCGTGCCATCGCCGGTGTCGTCGTTAGTCTTAGAGGCGACTTCTTTACAGAGCTGGGCGCCCATATTCTCATACTTGTCTTCCAACTCCACCTCTTTGGCCACGGTGACGCCATCCTTAGTAATTGTGGGAGCGCCCCACTTCTTTTCGAGTACCACATTGCGCCCCTTGGGGCCCAGTGTGACCTTCACCGCGTTGGCTACCTTGTTTATGCCGCGTTCTAGCTCGCGGCGTCCCTCTTCGTGAAAGATAATCTGCTTAGCAGGCATATTGATTCCTCCTCTTAAGTGTCCTGGTTACAACTCAGCTAGCTACGAACGGCCAAAATGGAATCTTCCTCCACCAGTACGTAGTCTTCGCCGCCAACAGTTACTTCAGTGCCACCGAAACGTTTGTAGATGATCACATCGCCCTCCGCGACACTGATCTCCTGGCGCTCACCGTTGTCCAGAATCCGTCCTGGGCCAACGGCAATCACCTTGCCCTCGGCAGGTTGCTCTTGAGCGGACTCAGGCAGGAGAATCCCGCCCGCACTTTTCTCCTCAGCCTCACTGGGCTCAACAAGCACACGATCTCCCAGCGGTTGCAGCATAGTAAGCACACCACCTTCTTTAGTAGTTGGAATGGGAGTACTCAGGCGAACTCCACGAATGAACCGCTACTTCGCCCCTTTAGCACTCTCCGCACGGGAGTGCTAAACTGTATTATACAGACAAGTGGACAGATGTCAAGTGGTTTTCACCGAATACCTCCCCAACCAACCCAGAGGAGGCCTTTACCTGCCACCATCACGTGAGACAGCCATTTCTGATCCGGCGACAAGGCACAGCGAAAGTCTGTCTACACTGATGCCAATAGCCAACTGCCCCTGGAAGTGTTATAATCACTCTCCAATGGTGCACCCCTTGTTACGGGAAAGGAGCTAACTGTGATGAGCAAGTGCGTACTGGCATATTCAGGCGGCCTTGACACTTCGGTCGCTGTCAAGTGGATTGCTGAGCAATACGACGTGGAGGTCATTGCGCTGGCCGTGGACGTCGGTGAGGAGAAGAACTACGAGGCAATTCGTCAGAAGGCCCTGGACGTCGGTGCGGTTGAGTCGCTGGTGGTTGACGCCAAGCAAGAATTCTTTGACGACTTCATCACTCGCGCCATCGGCGCCAATCTGATGTACGAGCACCAATATCCGGCGTTTACTGCGCTGGCCCGACCGCTGCTGGCCAAGACACAAGTGGAAGTGGCCCACGAGTATGGAGCTCAGTACGTGGCTCATGGCTGCACGGGCAAGGGCAATGACCAAGTGCGCTTTGAAGTCACCTACGCTGTGCTCGATCCGGCCTTGCAGGTCATCGCGCCGGCCCGCGAGTGGGGAATGACCCGCGAAGAAGAGATAGAGTACGCTCGGCAGCACGACATCTCCGTGCCCGTAGGCAAGGAAAGCCCCTACTCGACGGATACCAACCTGTGGGGGCGGTCCATCGAGTGCGGGCAGATTGAAGATCCCACCCGCGAGGGGCCGGAAGACGCCTGGGAATGGACCAATAGTATTGCCGACGCGCCGGAGGAGCCTACCTACCTGGAGATAACCTTCGAACGGGGTATGCCAATAGCCCTGGACGGCGAGGAGTTACCCGGACCCGAGTTGATCAGCCGCATCAACGCAATTGGTGGAGAAAATGCGGTGGGCCGCATTGACATGATAGAAAACCGGCTGGTGGGCATCAAGTCGCGCGAGCTTTATGAGGCGCCTGCCGCAGTAATCCTGCTCACCGCTCACCGCGACCTGGAGTCGCTGACTCTGGACCGGGAGACTATGCACTTCAAGCCGTATCTGGAGCTGCGCTACGCCGAGCTGGTCTACTACGGCCTGTGGTATACGCCGCTGCGGGAGGCCATTGATGCCTTTGTGAGCGAGACGCAGAAGCGGGTCTCGGGCAAGGTCACCGTCAAGCTGCACAAGGGCAGTTGTCAGGCGGTCGCCCGCACCTCAGACCGTTCGCTGTACCAGTATGAACTGGCCACCTACGCCGAGGGGGACGTCTTCGACCACTCGGCCTCACCGGGCTTCATCCACATCTGGGGCCTGCCAGCCCGGGTTGCCGCACAGATAGATCGGGATGCGGACAACCCAAGTCAGCCCGGATAGTGAAGGGTGCCAACTCCCTGAGACTATGAGCAATACTCCGTGCACCGAGCCACCGGCCCAAACTCCTGAGCAGCAGCGCCGGCATCTGCTGCAACTGGTAGTGGTGTTCTACTTCATCTTCGCAGGGGCCGGTGCCCAGCAACTTTACCTGGTCGCTTACCTGCAGCAGGTCACGCCCTGGGGCCCGCTGAGCTGTGCCGCGCTGTTGGCAGTAGTCTACGCCACTATGATGGTCTTCCGCGTAGGCAACGTCTATCTGCTGCAAAGCTGGCCGGACTGGAAATGGACAGCAGTGGGCGCGGTGACCTACTTCCTGTTCCCTGCCGGGATGTTCGTGATCGCCTATCTGCCCAGCTACTGGCTGGCGTTGGGCTTTGCGGTGCTGTGGGGCTGGGGAGCGGCGGCGCTGTGGGGCGGGACCACCATGCAGACGCTGGCGCTCACCGAGGGACGAAAAGAGCGTTACGGGACCGGTATGGGCCTGCTGTATGCCGGGACCCTCGCGGGCTGGTTCAGCGGCGTGATCGTGCTGGGGCTGGTCTTCGCCCGCTACAACGCCCACCCCCAGCTGACCTACCTCGTCGCGGCTGGCATCACCCTGGTAGCTTTGTTGCTGGCCTTCGGCCTGCCCCGGAGCGCCGAGGCGACGATTGCTCCACCAAGTGGGGCGAGGCTTCGGCGGATCGTCACCCAGCCCAAGGCTATCATCTCGATGTTCCTGCTGGGCAGCTCAGCACTGGCTTTCGGGCTGATGATAGGAACCTTCGCCGACTATGTCAAAACCCAGCACGGTGTCCAGTATGTATGGATTACTGGGATGTTCTACCCGGGAATCCAGATCGTCCTGGCCTTTGTGAGTGGATGGCTTTCCGATCTGGGTGGTCGCGCTCCGGTGCTGTCAGCCTCCTTCTTGTTGGCGGCGGTGGGATGCGCGCTGGCGGCAGTCTGGCACAGCCCCGTAGCTCTGGCCATTGCCGCGGCGCTTTGGGGCCTGCTCAACGGCGCAGTCCCGGTGATCAGCGCGGCGCTGGTGGGCGAGTCGGCTGAACGCAGGCGGCGGCCTCTGGCCTACGGAGCACTATTCACCGGCCGCGACTTGGGGGCAATGATCGGGCTGGTAGGAAGTCGCCTGGCTGCCGGCAACGGGGTCAATCTGGAGACGAGCTTCATCCTGTTTGGCGTTCTGTTCGTGTTCTGTGCGGGTGTTGCAGCCCTGCTGCAGCGTTACGCCAAACAGAAGTTATGACCTGGCACGGTAGCCGGTGACACGCGTGGTTTACGCGCCCGGCAGCACAAACTCACTGCGACTGACCAACAAAGCTATCCGCGTCGCTGCGCCAGCCCGGTCAAGCGGGCTGTCTACCCGTTTGCGCATTATTTCCACCAACAACTCACCAATTGCGACTACCTCGCACTGAGCCACTGTTACTTCCTCCCAATTCGCCCTGTCAGGGAGCCTCCTGCAGGTTAGCGACTGACAATGAACTCATCATAGCGGTTCTGATTCGTGTCAATGAAGACGCAGCTCAATTGGTTGGGCGTGACATCAATGCGGCAGAAACCCAGAGACGCCAGGGCAAACCGGCTGTACGGATTGGAGCTGAAGCCTGGTGGATATAGTGGCGCACCGCCGGTGCCAAGGGTCACGTACTGGACGCCACCGCGTACGCTACGCTCGTAGAGGTGCTCATGCCCGCAGAAGACTACCGCGACGCCGCCGTCTTCCAGCAACGGGCACCACTGCTGCTGAATAGTCTCATTACCTCCGTGGGGACCGGACGAAAAAGGTGGATGATGAAACATGGCAATACGCCAGTCAATCCCGGTCGGCCGCGGCTGACTGAGCCGCTGCTCGAGCCATTCAGTCTGCTCGGCTATGCGCCGGCAACTGTCCAGCACAAAGAATTGACAGTTGCCCCAGGTGAAGGTGTACCATTCGGCCCCGTAGTCCCCACCGCCGCTGGGTATGGGTAGCAGCTCATAGTAGAGCGCGGCATTGTGCTCGTGGTTGCCAAGAGCCGGGTAAAAGGGCAGATTTAGGGCAAATGTGCCGATGACGGGAAAGAAATGGTACCAATCATCAAGTAGCTCGCCGCTGTCGACCAGGTCGCCGGTATGAAGAATCAAGCGGGGGTTGGCCGCCAGCATCGCAGCCACCACCCGGCGGTGCGCCGTGGGACGGGTGCGGGTATCTCCGTAGGCGGCGAAGGTCCACTCCGTCAGCGACTCAGGTGGCGTAGTGATGCGATGAGGACCGACGCTGGCCGATTGGTCGTCGGCGGCTGCTTTGACGGTGTACCAATAGGTCTGACCCGCTGAGAGGCCCTGCAGCCGTACACGGTGGGTCTGGGCCGGCCCGCCTTCGCCCACTCTCTCGCCGCCCAGTTCCATCCAACCAATAGACGGCATATTGGTATGCCAGGTCAGCAGCGCCGAGGTAGTTGTCAAATCCCCCACAGTCGGCCCCATGTCTATCTTCAGCGTCGGCAGCACTGGAGCCGACTCACCAGGCGCAGCCACGGCGCCGCCGCATCCGGTCAGCCCAACCCCGGCGGCCAACACCACTGCCAGTAGAATCGAGCCAAGCGCCAGTCCTACAAAGTGGAGCTTTTTCCGATTATTCATTCATACCACCTGCATATCGTATTGCTTATACCAAGCTGTGGTGCGACAGCCCTGCCAACTACTTGCGCACTTCTGCTCCAACTTCCTCCTCCACATAGCTGTGGACCGCCGACATTACTGCCTCCACCTCCGCGTCGATGAGCGTGCGATCGTCGGCGCGAAAGACCAGTCGGAAGGCTATTGACTTACGCCCCGCGCCGATCTGCTGAGGATCGCTGTAGACATCAAAGGGAGTCACGCTCTCCAGAAACTCGCCTGCGGCCTGCTCAATTTCCTCGATAAGGCGTGCTGAGGCAAACTCGTCATTATCCGGTACAATAATGGCCAGGTCACGTTCGGCGGCAGGGAATCGGGCCACCGGCTGATGAGTGGTGTACAATACAGCACGTTCCAGCAACATATCCAGGTTCAACTCGGAGGCGCAGGCGCCATCTGGCAGGTCGTAGGCCTCAGCCACCTCAGCAGCAATCTCACCCATCAGGCCAATGGTTTCGTCACCCAGCAGCACCTGCGCACATTTGCCGGGGTGAAAAGTCGAATGATTTTGTCGGACAAAACTAAGCTCGGGGCCCCCCAGACCTCCGCACAGTTGCTCGATGATACCCTTCATATAGTAGAAATCAACCTGCGCTTGCTCGACAGGCAGATTCCAATCGGCCGTCAGCAGGCTGCCCGTCATTAGCACAGCAACGTGCTGCCGCTCGCCGGGCAGTGATTGCTCATCCTGGGGAAAGAAGACCGTGCCGATTTCGTAAAGAGCGATGTCGCTGACCCGCTGGCGGGCATTGTGGGCGGCAGCAGTCAACAGGCCCGGAAGCAGCGTGGTACGCATTACCGTCAGGTCAGAACTGGCCGGATTTGCCAGCTCCAGGAAATCGCGGCAGGCGTCATCCTGGGGCCAATGACATTCATCCAGATCGCTCGGGTCCATCATTGAGAAACTCAAGTTCTCGCACAGCCCACACTCGCGAAGTAGCTCGCCAGCGCGCCTCCGGAGCCGTTGCTGTTCAGTCAGCCGACCGGTGCAGGTCAGGTGGCCCGGCACGGTCAACTCAATATTCTCATACCCGTATACTATTGCCACCTCCTCGACCAGGTCAATCTCCCGCTCGACATCTGGCCGGAAAGTCGGCACCTCAACGGTAAGCAGCTCGCCCTCTTCGACGCCGAAGCCCAGGCGGCGCAGGAAATCGGCCATGGCCGCGGCATCAAGATCGGTGCCCAGGAGGGAGTTGCACCTGGCCGGCCGCAACTGGAGGCTCTTGGTGGCAAAATCCCGCGTCTTGACATCAATAGCAGCATGAGCAATCTGGCCTCCGGCGGTCATCATTATCAGTTCAGCGGCGCGAGCCAGCGCCGGCAAGGTGAGATTGGGATCAACATGCCGCTCAAACCGGTACGAGGCCTCGGTACTAACCCCCAGCCGCAGTGAGGTCCTGCGGATGGCCACAGGGTCAAAATGCGCTGATTCTAACAGCACCCGACTGGTAGTTTCACTAACTTGGGTGTCGGTTCCGCCCATAATCCCCGCTAGCGCAACCGCCCCCATCGGATCAGCGATGACGACATCTTCCGGACCAAGGGTCTGCCAGGTGTCGTCCAGCAGCAGCAGCTTCTCTTCGTCTTCAGCGCGGCGGACGATGATATAGCCGTCTTTGAGCAGCCTGAAATCGAAGGCATGCAGCGGCTGGCCCATCTCCCAGACCACATAGTTGGTGCAGTCAACCACGTTGTTGATAGAGCGGATGCCGGCGGCCTCCATTCGGTAGCGCAGCCAGTCCGGCGAGGGGCCGACCTCCACATCCTCTATCAGCAATGCGGAATAGCGGAGACACCCGACCGAATCAGCAATTTCGACGGTGACTGGGCCGATACTCGCCTTTTCTCTGTCGGTCACCGGATTGTCAATCTCGGGAAAACTGGTCACCGGATCCACGAAATCTGTCCTCGACAGGGCAGCGGCATGACGCGCAACACCTATCATAGAAAGCAAATCGCCACGATTAGGCGTAACCGCCGTCATCAGAATCTGATCAGTGGCTTCCCCGTCCGTCGCCGTCCAGTCGCGGACCTCTTCCACCTCCAAGCCACCCATCGTCAGGAGGTGGCAGAGCCGCTCGATTTCTATATCCGCTTGCAAATAGTCCTGCAACCAGTTATACGGTATGCGCATCTTCTTCCTCCTTAAACGCAAACGCGACAACGCCTGAAGTAATAACGAGCATCGCCCCCATAATGATGAACGGCAGCCGCAGGCCCAATGCCGAAGCCACAAATCCCCCCACTAGCGGGCCTATTGATCCGCCGAGGGTGGCCGCAGCAAAGCTAATACCGTAGGCTCGCCCGCGGGCGTCACGCGGACTCATTCTCGCAACAATGGCGTTAATCGCTGGCCCCATACCACCCGCAGAGGCGCCCAGCAACGCTCGCACCCCAAGGGCCTGACCCACCGTGGTAATGACTGCATGAGGTAGCGAGAAGAGACCGGAAGCTAACGTCGAGAACGTCAGTACTTTCTTGTGTCCTATCCTGTCGCTGATGCGCCCCACTATGACAGCACTGCACGCACCCACCATTCCTCCGACACTCAGAATCAGGCCAGTCATTGAGGCAGCACGGCTGCTGCCAACCGACAGCGCCTGTTCTACGAACAGCGGAAAGATTGGCCAGGCGATCCCATAGCCTATATTCACCATGAAGAGAATGGCCAATACAATGCCAAACCCAGGCTTCCCAGCTACACTGCGCAAATCCCCGTTGGCCTCTAGCGCCTCCTTGCTGGGTCGAGTGAAATTCTCGCGGGCCCCAATCACCAACAGCACACCAGACAGAAGCAGCAGACCGCCCGCCACATAGAACGCTTGCCGATAGCCCATATAATCTGCCGCAGCTCCACCCAGCAGAGGCCCAATTGAAAAGCCCACGAAACCTGAGGTCTCCATCAATCCCATGCTGTAGCCCATTTGTGAAGAGGGAGTGACGCTTGCGATTAGGGCGGACGCTGCGGCCCAGGTCCCGGTAAGCATGCCCAGAATGAAGTGGAGGGCCAGAAGTTGATAGGCATTCGCGACCGTCCCCATCAGTGCCAGCAACACTGAGCCAGAAAAGATAGCTCGAGCCAGCATCAGCTTACGTCCGTAGCGATCCGCTAACCAGCCCCATAGAGGGCTGAATACCGTAAACATAATCCCCGGAGCGAAGGCCAGCAGCCCGGCCCAGATGCGTACGCGCGATTCTCCGGTTATTCCTAGTTCCCGCACATACAAAGGCAGAAAGGGCGTGGCAAAGGCAAAGCCCATCATCCCGATAACCTGGGATACCCATACTACGTGGACGGTACTCCGCCATTTGGGCTGACCATCAGCCTCATCGGGCCGCGGAACGGCCTGGCCTGAATCATTATACGCCCCTGGACTCATATTGGCTCAAATGCTCCCGTTGCTATCAAACCAACTCCGTGGATGAGTCGGTTGATAATCTCACGACAATAGTCTTTCGCTGGTTAATTAGAACTGCGCCAAAAAGCGCATATCGCCGCTGTAGAAGAGGCGAATGTCATCAATACCGTACCGCAGCATGGCCAGACGCTCGATGCCTCCCCCAAAGGCGAAACCGGTGTACTTCTCGGTATCGTAACCGATGCCAGCCAGCACGTTCGGGTCAACCATTCCTGCCCCCATGATCTCCAACCAACCGGTCTGGCTGCACACCCGGCAGCCCTCGCCTCCACAGATCATGCAGGTCAAACAGACCTCCGCGCTGGGTTCAGTGAAGGGGAAGAAATCCGGACGAAAGCGCATATGGCAAGCTGGCCCGAACATCTCCCGGGCAAGAACCTCCAGCGTGCCCTTCAGATCGGCGAAAGTTACCCCTTCGTCAACCAGCAAGCCCTCAAGCTGATAGAAGGTATGGCAGTGGGTGGCGTCAACGGTATCCCGGCGGAAGCAGCGACCCGGAGCGACGATGCGCACCGGCGGCTGTTGCTGTTCCATCACCCGTATCTGCACCGGCGAGGTCTGTGAGCGCAGCAGCGCATCGTCGCCGACATAGAACGTCATCTGCTCGTCCATCGCCGGATGAAACTCGGGATAATTGAGCGCCTCGAAGCTGTAATAGTAGTTTTCAACCTCCGGGCCCTCTGCCACGGTAAAGCCCAATCCCAGGAAGATTTCTATCATCTCGTCCAGTGTTGCCAGCAACGGATGGCGGCGGCCCACACGCGAGGCCCGGCCCGGTAGCGTCACATCAATCTGCTCGCCAGGTTCCTGGGCTGCTGCCTGCTGGGCAAGCTCTTGTTGGCGCTGCTGGTAGACCTGCTCCATTTCGCGCGAGGCACGATTAGCCAGGCTACCCATAATCGGACGACGCTCTTCCGGCAGGTTAGCGATATTTGTCATTGCCTCACGCAGCCGCCCATGGCGTCCCAGGTACTCGACGCGGGCCTGTTCAAGCTGCTCCTCATCCTTAGCATTCTGGAAGGCGGCCACGGCCTCATCACGCAATTGCTCAAGCTTATCTTCCATCAGAATCACCTTTGCCAGTTTCCGGATGGCAAACCAATCACAAACTAAAACCCTCTGTCATCGTCTTGGGACGAAAGCAGAGGGTCTTCGCTATACCACCCAAGTGGAGCGGACTGCGATAACGGTGCAGTAATCCGGCCTGGCCTACTGGACACAGCCGTTGCAATTTACCTCGCAAACAAGCTAGTTGCCGTTCAGCCGGCGGTTCGGGGGCGAACTTCGGCCGCGCGGTCACCGGAGATGCTTCCAGCCAGGGCATCTCCTCTCTGCAGTTCCATACGCAGCCTACTTCTCCCCGTCGTCACCTTTTTGTGGTCTCCAATTGCTTATATCAATTATACCGCTACCAAAGCCATTTATCAAGGGCAACTGCTGCTGGGGAGCTTGTCGCCAGGAAGGACTCGCCGCACACACGGCGAAATCATTGGCACTAAGGAGGGTACAAGCAGTGACCAGCACATCCAACGAGGGAGAAACTGGCCGCCGGGGTATAACCGGTGATACGCCGCGACTGGTCGGCTTGATGGTATTCCTGGGTGGCATAGCTATGATCGTGATGGTCTTCGTATGGGCTTATGCGCTTTATAGTAGCGTTGGCGATGAGCTGAACCAGGTAGCCATTAGCCAGGCTATACCGACGACTAATCCCGCAGCCGGCGCCAGCGACCAGCCGCCCAGTGCACCGGCAGAACAGGTTACTATTGCCGCCCCAACATCGAGAACGAGCCTTGCCGATGTGGCCGCGGTGTTCGCTTTGAAGTTGCTGTTTCTGGCGCTGATGGCCTGGGCCGGCGCCCTGGTAGCCACCAAGGGCGTGGCCATGACCAGACAAAGCCCTTAAGAGCTATTCGCCGATCTGGCTGGGGGGCGTCAGGCTCTGCCGCCAATCTCAAGTAAGACATCCGCCAGCCTCTGAGCAACTCGCCTCCAGGTGTATTTCTCCAGCACCGCCTGTCTTCCCCGCTGGGCCAGCGCTTCCCGCTGGCCGGGATTGCTCAGTAGCTCTTCTATGCTTTCCGCAAGTGCCTCGATATCTCCCTCCGGGAAGATTACCCCGCCACCGGTGTCATTGATCAAGTGGGGAATATGGCCCGAATCCGAGCCGATTACCGGCACCCCGCAGGCCAGCGCCTCGATGATGACGCGGCCGAACTGCTCCTTCCAGCGCGGCGTAGTTCGGGAGGGGAGCACCAGCACATCCAGAGCATTGAGGTATGCCGGCATCTGATGATGGGGGACGTGTCGAATAACTGCTATCGGAGGCTTAACTGTGCTGCGCTGGGTCAGCTTGCTGATCTTACTGCGCAGCGGCCCGCCACCAATTAGCACCAGACTGAATTCCGGCGCTCCGCGCTGCGCGGCCAGTTGCGCCGCCTCCAGCAAGTCCCAAACGCCTTTGGCAGCATCAAGCCGACCGGCATAGCCAACCGTCG
Source organism: bacterium (assembly GCA_030615605.1). Lineage (GTDB taxonomy): Bacteria > Armatimonadota > Zipacnadia > Zipacnadales > Zipacnadaceae > JALGTD01. Next base: position 144,671 of record JAUWYY010000007.1, read on the forward strand.
CGCCGCTCTGAGGAAATTCACGGGGGCGCGGCAGACCCGGGCGGGGCGCAAAGACAGTGGGGTCTACACCATGAGGCAATACTGTCGTCGGCCCGTGGTAACCCCGCGCATCCAGCACTTCGGCACATGATTCACTGACCACAAAGACATGATCCGACCCAGCAAGTACTCTCTTGTATATCCACTCGAAGGGCAGAGGCAGCCTACGCTGAATATTCTCCTTACTGAAGATGACGAGTTTGTAGCCCCGGCCACTGGCCATCCGCGCCGTTTGGGCAGCAGCCAGGCTGTAGGGCTCTTCGTCAACGAACAGAACATCCGGGCGGAATTCATCCAGCTTTTGAGCCAACTGGCTGGTGTACCAATGCAGATGTATGTGGCCAGGCAACCACACGGGAAGAGCCTCAGCGCGGTCAGCAATCTCCGGCAAGAATGTAGATTCCACTTCCCCGCTTACCGCTGCCCACCAGCGCTGTGGACTAAACAGACGGAAATCAATATCAGCGCAATCAAGCAGCTCCGCGTAGGGCCTCTGATTTAAGTCAATTACACACGAGTGGCTGATAATAGCTACGCGCAGCAGATCGGGGGCTTCAGAGAGAGCGAACCGGCCAAGCCGGGGCGGTTTTGCTGGCGCCAATTGTTCACTATTAGGCTCTTGCAGATGAGTAAGAAAGAACTCTTCGATCTGGTCGGCTTGCCTATCCCAGGAAAGCAGTTGCGCCTTATGGTGAGCAGCAGTGCCCATCCGTTCCCGCAACTGCGCATCAGCAGCCAACTTGTCAAGCCGGTCCGCGATCTGGGCAGGACCCTGGTCTACAAGGAAGCCGCTGACGCCATCTTCGACAAGCTCGTCTGCCGCACCAATGTCAGTGGTGACCAGCGGCAGCCCGCAGGCAGCCGCCTCCGCCACTACCAGGCCAAATGCTTCACCACGCGCCGGCATCACCAGACAGTCGGCTGCGGCGTAGTACTCGACAATCCTGTCAGTCACACCGGCAAAGAGGACCTGGTCTGCCACTCCCCTTTGCCGGGCCAACTGAGCAAAGAATTCCACATCACCTCTACCCACTATCACCAATCTAGCGGGCTGCGCCATCAGAGCCAGCGCATCGACCACCAGCGGCAGACCCTTGTCAAACCAAAGCCCACCGGCAAAGAGGATAATGAATTCCTCTGGGCTTGCCTGGAGAGCTTCACGGCGTGAGGATCTAAACCGGCGGCGAGCCGCCAGATTGAATACATCGTGGTCGAGGCCGTTGGGAACTGCATACGCGGACGGCTTGTCCAGGCCGTGCTCTTGTGCTAAATAGCGGACCACCATCCGCGAGACCGCCAGCACCCGTCCCCGACAGCGACGTACCGCCCACCCTTCCATCCGGGTAGCCCAAACCTGACGCAGTATCCAGGCCAGACGTACCAGCCACGAAGGCCGCTGATATTGCCAGCGGACCTCCCGCAACGCCCGCGCCCGCTCCGCGTGACAGGTATGGACCAAAACGAAGTTCCGGACCAGACTGTTGCCGCCCTGAGACAGGACAACATCGTATTGATGCTGCCTGACAACAAAGGGCGAGACTAGAACCATCCACAGGGCCTGCAGAGTGCTTGATTTGAAGGGACACCACAGCCGGTGGACCCGGATTCGTCCGCGAGGGATATCAGCAGCCGAGAAGCAGAACACATCTACCTGGTGTCGCTTGGCCAGGCGGCCGGCCAATTCAGCCAGAACCTGCTCCTGCCCCCCACGCTGGTTGATGTGTTCAGTCACTATGGCAATCTTCACCGTAGGTGTTCCCCCGAATATTGCTTCAGCCAATCTCTGTCCACCGGCCGTCGCCCTTCGGGCCGAAACAGCACCCTCACTGCCAGCGTCGCCGGGCAACTCCGCAGCCACCACACCCGACAGGAGCCGATGGCATACTCGGAAAGCGGTAGCCAGAGATCTGACTATTCTCTAATCCCGAACCGGCGACCTACAGGCTCAAGCTGTCGCACGCTTTCGGGCATAGGCTGGCGTCGAGCTATCTCAATCTCAGCCGCTCGCACAGCCATTGCACCAGATAACCAGAACATCGGCCCACCCGGCACCAAATAGAGGGCGCTGCCCACAGCCAAGCGTGCCAAACTCGACAGCATTACTGCCAGGCAGGCGGCAATTAGTGATCGAGACTCTACTGTGCGAACTCGCATAAAGCTGGAAACAGTCATCTTGACTGCCGCATACAACAGCCACAAGAACAAAACGAAGCCGGGAAAGCCCAGCTCGTGCAGGGCTCGTCCGTACTCATTTTCCACCATTCCACCTGCGGTTCGCTTGACCACCAGTGCCTCCCGGCCAACCACCAACTGACCACGGCCCACGCCCGTCCCGGTCGCGACACCGACACCAAGGGGGTTTTCCATAGCTGATTTGATGGACCCGATCATCGGTACCGCCGCCCGGCCAATTACCGTCTGATAACCAAGCATCCGGGTATTATAACGAGCCTCGAATGCCCCACCAGCGTAGTTATTCAGCACAACCACGGCCAATATCCCAATGACAGCCGCCGCGAATAGGAAGCGGGGCTGACGCAGCAATATGAGAAGACCCAATCCCCCCACCACCAACCCCAGCAGGGGAGCGCGACTGCCGCTAGTCGCCAGAGCTACCAAACAGATCGCGGCGGTACCGATCATCAGCGGCTTGAGCCATGCTTTCCCCCGCATGTAAAGCACCGCACCAATGCAAAATATGGCCGATAGTGACATTGCATCTCCCAGGGCTCCTGGTCCAACAAATGTCGAGACAGCCCGCACCCCGCTACCCCACCCAAAACGGTCGTAGAAGTCAAATCCTGGGCCGAGAGCATATAGGTGACCGAATCCGAGGTTGTACTGGACGATAGCATAGATACCGGTAGCCAGAGACAGTACCACAATGGTGACCAGCATACGCTCAATATGGGCGCGTGTGGTCATATAGTCGTATGCTATGATCAGTACAGGAATCCAGACAATCCAGGAACGCAAGCCCGCCAGAGCCACCAGCGGGCTTGCCGTTTCCGTGTTGAACATCTGGGCAGCACAGTACAGTGTGAACAGAAACGCCGGCAATATGACCGGGAGACGCAGCGCCTCCCATCGTTGCCTGGTCAAGCCAAGCCACAACCAGCGGATCAATCCGATCGCCAGCACGATATCCTTAGCGAACACACTAGCGGTGCTGACTACGAGTCCCTTGAGAAATCCGTCCACATAACAGATGGCCACCAGGCCGATCATTGCTGCTTCCAGTGAGCTTAGTGCGACAATGAGGCCAACGCCGCCGCCAATGACGAACAGCAACTCATTCGTGCGCCCCGCCAGCACAGGCCCCGCTACCAGGAAGGCGACCGCGGTGCCCACCATCCCAGCTATCACCGGCAGCATTGTAAGCGGAAGGCTACGTCGCCTCATCAGTCTGTCCTAATCTCCTCTTATGGGTTCCCGATTCCCTTGTTACTTGCTTTGCTGTCCGATATGTGCGTAGTCCCTTGAGCTTACCGGCTGTTGACGCGACAAACAAGCGCGTGGCGGCTATTGGCCCCCGGGGGAGACTGAATAGATACTTGAGCAGGCCGTAGCGGTTGCCCATACCAACCAGAAATGCGCTGGCCACAAAGGCAATCTTACGCAGCCCGGTCAAATGCTTCAGCATACAGTAGACCCAGTTGTGGCTATCAGAAGAAACGAGGGCCAGGGAGTCCAGTTGGCGAGTGGACTCATCAAAGCGCTGCGCCGGGTAGTGATCAATGAGGGCTTGAGGATCATAGATCAGCCGAAAGCCTTGAGCAGTTACCGTTAGGGATGCCTCCGTGTCATTAAGACATGATGAACCGCCGGCCAGATTCTCATCAAAGCCACTCACCAGAGCCCGCCGAAAGCTCATATTGGCACCCTTCAAATGATCGACCGCTATCGGCTCGCTGATCGCTGCACAATGGTGGTTACCAATGAGCTTCCCCGCCCAAGTGATCCTTCCCACTGGACAGTGACGAGTCGGCACCTGCTGGTCGCCGTGATGAACCACGTCTCGGCCGCCCACGCCGCCCACCACCGAGTTAGCATAGTGACTCGCCAGCCGCTGTAACCACTGCGGGCGGGGAACGCAATCGTCGTCAGTGAAGCAGACAACGTCGCCAGTTGCAGCATCCAGACCGCGGTTCATTGCCTTGATCTGCCCGGGCTCGGTCACCAGAGCCACATCTGCACGTTGCCCTAACTCGTTGGCTGCACACCACTGCCGCACCAGCCGCTGGCTGGCCTGATCTATCTCCCGCAGTACCACAACAACTTGATCGGGAAGGCGAACACCTTCCTGGAGGCCGACCAAGCACTTGAGCAAAGGCTCGGGTCGGCGATAGCTGGGTACCACAACTGATAATGTCAGGCCATCCCCAGAGTCACTCATAACGATGTCACAGGTAATGATTAGCTAACAGTGTAGGACTTGTCGCAAGAACTGTCCAGTGTACGAATCTTCACAGGCTGCTATCTGTTCGGGAGTACCCGTGACCACGACCTCGCCACCTTCCTCCCCACCTTCGGGGCCAAGGTCAATGATGTAGTCGGCCGCCTTTATTATATCGAGATTGTGCTCGATGACTACTACGGTGTTCCCAGCATCGGTCAAGCTATGAAGCACTACCAGCAGCTTCTCAATATCAGCGAAGTGCAGACCAGTGGTCGGCTCATCAAGCAGATACATACTATCTCCACTGCTGACCCGGGCAAGCTCACGAGCCAGCTTCACGCGCTGAGCCTCGCCGCCGGAGAGCGTGGGGGCCGGCTGGCCCAAACAGATATAGTCCAGCCCCACCTCACACAGTGTGGTCAGGATACGTTTGATACTGGGGATGTTACGGAAATGCTCGTTAGCTTCAGCCACTGTCATTTCCAGCACATCGGCGATATTCTTGCCCTTGTAGCGAATCTGGAGAGTCTCCCGATTATAGCGGTTACCCCCGCAGACCTCACAGGGAACGTAGACATCCGGCAGCAAGTGCATTTCCACCCGCCGGGTGCCATGCCCGGAACAGGCTTCGCAGCGTCCTCCCGTCACGTTGAAACTAAAGCGACTGGCCGAATACCCGCGCAGACGAGCCGCCTGCGTCTGGGCAAGAAGCTCACGGATCAGCCCAAAGACCTGTACATAGGTAGCCGGGTTGGAGCGGGGCGTGCGGCCGATGGGACTCTGGTCAATATTAATTACCTTCTCGAGCAGTTCAACACCCTCTACGGCCTGGTAACGGCCTGCGGAGCGCTTGGCGCCCTGCAACTGCCGAGCCAGGAGCGGATAAAGGGTGTCGTTGATCAGGGTGCTCTTGCCCGAACCTGAAACACCAGTAACACAGACCAGCAGCCCCAGCGGGATTTCTATGTCTATCTTCTTCAGATTGTGCTGAGATGCTCCCCGAATACATAGCCGGCGACCATCCGGCTCGCGCCTGTGCTCGGGGATGGGGACCTCGCGCTGGCCGGTAAGATACTGTCCCGTAATTGAATCGGCATCGGCCTTCAGGCTGTCAACCGTGCCGGTGTGGACGACGTTACCTCCGGCTGCACCTGCCCCCGGACCAAACTCAACCACATAATCAGCGCTCTCAATTGTCTGGGGATCGTGCTCTACCACTATCACCGTATTGCCCAGATCACGCAATCCACTGAGCACATCAATCAGCAGCTTTTGGTCGCGGGGATGCAACCCGATGCTGGGTTCGTCCAAAATATACATCACGCCAGACAGCCCGCTGCCTATCTGGGTGGCCAGCCGGATTCGCTCGGCCTCTCCGCCCGCCAGTGTAGGCGCAGCCCGGTCCAGAGTCAGATAACCCACGCCCACCTGGTGCATGAAGTACAAACGGGCGGTGATCTCCTTAACTAACTCCTGAGCTATAATCTGCTCAGAGCCAGAAAATGAAAGCTGCTCGAAAAACTGATTTGCCTCCTCCACGGTGGAGGAAGCAATATCGAAGATTGTCTTGCCCCCAACCCGCACTGAGCGGGCCTCGGGGCATAGCCGACTGCCGCCGCAGGCTGGGCACGGCCCGGACGCAAAGAACTGATCATAGAATGTTTCAGTCCGCTGGGAGGACTCGTCCCGCTGGCGTTCAGCCAGGGGTACAACCCCTTGATATTCCTTGGTGTATTCGAACTCGCGTCCGGATTTTGCGCGATATTGAAAGGTGATCTCCTCACCGTCAGAACCGTACAGGATTACTTGCCTGACCTCTTCAGGAAGCTTCTGCCAGGGCGCATCCAGATCGAACTCATAGTAAGCAGCCAGTCCTTCGAACTTGTGCCGAGTATGTCGGGTGTTGACATCGCCGACAATCCGCAGAGCACCGTCAAGTATGGAGCGCTCCGGGGCGGCCACCAGTAGGTCAGGATCAATCTGGCTCACGGTGCCCAGTCCCTCACACTCCGGGCACATACCCACAGGCGTATTGAACGAGAACAAGCTCGGGGTCAGTTCCGGGTAGGTAATCTTGCAGCGGGGACAGGCAAATCGCGTCGAGAAGAGCTGCTCTTCGTCTCCGTCGGTGCAGACAATCACAGTCTGATTGCCTTCTGCCAGGGCAGTCTCCACAGACTCGGCCAGGCGCGATTCCACGCCTGGCTCGATTATCAGTCGGTCCACGACTGCCGCGATGTCGGCCGCCTCACCTTGAGGCAGATCCTCCGCCAGATCATAAATCTGCCCGTTGACGCGCGCCCGCGCGTATCCGCGCCGCCGCAGGCTGTGCAAAGCCTGCTCAATGCTCTCAGTGTCATTGTCTTCTACCGGAGCCAGCACGTGAACCAATGTATTCTCGGGCAGTGCGAGCAATTCATCCACGATCTGCTGGCTGTCGGTGGCCGAAATAGGCTGGCCACACTGGTAGCAAAACGGCTGGCCGACTTTGGCAAAAAGCACCCGCAGATAGTCGTAGATATCGGTTATGGTGCCGACGGTGGAACGGGGACTGCGGCCCGCGGACCTCTGGTCAATAGCGACCGCTGGCGAAAGACCCTCGATATGGTCAACATTCGGGCGGCCGCTGTCCTGCAGCACGCGCCGCACATTTGGCGATAGAGCCTGGATGTAGCGCCGGCGTCCTTCGGCATATATTGTGTCAAAGGCCAGCGAAGACTTTCCTGACCCGCTAACGCCGCAGAATACCACCAACTTGTTGCGCGGCAGGGCCAGGTTGATGTCTTTCAGGTTATGCTCGCGGGCTCCGTATACCCGGATTTCTTCTGACATCCGCTTCACAATACACTCTCCGGCTCAGCGCTGAAACCACCGTATCAGGATAGTATAGCACTGATGCTTGCTCCTAGTCAATGTAAAGAGGGAAATCGCTCACGGGGATCTGAGGCGCCATTCCAGACAGCCGCCCAGTTGATGTCTTAGTCAGCAGGCACAATTCGCACCCGGGCCCGCCGTCCACTAATATCAATGCGCAGCCGCCCGGAATGATCCGCCTGCAGGACCTGGCGCCGGGTCGGTTGAAAGTCGTAGTCAATCTCCACCTGATGACGGGACACAGCAGCGACGGGATACAGGCCCGTTTCTACTGTAATGCGCACTGGCGTGCTGGCACCGTAGCCCAGTTGCCATCCGGTGCTGCGGCTGCCCCGCAACCTCGCGCCCGCACCGGCAATCTCCAGTTCCACCAGGTCGGACTGGTACTTGAGCACCACCACCGAAGCCTCGTCGTAGTGGGGCTTGATTCTGATGGGCCGGGCTACGGCAGAAGTCAAGTGCAGAGGCGCGACCGGCACCGTCACTACCACCCGGCCCGTGCGTCGGCCCGAGGGAAGTCGCTCGTGAGCAGAAAATCGGCAGAACCCGCCGGCGTAGAGGCGGTCGTCTGCCTGAAGGGCGCTGAACTCAACCAGGGTAGTGTAGCGGCCTGTATTCAGCAGGTAGCAGGAATCGCCACTTCCGCAAATCTCGATATCGCCGATGAATAGTCCCGGCTGATGAAGCTCGTAGGCCGCCCGCCGGGCCCACAGATCATTATGGAATGCCTGAAAGACCGGATCAGTGACCAGCCAATTAGCCCACAGGCGGGTTGTGGCGAACAGCGCCAGGCCCAGCCCATATTCGTTCAGCATGATCCCAGAGTATACATAACCGCTATCCTCGCCGGGCAGGCGGCTTCCTACCCCCCAGGGAACCGTCCCGGGGGCAAGTATGACGTGAGCCACCGGTCCCCCGAAAGTGTAAGCCCGGCGCTGAGCAGGGGTGCCCTGTTTCAGATGCTCAGAGAGCCGGAAGTTGCCCTGGCTTTGCAGCGGAGGCGGCAGCGAGGGAAAGTACTCAGAGGCGGCCCCAAACGAGAAATCGCCCACCTCTTCGCGCAGCATGGGCATCTGTTCAATCCCGAACAGGAGCTGCAACTCACGGGGCAACCGCTGCCACGAACCGCTCTGACGCAATCCCGCCCCCAGGTCAGCAACAATCGCTCCTCCCTCCCGGACGTATTCACACAGCCGCGCGGTCGCCCGGGGAGGCAAATCAAGCGCCAAAGGAGCAGCAATGAAGCTGTACTGCTGCAAGTCTACCTCAGGATCCTCCAGCGCCGCGACAGTCAAATAATCTGTGAGTCCAAAACGGCTGCCGCACCGAAAAGTGTTGAACAAATAATCCGGTTCGCCTTCGGAAAAATCAGAGAGGTATCCGTAAACAGGTATATCCCTGAACCGATACCCCTCGGCATACGGCTCATACAGGAAAGCTGCCGCCGGCTTCGGTGTCACCGTGAAGATATGGCGGCGCATGGCGGGGCGGATCATTTGAGCCAGTTTACTGTCGGCCAGTGCTGCAGGACTCTGTTGGTCGCCTGCCCCTGGCAGCAAGCCGCTGGCGACCAGTCTGCCATAGTTGTCCAGCCCGATACCCACCGCTCCGTGTAGAGCTGCCTGGTTGATCCACCGCTGCAGCGCATATTTGGTATAGATGGACTCTCCCGGTACCGGCACGCGCAGCGCCCGCACCACCTGGAAGCGCCCGGCCTGGCGAGCAATGTCTATGGCGTGGACATTGTGGGCAAGCTTGTCCAGCTCCAGCTCATCCGGGGAAATAGCCGGTACTACAAAGTCATAGCTGTCCGGCACCGCCGTCAGGCAGCGATACAGGCCGATACGCCCAGTGAACAGGAGGGTATCCGCATCGATGCCGCGCACTTGCCGCGCCCAAAGCTCGAGGACGGCGCCAAACGCCTCACGCTGATAATCAGCCACATCAATCGAGGGGCGGCCCACCCCGAAAGGCTGCTCCTCATCCAGCGTTGTTGCCAGGGTGATGGCGATCTGCGTCCAGACGCCGAAGGCGGTACTCCATGCGGCATTCAGCGCCTCAAGTGTGCCATAGCGCTGCTGAAGATATCGGACGAGGCCGGTATCGGTATAGCGGAGCTTATCTTCAACATAGTCGCCTACCGCCCAGCCAGCCAGTGCCGGCTCATCTTTCAAGACTGATACTATCTGTTGGGCGGTCTTCCAGGCATGCGCTGCCAAATCTGGATCATCAGCAGCTATGGCTACCGGGCCCGGTGGAATGGTAGGAAGAGCCACAATCACCTTGAGGCCAGCCCGGTCAGCGGCGGCGATCTGGCTGCGGATATCAGGCAGCATGGAATCGTAGCGAGGGGGCACTTCCAGGTAAAGGGTGTTCAGCCCGACGGCGGCGGCCGCTTCCGCCGCACCGTCGCCTTGCAACCCATAGACAAAAACAAAAGGACCGGACTGCGCCCAGCTAAGCGCGCAACTGGCCAACAATATCACTGCCGCCGCGATCAGTGTTGCTAATCTATTCATGGCGCGGTATGCCGGACCGTCTGCTTGAGAAGGCTGGACGCTATTCCGATTCGTTGACCGCTGCCGGCAACTCATCAGTCCACTCATCCTGGAACGCCAGAGCATCACGGGCTGCTGCCTGTTCAGCCTTCTGTTTGCTACCACCGCGCCCGGTGCCCAACACCCGACTTGCCAGGCGCACATCAACATCAAAGACCGGATCGTGGTCAGGGCCGGCCCGCCCGGTAGTCACGTACTCGGGTACCAGTTGAGTCAGCGACTGGCACAGCTCCTGAAGAGTGGTCTTGGCATCCCGGAAGCTTTCGTCCTCAACTTCATCAATGACATCAAGGAAATGAGCGACCACGAACTGGCGGGTCCGTTCGAAACCGCTAGACAGATAAATAGCGCCCAGCAACGCTTCCAGTGAATCAGCCAATACTGAGGTCTTGCGCCGTCCTCCGGTATTTTCCTCGCTCTGCCCCAGCCGCAGATATGGGCCCAGCCGCAGCTCGCGAGCCACATTGGCCAGATTAGCCGTCTGCACCACTGCTGCTTTTGCTCGAGTCAGCCACCCTTCACCGGCTTGAGGAAACCGCTGATACAGCTCCCCGGCAATTATGGCGTCCAGCACAGCATCGCCCAGGAATTCCAGACGCTGATTTGACTCATAAGCCGCGCCGCCTCCCTCTCGGACGTACGAAGCATGGGACAGTGCCTGTTCGAGTAGATCAATATCCAGGTCAGTGATTCCCAGCTCATCAGCTAACTGCTGCCATCTGTCGTCATTGCACATAATACTGTTCGTTGCTCCTGCCCCGGAAGAGCTATACAAATCGGGAAACGATGAGAACTGCGTTGTGGCCGCCGAAGCCGAAGGAATTGGACATCGCCACGTCAACGTTGGCCATACGGGGCTCCCCCCGGACAATATCCAGATGCTGCGGGATAGATTCATCCAGGTTATCACAGTTTACGGTATACGGAATTAGGCCATGCCGCATCGCTAACATACAGGCCACCAGTTCGGTAGCACTGGTCGCGCCCAGTTGGTGGGCGTGGATTGGTTTGGTAGACGATATGGGAACACTGTCGGTGAAAGTCGCCGCCAACGCCTTGGCCTCCATAGCATCGCCGTTGGGAGTGCCTGGGGCATGGGCGTTGACGTAATCAATGTCCGCCGGCTGCAGGCCAGCATCATCCAGAGCCGCCTCCATGGCCAGGCGAGCACCGACGCCCTCCGGATCAGGTGCCGTGATATGCCAGGCATCGGCACTGGCGCCATACCCAATCAACTCGCTCCAGATCGTCGCACCCCGGTTTTGAGCATGCTCCAGCTCCTCGAGTATGAGAATTGTGCTACCCTCCCCAACCACAAAACCATCTCGATCCCGGTCGAAGGGGCGGCAAGACCGTTGCGGATCGTCATTGCGTGTGGACACAGCCTTAGCTGAGGCAAAGCCAGCTATAGCCGTAGGCGAGATGGTTGCCTCAGCACCTCCCGTTATCATTATTTCTGCCGCGCCGCGCCTAATCGTGACGGCCGCCTCGCCAATGGCGTGCCCGGCACTGGCGCAGGCGGTGGCGATGGCAGTATTGGGGCCGCGGGCGCCGGTCTGTATCGAAACCATACCCGAGGCCATGTCAACGATCATCTTGGGCACCAGGAACGGCGAGACACGGGAAGGGCCGCGGCTCAGCAGAATCTCATACTGCTCCTCCCAGGTACGCAGCCCACCTATGCCCGACCCGATCAGCACTCCCACCCGATTACGATTTTCCTCGGTTATCTCGAGCTGAGCGTCGGTCAGGGCTAGATTGGTGGCGGCCAACGCAAACTGCACGAAGCGATCACATCGCTTGATTAGCTTGCGATCAATCCAGTCAGTCGGGTCGAAGTCGCTGACCTCGCCGGCGATCCGCACTTCATACTGACTTACGTCGAACTGCGTGATTGGCCCGATGCCCGATCGGCCCTCGCACACAGCCTGCCAAAACTCGTCGGGCGAATTGCCGACGGGCGAGATCATCCCCACACCAGTTATGACTACGCGTCTGTCACTCATAATGAGCAGCTACAGGACGGGCGACTGTGCTTCCCAGCAACCACTGACCTCCACATACGCGTGGATCCCTACCCGGACAGTTATGCACCGGCCTAAGCTATCCAGTCACGCCTTGTTCTTCAAGATAGCGAACAGCAGCGCCAACCGTCGTAATCTGCTCGGCGTCCTCTTCGGGAATCTCCAGATCAAACTCATCCTCCAGAGCCATAATTAACTCTACCACGTCCAGCGAATCCGCCTTCAGATCACCGTCAAAGGTAGCCTCTTCGGTCACCTGGCTCTCCGGAATCGCCAGCTCCCGTACTATTACTTCCTTGACTCGTTCAAACAATGCCACTCAAGTTCACCTACCTGTTGGAGTTTGTGTACTACCAGAATTATATCAGATTCTGCCCCAAACTTCTACATCACCATTCCGCCGTCAACGATAAGAACCTGCCCGGTGATGTAAGCCGCTCCGGGGCCAGCCAGAAAAACCACCGCACCAGCGACATCCTCAGGCTGACCAGGTCGGCCCAGCGGCACCCGCCCCAGCATCTGTTCGCGGGCTTCGTCGGAAAGCCGGCCCGTCATCTCAGTCTCAATGAAGCCGGGAGCTACTGCATTGCAGGTAATCCCGCGGCTGCCCAGCTCCTGCGCAGTGCTCTTGGTCAAAGCAATCAACCCGCCCTTCGACGAGGAATAGTTGGCCTGGCCGGCATTTCCGGTCAGTCCCACCACCGAGGCGATATTGACAATCCGCCCACGGCGGGCCTTGAGCATAGGACGAGCCACTGCCTTCGTGCACAGAAATGCTCCCTTGAGATTAACCGCCAGCACCGTATCCCACTGCTCTTCGGACATACGCATCAGCAGATTGTCCTGGGTGATGCCAGCGTTGTTCACCAGAATGTCGATCTGATCGAACCTGTCCATAACCGCTGTGAACATCGCCTTGACTTCGTCCTCACAAGTGATATCGGCCACTACCGGCATAGCCGCCACCCCCATCTCCTCTATCTGCGCAGCGACTTGCTCGGCACTTTCTTCCACCACATCATTTACCACCACATTAGCACCGTGCTCGGCGAGAGCCAGAGCAATCGCCTGCCCAATGCCGCGGCCGGAACCAGTTACTAAAGCCACTTGATCTTTCAGATGCAATTGGCTCACTCCCTCGCTACGCTAACTTTGTCACCACTTCTTCAATGGCCTCCCCATCGGAGGTGTCCATAGCCTCGACGGTATCGTCAATTCTGCGTATCATCTTGCTCAGCACCCGCCTGGGGCCGACCTCCACAAAAACCTCGGCGCCCATATCCATCATCTTGCGGACAGACTCTTCCCAGCGGACGCTGTGGTTGATCTGCCGTGCCAATGCCTGCACAATGCCTGATGCGTCACTGCGAGCGGTCGCATCCACATTAGAGACAATAGGCACGCGGGCATCACTGATACCGGCCTGATGCAGACACTCACCGAATCGCTCAGCAGTACCAGTCATCAGCGGCGAATGAAACGCGCCACTGACATTCAAGGCTATACTGCCTTTTGCTCCCCGTTCCTTGGCAAGCTCACAAGCTCGCTGCACCGCTGACACTGCCCCGGAAACAACCACCTGGCCGGGACAGTTGTAGTTGGCAACTACCAGCACCTGGCCGCTGCCCGCCTTCTCTACTACCGCCTCAACCTTTTCTCGGTCTAGGCCGATTATAGCGGCCATCGTCCCACCGACTCGCCGACCGTCTGCCGCCATCAGTTCCCCGCGATGTCGAACAAGCTGTAGCGCGCTCTCAAAGTCCAGCGCCCCGGCCGCCACCAGCGCCGAGTATTCACCCAGGCTGTGGCCCGCCACCACATCGGGCTGCAAGCCCTGCGCCTCGAGCACCCGCAGCACTGCCACACTGTGGGTAAGCAGGGCCGGCTGGGCCACCTCAGTAGCCGTCAGCTCTGCCGCTGGCCCCTCCCTCATCAGCCGGGATAGCTCGATATCCAGCACAGCATCCGCCTGCTCAACTACCACCGCGACGGCCGGATACTGCTCGGCCACATCAACTCCCATGCCGACATATTGCGAGCCCTGCCCTGGAAAGATAAAGGCAATCATAATCGCAGGCGCGCGCCTATCCGCTCCCCAGCTCTTCCCGGACGATCTCGGTCAGCGCTGGCACAACCTCAAACACATCGCCAACGATGCCGTAGTGAGCAACCTCAAAAATAGGAGCGGCAGGATCACTATTGATGGCCACAATGCAATCCGCACCAGACATACCCGCTAGGTGCTGGACCGCCCCTGATATACCGCAGGCGATGTAAAGCCGGGGCTGGACGGTGCTGCCGGTCTGCCCGACCTGGTGGTAGGGAGCTATCCAGCCATCGTCTACCGTCGGGCGCGAAGCTCCCACCACTGCGCCCAGGGCGTCGGCCAGCTCTCTGATAATGGCGAAGTTCTCCGGCTTCTTCAGCCCGCGTCCGCCGGAGACGATAATCTCCGCGTCCTGCAGATTCACCTGCCCGGCAGCCTCGTCGTGGGCGATGTCAATAATCCTGGTCATTATCGAAGTCTCATTAAAGCTTACCGGAACCTCAACTATCTCAGCACCATGTTCCGGCTGTGATTGCAGCCGCTGCATAACGCGCGGACGCACCGTGGCCATCTGCGGGCGGTGATTGCGCGTGATGATGCGCGCCATAATATTTCCACCGAAGGCCGGCCGCGTCTGCACCAGCAGGCGCTCTTCGGGATCAATCTCCAGACCGGTACAGTCAGCGGTCAGGCCGGTCTTGATACGAACAGCTATGCGCGGGGCCAGGTCGCGACCCTGCTCAGTAGCGCCGAATAGCACAATCTCGGGCTTGTGCTTGTTTATCAGACCGGAAATGACATCAGTGTATGTACCGGTGCGGTAACAGGCCAGCGCTGGGTCCTCGGCATAAAACACCCGATCTGGTCCAGACTGCGCTGCTTTCTGAGCAAGCTCGCCCGCTTCATCGCCCAACACAACCAGACTCAGTTCGGTATTCAAATCCTCGGCCAGTTCGCGGCCCTTGCCCAGCAGCTCCCAGGTCACACCAGCCAGCCCATCTTCGCCAACTTCCCCGATTACCCATACGCCCTGATAATCGCTGGTGTCCACCTCTTCAACAGCCGGAGCTTCCCAGATAATAGCGTCAACCGGGCAGACGCTCACACACCCGCCGCACAGCGTGCATGCCTCGGTGATGGTCGCCAGCCCCTCGGCCATCTGGATCGCGCTGTACGGGCAGGCCTTCACGCAAAGCTGACAGCCGGTACATTTTTCCGCATCAATATAGATATTCATTCGGCGTCTTTATCTGCGGGATTCAGCAATCTACTTAGAGCAACTGTGCCTCACGCAACTTCTCAACAAGCTGCCGAGCTACCTGTTGAGCTTCGCCCTCCAGCCGTTCGGTCTTATGAGAACGCTGCGGCGGGAAGATTTCTACCACTGTCGTCGGCGAGCCGGACAGCCCGCACTTTTCGGGATCAGCTTCGATATCCTCCAGTGTCCAGGTGGGTATCTCTTTCTTGCGAGCCGCCATAACCCCGCGCAGACCGGCATGACGGGGAACATTCATATGCTTGTCGGCAGTAATCAGAGCGGGCAGCTTCATTTCTATGGTCTCGAAACTGCCAGCCAGCAGGCGCTTGACCGCAATCCTATTTTCATCTACTTTCACATCCACCGCGTAGGTAGCCTGAGGGATACCCAACTGCTCGGCAATGCCCGGGCCTACCTGAGCGGTGTCGCCATCGAAAGCCTGCTTGCCACAGATAATCAGATCGTAGCTGTCGACTTTCCGTATCGCCTCCGCCAGGACATAAGAGGTCGCCAGCGTGTCGCTGCCGGCAAAGGCCCGGTCGCTGATGAGAATCGCCTCATCACAGCCCATAGCCAGCGCCTGGCGCAGGGCCTCTTCGGCCTGGGGCGGGCCCATGCTGAGGGCGGTAACCGTCCCGCCATGTTCTTCTTTAAGCTGTAGGCCCACCTCTATAGCATTCTCATCGTAGGGATTGATAATGCTGGGAACGCCCTCACGCACCAGCGTATTGGTCTCCGGGTCAATACTGACCTCGCTGGTGTCCGGGACCTGTTTTATGCACACTACTATATCCATTATCCGTCAACTGCTCTCGCGTGCTTCCTTGAGCAGGTGGTTGGCGATGACCAACCGCTGGATCTCGGAGGTGCCCTCGACGATATCGAACAGCTTGGCCTCGCGATAGTAGCGCTCGACCGGATAGTCAGAGGTGTAGCCGTAGCCGCCGTG
>JAUWYY010000016.1 GCA_030615605.1 bacterium
TGATAAGGTGCGCGGCATCGTCGCGGATTTGACCGACGAGTTCGCCGATGATCTTGCTGATCTGCGCGACGACCTGGGCTGGATTGAAGATGAGGTCTGGGATCTGGGCGACCGGGTAACTGCGCTGGAGGAGGCCAAGGGTCCGGAGGTCACCGGCTGGATTGACTATCGTATCGGTCTGGCTAGCACGGTGGAGTTTGAGGGGTTTGGCAATGGAATAGGTGCTGCACAGGGAGAGCCATGGTTCTATGCGGCCTATCCAGAGATCGATGACGACCTCGACATGGACAGTGAGTTCGACAACCTCACCGCCAAGATCGGCATTGAGGGTGACATCACTGACGACCTGTTCGGGCGCATCGTGCTGAAGGTCCGCGACACCAGCGATCCCCGGTACTGGACAATGATCGCTCCGGAGGGAATTCTGCCCGTTCAACGGATCCCGGAGTGGACCATCCTACCGGCGGTAGATGGCCGACGTGCCGAGACAGTATGGCTGGACGAGGCGATCCTGCAGTTCCCGACCAGCGGCTTGATCAGCGCTGACTGGACTGTAGGCCGCCAGTTCCAGAGCCACGGACTGGGCTTGTTGATCAACAACGAGCGGATGTCCCAGCAGGGCGTCCGTGCCGAGTTCGACAACACCCTCGGCTTCCTGGACTGGGAGTTCTTCGCGGGTGGGGCCGGGTATGACTTTGATACCTTTGGCCTCAACGCCATCGAGAACCTCATCTTCTCCGACACCACTTATGGGAACGATCCCTGGAGTGGTTCGGACGACGGTTACCTGTCGGCTCGCTTCAGCCTGGACAATCCGAGCTGGGCGATTGGCGGTAACTGGCTGATTGATGGGTTCGGCAAGGAGGAAGGCTATAGCGCCGACCTGTGGCTAGAGTTCTGGGGTGGCCGCAACCTCTACGTCGAGTATGCCAAGATGAAGGAGAACATGTCGGGAATGAACTCTGGCATCTACGACGATCCCACGGGCTTGACGGCGATGCTGGATATCGTGGGCGGAGCAAACTGGGGCCTGCGGGGATACTATTCCGACCTGGACCCCGGCTTCGATCCCTACTTCTCCAGCGTCCATCCGTACTGGGAACCGTACGGAGACGACTATCAGCCGGCCATTTCGACTGCGCTGATTGGAGGTAGCACGAAGTGGCAACCGTGGATCCCCTGGGAGAAGTGGCTGCGCAATCCGCTGGCGATGCCCAACGTCGAAGTTATCGGCGGACAGCTCGCCTTCACGATCGGCGGCACCCCGTTCGAGGCAATGTACTACAGCCTCGACGCCAACAGCGCCAACTGGGGTCATACCCAGTGGGCGCCGTATCTGGGGTGGATGGCCGATCCTAGCGCGCCGCTGTACGATACCCTGTGGGGCATCCGGATGACCAAGACAGTCGCTGACGGCGTAGATGTCACACTGACCTACGCCCGTCAGGAACCGTCCGCTGTGAGCCATCACAGCGAGTTCGAAGATGCCTTCGACGACGTGCAGCTCCTGGTCGCCGGTGTGGTAGTTCCCTTCTAACTGAAGGTAGCTACAACCGCAAAGCCAAATAAAGGGACCCGGTTGCCCGGGTCCCTTTTTCTTTTGCCTGCCCGGTAGCACTACCCCGTGGCGCTTTACACCCACCAACCCTTGTGCTATAATCATCTTCGTCAGGTGGGCGCTTAGTTCAGAGGGAGAACGCTACCTTGACACGGTAGAGGTCGGAGGTTCAAGTCCTCCAGCGCCCACCATTTGTTTGGATAAGTCCGGGGAACTACCTGTCGTTCGATTGCCAGGTCGCACGCCGTCAGGATAACCCCTCCCCCAAGTTCCAGTCCGTACGGAGGCCACCATGGCACAAATCACCATCATGCTACCGGACGAATCTACAATGCAGGTAGCCGCCGGTACCACGGCTGCGGAGATTGCCGAGGAGATCGGCCCCGGGCTGGCCCGCGACGCTGTCGCCGCCCGGATCAACGGTCAGACCGTTGACCTATCCACACCAATAGATAGCGACACGGAGCTGACCATCCTGACTGTAGATAGTACCGAGGGTCTAAGAATCTACCGCCACTCAGCGGCGCACATAATGGCCGATGCAGTCGTCCGTCTCTTTCCGGAGGCTAAGCCGACCATCGGCCCGGCCATCGAAGACGGCTTCTACTATGACTTTGCCGTGGACGAGCCACTCAGCGAAGACGACCTCGCACGCATCGAGGCGGAGATGGAACAGATTATTACGGCTGATCTTCCCTTCACACGCCAGGAGGTCTCCCCCGCCAAAGCCCGGACTGATTTCGAGCAATTGGACAATCCCTATAAGGTTGAACTAATTGATGAACTGGTAGAAGAGGGCGAGCAGAAGATTTCGCTGTATCAACACGGCGATTTCGTTGATCTGTGCCGGGGGCCACACCTGCCCGCGACCGGCAAAATCACTGCTTTTAAGCTGCTCTCGGTGGCCGGCGCTTACTGGCGCGGAGATGAGTCAAATCCGATGCTCCAGCGCATCTACGGGACGGCCTACCCTGACCAGAAGATGCTTGAGGAGCATCTGAAACGCATTGACGAGGCTAAGACTCGCGACCATCGCAAGCTGGGCCGGGAACTGAAGCTATTCAGCTTCTTCGAGGAAGCCGGCGCCGGGTTGGTCTACTATCATCCCAACGGCGCTATGCTGCGCCAACTGGTCACTGACTTCACCATTAAAGAGCACCTCAAGCGCGGCTACCAACTTGTCCGCACGCCCCATCTGATCAAGAGCACAATCTGGGAGACCTCGGGACACGCTCAGCAGGACTATCCGATGTACTACACCGATATCGAGGGCCAGTCCTACGGCATCAAGCCGATGAACTGCCCTGGGCATATCCTGATATACAACTCCGAGACCCGCTCCTATCGCGACCTGCCCATTCGCTACTTTGAGCTGGGCACAGTCTACCGCCACGAGCGCAGCGGTGTGCTGCACGGGCTGCTGCGGGTGCGCGGCTTCACCCAGGATGACGCCCACATCTTTTGCACGCCAGAGCAGCTTACCGACGAGATCATCGGGGTTATCAAATTCGCCCAGGATATGCTCAGCACATTCGGCTTCGAGGAGTACGAGGTGCTCCTCGCCACCAAGCCGGACAAGGCCATGGGCAGCGATGAGATGTGGGAGCAGTCCACACAGGCGCTGGCAGGCGCACTGGAGCAATGCGGCCTGCCCTATCATGAAGCCCCCAAGGAGGGCATCTTCTACGGGCCGAAGATTGATATCGCCCTCAAGGACGCTCTCGGCCGACTGTGGGACGGGCCCACTATTCAATGCGACTTCAATATGCCTGAGCGCTTCGATATCACATACGTAGGCCCTGACGGCCAGGAGCACCGGCCGGTTATGGTACACCGGGTAGTGCTGGCCGGCATTGAGCGCTTTTTGGGGGCGCTGATTGAGAACTGCGCCGGGAATTTCCCACTCTGGCTGGCTCCCGTGCAGATTCGTGTCCTGCCGATCACCGATCGCAATGTCCCCTACGCTGACGAGATTGCTGAGCAGTTGCGAGAAGAAGACCTGCGCGTGGAAGTTGACGGCGAGTCAGCCACGTTACAAGCAAAGATCCGCGACGCCGAGCTAATGAAGATACCGTATATGCTGGTGGTCGGCGACCGCGAGCAGGAGTCGGGCCAGGTAGCGGTACGCAGCCGCGAAGAAGGCGATCTCGGCCCGCGGCCCTTTGAGCAGTTCCTCCAAGTCATCCGCACCGAGGCGGCAATGCCGCACACAAGCGCGTAGACAAGCCGCTCACGCCACCTTGAGAAAAACTCAACAGGTCTACCCCTGGCCTCCTTGATCATCCGCTTTTATGGAGCGAGCCTTTTCCAAGAGTTCTTCGGTGGGTTTGTGGCTCTTGATGAACTTGTTCAGGATTGTACTGCAGAACTCCTCCACTGGCTCATATTGCCCGGCTTCAAGAAGCTTACGCGCCAAATGCAGGGGCATCCCCTGCGTACTGGTGTGGCAGCAGGGCTCGACCGAGGCCGCGTCTAGGAGGTGTTTGGCGGCGGCCTCCACATCGTAGTCTTCCTTCAATGCTATGCGGCCCAGCATCAGGTAGGCGTAGGCCGCGTAATGGCCCGGACCGGCGTCGAAACCCTCGTGGTCCGCCGCGATGACCTCCTGGAGAGCCTTTCTCGCGTCCTCGATTCTATCTGCCTCGCGTAGGCATGTAGCGTAAGACAAGTAAAGGCCCGGCTTAGAGACTTCTTCGACGTGTGGCAGCGCGGCCTCGCAGGCGACAAGGGCTTCCTCGTATCGTTCCAGTGCCATGAGCAGATCTGCTAACTGCTCCGAGTAAAATGCAGGATAGAAGTCTTCTCCCTCCGCAGCGGCGATGGCGCGGCGGTAGTAGGCGATGGCCTTTTCAGCGCGTTCGTGGTCAATCTCCATGGAAATCTGGTAATCAGACGGCAGACCGTAATACTGAAGCCACCTCTCGCGGTCCACCGCCTGCTCGCATTTCGGGGGGATGGCGTTGTGCTCACAGGTCATCGCTAAGACCCAGAGAACATTGTGGTCGTCGTCACACTGCTCCAGTTGGCCTTCTACTGCTTCCACCACTCGCTCCCGGTATTCTGCATCGAGGTAGAACAATCTGCTGTTCTCAAAGTAGATGTGCATATTCCCTGGATGTCGCTTGGCCATCTCCAGCGTGTGTGCCTTGAGCTTCTCTTCGTCCCGCTCTCTGCGGCTGTACCACACGAGCGCAGCTTCGCGGCGGGCCAAATCGTCCGGGTGCGCTGCAAGATAGGGCTCGAAAGTTTCCGGCTTCTGCTCCTCTTCCGGAAGCATCCCGAACCAAACCTGCTCTCCCGCGTTCCGGGCAACCGTCTTGACAAGCACGGCACTTCCAACCCCCACCAGCACAAGGAGGACTATAACGAGCAAGACTACCTGATATCGCGGCCTTTTCTTACCCATCACCCTCCCCATCTCGCTCTTCGCCCGGAAGAACAACTGGCGTCGCGTTAGCAATGGCCAAACGATCAGGGCGGTCCACGCAATGCCAACACACGCGAACGCTACGCCCGACTTCAGATACACGCATCTTGATGCCCAATGCCCTGCAAATACTACGATCCATAGCGCGACACCCCACCAGGCCCAGGGCCGAAATCGGGCCGCGCCGATGGCTGCTACAATCCCAAAGACTCCCCAGACCGCCAACAGAGCCACATATGGAAGCAGCAGGCGATGCCAATCCACCCAGCGTTGCATATGGGGGTCGAGAGTTTGGTAGACATCCGGAGGTGACATCAATCGCACCACCCCTGAGGCAACCATCGGGTAGCCTACAGCCGCCAGGCTGTACAGACCGACGAGTACGCACATGACATACACCGGCCAGACGGACAGCCTGGCCCGGCCCTCGTCAGTGTCTCGAAGCGTGTTCATCTGTCTCCACCTCTTTCCAATTACGCGATGAACAACTTCCGCACCGACTCCATACTGACCTCTGCCAGCGGGACAATAAACTCGCCATCCATAGCCGGGCGCTGCCCCTCGATGCCCATCATCAACGGGACGTTAGGGCCAGTTATGTCAGTATCCAACAGGCCGACGGCCAAACCTTCACTGGCCAGCTTGTTGGCGACGGCTGTGGCCAGCGTGGTCTTCCCCACTCCCCCCTTGCCGCTGATTACTGCGATTATATGCTCAATCTGCCCCAGCCGCTGAGCAATCACACGATCCTGCTCAGCCATCTGCTGCTGACGCTGGGCCATATCGGGGGTTTGCTGCTGCGCGTGCTCGCTGTTAGTCATAGTTGCTCCTGGAAAAGATATGTATGCCTCTACTCGGGATGCATTACGAGTCGGTCGGCGCCTTCAGCCGGCGACCGCGGGTCTGCGCCGCCTCTTTTGCAACCTGCTCCTGCCAGCCGGCCCGCACATCCTCGCGGTAATCAAACCTGGGTATGAAGGGCTTAATATCTAAAAGCGGCGTACCATCCAAAATATCAACATCCTCGACAATGAGGATATTGTCCTGTCGTTCTACCAGCCGCACCAGACTGAACCCAATGGGATTAGGCCTGTGGGGAGCGCGAGTGGCAAATATGCCATGCTCGACATCTTCCAGGTATGGCTTCAGGGTAAGTTGCGCCGGCTTGGCGCGGTCCTCGTCGGTGTCGCTAAGCGTGTTCATCTGTCTCCCCCTACCCCTCTGTCGGCGCGGCAGCTCGCAGGTCGGCAACACAATAAAGCACTAATTTGTAACACTATACTCTTCAGCGGAAAAGCTGGCAAGGCCTATTGGGGGTGCGTGAATGAATTGTCGGTGGATCAGAGGTTGCTATTGCACCGAACAATGATGTACTGAAGCTATTCGCCTCCAGCGTCCGTAGGCAGCGATAGACCGCCGCCGGCTGCGTTCCGCAAAGTGATTATCTGACACTGTTACTGCGACGCAGACCTGGTTCATTATATCCAGTATTGACAGGTACAACCCAGTAAGTCATACTTTATCTACGGTTGTCTCTGGACGCTGAAATAGGACCGAGTATTGCGTATTTCAGATAAACCCCTAATGGAGGCCATTATGAGCGAACCAACCACGACTTTTTCTATCGAGGTAACAAGCACGGACGCCCGCTGCCCCAGCGGGGATGCTGTCGGCGAAGAAAACTTGGCCGAGGGTAGGATTCCAGTCCTTTCATGCGAGGGGATTTGCATTCGCGGAGAGATTGCTCGTCTTGCAGCCAATATGGTAGCGAAAGAGGAGCCGTATAGCCGTGCCTGTCATGGGGAGTTGTTTGCTGTCCCCCATTCGGCCATAGCTCGCTGGGTCAAGAATGCAGGAAAGGTTGTGCTCATAGACGGTTGTTTCCTGCGGTGTCACGGCAGAATCCTGGAGAACTTGATCGACGAGAGGAAGCTGCGTCAATTCGATGCCCTCTCCATCTACAAGAAATACACGGAATTTTTCGATGTCGACGCCGTCCCGGAAGCCGAACGGCAAGAAATAGCGCGACAGGTCGCGAACAAGGTACTGGCAGCTCTGGCGGAAGAGGAAGCGTTTCCTCAAGATGGTTAGGCTGTTGGGAATCCATCCAACAACCCGCCAAGCCGCTGGCACGCGGAACAATTGCCAGCCGGGCGGGCGTTAATCGCAATACAGCAGGTCGGCAACCTCGCTCGCCAGAAGCAGTCAGGACAAGTACCCCCCACAATGAAGCGACTCGGCGATAATCAAGATCACCAAAGCAGACTCCTTACTGCAATAAGCGGCTGGTGGCGGCAGGCCGACGTTGGTACCGACCTGAACCGGATAGTACTGGTAGTCCTGTTGGCCTTGGGGCTGGGTCTGATGTACAATGCAGTCTTCGTCTGGCCAAACCAGACTGCTCCTCCGCCAGATCAGTCATCCCAGAACTTCGGTGAGCTCACCATAGAGCAAGCGTACCAGTTGGCCCAGGGCCAGCAAGCCGTGATTGTTGATACACGCGACCCGGCCAGCTATGCCCGTGAGCATATCGCGGGCGCGGTCAACCTGCCCGCGACACAGTTCGACAGTTACTACCCAGATTTTGCCAACCACGTGGGCACAGGCGAGACGATCATCCTGTACTGTGGAACAGAATGCGGCTCCAAGGAGAGAGTTGCTAAGCAGCTCCAGGAACGCGACTACAAGGACCTCAATCTGATGGCGGGAGGGCCAGAGGAGTGGGCGACCGCGGGCTACCCGGTTGCTACTGGAGAGGACACACACCGCGCCGAAGGTGAGCGACAGTGATGCCAGCAATGTGCCGCCGCATCGGCCGAATATTGGGCGATCGCAAGGTTTTGACGATTCTGCGATTGGCTGTCGCCGCCGCCTTCATAGTGGCCAGTTGGGAGAAGATTCTCAAGCCCGACGATTTTGCCAGCATCGTTGAGGGCTACAGAATCCTCCCGGTCGCAGTGGTGCCGCTGGTCGCAACATGGTTGGCGTGGACTGAACTGGTCGCTGGCGTGATGCTGCTGGCGGGAGTCTGGACACGGGCCGTCGGCCTGCTGTTCAGTTTCCTGACGTTCGTCTTCATCGCTGGCCTGGTTCAGGCGATGGCACGGGGAATTGATATCCAATGTGGCTGCTTCAGTCTGGATCCTGAGGCGGCCGCGCGCAGTTGGGCGTCGCTGTGGCAGGAATTTCTTCTGTTGGCAGCATGCCTGTGGCTATGGATCGGCCATTGGAAAAAAGCACCAGACAGAAGATCAACAACAGGTACTACTCCGTAGCCTGCGCAAGGACTGGCGGACACGCATTGCCCAAAAGCCTGCTCCTTGCACCAATGACCCCAAAACGTACTATTGCCCTTCAAGCCGGTTCGGCAATCCGTGCCAGGAAGAACCATGGGTTAGATGATGATCACTGCTACCGCCGATATTCCAGTATTGCACCTCGCCCTGCTCAATTATGGTTCGCTGCTGGTCGGCCCACCGCTGCATATTCTGGTGCGCAGGCCACAGGGCAACGACGGAGAGCAGCAATAAAGCGGCAAAGGTGGGCGGTAGTAGCATGCGCAGGCTAGCGAGATAAGTCCGAGCCTTGCCGACGCGCTGCTCAGCCAGCAGTCTGGCCCTTTTTCGCACCGTCATAACCAGCGCAAGCACCAGCCAGAGGACAATCGCAATCCCAGCGGAAACGGGTGCCGCCTCCTCGTGGAATGCAAACTGGCCGCCAATTTGGTCAAATGCCATTTGCGGCTTCGGCCAAAGGCTAACCATGAAGACGCCAGCCAGGGCAACGGCCAGCAATAGGCCCCACTGCGGGTACGTCCAGGACAGATTAAGCGCCTCTTCGCGCCAATATCGAGCAAGCAGAGAAAGAAACCCTACTAGCAGCCAGGCCGCTGCGAAAGCGCCAGTTGCCGCCCAAACCGCCCGCGCATATCGCGCGGCCCCGCCCCAAAAAGCCAACATCAGGTCAGCCGAGCTGCGACCAAGCGAAGCCATGACTGCGTCTCTCCACGCATCAGTCCTCGGTACCTCCGCTTCATAAAACTGGGCCAGATCCGAGCGGCCGTGGCGCTTCAGATAGGCCGCCAAACGCTCGGTCTTCACCTTCTGGATACGCTTCCCTACTTCTTCACCGCTGACCGCGTCCGCCTCAATCTGGTGCTTCTTCGTATCTGAAAGAAAGGGCTCTGCAGCAATACCTGTGATAGCGGTCCCAATTAGGCCCTCTATCATCGAATAGGCGTCTACGCGCATTACATGGCCCAGGTGGATTACAGCTTCGTAGTAGGTGAGAGCTTGGTCATGCCTCCCCTCGGCTCTTAGCTGTTCGCCGATCCCGACCAGCGTTCGAGTAAACGACCGCAAGTGACTAAACAAGGGGAATTCAGCAGCAGCATGGTAAGCCATGGCCACAATCGGCACCAGCGGCCCCGCCATATTGGTGGCATCCGTTAGGCGGAGCATGCCGGTAGCCGCCTGCGCGTTAGCTGTATTCCAGCGAGGCTTGTTTGTTGCCGCTTCCAACGCGGCCAATGCCTGCTCATCCTCATGCAATGCCAGGTAACTATAAGCAAGCAGATAATCACAGGCCGCATTGCCCGGGTCTCGGTTTCGGGCCTGGTGGAGCAGCAGTACCACACGGTGGAGGTCTCGGATTCCCTCAGCGGTGCGCAATGGCTCTTTCTGCCTACCGGCCTGCCACTCCTCTAACCTGCCCAGAGCACTGCCCGCCAGCAGGTGCAGTGCATATCGTAAGTAGGGAGCCGGTGAATCCGGAGCAAGAGCAATGGCCCGCTCATAGGCTTTGCTTGCCGTCCAAGTACTCCCTATCCCCCAGTTAGGCATGTGTGCCGCCGATATGGTCGCCAACGGGGTATCTATGGCTTGCGCAAAGCCCAGCCATATGGCAAGGTCTTGGGGATGTTCCAGAGCGACGGCTTCATAATCCACTTTTGAGGGCAGCGGGCGAGTCCCGGGAAAATTGGCCATGCGGTATGCGGCTACCAGGGGCTCCCGAAGCTGTGGCACTGCTGCCGCCAGCAGTATACTGACGACAATCAAAATGACAGTGAGTCTGCCCGTACGCACGCCCCTTCCTCCCTGGGGAAACTGGTATGACTAGCTGACGGCCCGCAATCGCGCAGGCTACGCCAGATAGTCTTGCAGAAGCCTATTTAGCTGAGGTTGGCGGAGCTTATTGAGGGCCTTCGCCTCGATCTGACGAATGCGCTCGCGAGTGACCTCAAAGATGTGGCCGACCTCTTCGAGGGTGCGTGGGTAGCCGTCTTCCAAGCCGAAACGAAGCTTGAGCACTTCGCGCTCGCGTTCGGTCAATTGATCGAGCAACCGGTTGAGCTGCTCGCGCAGGGCGACATTGGAGGCGATATCCACCGGCGTCTCTTCGTCGTCGTCGGGCACGAAGTCGCCCAGATGGCTATCGTCCTCTTCTCCCACCGGGGCCTCCAGGGACAGAGGCTTAGGAGCGATGCGCTTGATCTCGGCCACCCGTTCCATAGGCATATCTATCTCACTGGCGACTTCCTCAATGGTCGGCTCTCGACCCAGTTGCTGCAGCAGTTCCCGCGAAGCCTTGACCAAACGATTGATCGTCTCCACCATATGCACCGGTACGCGGATAATCCGGCTCTGGTCCGCTATCGCTCGGGAAATCGCCTGACGGATCCACCACGTGGCATAAGTGCTAAACTTGTAGCCCTTGCGGTAGTCAAATTTCTCCACCGCGCGCATCAGCCCAACATTGCCTTCCTGGATCAAATCCAGAAAGCTCATTGATGACCGGCCGCTGTACCTGCGAGCTATGCTCACAACCAGACGCAGGTTCGCCTCGGTCAGGGCCTGGACTGCCTCTTCGTCGCGAACCCTCAGGCTGGATTCGTCAACGCTACTGGCGACTAGCTGGCAGCTAAGATAGACCTCTACGGGCCTGCGGAGTCCCACGGGGTACTGCTCAGCGCTGGGAACGGCGCTAACGACAGCCAACGGTTCACGCTGATCGGCAGTGGTGAAATCAATCTCAACCGACTCCGGCAACGAGAAGCCGCTCACGCCGGTTATCCCGCTGTCGATGCTAAGAGTGTAGACCATCTGTCTCGTCAGCGGCTTGTCAGGGATGAAGCACACTTGGCGCCGCTCGTCATCGTAAACAACTTCCCCACTGACGGGATTGTTCATCGCATTGCATAAATGGACGGTCTGCTGATTTGCCGAAGCCGGGTCCAGCCGCCGGTCGAAGTCCACTCGTATTGCCCGTGCTACATCAGATTCTTTGTCACCATCGGCCGGGTCAGTTGCCACCAGGCGGGGGGCCGCCTTCGCCTGTGTCGAATTGAACCTCCACTTATACTTCTTCTCCAGAACGCGGCCGTCTTCGGTCCTCATCCCTTCCTCACCAGCCTGGACGGTCACCGTGAACCGATTGCGGTGCTTCAGCGGCCCGGCCGGCTCAAAGCAAACCCGCCAGGGGCGCTCCTCATCCAGGCTGACTGACCCTTCAACAGTTCGACCTCGCCCGTCAACCACGGTGATGAGATCATTCCCAACCGAGTCAGCAGCTACTAAGTCATCAAACTCGACAATAATATTGCGGTCTACTTCAACGTCCTCTTCTCTGGCAGCCGGCAGCGTATTGACTACTCGCAGCGGACAGCCAGGCTCGCCCGTGCGAAATGTCCAGGCAACATCACGGGGCATCATCTCGCCCGTAATGTCATGGATGCCGTGTTCGCTACCGCGGACAGTGACGGTATATTCCCGGTCTGGGTCTCGGGGGTACTTGGGGGTGAACTTCAGACAATTACGGAAGCGGTCATAGGTGATTTCGCCGTCACCCTTCTTGACGCGACGGGCCAACTCGACCTCTTCTTCAGCGGTAAGCAGGGGAACCCGCCCGATATTGCGCAAGTATATTCGCACCGAGTCGTCTACCGGTACCGACTCAGTTTCCTTTTCCTCCTCTTCCAGTTCCGCCTCCAGTTGCTCGGTGGCCGACTCCTCGTCCTCAACTACACTGATCCCGGCCTTATGCAGTAGCCGATAGATATCTTCAATATCGGAGGTGTCCAAAGACTCACACTCACCAAGGGTATCCTGGATCTGGTCGTAGGTCAGATAGCCCTGCTCCTGCCCCTTGCTGAGGAGTTGTTGGACCTCCTCAATATCTGCTACCTGTGTTGCCTCGTCCCCTGCCAACTACGTCAACTCCCTTCGTCCTCGGGCTGTTCATCACTCGACTCGTCGCGAACACGGCCGGGAATCTGACGGCCTGTGTCGGCTGCGATGGCACTAGGATGCTCCAGAAAGTCGAACTGGCCCTTGCCATGAAAGCTGGTCATTACCCGCAAGTACCTCTGGTAGTCGGGATGATCATGAGTCAATTCGCCAGACTCCGCTAGCTGTGAAATGCGCTGCTGTAGTTTCTGGAAGTCTTCGACCCTTTCCTCCTCAGCAGCGCCCGTTTCGTCTTCCGTCTGCAACTCGTAATCTTCGCGCAGCCCGCTGACCAAGCGGTGCTTACGCAGCTTACGTGCTCCTGCCGCCAATAGTTCACCATCCAGATCGTCGGGAGGCTCAGCCAGCAGAAGTTCCCCAGCCAGTTGATAAGTACCTTCTTGCTCAGAGAACTGGTGGGGAATCTGCTGCGGCTCATAGTCCTGATTCGACTCCAAGCAAACCACAATGGCCTGGGCAATCACTCGATGCTCAGCTACTTGAAAGTCCTGGGGACGAACTGCCGCGAAGATCTGCTCAGCCCACTCGCCCGACTCCAATGCAGCACATAACAGTTCTCTCTCCAACTCCGCCAGCGCCCGGCCGCTATCCTCGGCCTGGGCCGCAATAGTCTCGGTGATAAAGCTACGATCCCACCGCCCGCTGCGCCGACCAGATGAACTTCTCTGGCGGCCCGCCCGTCGCTGCAGTTCCATGCGCAACGCCGCCTGCATGCTAGCCGCCCGCTGCGGCTGGCCCCGGCCCCAGCGGTCAGCCGCTCGCACTAAGAACTCCTCCCGACGCGTCCTGTCGGGGACCCGGCGCAGGACGTCCACTGCATCTCGGGCGGCTCGGGCCAGTGCCCCGGCGCCCTGCTCTCTGTGCTGACGAAACAGCATCTCTAACCGGTACTCCACCAGATCCACGGCCTGCTGGGCTAGCTCTTGGAACCGGCCAGCCCCCTCGTTGCTGACGAATTCGTCTGGATCCGTCCCCTCGGGCAACACCATCACTCGCGCCTCCAGATTGCTGCCCTCAAAAAGCTCGATATTACGCAGGGCCGCGGCCATGCCGGCAGCATCGGCATCAAAACAGAGAATTACTTCTTCCACATACCGGCGCAGCAGCCCCAGATGTTCCTGGGTCATAGATGTACCCAGGGTAGCCACCACAACTTTGAGGTCCGCCTGGTGCAGGGCGAGCACATCAGTGTATCCCTCAACCACTATTGTTCGCTTTTGCGAAACAAGCTCCTGGCGGGCCTGCGCAAGTCCATACAGATTCTCACGCTTGTTAAATAGAGGTGTATCGGGTGAGTTAAGATACTTGGCCGGTTCATCCGGGTCCATCGCCCGACCGCCGAAGCCAATCACCGCCCCGGCTGCATCAGTAATGGGAAAGATGATGCGATTGCGAAACACATCGTAGTCGCTGCCCCGCTCACCGCGCTTGACCAGTCCTGCCTCGCGCATATGCTCCACCGAGATGCCCTTGCTCGACAGAAACTTCAGCAGGTCATCCCAACTATCTACAGCAAATCCCAGGCCAAAGTGCTGCACAATACCATCCGAGAAGCCCCGCTCCCGCAAGTAGTCCAGCGCGGACTGACCAGAGGGCTTGTGCAAATTCGCAGAAAAATGCTCGGCGGCCAGCTTTACCGCACGGCGCAGCAGCTTGCTGCGCTGGACTCGAGCCTCCTCTCCACGCCCCGCTCGCCAGGTAAGCCCACAGCGCTCGGCAAGCCGCTCACCGGCCTCCGGAAAGCTGATCCCCTCTATCTGCTCCAGAAACGAAAAGACGTCACCCCCCGCGCCACAACCAAAGCAGTGCCACAAGCCCGCTGCCGGATCAATGGAAAACGAAGGGGTCTTCTCCTCGTGAAATGGGCAGCGCGCTTTGAACCGCCGTCCTGCTTTCTTCAGGGGAACGTACTGGGAGATCAGCTCGACAATGTCAATTCGTCGCTTGATTTCTTCTTTAGTATCTCTGTCAGCCATAAATCACAACGCCGCCGCCTGCTGCTCGCGGCGTATCACAAGACTCGCGCCTGTCCTTCCCAACGCACGATTGCTTCGCTGAGCGGGGGAATAGTCCTCCCCAGGAGCGGCCACACCAACAAGTTCGCCTTAGTCGCAGAAAAGCCTTCCTGGATTCTGGCGGGGAATCATCTGATGATAACTATCCGAGGAAAAAGCAAGCGGCCCCGCCGCAGCGAGGCCGCCGAGACCCGCAGACCTTGAAGGCCCACGTCTAGTCCCAGATATGAATCCTGACCACCCGGAAGTTGTGCAGAGTGAAGTCAATGTTGTTGTCGTCTTCTGTATAGCGCAAGACGCAGTCCCGGCTGAAGGTCATACTGGTTCCGCTGAAGCTAACACTCGGTGCTGCCACACCCGCGCCTAGTCCACTGGTTGTATACGTCATGGTCTCGTCAGCCCAGCCATATCGCTGCAGTACCAGTGAGTAGTGATCGCCCAGCTTTACGTACTTGTGGGGCTCCCAGTTCGCCGTTTGCACGTAATCGCACTTGTCAGCGGCCACGGCAATAGCCTGCACGTACCCGTCCAGATCCAGCAAGAATCCCAGCGTAACCGGCCCGCGCTGGTACATCCACATCATCTCACCGGCCTGGGTGTCAATGTAGACAGGCAACGCCCAGTTGGGTACGCCCGCAGCTTGCGCCTGGCCGGCTGCCGCTGCGCCCGGCATCCCCGGTGCCCCCGCCGGAGCTCCAGGAAAGGCACCCGGCCCCGGCATTCCCGGCATTCCCCCTGGCCCCATAGGCATTCCCCCTGGCCCCATTGGCATTCCCCCCGGCCCTGGCATTCCCGGCATACCCCCCGGCCCCGGCATTCCCGGCATCATTCCCGCCCCGACCGCCGCTCCCATGGTTGCCGCCGCGGCTGCCTGCGTCGGCGTTGCGCCAGTAGCCACAGCCGCTGCTCCACCGATTAGACCTCCTGCCACCGCACCCGTGACGGGCCCCCCCATCAGTCCAGCTTGCGGGAAAGGACTGCCAGGAGGACCAGTGACCAGGCCATCGGGAGGACCGTATGTATCGAGGAGGTGAACCGCGTGATCATTTAGTCGCACCCCCGCCAACTGTCGCTCCTTGGCGGCAACGGTTCCTACAATCAGAAGAAGCATACTGACTACTGCGAGAGTTACGAACAATGGCCGGCGCCAGGCTGCCTTGTTCATTGCACAATCCTCTCCCTGTTGCAAATCCCAGCAGTACCCACATTGGAAGTCCCGGGCATACTGCTGGTAACTTGCCAGTCTCACGGGCGATCGAAATTCTCTTCTTGGTTAGTATACCACATTCGCTACAGATTATGCAAGCTCAGTCCTCAACCCATCCAATGCAGCCGTGGTGTAAGGTCCGCAACCAACTCCGCCAGATATTCAACCTGCTGGCGCAGCGACCGGGGCCGCTCGGCGGGAGCGAACTTGGCCAGCGACTCATCTTCAATGTGCAGCCCCCCCTGGTAACCAGCCTCGGCCAGAATCTGCACTATCTTGGAATAATCAATATTTCCCTGGTGAATTGGCGCCACATACTGGCCATACTTCCAGCCCAGCGGGCGGCGCTGCTCCCGGTAGCGCAAGGGGTAGTCTATATTCTTACAATGTACGTGGCGAGTGCGAGGCGCAAACTGCTCGACCAATTCATAAACTCGGTCCAACGGATAACCCGCCCAGTAGAAATTAGCAGTATCCAGAGTCAACCCAAACCGCTCGTCACGAACCCGCTGCAGAAGCGAGGTCAGCCACTGGGGATCGTTGCCCTGCAGGCCGTGGTTTTCAACTGCCAGCGCCACGGTGCCACCAGCCGTCATCTCCAGAACTTCCTCAACGGCCGAGGCAAATATGTCCACGCGTCTGCCCGGGCGCAGCGTCTTCTGACCAGTCATAGCCGCATCAACGCGCACAACCTCAGCGCCGACAATCTCCGCCGCCCCCAGGGCCTTGCGGGCCCACTGGATCTCCGCGGCCTGATTTTGGGCGTTGAAATTGTTGGCCAGCAGCAGGCTCGTTATCTGCATCCCCTGCCGAGCATAGACCTCACTGGCCTTAATGGCAGCCAGCTTATCGGCAATGGACAGCCGGGGCCGGCCCAGACTGCCCTCAGTCGCCGGGATACACATATTGCGGTCCACCGCCAGCCCAATGTGGCCTAGCTCCAACTCCGCCATTCCCTCCGCAACATTCTGGTAATCCGCCTGAAAAAGACAAACATCTCGTATGCCGATATGCATATAAAGGCCTCATCGTCCGGCGCAACGATCTACCTGTGCAGGCATAATTCTCGGCTCCAACCAGGTTGACCTGCTCGCCGCAACACGCTGATGACGCGAGCAAACTTGACGAGCCCAGCTCACGGCCAGTATAATACCTCCCGTAATTGCGTATCACTGCGGAGATAGCCGCCTGAGGTGACGACAGACTATTTCTGGGGGGCTATCTTCGGTAGAAGGTGATGCGCTACCCAGAAACGAATACTAAGTTGAAATGTCCTTAGATACAGGACCTATTGAGCCACAGTAGTGAAAGGAGTTCACTCGATGTCCAAGTCAACTTTACTGGTATGTGCGTTATTAGTTACGGCGTTCGCAGTTTCACTGATAATATGCGGCTGCGGCGGTACGAGCGGAACCTCACTGTACTTTAATGTAGACGACCGAGCTTCGTGGTCTTCCGGAGAGCGCCTGGCCTTTGCTTCGTTCGGTGGCCAGGGCCTGCTGTACGTCTATACGATAACCGACAGCGGCGGCAGCTCACTATTGCTAACCCCATCGGACAACGACGATGACTACGCCGACGAGGGCGGTTGGCATCCGGCCTACAGCCCTGATGACAGTCAAATAGCCTTCACCTCCCGGCGTCATACCACGCCAGTCATATTTTTGATGGACTCCACCGACGGGGATCGGGCCGGAGTAACCCAGGTCACCAGCGATAGTGGCAGCGGCGCCGACACGCAAGTCAGTTGGAAGCCGGATGGCACTGGCCTGATCTACACCAGCACTCGCCGCAACGCCAATCACGATATCCGTACCATCGACACCGACGGCAGCAACATGCTTGAGCTTCTGGACAGTGACGATAACTACCAGTGGGCCAGCTACAAACCCACCGACGATAACATCATCGTCCTGGAGTCGGATTGGGATGCTGATAACAGCGAAGACACGGATATATTCAAGTATAATATATCTGGGACCACCTTCACAAAGATAGCTGACAGCGCGTACAGCGACGGGGCGCCCTCCTGGAACCCGGCCGGCACGAAGATCGCCTTCCACTCCGATCGGGCCGGCGACTTCGACATCTGGGTATGTGATAGCGATGGCTCCAATCTCACCCAGTTGACCAGCGATACCCGCTCGGACGGCTATCCCATTTGGAACTCTGATGGCACGCGCATAGCCTTCACCCGCGACCGCGAGCTGTGGTCAGTGCTCGCCGCTGACGGCTCGGATCCAGTCCGCATAACCCGCCGATACCGCTAGCAACTGCCAGCAACAGTCTTCTCAACCACCGATCAGTACTGGCGTGGCTCAGCCAGCTTGAAGCTGAGCCACGCCATTTTTGCCCTTGATATGATACCAATACGCGATAACATCAAGTCGTCCCGCTATCCAGCAGTCAACACCGCGTTAATCGCCGCCTGCGTAGTGGTCTTCATTTACCAGATGGTCCAGCCGGCGGCCATCGAGGCCTATGCCTTCCGACCGGCCTATCTTGCCTCCCTGACGACGATTCAGGAACTGGGCTATGCCGGGGCCGGCGGGAGCCTGCTGCTATCAATGTTTATGCATGCCCCCCTGTTCCAGGGGGGTCTCCTGCACATCGGCTTCAATATGCTCTTCCTGTGGGTATTCGGCGACAACGTCGAGGATCGCATGGGACATCTGCGCTACCTGGTCTTCTATCTTATCTGTGGTGTTTTGGCCACCCTTGCCCACAGCGCCATTTCCATCTTGGGAGCGCTTGCCTATGACGGCAGCAGCCTGCTGATACCGTTAGTCGGGGCCAGTGGAGCAATTGCCGGCGTGCTGGGGGCCTACTACAAACTGTACCGCCACGCCTCGGTGCGCGCGCTGATCCCCCTGTTCTTCATCTTTACTATGGTGGACCTGCCCGCCAGCCTCTTCATCATTATCTGGTTTATATTGCAGCTTCTCTACGGCGTCAGTTCCTTGGGCCAGACCGGGGGCGGGGTAGCTTTCTGGGCCCATATCGGAGGATTCGTGGCGGGACTGCTGCTGGTGCGGCTGTTCGCACCACAAGGGCGGTCAGCCGGTAAGCCACGGGTTGTGCATATGCGTCTGGAGTGAGCAAGGCACTACGGGGCATCCGCAGCTATTGATTACTTGCTCTCCTCACCACTGCTCGCAAACAGCCGCCGTACCAGCCACTGGCCCATCAGTACTGCCGCTCGCAGCCAGACTCCCAGCCAGATGAGCCAGCGACTGCCCAGCCACCGGCTCCAGTGCTTGCTGTAAAGACGATACATGCTCTGATGAGTATGC
Source organism: bacterium (assembly GCA_030615605.1). Classification (GTDB taxonomy): domain Bacteria; phylum Armatimonadota; class Zipacnadia; order Zipacnadales; family Zipacnadaceae; genus JALGTD01. Next base: position 18,745 of record JAUWYY010000016.1, read on the forward strand.
AGGAGGGTGCTCAGCTCAGCCTGGTGGGCACTGCGGCCGACGGCATGAATGATCTGGGGGGCAGGCGTATAGACAACCTCCCAGCCGGCCTGGTGGGCGCGCAGACAGAAGTCCACATCCTCCGAACCCCAGAAAAAGCCCTCATCAAGCAGGCCAATGTCGTCAAGCAGCTCCCGGCGGATCAACAGCGCCGCGCCCGAAACCCAGTCCACCTGGCGAACCTCGACGTGATCCCAGTCGTTCATCAGGTAGTAACGCACGCTCTTTACCCCTGGGATCAGCGGCTCCAGGAGAGTGCCCCGGAAGATTGCCGCCGAGACCGTCGGAAACCGGCGACAGGAATACTGCAGGCTGCCGTCGGGGTAGACCAACCTGGGACCAATTACGCCGGCCTGGGGGTGGTCGTCAGCAAAGCGGAGTAGTTCGTCCAGGCCGCCTTTAGGGACAACAGTGTCAGGATTGAGCAGAAAGCAGTACCGCCCGCGACCGGCAGCAATTGCCTGATTGCAGGCGGCAGCAAAGCCGCGATTCTCCTGGTTAGCGATCAGCTCAACCTGGGGAAACTCACCGGACAGGCTGGCGACGGTAGCATCGGCCGAGCCATTGTCCACCACAATAACTTCGAAACTGACCTGATTATCCCCGTCAAATAGCGAAGCCAGGCAAGCGCGCAAATCCTCCCACACATTCCAACTGACGATGCACACACTAACGTCAATCGCCGGTATCTGGCTCACCACCGTCGGTAGCGGCCGGCTGGGCTTCCTCGACGAGCATAATGGGGATACCGTCTCTTATCGGATAGCGCAGACCACACTCCTGGCAGACAATCCACTCTTCGGCTAGAGCCACCGGTCCTTTACACGCGGGGCAGGCCAGTATCTCCATAAGTCCTTCGTCTATCACCTGTTACCTCCTGGGCGGCCGATCTGACGAATCTGCCAATCTATTCCGCACATGCCGGTGCAACTCCTCCCCGGCCATACTTACTCGGAATAAGGAGCCTATTGGCACGCCGAACTTCCACCCTTGCTACGCCTGTGGCATCTCGTCATACTCGGGCCGCCAGCCGCTGGTGGATTTCGCTGAAGAGGTGGCTTGCGACTCCCTTCCTCTGGTGCTCTGGGTGCACCGCAACTCGGTAAATCCAGGCCCACCATTCATCGAACCCACCGATGATCGTCCCGATGATGCGGCCGTCGGACTCGGCAACGCAGACTAGGTCCGGGTCTTTCTGGATTTTCCGTTCCAGATTGTGTTCATTGCGCTGAGGTGGCCAGAACTCCCGCCAAAGCTTGAGCATCTGCGGAATGTGCTCGACAGTGGCATTCCTGTATGTAATCTCTGACAATCTGCTCACGCTCGTTCATCTTTTCGTGCTCGATCGTTCATCATGAACTCGCCGTATTCGGCGATGACTTCAAATCCGAGTCGCCGGTAGCAGGCCAAAGCAGGACTGTTCTCTACGCTGACGTTCAAGCCAACGTGTTCAACAGTCTTGAGCAATTCCCTGCACAGAACTGCAGTTGCGTCACGTGCGAAACCCTTACCACGATAGTCCAGGTCAGTCGTGATGTTGCCAAGCGCAGCAACACGATACGCCTTAGAATAGACATGGACACCTGAAACGCAAACCAGCTGTTTTCCTACGCGAATACCAAAATAGTACCCAGTCTCTAACATGTGAGGTTTAAACCAGTTGTCTGGGTAGCTTCGCGAGTAGAGCTCGAGTAGCTCCTCGGTATCATTTGACGTGAGTCGTTCGACGTTTCGTGCCACGTCGGTGATGACCCTATCGGTCTCAACGAGGGCCATTTTGAAAAAGCGCCCTTGGGAAATCAGCTCTCGTTGAAGCATTCTTTCCACGTTGGGACTAAGGTGCGCATAAAAGCGTTCAGGTAATTCCGCATTGATTTCGGGTAGGAGAGTCTGTAGAGAGGAGGCGTCCGTAGGGGTACAAAGCGCCAGCAGACAAGGCAGCTCCAATCCGCTGTACAACAAGACAAGAGCTTCAAGCCTGCCGCCACCGTCGCGTAACCCAAACCAGGTGGTGTTATCCCAGAAGAAAGGATCGAGGTCGCCAATTTCGTATAGGTGAAGACAAGTGTCACGCCGGTAGAACCGTTCGATCTCGTCCTTATCGTGGATCAGTTCTATTCGTCTCATAGTGTAAATCCTCAGCGGTTGTGGGACAAATTGGGGGTTGAATTAAGGTACAGTTGAGGCGTTCAGGCTCCCGGGCTTACCTAGGGCTGTGTCCCTGGGCGAGCGTACTCTCACCGGACCATCAGTGGTACACTTAAAGTTTTTTGCGCCTGGCCGGGCAGACCTACTCCTCTTCGCTACTCTCTTCCTCTTCTTGCGCCTGCACAGAAGGGCCTTGCTCCTGTTCCGGCTGCGGGGTCGCCCCGACAGCCTGCCCGCACTCGGAGCAGAACTTCGCGCCCGCGGCAAGCTGAGCGCCACAGTTGGCGCAATAGCCAGCACTCAGGGCCTGGCCGCACTGGGGGCAAAACTTTGCCCCGACTGGTGTCGGCAGATGGCAGTTGGGACATACCGCTCCTGCTGCCGCGGCGGCTGCGGCTGGCTGGCCGGGTTGCCCGCCCTGAATGGCGCCGCCCAAAGCTGACACCATCGCTGCACCCATCCCCACACCCGCACCCAACCCGGCACCGGCTGCTGCGGGACCGCCGGCGGCGCCTCCTCCGGCTTGAGGCATCTCGCGGATTGCCCGGGCCGTTTCAAACTGCAGAAATCTGCCAGTGTCGCCCACTGCCTCCATTCCGCCCCGTTCGTCAATCATCGCGGCAAGCTCGTCGGGCGGAATGACGGCACTGATCACAAAGTCAATCAACTCGCCGCCATAGCGGTTGAAGTCCTCGCCAAGTCGGGAACGAACCGCCACGGACAGCTCTTCGTACATCGCGGGCAGATCCAGCAGGGTATCAATTTGCTCGCCGAGCGTGTCATTGAAGCGCGAGACGATGAAATCGCGCAGCCAGTCCTGGATTTGGGCGGTGGTGTACTGATGCTCGGTGCCCACCACCATATTCACGAAGAGTTGGGGATCGTTGATGCGCATTGTGTACAGGCCGTGGGCACGCAGTCGGACCATGGCAAACTCAGAGTCGCGAAAGGCAACCGGTTGAGGTGTCCCCCACTTCATATCAGTAAACGTCCGCATGTTCACGAAGTAGACCTCAGCCTGAAATGGTGTGGTACCCTCGAAGGGTATGTTAATCGCATCCTGCACGAAGGGCAGATTCAGGGCAGTGAGGGTATGGCGCCCGGGCCCAAAAGTGTCAAGCGCCTGGCCGTCGCGGAAGAATATCGCCGCCTGGCTTTCGCGCACGGTCAACTGCGCACCCAGGTTTATATCGCCCGGCCCCTCTTCGGGCACACGGTGGACAATCTCCTCACCGGTAACATCACGCCATTCGATTACTTGTATGCCACGCATATTGGGTTGCCTCCGTCTTCAGGGATACCCGGCGCTGTGCCGGGGTGACTATTCCGGAATGAGTCGAGCAGTGACCTCCTTGCGCTTCTCAATCGCCTCAGCGAGGTAGTCTATCTGAGCAAGCGCCTCAGATATGCGCTCAGCCACGTTCTCGTTGCTAGCTTCCGCCAGGCTCTGGATAGCTCCACCAACCTCCACGATTTGCTCGCGCAGCCCCAGGTCATAATCGTACAACGAGTTAAGCTCTGATTGCTGGATCTTGGCCGCGTCGAACCACCCGGTGTAGCCGTAGTCGGTAAAACGCAGCTTGTCCCGACTCTCGCCCAGTCGCCGCCGAACCCGATCCAGATCATCAAGCTTTGCCAGATTCTCCTCGCGGGCCCACCGGTTGAGAAACTCGGCCATATCCTCCCGGATGTCGTCGAGCATGCCGACCAGGTATTCGCACACCATCTGGTCAGCCTTGCGGCGAATCTGGCGCTCCCGGTAGCCAGCAAAGCCCGGGATGTAAGACATCAACTTCTGCAACGAACCCTCATCCTCGGTTATCCGCTTGCGCAGATCAGACATGATTGCTCCTCCCGGCGACAGATTCTACCACAGACAGTCCAGCTAATTCTATATTTCGCCGTCGGCGGCTGTTCTCCTGCACACCTGTGGGCTCCACATTCGTTTCTGCTATGTACAAAGCCGCCTCTGTTGCTGCCGCTATCCACGGATAGCCTCCATCAGCCACCGACCAGTGGCAACATCGGGGGCAGCTACCACAAACTGTACCGCGGTCGCGAACCTTTCGCGATACTTGCCCCCAAAGAGATTCGCGCAGTGTTTGACGAGCTTTTCGAAGCCAATCGCCAGTGGATGCCATAGTTCCGAGACACAGCATTTGTCGAACGACCTCCACACGGGCTTCTCGCAAGGGAGTAGATCTGGGCGGGGCAAGCACCATACGGACAAGAGTGAGCTCTTTGGTGTGACAGCCGAAGGGCGCCTCGATGGCTGGAGACATCCCAGATGGTCACGACTTCTCATCTTCGGCATCACGAATCAGATCCTCAATGAGTTTCATCGCCTCGTCAATGCCTTCCCGTACTTCTTGCAGATCCTCAAGGCATACCTTCACACCGGGCCCTGTCCACATAACGCTGGCGTGATTCTCAATAAGCACTGCATCGATTTCAGCCTTGTGAAGCGCCGCTTGCCCAACGTGATAGCTGATTGCCAGCATCTCCAGCATCTTGCGGTCGCCAGCTTCGATCTTCTCCCGGACTTTCGGGAAGTACTCATCGTAGTGGTGTTCCAGAAGATGTTCAAGCAGACCAACCGCCACCGCCGATCTGAGGTTCGGACTGCGGGTAGCCCCCAGTCTCACGATCACTCCCCAGATCTTCTTCGGGTGAGTCCCGGTGTAGCTCCCAAGTATTCGAACACACGCGTACCACCGCACCTCCTCGTGTCGGTCCCACGCTAATTGCTCCCCCACTTCGATGATGAAGTTGACATTGGCCCGCACGCTTGTCCCATTCCTGAGCCAGTCTAGGCAGAGCACCCGATCATTGAGCTTTGTGCTCGCGGCCAGCTCGCGCAATGATTCACGCTCCAAACGATTGAAGCGCATGTTGAAATATTCGAGAGGATCTCCCGTTGCTATCCGATTCTTCATTGCTTCGACGCCTCCCCTCTTGTGTCGAGGATTGGCTCTGCTGCTATTTTACTCATAATCGATTTCTCACTGAGAGGCTGGATTGATCTGATTGCCCCTATACTAGCAACATTCAATGCAGCAGTCAACCGATAGATCCTGACAACTCCGTGGAAGGATTGTCAGAGCAAGCAGAGAATAGTTCATCCACTGCATCAGGGTAATCTAGCATATCAGGAGAGAACCGATATGGCAATAACCGCTCGCATACTGACTTCCATAGAACTTCCTGACGAAGTTGAAATAGAGATTCAAGATACAATCAAGGGCACTACCGTGGCGCGCACCGTGGATTTCCACAAATGTCTCAATGAACTGAGTGAGCTGGGGGCCGTGGACCTGGAGGACGTTGAACCCGCTGAACTAATTACACTGGCTTGTGCCCTGGCTAAGCACCGGGCAATTGACGACTATCTGATCTCCATAGGCGTGGATCCACATGCACACCTAACCAACACTGAACTGCCCTCCGCCGATTAGCCAGAGATAGCAGCGCATGAGTGAGGCACTACGCGAAAGACAATCGAAAGATCCCCTGCGCATACTACTGGCCCGACGTAGTTCGATGGGCGATATCGTGCTGACGATGCCGACACTGGTGGCGCTGCGCCGGGGCTTTCCCGATGCGTATATCGCGTGGATGGTTGACAACCGCTTCCGCGAAATCATTGAGGGCCACGATTGCCTCGACGAGGTAATCCCGGTGCCCCGATACCCAGGCCACGCCCCCCTTCGCTTCCTGCGCGAGACTGTCCAGAGCATGCTAGTGCTGCGCGAGCGCAAGTTCGACATGGCCGTAGATACTCACGGGCTGCTAAAAAGCTCTGCCTTCTGCTTGCTTTCCGGAGCACGCCGGCGCATCGGCTTCGATGACGAACGGCGGGAGCTTAACTTGCTGTGTACGAACGAACGGGCACCAGGGAATTCGGATATTCACGCGGTAGACCGCTACTTGATGATGGCTGAATACCTGGGCTGCCCTACTGAGCCGATAGAGTTTCACCTGCCGATCAGTGAAGCCAGTCGTGACTGGGCAGCTCAATTCGTGCAGGACAACCAGCCGGCACCTGGCCAGCCGCTGGTGGGACTTAATCTGGGCGCCAGCCGCCCCCACAAATGTTGGCCGCCCCACTATTTTGCCCAGTTGGCAGAAATGCTCTACAAGGAAGACGGGGTAATCTCTGTATTGATAGGTAGCCCCGAGGAGGGCCCGCTAGCCCAGACAGTCCAGCAGCAGGTGACTGTCCCTGTGATTGACGCGGTAGGACACACTACGGTAGCACAATTGCCCGCCCTCATCAAGCGGTGTGATGTGGTGGTCTCGGCTGATAGCGGACCGATGCACGTAGCCGTGGCCGCCGGTACCCCGGTAGTGGCCCTGATCGGCCCGACTTTGCCCCATCTGACCGGCCCATACGGAGATAACAACATCGTGTTGTGGTCCCAGCCCGAATGTGCTTGCCGCAACAAAGCAGGCTGCAGCGATTACCACTGCATGGGCGAGATTACCGTCAATAGGGCCCATGAGGCCGTCCGGCAGCTTTTGCAGACAAACACATAATCAATGACCAGGAACAACCGAGAGCCCAATTTTGAGCGTTTGCGCGTAGCCCTACTTCGTCAGGGCGAGCCTGATCTGCTTCCCTTTGTGGAGCTGAAGTACGACCACGAGATAATGGAGGCGATCCTGGGGCGAACAATACCGCGAGCTGGCTATTCGGCCCACGAAAAGAAGGCGGCGTCGGCCATCTAATAAGACCAAAAGGGAATTAAATGCTTAGGGACATTCAGTCGCGAATATACTTCATCACGCCCGCTGAGACTACCGACAGCAAGCAGATATTCGGGCTGGTGCAAGCGGCAGTGCGTAGCGGCGTCGGTATGATCCAGTACCGCACCAAGAACCAACCCACGCGCACTATGGTTGAAGAGGCTAAAGCCCTGCTTAAGATCACTCGGCCTGCACAGGTGCCGCTAATCATAAACGACCGCGTGGACGTGGCCCTGGCAGTGGGTGCTGACGGAGTGCACGTCGGCCAGGAGGATATGGCTCCCAACGACGCCCGGCGGCTGATGGGGCCGCATGCCATCGTCGGTGTCACCGCTCCGGAACTAACCGCAGCGCGGGAAGCTGAACATGCCGCGGCCAGCTACATATCGTGCGGCCCAATTTTCGCCTCACCGACCAAGCCTGAGAAGCCGCCGGTCGGCGTCGGCCAGTTGCAGCGGCTGCAGCAAGCAGTTTCGGTGCCCGTCTGTGCCATCGGCGGGATAGACCAGGAAACAATGGTAGACCTGGCCGACGCCAGCCCTACCCTCATCGCAGTTGGCTCAGCTATAAGCCAGGCCGATGATCCGGCTGCGGCGGCTCAAGGCCTGGTTAAAATAGCTGCCGAAGCTATCCCCCACATCAGCTTCGGCCCGTAACGGCGGCCAGCCGAATTAGGTAGCGGCAGGCGCTATATCTTCACTATCAGCGCCACGGCCTCAGCAGCAATTCCTTCTTCGCGCCCGACGAACCCCAAATGCTCGGTGGTAGTCGCCTTGACATTGACCTGAGATTCGCTCAGTCCAAGGACTGCCGCAATACAGCTCTCCATCTCAGGAATATAGTCAGCCAGCCGCGGCTGCTGGGCAATGACAGTGGCATCCACATTGGTCGGACGATATCCCGCTTCGCTCACCAACTCCACCGTTCGGGCCAGCAGCTCCGTGCTGTCAGCATCCTTGTAGGCAGGATCAGTGTCAGGAAAGTGCCGGCCGATATCACCGAGGCCAGCGGCTCCCAGCAGGGCATCGGCAATGGCGTGCAGCAGAACATCCGCATCAGAGTGGCCCGCCAGGCCCCGGTCGAAGGGAATCCTGATTCCCCCCAGTATCAGAGGCCGCTGAGCAACAAACGGATGCACATCAAACCCGTGGCCTATGCGCAACTGCTGGCTGCCGGCAACCAGCGCTTGGGCGCGCTGCCACTCATTGGGAACGGTAATCTTGAAGTTGCGCACGTCGTCTTCCACCACTGTCACTTTCCCTCCGGCTCGCTCCACCAGGCTGGCATCATCGGTAGCTCGCCAGCCTCCCACTCGCGCTTGCTGATAAGCGACGTATATCGTAGAGAAGCGAAAAGTCTGCGGGGTCTGCGCATGCCACAGCCCGGTTCGGTCTACTGTGGCGGCAACGCACAGATCGTCGTCAACCTGCTTGAGCGTGTCGGTAATCGGACGAGCAGCGAGGGCGGCTCCCGTCTGCTCAGCAGCGACAATGGTCCGAGATATGATCTCTGCGCTGACAAAGGGGCGGGCGCCGTCGTGGATGGCTACCAAGTCAGTAGGGTCACTGCTGAGCGCCTGCAGCCCCGCGAAAACCGAATCACAACGGGTCTTACCTCCAGGAATGACCGCTCCTATTTTCGTCAGGCCCGCCTGCTGTGCTAGTGATTGTGCACTCTCACAGTAGCCGGCGGGAACGACCAGCACGATCCGGGTGACCTCGGGGATTTGCTCAAAGGTACGAGCCGACCACAGAAAAAGCGGGCTGCCGCCCAACTGAAGGAAGGCCTTGGGCGCCGAGCAGTCCAGTCGCCGGCCCTGGCCCGCAGCAACTATGAGAGCGGCCGTGCTGGATGGTTCTGCCCAGGCCGTCACTGGCCGTTGCCACCCCTCTCGCTAGCCGCGGTCATCTTCAGGCAGCTCAGCAAATATCATCTTGCCCGCATTTGTCTGCAGAACACTGGTGACGGTCACCGGCGCCAGCTGACCGAGAGCATCGCCACCATCTTCGACAACGACCATGGTACCATCGTCCAGATAGCCGACGCCCTGCCCGGGTTCCTTTCCCTCTTTGACAATGGTGACAGTCAGCTCTTCGCCGGGCAGGAACACTGGCTTGAGGGTGTTGGCCAGTTCGTTGACATTGAGCACGGGTACGCCGTTGAGCTTAGCGATTTCATTGACACTATAATCGTTGGTGATGACCACCGCATCCCTGGCTTTGGCCAGCTTCACCAATTGCGTGTCCACCTCTTCAGCGTCTACTTCCTCGGCGCTGTAGTCCTCGTAGATGGAAATCTCGACGCCGTCCAGGTTCTTTAGACTGTTGAGCATATCCAGTCCCCGCCGGCCCCGGGCGCGCCGGAGCCTATCACTAGAGTCTGCGATGTAGTGAAGTTCTTGCAGGATAAAGTCAGGCACCAGCAGGGTCCCCTCCAGGAAACCGCTTTCCACAATGTCGGCAATGCGGCCGTCAATAATTATGTTGGTGTCCAGCATCTTAGGCTTGGTGCGGATACGTGCAGTTGCCACGCCTAGCGCGAATGAATTTTCCAAACCGGGAAAGACATAGACTATCTGCGCCCGTGCACTCATCGCAAATCCAACACCCAGCACCACTCCGACTACACTGGCAAATATTCTAATTGGCAATCCGAACCCCGGAATCTCGGCAAAAGGAACCGTGACTAGCATAGCCACCACTAATCCCAGCGTCACGCCGATTGCTCCTGCGATCTTGTCCACTAATGCTACCCGTTCGAAGTAGTTGACCCAGGACACAATTTTACGAAAGGAAAACAGCGCGGTTAGGAATCCCAACAAGCCACCAACTACATTGATGCCAGCCGTGAACAAGAGCGCATCGTGGGTGCCGCTTTCCAAGTGCACCCGTGGTAACAGCCCTTGAGCAATAAGATTGCCAAAAATGATCCCCACCAGTACTATCGCACCAACAAACAACGACCATAAACCTCGAAGAATAAACACCGCCGTACCCCCTCTCGGCTATATGCATATAATCAAACGACTAAATGTGGTTATAAATACCCCAAATGCCCAACGGGTCTGTCGGCAGAGCTTCAGCTGTGGACAATTTCCACAGATTACATTCTACTTTATTTTATAGCAATCTGCCAAGGTTGCTTCCGCTCACCGCACCACTTCCCGGCTCTGCTTAGACCTCCTCATGCCAAGTGCCCCTCGTCCCAAGTCTCCGTCAGCGAAGTATCGCCTACTACATGCCAGTCGCCCACCGGGCGAACAAATATGGAATGGCTGTCGTGCGCTAGTCGCAATTACTGTAACCGCATTCATAGCACTTGCGGCAGCCTTCTTCATGATACAGCACCCCACCGCACTCCGGACAGGCACCGGCTTGGCCATTGCGCTGTCGTTCAAAGTCTATCTGCAATTGTTCGTCCTCAGGCACCACGGTGCGTTCCAGAGCCCGGCCGAAGGCGTCCGCACAGGACAGTATCTTGCCCCCACCTGACTCCCACGCCGGCATGTGGCAACTTATACCCTTAAGCTGCTTGATGATGTGCTGGGCGCCGATTCCCGAGCGTAGCGCCTGAGATATCAGTCGGGCCAGTGCTTCGGTCTGCGAAGCTACACAGCCACCGGCCTTGCCCATATTCCCGAACACCTCAAACGGCCCGCGGTCATCGGAATTGATCGTCACATAGAGCTTGCCGCATCCGGTCACCATAGTGCGGGTCACGCCGGTGACCGCTTCCGGCCGGGGTCGGGGTTCGACGGAGACTCCCGGCAACCGTTTTGCCTCTTCGATCTTACCTGTGGTAAGCACCTGGCTGTCGCGGCAGCCGTCCCGGTAGATCGTTACTCCCTTACATCCCAACTCATAAGCCTGCAGATAGGCGTCTCTTACATCCTCCTGGGTGGCTTCACTGGGCAGATTAATGGTCTTGGAGACGGCATTGTCGGTAAACCTCTGGAAAGCCGCCTGGATGCGAATGTGCCACTCGGAGCTAATCTGGTGAGCAGTGCGGAACAACTTGCGCACCTCCGCTGGCACCTCGTCCAGTCCTTCCAGGCTGCCATGGGCGGCAACCGCCTTCTTGAGTTCCGGCGAGAAAAAGCCGCGCTCCTGAGCAAGCTGTTCAAATAACGGATTCATCTCCACCAATTCGGTCCCATTGAGCACCCGGCGCGTAAAGCCAACCGCAAACAGCGGTTCGATGCCGCTGGAGGTACCCGCAATGATGCTGATGCTGCCGGTCGGCGCTATGGTCGTCAGGGTAGCATTGCGCAGCTTCATTCCACCATTGGAACTGTAAATGCTCTTCTCCCAATTGGGAAAGGTACCCCGCTGCTGGGCCAACTTCGCGGAGGCCTCGCGAGCCTGCTTCAGAATAAAGCTCATCAGCTTCTCGGCAAGATCTATCGCCTCCTGGGAGTCATAGCGGATTCCCAGATAAATCAGCGTGTCAGCAAATCCCATAACGCCCAGGCCGATCTTCCGGTTGGCCCGAGTAACCTCGGCAATCTCGGGCAGCGGGAATTCGTTCATATCAATGACATTATCCAGAAACCGAACCGCGACGTGAACTGTATCAGCCAGCTTATCCCAGTCAATCTGCCCGCTGCCAATCTCGCCGATAACCATCCTGGTCAGATTTATCGAGCCCAGATTGCATGATTCATAAGCCAACAGCGGCTGCTCACCGCAGGGATTGGTGCTTTCAATCTCACCAAGCTCGGGGGTGGGATTGTCCGCGTTAATGCGGTCCAGCAGGACCAGTCCCGGGTCCCCGCACTCCCAGGCGCTCTGCACGATGCTCTCGAAGACCGCGCGGGCCGGCACAGTATCGGTTACCTCGCCGGAACGCGGGTTGACCAGGTCATAGGACTCGTCGGCCTTTATCGCCTCGATGAACTCACTGGTGGCCGCTACGGAGATATTGAAGTTAGTAAGTTCGCTCTGGTCGCGCTTTATGTCAATGAACTCGCGAATATCGGGATGATCCACCCGCAGCACCGCCATATTGGCGCCACGGCGCGTCCCTCCCTGTTTTATGGCATCAGTGGCTGCATCGAAGACGCGCATAAACGATACCGGCCCTGACGATATACCTTTGGTTGAGCTGACTATGTCGTCTTTGGGGCGCAGCCGCGAGAAGGAAAAGCCGGTGCCGCCGCCACTTTTATGGATGAGAGCGGTGTTCTTGACTGCCTCAAAGATGCTGTCCATTGAGTCTTCAATAGGCAGAACAAAGCAGGCCGAAAGCTGCTGCAGGCGGCGGCCAGCATTCATTAGCGTGGGGCTGTTGGGCAGGAATTCCAGCCGCGTCATAACCTGATAGAAGCGCCGCTCCCACTGGGCAACTTCCTCATCGGTTGCCCCGTAGTTGCGCTCGGCCGAAGCAATGTTGTGGGCCACGCGACCGAACATCTCCGCGGGCTCCTCCACGGGGTTTCCCTTTTCATCTCGCTTCAAATATCTGCGCTCCAGCACAGTGCGCGCATTTCCTACAAGCTCAATTTCTTCTTCACCGATCACCGGCTGCGTAACGCCCATCAGTTCACCTGCCAGTCGAATTGCCCTGCCTCAGCATGGGGAGGGAGGTCTGTATAGCTTTATAGCCCTAAACTTCGGTAAGTGTTAATAGTACCACACCGATTTTGTTCTGTCAAGGCGAGTTTCCAGGAGACCAACTACGCAATTTCTTGCCCATCTACGGTCACTATTCCTGACCTGTCTCTTCGGTGGCGTAGCGCACTACTTTGGCGACCGCCGAAACCGCAGTACCTTCATCCAGTGCGACTATCTTGACACCTTGCGCGCTCCGGCCGGTGCGGCGGATCTTGGCCACCGGCACGCGGATCAGCACTCCCGCCGAGTTTATGCACATAATCTCGTCGTCGCCGTCCACCACCTCAACGCCCACCACCGGCCCGGTTCTGTCGGTCACATTCAACGTTGTTACGCCTTGAATGTTTCGGCCCTTGCACCTGTATTCCGCCAGGGCCGTGCGCTTGCCCAGACCCTTCTCGCCTACGACCAGCAGGTCGCGCGAGTCCTCCTTATCCACTATCGCGGTCGCGACCAGTTCGTCACCCTTGCGCAACTTCATAGCCTTAACACCGGCGGTACTACGTCCCGTCGACCGGACATCAGCTTCATCGAACCGCACTGTTTTCCCCTGGCGGGTGGTCAGCACAATATCCTTCGTCCCATCGGTGGCCATCACCCATTTTAGCTCATCACCTTTGTGCAAGTTAATGGCAATCAAACCCTTGCTCCGCAGCGGGGTATCGTACGCAGAAAGCGCTGTCTTCTTAATCATGCCCTGCTTGGTCACCATCACCAGATAGCCGCCCTGGTCGTAGCTCTCGACAGGGATGGTCGCGGTTATCTTCTCGTCGCTCTCGATGGGCAGGATATTGACTATGGGCGTACCCCGCGAGGTGCGACTGGCCAGCGGCACCTGATAGGCCTTAGCCCGATAAACCAGCCCCTTATTGGTAAATGCCAGCAGCAGGTGATGGGTGCTGCACACAAAGACATTGGCCACGATGTCTTCTTCTTTCTTCGTCAGCGCCAGTATCCCCCGCCCACCCCGGTGCTGCACCCGGTAGGTATCCAGCGGCAGGCGCTTGACATAGCCGTCGCGCGTGATGGTAATGCACATATCTTCCTGGGCAATCAGATCCCCGGTGCTGAGGTCTTCCACCTCACCGGGAATAATGCGCGTGCGCCGCTCGTCGCCCAGATCGTGCTTTACCTTGCGCAGCTCCTGCTTGATCACATCCGACTTCTTCTCTTCTGACGCCAGGATGCTCTCATACTCGGCGATGTCGGCCTCCAGAGCCTCGTATTCCGCGGCCAGCTCTGCCGCTGATAGTCGCGTCAGCCGGCCCAGTTGCATATTCAGGATTTCGTCGGTCTGCTCCGGAGTGAATTCAAACTTTTCCATCAGGCCGTCGCGGGCGGCACTACGGTTCTCGCTGCCCCGAATCAGCGCGATGATCTCATCAATCATATCCAGCGCCTTGAGCAGCCCCTCCACGATATGCGCGCGCGCCTGAGCTTTGGCCAGCAGAAACTGGGTACGGCGGGTGACCACCACGCGCCGGTGGTCCAGGAAGTGCCTCAGCAGGTCCTTCAGGCCACACATCTGCGGGACCAGTGCGCCGTCGGCGGTGGGGACAAGCGCCAGGCAATTCGCGCCAAAGCTGGTACGCATATTGGTACGCTTGTAGAGCTGATTAAGCACGACCTCGGCATTGCTGTCGCGCTTGAGTTCAATCACTACGCGGATGCCCTTGCGGTCGGATTCGTCACGCAGATCGGAGATAGCCTCGATGTCGCCGCTGTCGTGCAGCTTGGCAATCTGCTGGAGCAGTGCGTCCTTGCGCACCTGGTAGGGCAGTTCGGTGACGATTATTGCCTCGCGGTTGCGATCCAGCGGCTCAACAATCGCCCGCGCCTGCATGATAATCGAGCCACGCCCCGTCTCAAAGTAATTCACGATCCCCTGGTGCCCCAGCACCAGCCCCGCCGTGGGGAAGTCCGGCCCCTTGACATACTTCATAAGGTCTTTGAGTTCCAAAGTGGGGTCGTCCAGCAGGGCGATGCCCGCGTCAATCACCTCGCCCAGGTTATGCGGCGGGATATTGGTGGCGTAGCCGACCGCAATCCCCGAGACCCCGTTGCACAATAGATTCGGGAAGCCCCCGGGCAGCACCACCGGCTCCTCGCTCTTCTCGTCGTAGGTCGGCTGGAAGTCCACCGTATCCTTGTCCAGGTCCTCCAGCAGCGCCATCGCCACCTGCGCCAGCCGCGCTTCGGTATAGCGGGCTGCTCCGGCCGGGTCCCCGTCCAGCGACCCGAAGTTGCCCTGCGGGTCCACGATGGGATAGCGGGCGTTGAAGTCCTGGGCCATGCGCACCAGCGTATCGTAGATGGCCATATCGCCGTGCGGGTGGTAGGTCTTCATCGTCTCGCCGACGATGGCCGCGCACTTGGAGTGGGGCCGGTCGGGGGTGAGCCCGTCGTCGCGCATCGCCACCAGGATCCGGCGCTGGGACGGTTTCAGCCCGTCGCGCACATCGGGCAGCGCCCGCGCCATGATCGTACTCATGGCGAACTGCATATACGATGAGCTCATCTCGTCCTGCAGCGATATCTCTTCTACTTTGCCAATGTCTTGTATCTCAGTTGCGTCAGGCATATTCAACTCCTAATGAGTAGTAGGTATAAGATCAGCGTCCAGCACTAAAGCTCTGGCATTGGCCAGTGCTGTTCAAGGCCTTCTATCTCTATCTTCTGTTGCTGCTCCTCCGTGATACCGTATTCCTGTCGCACCCTTTTCTTATACCCAGGTGTAAGCTCCCTCTCCATATCAATCTGTTTGTAAACGTCGTCCGGGTACTTTGTCATTGCCTCATTCATAGCCCTATCCTCGGCCCGAACGAGCTCGGTATATACCTCTTTTCTTTCCTTCAACGATAATCCAAATCGCTTGCCTTCCTCCAACTTAGGAGGCCGGTTGCCGTGCCAATCGATTGTGCCGCTCTTGCTACCGAACGCCTTTCCCCCGTCCGCAGCCCAATAGAGGTTTGCGTAGGTCATAGCAGTTGATTCTTCAAAGCAGACCCTCACGCACAGCGCATCCGCGTCAGGATGCTTGTCACGAAAATCGTCGAGGGCACGGCGCAATGTCGCAGCGATCTGTTCATCAATAGCCCCGCGAGGGACAGTAATATCACGCTGGTATCGCTTGGCAGCAGCCATATCTAGATTCTCTGAGTGGTACTCGCCATGGCTCAAATCTTTATCGCCTCGTTCTCCTGGCATTACTTCATATTCGACCGCCTTTTGCTCTATAACTGGCGGTTCGATGACTGGCTCTTGAGTAGCTTGCTCCTGTGGCACCGGCCTCTCGACCGGTAGCGGTGTCTTGCTCCTGCCACATCCAGCCAGTAGGACTATACCAAATAGTAGCACAGCTACGATTGTCAGCCACAGCCACTTCTTGCTCATTGTGCTCGCCTCCCCGGTCTGTTGTGTGGTCAGCTCAAGGTCTGGCGTAGGCTATTCCTCGTCCGGCCCCTTGCCTTGACAGCCCTCATGAATCGTCCCGATCTGTCGCCCCGAGATTCGAATCATCGTCTCCTGATACTCGCCAGTTTGCGATCTTCTTCTCATACACCCATGAACTGGAATCGCGCGTACCCAGGCAATCACTGTACCACAGCGTTACGGGCTTCTCGGAGTCTTCCGCCGTGAGAAGTTCCTCACAATAGGCACTGGCAGCGCTAGGTATCATAGGTGCCACGCTTACTTGCGTGTCATCGGTCTGGAGACACACGTCAAAGGCGCGACCTGGGCCAGTATTGACAATCCGTGCCCTGATCATGTTGTTCCAGTGCTCTCGGTCGAATGTCCACTGCACTCGCTCGAAGCCCGGAAGTGCCCCCACGGGAGGCGGGGATGGCATCGGCTGTTCGTACTGACGACATATCATCAGTTCGGGGCGGATCCCGGCTTCTGCCAAGGCCCGTGTGCTGACAGCCTGCTCTCTCATTGCTTCCACAGCCCGGGCGGATGCATTGGCCTGCTTCCAGGTTGCCACCACGAGACCCGCAGTCACCAGAACCAGTAACCAAGTCGCTGAGGCCAGAGGCCCGACTGTGACCAGCAGCAGCCCCGCCAGGAAACCTGCCAGTGCTCCGAGCATCGGTTTGGAGAGCCACTTATTGTTCATTGTTTCTCCTCAAGTGCTTAGCGCCACCACTTAACAAAGTCGATCTCGGCACGCTCAAGGCCTAAGCTCTCGTGGATTGCCACCAGAAGCGCGTGCACAGCCCTGAGCAACCGTTCGTAGCACTGCGCAAGGCGCTCGCCGCAGGGCGCATCTCGTCGTAATAGGTTGTGAAGCTCGACGCTCGTCGTCAAGAGTGCATCAATCTGCTCCCTCACAGTATTGGGCATCAGTAGAGTCTCCCTCGCGATGAACTCTGACAGAGCGATATCCGCCTCAATGTAAGTCTCATGTGTTTGTGGCGTTCGGTGCTTGATCTCGAGGGCTGCTGCTACCACCAAGCGGTGCAACCGAGCAGCGAGACTGGGCAGAAGTGCGAGTTGTTGCCGATACACCTCTTGCCTCACCGGGTCATGTCGTTTCCTCTGGTCGTAGAGCCACATACCCCACGCGGCGAGCAGTGCCAGAAAGGGCGCAAGGATCTTCAGTATGTCTATCTGCCTGTCCGACGCACCTAGTATTGCCGTGAACACCACCACGCCCAATGCGAAGCCTATTGCCGCTGCGATTATTGCCACCACGATCCATCTCTTGTTCATGGCTCTTACCTCCGATCTGGCTAGCGCCGCCGCCTGCTGCTGCACCACAACGCAAATATCAGCCAGGCCAACACAAAAAACACGCCCATCACGTAGGCATCTAGCCGTCACTGTCTGCCTGCTGGTATCTTCGGGCTATCAGCCTGTTGACAGCGTGTTTATGGGGGACGCCACTGGACATACAGTCGAAGATCTCTTCGGTCGAGTAGATAATCTCCCAGTCCCAGTAGTAGCCCATCAGCTCCCCCGATTGCCAATACCTCCACCCAGCCGGACGTTCCCTAACGTCTGGGTCGGGCGCTTTCCCAATGAACGGCTTCTTCACGAACACGGAGAGAACATTAACCCCGCTCGCCGACGTTGCCTCCTTGTAACGTTCCAAGCACTCAACTCTCGCTTCTATCGGCACGTTGTGCAATGTGCCCCCGGAGAAGATGACGTCGTATTTGCCTTCAGGCTCGTATTCGGTCAGATCAGCGTGAACTGTCTTGATGACAACTCCGGCCTCCTCCGCATATCTCTGCGTTTTCTCGAGTCCTGGTGCCGACGTATCCACTCCAGTTACCTCAAAGCCATGCTTCGCGAAGTAGATTGCGTTTCGCCCCTCGCCACAGCCGAGATCGAGCAACCGAGGCCCAGAGTCCAGCCGCGAGGCAAAGAGCTCTATTACTCGGTCACACATCGCCGAGGGTTGCTTGCCCCAGTAGAACTCCGGCCGGGCATATACTTCGTCGTAGTCGGTAGGATTTGACTTGTTCACTGTCTACCTCCTGATGAATGGACCGATCAGCTTATCAGAAACAGCCGCCGGGGCCGGGCTACTCCCGCTCCCGCCGCCGGCTGCTGCACCACAACCCGAATATCAGCCACGCCAACACAAAAAACACGCCCACCACGTAGGCCCACGAACCCAGCCCCCAAACCACGCAACTGCCTCCTATTGCTTTCGTTCTTTCTCCCGCTGGGCCCGGGCCTCTTTTACACGCTTGCGAAACTCGCGATATTCCGGCCCGGCGGGAGACCGTTTCGCGTCTACCCAACGGTGGAAGGTACCCCTGTCTATTCCCACCGCACGACAAACCGCTGAGACCGACTCGCCTATCCTCAGCATATTGCAGATCCTGGTCTGTAGCTTGTCCGTCAGTTTGCTGGGCCGGCCGCCTACATCAACCATTTTCTACTCCCTCCATCTCTCAATACATCCGACTTGGGTAGTGCGCTATTCGTCTGCCGCCGCTATCATCGGCACATACGGAGCTGTCGAGCGCGCTATGCCCGCCGGCTGCCGTACCACAGTAGCACCATGACCACCAGCAGTACGCACCCGGCGCCCAGCCCGTAACCATAGACGCCGAGGTCCTCCACCCAGTCAGCGACGTCCCAAAACAGGTCTACAGCCTCGTCGCCCAGCAAGGTCAACTGTTTCGCCAACCAGTCCAGGATCCGCGCTCCTCTATCTCGTATCATCATTTCACCATCCTATGTGCCAGCAGCCGGTCGAGTCCCACAATTCTCAGTATTGCATTGAGCAAGAACCGCACCGCAATGCCCAGGTAGACCAGCCCGTTGATCAGGAACAGCCGCCGCGGGGCATAGTGCTTGCGGTACATCAGCAGCATGCCCCGGTGGTAGTCCCGCAGTTGCGCCAGACTCAGCCGACCCATGGTCTGCCCGCCTCTGTGGGTGGCCTCCGCGTAGGCGACCAGCCATACCTGCCAGCCGGCCTCCCCGATTCGCCAGTTCAAATCAAGGTCGGAGAAGTTTATAGGGAATGACTCGTCCAACCCACCGACCTGCTCCCGGCACTCACGGCGCATCACATAGGCGGTGGTGCCCAGGGATGGCACCGCCTGCGTCTGGCTGTAGTCTATGTCCGTCGCATAGTAGCGGCCCGTCCAGGGATTGGCCGGCCACAGCCGGTGCAGATAGAGCGACTGGGCCAGCGCTGCCGCCAGAGTAGGAAATCGCCGCACACAGGGCTGGACGGTGCCGTCGGGATTGAGCAGCTTCGGGCTGGCGGCTCCGGCCTGCTCGTGCCGGTCCAGAAACTCCACCACCCGATCCAGCGCCCCCTCGGCCAGCACCACATCGTCGTTGAGCAGCATGATGTAGCGTCCATCGGCGGCGGCGATGCCCTGATTATTGGTCACCGGATAGCTTTGCCTGGCGGTATTATTGACAAGGTGCACATCGGGAAACTGCCGCGCGACTTTGGCCGCGATATCGTCCTGCGAGCAGTCGTCCACGCAGATGACCTGGAGCCTCCCGTGGCGGAAGCTGCGGTAGACCGACTCTATACAGGGGCGCAGGTCCACCCAGTTGTCGGCGGTGACGATGATTACCGAAAGATCGGGCCGCAGATCTGCTGTATCCAGTTCCTAGCACACCCCCATATACAAGCCAACCAAATTGCGTTCAACACCCTCAGTCGTCGGCGCACTGCCGTTGCACCTGCCGTTTAGCCTGTCGTTACCCCTGTCGTTCCACCTGCCGTCATCATGCCCACAGATCAATATTCTGGGTAGTGCGGGCGTGGTCGGCGATGTAGTTACGGCGCGGCTCGACCTGGTCGCCCATGAGGATAGAAATGATGCGGTCGGCCTGCTCGGCTTCTTCCAGGGTTACCTGGCGCAGCACGCGCTTTTCCGGGGACATCGTGGTCTCCGCCAGGTCAGCGGCATCCATCTCAGCCAGGCCTTTGAAGCGATATACAGTGGTACGCCGCCGCCCGGTCTCTTTCTGCACCCGCTCCAGATCTTTGTCATCCAGGGCATAGTAGGTATCGCGCCCTGCCTTAATACGGTAAAGCGGTGGCTGGGCGACATACAGGTGCCCCTCTCGAATCAACGGCTCCATGTAGCGGAAGAAGAAGGTCAAAATGAGCGTGCGGATGTGCGAGCCGTCCACGTCAGCGTCGGCCATGATGATTACGCGGTGGTAGCGCAGCTTGGTGAGGTCAAATTGGCTGCTGGCCTCCTGCTCACCATTCTCCGCCTCGTCGCCGTTCTGATGGTTGCTGATGCCGGCGCCCAGTGCGGTGATCATCGCCCGTATTTCATTGTTGTCGAGGATCTTGTCCAGTCGGTTCTTCTCCACGTTGATGATCACCCCACGTAGGGGCAGGATAGCCTGATAGCGGCTGTCGCGGGCCTGCTTGGCGTTGCCACCGGCCGAGTCGCCCTCCACGATGAACAGTTCGCATTCTTCGGGATTGCGGCTGGAACAGTCGGCCAGCTTCCCGGGCATACCTGCTGAGGAAAAAGCGCTCTTGCGGGTGGCGTCGGCAGCCCGCCGAGCGGCGTCGTGAGCGCGGGCCGCGTCAATAGCTTTCCTGATGATGCGGTTGGCGACAGAGGGATGCTCCTCCAGGTAGGTACCCAACTTATCGTAAACCACTGACGAGATCAGCCCCTCCACCTCGGTATTTCCCAGCTTCGTCTTGGTCTGGCCCTCGAACTGGGGATTAAGCAGCTTCACCGAGATGATCGCGGTCATCCCCTCGCGGACTTCGTCACCGCTGAAGTTGCGCTCCTTTTCTTTGCGCAGTCCGGTGTTGAAGGCGTAGTTGTTGGCCACCCGGGTTACCGCTGTCTTGAACCCCGACATATGGGTGCCGCCTTCAGTGGTGTGAATGGAATTGGCATAGGAGACGAGATTGTTGTAGACGCTGTCGGTGTACTGGATCGCCACCTCCGACTCGACGCCGTCTTCTGCAGTGACGAAATGGATCGGCTTGTGGAGGGTATTCTTGCCCTCGTTGAGGTACTCGACGTACGCGGAGATGCCGCCTTTGTGGAAGAAGACCTCTTCGCGCTGCTGTCCCTCGCGCTCGTCACGGAGAGTTATGTGCACCCCGCCCGCCAGAAACGACAGCTCCAGGAGACGCTTGGCGATCCTGTCAAAGTCGAAAACGGTCTCCTCAAAGACCTCGGGGTCGGGCTTGAAGGTTATGCGGGTGCCGTGCTTCCTGGATTTGGCGATTTTTTTCATCTTGCCAGCCGGCAGGCCGCGTTCGTAGCGCTGGAAGTACTTGTGGCCGTCCCGGCAGACCTCAGCCTCCAGCCACTCAGACAGCGCGTTAGTACACGAAACACCAACGCCGTGCAAGCCGCCGGAGACCTTGTAGTGGCCGTCTTCGCCGAACTTGCCACCCGCGTGCAGGATGGTCATTACCACTTCCAGTGCTGGGCGCTTCTCCTCGGGATGCATGTCGACCGGAATACCCGGGCCATTGTCCGCGACTTCGATAATGTCGCCGGGATGGATAATCAGCTCGATCTTATCGCATTCCTCGGCGAAGACCTCATCAATGGCATTGTCAATGACCTCGGTGACAATATGATGCAGGCCCCGGGTGCCGGTGTCGCCTACATACATAGCAGGATGTCGGCGCACAGCATCCAGGCCCTTGAGTACCTTGATTTGTTTGGCGGTGTAGCTGTTCTTCCTGGCCATAAATTGTTGCTCCCTGCGAAGAGTGTACTATTGTGCTGCGACCTATATTGCGAGTGTTGCGCCCGCCGTGGTAGGACAGGAAAAGCCCCTTATATTGGCCTACGGAGAGGAGCGATCAAGCAGACGGCGGGCCTGGTCGAATTACTGCCAGACGGAGTTTTGCCGGGCGAAAAACTCCGGCCATAAAGCGGTGCTACATGCGCAACTGCACACTGCTGCCGGACCGTTGGGCACCACTCCATTCTCACCCCACTACAAGTGCCTGAATTATAGCATAAATGGCGCATTTCGTCAAGTAAAACAGGCCATATAGATGACCCCAAAAGAAACCGAAATCAGGGGGAGATTGTCTAGGATTTGACCCGGAAAGTTGCACATAAGAGTCACAGTTGCCCCTATCTTGCAGAACCCGATTGATGACAATTCACTTTTCAATCAACCGACCTCATGCGCAGACGGCCGAAAGCGTAGTTTTCGAGCAGTTCAGTGGGGGAAATAGCTACTTGCAGTGTGGCCCCCGAATCTGCAATTCACCAGACCCAAACAGGGCAGCGCAGAGCGCTAGATGCGCGCAGGTGCCGCGGTCAACCAGCAGCGTCCGCCACACGAGCGGCGCACTGTGTGGCGCGGGCGATGACCTGGGCTTCGTCTACCGTGAGTATCTCGCCATCGTTCATAACAATCTGGCCCTCAACGATGGTGGTCTTGACGTCGGATCCGTGTGCCGCGTAGATGAGGTGCGAGACAGGATCTCGGGGTGGTTGCAAGTGGGGGCTGCTCATATCAACCAGTATGATGTCAGCGCGCTTGCCCGCCTCCAGCGTGCCAATGATGTCGCCCAGGCCCAGCGCCTGGGCGGAGAGCCGCGTAGCCATGGCCAGAGCAGTACCGGCGGGGAGGGTAGTGGGATCACCGGAATGTACTTTGTGAAGCAGTGCCGCCAGGTGAGCTTCTTCGAGCATATCGAGGTTGTTATTTGAGGCACAGCCGTCAGTCCCCAGGCCGACCAGCGCCCCGGCTTCCAGCAATTCAGGGACTGGCGCAAAGCCGCTGGCCAGCTTCATATTGCTGGTCGGGCAGTGGGCGATGCCCACCTGCTTTTCAGCCAGCAGAGCGATGTCAGCCGCGCTGAGGTGAACACAGTGAGCGGCCAGCATAGGAATATCCAGCAGGCCCAGCGTGCTCAGGTGCTCGACGGGGCTTTCGCCATGCTCGTCGTAGCTGTCCTGCACTTCGGAAGCCGTCTCGCAAAGGTGGATGTGGATTGGGACGCCAGTGTCGGCTGCCCCCTCCCCTACCTTAAGCAGCATCTCATCGGGGCAGGTGTAGAGGGCATGCGGGGCCAGCATCGGATGAATACGGGGATGACACTGCTGCTGCAACTGGCTGACAAAGGCAATCGCTTCTTCCAGCAACTGTTCGGCATTCGGTAAGAAGCCCAGCAGCACACCGGACGGACAGATCCGCATGCCGCTGTCTATGGCTGCTCGCACAGCCTGCTCGGGCATATGGTACATATCGCTGAAGCAGGTCACCCCGAAGCGCAGCATCTCGCAGGCGCCCAGCAAGCTGCCCCAGTAGACATCTTCGGGGCGCAGGCGGCTCTCAGCCGGCCAGATCCAATCCTCCAGCCACTCCTGCAACATCATATCGTCAGCATAGCCACGGAATAGCGTCATAGCCAGGTGAGTATGGGCATTGACCAGACCGGGCAACACCACACAGTCACTGGCGTCAATAACTTGCTCATTGCCGGGCTCGGGAGCCTGATCTGCCGGGCCCACGTAGGTGATCAGGCCACCCTGGCTGCAGACCACTCCGTCGGCAATAGGCTCGCAACCCGGAGCCATCGTCAGCACGGTCCCGTTGACAATACGCAAATCGGCCACAGCAGTGCTCGCCTCGATTCAGCTCAACTCGACCAGCCACGGATTGGTGGCTATCTCTTCGGTCAGAGTCGATTGCGGGCCATGTCCGGGGTAAAGAACAGTATCTTCTGGAAACTCTTCAACTACGCGTCGCAAGGACGCCTGCATTTGCGACTCATTTCCCCCAGGCAAGTCGGTACGACCGATGCTGCCGACGAATATCAGATCTCCAGTGAACAGGACCTCTTGTTTGTCCAATGCCAAACAAACGCTGCCGGGGGAATGCCCGGGAGTATGCACAACCCGAAGTTTGAGCTTACCAACATCTATTTCGTCGCCCTCTTTGTACTCAGTAAGCTCCGGTAGCTGTACTTCCCCCAGCTCCGGCAGCGCATAGCGGGAAAGCATAGCAACTTCATCAGGATGCATGTAGATCCTGGCTGTCGATATGCGCTGTAACACGGTGTGGGCAGCCGCGACGTGATCGGGGTGGCCGTGCGTGCAGAAGATGGCGACAACTTCGACGTCCTGGGCAGTTAACTCGCGGGTAATCTGCTCGGCATCGCCGCCGGGATCAATCACGCCGGCCTGGGCGGTTATCTCATCAATGAGTATGTAGCAGTTGCTTTGCAGCGGACCGACAATCAGGTGAACTATTCTCATCAGGCCCTCCCTACTATTCAGTTACAGTGACGCGCCTCCGCTGCGAGACGGAGGCGCAACAAAATCGAGCCCGGGCTGGCCGGCAAGCTGTATCAGACACCTATCACAGGGCTGGCCTCCACGGACAGGCGGCCGCAGCGCTGCTCAATTCGCCGGACGCAATCCCGGTCGTAAGCCCCCAATTTTCCTGCTTCGTCGTAGTGGACCTGAGCCTGCTCAGACTTGCCCATACGCTCCAGGTGCTCGCCCAGCAGGTAGTGATAAGCAGGATTGTCCGGATCGATCTGTACGGTACGCTCGAACATAGCAAGTGCCTTGTCGTACAACTGCTGGCGGACGTAGACGCTGGCCAGCCGCAGGTGATAAAAGTCATCGCACGGAGAACACCGCACCGCCGCCCCGTACTCAGAAGCAGCAGACGACCAGTTTCCCCGATAGAAGTAGACCTCGCCGAGCTTATAGTGATAGAAGCCGTCGTCGGGTGCCAGCTCTACCGCTTTACGTAGCGACTTCTGAGCCAGAACGGTCTTGCCCAAATTAAAGTAAAACCACGATAGGCGATAGTGATAGTAAGCGCGGTCAGGCTCACAGTCAACTGCCTGCTTGAGGGCCAGTCGCGCGGCCTTAAAGCGACCCTTGTACAGCAGAAAATCGCTGAGACCCAAATAAGAGCTAGCATGGCGCGGTGTCACCTTTAGCGCTCGTCGGTATGCCTTCAGAGCCCGCTGCTCGTGGCCGCTGGCCAGATATGCATCTCCGAGGCGAACGTGGCCCTCGGCGTTTCGGCCATCCAGGTCAATTGCCTGTTTGTACTGCTCGATAGCCTCCTCAAAGTGCTGCCGCTCAGCGAGATGGTCCCCCACCGCTAAGCGGACCTTTGCCTGGCTCCTGGACGACTTGTTCTTCCGCTTGCTTCGGCTCACGGCACACCACGCCTGCGCAATCGCAGCAATCTCCCTTCTGCTAGACTGACTCAGTGTCGATAATCAGTGTAACCGGCCCATCGTTGACGATACTGACTTGCATTGACGCCCCAAACTCGCCCTGGGCGATCTCCACGCCCTGGCCGCCGAGGGCCTCCACGAATTCATCAAAGAGCTGCGCGGCGGTATCCGGCTCAGCCGCAGCAGCAAAGCTGGGCCGCCGACCGCGGCTGACATCGCCGTACAGGGTAAAGTTCGGCACCACCAGTATTTTACCCTTAACCTGCCCTACCGACAAGTTCATCTTCCCCTCACTGTCATTGAATATACGCAGCCCCGCAATCTTGCGAGCCATCCAGCCGAGATCGTCGGGCCTGTCTGTTTCAGCAAAGCCAACCAGAGCGACAATGCCCCGTTCGATTCGGCCAATTGTCTCTTGTTCCACGACGACCTCGGCTTCTTTTACGCGCTGAATCACTGCGCGCATCACTAATCTCCTGGATTAAAGCAACCGATGGGGAATAATCTGCCAGTCGGTGATGTCGACTGCATCACGCTGCGACTGCGTAGTCGGGCCAATCAGGGTGCTGTCGTTGGCCTCTTCCGGCGGAAAGAAGTCATTATTGCTTATCGGCAGGAACTCATTAGGATCGAAAGTGAGGATGGCATCATTACCCCACGGCCCCAGACCATCGTAGGTGTGCTCGTCGGGATCAGTGATGTTAGGATCGAAAATCAGTTCAGTGGTGGTAATGAAGTTGATGCTGAGGTTGTTCACATTTACGCCCAGATTGGCCAGATCAACAGTGGCCTGCAGTGTGTCGGAGCCGTCGGGGAGAACGTACTCAAACGGCGGGCCAATCAGCGTGGCCGACGCCGCCACCTCCAGGCCGACCTGGGCTTGGTCGCCTATCGCCAGGTCGCCGGTGACAAAATCCACTCCCGCAATAGGTGGGTCGGCGGTAGACTGTGAAGAGTTAGCAGTTACTGTTGCGGTGTCGGTAGTGACCTGTCCGGTACTGGCGCTTTCAAAGTTCACATCCACACCGGCGACCGCCGTGTCTACGTCAATTACCTGCGTACCTGCTGACCCGGGCGAGACGGTCAGGGTAAGACCAAATTCATCCAGGGAATCCGACTGCAGCGGCACGCCGCCATTGAGCGTGTTAATCTGAGCCTGTTCGGCGGCATCAAGCGGACGCCCGCCATCGGCTGCGGGAGTAAAGCTGACTGATGCGGCGATTGTGTTGCCCGCCGCATCGGTGGCCAGCTCCAGCGTGCCGGCATTCTGGTCAGAATCATTGGTTACTGCTGATACTGCGCCGGTGCCGCTGAGCGTGGCCGCTCCCAGTGTGATGGAGGAGACCGTAATAGTGTACTCGCCCGCGTCGCCGCCGGTAACGTCACCGACTACATCCCAAAAGCCGCCGGAGAGCTGGCGGGGCACTACGTTCAGGTCGGTGCGATACAGTAGATAGGTGCCAGCGTGGTACTCCAGGAAATGGGTGATCGAGCCGGTACCCCAGCCGTTGCCCCAGTACGGACCGGAGGCCACCGGCACGGGAAAATCTGCGCCCTCATCGTCGTCGGCGTCGAAGGCTACATAGTAATAGGAAGAGTCATCAACCGGCCCGGCCATCTCCCAGACAATCTCAATGACTATCTCCGGGATCACTCCGGGGCCACTGCCTCGGGCGCATCCCCCTAACACTGAGGCCACTGCCAGCAGACCAGTTATTAGCAACACTCGGCACTTCACGCCTGCACCTCGCGGCGGCCCAGACCGCGCCGCAGCAGCTCCTGGGGATTGCTCGCCAGTACCTGTTGAATCTCGCTCTCCGGCACACCCGCACCCAGCGCAACCTGGCGGGCAAACTCTTCGGTCAGGTAATCACCAGGGGCATGCCCATCGCTGCTGACCACCAGCCGTGCCCCAGCCGCCAGAGCCCGCTTGACCACCAATCCATTTGTCAGGCAGTGGCGATGGTGGCGCGTGATTTCGATGAACACGTCATTCTCCTCAGCGAGAGAGGCCTCTTCTTCGGTAAGCAGGCCGGGATGAGCCAGCATATCCACCTGCGGGCAGCTCACCGCCGCCAGGTTAGTGCCCGGCTCGACAGGCTCGACGATGCTCTCGCCGTGGACGATGACCAGCTCAGCACCCAGGTCTCTAGCGCGGGCGGCCAACTGGGCTATTGCCGAGGCCGGAGTGTGGGTTATCTCCACTGCCACCAGGCAGGTGAAGTCCCAGCGCTCAGCAGCCAGCATGGCGTCGCCGCGCGTCTCCTCAATGGTTCGCTGCATGGTCCCGCTCGCGACATGATCAGCTATGGCCATGGCAGTGTAGCCGTTATGAATGCACCGGCGGATAAGCTCCATCGGCGATAGAACGCCGTCGCTCAGGTAGCTGTGCGTATGGAAGTCATATAGCATATTTGTAACCTTTCACGGCTCCGATTTGTGCCACGGCTGACCTAACCCGCAAAATGCGTAAATGGATTTTGCGGGAAACCCGCTTTTTGAAAAAAGCCGGTTTTCCGCACCTTTCCCGCCTACGCTACACAAGTGCAGCTACGGCGGACAGGCCGGCAAAAATTTTTCAACTAGAATAGTACGACAGATAGCATACTATTATTCATTACAGAGGTCGAATAGTCTCCATTAAGACACCCCTTGCAACCGGCTTTGACACTACAAAACAGCTTTGCATTTCGGTTTATGAATAACGCGCGCTAAGTTCATCCATCACTCAGCAGGCATAAGCCAGGGCAAGACCCGCTGGCTGAGCTGCAATCTATAGCCAGCATTCTTCAGTAATGGGCCAGCGTCCATAACCGCAAGCCGACCACTTTCGAACTCCACGTATCCAGCCGCCAGGTGGGAGCGGCTGCCCACTGTAATCAACGGCTTAACCCTGCGGCCGCTCACTCGCACTCCGCCAGGGATGTCGCCCAACTGCCGAACTGGCCCGCCGGTTGCCTGGGCACTGCCCCCCGAGCGGCCCAACGAGCACAGAGCTCCAAAGCGAATGAGTACCTCGCTGAGGTAAACCAGCCGTATCTGCCGATCTGTGTGGACATGAGCCAGCGCCAGCAGAGAACCCCCCGCCGCCACGTACTGATATAGGGCGGCCTGCTCGGGCACGCTGTATTGCCGCCAGGTACCGAGCACGACCAACTCCGGCCAGCTATACAGGGCCTCGACCAGCGGATCATCCCGACCGGCCACCGCCAGCGCTCTGATGGGCAGACCGCTCTCCTGCAAGGCCTGCACCACCACCCCCGTGATCTGAGGCCATTGGTCCTTGGTAGCCTGGCAGTCGTAAAGGATGGCGTCCGCGAAATCGCGGCTCTCGCGGGGCAAGTCCGTCCTGCCGGTAGGGACGTCGAGCCCAGCCTCAGCCGGGCCGGCCACGTGCACCTCCGGGGCATACGAGGCCAACTCCGGGAGTTTATCAGACCAGCGAATGCAGCGAGTCAATAACTCCAAACCGGGTCTGTCGGCGAGCACCAGAGGGGCAGGCAGGAGAATCACTCCTCCCTGGCCCCAGCTCGTGGCTGCGCAGACCAGGTTATCCCCCTGCCGAGCGATAGGCACCGTTACCTGGCCCGTGATTGTCATGCGCAGCGAACCGACATCGGGCATAGCAAGGGCGGATGCCAGGGGAGTTGCATAGAACTCGACCGGGTCGAGACTGCTCGCTACCGGACTAATCTGCAAACCCAAAGGCTTGACGAAGCCGTTGGCCTGCGCAATATGCCGGCGGGACCGATCGATAATCAATACCAGCCCGCCCCCCTCTTCGATGAACTGGCGAAGCACTTGCTGCCGCTGCGGATCGCGGATGCTGTCGCCATCGGTCACCACACGAGGCGGCAGCGGCTCGGGCAACTGCCCGGCAACAGGCTGAAGGGTGCGCATGCCCTGGCTTTCCAGCACGCTGGCCAACTCGGCGCCGACAGCCGCCAACCTCCCTGCCGAGGGCAGATCTACCAACACAGTCTCTGCATCCTGGGCGAGGCTGGGCACCGCTGCGACCATCATCACGACCGCGGCAGCAGCCCTCACCAGATTAAATCTATTCGCCGTACTCATTCTCATCACTCCGCCCGCTATAGGCCAGCCGAATCATCGCCATCTCTGTCTATGCGTGTCGCCACAGCTTCGCTGCGGATGACGCTCTCATTGAGGCGCACACAGTTTTGCATCAGCCCCACTCACAGCTACCATCACCTCACCCGGGCTGGCACGTTGTTGTCATCTGTCGCGATCTCCCGCAGGAGCTGTTGCGCCTGAGCGTGGAACCAGTGCCCCGCTGGCACATTGATCAGGCTTTCGCGGGGAGTACGCGCCTCTATGATCCGCACCTGGTCGCGGTGCAGCACCAGGCGCCCGCCGATACTTCTCCGGCCAAGCGTCGCCAACTCGGGCCAAAACTCCCGCACCATTGTCGCTATGATGTTGCGGACAGATTCCACGAGTTCGTCAGCGCTACCTCGCAGCCCACATCGCGAGAGATATCCGGGCGTATGTAGGAGGCATGGCGGCGTATCCCCCACGTCCTGGCTAGAGCTACTCATGTCACGGAGCATGGCCGCGACCAGCTCGGCAAAATCGTATCGGGTGAACGGCCGAGAACGCCTGTCATGGGGCGTGTATAAATCTACTCCCGCATCGTACAACTTCTGTCCCAACTCATAAGCCCAATGATCAAAGGGCAGCACCTCTGTCGCGATCTCCCGCAGGAGCTGTTGCGCCTGAGTGTGGAACCAGTGCCCCGCAGGCACATTCATCAGACTTTCGCGGGGGGTACGAGCCTCTACGATACGCACCTGGTCGACGTGCACCTCCCCGCCGCCCACCGCCAGGCGGAGGTATGCTCGGGTGGCCCCTTCGGGGGCGGTGTAGGTGGCAGAAATCCGCTGCCACTCGTCCGCTGCCTGTGCGGGCACTTTCATATGCTCACAGTGCGGTGTGGCCATTTCTGCGTGGCCATCCCCGCAGGCAGCCCACCACAGGACACCCAGGTCCAAGTGCCCGGTGCCCCTCATCCAAGCGGTGGCGGTATATTTCTGCCCCGCGGTCACGTCAAAGGCAGCCGAATGCATTAACCCGTGACCGCCGCTCAGCAGGGCGTACCTGTCGTGTGCCCTGGCGCTCACTACCTCCATCGCCGCTGGTGCTTCGATCGCATAAAAGAACCAGCCTGGTATCACCTCGTGGTAGGCCGCAGGCGCCGCAAAACTATGGTGTTCGAAGCCCGCGTTTGCCACAAGGCCCACAAGGCCTTGCGAGAAAGCAGGGAGCTCCTCACCACTTATCATGGGGAGCTTCGGTGGTGGCCGGTCAAGCGTCGCCAACTCGGGCCAAAACTCCCGCACCATTGTCGCTATGATGTTGGGGACGGATTCCACCAGTTGCTGTAAGAGCTGCGGTGGAATGTCTGAGGAGCGTGGCGGCGTATCCGCCACGTCCTGGCTAGAGCTGCTCATGTCACGGAGCACGGCCGCGACCAGCTCGGCAAAATCGTATCGGGTGAAAGCCGTGTTGCTACCCCACGGACGCGGCTCCCATGAACTCACTTGGGTATCGCTCAAGATCTGTAGCGCGTCATAAGCCCAATGATCGAACGTCACCACTTCGGCGGGCGGCGTCTCAGCGCGCACCCCGACCACCATCAATACGCAGCCAATGATGCACACACAGCGTCTCGCTGCAGACTTCATCCTCATCTCCTCCCCCCAACTGACGAGTTCCAGGATACGAAAGTTCTTCAGGGTCACCACTATCTTCACCAAAGCGTCTCACATTCCTCCCATTTGACTCTTACTGACCAGTATATCCTACGACGGCAGACTACATTTGTGGATCGCTCACCAGCACCAGATGATCTTGCAGCAATTAACCTTGTCGGGCTGGAGAACAACTACCGCGGGGAGCCGCTCTGTCTAATGGACGTTGAGGCCATCATTGCCGAAGAGTAGGTGTAGGGGCAAAGACCGACTAGAGTATGAGATTGAGCAGTCCGCCGACACCGAGGGCGACCACTGTCATCAGCAGGGCGGCCTTGGCCATGCGCCGCAGGCCAAATTCCCGTAGCAACACTGCGAAGGTGGCGGCACAGGGAAAATAGACGGTCAGTACCACGCAGGCAACAATAAGCTGCTTCACACCCAGCCCCAGCGGCGCCAGCATACCCACGGCAACATCCTTGCGCAAAAAGCCAATCAGCAAAGCCCCCACTGCCTCCGGAGGCAAGCCAAGAACGCTGGTGAGCACTGGCTCCAGCCATCTGCCCAGCACCTGGATGACATTCAGCACGTACAGTATGTTTACCAAGCCCACACCGAGCAGCACAAAGGGCACAGCTTCGCGAATAAACTGGCGAACGCGCATCCACAGCTTCTGGGCAACTGCGGGAAGATAAGGTGTGCGGTAGGGCGGTATTTCGGTGAACATCTCCGGGGTCTCGCCAGGCAGCAAATACTTGAAACCCAGCGATAGCACTACCCACAGGACGGCCAGCGTAACGAAAAGAGGTGCCAGGCCTCTAACGCCGTAGGGCCCCAACAGTGCCACAATGACAGCCAACTGTGCCATACAGGGAACGCAGATTGACATCAATATTGCGGCCCGGAAGCGCTGCCTTCGCGTCTCCAGAATCCGGGTTGCCAGTACGCCGGGGATATTACAGCCCAGCCCCAGCAGCATCGGAATGACGCTCAGCCCGTGCATGCCCAGACGGTGCATAATGGTATCAACGAGAACACCCAGGCGCGGCAGATAGCCGATATCTTCAATCAATCCCAATACCAGGTAGAAAGCGAAGATGTAGGGCAGGACCATCGCCAAGGGGACGTAGAGGCCTGTTGTGAGCAACCCCATTGATTCGACCCAGTGAATCTGCCCGTCTACCAGGTGCCCGATTAGCAACTCGTGCCAGAAGGTTCCCGGCTGTAGGATTGCCGATAGTCCTGAAATCACTGGCAGCCACAGCTTATCAAACAGCGGATTGAAAACGAGGCTAATGAGTCCCTCCCCAATCACCCTAATAAGGGCAAAAGCGACCAGGCCGGCGACAATGGCCAGGGGGACTCCCGTCTCCGGCTTCAGCGATAGATCGGCCAGCCTCTCCAGGAAAGTGTGGTGGCGGCGGGTGACGGTCTGCACCTCTTCGACTATGCCACCCAGCACGCTCCAGCGCTGCTCTTCGTCAAACGGGATGCTGCCAGTAGTCGCTTCGTCGAGCCGGGCGACCAGTTGGCTGATGCCCTCGCCGCTGGGAGCGATGGTGGGGACGACCGGCACCCCCAGGCGCTTCTCTAACTTGACGAGGTCAATCTGGATACCCTTGTGCTGTGCACTGTCCCACATGTTCAATGCGACAATGACCGGCTTGCCAGCGTTGAGCAGTTGCAGAGTGAGGTTGAGATTACGCTCGAGGTTGGTGGCATCAACGACATTGATGATGACATCGCCCTCTACCATCATCTCGGTGGCCACTTGCTCGGCAGGTGTGGTCGGACCCAGTGTATATGTTCCGGGAACGTCAATGAGCTGGGCAACTTCATCGCCTAACTTCATCCGGCCCTTGGTCAACTCAACCGTCGTACCGGGGTAATTGGAGACGATCACGTCAACGCCGGTAAGCCGCGAGAAGACCACGCTCTTACCGACGTTGGGATTGCCCATCAGCAGGATACGCTTCACCCGGGCACCTCAACCATAACGCGGCGGGCCAGGCCAAAGCCCAGGGCCACCTCGGTATTGCCCACCTGAACGCTGACCGGGCCGCGGAAGGGTTGGCTGCTTGTTTTGGTGACCGCTGCCCCTCTACGGATGCCCATCGCTGCTATCCGCCGCATCATACCGTGGCCGCCCTCGAGCGATACTACTATGCCGGTTTGACCCGGTGCCATTTCTGCCAATGATACAATCACTGTCAATCGTGGTCCTTGATTAGACAATCGTAAGCTATGATTTGTGATGTTCCTAACTGGCGGACAACCGTTGGCTATCGGTTTCCTGTTGACACTCTCGACACAGGCCCGTGATCTCCAGGCCGTGTTGATAATGACGAAAATGGTGTTCCCGGCAAACCCCTATGATGGCGCCTTCGATCGCCGGGCAGACGAATTCAATCACCTCGCCGCAGCACTGGCAGATGAGATGCTCGTGGTGAGCAGGGTCACTGACTACCTCGTAGTGACTATGGTCGTCACCGTGCTCGACCTCGCGCAGAATGCCCAGTTCAACAAGCGCGGGGATCAGCCGGTATATTGTTGCCCGCGATGCCTCTTCCTGTGTTTGGTCCAGAGCTGTAACCAGATCATCCGCGCTAAAATGACCTGGTGTTGACAGTATCTGGCGGACGATTGCCCGC
Organism: bacterium; assembly: GCA_030615605.1. Classification (GTDB taxonomy): domain Bacteria; phylum Armatimonadota; class Zipacnadia; order Zipacnadales; family Zipacnadaceae; genus JALGTD01. The sequence goes on from JAUWYY010000016.1 coordinate 52,295, forward strand.
CGCTGCGGGGTCATACGCAGTTCAGAATGCTGCAGCAAATCCATAACTTCAGCTTGCAACTCTTCGTGATTCATAGCCATTACCAACTGAGACTCAATCTCATCTGGTATTTAGTATATTCAATATACCAACAATTGTCAAGGCCGCGGCCAAAAATAAGTTTTGTTGCTGAGACTAAGTGCTGAGAACTTGACGAAGTCCCCATTTTCGAATACGCTGTTTAGGCATACCTGATACCGCAACCACAGTTCCAGGAGATAACCGATGGAGGATTTGCAGAGACGTGCTGATACTCTGATTGAAGCCCTCCCCTATATTCAACAGTGGGCGGGCAAGACCATTGTTGTCAAATATGGCGGCGCGGCAATGACCGACCCGCAGATGCAGGACAACGTTGCCCAGGACTTTGTGCTGCTGCGCTATGTCGGGATAAACGTGGTCGTTGTGCACGGCGGGGGCCAGCGCATCACTGAGATGATGAAACGCCTGGGCATTGAGCCTGAGTTCGCCGGCGGCCTGCGCGTGACCGACGCCGAAACGATGGAGATCGCCCAGATGGTGCTGGTGGGCAATGTCAACCAGCAGTTGGTCTCTTTGATTAACGCCGCCGGGGGGCGGGCGGTAGGCCTGTCGGGCCAAGATGGCAGTATGATCATCTCGCGCAAGAAGGAAAGCGGCGAGGGTGATCTGGGCTTCGTTGGTGAGATTGTGAGTATCAACACTGAAGTCATCTATGTCTTGACCGAGGCAGGCTTTGTTCCGGTAGTCTCCTCTATTGGCGGGGACGCTGCGGGGCAGAGCTACAATATCAATGCCGATACCGTCGCCGGCGAGCTAGCCTGCGAGCTTCAGGCGGTGAAACTCATCACCCTCAGCGATGTAGCCGGCCTGCTGGAAGACCCCGATGATCCGACCACGCTGATTAGCAAGCTGACCGTTAGCGAGGCGAAGGCGCTCATCGCCGAGGGAAATGTAGCCGAGGGGATGATCCCCAAGCTGGAGAGCTGCATTCAGGCCGTTGCGGGCGGAGTGGCGCGCGCCCACATAATTGACGGCTGCACTCCCCACGCCCTGTTGATGGAGCTGTTCACCGACACAGGCATCGGGACGATGATAAGTGCGGAATAGCCCCGTGGGTAACACTGGGGGAGGGGCACCCTCAGGTTCGCCGTAGCCTCAGCGAAGGCGGATGCCCCGACCCGCCCCACCTTGCCTCGTAGGGGCGCGGCAAGCAGCGCCCCTACTCTGCCTTCTTCGCTTTCCTTCTCCGCGGGGCTTTCTTGAACGTGGCGACGTCTATTCTGGGGTAGTCCAGCTTCGCGCCGTCCAGCAGCTCTGCTATCGTCAATATCTGCACCCGCGCCACCGCTGGCAGCAGCCCGGGCGGGTCATAGAACCCCGCCGTCGCCGCCTCTTTTTTCATCGGCCCGGTCGGCTCTTCCAGCGTGATGAACGCCGCGATTTCCGCCTTGTGTTCTTGCATATCGCTCTTCAGCGTCGCTATCTGACTGCGCGTCACGTGCCCACTCTTCACCTGCACGATAATCTTCTTCGCTTTACCCGAGTCGTCGTCAAAGAACATTATCAGCCCATCCACGCCCTTATCGGCGCCTTTCTTCTTATCCTGCGCGGGCCGCGCCTCCACCAGCCCCAGCGCCCACCACTCAAACTGATAGCGATTCTGCTCGGCCAGCGCCCGCGCGCTCTGCACGTCCTGCGGCTCCCCGACGACCTCGTATGGCGACAGCTCCGCCCCGAACGCATCCTCCAGCCGGTTCTTCATCAGCGTTATCGCCAGGTGCGTGATATCTATCCCGATCCAGCGCCGATGGAGCCGCTCGGCCACCGCTATCGTCGTCCCGCACCCGCAGAACGGGTCCAGCACCACGTCCCCCTCGTTGCTACTCGCCTGGACAATCCGCTCCAGCAGCGCCTCCGGCTTCTGCGTCGGGTAGCCCAGACGCTCTTTCGACTGCGAGGCAATCGGCCCGATGTCGTCCCACAGGTTCTGCACAGGCTTGCCCTTTAGTTCATCAATAAACCTCTTTCGCTGAATACGTCCTTGCGGGCTCTTCGGAAAGTGGAGCCGACCTTCGCGATCCCATTGCTCCATTTTCTCCTTCGATATTGCCCACCCTTTGTCTGGGGGCTTGTAGCCCTTGTACTCATACATCAGGTTGGGCCGCGGGGAGGGACTCGCCAAGTTGTCTATTCGGTACGTACGCCCGTCCGCGTCTACGTGTCGGAAGGCCTTTTCTATATACAGCCGGTAGGCCGGATCGTCGAATGTGTACTGTGGGGCGGGGCCCGCCGCATCCTCCTCAGCATAATAAAGGATACTGTCCGTAGACAGACCGAACCGCTTTGCTCTCCTGTCGGTTTCCCCCCGCCCTGTCTTTCGCTTCCACACTATCTCATTTCGAAAACGGGCTGCACCAAAGATCGCATCCAACACCAGCTTCAAGTAATGGCTCGCCGTCGGGTCGCAGTGCAGATATATCGAGCCGGTCGGCTTGAGCACCCGGTGGAGCTCGATCAGCCGAATCGCCATCATCACCAGGTACGCCATCATATCGTTGCTGCCCAGGAACTGCCGCAGCGCGTCCAGTAGCGCCCCGATCTTGCCCCCGCCGGTCACCACCTCCTGGTAGGCCGCCTGCGTGGACATATCCCAGTGCCAGGTATCTTCAAACGCGGCGACCTGCGCCGCCGACGCTGTCCCATTCTTCTCTTTGAACAGCACGCTATAGGTAGCTTTGGAGTTAAACGGCGGGTCTAGGTAGATGAGGTCCACACTCTCCTCGCCCACGTGGTCCCGCAGAATCTCCAAATTATCCCCGAAATAGAGCTTGTTGTGCCATTCGCTGTTCATCTGCTCACCTCACTGCCCGTCACCCGCTCTTATTTGGGCGGGGGCAACTTCCCACCCTTCCGGCGCGGCCAATAAGCCTTCCCCTTTTCGTCTCGTAGAGGCTTCCCGAAGCTCCAGTTGCCCCCCCACTTGCCATCCTTTTCTTCCAGCTGGATACACTGGCTCCACTTCAGGTACCCGGGGGCCCACCAGATTAACCCCAGCACCCGCTTCTTCTCATCCTCGGTATCTGGCCGTGGCGAGCACACAAACATTGACTCGCCTGACCGCAACTGCCACACCTGCCATGTCCCAACTTGCTTCGCGCCCTCCGCCGGCTTCCCTTTGGAATTATTGACCATCGACTCGATTTCAGACACGCACTCGGACTCCGACATCATCTTGTCCCACTCCGCGCTTTCGTGCCCACCCTTCCATTTCGCACACAGCCGTACATTCATGGCGTTGTCCCCGCCGTTAGTTACCTCTATGACCAGCCACTCGTCCTTGACGTGCTCCCAATTGGGCTGCTGCTCTATGCCCCTAACTCTTGCACTATGTTCCATGAACTGCTCGGCGGTTAGTGGATCGTTCACGAACAGCCCTGCGCGCCCCGCCAGCGTCGCCTCAACCTGCTCCTGTGTGACATCGACCTGTTGCCGGGCCGCCCGCGCGTAGCACGCCGCGTATATAACAGCGCCCAGCAGGAATATTGCCTGAAACCACACGCCTATTGTCTGCCAGAGCAACATGTTCGTGCCACCAACTGTGTAAGCAACATCGTTTACTTGGGCCGCTCCTTTTGTAGGAATCCACCACAGGAAAATACAGAATCCAAGCGTAATTATGCCCATTGCCCACTGCATAAGCTGAAAGCCTGACATACGTATGCTCTTCAAGATGCACGTTTCGAACAACCGGGGTTTGGGGCACAGACGAAGAGCTGGATGGGGGTAATACTCCTTCGCCTTGTCCCAGCGTTCGTGGTAGCGCTTGTTGGAGTACCTCATCAGAAGCCACATAACCGACGCCAGAACCAACACGAAAACCGTCGCAAACAACCTTGCCCCACAGGAGAGAGAGATAGCATCTCGCCCGAAGCCTACAAAGGCAGCCATAATAGCGACCAGTATCGTGGTCCACCAGGTCACGATCCTGTGTTCGAGGTCCCGATACCTCCGCATCTCTATGAATAGCTGTCGGAATACGGTATCCCCGCAAATCTTCTCCTTATCACTCACGATCTGCCACCTCCTAGAAGCCCTTTGTTCGCTCCCAGTCTACGCCTGTGGGCCGGTTGCTGTCAATCGCCCCGCCCACCGCCTTTGTCCGCCCCTTACTATTAAAAGTTTTTGCCGGAGGGGTGCGGGGAACCGGCTTTTTCCAAAAAGCGGGTTCCCCGCAAAAGCCGTTCTTGCCCCGACCCCCGCATGTATGTCTTACTCATCGGCCATAGCAGCAATCACGTCCGCCCGGCTCACGATGCCCACCAGGTGCCCCGCGTCGTTGACCACCGGCACGCGCTTGATGTTTCGGGCCGCCAGATAATTGACAATCTCGCTGACGGGTGTTTCCGGCTTTACCGTAATCACGGTGCGGGTCATAAGCGATTCAACGGGGGCCTCGGCGGGCTTAGCCAGTATATCAGCCTCAGTGATGATCCCTATGACCTTCGTCCTGAGACCGGCCGCCTCTCCCTCCCCGACCACGGGCACCCCGCTAATAGTATTCCTGGTCAGCAACTTAGCAACTTCGCGCACCGTCGCTGAAGCAGTGGTCGTGATAACCCGCTCGGTCATAATATCTTCGGCTGTCTTTGCCATCATTACTCCCTCCTTTGCTTATGCCACCTCACCAACGCCTTTTGCCCCCAGTCTACGCCTGTGCGCCGGTTGCTGTCAATCGCCCCGCCCCGCGCCCGCGTGGAGCAAGGGGTTGACAATATCGCTCATATATGCTACTAT
>JAUWYY010000027.1 GCA_030615605.1 bacterium
TCGCGAAGGCGGAAAGAAGTATCACGGACTGGCTGAAGCCCGCTACGCGCCGTCGCCATAGCGGCTATGGCGCGTCGGCGACTGAGGCCTCGCCAGAGTCACAGTGCAGGTGCTGATGACCTGCATTGTGGTTAATTGCAATAAGATAGCGAAACTGGTCAGCAACCGCTTATCAAAGCTACCAACCAGGCTCGCCCGGGCTTACACTTGGCAACTGAACACATGAGGTCTCGCTCACAGCTACCGAGCCCGCTTTGACTGGCCTTGATAGAGGCGTCGCCACCAGTGATCACTAACTGGACGCTGACCTTCTCATTGCGCGCTCCGCACAGCGGGATTCCTCATACTTGCAGCCCGTCGCTGGGCAAATCGTCTGCTCTGCTGTCGCGAAATACTTTCTCGGTTATCGGGGCCACTCCCAGTCGTAGCTGTGGAGCAGCCATTATCCCAGTTGCCGCCAATAGCGCAAACATCACAACTACCATAGGCAACCAGTGCATATTGCTGGCCTCCTGTTTTCAGCGATTCGAACTATGCACTCGCTTGCCATAAGACTTCTACCTTTACTCTCGCTGAACAGACAGTAACTCCTCCTGAGCCGATATTTACCTGTTTCACCCGCGCAAGGCGCAGCGCTATGTAACGTGTCGGGCGGCCACGCCAAGGCCTCAATGCTTGAGTTCAATTCGGAGCACAATCCCCGTCCGAAGTCTTCTAACCTCGGGTTCTTCTATCCAAATGATCCGCAGCAGGAGGAATTAGTGCAGCAAACAGAGAATGCTAAACATAGCAAGAAAGCATATGAGAAATGTCGGATTGTTAGTGCCGCAAAGAAGGAGCGAAATGTTGGAATTTGATTTTCGCCAGATCGATCAGGACATCTACGGATCACTTGGCTATGCCGGGGGCATGCCGACCGACCCCGCAAAGACAGCCCTGCTGATCGTGGACATGCTGCCTGAGCTGACCAATTCTAAGGTCGGGCGGCCAAGGCTTATAGCAGAAGTCTGAAGGTAGGGCTAGAGTATTTCGACGAGAGAGTACAGGATATGGTCATTCCCAACATAGGCAAGCTCCTGGAGTTCTTCCGGCAGCAAAGAATGACGATCGTCTACATCGTTACTTGGTCGGAGACAGACGATCTTTCTGACATGCAGCCCTACTGGCAGCGGGCGATTAAGAGATACGAGGAGCTGTTGGGTGAGCAGGTCTGGCGCAGATGGAACGAGGGCATGCAGGTTTGTGACGAGATAGCGCCTCGAGGCCACGAGCTGGTCTTGCCCAAGCGCACCAGCTCAGCGTTCAGTTCCTCAATGTTGGACTTTTGTCTGAAGAATGCGGGAATTGAGACGGTGGTTCTGACGGGCTGCAATACCAACGGCTGCGTCTTCGAGACAGCGGTGGTGGGCAACAACATGGGCTACGACTTCATATTGGCCAGCGATGCTACCGCCTGCTTTGCTCCAGCCTTGCAGGACGTAGCCGAAACATGGATCGCCAAGCACTTCGGCATAGTCAGAACCGCCGATGAGGCCATCGCTTTGCTTAGAGCCGGCGAAGAAAAAGAGTAAGTCTGGATCTCCACATGCACCACGAGGAGAGATGTCCTATGACCCACGAACCTATGGCCGTATTGAACGCGGTGTTGGAGTGGTTGGAGGAACAGATTGATCTGGACCACAGAGCAGAAGTTGAAAAGCGTCATCGCGACGCTATGTACTGGCGGCCGGCAGACCACCCGCCGGTCGGCATTGGCGGAATTCCGATAGAGCAATTCCCTATCTACCCATACCGAGAGACCTTTGATGATCCCGTCAAGATGATGGTTAATGAGTTAGTTCATCCTCTTTATCCCGAAGACCCCAGTGTAGGTAGTTCGGTGCTGCTCAAGGACGATTTCCCGTTGCAGATTCGGGCCAATCATGGCCTGGGCATAATTCCCTCACTCTTCGGCGCTCAATATCGGATGGCAGGTCCGGAAGCGGGGTTGAGTGGGGGGGCCATGCCGTGGGTGGTGCCTCTGGGAGGCCCGGAAAATATCGTACCCCTGTTAGACGCAGGGCTGCCCGAGCTTGACAGTAGTCTGCTCAGCACAGTATTGGAGACGATGAGTTTTTATCGCGAGAGACTATCTGAGTATCCCAAGTGCAGCCAGGCCATTCATATTACTCAGCCTGACTTGCAGGGCGTTATGGACAATGCCCATCTGTTGTGGGGTGCGGACCTGTTTGTCTATCTGTATGAGGAACCCGAACTGATTCACAGTCTAATGGACCTAATGGCCCAGACTGAGATTGCCATGGTCAAGAAGCTTCAGCCATATACTACTGAGCAGGCCAGTGAAGATTGCATTTATCTGCACTGGGGAGTGTGTCGGGGTAGCCTGCTGCTGAAGAACGATATCCCCGCTATGATCTCGGCTGAGATGTACACGGAATTTGTCCGCCCCTATGATGAGCAAGTATTGCAGGCTTTCTCCGGGGGAGGCAGTATCCATATCGGTGGCGGCGGGGACCATTGTCTACAGGAGCTGGCCAGTACTCAGAACCTCGGGTGCGTGCATCTGGATCCCCAGAGCAGCACCGACACATGGTATGAAGCCCTTAGGGAGCGCAATATTGGCCTTGTGGATATAGTCCACCCCAAGGAAGAGATTCTCAGCGGGCAGTACAAGCAGCGCTTCCCCACCGGAGTCTCCTTCGTTACCGAGGTCAGGGGCCTGGAAGATGGCCAGCGGCTTATGGAGGTCATTCGCAAGCAGTCTTGATCATGGTGTATCTTACTGCCATGATCCCCTGTATCGCGCAGGGGGGAGAAGTACCTCCGATTGGCCGAGACTTGTTGCTCTGATTGGATAAGAAGCGTAACGGAGGCAGGCGGATATGGAAAACTAAAGTTTATTCAATTCGAGCCAGAATATTGGTCAGGACTCTTCTGATCTAGGATTTTTATAGCTAGATGATCCACATCGGCAGGAATCAGTGCAGGACACAGAGAATGTTAGATGCAGTAAGGGAGCATATGAGAAATGTCGAGAGAAAGGTTGCTGGACGCAAAGTGACCTCTCGGGAATGCTTACTCCAAGCCATTAACCACCAGGAGCCAGACCATGTGCCGTGCAGCCCCCGGATGTTCAACTGGATGTCCGGAATCTATGGTGACGATGGCTGGATCTGTCAGATGAGGCTGGCCAACGAGTTCGGCTTTGACCCCCTCGTGCGAGTCTTTCTCGCCGACCTGAACGTTGTCGCTGAACCAGACAACCCAGTGATCGACGCTGTGCAATATCTGTCCGACATATCGGTTGACATCACCACCAAGCGACACGCTGACTACACCGAGGTCCGTCGTACCTTCCATACCCCGGCTGGCGACATCAGCGAGGAAAAGATTATGGGGGATCCCGGCTCGCTTTATGGTGATCGCCCTGATCCTCTGTTTCGCGAGCACCTCCTCAAGGGACCGGAAGACCTCGAACCAATGAAGTTCTTATTGCCCGATTTTGATGAACGTAAAGCTGAGATATTGCCTACCATCATAGAACTGGTCGGGGAGCGGGGCCTGGTGGAGGTCTCGCCTCGACACGGGGCCGGCGGATATCCTCTGGCTACCTTCCTGGGCGCTGAACAAGCTATGCTGCTTGCCTATGATGACCCCGATTTCCTCCGGCAGTGCTTACAATTGTTCAATGAATACTATCAGAGCAGCGCACGGGCTTGTTTGAAACATGGTGCACCGATGCTGGTCGATGCCTGGTGGACCCTCTCGGTGGGCAGCGGCTGGAGTCCTCAACTTTTTCGTGAATTTGCCATGCCGCCAATCAGGGAGAATATCGAACTGGTGCACAGTTATGGGGCTTTCTACCATTACTACGATGACGGCGCTCTGGACAAAACGGTGGACTGGATCGCCCAGGCTGGGGCAGATATTATCGAGACGCTGGCCCCGCCCCCACTAGGTGATATAGATCTGGCCGAGGTCAAGAAGCGCATCGGTGACCGTAGTTGCCTTAAGGGCAACATTGACCAGGTGAACCTCATCTGGCGCGGCAACCCCGAGCAGATCCGCGAGGCTGTACGCCAGGCCATTGCTGCTGCCGCCCCTGGAGGTGGCTATATCCTATCCACTGCCGATTCAATACGCAGTGAGTCGCCTCCAGAAAACATCCAGGCCTTCTTTGATGCCTGGCGCGAGTTCGGCAGTTACTGATCTATGCCCAGTCTGGGGGCATCCGCTAATTGGCTACTGTTGGACTCTTCCCAGGATTGTGGTCTACTATTTCCGGCATGTCTGTTGCAGCTCCCGGCACCGGGTGACTATCACGCTAAGCGGCGAAGGATGGGTAGTCTAGCTAATGCCCAGGCGGGATTGTGTCTGCCCTGGCCCTGTTCTGCCGATAGAGACGTTTGACGCAGATGCGAAGCCTTCTCGGGAACAGGCTGAGGCATTCGCCACAAAACCACGGGAACTTATCCAATCATCGAGTCTTGATCCGCCGGCTTTGTAAGTCGCAGAGCCCAGATCAAGGCTATTACCACACTGGCGGTGCGCTTCCCCAACGTCTATCTTAACCTGGCGTGGCTGACTATGATGAGCGACAGCGATGCCCGCCAGGCTCTGCGCAGTTGGCTTGATCAGGTTCCGGTGAACAAGATATTATGGGGTGCGACTGTGTGTTCGTGGAGGAAACACTGGGAGCCTACTTGGTGGCGCGCGAGCAAGTGATAGCGGTGCTCGGAGCCAAGATAGCGCAGGCCCAGATCGGCTCCGACGAGGCCCTGGTATACCTGAAGCGCATCTTCTGCGACAATGCCAGGCAGTTCTTTGGTCTCTAGGGGGCGATCTGTACGATAAAGAAGTGGTGCAGTGGCCCGCTGGATTGGCCAGCCATCATCCGGGCGCTGCGCGCAGTCGGCTTCGACAGAGTGCTCTCGCTGGAACTGGGCAAGGACATGCCCGGTGGGGAGCAGGTAGCCCAGGATAATGTGGCCTTTGTCCGGCAGTTGATTGAGTAGCCCAGGTCGTAAGATGCTTGATTCGTGCTGCCGCGTGTTCGATGTAGCTGCGCTGGGCCTCTAGTTGCCTTCGTCGAGTGGGAAGCGGGTGTAAGAGGTCAAGCCCTCAATCTGCTCGGGCTCGGGCGGCGTGGTAGCCACACTGACCAGGTACCCAACCGTGACTGTCGGAACCAGCCCCACGAAAGCATACAGCCACGGCGTGTAATGCAGTACCAGAGCCCAGATAGTCACGCAGATAGCCCCGGTGATGGCGCCAACAATCACTCCGGTAGCATTAGCCCGCCGCGTGAAGATGCCCAACAGGAAGATGCCGAGCAGCGGCCCGGTCCAGAAGCCCATTAACTTGACAGCAATCTCGTAGATTTGACCCAGTTGCCCAACGAACAGAGCAACAAGTGTGGCCGTCAGGCCCCAGAAAACAGTAGTATAGCGCGCGGCTCTCAAATAGTGGGCTTCGTCGGCGACTTCGGGGCTGGGTCCGCGCCAGAACTCTGCTGAGCAGCGGCCGCGTGACCAAGGCATATATGACCAGGCCGACTATCACTGCCAGGCAAGCGGCAGTCAGGGCCACAATAAGCAGGCCTATCGAGCTCTGAGCTGCTATCCATGTGAGGGGCAATATGCTGAGACCTACTGCCAGCAGTATGCCAGTAATAGCGACCGCCCCCAGGACAGCGACGAACCTGTCAAAACTTTGCCGGCTGCTCTCGGTGCTTTCAGTCCCGCGCAACCGACGGTAGAAGTCGGTGATACAGGTGGCGCTAAGCGAGTTCATCCCCGAGTCAACACTGGACATAGTTGCGGAGAACAGGGCAGCGATGAATAGTCCAGATATCCCTACCGGCAGGACGGCCACCACAAAGTAGGGCATCATCTGGTCGGGGTCCTGGGGCAAGTTGGCGAATCTGTCGCCATGAATCTGAAAGTATACGAATATTCCGGTGCCCGTGAGCCAAAGCAGTGCCATCAGGGGGATGTCGGCAATGCGGGCAATCCAGATAGCGCGGATGCTTTCTTTGATGCTGCGAGCACTGAAGTAGCGCTGCAGAGTAAGTTGGTCGGTGCCGGCGTCATTGAGCTGGCTGAAAGTGTTCCCTATCAATATCCATAAGAAGGTCAACTCAACTGAGAATTTCAGCTCGGGGTGTAACACCCAGTCCCAGAATTCCTTGCCGCTGCTCATTGGATATGTATGCCCGGTCTGCTTGGCGATATCCCACACTTGATGCCACCCTCCGACATCGCGAAGTACATAAAACCATACAAGCACTATGCCGCCAGTAAATATGAAGAACTGAATTACGTCGCTCCAGATATCTGCCTCTATCCCACCCATAGTGGTATACACAGTAGCGACCACGCCCAGGGTCAAAATGATTGCCCAGGTCTCCTGATGCTCCGCGAGGCCAGGGATGTCAATCACGGCGCTGAGCGCGACCGAGGGCGCATAAATGACGGTTGCCAGCCATCCCCCACGCAGCAGAATGAAGAGAGTGCTTCCTATCAGTCGCACGCTCAGCCCAAAGCGCCACTCCAGATAGGTATAGGCTGTCGTTAGCGATAGAGAGTGAAATACAGGGAGGATGGTGTAGATGATCACGATGGCGATCGGAATGATCAGCAACCACATTACCGGCACAAATTGCAGATCATTTTCGTAGGCATATCCCGGGCAGCCCAGCATCGAGTTGGCGCTGGTCAGTGATACCCAAATCGATAGGGCCAGAGTGAACCAGCCCATCCGCCGTCCCGCCACAAAGTAGTCCTCGGAGGTCTTCTGGCGCCGCGAAATCCACCAGCCCAACACCATCATACCTATCAGGTAGATACCAATTGCCACCCAGTCAGCAGGCCGCAGTAGGCCTTTTTCCATTCTGCCCCTCCTCTCGTTTGGAAGTGCAGTTGGGAACCAGCCTGCTGGCTCTTCTGGGACTGCCCCAGAGGCATCGGACATCAAGCTGAAGATGGTAGGACGGCATCCAGCTCCCGATCTTCAGAATCAACCTGCAACCATGTTTCCTGCTTAAAGCGCAATGACCTCCTGTACGTTCCCGTTATGGGGTGAAAGTGGTCTGGGCACAGCAAGCAGACTGCCAGCAGAAGCGTGAGGGGCGGCCCAATTTGGGAGCATTCTCAATGCAACTGCAGCCCATTTGTTTTTCTTGTTGTGGGGAGGAAGGAGATTGCCACGCTTGCAGGGAATTAGTACAATGACATCATTTACTGCTTAGCATAGGAGGGCAGTGATGGAAGGTTCGCGCGATGGTATGTTGCACCGCATCCAGCGGGTGATGCGCGCTTTCTTACCCGAAGAGCAGGACTTCTTCGTGTTATTCGCCTCGGCTGCTGACAAAGCCGTGGAGGCCGCCGAGTGTCTGGACAAGCTAATGAACGATTATGGGCGTCTGTCCCTGGCTGTCGAACAGATAGACGACATTGAGCATAAGGCTGACGAGATCGTCCACGAAACGGTCCGGAAGCTGAACACCACCTTCGTTACTCCCATTCTGTTCGATCGCGAAGATATCTATCGGCTGGCTGAGTGTCTGGATGACATCCCCGATATGATTAAGGGGACGATTGACAGATTCAGCTCCTTCAGGATTACGGGTCCCGACCAGCACGTCCGGGAGATGTCACAGCTACTGCTGGAGGCGACGAAGCTACTCAATGAGAATACCCGCCAATTACCCCGGATGCAGCCGGGAGATACTCGCTACTGCCGCCAGATAAACACTCTAGAGAATCAAGGCGATGCTGCCCTGAAGAAGGCGTTGGGCGATCTGTTTGACCAGCAGCCAGACGCCCGCGAGATTATCAAGTGGAAAGAAATATACGAGTTCATTGAAGAAGCGATGGACAGGTGTGAAGATGCCGCGAACCTGATTGAGGCAGTGGTTACTAAGAATGCCTAGAGCCCCTATCGCGCTCATTATCCTCGGCGCGTTGACGTTCAACTTCATGACCGGCTTCCATGATGCTGCTAACGCCATCGCCACCAGCGTGCTGACGCGGGCGCTATCCATCCCCACTGCCGTAGGGCTGGCTGCGGTTCTTAACCTGGCCGGCGCGATGGTCAACGAATCTGTCGCCACCACCATTGGCAAGGGCATCGTGGCTAGCAGCTTTATCACCGAACAGATCGTGCTGGCTGCACTGGTGGGCACGGTCATCTGGCTGTTTATCACCTGGCGTCTGGGCCTGCCGACCAGTTGTTCCCATACCATAATCGGCGCAATCATCGGCGCGGCCAGCGCCGCCAGCGCTCAGGTAAGTGTAAGCAGCGGGATGCTTGACTGGAGCTACAACTATGGCATCTTCAACTTCGCAGGCCTGAAAAAGATCTTCCTGGCTTTATTGCTGTCACCGGTTGTTGGCTTGGTGCTCGGCTTTGCAGTTATGATCCTGTTGCTACATATCTTCGCCCGCAGTAACCCCAGTATCCTCAACCGCTACTTCCGCAGACTTCAAGTGATATCGGCCAGCCTTATGGCCTTCAGTCACGGCAGCAATGACGCCCAAAATGCAATGGGAATCATTACCATGGCGCTGGTCTCCGGCGGCTACCTGAACGCATTCTTCATTCCCACCTGGGTCAAAATAATCTCAGCAGTCGCCCTATCGCTGGGCACCGCTGCCGGCGGCTGGCGCATTATCAAGACGTTAGGGCGCAATCTCATCACTCTCAAGCCCATACACGGCTTCGCAGCCGAGACCACCGGAGCACTGGTGATCCAGGCCTGTACCCAGATCGGCGCCCCTGTTAGCACCACCCACGTCATCTCTAGCGCAATAATGGGGGTAGGGATCTCGCGCCGGCTCACGGGGGTACGCTGGAAGGTCGCCGGCCAGATCATCATGGCCTGGGTTCTCACTTTACCTATTACCGCTCTGCTGGCCGCCGTTTCCTACTGGCTGCTGGGCTTTTTCTTCTGAATCAAGCAGCTATTGCTCGCCAAGGCGGCTCATTATCAGATCACAGACCTCCCGCACTGCCCCGTGTCCGCCCTCGCAGGTGGTTACATAATCGGCTGCTTCTCGTACTGTGGCCACGGCGCTGGCCGGTGCCGCACTGTGGCCCACCTCGGCCATCGCCTCCAGGTCCGTGATATCATCCCCCATATAGAGGGCTACGGAGGTATCAAGCTCGCGCTCTTCCAGGAGCATGCGAACGGCTTGGCCCTTATCCTGGCAGCCGTCTATCACCGCGCGAATGCCCAGCTTCTGGGCGCGCATATGGATAATCGGCGACCGGTCGGCGCTGATCAGTACGACTTCGACTCCAGCCCGCTGGAGTCGCACCAGACCCAGGCCGTCGTGGACATCAAACCGTTTCATCGCCTGACCTTCACCCGTAAAATAAAGCCCACCGTCGGTGAGTGTCCCGTCCACGTCCAGCAATAGCAGCTTGATTTCGTTGGGGGGCCATCCTGTTTCGCTCATCGGTTTTCCTCCTGATCGTCAGATGAGGGCAGCACCGGCTCGTCGCAGGCTGGCTGACTCAGAATCCGCTCCTCGTCCAACTGTAACATCATCACTGGCATACTCAGGCCGGTCGTGAATATGCGAAATATGTCTTCCTCCGCCAGGTCGCCGACAAGGCACACCTTGGTGCCCGAGGGATCTAGCGCCAGCCAGCCCAGATCCAAACTTGCCGAGTCGGTCACCTGGTAGAACTTGCCATCAGCCAGGCGGTAAGCCCAGAGCGCCTCACTCGCCTCAATCAGCACATACCGGTCGCCCAGGCACACCCCACACGGCCAGAAGTCTGTGCCGAGGTGGGGAGTCAGATAGTAGTAATGGGCCTGGGTGAAATCCCGGACGCGCAGCCGATAGGTCCATTCTTCTTTGTCCTGGGGACCGCCGCCGCGGCAGGACACCGATAACTCCTGAGCAGATGTGATCCTCGACGGGCGGCTCACCTGCACTTCTTTCATCTCCACAGTCTTCACTTCCCCGGCGGGAAGCTGGACTTTTCGCCACCCCCTGGCCTTCTCCTCGGTTCCGTAGCTGAAGAAATAGAGAATGTCGCCTCCCACATCCCAGAGGGTGTTCCCTGAGTGCCGGTCGTGCGCATATAGCTGGGCTCCGTCCTCGGCGTCCAGCACTGTCACCGCGGTCTCGTACTCCTTACCGGTGGGCTGTCGGCAGGCAATCCAGCGACCATCTGGAGAGATATTGGGCCTTCGCACATTATCGGCCAGCCTGCGGGTCTCGTTCTTTTCAATGTCCACCACCCACAGCCCGGGGGGCATCTCCTGTTGCTCTTCGTTCATCGGAATGTGCTCAACGCCCACCGCCAGTCGCCGGCCATCCGGGAACCAGGCCACCTCCGCTGGCCACCCCATACGCTGGGCGCTGGCTTGATATGCTATCCGCTCGCCGCCGGCAGCTATGTCGAATATCACCACTCGCGGTCCCACAGCCTCCGTTAGCCACCTGGCTGCTGCCTCCTCCTGGCGACGGGGATCGACAACCATCGGCGGAGGCTGGCGGAGGAAACCGAATACGCTCACTCGGGGGGTGGCGCTAACGGCTACGCGTTCTCCATCGGGGCTCCATACCGGTGCCCCGCCTGCCGGCAGCCACTCATCCGAGATCATCCGCACCACCCCACCGGGCTGGATCAGGATCTGGGGAGTCGGCTGCTCACCGTAGAGCTTGCTGAGAGTTTCGGGATTACCTGCCAGCCAACGGGCTGCCAGCACCCCGCTGATCACAATGGCGACCGCCAACACAAAGGCACAGCCCCCGCAGGCCCACAGGCTGCACTTTCCGCCAGTGCTCAGGCCGGCTCGCTGGTTTGGCTCGTCTGTCGAGGCGTCCCGCGAATTCATCTCAAGCTTCAAGTTCACGGCTGACTGTAATTATCCTTCTACGCACAAGTCCTGTTCACCTTGACAAATCAAGCGCTGGCTGGTATGCTGATAGTCACAGTTTTCTACCAGATACTTCACATTTAAGCCATATTTATGGAACATAAACGTATACTGATCATGGGCGCGACCGGCTCGATCGGCCGGCAAACCCTTGATGTCATTGAGAATTACCCTGACCAGTTGCAGGTGGTCGGGCTGGCTGCTAATAGCAACTGGGAACTGCTGGCGCAGCAGGCCAGGCAGTTTGCGGTCAGTACGGTTGCCCTCGCCGACGAGCAGGCGGCTCGACTCCTTGCTGACGCGGCGCCGCAACTGCAAGTCTACTCCGGTGACGAGGGCCTGCAAGAGATCGTTAGGGAGCTGGAACCCGACCTGTTGGTTGCGGCTATTTCGGGGCTGGCCGGCCTGCCGCCGATAATGACGGCGCTGGAGCAGCGCTGTGAGATGGCCCTGGCTAACAAGGAGCCTCTGGTGGCCGCTGGTCAACTGGTGACGACAGCAGCCAGTCGAGCCGGTGTCCGACTGCTACCAATTGATAGCGAGATATCGGCGGTTTTCCAGTGCCTGCGGGGCGAGCAAACAGAAGACGTTGAGAAAATCCTGTTGACTGCCTCGGGGGGACCGTTTGCCGACTATACGAAGGCACAGCTAGCCGAGGTCACGGCCAAGCAAGCTCTGGACCACCCCACCTGGCAGATGGGCCCGAAGGTGACAATTGACTCGGCCACGCTGATGAACAAGGGCTTTGAAATCTTTGAGATGAAATGGATGTTCGGCCTGGAATTCGAGCAGATTGAAGTGGTGATTCACCATCAGAGTATCGTCCACTCACTGGTGCAACTGTGTGACGGCAACGTGCTGGCGCAACTGGGGCGGCCCGATATGCGCCTGCCCATTCAGTATGCGCTTCTCTATCCCGACCGGATGCCCAACCAGTTCGACCGCCTGGACCTGGCCGACATAGGCTCACTGACCTTCGCCGCCCCCGACCCTGACAAGTTCCCCTGCCTGCGGCTGGCGCGGGAGGCTGGCCGCAGTGGGCAGAGCTACCCCACAGTACTTAATGCCGCCGATGAGGTAGCGGTGGCGTGGTTTTTGCAGGAAAAAATTGACTTCATGGATATACCGCGCTTGATCGAGCAAGCCTTGGAGGAACACGAACCCTTTTCCGTGAATAACCTATCTGACGTAACCACGGCGGACCAGTGGACGAGAGACTATCTTGGACAAATCGCCGCCGACAGGAGGTAATTCGGTAGCAGGCAGTAGCCGAAATTGAACAATGATCGAGCAGATAGGCAACTGGGGCACACAGATATTTTGGGTTGTCTTCATTCTGGGCCTGTGCATATTCAGCCATGAATTGGGCCACTTCATCGCCGCCAAGCTCTCGCGCATGCGGGTGAAGGAATTCGCCTTTGGGTTGGGGCCGCTCATTAAGGGCCTCCGTTGGGGCGAGACGACTTATGCCATTCGCGCTATCCCCTTTGGGGGCATGGTTGACATCGCCGGAATGGAGCCAGGCGAGCCTGATGTTCCCGGAGGCTTTCATACTCGTCCCCGCTGGCAGCGCTTTGTAACCATCTTCGCCGGCGTCCTGATGAACGTAGTCCTGGCTATGGTGCTTTTCTGGGTCATAAACGTCTTCCACGGGGTGCCCATAGCAGACAGCCGGGCAGTGATTGTTGGCAAAGTGATGCCCCGGATGCCAGCAGAAGCCGCGGGCCTGCAGACAGGCGACGAGATCGTAGCCGTTGACGGCAACCAATACGGCCTGCAAGTAGCAAGTGTGGAGCCTGGCTCGCCCGCTGACCAGGTTGGAATTACCCCCGGCTACTTCATACTCTCCGCCAATGGCAAAGATGTCGCCGTCCCTACCGGGCTTATCGAAGTTCTGCAGCAAGCTGAGACCGATAACATACAGATAGGCGCGCTGGACCCTGGGGCAGACAGCTTACCTGAGGCAATAGTGACTGCCCGATTGCCGCGAATGGCTGAGGAGGGCCAAATCAGCGCACTATTCGGCGGGAAGATGCTCGATCTGCGCGCTGCCCCTGAGATAAAGGCTGATATCTCGATGGGGCCACTTCGGGAAGTGTTCGAGCAGGCCGGCGGGGTCTTGCAGTGGTTCCCTCAAGAAAACAAGGTCCATGCGGTTAATGAAGAGCTGGATATTAGCCTCCAGATTGGCAACCCTTTTGCCAGAGTTAATGACCAGAAGCGGCAGTTGGCTTTGGCTCCTTATATCAAGCGAGGCCGCACCATGGTTCCGCTCCGATTCTTAGACGACATTTTGGATGTAGCCATCAGCCCTAGCCAAGCTATCACACTGGCCCACCAACACCTGGGCCTGACCTTTAGACCACTCGACCAGTCAACCGTGGTTCGCTACCTGTCGCTGCGGCCCGGGGCACAAGTGAATATAACAGTTGCTCGCGACAACAGTAGGGTCAACCTGACAGTCTCTTCCCAAACGGTTTGGGGAAGACTGGAGACGATAACAGCAGCGGGTCAGTTGAACGCGCCGCACCGCGAGATCGGTCGAATCGGGGTATTGCTCAGCCCCCCAACTCAGCGTGTCGGTATCCTCAAGGGCCTGGTGCTGGGTGCCAAGCAGTCCGTTGCCGCCGTGGTGATGGTCATTCAATCGGTGCAGGGGATGATAACCCGCAAGATCACCGCTGAGCCGGTCGGCCCGATCGGAATTACGGTAATGATCGCCGAGCAGGCCCAGGCTGGTTGGGCGACGGTACTGTCTTGGGGTGGTATCATCAGCGCTAACCTGGCGGTGATTAATCTCATCCCGATCCCTCCCTTCGATGGCTTTCATATCGTCCTGATCAGCTACGAAGGCATCATCCGGCGACGCATACGCCCCAAGCCCGAAATGGCCATTCGCCTGGCCGGAATATTCCTGGTACTTGTGCTGTTCGCCTGGCTGATGACCAAAGATGTGATCAATCTGTGGATGTACGGAACTCCTTAGGACAGACCACCAGCGCTGACTAATAGCGCCCGAAGCCGATGCTCGCTTAATGATGCGGTGCTCTGCCTATGCATAATGCCTCAGAGGCAACCAACTTCCCGCCGCAGCGCAGATCTACGCGGGCAGTACACGTCGGAGAAGTAACCATCGGCGGAGGAGCGCTAGTTTCGGTCCAGACTATGACTAAGACCGATACTGCCGACGTGGAGGCAACGCTGCGCCAGGTCGGGGCGGCGGCTGCTGGTGGTGCCCAGATTGTGCGCGTCGCCATTCCCTCGCACCAAGCACTCGATGGCTTTGCTCAGATAGTGGCGGGCAGTCCGGTGCCAATCGTCGCCGATATCCATTTTGATTACCGCCTGGCCCTCGCCGCCATCGAGCTCGGCGCGCATAAAATCCGTATCAATCCGAGCAACATTGGCGATGACCGCCGCCTGGAGGCGGTCCTGGATGCAGCCGGCGAGACGGGTATTCCGGTCCGCCTGGGCATCAACGCCGGTTCGCTGGAGCAGGACCTGCTCGACAAATATGGTCACCCTACCGCCGAGGCACTCTGCGAGAGTGCGTTGCGTAGCGTCCAGCGGGCTGAGGATCTGGGTTTCTGTGATATTGTCGTCTCCATCAAAGCGTCCGACGTGCCCACCACAGTTGCCACCAACCGTATATTCGCTCGCGAAAGCGATGTGCCGCTGCACCTGGGCATTACCGAGGCCGGCTTGGGCACTGCCGGGGTAGCCAAGTCGGCGGTGGGATTGGGACTGTTGCTGGCCGAGGGCATCGGCGATACCCTCCGCGTTTCACTGACTGACGACCCAGTTGAGGAAGTGCGCGCAGGTCGGGCCATCTTGCAGTCGCTCAATATGATTTCAGGTCCACAACTTATCTCCTGTCCGACCTGCGGTCGGTGCAAGGTCGATCTGCGCCCCATCGCTGAGCAGGTTCAGGAGGCCCTCCAGGAGATTGACAGACCAATCGTCGTGGCGGTGATGGGCTGCGAGGTCAACGGGCCGGGCGAAGCAAAAGAAGCCGACATCGGACTGGCCTGCGGGGGTGAGTATGGTGTTATCTTCCGCCGTGGGGAAGTGCTGCGCCGGGTTAAGATATCGCAGGCAGCCCAGGAACTGCTGGCGGAGATCCATGCCTCGCTTGATTGAGTGCAACCCAGGCCACTGCTGCAGTGACATTCTGTGACTACGACCGGTACCGAAGGGGAGCTATGAGAAATAATATCGCCAAGTCGTCGCCCCATCGTTCAGGCGTGCGCGCTGTGTTGATGGCAGTCGCCGTGCTGATTGCCGGATGCACTTCATGTGGCGGGGGCGCGGTGAACGACAACGGCGTAGTCCCCGTGGAATTGCCCGAATTCAACGCCGATCGGGCTTTCGCTGACATCGAGCAGCAGTGCGACTTTGGCCCACGCATGCCCGGCTCACCCGGTCATCAGGCCCAGCTTGCGTGGATGATTTCTACCCTCACTCCTCTGGCTGACGACCTGATTCAGCAACCGTTCAGTGACAGCACCCCCTTCGGAGGTCCATATGACTTTACCAATCTTATCGCTGTCTTTTCATCCCAAGCGCCCGGGGTAACTACTCTGATCGGCGCCCACTGGGATACTCGGCCGGTAGCAGACCAGGACCCTGACCCCGATCTGCGCGATGAGCCGGTGCCCGGGGCCAACGACGGCGGCTCAGGAGTAGCAATTCTCCTGGAGTTGGCCCGTATATTCAGCCAGGAGCCGCCGCCCAGCCCAGTCTACCTGGCTTTCTTTGATGCCGAAGACTCAGGGAAATCCGGCTGCGGTCTGCCCTACATAGGATTTTGTATGGGGTCAGATTACATGGCGCACAACTGGCCCACCGAGATTGAACTGCCCGACCGCGTGATCGTCCTCGACCTGGTCGGAGGGCAGGTACAGCCGGAGACGGCCGATGCTGTCCGCCCTGCGCAGAGTAGCAATGATTACTTCAATCTACGCATTGAATCATACTCTCAGGCCGCTGCTCCCCAATTGGTGGATCATATCTGGGATATCGCCGAGTTCCTCGGGCATAGTGCCTTTGAGCGCAGAACGCAGGGCTACATTATCGACGATCACCTCCCCTTCATCAACACCCTCGGCATTCCTGCGGTTGACATTATTGACTTCGCACCCCCGGTCTGGCACACAGTCAGTGACACCCCGGAGCACTGCGACCCCGACGCACTCCATCAGGTGGGAGAAACCATGCTGGGACTGGTCTACGGAATGTAACGACCAGGCCTCGAGCAGATGGTCAGATGAGGTGTTAACGCGATTTTTGTGCCTGCCGCTTGTTCCTTCTGCTAGGTACGATCTCTTTCCTGTCCGATCTCCTAAGTCGTCATAATGCCTGGGGCGGAGGCCCCGTGCCCTGTTCAAGCGTCTCATTAGTGATTGGGTTGACATATACTGGGCTGGGGCATACAATGTAAACTACTATTGTGTAGCGTGTTGCTATTTGCTGAGGAGTCCCTGGAGGAGGTAAGAGTGTCATGCGCGCGAGTCATATCGGCTGGGTCTTTCTCATCTTCGTTGGTACTTCCATCGCCTGGAGCATCCTCGGTGCAACTGTCTCCACCCGAACCGAAATAAGCTTGCATCAACTGCGCAGCCAAGTCGGCGAATTGTGGGGCCAGCCGCTGCATCAGCAAGCGCCGGCCTTCACCATCCAGGAGACGGTCCACTACCGCGACAACAAGGGCAAGCAACAGACCCGGTATGTCTACCACGACGTGATCCCTCAGTCAAGTGATATCAAGGTCAAGTTGAACTCGGATGCGCGGCGCAAGGGGCTGCTGTGGTACCGCACATACGCCGTTGAATTCGATGCCACCTACACCGTTAAGCACAGCCACACTGAGGAGCCGTACCTGATTGCCAAGTTTGCCTTCCCGGTTGACGATGCCGACTATGATGATTTCGCTTTCTCGATCAACGACAAAGACGCCGACAGCGGGAGT
Organism: bacterium; assembly: GCA_030615605.1. Lineage (GTDB taxonomy): Bacteria > Armatimonadota > Zipacnadia > Zipacnadales > Zipacnadaceae > JALGTD01. The sequence continues at coordinate 16,866 of JAUWYY010000027.1, forward strand.
GAGGGCGGATACCTGAAGCGTTCTGTGCGCCTGCCATCGGGCGAGACCGCGACGGTCAAGCTCCGCTACAAATCAAGGGGACTCGACACCTGGACCTACTCCTTCGGCGAGGGAGTCAGGCAGGTCAATAACCTAGACCTGGTGGCGACAACCGACTTCCACGACATTGACTTCCCGGAGGGGTCGGTCTCGCCCAGCACCAAGCAGCGAACCCCAGAAGGCTGGATGCTGACATGGCAGTCCACCAGCCTACGCACCGGCCGGTACGTGGGCGTGGATATGCCCGCGCAGGTCAATGCCGGGCCGATGGTCGCCCGCATCACCTATTTCGCGCCCATTGGATTGCTCTTCTATGTGACGGTGCTGGTCATTCTCGGCCTGATGCGCGGTGAAAACCTCCACCCTATGCACTACTTCTTCGTCTGCGGTGGCTTCTTCGCATTTCACCTGCTCATGGCCTACACTGCTGATCACCTCGAGCTGGAGCGCACCTTCTTGGTCTGTGCGATCGTCTCGGTGCTGTTGGTGGTAAGCTATCTCATCCGCGTGATCGGCCCCGGCTTTACACTGACAATCGCCGCGCCCGCGCAGCTAATCTATCTGGTCATCTTCTCCTATACTTTCTTCTTCAAGGGCTACACCGGCCTGGCAATCACTGTTGCCTCCATTGTGACACTGGCTATCTTGATGCACGTGACGGCGAAGGTGGACTGGGAGACCCGCTTCGCCGCATCTCAGCAGCCAAGCCCTCCCCCGGAAGCGCCTCCTCCGTCGCCAACGCCTCAGCCCCACCCCACATTGCCTGACAAGCCGACTTCGGCTAGCGGCTGAGCCTGCCCGCGTGCTTCCCGGCGCAAGGAATTTCTTGTCTTGCGGCGAATAGTGTGCGAGCCGAGCTTCGCATAAGCGCGAGTCCAACCACTACACGCAGAAGGGACGATTTCGTATGGCTTTGGAAGGCAATGCCGCAATAGGTCAATCGGGCGGGCCGACTATGGTTATCAACGCGAGCCTGGTGGGGGTGATTGAAGCCGCCCGGGCGAGGCCTGAGATACGGAGATTCTATGGCGCTCTGCACGGAATGGACGGCGTACTACATGAGCAGTTTATTGACCTGTTCAGAGAAAATGACGAGCTGGTAGAGCAGATCCGCTACCGCCCCTCAGCCGCGCTGGGGACGAGCCGCATCAAACCCGATGAGGCAGACCTGGCGCGGACTATGCAGGTATTCATGGCTCACAATATTCGCTATTTCTTCTACATTGGGGGCGACGATTCCCAGTCGGCCTGCCACTCGCTGTCGGAATTGGCCAAGTCCCACGACTGGGAGATGAATATCATTGGCATCCCCAAGACTATTGACAACGACCTGGTCCTTACCGATGTATGCCCGGGCTTTGGCAGCGCGGCTCGCTTTGCGGCCTCGGCAGTGCAGTATGTCTCCTGTGATGCTGAGGCCTTCGGCAACTGTGAGGTGGTTGAGATCATGGGACGCAATGCCGGGTGGCTGACTGCCGCCACTGCTCTGGGGCGCGACGAACCCAGGGACGGCCCCCATCTGGTCTATGTGCCGGAGGTGACGGTCAATCCCGACAAGTTCCTGGACGACTGCCACCGAGTCTATGACGAGTATGGCTACCTGGTGATTACTGTCTCGGAGGGTTTTTCCTTCGCCGAAAGCGAGGCAGCGACAACATCAGAAAAGGTAGATGAGTTCGGGCATGCCCGACTGGGAGGCGTTGCTGAGGCGCTGGGCGATATGGTTGAGGAGGAACTGGGTGTGCGGTGCCGACTTGACCGTCCAGGTAATATGCAGCGCTGCTTCGCACTGGCTCAGTCCCAGGTGGATCTCGACATAGCTTACGCCGTCGGCGATGACGCGGTGCGGCGAGCTTGTAACGGGGAGACCGACGTGATGATCACCATCCAGCGTAAGAACCATGATCCGTACGAGTTTGAGTGCGAGACCACCTCGCTGAGCAGCGTAGCAGGAAGGACACGCTGCCTGCCCGACGAATACATCAACAATGAACAAAACGGGGTGACCGAAGCATACTTGGAGTACGCGAGGCCGTTGACTACTCCGCGCGAGTATTACCCCTCGGGGCTTCCCACTTACACCCGCTTCCAGAAATTTCCTATCCAACCCAAGCTGGAAGCGTACGAGCGATAGAAAACTGTCGCAAAGCTCTTGCGACGGCAGGGGCTCTGACACGATAGCAAAGCAGATGTACCGATATACGGGCAGAGGTAACTCTGACCCCAATTTCGAGAATAGGAGATGAATGATGGAAAAGCTTAAAGTTGGTATTCTGGGACTTCGACGGGGAATGGCACACCTGCACAACTTCCTACAAATAGAGCAAGCCGAGGTGATCGGCGCTTGCGACCGCTTCGAGGCCCGTCGCCAGCAAGCTGAAGAGCTGCTGATGCCTGCAGGTGGGCAAGTGCTGCCTGAGTTTGATGATCTGCTCGAGATGGAGCCTGACGCAGTGGTGATTGCCAGCAATGGCAAATGCCAGGTAGAACATGCTTGCCAGGCTATGGAGGCCGGTTGCCACGTGCTTTCCGAGGTGCCGGGGGCCGATACCGAAGAGGAACTCATTCGTCTCCGGGATACCGTGGAACGCACGGGAAAGACCTACATGCTCGGCGAAAACTCCTGCTTCCTGGACTTCATGCGCTACTGGCACAAGTGGATCATTGAAGGCCGCTTTGGCCCGATCTCTATGGCCGAAGGCGAGTACCTTCACTATCTGCCCAATACGCTTTACTGTCCTGATGGCTCGCCGAGTTCACCCACCAAGGCCAAAGCCGAGGGGCGCACAGACTGCAAACCCCTCTGGCGAGCCGACCAGCCTCCCATCCAGTACCTCACACACGATCTCGGCCCACTCCTGGAGGTCCTGGATGACCGCGTGGTCTCCGTCACCTGCCGCAGTGCTCCCTGGCGATGCATGGATGCTCCCCTGCGGTCCGACGGCCAGATCGCGCTTTTCCACACGGCCAAAGGCACGCTCATTAGGATCATGGTGACGCTGAACACTCGCCGGCCCAGCGAACACCGCTATCGGCTATTCGGTACCGAGGGCAGCACGGAATGGTTCGAATACGAGAGCTTCTGTCGTCGATTCGACCGTGATCGTGAGGAGGAGCAGGGCTGGGAGAGAATTGACATCGGCACCCGCGCCCACGACGACATCAGCGACGGCCACGGCGGCACGGACATCAAGGTGGCCAGATACTTCACGGAGGCGATACTGGCAGACAAACCCACACCCATTGACGTCTATCGCGGCATCGAATTCGCACTGCCCGGCATCATCGCCAACCGATCCGCGGAAATGGGCGGCGCACAACTGGCCGTACCCGACCTGCGTCGAGAACCGTTCTCCACAACAACCTTCTGGGACACCGTCGGCCTGCCTGACACTGAGCCTACTGGCCAACCTTATCAACCATCCTGAAACCGGGTATGTTCACAGACAAGCGTGTATTGCACCAACTCCCGGAAACTCGGCTAATAATTTGGGCCACGGCGAAGAGAGCTGCTCACCAACAACAGGTCGGAGCACAGCGGCACAGTAGGCACTCATGAAACGACAGCCAGGGAAGGGCCGGCATCCCGGTCTCATAGGCATGTTAGCGCCGTCCGTTGCCGCACCACAACATCGCCGTCTCACACCCTAACGCTACCCTCCAAGGTTTGACAATTGCCAGGCTATCAGTTATGATAAAACGTCTAACAGGCACCTGCTGCCTTCGGTGGGTGCGTTGTGTAGAACTGGGCCGTTAGCTCAGTTGGCAGAGCATCGGACTTTTAATCCGAGGGTCGCAGGTTCGATTCCTGCACGGCCCACCAGCGGACTTGGCCGCAGCTATGTCCCTGTTGCGAAGGTGGATGGCCCCATTGTCTAGAGGCCTAGGACTCCGCTCTTTCAAGGCGGCAGCACGGGTTCGAATCCCGTTGGGGCCACCAAGCGCGCAATAGGAGTAAAGCCGCAGTGTGATGAGATGGGGCGGATAGCTCAGTTGGCTAGAGCGCCTGCTTTACACGCAGGAAGTCGCAGGTTCGAGTCCTGCTCCGCCCACCAGGCAACGACAGGTTTAACGGCAGGTCTAACAACAGGTGCGACGACAGGTTTAAAGACACTACGACAACAGCACGATGGCAGCGGTAACCAGTGAGGTGGCCAGATAGCTCAGTTGGTAGAGCAACGGACTGAAAATCCGTGTGTCCCCAGTTCAATTCTGGGTCTGGCCACCAGTTTTTTTACTAATCCAGTGAGCCGGCGTAGCTCAATCTGGCAGAGCAGCGGAATCGTAATCCGCAGGTTATCAGTTCGACCCTGATCGCCGGCTCCACTTTATGCCTGAGCCGCCGCCCTTTAACCTACACATCCGGGTAACAGCATAATCGCACCACTATGAGCACTCCAAACCGCATTCGGAAAGCTGTTGTGCCGGCGGCCGGACGGGGCACGCGGCTGTATCCGCTGACTAAGGTCCAGCCCAAAGAGATGATGCCGGTCGGCCCCTATCCGGCCATTGATTGGGTTATCCAGGAGCTGGCTGCCGCCGAAATCACCGAAATATTGGTAATCATCGGCCCCGGCAAATCGGCGCTGGAGGCGCACTTGGATCCTCAGCAAGGCCGGCTACCCGAATCGGACCGGCCTCCGTGGCTCAGCGAGCTTGCCAGCAGCCGCACCACCGTCTATTTCACCCGCCAGAACCCGCCCGGCGGCCTGGGCGAGGCAGTGGCCTGCGCTCGCCAATTCATCGGTGACGAGGATTTTGTGGTGGCGCTGGGCGACAGTGTCATCATCTCAGAGAATGGCGCTTTTGCGAGACGATTGCTTGATGCACACCAGGCCGGCCAGGCAGCCGCTACGCTGGGGGTGCAGCGCATTGCCCGCCAGCAAGCCAGCAGCTACGGAGTTATTGAGGTGACCGAAGAGATAGAGGAAAGGCTGCTGGTCAGCGATGTGGTAGAGAAACCGGAGCCTGACCAGGCGCCCAGCGATCTGGCGATATGCGGGCGCTATGTGTTTTCGCCCGAGATCTTTATTGAACTGGACAATCTGGCGACGGACCGCGGCGGGGAACTGCAACTGACTGACGCCATCGCAGCCCTGGCGAGCTCCGGTAAGCCGGTGCAGGCGATACCCCTGGCGCCGGAGGAACTGCGGCTGGATGTGGGGAATTTCTCTTCGTATGGCCGGGCGTTTGTGCGGGGCATGCTATCTCATCCTGCCCTCGGGCCCAGCTTTCGCAAATATCTGCTGAAACTGGCAGCACACTTACAGGACAGTTCCCAGCCGAACCCGGATCGAGCATAAGCTGACCTTGCATAATTACCCCATAAACCAATAATATAAGGCACAGAATGAGCGTAACGACTGTTAATCTATATCAGCAATTGGCCCAGATGTCGGGGCTGGAGGTGCGCCAGGATGAACCGATGGCCCGCCACACCTCCTTCGGCATTGGCGGGCTGGCTGATATTCTGGTCATTCCCCAAGACACTGCCAGCCTCGTCGAAGTGGTAAGAACTCTGGCCACTGCTGGTACAAAACCGTTCTACATTGGTAACGGCACAAACCTGCTGGTCCGCGATGGGGGGATTCGCGGTGTCGTCGTCAAGATTGCCGGAGCACTGACCGGCATAGAGCACGACGACAATCACCTGATCAGCGCAGCGGGCGAGAGCCTGGCAGCAGTCTGCCACCACGCCGCGCAACAGGGGCTTTCTGGCCTGGAGTTTGCAGCAGGCATTCCCGGCAGTGTCGGCGGCGCGATCGTGATGAACGCCGGGGCCAACGGTGGCGAGATAGCCCAGGTGCTGGAGTGGGTAGAGGCAATCAATGCAGGCAATGAGGTCAACCGTTACCAGCGATCAGAGCTGGACTTTGGTTACCGTCGCAGCCAGTTCCAGACAGGCAGATGGGTTATTACGCGGGCGGCCTTTGCGCTTAGTCCGGCTACGCCCAACCAGGTACGCCAGAGTATGTACGAAGCTGTAGAGAAGCGCTGCCAGCGCCAGCCCGTCTCAGATCGGAGCGCCGGCTGTATCTTCAAGCATCCCCCCGGTGACTACGCCGGAAAGCTGCTGGAGGAGACTGATACCAAGGGCATGCGGGTAGGCGGGGCAATGATCTCACCCAAGCACGCCAACTTCATCACAAACACCGGTAGAGCGACCGCTGCCGACGTTCTGGAGCTTATCCGACAGGTTCAGGACAAGGTGGAAGCGAAGTTCGGCGTAAGGCTGGCTACCGAAATCTGCATTTGTGGGGAAGATATGTGACAACACCCAAGCCTACGACAGCCCACTATCCGCACCAATCCGTACTTGATGGTGCGGTTTTTTGTTTTGTCGCTACGAACAACCGGTGAACAGTTCCCCAGTCCAAGGCTGCTGGGGGGAGTGCAGTTGATCCGGACTCGATACCTGCTCCTGCTGCCCGTATTATTGGCCCTACCCACCTGGGTGGCAGCGAGCACCGACATCTCTGGGACCATCAGCAGCGACGCTGAGTGGACGTTGGCCAGCGCGCCCTATCATCTGGTCGGTAATACCACTATTGCCTCCGGCGCGACAGTGACGGTGCGGCCCGGCGTCGAGGTCATTGCCCAGGGCAACTATCAGCTCACCGTCCAGGGCAATTTGCGCTGCTTCGGGCTGCGCCACAAGCCGGTAGTCTTCAAATCCACCACTCCAACCACACCCGGAAGCTGGGCCGGAATCTACCTGACTTCCGGCAGCGTCGGGCAATTCTTTGGCACCTCGTTTTGGGCCGGGACCAGTTGTGTGACTGTTGATGGAGGCTGGGCCCAGTTCGACACCTGCTGGTTTCTGTACGCCGGCCAGGACGGATTAGTTGCGCTCAATGATGCTACCCTCCAGGTCGAAACTGCCACCTTCGCCCACAACCAGCGCCGCGGCTTATATATTATCACGCCAGACCCAACCGGCACCATCTCCGACTGCACTTTCCTGAGCAACGGCGAATACCCCATCCACGTGAAGGCCAATTGCGTGGGTATGCTCGATGATAATTTGAGCTTTCATAATAACGGCGAGAACCTGATTGGGGTCAGTTGCAGTGCTGCTGACGACATCCGGCACAGCCAGACGTGGAAGCGCCAGCCCCTGGAATTTGACATGCTGGTAGGTTCGTCCGACACCCTGGAGATTCCCTCCGGCTTGCGTCTGACCATCGCGGCTGGCTGCGAATTGATAGCTGACCGTATCGAGGTTTACGGCACGCTCATCGCCGGCCAGTCAGGGCAAGCTCCCACAGTTATCCGCGGGCCCACTGAGACGCCAGGGTGCTGGGACAGCATCTTCCTGCATCCGGGCAGTGTAGCACAGTTGACAAACACCAACGTGCGCCTGGCTGAGACGGCCTTTACCGTGGATGATGCTCTGCTGGTGTTCACGGGGGGGCTAATCCGTGATTGCCAGCATGATGGCATAATCGCCTACGGCAGCAGCCAACTCCACATTGCCAATTCCAGCTTCCATAGCAACGGCCGTAATCACCTGCGGCTCAGCGGCCTGACACTGAGCGGGACCGTTGCCGACTGCACCTTCACAACCAGTGGCGACTATCCGGTCTACGCGGTAGCCCGCAACTGCTTTATGCTCGGCAGCGGCAACCAATACGTCAACAATAGTCGCCAGGCGGTGGGGGTAGCCTGCCACCGTGATCCGGACCTGCCTTCGTCACAGACCTGGTACGCTCAGGGGGTGCCCTTCGACCTGACTGCTAATGCTGGAGGAACGGCATTGCGCGTGGCCTGGGGGGCAACCTGGACACTTCAGCCGGGCGTGGCCATAGCCGGAGGCAGCGTGTACATCGAAGGTCAGCTCGAAGCCCAGGGCACCGCGCTACAGCCAGT
>JAUWYY010000015.1 GCA_030615605.1 bacterium
ATGCCGGGGGATAACGCTCAATTCATCGTGGAGTTGATTCAGCCCATTGCTATGGACATCGGGGTACGCTTTGCCATCCGCGAGGGCGGACATACCGTCGGCGCCGGCGTCGTTACTAAAGTTGTGGAATAGGGTTTTGACATATGCCCCAAACTAAGCTAATATTGCAATGTAGTGAGTGCGAGATGCGCAACTATGTGACCACCAAGAATAGGCAGAACGTGCCTGATAATCTAACGCTGAGCAAGTTCTGCCGCAAGTGTGGCCATCATACCAAGCACGAAGAGAAGCGCCTGCGGAAGTAGTCACCTTTGTGCTGGAAGGAAGGCTACAATGCTGAGACTCGTTTCAGAAACTGTTCGGCGTGTGTGGGGGAAGTTGAGAGGGGATATCGTAATTGTTCCCAGCTACTTTGGCGCCCCGGAAGAGGAGGCGAGGTTCCGGCGTGTCAAAGGTGAGGAGAGGATGTGGTACGTCACAGGCCCGGGAGAGCTGCAGGCTATCGCGCGCATCGCATTGCTGCTGGGCAACTTAGGACATAGCACCGGTAACATTCGGTTCCTTCAGCCAGGCCACTGGGAAGGGGAGCATGAGAAGCTCATGCAGGCGAGCCTCGTAATTGTGGGGGGACCGAGAACAAATCCCGCCTGTAAAGCCTATCTGCGGGATATATCGCGGTTCTACTACGATCCCGAGGAGGAGCCTTGGACACTCAGGGACACACAGAATGAGTTCGGCCCTTGGATACCTCGGTACGAAGATGATAAGATCGTAGATCACGGACTCGTCGTCAAAGCGCCACACCCGCAGGTAGAGAATGCGACGATTATGATCGCTTGCGGCGGGCATTCTCTGGGAAGCCTCTTGGCCAGTGCGGCACTATTAGATCAAGAAATGCTGGAAGCCATTATCCAGGATGTCGGTGAAGAACAATTCGAATTGGTGGTCAGTACTGAATGGTGCGAGGATGACCCACAGATTTCAGCCACGGTCGAGTATCCTGAGTCCCTGAGAGGAACCGTGGTGGAGGACTTGATGGCTGTGGAGGCACGCACAGCGCTAAGTGGGCACCCAGGGGGGCTCACACTCGTGCAGGCGGGTGCTGTGACCAAGGCCGAGCCCCACGAACGGCCAAAAGCTCTCACTCTCAACATGAGCTGGGAAGAAGTGGCTGCACTCTCTCCCGAAGACGATGCCGATGTGAGAGGCGATGTCGCGATGTGGGCACGGGAGGATGAACGCGTTCAGGAGATGCTGCGTGAGGTGGAGTGGGTTGCGGTGTGTGGACCGAATCTGCAGATCGTGGGTTCCGGTAGTCTGGCGCACTGGCCCGACGAGGAGCAGCAACAGAAATGGTCCGAAGAGAACGAGGGGCGAACTGTATTCATGGTGGATAGGGCGCCCGACGAGGTACTACTGGCCGGTAGCTCGTACGCCACCACGTCCTGGGCTGGGCACAACCGGCCCATTGTTAAGTTCACTATCGGGTACGCTTGGTGGACGTCAGCTGAGATGAAAAAGAAAGGTTCGTTGGCTGATGCATTGTTTGATAGTGGAAGTCCGCACACATATGTCGACCCGTTGTACGCCTTTGAGAAACATTCTCTCACGCTTGCTCGGTCCCCTGGGGCTCCGAGCACTCATGGGTGCATTGGCACACTTGAAGGCTATTGGGTCCGGTGCACACTCGGACTGATGGCTGAAGACCTATCAGGCGCGGAAGACGTCGTACTGCGCTGGCATGGTCGGATGCTGGATCGTTACCGTGAGAGGAAGATTCGGCGGAAGAAAGACGCCCCCAAGACGTTGCATGAATACCTGATTTCGATAACGGGGAAGGACATCGGTCTATTAGTGGGCATGAATGTCCTTGCCGAAGACGACTACACACCGGCCGCTAGCATGCTTCTGAATGGCAAGAATAAGAGAACAACCGTCACCAATATTCACCCACGGGTAGGTGACGCATCGGACATTGAAGGGGCGTAGCTCAATTGGCAGAGCAGCGGTCTCCAAAACCGCAGGTTGTCGGTTCGAGTCCGGCCGTCCCTGCCAGAGGTTTTTCTAATCTAATATTAGTGGTGATCTGACGGTCCGCTACCAGTTGCAAAACAGGCGGAGGTCACCAACTTCAGGAAGGATGCTACAGTTGTGGCTCGTTCGGCCAGCCAGGTTGGACTGCTGCGAAAACTTGTTCGACCGTTCGTCAATGTCTGGCAATTTCTCCAGGATGTTCACCATGAACTGGAAAGAGTTGTCTGGCCCAGCCACGAGGACACCTGGAGCTTTACGATCATTGTACTCATTACGATTGTGATAGTGGGGACCTGGGTTGGCGCACTAGACTGGATCTTCGCCCGCATTATGGGGATGCTGATGCACTTCTAGCACAACAGCGTCGCACCCGGAAAAAGCCAGACTGGCGTCGTCGAGCATGAACCTAAAGACACTATGGAATGGTATATCGTACATACCCTAACGGGAAAAGAGAACGCCGTAAAAGCGACGATCGAAAAGACCGCCGAAGCCAGGGATTGGAATCACTTGCTGGGGCGTATCCTGGTTCCGACCGAGACGGAAATACGGTCAGCCGGAGGCAAGCGCAAGGAGGTCCAGCGCAAGCTTTACCCGGGATACCTGATCATCCAGGTGGAACTAACCCATGAACTGCGTCACCTGATCCAGGACACTCCGGCGGTTACCCACTTCGTGGGATCATCGGATAGTCCCGTGCCGCTGACCCAAGAAGAAGTCACGGAAATAATGAAGACAGTCGGCGAGGAGGGACGCAAGCCCAAGGCCATCTGGGAGGAAGGCCAGGCAGTCCGAGTCACTGAGGGACCTTTCGCTGAATTCAATGGCAAGATTACCGAAGTGAATATTGAACACGAAACCGTCAAGGTTCTCATCACCATATTCGGACGCGAGACGCCCGTCGAACTTGATTTCACGGAGATAGAAGAACTATAGATAACAGCCGGCAACCCCCCGGTCAGCTTTGTACTGTTTCGACCTCCCGTGAATATGGCAATTCAGGAGTAGGTTATGGCTAAGAAAATACTGACAACAATCAAAATGCACGTTCCCGCCGGGAAAGCTAATCCGGCGCCGCCGGTCGGCCCGACCCTGGGCCAGCACGGCGTAAATATCATGGAGTTTTGTAAGACCTTCAACGAGCAGACTGCCGAGAAGATGGGCGATATCATACCGGTGGAACTGACCGTCTATGTTGATCACAGTTTCAGTTTTATCACCAAGACTCCCCCGGCGGCCAGCCTGCTCAAGAAGGCCGCAGGTATCGAGGCGGCCTCTGGTACGCCCGGCCGAGAGACGGTTGCACAGATCAGTCGCGAGCAGGTCCGTGACATCGCTGAGCAGAAGATGGAAGACCTCAATGCTCGCGACATCGAGGCGGCTATACGCATCATCGCGGGCACCGCCCGCAGTATGGGCATAGAAATAGTTGACTGATGACCGGACGCAGCTAGCGAATGATTTGGAGCGAGAGAATATGGCCAAGGCAAGTAAGCGATATCAGGACGGCTATGAGAAAATAGACCGTGCCAAGCAATATTCTTTGGACGAGGCAATCCAGTTGATCAAGGAGACAGCCTCGGCCAACTTTGACGAGACGGTTGAGCTGCACGTCAAGCTGGGAGCCGATCCCACCAAAGGTGACCAGACCGTGCGGGGCACGATAGCCTTGCCCCATGGCACCGGTAAGGTTCCCAAGGTGGCCGTATTCGCCCCCGGCGAGATGGCTAAGGAAGTCCAGGATGCCGGGGCAGATCGGGTTGGTGATGAGGACCTGGTGGAGGCCATAGAAGAAGGCTGGGATGACTTCGATATTCTGGTCGCTCACCCCACGCTGATGGGTCTGATCGGCTCACGACTTGGCCCCATTCTGGGCCCGCGCATGCCCAGCAAGAAGGCAGGCAATATCACGCCCGACATTGCCCAGGCGGTAAAAGATCTCAAGCGGGGCCGGGTGGAGTACCGCATGGATCGGGGTGGAGTTATTCATATCCCGGTGGGCAAGGTCTCGTTCGACGACGAACAGCTCCGCGAGAATATCATCGCCCTGCTGGAAACAGTTGATGCAGCCCGACCATCAGCAGTCACCGGTCGCTTTGTGCGCGGTGCCACATTGACATCCACCATGGGGCCGGGAATCAAGTTGGACCTGTCCAGCCTGGTAGGATAGGGCGGCTGACCTTGCATACTTGGGTAAGGCAATGTATAATGGCAGCGTTGTAGTCAGCAATTTGTCCAACAAAAAAGTGATATTGACCGAAGACAGCCGGTTCGCGAATAGCGTTTAATGTGCATTAGCCCGCCGGCCGAGGTCGAAGCAGGCCCAGAGTTCACGGGAGCTTCCTCGGCGGCGGCTCCCGTCTTATGTTGTAGCCGGTGCAATAGGAGAAAAGGTTTATGCCGACACCAGAAAAGGAAGCCCTGGTCGCTGAATTGCGCCAGGCTATCGAAGACAGCGAAAGCATATATTTGGCCGAGTTCCGTCATCTCAATGTTGCACAGATGAATGATCTGCGCGGTCAGATCCTGGAATACCGGGCCTATCTGTGCGTTGCTAAGAATCGCCTGCTCAAGCTGGCCTTCGCCGGAACAGATGCAGAGGAGCTTTGCGAGCATCTGACTGGTCCGACCGCCGTGGCCTTCTGCCAAAGCGACCCCATCGCTGTCGCCAAAGTGCTCACCAAGTTTGGCCAGGACTACCAGCACCTGGCTATAAAAGCGGGGCTGTTCGACGGTATTATACTCGACCAGGAGCAGATGGCGCAGATTGCACAACTGCCGCCGCGTGACCAACTCCTGGCTCAGGTATTGGCCAGCCTGATCGCTCCCGCTAGCTCTGTAGTAAATCTGCTGGGCGCAGTCACATCCCAGTTTGTATTAACACTGCAAGCAGTTGCTGACAAGCGCGAATCCGAAGAAGAGGAATAGACGAGCTGTAGTTCATCTATTGTCAAAGTCCGTACCAAGGAGGATAATGATGGGTATTGACGAAGTTATCGAACAGATCAACGAGCTAAACGTGCTGGAGCTGGTCGAGCTCAAGGAAAAGCTCGAGGAGCAGTGGGGCGTCGAGGCAATGGCGCCAGTGGTGGCGGCGGCCGCACCAGCAGGCGCTGAGGCGGGCGGCGAAGCGGAAGAGAAAGATACTTTTGACGTAAGGATCGAGAGTGTCGGCGAAGAAAAGATCCAGGTCATCAAGGCCGTCCGCGAGCTGACCAATCTCGGCCTCAAAGAAGCCAAGGAACTGGTGGAATCGGCCCCCGACGCCGTGGTGGCCGAGGCAGTAAGCAAGGAGGAAGCCGAGAGCTGCAAGGAGAAACTGGAAGATGTCGGTGCTGGTGTGGTGCTAGAGTAGCAACCGAGGTGATTGGTCAATGTACTACGACAGTAACGAAGCGATTTGGCAGCAACTGTGGGAATACTACCAGATGCCAGCTCCCTCGTCGCTGAGCCAGGCCCTTTGCCAACTGATCGCTGAATATGCGACTGTAGAAACAGACAGCCAGCGTATGCCCGAGCTAGTCACCGAATTTCTGGACCGTGAGGTCAGATATCATCGGCGGGTCGACAGACTGCACACCAGTGAAGCGCTGACCACCGAGGACCTCAAGTCTCTGGCCAGAAAACGCACTATTGCCCTCCAAGACACGATTGAACAGGCCAAAGAAGCTACTGGCGAGGTGGGCACAGGCGAGATTGCCCGCCAGTTGTTGCTGGCCGAGTGCTACCAGCAGATTCAAGAACCTGACAAGGTTGTCGCTCATCTGGAAAAGGCCCTGGCCGACAGCGCCGATGAGCCGCTGGTCTACTTTGCTCTGGGCTACAATCGGTTCCATCTGGCCCTAGAGAGCTTTGGGCCAGTGGTGGAGCTTGGCGACGACAGTGCCAATAATGACCTGCTGACCTTCCAAATGGCTTGCCTGCAGGCGGTATCGGCATTCGAGAGCGCGCTTACCGGCCAGGCTAGCGATAGTGAGGTCTACGAATGGATCGGACGGGTACTGGAGACGGCCGGATTTGAGGAGGCTGCTGGCCAAGCATTTGACAAGGCCGACGATTTAGCATATAGTGATAGCGCTGATGGTGAGCCTGGCGCGGCGTATCGCGGGCCAGAGGGCGACGCACTCTCGACCGGATGGGGCCAGAAGATGGGTCGCATCACGCAGGAAGAAATTGAAGAGTTTGGCCAGTTGCTGGAAGGGAAACACGACATCTCCGAGCTAGGGCCGGAACGTGAAGACAACGAAGAGGCCTGAAGCTCTCTGCCCGACCGTCACGGCTCAGTGGTGACACTGACAGACTATTGCACTCAGCTCAAACAGCGTCTTGACGCTGTGTAAATAGAACAACACAGAGGAGGGTCTATATCGTGTACCGCAAGCTGATGATGTTGCTAGCTGTCGTATCTGTACTGGCATTGGTGATAGGACTGGTGGGCTGTCCCCCGAAGGAGGTAGCGCCGACAAAGCCGCCCCCAGGGGTCGGACCAGAGATAGGTCCACCGCCAGGTCCACCGCCAGGTCCACCACCAGGTCCACCGCCAGAAGTCGAACCAGAACCCGAACCAGAGGCACCCGGCGACTAGGATACTACTCCCGACCGGGGGTGCGCTGGCTAGCGCACCAAATGCAGCAACGAAAGTCCCGCTCCATTCAATGGAGCGGGACTCTTTTTTGGTCCTGCGCCGGGCCGATTTGCTGTTTACTCACTATGACTGCTTACTATCAGGTTGTCACGGTGTATGATCTCATCGTCGCCGACGTGACCCAGAATGCGCTCAATCTCGTCGCTGTGATGGCCCTGAATCGCGGCTACTTCCTCGCTGGAATAGTTGACCAGCCCGCGGGCGACCTCCTCACCGCGCACGTCAATCACCTGGACAAGATCACCCGCCTGGAAGCTGCCCTTCACCTCTACCACCCCCACCGGCAGCAGGCTGGAGCCGTCGCGGTTGCGCAGCGCCTGACAGGCTCCTTCGTCTATCACCAGCGAGCCGCTGGGTTCCAGTGCTGTCGCCAGCCACAGCTTGCGGCTGGGGGGCGCGGCCCGGGCCACAAACAGCGTGCCGACCTCAGCGCCCGCCAGGATTTGAATAAGGACATCCTCCTGTTCTCCGTCAGCAATAACCAGGGGAATACCGCAGTCTACCACCATCTGAGCCGCCTCCAACTTCTTCTCCATCCCTCCGCGTGATTCGGCGCCACCGGGTCCGTCCGCGTAGTGGCTGATCTGGTCTCCCGGCATTACCACGGGGATAAACTCAGCGGCAGCGTCCCGGCGCGGGTCAGCGGTAAACAGCCCGGGCTGATCCGACAGGAAAACTAACAGGTCCGCTCGCAGCGCCGCCGCCACGACCGCGGCAAGCCGGTCATTCTCCCCAAAGGTGACCCCCTCCACCGAGACGGTATCATTCTCATTGATAATCGGAACGACGCCCTGAGCAAGCAGCACCTGGAGGGTATTGCGGACGTGCAGATAACGCGCGCGCTGTTGCATATCTTCGGTGGTCAGCAGGATCTGCGCGCCCACCAGATCCTCAGCAGCCAGCGCGACAATGTAATGCTGCATCAGTGCCGGTTGGCCGACCGCAGCAGCGGCCTGACGGACACTCAAGCCGTCTTTGCTATCCTGGCGTGACAGGCTATCCGAGCCCAGATGAATCGCGCCGGAGGTGATCACCAGCAGTTGCCGACCGTCCTGGCTCAGCCGCTTTATCTGACCGACCAAGCTGGCCAAAAAACCCTGATTCAACTGGCCCGGGCCTCGCGTTATCAGCCGCGTGCCGACTTTGACGACAACTAGCTGGGCCTGGGTAATCTGGTTGCGCAAATCAGTCGGTTCGGTCATCTTGGCGCTTACTTACCTCCGGGATAGTAGCCACCAGCTACACTTATGAGGAGCCACGGATCTGGCCGTCACCGCGTATGACGTACTTGTAGCTGACCAGCTCGCGGACACCCACCGGCCCGCGCGCATGAACCTTATCGGTGGATATGCCGATTTCAGCGCCCAGGCCGAACTGCCCGCCATCGGTAAAGCGCGTGGAGGCATTGTGATAGACGCAGGCCGAGTCAACCTCGCGTAGGAAGCGCTCGGCATTGGCTTCAACGTCGGTGTATATGGCCTCGGTCAGGCCGGAGCCGTGGCGGGTAATAAGCTCGATAGCCTCGTCTATAGAGTCAACCACTCGCACTGCCAGGATCATATCGAGGTACTCCGTGTCCCAGTCCTCTTCAGTGGCCGGGACGCAGCCCTCGCACAACTCCATAGTCCGGGGGCAGCCGCGTATTTCCACGCCAGCATCCTGCAAGTCGGCGACAATGGCTTGCAGCGCTTCTTCATTGTCCTGGTGGACATACAGGTTCTCGACGGCGTTGCAGACGCCGGGGCGCTGCACCTTGGAATTGTGCACCAGCGCGATGGTCATATCAATATCGCAGCTTTCGTCCACATATATCTGCGTCATACCGCGGTCGTGCTTGAGCACCGGCACAGTAGCGTTCTCGGTGACGGCGCGAATCAGGCCATGACCGCCGCGAGGCACAATCAGGTCCAAATACTCATCGAGTCGAGCCATCTCGCGGACGGCCGCGCGGTCGGTAAAGTCAATGATCTCAATACAGCTTTCCGGCAGGTCTACATCGCGGCAGGCGTTCTGGAGAACCTCAACCAGCCCGATATTGGAGTTGATTGCTTCTGATCCACCCCGCAGCAGCACGCCATTGCCGGCCTTGACGCACAGGCCGGCGGCATCCACCGTCACGTTAGGGCGCGACTCATAGATGATCCCCACCACCCCAAGCGGCACCGGCACCTTCTGAATCAGCAGGCCGTTGGGCCGCGTCCACTCCTCCAGAGTCTGCGCCAGGGGATCGGGCAACTCGATTATTTCTTCCAGGGCGGCGGCCATCTCCTCAATACGCTCATCATTCAGCAGCAGGCGGTCGAGCATCGCCGAGGACAGGCCCTTCTCCTCACCGCGCTCCATATCAATGGCATTGGCCCGCATTATCTTTGAGCTGCGCGCTCGCAGCAGCTCGGCCATACGGGCCAGTAGTTCATTGCGCTGCTGGCCCGAAGTGTTGCTCAATACCGCAGCCGCTTTAGTCACTTTCTTAGCAAGATCGGTGACGCGCTCTTCAATGCTCATCAACTATCACTCCGCAATATGGTGTCCGGATGCAACTTGTATCTGGCAGATCAGCTTGTCTAACTATTCACCGCACCCACCGGTGTCTCCTTCATCGCTGCCCAGCTCAGCAGCACGCTGAGCAGCAAGATATATCAATCCTGTCAACGCGACGCTACTGCCTAACAATGTGTCCACGCTGCCCCAACCGGCCAGGGCTGCGACCAATACTACCAGGCCGGCCGCGCAGCCCGACAGCAACAACAGCCGAAACTTCTTGCGCCAGCGCTGGGCCAGACGGCCCCCCAGCCAGCCGCCAAACAAGCCACCAAGCAATGCTCCTATTGCGGCGCTAATCGCCATCATGTTGGGATTGCTGCTGGCATCAACTGCTGCCACCCCCAGGGCGACACCTATCTCCAGCCCCGCCAGCAGGCCCAGCACAGCAGTCTCACCGGCCGTGAAATAATCGCCAGCATCAATATCCTCAGGCAAGACGGAGAAGTCATAGCCACAGTACAGACACCGAGGGCCGTCGGGGCCGTCAACCAGCGCCCGCTCGCAGCGCGGACAACGCCTCACGCGATCGAAATCCATCACTCCGCTCCCTCGTCAGCCTGGTTAGGCCACAAAATTGATGGACGGATTTTGCGGAAAACCCGCTTTTTGAAAAAAGCCGGTTTCCCGCACCTTTCCGGCAAAAACTTCAAGAGTGGAACAGTACGGTAGATAGGATACTGTCATTCCTCACAATGGTTGAATAGTCTCCATCAAGACGCCGTTTCTAACCGGGCTTGAGACCACAAGAAATGCTTGTATTTCGATTTATGAATAATCCGCGTTGGGCCGGCTCACGCCTGGCCGCACCAGTTGATTACGGCATTCGTGAGGCCCTCCGCGCCCTCTACTACTTCCTGCCAGAGGACCTTCTCGCCATCGGAGTGGGCTTCGCCAATATCCGAAGCGCCGTAGACTACCGTAGGTAAGTCCGCCAGCTTGGCGTAGAGCCGAGCGTCACAACTTACATTCCAGCCGTAGACCTCCGAGGGTATGCCACAGTCGCAAGCTGCCTGGTGCACGGTTGTGACCAGCGGATGGTCAGGGGCAATCTCATAGGCGTCGTTGTGCAGCCGGGGGAAGGTCAACTCAAAGTGCTCGCGGAGCCACTCATCCTCGCTGCGCATCACCGCATCGTACAGCTCCTGCTTGACCTCCGCCATTTCTTTGTTGGGCAGAAAGCCTACTCCCCCCTCCATCACACACTCGCCCGCCACCATTGATGGCCAACCTTCAGCGCGAATCGTCCCCAGACACAACTGCACCGGTGCCTCGTAGCGCTCGAACAGCGGATAGTCGGCACTGGCAGCGATTAGCTCCTTCTCGTAGACCAGCATCCACTTGATGGCTTCCATCATCTTTTCGATAGCATTTTCCGCTTCGTGGCGGCGGCCCATGTGCTTCGGCGTCCCGGTCGTCTTTGCCCGGAACCAGACCGCGCCCCGGTTGGCCGGGAAGACGTCCAGGCCGCTGGCCTCCAATACGATCACCCCGTCAGCCTGACAGCCCTGGCGAATTAGAGCCAGCGCACCGTTGCCGCCGACTTCCTCCTCGATCACTATCTGCACTTCCAGATCACCGGCCAGCTCCACCTCCAAATCCTCCAGAGCCGCCAGAGCCATCAGGATCATAGCGATCTGGCCCTTGCAGTCGGTGCTGCCCCGTCCGTGGACAAATTCACCATCAAAACGCAGTTTGAAGGCCTCTTTCCAGTCGCTGGCCGGTACCACATCGGCGTGGGTTTGCAGGATAAGCGATCTGCCCTGACCGCTGCCGGCACGCCGCGCTACCAGATTGTGCCGCCCTTCGTAGGGCTGCTCATCCTCACTGTGGCTATATTCAGGGTCATCCACCAGCTCGTCAGGAATCTCGCGGTATTCAGCGGGCCAGCCGACTTGCTCGAAAAGTTGCTTGATATAGGCCTGGCAATCTGCTTCGTTGCCCTGCGTGCTGGGATAGCTGATCATCTGCATCAGCCAGGCGCGGGCCTGCTCGGCTCTGGCCGTTACTGCCGCAGAGATCTCTTGACAACTTAGCTGACTCACTGGGACACCTCTTCGCCTACGAGCACCGCACCCTGGTTGTTAGCCTTCGTCCAGAAGGCCGTCGCTTCCACATTGAAGTTGGCGAAGGCCTTGACCATCGCCTCCAGAATGGCGTCTTGCCTATCAGTCGCAAAGGCTACTATAGTCGAGCCGGAGCCGCTCAGTGCAGCACCGCGGGCGCCCGCTTCTTCAGCGGCCGCAATCACCTCTTCCATACCAGGAATGAGCGAGGCACGATGGGGCTGGTGGAGGCGGTCTTTCATCACGCCAGACAGAACCTCCCAGCGACCGGCCACTATCGCTGCCAGCGTGCAGGCGGCCCGGCTGACGTTGAAGACTGCATCATCAAAGGAAACCTGCTCGGGCAGGACCTGGCGGGCCTGCCGGGTGCTGACCTCGAAGCGGGGAATGACTACGCCGATATCCAACTCGCGCGGCGCATCCAGCCTGATGCAGCAAACATCTTCTGCCTCCACACAGCATGCAGTCAGACCGCCGTAAAGTGCAGGCGCGACATTGTCGGGATGCCCCTCGATCTCGGTGGCAATTTTTAGAAGCTGCTGGCGGTCCAGGCCAGCCTGCAGCAACTCATTGGCGGTGATCAGCCCGCCGACAATTGCCGCACTGCTGCTGCCCAGTCCCCGGGCCAGGGGAATCTCGTTGTGCTGGCGCAGATGCCATCCGGGCACCTGCTGTCCGGTTTGCTCCGCTAATCGGTCTGCTGCCTGCAATATCAGATTATTCGGACCCAGTGGCAGTTGCCCCTGACCCTCGCCAGTAATCTGCACCGTGGTCTCGACGGCCAGTGACAGCTCGACGGTGTTATAGATATCTAGCGCCAGGCCCAGGCAGTCAAATCCAGGCCCGAGGTTGGCGGTGGTGGCAGGGACGCGTACTGTAACCAAATCATGCCGGGACATCGCTGGTCGCACTCCTATATCTATCAGCCAGATGTGCTACGCGCTCGTCGCCCGGCTGGCAAGTGTAGACGCGGGGCAGCCGCACATTCATTCGCACCGGAACTTCTTGCACCACCGTCCCACAGCGCTCGGCAATCTCAGCAATTGTGACCGACTCATCGCCCTGACTGCCAAGCAACACTACCTCCTCGCCAATCTTCGCGTCCGGTATATCGGTCACATCAATGAGTGTCGAGTCCATACAGATGGTACCGACTACGGGCACGCGCCGGCCGCGCAGCAGTAGCTCACCTTTGTTGGAAAGATGACGATCGTAGCCATCACCGTAGCCCAGTGGGACCTGGGCTATGCGGCTGTCGCGCTGAGCCTGCCAGGTTCTCCCGTAGCCCAGCTTCTCTCCGGCCGGAAGAACCCTTATGGCGGCAATCCTCGCTTTCATAGACAGGGCCTGGTCCATAGTGGGCAGATACTGACCGCCACGGTTTCTGGGTATGCCGTACAGCAAAGCGCCGGGGCGCACTGCATCCAGCCACATCTCGGGGTAGCGGACCGTGGCAGCACTGTTGGCACAGTGCTTCAGCGGCAGGCGCCGGCCCAGGACACTCTCAGCTTCGCGGCAGGCCTGCTGAAATCTCTCAAACTGCTGAGTAGTAAAAAGCGGATCATCAGGGGCACTGGCAAAGT
The DNA here is from genome assembly GCA_030615605.1 of bacterium. Classification (GTDB taxonomy): domain Bacteria; phylum Armatimonadota; class Zipacnadia; order Zipacnadales; family Zipacnadaceae; genus JALGTD01. Next base: position 12,870 of record JAUWYY010000015.1, read on the forward strand.
GGGTGAAGATACCGCGAATATCCAGATTGGGCAGGCCCTTTATCTCGCCGCACAATCCCCCCATCTCATCAGCGGGCACTCCTATCCGGTGCATGCCGGTGTCTATCTTGAGGTGGACCTTAGCCGCTGTGCCCTGCTCAGAAGCAGCTTGCGAAATTGCCTGCGCCCTGTCCACACTATCCAGCGGCATATGAAACCCGTGCTCAATGGCCGTGGATACCGCATCCAGTGGCACCAACCCCAGGATCAGTATGTCGGTTCGTGGACATACCGGCTGCAGTTCTATGGCCTCTTCGAACAAAGAGACAGCCATCATATGGACGCCGCACTGCTCGGCTATCTGGCCGATGATTGTGGCACCGTGGCCATAGGCATCGTCCTTGACAACAGCGATTAGCTTACGCTGATTGCCGAGAACAGAAAGGAGCCGCTCGATGTTATCTGCAATCGCGGTAAGGTCTATTTCCAGCCATGCCGGCCGCACGTGCATCAACCCTTAGTCCACAAAACTGATAAACGGATTTTGCGGAAAACCCGCTTTTTGAAAAAAGCCGGTTTTCCGCACCTTTCCGGCAAAAACTTTAAAAGTGGAACAGTACAGCAGATAGCATACTGTTAACTACCCATAAGGGGCAAACAGGCTTTATTAAGACGCTTGTTGCAGCCGGCTTTGCGAGCACAATGGATGTCTGTATTTCAGTCTATGAATAATCCGCGATAGGTCTTTGACAGCGTAATCAGGCTTAACGCTGGATTCAGCCCCTCTTAGCCGAGGTCTGATTGTACGCCGCGCCTCGCGGCCTTGTCAAGCTGACCAATTGACACTTGGCTCAGGCCAGGGGCTCAGGAAAAGGCGTTTGATCATACACATAACCGTCCAGGCCAGCACCGCCTCACAGCCTGGGCAAATAGCAGCCGGACAGGACCAGATAGCCCTGTCCGGCCTGTTTTCACCAAGTTTTTTTTCGAAAACCTTCAGTTGATAATCTGTACAACTACATAGCGATGACCCACCAGCTACAGCCGGTATAGTCACCAATGTGTGGCACTGGTCTCGGCCGCCAGCGACTGCGGGGCCTCAGTAGCGGGATCTGCGGCGCACTGTTGTTCCTCGCCGGTTTCCTGACTGACTCTCTTGTCAGCCTCCGCCACCGCAGTTTTGCTCCCATCGTCTTCTTTGCTTCGTTCATCAATAATAGAGAGCAAATGAGCATACAACAGTGCTCTGTCAACAATCGCCTCCCTTCGTCCAATGATGGTTTCTTCGGCATTCTCCCTGTAGTGACACTGACGGCGTTTCATGGTGCTCCTCTCACCACCCTGATTGTAGCTCTGCGAGTATCTGCCGAGCTCGGTGCAGCCGTGATTTGACCGTACCCTCCTTTATGTGCAAATAAGCAGATATCTCCGCTATCCGATAGCCGCGGATATACAATTCCATAACCGCGATGTGTTGCGGTGGCAGAATAGCCAGAACTTGTTGCAGTTCTATCCGCAAGTACTCCTGCTGTTGGGTCATCTCGATCGCCGACATTCTGACTAGGACATAAGGATCTGTGATCGGCAGGCGGCGACTGGTAATCAGTTTTCGACACACATTTCGAATTGCCCCGCGCAAGTACCGCCGTACCGCCGCCCGGTCTTCGAAAGCAAACTCGTCGGGACTGATGACCAGTCGATGCAGAATATGGGCCAGCATCCCCACCAAGTAATCCTCCATCTGTTCGTAGTCACTGACATTAATAGCGGCCTGCACCTGCTGACAACAGTATCGGAAGGTCTCGGGGTTGAGCAGTTCATGATAAGCCATAACTATCTCGGGGCGCTCGCCTGCGAGCTTTCTCAGCTCTTCCAGTGTCTGCTCTTGCACTCCCCAGATGCATAGGTCTCGTTGCCAAGCCATATCGCTTTTGCCACCCTTTGCCTTGAATTTGACCCCTGGGCAGAGAAGCGTCCGCGATATCCGTCGCTGCCGAGCAGCTCCAGACGAGGGGCTGAGCGTCATTAAATGCACACCTCTACCAGCCCCCTGGTCGTAGGCGCTCTAACAGATTGGAATAGAGCCGGGACTATCATTTTGCAGACCGCCTGCCGCTAAGTCAGCTGACTATCTAACTGGCCCGCTATTGGTTTTCTTGGTCTTGTCCACCGTCTGGTAGAAACTGCCGTCCTGCTGGACTTGGCGGCAACCGTTTTCATTATCACCTCCCTGAAAGTTTTTGATCACTCTTCCGCCCAGGTTGAGCCGTTTCTCACTATTACTATACTTTTGGAGAGCAGTCTGGTTCCATAAGACCTATGGCGCTGACGACAATCCCCGCCTCATCTAAGCTGACCCCGCCACTCATTGCGATCATTACTGCTCTCATTACTTGCTCACACAGAAGCAGTCAGTTCGCAGCAGATTCCTTCGGGCGCTGATATGCAGTTCTCCATCTCGCGGAACTCTCTCTTCGCAGCCCGGCTTGACGCTGGTGTCTGAGGCCAATTAGAGTTATAATCTCTGATGTAGCAGTGATACGGTTACTCTCAGCCAAGAAGGTTTGAGTACTTATGATATATCTGGATCATGCTGCGACCACACAGGTCGCGCCGGAGGTCTTCGCGGCGATGCAGCCGTTTTTACAGGACCAGTACGGCAACCCCTCCAGTTGGTACAAGCTGGCTCATGCCTCCGCGGCGGCGGTAGACGAGGCCCGCCAGCGGCTGGCTGAGTACCTCGGGGCCAGTCCCCGCGAAATCTACTTCACCGGCTGCGGCAGCGAGTCCGACAACTGGGCCATCAAGGGCACAGCCCAGGCGCTTAGAGACAAGGGCCAGCACATCATCACCTCGCAGATTGAGCATCACGCTGTGCTCCACAGCTGCCAGGCGCTCGAGCAGGACGGTTTTGAAGTTACCTTCCTACCGTCCGACAATAGCGGACTGATTACTCCCGAGCAAGTGGCCGAGGCCCTGCGTGATGATACCATTCTGGTCAGCATAATGCACGGCAACAACGAGGTCGGCACCCTTCAGCCAATCGAGGAGATTGGAGGAGTTTGTCGAGAACGCGGTGTGCTATTCCACAGCGACATGGTGCAGACGCTGGGCAAGCTGCCGCTGAATCTAGCGGACATGCCCGTGGACATGGCGGCATTCTCGGCTCATAAGATACACGGCCCGAAGGGCGTGGGCGCAATGTATCTGCGACGCGGCGTGAAGATTGGCAATCTGCTGGACGGCGGCGGCCAGGAGTGGGGCAAGCGCGCTGGCACCGAGAATGTCGCCAGTATCGCTGGCTTCGGGCAGACAATTGAGCTTCTCCAGCAGCGTAGCGAGGAGGATATCCCGCGTATCACTGCCTTGCGCGATAGGCTCCTGGAGGAGATTCCTAAGCGCATTCCGCACGTGATTATCACCGGCCATCGCACTCAGCGTCTCCCCCACATCGCCAGCTTCTGCCTCCGCTACATCGAGGGTGAGGGCATCCTGCTGTCACTGGACGACGCTGATATCTGTGCCTCCAGCGGCTCGGCCTGCACATCGGGGTCGCTGGAGCCGTCGCATGTGCTGCTGGCGATGGGCTACTCCCACGAGGTAGCTCACGGCTCACTGCGGCTAAGTCTGGGCCGGAACAATACTGAGCAGGAGATTGACCAAGTGTTGGAGGTGCTACCAGGAATCGTCGAGCGCCTCCGCGACATATCTCCGCTGTGGGCCGATGCCCAAAGACGTGGGGAAGTCTAATCCATGCGCGGCGACTACAAGCTCAGCCAGGGCGAAGCGCTGACCTTCAACTTCCGGCTGTATCTGCACGATGGCGACACTGAGACTGCTGACGTCGGCGGGCGTTATCTGGACTACGCCTTCCCGCCGCAGGTTACGGCGGACTAACGCCCCGGGAATTCTGTTGACCAACATCATAAGACAAACCCCGTGGAGCAATCCACCTCCACGGGGTTTACAGAAATCGCCTGCCTATTATCCGGCTACTCGGTGACATCTATCCCCTACCCCACCACGTCACTCGGGCTCGCTCACTCCACCAGCAGGACGATCCCACCAGCGTCCACTTCCAATTCTGAAACTACCGCGTGTTCTGAGGAAGTGTGCGTCTGGTAGCCATCTGCGGTTACCACCAAATAGTAGCTACCAGCCGGCACACAAACTCGGAAGCTGCCGTCTCCGGGATCAACGCCGCCCGCGGCGACTGCGACGGTCTCCCCTGCGGGAATAACTGAGACGAGGGCAGTCGGCCAGGCTGCCGCCGGCATCACTGTGCCAATAATACAGCCGTATGGCTCCTCAAGGACGATCACGCCAGCGTCCTCTTCGGATCCGACGGTCACCGCGTATTCTGAGGAAGTGTGCGTCTGGTAGCCATCTGCGGTTACCACCAAATAGTAGCTACCGGCCGGCAGACAGGCGCGGAAGTCGCCGCCATCTTCGCCGGGGCCCGGATTAACGCTGCCCCGGGCGACCATTGCATCATCGCTTGCTCGAACCACTGAAACCACGGCTGTCTCCCAGGTTCCCGCCGGCATCACGGTACCCGCTATGGCACCATAGCTATCGAGAATCTCTTCCACCTGAGTGATGCGGATGCCAGTGGGCTTGAGTATTGTCTGGTCACTTTGCCCGGCCACGACGATGGCCTTCGACGGATCGAAGTCCAGCACGATCGCGTTCATCTGCCCCGCCGCGACCTCAAACTCGCCGATGACCTTCAGTCCTGACTCTTGGCCACTCGGCGTCTTCAGAGGCACTTTGGTCTCTTCAGCACCGATGTAAGTAACATAGTTGACGAGGGGGTCACCGTTGTCCGGATTGGGGTCCAGCACGAGCCGAACCTGGCCATACTGGCCTATCGGAACCTGACCTTCTCCCAGCAGTTCGACCTGGTACTCTAACTCCATGATGTTGATTGGCAGAGAGGGGTCGAAGGATACAACCACAGGATGTGGGCCTTCTTCCATTCCAACCAGATCTGCGGGGACTACCTGCACTTCGTGGATACTGATCCAAACACTCGCCAAGCCTTCTGGCGCCGCGTCGGTCAGACCTACCTGCAGCAAGCCGGTTGCCTCGCCATTTCCTCCTCCACAACCAACCAGCGCCATTAGTAAAAGAGCGCCCGATACTACCAGTCCCGTTAAGACGGTTACTTTCTGCATTCTGAGCATGACTATTTCCTCCTCATGTCGCTACTAGTTTTGAATATCGGTTGTGCGTCCTACGAAGTTGAGGGGTAACCACCCCTCCATTCTATTTGATGCTCCGCAGAGCTAAGCTTGAGGTAATATATATACGTAACATACCCTAAGCTTAGACAATTAAACATAAGGTCGCTCCTACGGTCATTAGGACGGCATACGCCAGGTGCTACAACTGCGCTTCGACGCGCCTGGTCAATTTTTCGCCAATGTGGTCGCGGGCGGCGGGGGTCTTGCCCTCCCAGCGCATAACCAGCTCTGCGGCGGTATTGGAGGCGCGGATCAGCGCCCAGCCGTCGGGCAGTTGCACCCGGGCACCATCTACCTCCAACACCGGATATTGCTCGCGGTAACTGGCAGTTACTTGCTCTACCACATCCGCCTTGCGCTCGTCCGGACAGTCCAGGCGCTGCTCCGGGGCGGGGAAGTATTCCGGCAGCTCCGCGACTATCTCGCGCAGCGTCCTGTCCTGCCGCGATAGGCTAACAACCAGGCGGGCAGCGGCATAGGCGGCGTCATCGAACTTAATGTAGGGATTACCAAAGTAGCAGTGCCCGGAAGTCTCAAAGCCCAGCGGGGAATCCAGCCGGCGCATGCCGTCGAGAATGAACGGATAGCCGCAGGCGACCATCTCAATCTCTCCGCCCCACTGTTCGACCTGGTCAATCGTGGCCTGCGAGCAGCGCACCTCGGTGACAATGGTGGCCGGACCCTCGGCCAGGGCCTCCTGGCACAGTGGAATGACATAATTGTCGGGCCAGATCATCGTGCCGGTTTCGTCCACTACCGAGACCCGATCCCCGTCCGCGTCAATGGCAATACCCAGGTCAGCGCCAGTCTCGACCACACGCTGGGCACACTGAGTCATGGCTTCTTCACTGAGCGGATCCGGCCCCCGGCCCGGAAATATTCCATCAGGCTCGGGGAACAGCACCTCCACCTGGCAGCCAATTGTCTCCAGCAAGCGCGGGGCATTGAAGGTACCACAGCCGTTACCGGCATCCAGAACAACCCGCAGCGAGCAGTTACCAGAGATCTGGGCAGCGGCGATCTCGAAATATTTCGGCCAGATGTCGCGCTCTTCGTAGCTGCCGTCTCCCTGAGCAAACTCGCCAGCAACTACTTGCTGATACAGCTCCTGGAGTTGGTCGCCGTAGAAGGGCCACTCGCCCCAGCGCACTTTAATACCGTTGTACTGCGGCGGGCGATGCGAGGCGGTGATGCCCATCCCCCCATCGGCCTGCCACAGGCCGATGGCGAAGTAGACTACCGGCGTCGGACACTGGCCGATGTCAATTACCCGGCAGCCGCAGCTCATCAGACCCTCTACGACAGCCTGGCACAGTTCTTCTGATGATTCGCGGATGTCGCGGCCGACCACCACAGTTGCAGCGGCCGGCTCAGGGAAGCGACTGCCGTAGGCGCGGGCGATGGTGCGGACTACCTGGGGATTTATCTGGGGGCCAACCTCGCCGCGAATGTCGTAGGCGCGGAAGATTTCGGGACCGATCTGAGGCGAAAGACTCATCGTGCCACCTCACGGAATTCTGCAGAGATCGGCAGAGGCGCGGGTCAATACATGCGCCGGACGCCGGCATAGTGAGAAGCGTAGTGGCCCTGATCAAGGCGACTGACCGTCACGTCCCGGCGGCGATCGGCCGCATGGATGAACTTGTTGTCGTTGACGTAGATGCCCACATGGGAGATGCCTCGCCGGTAAGTATTTCGGAAAAAAACCACATCTCCGGGTCGCAGTTGACCGCGCGAGACAGGGGTCCCGTCAAGGAAAAGCGTCCGAGAGGTGCGCGAGACCCTGATGCCGTTCTGAGCCATCACATATTGAACGAAGCCCGAGCAGTCGAATCCGCTGGGGCTTTCCCCACCCATGACGTAGGGGTAGCCCAGATATCGCAGAGCAGTACGGACAATTTGGCTACCCTTGCCGGCGCCTGACGAGCCAGCGCTGCCACCCTCCTGGCGAGCAATGCGCTCTTCGCGGGTGTCAATCAGCCAACTGGCCACCCAGCCTGTCTTATCGTTGTCCAGCAGAACCTCATACCAGTCACCGTGCTGGCCCGTTATGATAACCTGCGTGCTAAGTACCAGGTCGCCGATCTCTTCATAGTTGGTGCCTGGGCCGGCCCGCAGGTTGATCTCCGGCCGGGCAACCCAACCGACCTTGACTGCGACCTGCTCACCGTTTTGCTCAACGGTGATCTCCTGACCGGGAGGCAGAAAACTAATCACCCAGCCAGCCACCCAGCCCACAGTTCCAGGCGGGACCTTCACCCGACACCAATGCCCGTCGGCACCGAGCACCTCGACTTTCTGCCCACGGGCAAGCTGCAGGCGGACGGGCTGATCCGTGCCCGGGCCGGCGCGGACGTTGACCTTGCTGCCGTCGATCCACGCATATAACTCTTTTCCGTTGCCACCAGACACATTGCGATACTCAGGAGAAGGAAAGTTACGGGGCGGGGGGGGCAGAGGGTCTACATCGGGCGTATTGCCTGAACCCTTCTCATACTTAATCAGCCAGCCGGCCACCCAGCCGGTGTTGCCGCCCTGGACAGTAACCTGTTTCCAATCGCCCTTCTCCCCGAAGACATGGACGACTTGGCCTTTGTTGAGCAGGGCAATCATCTCGGATTCGGTACTGGGAGCGCTACGCAGGCGAACCTTGTCACCGTCAATATAGGCTTTGGCCGACTTCAGGCCGCGACTGCCGGCGGCAGCTCCGGCCTGTTGAGCGAGTTGGCGGCCGGCAGCCACGTTGAATTCCAGCAGGTCCCGGCGGATCCAGCCCTCCCCACCCGGTGTCTTGCACTTGACCCATTCTGTCCGCTGGCTCAGCTTGTAGACCTTGGTACCTTTGGTCAGTGAACCGTAGCGGTCATAACCCAGCCCCGGTCCGCTGCGGACGTTGGCGGCGGCAACTTTAATCCAGGCGGGGGGATAAGAGGAGGACGCCTCTTCTGAATTGCCAGGGGCTGCCAACTGCCGTCCCTTATCGTAGGAGAACTGCAGCAGCGGCTCGGAAATCCAGCCCCAACTGTCGTCGGGCAGCTTGGCCCAGCACCACTTGTTGTTAAATGCGGTCACGAAGACCTTTGTACCCTTGGTAAGTGAGCCAATCTTCTTCCGGTCCGTGCCCGGGCCAATGCGCACGTTTACCACATCAGCCTCGACCCACGCCGTGAAGACCTTCTCCCCCGCCTGAGCCGGGCTGATGGCCAGCAGCGCTGTGCCGGCCAACATGGCAATTGCTACCAACCATAGCCGAATGATGATCGAGTTGGGTGAATAAGGATGCATAGCGTCAAGTATTATACCCAATCTTTTCGGGCAGCGTCAACCTTCTGGGATCAACTCCGTATCTAGAGCTTACCATTAACCCAGCGCAAACCACAGACGTATTGACCGCTGCTGCCAGACAAAAGTTCACTGTCCAGCCCAGCCAGACCAGTGCTCATCAGCCAATGCGCTCAAAACAGCGGCAGCGTTGCGGTTGCGTTGCCGCCAGGGATTTGCTATACTTCCCACTCACTGCTTGTATACTGACTTACCCAGTGGAGGGCGAGCAATGTTGGCCGAGCAACTGACTATCCTGGTCACGGGCGCCTGCGGGCAGATGGGCAAGTATGTGGTGGCCGGCGTGCTGGAGGCGACGGATATGAAGCTGGTGGGAGCAGTGGACCCGGCCGGCCGCGGCCAGCCGCTGAGCGAGATTGTCCCCGGCGGGCCTGAGGATATTGTTTGCAGCGGGCACTTGACGGCGGCTCTGGCAGAAAGCCAGCCGCAGATTATGATAGATTTCACCACTCCGGACGTGGTGATGGACAATGTCCAGGCGGCACTCAATGCCGGCGTGGCCTGCGTGGTGGGGACGACGGGACTTTCGCGAGTGGACCTGCAGGTAGTCCAGAGGCTGTGTGAAAAGACGGATACGCCCTGCCTGATAGCGCCGAATTTCAGCATCGGGGCCAACTTGATGATGAAATTTGCTGCCGAGGCTGGCACTAAGTTCGACTACAGCGAAATCATCGAGCGGCATCACGAGAAGAAGGCCGACGCGCCCTCAGGCACAGCGCTGATTACTGCCCAGAAGATGGCCGAAGCCAGCCAGCGGCCCATGCGCGAGGTGCCTACCGCTCACGAGGAGCTGGCAGGAGTACGTGGCGGGGAGACCGCAGGCATCCACATCCACAGCGTCCGAATGCCTGGCTATGTGGCCAATCAGGAAGTGGTATTCGGGGGCAGCGGAGAAGTGCTCAAGATCGAACATATTACCACAGGCCGGGAGTGTTTCATCCCCGGGGTTCTCCTGGCTGTGCGCAGGGTCCTGAAGCTAGATGGACTGGTCTACGGACTGGACACGATTCTGTGAAATGAGTGACGGGCGAGACGCCCGTTCTACCAGACAGAAAAGGTGATCTGTGTGACTGTACGAGCCGGACTAGTTGGGGTGGGGCCGGTAGGCGACCGCATCGTAAGGTGTGTGCGGGAACGCAGCTTTCCCCTTAGCAAGCCGCTCCGAGTAATGGCAACAAGCGCACGTACCGAGATACTCGGCGGCGAGCAAATACAGATTCAAGAGACACGCGCAGAGCTGTTCGAGGGGCTGGATGTGGTGTTCTTTGCTGGCCGCGAGGGCGCCAAAGGAGCCAGCGTGCAGTGGGCGCAGACGGCCATCGAAGGTGGCGCGTACTGCATTGACAACGGTAGTGACTTCCGGCTGGATCCTACCGTCCCGCTGGTAGTGCCGGAGATCAATATGGACGAAGTCAGTGAAGAGACCCGGCTGATTGCCAGTCCCAACTGCTCGACTATTCAACTGGTAGTGGCACTGGCGCCGCTGCACCGGGCCGCCGGCATCAAGCGAGTGGTGGTGTCCACCTATCAGTCGGTCAGCGGCTGGGGCCAGGCCGCCGTCGAGGAGATGGAGCGCCAGTTGCCCGCTTGCCTGCGCGGCAACCCGGTGGAGTGTGACCCCAGCATTTTCGCCCGGCCTATTATGCTGGATTGCCTGCCTCATATTGACCGATTCATGGCGGACGGTTACACCAAAGAAGAGATGAAGATGGTTGACGAGACGCGCAAGATCCTCAGTGAACCGGATATGCCCATTACGGCCACCGCCGTGCGCGTGCCCATTCCGCTGGGGCACAGCGAGTCAGTCAATCTGGAGTTTGAACAGCCCATAACTCGTGAAGAGGCAATGGATATTCTCAGCCAGGCGCCTGGAGTAGTGGTCATAGATGGGCCGACCGAGGATCCGGCCGCTGTCGAGTATCGCAACGATCCGCAAGAGCTGCAATATCCGACGGCAGCGGACATATACGAAGACCGGTACAAGGATATGGTCCTGGTGGGGCGCATTCGCCAGGACAACACCATTGACAATGGCCTAAACTTGTGGATAGTAGCCGACAACCTGCGCAAGGGCGCGGCCACCAACGTGGTGCAGATTGCCGAGAGTATGCTGGCGCGGGGAATTATAGGGTAGACGGAAAAAACTTTAGCAGTTGAACAGTACGATAGTATACTGTTATCCTCTACAGTTGCCATTAAGACACTTCTCCCACAATATTGGAGTGTATAAACGAGGGCAGAAAATGACTAAGGTAGGTATATTTGGAGCAGCGGGATACGGCGGGGTTGAGCTGATCCGGCTGCTGCTGGAACATCCCGAAGTCGAGATCGTTTACCTGGGCGGGCATACTACGGCCGGTGAAAGCATCACCGACCTGTATCCCAACCTGCTGGGCAGAATTGATATGACGATCGGCGAGAGCAGCGTCGCAGCGCTGGCCGACGGTGGTGTCGAGATGCTGTGCTCGGCGCTGCCCCATAAGGTGGGCGCCGATATTGTGGCCGAGGCGCTGGATAGCGGGCTGAAGGTCATTGACTTTTCCGCCGACTTCCGCCTCAAGGACGCTGCTGAATATGAGAAATACTACCAGCCGCATCCGCATCCGGAGCTGCTGGCGGAGGCGGCTTATGGCCTGCCGGAGTTGCATCGGGAGGAGATTATTCCGGCGCGGCTGGTGGCGGCACCGGGCTGCTATCCGACCGGGGCTATTCTCGCACTGGCGCCAGCGGTCAAAGCGGGCCTGATTGAATCCCAGGGTATCATTGTCGATAGCAAGAGCGGGGTTTCGGGGGCGGGTCGCAGCAAAGTGGCTCTGGCCTTCCATTTTCCGGAGCTTAACGAATCAATGAAGGCCTACAGTGTGGCAGCCCACCGCCATACCCCGGAGATGGCTCAGGAGCTTTCGCTGCTGAGTGACGAGCCGATACAGGTCACCTTCTCGCCTCATCTGATGCCGGTAACGCGGGGTATCCTCACTACCACTTACGGGCGGCTGCGCCAGCAGATGACCGAAGCTGACGTGCACGAAGTATATCAAGAGTTTTACGCCGACGAACCCTTCGTGGAGGTTATGCCAACAGGCACTCAGCCCACGACCAAACAGATCAACGGCTCGAATAACTGCCATATCGGGCTGGTCGTGGCCGAGGATACCGGCTGGCTGATTGCTACCTCGGCCATTGACAACCTCATCAAGGGGCTGTCGGGCTCGGTGTTGCAGTGCCTGAATCTTATGATTGGCTGTGCCGAGACTACCGCACTGAACCGGCCGGCGCTGTGGCCATAGCGGTCGCCCATTCGCTGCTTCTATCACCCGTCTTCGCGGAGAGAACTGTCTATGTTAGATCAACCATTTACCATCATTGAGGGGGGTATCACCGCCCCGCAGGGTTTTGCAGGGGCAGCGGTGTGCTGTGGCATTAAGCCACAGTCACTGGACCTGATGCTGCTGGCTTCAGATAGGCCGGCTGCTGCTGCGGTTACGATTACCAGGAATGCCTTTCGCGCTGCCCCGACCTTTGTCACCCAGGAGCACACTGCCGACGGCCAGGCCCAGGCTATTGTCTGCAACAGTGGCATTGCCAACTCCGCCACCGGCCAGCAGGGGATGGACAATGCCCGGAAGATGGCCGCGCTGGCCGCCGAGCAATTGGGCGTGGAGTGTCTTGACGTTATCGTGTGCTCGACGGGTGAGATCGGTCAACAGCTTCCTATGGACAAGATCCAGGGGGGGATCACGCAGGCGGCCATCCGGCTCACCCGCGACGCGCCCGAGTCGCTGGCCCAGGCGATAATGACGACCGACACCTTCCCCAAGATGGTGTCGGTGCAGTTTGCGGTGGGAGAGAAACTGGTGAAGATGGCCGGCATCGCCAAGGGCGCAGGGATGATCTGCCCGGATATGGCCACGATGCTGTGCTTCATCACCTCCGACCTGGCTATTGCTCCAGAAATCCTTAGCGCGAGCCTGCAGCACGCAGTCGAGCTGTCCTTCAACTGCATTTCGACCGACGGCTGTATGAGCACCAATGACACGGTGGCGATTCTCGCTAACGGGGCAGCCGGCAACGCACCGATTGAGAGCGCCGAGTCGGACGGATACGAGGAGTCCCAGGCCGCATTAGGTTATGTAACTCAGGAGTTGGCCAAGATGATCGCCCGCGACGGAGAGGGCGCCACCAAGTTTGTGGAGATCCGTGTAAGTGGAGCCACCAGTTGGGAGCAAGCCCACGGTATCGCTCGCCATGTCGGCAATTACGACCTGGTGAAGACCTCGCTATTCGGAGAGGATTTCAACTGCGGGCGGATAGCCGCGGCGACGGGCGCGGCTGACCCCGAGCTTGACCCCGAGCAGGTCACTATTACGTGCGCGGGAATCACCGGCTGGAGCCACGGCGAGCTAGCAAGCTTCGATGAGGCCCAGGCCAGGTCGGCGATGCAGGCTGACGAGATTCTGATCGAGGTTGACCTGGGCATGGGCGACGCCCAGGCTACTGTGTGGACCTGCGATTTGACCTACGATTACATAAAGGAAAACGTCGGGCCGGATGCGTATGATACGACAGTGGATAGTGGTTAGTGGTTAGTGGGTAGGAAACGTCGAGGTGGACCTACAGGCCGCTAATGTGGAGGCGCTGGAGGCGCTCTCCTAGCGCGACTGAAAAAGGGAAGCATAGCACACGCGTCGGTTCCTGTTGGAGGTGCAGAGACCATGCTACCACAAGTGCAGATGATTCACACAGTTCGCAAGTTGTGCGAACAGGATGAATCTCTCCTTGGTGCCGTAATGTACGGTTCCTTCACCAGAGGTGAAGGAGACGAATTCTCGGATATCGAGTTCTACCTCTTCTTTGATGATTCCCGTTATGATAGCGTAGATCTGAACGAATGGATCTCTCGGATTGCCCGGGTTGAAGTATGTTTCCAGAACGAGTTTGGCACAACCGTTGCCATCTTCGACAACCTTGTTCGGGGCGAGTTCCATGCTTCGCCAGCCTCAGCGATGTCGCAGATCCAACACTGGGCCAGCAACGTCTGGGTGCGGGATCCACAGTCCATGATCATTCTCGACCGCACAGGAAAGCTTCATGAACATGTGTCGTCGCTTGTTGGCCCACGTCCTGGCCGGACAGATGCGAAAGAGATCTCTTTGCTGTGGCATCGCTTTCTTGACTGGATGGTATTCGGAACGAGCGTTCTCCGTAGAGGAGAGCTGGCTCGCGCTCTCGAACTACTCTGGTTCGTCGACCGCCATCTCCTGTGGATGGTCAGAATTCTCGAAGGAAGAACGGAACACTACCCGACGCCATCAAAAGGGCTCGAGACAGACATCTCTCCCCCGGCATATGATCGATACAAACGATGCACAGCCGTTCTTGATCTCCAATCCCTCAGAGATGCCTACTCAGCATGCTGGGTGTGGGGAAAGGAACTCATTCAGAATATTGCCCAATCCCAGGAGGTTGAGTTACCAAGAGGACTTGCAGCTAAACTCGACAAACGTTTCTCAGACTGGCTGGCCTCCCCGTGAAGTACGTCGCCCGTCGGATCTTCTACACTCCTGGGCCTAGGGGACACGGTGCACATGGCCACACAGACGGCCCTGTGTGAGCACGCTCCCCAACCGCAGGAGGAGTTAGCCGCACACAGGCCGACATAGGCAAAAAGCCAAGTCTCGCGCAACATCTCACAGCCACCAGGTATAATCCGCTTGACTTTGGGGTACCCATAGGCTATAATTCAGTCAAATTGAAGCTGCAAAGACAGTGACGGGGAGTAGTAGGTGCGGGGAGGATCACAGAGAGGTCGCCCAGTGGCTGAAAGGCGACTATCCGAAGCGCGCTGAAACTCGCCCCCGAGTCGCGGGTTGAACCGGCCCTCACTGGGCCCAAGTAAGTACCGCCGGAATTCCCACCGTTAAAAGGGAGCCGATATCGGAGAAGCCTATGGTCTCCCGTATCGAGCAAAGCGGGTCGCCAGTGGCGGCCAACTAGAGTGGTACCGCGGATTGCTAAGGCCTTCCGTCTCTTAAGAGATGGGAGGTTTTTTGTTTGTACTGCCAGTGAAATGTCCCGGCAAGACCCGCCTTCGCCAAGGCTACAGCGGACGGGATGTCGCTCTTACCGGCTTTGAAAAGTCCGTCAATAGGAGGATGTTACAAATGAGCCGAATAATCAAGATTTTCGACACCACGCTGCGCGACGGGGAGCAGTCGCCCGGCGCCAGCCTGAGCGTGGATGAGAAGATAGCAATAGCCCACCAGCTAGCCTTACTGAACGTGGATATCATCGAGGCGGGTTTTCCTATCTCGTCGCCGGAGGACTTCGAGGCGGTGCGGCGGGTGGCCCTGGAGGTGGAAGGCCCGGCCGTTTGCGGGCTGGCCCGGACGATGCCCGAGGACATTGACCGCTGCTGGGAGGCAGTAAAGGACTCAGAGCATCCGCGCATCCATACATTCGTCAGCACCTCGAAGATTCATCTGGAAACCACCTTGAAGAAGACGACGGCGGAGGTGCTGGAGATGGCAGCAACGGAGGTGGCCCATGCCCGGGAGCTGTGCGCGGATGTGGAATTCTCACCGATGGACGCAACGCGCACGGACCTGGACTATCTGGCCGAGATCGTTCAGGCGACAATCGAAGCCGGTGCCACCACCATCAATATCCCGGACACAGTCGGCTACGCTACACCATGGGAGATGCAGGAGACGATTGCCTATCTGTTCGAGCATGTCGCCAACATTGACCAGTGCACCATCAGCGTGCACTGCCATGACGACCTGGGTATGTCGGTAGCCAATTCGCTGGCAGCAGTCAAGGCCGGCGCCGGTCAGGTCGAATGCACCATCAACGGCATGGGCGAGCGGGCGGGCAATGCCTCGCTGGAGGAGATCGTGATGGCGCTGGTGACCCGGGGCGCCGAGTTAGACGCCACGACCAACGTCCGCACCCGGCAGATCATCAAGACTTCGCGGATGGTTTCTAATCTGACTGGCTTTGTCGTTCAGCCGAACAAGGCGATTGTGGGCGAAAATGCCTTCGCCCACGAATCGGGCGTCCACCAACACGGCATAATTATGAACCGGCAGACCTACGAGATAATGCGCCCGGAGGATGTGGGCTTAAGCGAAAGTGTGCTGACCCTGGGACGGCGCTCGGGCCGCCACGGGCTGCGCCAGCGCCTGGAAGAGCTGGGCTATAAGATCGGTGACGACCAGATTGATGCTATCTACGAACGCTTCCTGGTGATCGCCGACAAGAAGAAACAGGTCTACGACGAGGACCTGCAGATGATAATGCACCAAGCAACAGCGCAGGTCCCCGAGGTGTGGGAACTCATTAGCCTGGAGACCACCTCCGGCGGCACGCCCACCGCGACCGTGACACTGCGCAAGGAGGGTGAAACATACACCGATGCAGCCACCGGCAACGGCCCAGTGGACGCGGCCTACCAGGCCATCGAGCGGATCACCGGCGTCAGCCTGGAGCTGGAGGACTACTCGCTGCGCAGCATCAGTATGGGCAAGGATGCTGTAGGCGAGGCCACTGTCAGGGTGCGGCACAACGGCCAGGAGACGATTGGCAAGGCGGCCAGCACCGATATAATCGAGGCCAGCGCCCGGGCGTATCTGAACGCCGTAAATCGCCTGCTGGTCAAGGAGAACCAGCAATAACCAGCCGCAGCAGAAGTAATTTGTAAACGGATTTTGCGGAAAACCCGCTTTTTGAAAAAAGCCGGTTTTCCGCACCTTTCCCGCCTACGCTGCACAAGTGCAGCTACGGCGGACAAGCCGGCAAAAACTTCTAACAGTGAGTAAGAAGCCGCCTAAGCCGGCATACCGGTAAGTGCAAGAAGCTATGCGTTGGCGCTTATCCAGTGGACGGCACTTTGCTACCCTCTGGCACACGTCTACTCTCCTGCTGCTTGGATAGTAGAGCTTATCGTTGACCTTGTCCCAGAGACTTGCCAAAAGTTCGGGTATATCGTAGAATACCGATGCTATGACGGAGGCCGGCCCGCCCACAAGCCACCTGGAACTGCAACCTGGTCAACATGTGCACTTCATCGGCATCGGCGGCGTGTCAATGAGCGGCCTGGCGCTGGCACTACACGAAAAGGGGTTCTGCGTCAGCGGTTCGGATAAGCGCGAGTCGGAAATAGTCAAACGGCTGCGAGAAAATGACGTTGAAGTCGCCCTGGGGCACGCAGCGAAGAATATCGGCGATGCCCAGGTCATCGTCTATACTACCGCCATTAGCGAAGATGACCCCGAACTCGTGGCGGCCCGCGCCACCGGTCGGCCGGTTGTACACCGTGCCGAGCTAATCAGCTATCTGCTGGGTCAAGAGCGTCGTATTGCGGTGGCCGGTACGCACGGCAAGACAACCGTCACAGCGATGATCGGTACGATCTTCGTTGAGCTGGGCTACGATCCGACGGTCTTCGTGGGCGGTCACTGGCTGGACATTGACAGCAACTTCCGGCTGGGGAACGGCGACTGGGCGATATTTGAAGCCTGCGAAAGTGACAGCTCGTTTTGGGTTTACGCGGGCTGCTCCCAAGTTTTGACCAGCATAGAGCCGGATCATTTGGACAGCTACGGCAATTTCGCGGAGCTACGCCGCAGCTTTGCCCAGTTCGTATCACTGGCAGATCCCCAGGGCTTTATCGCGTACTACGGCGAGAGCGCAACGGTGGTCGAGGCGGTGGCTGACAGTTCAGCAGAACCGATCTCCTACGGTTTAAGCCCGGAGTTAGACATCACCGCTACCGACATAACTGCCACGGCGCAGGGCACGGAGTTCACTCCCATCGTCTTCGGCGAGACTCTATCGCCAGTTAGCCTGCGAATGGTCGGGCGTCACAATGTTCTCAATGCCCTGGCGGCGCTGGCTGCGGCCTGTGGCTCGGGCTTGCCAGTCGAGCGGGCCGCTGGTGCGCTGGGGCAGTTCACGGGTATCAAGCGCCGGTTTGAACAGATCGGCCAGGTGGACGGCTACCGAGTTGTTGACGACTACGCTCACCACCCCACCGAGATCCAGGCAACTCTGCAGGCCGCCCGTGAGCACTTCGCCACGCGCACAGTAGCAGTGTTCCAGCCTCACCTGTACAGCCGGACCGAGTATCTGATGGACGAATTCGTCGAGTCATTCGACGATGCGGACATCATTGCGATAGCCCAGACATACGCAGCTCGCGAGCAGCCCCGGGAGGACGTCAGCGGGCAGCAGTTGTGTGAGCGCATTCGCAGCCGACACCCCGACCGGCAGGTCGCTTATCTGCCGACATTGGACGATGTTGTGGCGTTCCTGAAGCACCAGGCAACCAGCGGCGATCTGGTGATAACCATCGGCGCCGGCGATATTCACCGCGCTGCCGAACAATTAGTAAACGACGCGTGACCTGAACAACAGGCGCACCAGCAATCGTATCATACGCCACTGCAAGGGTGTGTCACGCGATTCGTCACTCAGTCCAGAGGCAATCAGGACGAGCAAGCCGATATCTACGGGCGGCCCAACTGCTGGCATTGACAGTGGCAGCCAGTTTCGGGTATGGGCTGGCAGTCTCCCCTTATTTTGCCATCCGCGATGTCCAAATACGCGCGCCGGACAGCGCCCTGGCCAAACTAGCCCTGGCGGGCACCGAAGTACCCAGCGGGGCGAGCACGCTTCTGTACCCGGTTCAACGGATCGCCGAGCAGCTTGAGGACTACCCCCAGATCAAGCAAGCCTCCATCGAGCGCGCTTTGCCCGACCGGCTGGTAGTACATATTGAGCGCCGACACCCCGTGGCAGCAATTAAGACCGACGAACAATGGGCATTGGTTGATGAGGAGGGTATCTGCGTGGCCACTACCACGACGCTTCCCGGGTCATTGATCCACTTCTATGGACTGGCGAACAACCCCCTGAAGCCAGGAGAGCAACTGAACGGTGGCGAGCTGAAGCTGCTGAGTGAGGCGCTGGCTGGTCTGGAAGGCTGCTCGGCTACCGAGGGGCTGGTGATGGACTTTACCGACCGCCATCTAGTCCAGATCTACTCGCCGACGGGGGTGCTGGGTAAGCTGGGTAGCCCGGATAACCTGAAGCGCAAGATAATGATGTTCCTGGCAATAATGCAGCAGATAGAGGAAAAGGGGCGCCAGGCAGCGTATATTGATGTTAGAATTATGGACCAACCAGTTTGGAAACCGCGGGTGAACTCCTGAAACCGGACAGGGCCAGTTGACAGGTGCATGTGCTATGCTTATCGAAAGGAGGTGTCTCGATCAATGGCACGCGAAGATGCCAGCCTAACACAAGGCGATAGCGCGGACCGCTCCGCCCAAAGTCTGGATTTCGTTGAGATTCTGTCGCCGCTGTTTGAGAGTTGCGTCATAGGGTTCTGCGCTGCCCTAGCCATATTCGGAATCGGGCTCCTCGGCTATTTCTATGTCAAGGCGCCAGCGGGCGCGTGGGCCTACCAGCTTTTTGGGATGGACCGCGAGGTATACCTGACCATGGCCGTTGCTAGCCTGGGATTGATGAAGATAGGCATAAAGTGGCTTATCGTCATCTGCATCATCATCGGGGTATGGCAGGCAAAGCTGGCACGGCTTACGGCGCGCTAGAACGTGGCATGGCGTGCGGCGGCCCGCGCCTGGGCACTGAGGCAGAGGGGTTTAGCGAGGTTAACCAGTCATGACCGACCGCAGCTACGTAGCCAGCATAGACGTAGGCACGACCAAGATCTGCACAATAGTTGCTCGCGTCGCCGACAGCGGGCTGCTCGATATTCTGGGGGTTGGCCTGCAGCCCTCGCGCGGGCTGCGCGAGGGAGTCGTCGTTGACCACGCCCACGCGGTCGAGTCGGTGCAGCAATCGGTGAGCGAAGCCGAGCAGATGGCGCAACTGCCCATCGGCGGCGCCTACGTAGGTGTGACGGGTGCGCACATCAAATCGCGGAACGTGACCGGACGGGTGCGGGTGGCATCCGGGGACGAGATAACCAGCGAAGACGTCGAGCAGGCCATCCAGAGCGCCTGCGACAATGTTGCTTTGCCCCACGATCGGGAGATAATTCATACCCTGGTGCGAGACTTTGCCATTGACGGCCAACGTGGTGTGAAGCGCCCGCTGGGCATGCACGCCTCGCGGCTGGATGCCAACATTCACGTAGTTAGTGCTGCGGCCGGGGCGTTGCGCAATGTGGCGGTCGCCGTGGAAGAAGCCGGCGTCGAAGTGCAAAAGCAAGTCCTGGAGCCGGTGGCGACCAGCCTGGCAGTGCTGGCCGAAGATGAGTCCGACCTGGGGGTGGTGCTGATGGATATTGGCGGGGGGACAACCGACCTGGCTGTCTTTGCCAGCGGAGCCATAGCCCACAGCGGAGCCATACCTGTTGCGGGCAACCAGATCACCGGCGACATCGCCAAACTACTGCGTATCTCCTACGAGCAGGCCGAAGAAGTCAAGAAGCAATTCGGCACCGCCTTTGTGGATATGATGGATGACGATGATACGGTGGTGGTCGAGGAGATCGGCACCCGTGAGCAAGTGCGCGTGCCCCGCGCA
Organism: bacterium; assembly: GCA_030615605.1. GTDB lineage: Bacteria > Armatimonadota > Zipacnadia > Zipacnadales > Zipacnadaceae > JALGTD01. The sequence goes on from JAUWYY010000015.1 coordinate 32,990, forward strand.
CTGATCGCTGACATAATTCAAGCTCGGCTGGTCGAGATATTCCAACTAACTATCGAAAATCTGCAGCAGGCCGCTATGTACGATACGGTCACCAGCGGGGTAGTGCTCACCGGAGGTGGCTCGCAGCTTCCCGGCACCCTGGAGATGGCCTCCGAAATTATGGAGAACACTCCGGTGCGCATAGGCAGTGCCCGTGGGGTGGGACGGGGGGCCAACCGAGTTGCCAGCCCTATTTTTGCCACCGGCGTCGGCCTGGCCCTGTATGCGGCCGAGGAAGGCGCCGACGCCAGTCCGCCCTCAACTCCCTCCTACCTCGAATGGGTAGAGAAAGCCCGCTCGTGGTGGCGCACCCGCGTCCAGCCTCGAATTTCCCATTATTTGCCTGAGTTTTAGCCCACAAATTTCATAAACGGATTTCGCGGAAAACCCGCTTTTTGAAAAAAGCCGGTTTTCCGCACCTTTCCGGCAAAAACTTCAAAAGTGGAACAGTACGGCAGATAGTATACTGTTGTCCCTCACACGGGACCAATGGTCTCCATTACGACTCACCTTGCAACCGGCTTTGAGACCACAAAACATATCTGTATTTCGGTTTATGAATAATCCGGATTATCAGGATCCGGTCCCCGCAATTCGCCGATTTCTTTGCTCAGCAGAAACTTCCACCAGCAACGATTGTCTATAGTAGTGAATTAGACGTCAACTGCTTGATTCACATTCGCCCGAGGACTGCTGTCCCAAGCAGTCAAACAATTCGCAAAGGCACAGGATAATGCTAGAGTGCCCCGAACCAGAAAAGATTCAGGCGTACGTGGACGGAGAGCTGCCGGGCAGCGAAGCGGTACAGATGGCCGAGCATATCGGCCGCTGCCCGCGCTGCGAGGCGGTTCATCGCTGGCTGGCGCTGATTTCATCTAACCTGTCGGCCCAACCCCGGCCGCAACCAGCCCCGGAACTAGTAGAAGCGATTCACGGAGCAGTTGACGTGGCGGAACCGGTCGCGCAGATATTGTGTAGTGATGCACAAAGCTTGATTTCTGCCCACCTGGACAGGGAGTTGACCGCCCAAGAGCAGTCACCAATGTGGCGGCATCTTTTCACCTGCCAGATATGCTATCAGCAGCTCATCCAAACGCAACAGATTACTAAGGCGCTGCGGCGTGCTCAACCGATCACGCTGCCGACAGGTCTGGCGGCTCGTGTCCATAATGCAGTCCAGGCCGAGATCGCCCGGCGCGCAGTCGGAGTCATCTCCCTGCTGCGCTGGAGGATCTCAAAGCGGGCGGGCGGTGCGACTGTCGCCGCTGCTGCGGCCCTGCTCATCGGGCTACTGCTGATACCACAACAGCCGGTACCCAAAGCGCCCGAATTGGCCCGGCTACCAGCGGAGGTCAGCGAGCAGGCTGAAGCTCCCGCCACCTCAGTCAAACCAGCCGATGTTGAGAAGCCAGCAGAAGTATTGAAAGCGGATCGGGCCCCCGCAAGGGAAACCGCTGTCCGGGTGGCTAGTAGGAGCCGGCCAGCCCCGGCTCCCCGTGAGAGAACCGGCACCGCGATAAGTTCAGGGCTGACGTCAACAGATGGCGAGGGTCCCCAGCCTGTCTCCCCCATTGCTCCACCCACAAGTACTGATGAGGGGCCAATTCTGGCGCTATATCAGCCCGGCGCAACTCCTGCACCGCCGACTGCTGAAGGGGAGCCTCCAGGAATAAGATATACTCCAGTTGCACAAGCGGGCGAGAGTATCTACGCAAATCTCGAACCAGTCGCGAAGGGTCGGCTCGACGCCGCCAGAGAAGGGGTCGACGAGCTGGTTGCGATGAACGCGGGCTACTCGAGGCAACCGGGACTGGAGATAGTGCACTAGTCCTGGCCCAGGTGCGCCTGGCTTTATCCGCTCCACACTCCGTAGACAGTCTACTCCTCGCGTTCATCTACCACTAGGACGGCCTTACCCTCGCCGGCAGGCAGCGGACCTGGCTCTACCCGCATCACGCGCGGCCGAAAGAGAATCTTGGCCTGTAGTTCGCACTTATCTGATTACGAAGCGCCTCTCCCAGGCCTGGGCAACTACCCCGGCCAATATTGGCGGCGTCCATATTGGCCAACGCCCGCAGCAGGCTGACGATTTGCTCCGAATTTTTCTAAATAGTTCCCAGCACAACAGAAGGAAACTTGGCACTCCAGCACGAACTGATATATGCGCGAGATCCGCTGAACTGCACAGCTTGACAGGGGACGCAGAGGCCAATGTTTGATATTATTACAGCCGGCAGTGCCACCGAGGATGTCTTCGTCAATATTGACGAGACCCAGCTTATCAGCTTCGAAGACGCCGATAACAGGACCGACTACCTGGCGCTGAGCTACGGGGCCAAGATCAGCGTGGATAGCACCATGCTTGACACCGGCGGCGGTAGCGTTAACACAGCAGCGACCTTCGCCGAAATGGGCCTGAAGACGGCAGCCTGCTCGAAAATTGGTCGCGATCTGACCGGAAATCGTGTTATCGAGGATCTTGAAGAGCGCGGCGTGGATACATCCCTGTTTGTGCAATGCACGGAGCATCCGACTGGCATCTCTGTCATATTGACTGGCTTTACCGGTGACCGGACGATACTGGTCTCGCGGGGTGCTGCCACTCACATCTGTGACGAGGATATTCCCTGGGGGCAAATTGCTGAGGCAAGATGGCTCTATATCGGCTCACTACACGGGGAAAGTGGCGCTATGCTTGGCAAGCTGGCTAGATTTGCCGGCGAGCAAGGTGTCCGAGTGGCCATCAATCCGGGCAGCAGCCAGTTCCAGCAGGGAATGGAAGGGCTGGGCGAAACTCTCGGGCAGGCCACGGTTATGTTCTTAAATCGGGCTGAGGCCTATCAGCTCACCGGGATAGAGCCCCTGCGCGGACCCAGCGACGAGCGGCAGATGTTGCGGATGCTGCATCAGGCAGGCTGCCAGAATGTGGTAATGACGGTCGGCGCAGCAGGTTCGTGGGGCTATGACGGGCACTCGTTCTTCACCATACCCGCATACCCTACCGAGGTAGTCTCGACGGTGGGCGCCGGAGATGCGTTCGCCGCTGCCTGTGTGGTGGGATTGCACAAAGGTCTCCAGCTTAATGAGGCGATGCGCATCGGGGCTGCCAATGCTGCCTCAGTTGTCTCACAATTCGGGGCCAAAGAGGGAATCCTGAGCTGGCAGGAAGCCCGTGATTTCGTGAAAACACACCTGGACAGTTCGCACCAGGACCAGCAATGCCAAGACGGTTCACGCAACAACTAAGGAGGACTCATCTTGGACAAGATACCGGCAATACTTTCATACCTGGGCGTAGGCTTGGTGATGGGGACAATCTCGGCACTGTTGGGAATCGGGGGGGGCGTGCTGCTGGTGCCGGCGCTAGTCCTCATCTGGGCCTGTAGTATGCACACAGCCATTGGCACCTCCCTGGCAGTGATAACGGTCTGTTCGCTGGCCGCCGCGATTCGCCATCATATGCTGGGCAACGTAGATTTTGCGCTGGCGGGAGCACTTGCAGTAGGCGCAGTTGCCGGTAGCTTCTTTATTGGCGCGCCCCTGGCGGAGATGATGCCGGGGGAGACACTGAAGAAGGTCTTTGGAGTTCTACTGACAGTAGTCGGCCTCCGGATGATTGGGGTTTTTCCATACCTGGCTCATGTGCTTCATATCGGCGGCGGGTAGAACACTGGCCGCCTTCACGACAGCTTCTCGAGGACGCCGGCAGCAATCAGGGGAATATTGATCTCGTGGTGGCCAATGAGGGTAATGCCCTCACCCCCGAACTCGCCAGCCCGCACCACCGGGTTCAGCGCAGGGCGGTAGTGCCTGACGAAGTCGAGGTTGACTCCAGTGAAGCCGCCAATCTCGTAGCCGAGATTGCGCACCACGGCCAGCGATTTCTCAATGATTAGCGGCAACACCACCGCCGAGCCAGCCACGATTATTACGCCGCCATCCCGAAGTCCAGTAACCTGGTGCGCGAAGATGCGAAAATCGCGCAGGCTGCCCGCCCCGATAGCTGCACCGTCGGCTGAAGGGTGCATATGATTTATGTCGGTGCCCAGCGCGACGTGCACGGTTGCGGGAATCTGCTGCTGATAGGCCGCGGCCAGGATGCTTAGTTCAATGTGCTCACTGTCACTGTTGGCAATTCGGCGGGCGGTCGCGGTACCAAGGCCTATCTCCTCCTGGTAGGCCTGCCGGGCGGCGGCGTTCATAAACTCGTTGGTTTCTTTCGCCATTCCAAAACGCCCACCGGGAAGAGCGGCGGCGACATCCTCGGAGGTGTGGCCGGCCAGAGTTATCTCGACATCGTGAATTGCGCCAGCACCGTTGGTGGCTATGCTGGTCAGCACCCCCTGCGTGATAAGCTCGATGATTACCGGAGCCAGGCCCACCTTGACAACGTGCGCGCCGTAGCAGAAGATGACCGGCAGATCTTGCTGCCGCGCACTCACAATAGCCTCGATCACTCGCTTGATATCGCGACCGGCCAGAATATCCGGCAGTGAATCAAGAAAGCTGCCCACATTGGCCTGCGCCGGGCAGACCGAGCCAAAATCGCTGATGTGGACATTGCTGGGCCGCTCGGCCAATGATTCGGTGCTCACTGCTTCCAGATTAAGCTCCTCGTAGCGATCCATCGCTATATGCACTTTCTCCTTTTCAGTTATTGTTGCGCAAGATTTATGAACGGATTTTGCGGAAAACCCGCTTTTTGAAAAAAGCCGGTTTTCCGCACCTTTCCTGCCTACGCTGCACAAGTGCAGCTATGGCGGACAGGCCGGCAAAAACTTTAATAGTGGAACAGTACGGCGATATACTCTTATCCCCCACGGGGCGCGAATAGTTTCCATTGAGATAGCTCCGGCAACCGGCCTTGCGGCCACAAGACATGTGTGCATTTCGGTCTGTAAGTGATCCGCGATCATACGTCTACGCTGTCAGCAGCTTGCAGGTCTTCTTCGTCACCCAATTGCTGGCCAAGATCAGGATGCCAGGTGGGGACGGCACGGGTTATAGTCAAAGCCCAGACCGACTCGGCTCCAGCCCGGTGTAGCACCTTAGCCGCCTCGTTGAGCGTACTGCCAGTGGTATAGACATCGTCAATCAGCAGCAGGCTTTCCCCGGCAACTGCCTCCGGCTCCGGGACAGCAAAGGCATTTTTCATATTGTCGCGGCGCTGAGGTGGAGTGAGCCCGATCTGCGGAGCGGTGTCTTTGCTACGCACCAGGAGCTGCTCCCGGCAGGGCAAGTCGGCGAGCGCGGCAAGCCGGCGAGACAGCAACACGGCCTGATCGAAACCGCGCCAATTGCGTCGGCGGGGATGCAGCACTACCGGCACCACTCCAGTTAAGCTCTCCCAGGGAAGTCCAGCCGGATCCGTCTGTTCCATCCCAACGCGCCCGGCAAGCAACTCGGCCAACGGCTCGGCCAGGCGCCGCCGCCCACTGAATTTGAACCTGAGGACGGCCTCGCGTAGCGTGGCAGTGTGCCATCCTACGGCACGCGCTCCGTCGAACTGAGGTGCACCTTGCCGACACTGACCGCAAACAGTCCCAGCAGCAGCCGACTCGGGCAGCGGTTTCCCGCACCGCACGCAGTAAGGAGGCTCAATCAGCGCAAACTGCTCCCGACAACTGGCACAAAGGATCTCGCGTCCCGGCCGCTCACAAAGCAGACAGACGGGCGGGAAGATCAGCTCCAGAAGTTCCTCGCCAAGTTTTCTTATTCGGTCAATCGCTGTCGGCTCAGCCATAATCCACAAAACTCATTAGCGGATTTTGCGGGAAACCCGCTTTTTGAAAAAAGCCGGTTTTCCGCACCTTTCCGGCAAAAACTTTGAAAGTGGAACAGTACGACAGATAGCATGGCGCTACCCCCCACAGAAGTCGCATAGTCTCAATTAGGATACCCCTTACCACCGGCTTTGAGACCACAATACGTCCGTGCATTAAAGCTCGTATTCTATCCAGCAGCGCAGCAGCTCGGCGACGCTCCAGGCCTGGGCGATGCAGCCACGAGGATAGTGGGGCAGATCGCCGTCGAATATCTCAGATATCGAGCCGAGGCCCGCCTGTTGCAGGTGCTCGTGCAGCGGTCCTGTCAGCTTCCGCAGATAATCTCGAGTCTCCTCACTCAGTCCATGCAGCTTCACATACGCCGTCATATATGGGCCCAGCAACCAGGGCCAAACCGTGCCCTGATGGTAGGTACTATCCCGCGCGTGCTGGTCGCCGAAGTAGCAGCCGCGGTAGTCAGGATCATCAGGTGACAGCGTGCGCAGCCCGTAAGGAGTGAGCAGCTTTTCGGCAACGTGACACAGAATCTGCGCAGCCTGCTCCTCAGAAACCAGATCATAAGGCAGGGCTAGCGCAATAACCTGGTTAGGGCGCAGCGACGGGTCGGGATGCCCCTCCGTAATACAGTCATACAGGTAGCCGAGTCGCTCGTCCCAGAAGTTATCCAGGAAGTTGGTGCGGGTCTGGTCGGCGCGCTCGGCAAGTTCTGCGGCAGCCTCCGACTGGCCGAGGTGCTTCGCAGAATCGGCGGCGATGCGCAGAGCATTATACCACAGGGCATTGATCTCGACTGCCTTGCCGTGACGGGGAGTAACCGGGCCGTCACCCGGATCAGCATCCATCCAGGTCAGTTGGGTTTGTTCATTGCCGGCCGACAGCAGACCGTCATCATCAACGTAGATGTCAAATCGGGTCCTCTGGGAGTACGACCCAATAATCTCAGCAAGCGTGGGATACAGCGGGTCAGCGAGGAATTGGTGATCGCCAGTCGCCTCTGTGTAACGATGAGCGGCTATGAACATCCACAGGGCAGCGTCCACCGTGTTGTAGCTGGCGCCAGAGCCGCTCTCGTCAAAGGTGTTGGGCAGCAACCCGTCCTCAGTGGCCTCAGCAAAAGCACGCAATACCGACTTAGCTTCGTCAAATCGCCCAGTCGCCAGCAGCAAGCCGGGCAGGGAGATCATTGTATCCCGGCCCCAGTCACCAAACCAGGGATAACCAGCAATTATGGTGCGGCCCTCTTCGCCAGCCTGCGGGCGTCTGACCACGAACTGGTCGGCAGCGCGGGTCAGTGCCCGCCCAAATTCGTCTTGGGGGGGCAGATGCGCGACCAACTGCGCTCGGCGCTGGCGTTCAGCGTCCAGCCACTGCTGGGGCTGCCAGCCGTCCAGCGGTTTGGTAGAGGCGCACAGGTAGACCGTCTCGCCTGGCGTGACCGTCCAGCGAATGACGCCAGGGCTGTACAGGTCTTCGGTGTAGTCGAGGCCCCGATCACGCTCGCGATGGTATAGATAATCGTAGTACCACAAGCCGTCAGGCCAAAATTGCCCCCGCGGATAGGTCAACATTAGAGTTGACTCAGCATCATAGGGCTGAATCGCCAAGCTACCCGAATCGATCTGCAACTGGGCATTGAGCGCTCCGCTGGCCGACTGCAGGTGGTGATAGTCGCGACCGGCGATCAGAGGCCGCACCGACAGCGAACACGGAGCGTCAGCCTGGGCCAGATGCCAACTGATTATCACCTGGTTATAGCCGTGACGCATCGTTACCGATTTGATCAGAACTATGTCGCCAAGTTGATAAGTCATAACCGGCCACGGATCGAGCTTGAATTCAACCAAGTTCATGTATCCCTGAGGATGCACCACATCCCCGACATAAACGCTGGTGGCCAGATCGAAGCGACGCCCGTCACTGTCGAGCTGTTCGTCAACCCTGCTCAGCAGCACCCGGCGGCCGCCGGGCGGCCGAGTAGCGGCCACCAGCAAACCGTGATAGCGACGGGTATTGGCGCCTGTTATAGTCGAAGAGGCGAATCCGCCCAGGCCGTTGGTCTCCAGCCACTCAAGCTGGAGGGATTGGCCCAGGTCAGCAATAGTGTCAGGTCCAAACTGGATCAATTCGCCACAACCTTGCTATCTTCCAATGACATTAGCCTGGCTGCCTGCGTGCCGCCACCGCCAGCAGACCGGCAACTGTCTTGGCGTCAGTCAGCTCGCCGCGCAGGCAGGCGGCCACGGCATCCTCAAAGAGTATCTTCCTAACTCGTATGATCTCGTCGTCATCGGGTGCAGCCTCGGCCGACTGCAAATCCTGGGCCAGGAAGATATGAATCAGTTCCTGGGAGTAGCCCGGGGCCAGATAAACCGAGAACAGCAACTCCAGCTGTCCGGCGGCATAGCCGATCTCCTCAGTCAACTCGCGGCGTATAGCTTCAGCAGGCTGCTCGCCGGGATCTATAATACCAGCAGGGATCTCCAGCAGCGCCTGCTCAATCGGATGACGCCACTGCTCGACCAGCACTACCTGTCCATCATCCAGCAAGGGCACCGCTGCCACTGAGTCCACATGTTCAACTACCTCGCGGCTGGCCTGTTGGTCCTTAGCCAGCCGCACTGTATCGCGACGCAGATTGAGGATTTTCCCCTGGTACAGATGCTCCGAACTGAGGGTAGTCTCAACAAGCCCATCGCCCGCAACACTGAATGAACTGGTCTGTTCGCAGTTACTCATTGTATAGTGCTAGTTGGCCGCAAGTAAGCAAAATCCTTCCTATACCCAGCAGAAGAGAGTCTACTGCGTAATTACAGCCATACAGCCAGGCTGCGCCGATAGTAGTTTGACCATGTTGTGCATATGGGTTATAATACACAGGTATTGGTTGTAATATGCCAAAGATTGTCGGCTTGGGCTGCATGTCCGATACCCTTCCGGCTGGCCTGCGGCCTTGCTAACATATGAACCAACAGTTACAGCAATAACGGTTCAGAACTTGCAGCCTACACTAACACATAGTGAATGAGATGAGGTCATTGTGCCTTAGATGTGAGGGAGGGTGCAAAATGTTCAGGTTGCGATTTCTCAGTGGTGTGGTTTGTCTGCTTTTTGTGGTGCCTGCCTACGCCGGTGACCCCGTCCTCCCCTCCACCCAGGCAGCGGAACGCCTTGTCCCCTTTGATCACTGGGCCTACGATGCTGTCCAGCAGCTTATGGATATGGGCATCATCATTGGTTATCCCGACGGCTCCATCCGGGGCGACCGCGCCTTGACTCGCTATGAATTTGCTATGGCGCTGAGCCGACTGCTGGACGCCATTGACCAGTTCAAGGGCATGCAGGAACACTTTCGCCCGGTGGGGCCACCGGGCCCGCAAGGTCCGCCCGGCCCGGCCGGACCTGCCGGGGTGCCCGGCCCGTCAGGGGAGGCTGCCGACCTAGCTGATGCCAGGCAGCTCATCGACCGCCTGATGGACGAGTTCTCCGAGGAGATCAGTGAAGTCCGCAACGGACTGGAAGACGTGGCAGGCCAGGCAGGCGAGCTTGAGAAGCGCGTGACAGCTCTGGAGGAGCTGCGTCAGCCTTTGCTGGAAGCCTTCATTGAGTATCGCATCGGTTTGATAGGCAGATCTCTGGACCACGATACTGAAGCTGACGACCTGACTGTGCTATTCTCGGTCAGCTACGACATTGACGAGGATACCACGGCAAAGGTCGGACTGAAGTTTGCCGACGGGATACTGCCCCTTTCGGTGCTGGGTACAGAAATCAAGGAGGGCCCCCCATACGAAAACGCACCCAAGCCCTTCGAGTTTGACTACTTCCGGCCATACGGCAACGATGAATGGTGGCTGGATGAGGCCTGGATCGCGCACAGCTTCGGGGAAGATGACTTCTGGCGCTTTGGCCGCCAGTTCCAGCAATATGGGCTGGGGCTGGTAGTGAACAATGAGCGCCGGGCCCAGCAGGGCTTTCGGCGACGCTTTGACGGACTCTTCGGCCTGAACAATGTGGACCTGGATACGTTCTACGGGGGCAGTTCGTACAATTGGGCACCTATCCCCGTGAGTAACCCGGGCAGCGACGGCTACTTCTCGTCACGAGTTCAATATGACGGAGACCGGATGGACCTAGGCTTTAGCTGGCTACCTGACGGAGTAGGGCAGGAGGACGTACGTGGTGTTGACCTATCCTATCGGTACAGCGGCGACAAGTATCTGGTGGCCGAGTATGGGTGGATATTCCATCATGCCAACCGCTATGTATATCCCAGGAAGCATCGGCCGGATGCTTTGGCCATAGCCCTGGATCTGCACAAGAGTGACGACTTCTGGCTGCAGGGCTGGTATTCCATAGTTGACTCGGAGTACGACGTCCAGTATTCTTCGCTGCATCCTTACGTAAAGATCGAACAGCGCAACCGTCCGCAAAATCTCCTGTACTGGGACCGCTGGCTGGAGCGGCGGCCAGTATTGACCAATCTGGAGTTCATCGGCGCGAATGCCTGGACGCACCTCGGCGAATTCCCCCTGCATTTCAGCTACTACCACGTTGACGAGGAGTCCCCCACGTGGTGGTACGACTGCCAGGTGGTGGGCATAGTATTTGACGATCTGTGGGCGGTGCGCACATATCGCTCGCTGGGCGAAAACGCCACCGTGCAGCTTACCTACGCGCGAGCTCTACGCAGTGATGAGCCCAACCTCGACTGGGAGGGGGAGCCGCTGGGGGAAGTGGGCGACCAGCAGTTTCTGCAGCTTAAATTCATGGCGGGCTTCTAACCAATAGCGTAGAGGCTGACAGGCGCCTGTCAGCTTTAGGGTTGGCCAATACAAATCGCAACAGACTTACATTGAGCCTGAACTTATAGATAAAGGCCACCGGCGAGGTGGCCTTTGTCGTGTCCTGTGGTCGGGGCAGGCAGGATAATCAGTTGGCCATGGCGAAAACAGACTGGCAAAGATGAACAGTATGCTATCTACAGCCGATCATGCACCGGAACACGACGGAAAATCCCCTGCCCTAGGGAAGTGGCGGATCCTCGTAGCAATTGCAGTGGTGATCGCAGCACTTATTGTCTGGAAGGCGTGGCCCCGCCCGACGTCAGTGGAAGTTGTTTCCGCGCAAATCTCGTCTCTGATCGGACATCTGTCGGCCACTGGCGAGATTGACGGCAAGGTAGCCAACGTTGGAGCAAAGACTGCTGGCGAGGTCGAGCAAGTATACGTGGCCGAGGGTGAGCGGGTCGCTGACGGCGCACCGCTGGCTCGCATCTCGCCCGGCCCCACTGGGCTGCCCGCTATCTCCGCAGAGCAACTGAACATACAGGTCATTGACAGTCCCTTCGCGGGAGTGGTAGCCCGCAGATATGTGGATCCAGGCGATGCGGTAAGCCCGGGCCAGCCGCTATTCACCGTGGTTGACCCACAGCAAGTCTGGGTGGTTGCCTACATCAATGATATTGACATGCCCAAAGTACACCAGGGCTTGCCGGTAGAGGTCACGCTACCAACATATCTCGCAACGACTTACTATGGGAAGATAACCGCAATCGGTCCGCTGGCCAAGCCACGCAGTGAACTACAGTCGGGGGCGCGGACGGTGCGGGTGCGCATAGACCTCGATGAGCCGATGTCAAATATGATACCCGGCACTGAGGTCAATGTGGATGCCTCAGTGACTCTGCGCAGCCAGACACTGCTAATCCCCGCCGACGCCGTCAATGAGAACCGACAGGGCCGCTACGTGTGGGTGGTACGTGAGGGTCGTGCCAGTCAACAGCAGATTACTACCGGCCTGACAAACTATCTGGCGGTGGAGGTGCTCGACGGGCTGGCGGAAGCAGACCTGATCATAACCACAGGTCAACAGGACTTACAGGTTGACCAACGGGTCAATCCGCAACCAACCCTTGCAGTCTTGAATCCGAAGTAGCACTGCAAGTCCGCCCCAGGTCAAGCGCTATTAGCTATGAACTCTCCATTGGTAGTGCTCGAGAATGTGACTAAGACCTACATGCTGGGAGAAATCCCCGTAGAAGCGCTGCGGGGCGTGGACCTGGAGCTGGCCCGCGGTGAGGTAGTGGTGCTGCTGGGCCCCAGCGGCTCAGGAAAGACCACCCTCATCAATATCATCGGCGGCCTGGACACGCCGACCAGTGGCTCCGTTACCGTCGCTGATCAAGATATTACCACGGCCAACGAGGACCAACTAACCCGCTTCCGGCGCGATAGCGTCAGCTTCGTCTTTCAGTTTTTCAATCTGGTTCCCACTCTTACGGCACGGGAGAATGTCGAACTTGTGGCGGAAATCAGCAACAGCCAGAGCGACTGCCTGGATCTGCTAAGGCGGGTGGGCCTGGGCGAACGAGCGGACCACTTTCCCCACCAGATCTCCGGCGGCGAACAGCAGCGAGTGGCTATTGCCCGGGCTCTGGCCAAGAGTCCCCAGTTACTCCTGGCCGATGAACCGACCGGCAACCTCGACTTCCGCACCGGCATTACGGTGCTGGAGGTACTGCGCGAGATCAATCGCAGCGACGGCCTGAGCATGCTGTTGGTTACGCATAACGAGGTGATAGCCGAGATGGCTGACACCGTCGTGCGGTTGCGCAGTGGGCAGGTAGTAGACGTGCAGAAAAACGAGTCGCCACTCCCCGCCAGTAAGATCCGCTGGTGAACAATGCCGCGACTGCCTGGTCTATATCTGAAGCTGTTGCGGGACCTGCGAGGCAATCGTTCGCAGGTGGCAGCCCTGTTGGTAGCGATAGTGCTGGGCATTGGCCTGTTCCAGACCACCTACATGGCCGTTCAGAACCTCGATGCGAACTACTCGTTGTTCTACGACAATCTCCACTTCGCTGATTTCACCGTTCGCATAAACCCGGCACGCGACGATCTTGTCCACTGGGTCAAAGGTATACCCGGCGTCAGTGAGGTGGCCGGGCGGATCGTCAAAGAGATGAAAATCGAGCAGCCTCATGCTGAGATTCCCTCGGTAGTAGGACGGATAATATCGCTACCAAGTGAACAGCGCAGTGCTATCAATGACGTCCGCGTCACCAGTGGCCGCTACTTCACTGGTGCTGGCCGTCGCGAGGTCCTCGTCGAGGGCAACTTCGCGCGGTTCCACGATTACCAGCCCGGCGATACCATCTTCGTAGAGACCAGTGGCCGGCGAGTGCCGTTTCGTGTCACCGGTATCGTAACCAGTCCCGAATATCTCTATCCCATCCAGAGCAAAGAGTACCTCTTCCCCACTCCCGGCACCTTCGGTGTATTGTTTATGCCGCGAAGGCAGGTAGAGCACCTCTTTGATATGAGCGGGATGATCAATGAGATCTGTGTGCTGACCAAACCCGGCCAGCGTCCGCGGGTAATGGCAATAGTCCAGAGCATGATGGAGCGCTATGGCAGCCACGAGCCGATCACCCGCGAAGAGCAGCCCAGCAACAAACTGCTGACCCTGGATATGGAAGGCCTGCGCGGGACAGCAGTGGTCTTTCCCATATTTTTATTGACGGCGGCAGCGCTGGTTGTCTACTCGGTGCTATCGCGGATGGTGCGCTTGCAGCGCACTCAGATTGGCTTCCTGCGGGCCTCCGGACTGAGTCGGGTAGGCGTGGCCTGGCACTACTGTCTATACGCCCTGGTGCTGGGCACGGTAGGCGGCGTGATCGGAACCATTGCCGGACAGCTACTCAGCGGGCCATTTACTGCTCTGTATCTGGGCGTTCTCCACCTGCCCTTCCGAGTGTATGCCCCGGGACTGGGGGTGGCGGCAATAGCCATGAGCATCGCCGTAGGCACCTCTTTGCTATCGGCGCTGGTGCCAGCGCTGGGTGCTGCCCGTCTAACCCCGGCCGAAGCTATGCGGCCCGCGCCACAGCATACCGGGATGAGGCTGACGGCGCTGCTGGCACGGATGGCCTGGCGCATGGGGTTCGCGACAAAGCTGGCTGTACGCAATTTGCTGCGTCAGGGCTACCGGCTGCTTTTCACCATCATCGGCATCGCCCTGGGGGTGGCGCTGGTCATCGTTTCGGTGGCCAGTCTCGATATGACCGAGTACACCATCGAGTATTACTTCCGGTCCGTGCGGCACTACGATGCCGCAATCGGGTTCACCGGGCCGGTCAGCGACGTTTTAGTTGGCCAGATTCGCCAGTGGCCGGAAGTAGTATGGTCGGAAGGGACATTAGGAATACCAGTGACATTGAGCCACGGAAACAATATTCTGGACACGGTGCTCAGCGGCATACCGAACCACAGCCGCGTCTACCAGCTTCAGGACCAGACCGGCCAGGTCATCGAAGTGCGCCAGCCGGGCATATACCCGACCCGGGGAGCAGCCCGGCGGCTTGGGGTGAGCAAAGGCCAGACAGTGCGCCTCGATTATGCCCTTAACTCCCGCGATCTGAACATCACAGTTAGGGCACCCGTGGTAGCAGTGGTGGAACAGGCTTTTGGCATGGGGGTCTACGCGCCCGTAGACTATCTGTACGAAGTGTTCGGTTCGCGGCTGAAGATCCCCCCGGGGACCATCAACGGCGTGCTGGTAGATACCAAACCACAGATGCAAAGCGCCCTGAAGCGGCGCGCCTTTGACCTGCCCCAGACCGCCTCCGTGGAATTGATTGCCGATGTGCGCGGCCAACTGGACCGCCAGATGGCCGCAGCCGACATCTTCACGGGCGTGATGGTGCTGTTCGGGATGACGCTAATGCTGGCAGTGGTCTACAATACAGTCTCAATGAACCTGCTCGAGCGGCGGCGGGAGTTGGCTGCTCTACGCTCGCTGGGGCTGTCTGTCCGCGAGATGATTACTATCGTTACTCTAGAGAATCTGCTGGCCGCCGCACTGGGACTGATGATCGGACTGCCCATAGGTTGGTTCTTTTCACTGTTGGTGGCGCGAGCCTTCGAGACCGATCAGTACACAATAATGCTGCATATCAGCTGGACGACGTACCTGATTGCTATTCTGGCTGTCGCGGCCACTGCTATCATCTCACAGATACCGGGGCTGTACAGTCTATCGCGGATGGATCTGGCCCAGGCCGTCAAGATGACCGAGAGCTAGCCGCCAGCTCAGGCAGAAAACGCTTGGTATTAAACAGAGTGGGGGCACATTGTCTAATTTCACAGAAGAGGAACACACAATGGTCAGATGAATGGTGTTGCCGATTATTTCTATGGCCAGATCAATGGCACAGGCAATAATCGGCAGGCCCAGAAAATCCTGGTGCTCGCCAAACAGACAGATACGTCCCGGAGCGGTAACTCTTATATGTTCGGGGCCGGGCACTCCTCAGTCCTCACGTTGGGAGCCAATCAACACCTTGCACTCAGCCAACAATTAGTCTATTATTGAGTTTGTACCTCTCAGCCGTCAAGGTAACGACCCCAATAATCAGAATCGGGGCTGGCGGAGAACGGTTCACCTCATCGATCAGCAATTAGTGAACACCTGCTATCTGGAGGAGTGCAATGTCAGCTTCTATGGACAAGGAAGAAGTGCTGGAACAGGCCAGAGCCAATAATGTCAAGTTCATCAAACTGTGGTTCACCGACATTCTGGGATATCTGAAGAGCTTTGCCATAACTGTTGGTGAACTGGAGCTATCCATGGCAGAGGGCCAAGGTTTTGACGGCTCTTCCATCCAGGGCTTCGCTCGCATTGATGAGAGCGATATGGTGGCGATGCCGGATCCAACAACTTTCGCGATACTGCCATGGCGACCTCAAGAAGGCGGAGCAGTGGCCCGCATGTTCTGTGATATTTTGCGGCCGGACGGGAGCCCGTATGACTGCGATCCTCGCTACGTGCTCAAACGCAATCTCGAGCGCGCCGCCAAATTGGGCTACACCTTCTACGTAGGCCCCGAGCTCGAATACTTCTATTTCGAGACCAGCGACCCCGACCCGCAGGTTCTCGACCGCGGCGGGTACTTCGATGTGACCCCGCGCGACGAAGCGGTAGACTTGCGCCGCGAGACTGTGCTTATCTTGGAGAAGATGGGCATTGCTGTCGAGTACAGTCACCACGAGGTGGCGCCCTCCCAGCACGAGATTGACCTGCGCTATACCAACGCGCTACGGATGGCCGACGCAGCGATGACTTATCGTCTCATCGTCAAGGAAGTAGCACTGCGCCACGGCGTGTATGCCACCTTTATGCCGAAACCACTGCTCACCGAGAACGGAAGCGGCATGCATACTCACCAGTCGCTGTTCAAGGGCGAGGATAATGCGTTCTTTGACCGCGACGACCCCATGCACCTGTCTGCTGTTGCCCGCAAGTATATTGCCGGGCTGCTCAGACATGCCCCGGAAATAACGCTGGTTACCAACCAGTGGGTCAACTCCTACAAGCGGCTGGTGCCCGGCTACGAGGCACCTGCCTACCTGTCGTGGGCGCTGCGCAATCGCTCTGATCTGATTCGGGTTCCCACCTACAAGCCGGGCAGGGCCAATGCAACACGGGTGGAGTACCGCTCCCCGGATCCGGCCTGCAATCCCTACCTGGCATTTGCAGTGATGCTGGCAGCCGGGCTTGAAGGCATCGAGAACGAATACGAGTGCCCGCTGCCCTGCGAGCGCAATGTATACGAGATGTCCTCCGAAGAGCGCGAAGCGCTGGGCATTGGCTCACTGCCACCTGATCTGTTTAGTGCCATTTCAGTAGCTGAGGAAAGTGAGCTGCTGAAGAAAACGCTGGGCGAAGAAATGCACAATAAGCTCATTGAGAATAAGAAGATTGAATGGGATCGGTATCGAGTCCAGGTCACCGACTGGGAACTGAACCAATACCTACCCGTGCTCTAAACTAGTCACAAGACCGGCCCAGGACGAAAGGGAGTCAGACACCCCATGAACCGCGATGCACTCGTGAGCCTTTTCTGCGAGCTGGTGCAGATTGATAGCCTATCGAAGCATGAAGCTGCCTTCGCCAGCGTCATTGAGGACAAACTGGCCGATCTCGGCCTGGACATCACCGACGATGGCGCCGCCCTGCGCATTGTGGGAGATTGCGGCAATCTTATCTGTCGAATCCCCGCTACTGCTGACGGCTTTCCAGCGATAATGATCAATACGCACCTTGATACAGTGGGCGACGACACCGGCATCCAGCCCGTAGTCGAAAATGACGAGATTCACAGCGCCGGCGACACTATCTTAGGAGCCGATGCCAAAGCGGGCATTGTCATCATTCTATCTGCACTGCAAGCGCTGGACGACCAAGAACTGCCTCACGGCGAGCTGGTAGTCGTCTTCACCGTGGCTGAAGAAATCGGACTGATAGGGGCGCAGCATCTTGATTATGAGATGCTCGAGCCGCTGCCGCAGATGGCGTATGTCCTCGACGGGAGCGTAACTCCTGGGCAGATGGTCACCCAGGCCCCCTATTCTGACAAGATCAGCTTTGAAGTTCGGGGCAAGGCCGCGCACGCCGGAGTCGAGCCGGAGGCGGGGATCAATGCCATCAAAATCGCCGCTCAGGCCATATCCGAGATGAAGCTGGGACGACTCGACGACGAGTCAACTGCCAACATCGGCACTATCCAGGGTGGCAGTGCAACAAACATCGTGCCGGAAGTAACTACCTTCAAGGGTGAGGCCCGCAGTCACCAGGAGGAAAAGCTCATCCGCCAGACCCGGCATATGTGCCAAAAAGTAGAAGAAGCCGCCGCCCAGGCCGGAGCGCAAGCCAATATCACCACCGAGCGCAGCTACAACGGCTTTGCCTTAGGACTCGATGAGGAAGTAGTCAGGCGAGGCATTGCTGCTGCCGAGCAGGTAGGGCTGAAGCCGAATCTACATAAAGGTGGTGGGGGTAGCGATGCTAACATATTCAACGAACACGGCATACCCAGCGTAATCATCGCCACCGGCGCCCACAAGCCGCATACCCCCGATGAACTGCTGTGCATCCCCAGTATGCTCAAGTGCTGCGAGTGGCTGCTGGCGATAGTAACGACATAGTGGTCAGTGGCGAGTGGGTAGTGGATAGTTTGCCCACAAACGGCATAGTGCGAAGTCTCATTGGGTGGGAACGGTATCTCGCCCGTGGCCACGCCGAGGTGCCCCACTCATTGGGCTCGGTGGTGTGGTCCGCAACTGAACGGATACCAGTGAATGTGGAAACTTGAGGGTCAATAGTACCTTAGGCGAAGTTGCTCAGGCTTCTTCGGTCTGGGTCAGTCGTTTGCTAAGCATGTATGCTACACGTTGGCGCAGCTTTTGCCGTAAGCGATCCAGATTCGTCCCGTGAATTATGAAAGGATAGTCCTTTAGGTCAAATGGGATGTTCTGTTCATCATCGATACAGAAGATTACATCCTTGTTGGTGCCAAGGGCGTAGCCAACCTCGAAGAACGCGTTCTCGCTAAACCCAGACAGCTCTGCAACTACGAAAGTGCACGTCTTGATACGCCCAAGGATCTCATCGGTGATTCTTCCGTCGAATTCGTAGCGATCAGTACGCAGGGGGTCGATGTTCAGTTCCTCCAGAACAGGCTTGATGCACTGGTCGTAGTAATTATCCAAGTCGTAACCGGATTTCGACTTCCTGCCGAACCCCATTATCACAAACGCCTCGACCCACTCGAAATCGCAATCATCCAGTTGACATGTGTAGAATAGCCGTCTTTCCAGGTTCTCGACACCGATGAATACCCCACGAACAAGACGGGCGCCATCGAAACTGACTCGGTCAAATACCGCTCCCGAAAAGTCGAGAGACTTTGCCTTGATACAGTCAAAGGAGACCTTGCTCAACTCGCCTCGGATTCGCAAGTTTTGAAGAAATGCCTTCGAGAAGTCTGTGTCATTCACTCGAACTTCCGTGCACTCGCCAGTTATATACCTTAGCCCCTCATTGAAATTGCAGCTATCAAGCATACAGCCCAAGAAATCTACGCGCTGAAAGTTCGTCGGCTTGGCGAACATGCACTCCCGGAAGTGACATCGGTGAAACGTGGCAGCCAAGCTCGTCAGTTCAGAGAAGGTGCAATTCAGAAACTCGCAATCTTCGAATTGAGTTCTCTGAAAGGACATCTTCACAAGATCGCAATCCTCGAAAGAACATCCATTGAAGCGGGACGACTTCACGTAGGAGCCACGTAGATACACCCTGCGGAAGTGGATTCCCTCGTACAGATGTCTATTGATGTCCCCCCCATCAAAATGACCGTCCGGGATTTCCGTGACGCTGCTAAAGGTCTTGTCGTATTCCATCGGCAAGTTGTCCATGGCTTCCTCCGAAATACATCTGCGATTCAGGACGTGCCCAGCTACTTGCTACAACGCTTGGCATTCCACCACTGTTCGTCTCACGAGATCACTGCATTGAGCCGAAAGGGGGGCCGGCCAGGACCCGCTATCGGGTACCGATTCCGTTCCTGTCACCCATTCGCCACGTTCGTCAGTCGGACCTTCGCGTGCCGTTGAGCTGCTTCTGTGCTGTCGTTGGACTGCCATTGGGCTACTGTTGAGCTGCCGTCACATTAGCTCCGGGGCGAACATAACGTTGATGACCTCCTGGGCGGAGGTACTGCCCTGGTGGACCTTGGTCAGTGCATCGTAGCGCAGGGTCTTCATCCCGCTCTTGACGGCAATGCGCCGCAGGGCGGAGGCATCTTCCCCGCGGCCCAGCGCACCGCGTAGCTCATCGTTCATCTTCATCAGCTCATAGACCGCCACCCGTCCGGAGTAGCCGGTATTGCGGCAGTGCCGGCAGCCCCGACCGACGTGGAAGCGGATCTTTTCAGCCTGCTCCTCGCTCAGGTTCAACCGCTCCAGCTCCTGAGAGCTGGGCTGATACTGTTCGCGACAATGCGAGCAGATGCGCCTAATCAGCCGTTGGGCCAGCACGCCGAGGATTGATGAGCCGATGATATACGGCGCGATGCCAATGTCCACCAGGCGAGCGACCGCGCTGGGCGCGTCGTTGGTGTGGAGAGTGCTGAGCACCAGGTGACCAGTCAGCGACGCCCGGAAGGCCATCTGGGCCGTCTCCAGGTCGCGAATCTCGCCAACCAGGATCACATCAGGGTCCTGGCGAAGAATGTGCCGCAGAAACTCGGCGAAATCCAGGTCAATAGCGGGGTGGACCTGGGTCTGGTTTAGGCCCTCCACCTCATACTCGATGGGATCTTCGATCGTGGATATATTGATGCGGTCCTCGTTGATCGTATGCAGCGCGGCGTACAGGGTGGTGCTCTTGCCGCTACCGGTGGGACCAGTTACCAGAATCATCCCCTGGGGACGGGTGACCAGTTCCTCGAATTCCTTCTGCATCTGGGGCAGAAACCCTAGCTCGCCCAGCGACACAAAGACGCGGCTCTTGTCCAACAGGCGCAGGACTGCCTTCTCGCCCCAATAGGTGGGCAGAGTGGAGACGCGTAGATCAAGGGGGCGGTTGTCAACCATCGTGTCAAACCGCCCGCCCTGCGGGAAGCGAGTCTCGGCGATATCCTCGTTAGCCAGCAGCTTAATGCGCGACAGCACTGCTTGCTGCATATCCTTGGGTAGCCTGGTGATGGTAGATAGTTGCCCATCAACGCGATAGCGAACCTGCACGTGGTCGGCGCGCGGCTCGATATGGATATCAGAGGCCTGCATGCGCGCGGCGTCCTGAATGATAGTCTCCACGATGCGCACCACCGGCGCATCATCGAGCATCCGAATCAGATCAATATCAATACCGCTTACCGCCTCGGTGCCGCTTACTGTCGCCGAGAGGTCCTTAGCCTGTTCGCTGACCTGGATGCTGGCGCGGGCCTGGCGGGTGTAGTACTGGTCAATGGCCTCCTCAATCTGCTCGGCAGGAATCTCGACCGGCTCCACCTTCCGACCCGTCCGCGAGCGGATGGCATCAATGGCCAATACATTGGTCTCGTCGGCCATCGCCACCAGAATTCGCTCCTGACTGATCTGCAGGGGCAAGGCCGTGTACTCCTCGGCGATGACTCGCGGGATGGCGCGGATTGCCTCCATCTCAATCTCGTATGCCGACAAAGCCGCCTGGCCCGTACTTGACTTTTCTCGCAGCCCTCCTGCCTGGCTGATGGTGGGCGGTGGCGCCTGGCTTTCCTCAATCTGGAGGGGAGCGTCCTCTTCTCTGCTCTGTGCAGCCGCCGCCAGGTCCGCCGCCGAGGCATAGCCCTTCTCCAGCAGAACACTAACCAGCCCCACCCCACTTTCTTCAGCCTCCTGCCTGACCTCCTCAAGCTGCCCCTGACTGATTACGCCGGAGTCCAGCAAGCTCTGCGCAATACTGTCATCATTGACACCACTCATGTGAGTCGTCCTTTGCTGAAGATGATTGACCTAAGTCCCTGATGGCGGTAGCATACCAACAGGAGACGTATTGTCTTTCGCGGCGCAGGACAATCTTCCTCCTGCTTGTCAACCCAGGCCGGCCCAAAAGCGTATATCTAGTGACTAAGCACACTTCCAAGGGCGAAACTGCCAATATGCTTGCTGCCGACAGCGAACTTGTAGCACGCTGCCAGGGGGACGATATTGCTGCCTATGAAGAGCTGGTGCGCAGACATCGCGAGGCTGTTTATCGGGTGGTCTATGCAGTGCTCGGCAACCACGACCACGCGGAGGACGTTGTGCAAGTGGCCTTCCTGCACGCGTATGAGACCATTCGCCGCTTTGACTCCCGCCGGCCGTTCGTCCCATGGCTTAAGCGCATCGGTGTTAACTGCGCCATCTCGGCACTGCGTCGGCAGGGACGCATGGCGAGGGCCACGAAGCGCGATGTCGCTCTCAGTTACGAAGTGAACCCTGAAGAATCCGCCATTGCCAGTGATCTGCAGGCGGCCGTGAGTGAGGCTGTGAGCAAGCTGCCTGCCAAACAGCGAACCGCGATAATGCTGTTCTCGCTCGCAGAGATGGATGTGGCGGAGACTGCCGTAGTCATGGGCTGCACGGTGGGGACAGTGAAGACGCACCTGTACCGCGCGCGGCAGAAGCTCAGGGCACTACTATCTGATTATCTGGAGGAGGATCAGACCAATGAACTGTAAGCAAGCCCAAAGATTGATGCAAGAAATAGCGGATGGCACCCGCACGGACCACGCTGAATTCGACCGGCACATTGCCCAGTGCCCCGGGTGCCGCCTCGAATGGCAGGCGCTGCAACGTATCCAAGGCGCGGTGGCCAGTATAGCCCAGTGCGAGCCGCCTGCCGAGGGCCTGGAACGAGCCACGGTGGGGGCATTGCAGACGATTGAAAGGCAGCGGGCACGTTCGCTGGCTGGGCTTTCCCGCCTGGGCTGGGCCGCAGCGGCGGCGCTGCTCATCGCGGTCTTTGCGACGGGCCTGTACGCGGGGCGCACAGTCTGGCCGCGCGAGGTTATTGTGACCGAGACCGTCAAGGTGCGCGAGAAGATCGTCAAGGTGGAGGTGCCGGTCGTCAAGGAGCGTGTGGTGGTCAAGCGGGTACCCATCTACAAGACCAGAATCGTGTACCGCGATCGGGAAGTCGAAGAGCCGGTGCCGCTAGTGACGCCGGCGGAGACGCCTGCGCCACCAACGCAAGATCAGCTCGTCACCAGGCCAGAGACCGAACCAATTATGACTGCCGTGACGGTTTTCCAGGAGACTCGGCCGGCGCAGTTGGCGGAGGAAATTGAACCGGAGCAGCTCGAACCGACGCAGGGGCGGCACGACTCGCCGGGCATGGAGATAGCACAAGCCATCAAGGACAATATCACCGCGAAGAGTAATGCGCCAACCTCGTGAGTGTATAGCGACAAGGAGGAGAAGATCATGTCAGTTTCAGTATGGTCACGCCAACGAGGATTCATCTTTATGCTGATCGTTGCGGCTGTCGCGCTGAGAGTTTGCGGGCTGTCAGCCCTCGCCGACGAGCCGGAGCCAGCAGGCCAGGCCGGCGTCACCAATGCGCCAGGCGAATCCAAGCCAATGTGCTTGCACGTCAATAAGGGCAACGTCGTCGGGGTCCTGCGCATGCTCACCACGGCTAGCGGTGCCGACATCATCATTGGTCCAGACGTCGAAGGAACTGTCCCGGCAGTCGAATTGACTGATGTTACCGTGGAGGAGGTCCTGGATTACCTGAAAGCTGCGGGCTACATCCAGTGGTTCAAGCGAGGCAACGTCTATGTGGTGACCGCCGGCCCTGTGGAGGAGGACCCGTGGCGTGCAGTTCTCCGTGAGGAACTGCTTAGCAAGAAGTTGGCGCTTGTCAACCTGCGGGCCCGCCGCACCTCCGGCCATCCGGCAGTCCGCCAGTTGGAGCATGAGATTGAGGAATTGACTGCTGAACTGCAGCGCGACTTGGATAGCGATGAGTCGCTGCGGGGGGACGCGGCACCTGAAGCGGCACCACTGCGCGTTACGGTGGCGCTGCTCAAGGATTTCGGCCTCCTAAACGAGAGCCGATACCTCCGCATACTCCAAACGTTGGGATCGGATATTGGTCGGGCGGCGTTCATCGGGGCGCCATCGGAACTGGGCGGAGACCGCATGATACATGACCCGGGTACTGGCCTCGTCACCATTATCAGGCCGGACGGCGGGCAGTTGACTCGGTGGTTCCGCACGCACAGCGGCATGCCACCACAAGTGACGGCAGACCGCATAATACATGACCCAAGTGCTGGCCTCGTCACAATTATCAATCCAGACTGGTCTCTGGTGACCTGGCTCTTCCACTCGGTCGCAGATGCCGCTGGCGGCAGCCTGGCGCAGGAGCAAGAGTTGCTCAAAGTTGGTGAGGAGCAGTCGTTCGAGTTTATCTGGCCGCAGGACCGGCCGCAGTATTATCTGGAGGAGGTCGAGCCGGACTTGTACCGCCGCGTCGAGTTGGCCGACAAAGAGGGCTACGTCGTGCGCGTGCGCCGCAGCGCGGGCAAAGCCGAGATCACCGTGGAGCTGGAGATGGCCCGGCGGACGCTCAGCGGAGGAAAGTATGACGAAGCCATCCGCGCCTTTGTCGGTCGCCCCATGCTGACCAAAACCGTCGTCACCCGCACCGTGCCGCTCACCAGAGACAAGGCAACCCTCGTCGTCTGGCAGGGCGCGCTCGCGCCGCCGGTATCAGCAAAGCCCAGGCGTGCCCCGCTCTGGGCCGTGGGTGAGTGGGAGATGAGGAGCCCAGAGGAGGGATATGAGAGCCTCATCATTACGGTTAACCCCAACGGCTACATCAGGATCCCTGGTGCTTCCGCGACCGGCTCGGTCGAGCCCTCGGGACAAGTGCGCCTCCGCGTGGAAGGCGACAACGCAGAGGTCACTGGCACACTCAGTCCAAGCGGTACTGGCAGCGGAATGATACAGGATGGCGATAGGGAAGCAACTTGGACGGCGACCAAGATCTCGGGGCCCGAGACGAAACAGGGCGCACCTCCCTGGGCGGTTGGGGAGTGGGAGATGACCGGGCCAGGGGATACCACTGGAGTCTTGACCGTTCAGGCTGATGGAACTGCCATCTGGCACGTTGAATCCGAGGACCTTACGGCCGATCCCGGGTCCGTTGATTCCTCTGGACAAGTGCAGGTAAAGGGGCCTATAGGAGGGTGGGAGGGCACACTCAGCGGGCAGCTATTGCCAGACGGAACCGCGACTGGGCGCATCAGTCCTCCCGGCCGCGCCTGGACGGCAATTCGAGTCCAGGCACCGGGCATCGAGCGGGCAGCTCCACTCTGGGCGGTTGGTGAGTGGGAGATGAAGGTGCCCGGAGCAGATGCAAGCCCCGCCTTGATCGTTGTTCGACCTGATGGTGATGTATTGATTGAGGGGCATCCCTATGCCCTCACCGGCGCTCCCAAGCCATCCGGCACCCTCAGCCCATGGGGACAACTACAGTATAGAGTGTTCAGAGGTGGCGTACTGTTCGCGACAATGGCTGGAAAGCTTAATCCTGATGGTACTGGAAGTGGCAGCGGATCTGCAAAAGAGCCTGGAATAGGCCAGTTTGATCGCTTTACCTGGACGGCGACCAAGGTCCCGGGGTCCCAGGCAGGTCAGCGCGCCCCCGCCTGGGCCGTGGGTGAGTGGGAGCTTAACACCGTCGAAGGGGTACCAAGCTATATACTGAGTGTTCTGGCCGACGGCACTATCACGATCAAGAATCCTGAGGGCGCTGAGGGTAAGGCCGAACCCGGCACGGGCTCTATTGACCCGTCTGGACAACTAACGTACAAGGCCGCTGAGGACGACTGGACAGCCACCATGACCGGAAGGCTCTGGCCGGATGGCACTGGCAACGGCACCGGCCATGGCGAGGGCGGCCGCGCAGGGGAGGGAGCCGACTTCACCTGGACGGCCCAGCGCAGAGGCGCTCCTCGCACGTATGGGGGACCTAGCTATACCTACGGCTCTCCACCGGTGACTGAGCGCACGTATGGGGGTACCCGGGGTACCTACGGCTCTCCACCGGTGACTGAGCTACCTGCTCCTGAGTCGGTGCCGGCCGGGCCCGGCGCGCCGGCGTGGGCCGTTGGGCAGTGGGAGCTTACGACTTCAGCATCGCGCGACCGCTTCACAGCGAATGTTCTACCCGATGGTACTGTCGTAGGTGTTGGCTCCACTTACAAGTCCGGCAATGGCACCATTGACCC
>JAUWYY010000008.1 GCA_030615605.1 bacterium
TGATAAGGTGCGCGGCATCGTCGCGGATTTGACCGACGAGTTCGCCGATGATCTTGCTGATCTGCGCGACGACCTGGGCTGGATTGAAGATGAGGTCTGGGATCTGGGCGACCGGGTAACTGCGCTGGAGGAGGCCAAGGGCCCCGAGGTCACCGGCTGGATTGACTATCGTATCGGTCTGGCCAGCACGGTCGAGTGGTGGGAGGAAGAGTATTTCTCCTTCGTCGGCGGCGTCACACCGCAAGATCTGTGGGAGGGCCCCAACCCGATAGAGCCGTGCATTGATGACGATCTGGACATGAGCGGTGAGTTTGACAACCTCACTGCCAAGATCGGCATTGAGGGCGACATCACCGACGACCTGTTCGGCAAGATCGTCCTCAAGGTGCGCGACACCTCCGATCCACGGTGGTGGAGCAACTACCATCCTTGGGCCTACTCTGAGGATGATTTGTGGCCTGAGCAACCGAACCCAACTGGGCTATATACGATCTACCCAGCGGTAGACGGTCGGCGTGCGGAGACGGTGTGGCTGGATGAGGCGATCCTGCAGTTCCCGAGCCGCGGACTTATCAGCGCGGACTGGACGGTAGGTCGCCAGTTCCAGAGCTACGGACTGGGCTTGCTCGTCAACAACGAGCGGATGTCCCAGCAGGGCTTCCGTGCCGAGTTCGACGACAGCCTGGGCTTCCTGGACTGGGAGTTCTTCGCAGGTGGAGCCGGGTATGACTTTGATACCTTTGGCCTGAACGCCATCGAGAATCTGATCTTCTCGGACACCACCTACGGGAACGTGCACAATGACTCAGGGCTGGACGATGGCTATCTGTCGGCCCGCGTCAACTTGGTGAATAGCCCGAGTTGGGCGATTGGTGCTAACTGGCTGGCCGATGGGTTTGGCCAGGAGGAAGGCTATAGTGCCGACCTGTGGCTGAAGTTCTTCGGCAACCGCGAGCTGTTCGTGGAGTACGGACGGCTGAAGACACAGCCCACCGGCGCCAGCAGCGGCCTGGCAGAGGATCCGTCGGCATTGATGGCGATGGTGGATATATTCAAGGGTAAGGGTTGGGGGTTGCGTGGATACTACGCAGACCTGGACCCGTTCTACAACCCCTACTACTCCACCGCCAACCCGTACTGGGAGCCTTACGGTGACGACTACCAGCCGGCTATCTCCAGTGCACTTCTGGGCGGCGACACCCGATGGCAGGCGTGGATCCCGTGGGAACGCTGGCTGCGCAATCCGCTGGCGATGCCCCACGTGGAGGTCATTGGTGGGCAGCTTGATTTCCAGCTCGGTGGCATGCCAATTCAGGCGATGTACTACAGCCTCGATGGCAACGGCCCCTACTGGAATCAGACCCAGTGGGCTACTCTGGGCTCGTGGGGGTACATGGATAGTGAGCCCCTGTTTGACACTCTGTGGGCGGTTCGGATGACCAAGACGGTCGCTGATGGCGTGGATGTCAATCTGACCTACGCCACCCAGCAGGCTAATGCCTCAGAGTCCGAATGGCTGCCTGACGTCAAGCTGATAGTGGCCGGTGTTGTAGTTCCCTTCTAATTGAAGGTAACTACCGCCACAACAAGCCAAATAAAGGGACCCGGTTGCCCGGGTCCCTTTTTCTTTGGGCTAACGATTGGCCGTACCCCGCTGTCATAGACTCATCGAACCTCACCTTCGTTTCCCCGGGACGAAGTGGCGCGCTGTGTCACTGCTAACGTCCACCACCCAGAGGTCTGGCAGTGGAGTCAACGGATTTCAGATCTTCACGAATGCCGCTGATTCAAGTTCGCCCTGGTGGATACCAATAGACTCACTACACACCGTCGAACACAGTTGGGGGGCGTGGAGGGACAGACGAGACTATGCGCATCGCAATGCTTGCGGCGAAGGTCATAATTCTACTGCTGGGCCTTGCCACTATTGCGCACTTTGCCTTAGTGAAGTGCAACCACCCACTTCTGTTCCTATCAGAAGTGCAAGGAGAATCGATGCAGCCGACACTCGAGCCCGGCGAGCGAATCGTATGCGTCAGAGTCGGCTGGCAGCCGGGAGATATCGTACTCGCTGACGTTGGAGAGGAGCACCTGGTAGTTAAGCGAGTGGCCGAGTACGAGGACCAACAGGTGCATCTGATCGGCGACAACGAACAGATTTCCTGCACCTACTGGGTCTCCCCCCAGCAGATCAAGTCGGTAATGCTGTGCCGGCTGGCTGTGCCTTCACTACACAGCACCAGAGCACTTGCCAAGTCTCCCGACGGCACTTGACCGAAACTGGCGCAAGCCCCTGGGAGAATCATCACCCCTAATACCGCGTCCTGCTTATGGATCTCCACTTGTCCACCGGATAGACCCTCACAGATTTGCAGAAGATGCGACCTGTGGGAAGGAGTCGCCACCGCCTTTGGGTAATACTATCTGATGCCTGTTAACGGTTGAGTCGTCACATCAGCCGAGGCATCCCGCAGAAGCCCGATGCGATGGTTCGTGCGGCTGATTGTTCCCAAACTGTCTTATGACTGACGACTGCAGCAACACCCCAACCGTCCCCAAGGCTGAGCAGCCCCGTACCCCGGCGGCAAGTCGTGTGGACATGACACGCGGCTCACTTCTACGGCAGACTGTGTATCTATCGTGGCCGATAGTGGCCGCCTCACTTCTGCAGGTGGCTGTGGGGATAGCCGACATCAAGATGGTGGGCGTCCTCGGGCCTGAGCCAATTGCCGCCGTAGGCATGGCCCGCACCGTCATATTCACGCTGGTCGCTTTAGTCTTCGCGGTGTCAACGGGCGTGCAGGTGCTTGTGGCGCAGTATTCTGGTCGAGGCGATCAGATCACCGCGGACAGAGTTGTCAAGCAAGGGCTGGTAGTGGCCACAGTGATCACACTGGCGGTTATCACTCCGGTCGGGGCCATATTTTCCGAAAGCATTCTCCGCCTGCTGGGAGCTAATCAGCAAGTGCTGGTTCATGGCACACCTTACCTGCAGATAATGTTCGCGGGCATGCTGTTTTTGGTGCTCAGTTTCATTATCACCGCTGCCCTGCAGGGGGCGGGTGATACTCTCACTCCGCTCATCCTGCTGCTGGTTGCTAACGTGCTCAACATTGCCCTCAACTACCTGTTGATTTTCGGGGTGGGTCCTTTCCCGCGACTGGGCGTGCCCGGAGCGGCAGTCGCTTCGATAGCGGCGCGGACGCTCACCACATTGGCGGGGCTTGCTGTCCTGATATCAGGCCGCTTCGCTGTCACTCTGCGCATACGCAGCTCCTGGGCACTGCGCTGGGTTCTGATTCGCAAGATTTTCTACCTGGGCATTCCCGCTTCGATACAGGGTTTTACCCGCAATGTCGCGTTCATGGCGCTGATAAAGATCCTCAGCCTGACCGCTGCCGGTGTCTACGCCATATCAGCGTGGACGATAGCTGGTCAAATACGGGCGGTAACTATCATGGTTGGGCTGGCGCTTATGGCCGCAGCCACTACCGCTGTCGGACAAAACGTGGGCGCCGATAACTACCGGCGAGCCCAGTCAGCAGGATGGCTGTCAGCTAAGCTGGCTGCGGGACTCAGTGTGGGTGCCGCGTTGGGCTATGCGCTTCTGGCGCGTATGCTGATGCAACTGTTCACCGACGACAGCCACGTTATTGCCGTCGGGGTGCAAGCACTGGTTGTCCTGGCCATCTCCGAGCCATTTCTGACCGCAGGAATGAGTCTGTCAGGCTCGCTGCGGGGGGCCGGGGACACTTATATGCCTCTGTATGCGAGTCTTATCTGCACCTCAGTGCTAGCGCCGCTGGCGGCATACGTTCTGGCTATCTCGTTGGGCCTGGGTACCCTGGGAGTGTGGATTGGCTTTGATCTGGCCATCGCCGCTCAGTTCGCTCTGCTGACCTGGAAGTTCGCCGACGGCTACTGGAAAGATCTGAGCGTGATATGATCCGCCAGAAACAAAAGAAAAGACCAGCGGCAGGCCGAAATCAGGCCCGCCACTGGTCTCTGTCACGGTCTGGTACGCGACGGCAGATTTACTCAAACAGTCGCTGCAGCATCTCAAGCAGGCCCCGCTTTTCTGCCCGGAAGTACGTCATAGACGGGTCGGGGCGGCCCACAAAACAGATGTAGCTGAAGCCGTACTTGCGGATAATACGCAAGGCCGCTTCCGCCTCGTCTCTTTCTCCAGCAAAGTCCAATATCCAGTGGTCGCCTTCCACTATCTTCCAGCGTCCGCTGATCTGTTTGACCTCAATCTTTTCCGGGTCAAACTTGATAGCATCCTCACCCTCCATTGAACCGACCGGGGCTTTGCCGTCAACCAGCCAGTAGTCCATTGACGGATTGGGCCGACCGACAAAGCAGTGGCTGTTCATCTTGTAGTGGCGGATGGTCTTCAGCGCCAGCTCTGCCTCGTACTTGTTACTGCCGAAGTCGAGAAGCCAGTGTCCACCTTCGACAATCTTCCAGCTTCCGCCGACCTGCTGAAGCTCCAGGTTGTCGTAGTCGAAGCTGACGCAGTCTTCCTGAAGCGGAAGCTTCTCAGCCCGGAAGTAGGTCATTGATGGATCGGGGCGGCCCACGAAGCACATGCGAGTGAAGCCATACTTCTTGATGAGCCACAGAGCGGTATTGGCCTCGCTCTGTTTGTCGGCAAAATCCAGTATCCAGTGGCTGCCTTCGACAATCTTCCAGCGCCCGCCGATCTGCTTTACTTCAATATTGGCTGGATTGAAGCTGACACTGTCTTCGCCCGCAATAGCACCACGTGGCGCCAGCCCGTTGGCCAGATAGTAGGTCATCGAAGGATCGGGACGGCCCACGAAGCACTGGCTGTTCAGACCGTATTCCTTGATGATCCGGAGCGCGCGGCGGCATTCATCGCGCTTGTCGCCGAAGTCGAGCAGACTCATAGTCCCGTCAACCAGTGCCCACCTGTCGCCGAACTTCTTGGCGCGCACGTTGTCGGGATTAAACTTGATGCAGTCTTCTGTCGGAGGCACAAAAAGCCTTCCGCTAAAGGGCGTGACGAGGCGAAGGATGAGGGGATCTACTCGGAAGTATGTCATGGACGCACCAGGCCGGCCCACAAAGCAGATATAGCTAAATTTGTACTTCTTGATGATCTTTAGCGCAGTATCTGCTTCGACCTTCTTATCGGCAAAGTCCAGAATCCAGTGGGCGCCGTCGACAATCTTCCAGCGCCCGCCGATCTTGGTGACCTGAGCGTTATTAGGATCGAAGGGAATGGCATCCTCACCGGGCATAGAGCCTACCGGCGCTTTGCCGTCCACCAGATAATACTCCAACGACGGATCGGGACGGCCCACAAAGCACTGGCTGTTCATCT
The DNA here is from genome assembly GCA_030615605.1 of bacterium. Classification (GTDB taxonomy): domain Bacteria; phylum Armatimonadota; class Zipacnadia; order Zipacnadales; family Zipacnadaceae; genus JALGTD01. Next base: position 5,351 of record JAUWYY010000008.1, read on the forward strand.
TGTAGTGCTTGATGATTTTCAGGGCCTGGCGAGCCTCGCTCTCCTTGTTGCCGAAGTCCTTAAGCCACATACTTCCCACGACTATCTTCCAGCTTCCGCTAACCTGCTTTACGACCGCCTGATTGTAGTCAAACGAGATACAATCCTCGCCTGTGTCCGCTGCTACGGGTGCACTGACCACGGCAGCCAGCCACATCACACAGATCGCCACACACAGCAAACTGACTGGTAGGGTCTTCTTCATATTGCTCTCCTCCTATAGCCAAGTTTTTGGGCCCAACCGGCGATTGCTCGCTTTGTTCAGATGTTTAACGAGCTCGAAAACTCATTGGCTTTTATATCACGGGCAGCAACCAATGTCAAGCACGAGCTGTGCTGGAATCGTTGGCACCAACAGTTTCCCAGTGAAGCTCAGCAAAGAATAAGAGCCTGTTTACGACCGCTCGTGATAAGCCTGGCAGCTCACAGCACAATCTCAAGCTCATACTGATGTCGCTGGCGCCACTGTTGCCACTGCTGGGCCAAATTCTGATGCCGTTGAGTCTGGTGGAGGTCGCTTATGGCCATCTCATGGGCGTCTTCGCCGGTGTCGCGATAGTAGCCTTTGGATGTGCGCAGGTGGGTAAAGCCAACTCTTTGATATAGGTGACGGGCAGCGGCGTTGCCGGGGCGATACTCCAGGGTTACCTCTTTGGTGCTCTGCTCGACCAGATGAAGTAGCAGCACCAGTAGTATCCCTTCGCCGAGGCCCTGGCGGCGGCGAGTGGGATCCACCGCTATCGTCCCAATATGACAGGTATCAGCAGCCCGACGGCCCCCGATGTAGGCGACCAGCTTGCCGGCAAGCGTAGCCGCCAGGTAGATGCGGCCACGGATGTGAGTAATCTCGGCGCGCATCCCCCACTCCGACCACGGGCTAGGGAAACTGGCCCGTTCGATCTGCATAATGTCGGGCACGTCGGCTTCGGTGGCTCGACGGATGATGAGTTGCGGCTTTTCGCCTTGACCGATGGTAGTCATCTCAGAGTCCCAGGTTCACCCCCAAGCCACGTTCGGCCTGGGAGACCATGAGATAGTCAGGGCGCAGGCTGAAATAGCTGTCAGGCGGAGCGTCTTCGACTTGAACAGCTCCCAACCGACCAATTGTGCTGGCGCGGGGACTGTCAATCGCCAGGTCAGTCACCTGAGCCTTACTGGCCAAAGCCTCGACAAGCCCGGCCTCAGTAAGCAACCCATTTCCCGTAATCACCAGGAGATGGTCACCGGCCAGATCTGAGCAGGCAGCAACAGCTCCCTCTATATCAACTACCTTCGTATCGGCCTGCTGCTTGGGGTGTGCTTCTTCCGTCTGGAGGAAAGTAGTCAGATACAACCGATGGCGGCGAGCTGGTTGCAGGACAACGATCATCGCCCCGGGTTCAGCCTGTGCTTCGGCGGCCCAGGCCAGCGGTGTGGGTACTCCTACTACCGGAATCTGGCAGCAATAGGCGAGGGTCTTGGCCGTAGTTACTCCCACCCGCAGGCCGGTGAAGGAAGCCGGGCCTGACGAGACAGCGATGCCGTCGAGGTGAGCGGCGACGATTGTATCGGTTGCAACTACGCTCAGAATGTGCTTTACCAGCACCTGGCAGATGGTGCGGCGGCTGGCGAAGATCTCTTCGCGGACCACCTCGTTGCCTTCCAGCAAGGCTACACTGCTGGTATCACCGGATGTCTCAATTCCCAGAATGCGCATCGGCTAGCTCGCTGATTATTTGGTTGGGCCGCAGCCCGCGCCCGGACAGCTCCAGTCGGCGGCCCTCGTTGGCAAAGTTAAGTCTCACCACAAAATAGTGTTCAGGCCAGACTTCGGGCACCTGCTCGGCCCACTCCAGCGCAACTACCGAGCTGGACAGATATTCCAGCAGTCCCGCCTCTTCAATCTCCTCTGAGCTGTTAATTCGGTAGGCGTCGGCATGGCACAATGGCACCAGGCCGGGATGGTGGCGGATGATTATGAAAGTAGGACTGGTAATGCGCCCCTCAATCCCCAGACCCGCGCCCAGTCCCTGCACAAAACAGGTCTTGCCTGCGCCAAGCGGGCCACACAACGCCACAAAGTCGCCGGCTTGCAGGTAGCCCGCCAGGCGCGTTGCCCAAAGTCTGGTTTCGCCTGGGCTGGTCGTGCGTACAACTAACTTCTCGCAAGTGCCTTGAGGATTCAATCCGCAGTGCCTCGTGCCGGTACGGTGAATATATTCTGCTCTTACTCCCCTCGACTGACCATTTCCTCAACGGCGGTGCCAAACCTTCCCTGCGGCAAGCAATGATTTGACAGTGCCGCCGGCTTGTTGGTAGAATCAGTTGGTGCACCATGATTGAGATAGATGGTTCGCGAGGGGAAGCCGGGGGACAGATACTGCGCACGGCTCTATGTTGGTGCTGAGGATATAATCACGCGCGAGGAGGGATACACCGTTGACTTTCAAGGAAGAGGAACGAGAGGAAGAACAGCAGCAACAGGAACCCAGCTTCCAGAAGGTGGACAAGCGACATTCTGCTGAGGAGGAGACAGAAGAGACAGTCCCGGAGGTTCCGCTCCAGGCTCTGGATGTCTATGATATGTTGAGGTTTGTAGTAAGCTTGTTGACACAGCAGGCCTGGGTTAGCCTGGGGATTCAGAAGGCTCCCGGAGCCGAGGAGGTCGAGCAGGACCTGCCTCAGGCCAAAGTGGCCATTGACACTCTCGAATTTGTCATTGACAAGCTCGCGCCTGATTTGGAGTCGCAGGAAAGGGCGGAGTTGGATTCGGTACTGAGCAACCTGCAAATCAATTATGTGAAAAGAGCTTGACAGCGGCTTGCCCCCAACGGGACTTCAATGTACCATATGTCGGAACGGAATGGAGAAGCAATCAAGCTATCGTCCAATCAGGGAGGACTGCAAATGTCGGTAAGAATTGGATTCATTGGCACAGGCGGTATTGCCCAGAGCCACCTGCGGACGCTCGGCGGAAATTCAGATGCACAGTTAGTCGCGTATTGTGACCTTGATCTAGAGCGGGCGCAGAAGGCAGCCGAAGAATATGGCGGCAATGCCTACCGGGATTTTGAGAAAATGCTGGATGGCGAAGAGCTGGACGCTCTGGTCATCTGCACTCCGCCGTTTGCTCATGGGGATATCGAACTGGCGGCCTGTGAGCAGGGCTTGCATATGCTCATTGAGAAGCCGGTGGCGGTCAGTACCGATGTGGCACTCCAGATCCTGGAGGCAGTCGAGACGGCGGGCCTCACGACCCTCGTAGCCTACAAGTACCGGTGGGAGGATCATGTTCAGAAGGGGCGTGAGATGCTGGCCGACCAGACCATCGGACTGGTTTTCGGCAACTTCTGGGGCAGCACTCCCGGTGTGGGTTGGTGGCGAGTTAAGAGCGAATCCGGAGGACAGATGATCGAGCAGGCTACCCACATCGTGGACATGGCACGATTTATGGTCGGAGATGTCCAGCGGGTCCAGGCCTTCGGCACCCTTCAGGCTATGAACATGGTCTATCCGGATTTTGACGTGTGGGATGCGACCGTGGCTAATCTGGAGTTCGTGGGCGGTGCCGTGGGCACCATTTCCTGCACTTGCCTATCCGAGAACTGGGGGCAAAGCAGCTTGCGAGTAATTGCTCAAAAGCTAATGGTAGATGTTAAAGGGGGTGAGGGCATCAGTTGGGTTGATCAGGACGGCGAAGGGGAATACGAGAGGCAAGTTGATGGCTACCAGCGGGAAGCCGAGGTGTTTGTTGAAGCGGTCATGACCGGTGATCGCAGCGAAGTCTATTCGGACTACGCCGACGCGGTCAGGACTCTCGCTGTAACCGAAGCAACCAACCTGTCAATCGAGAACGGAGGAGAAGTTGTCGAGATAAACGACATTTTGCGCTAAAATCGCCGTAAATTGCCCTAAATGGCTTGACGCGGCGATTGAAATAGTGTATACTTAGCCGTGGATAGGGGATGGTGGATGTTAATACAACTGAATCTGGTGGTCCCTCCCGCCGTTGTTACACCAGGTGTAGATAGGCCATAAGCGCTGCAGCAGGAGTTACCGCTTCGCCGACTAGCTCGGTAAAGCTCAGACAGCAGTGATGAAAGGCGGGCTCGGACGAGGGCTCGCCTTTTGCGTGCCACCGTAGACAGCCGCTTGCGTTTCCACCGCGGGAGAGATGCGCAAACCACCAGGCCGACTCGCCACTAAGAGCACAGCATTTTTGTTAACAGAATAAGAGAATAGCGTGCGAGCAGGCAGTGGAAGAGCGTATCTACCAAGCATTCTGCCTACCCCCGAGGTGGCTCATGGCTACTGCAGCAGGGCTTTTTGGTGAAACCTCCGCGCCGGCCAGCATCTTTGTTTACGAGCAGATTTCTGACGAAGAGTTGGTACGGCGCACCCAGCAATTCGGTGACCGGTACGCCTGTGAGTATTTGCTTTATAAGTACCGAAATCTGGTGAAAGCCAAAGTACAGTCGTACTTCCTGATGGGGGCGGAGCGCGACGACCTGATTCAGATCGGGATGATCGGGCTATGGGAGGCAATAACAGATTTCCGTGCCGACCGCGACACCTCCTTTGCCGGATTTGCCAAAGTCTGCATCCAACGACAGATGATCTCGGCAATAAAGGCCGCTACTCGTCAGAAGCAGACCCCGCTTAATACCTCAGTTTCCCTGGATGCTTCACCCGGTGGCGATGAAGACGACGATCGAAACCTGCTGGAGATTCTGATTTCGGAGAATGACGCCGATCCCGAAAATGTCGTCCTGGGCGTGGAGGGTGAACGGGTCTTACAACAGTCGCTGCGCGAGCAGCTCTCTCCGTTCGAGTGGGAGGTGCTCACTGAGTATCGCACCGGCAAATCTTACCGGGAGATGGCGCAGACTCTCAACTGCAAAGTCAAGTCAATCGACAATGCCCTGTCGCGGATTCGTCGCAAGCTGCCTGATCTCCGGCCATATCTGGCGGAACACGGTATAAATGCTGGTGGCTGCGACTAGCTCGATCCGACGGACTTCAGTGAGGAGAGCTTCGCAGGGTGGGCCTTTGCGCCCGCCCTGTTAGTATTCCCAGTTGCACCGCACAACCCGTCTGGCGGTCTCTACTGTTATGACTTTCCAGCAACTGATCATCACCTTGAACGAGTTCTGGGCTGGCCAGGGCTGCCACATTAGCCAGCCGTATGACATAGAGGTGGGCGCGGGGACAATGACCCCGGATACCTTCCTGCGCGCGCTGGGGCCTGAGCCGTGGAAGGTCGCTTATGTCCAGCCGTCGCGGCGGCCCACCGACGGGCGCTACGGCGAAAACCCCTACCGGATGCAGCGCTACTTCCAGTATCAGGTGATTATGAAGCCTGCTCCGACGGATATTCAGGATATCTACCTGGACAGCCTGGTCGCGCTGGGCATTGACCTGGCCTGCCACGATATTCGGTTCGTGGAAGATGACTGGGAGGCGCCCACCCTGGCAGCGGCCGGCGTGGGCTGGGAGGTGTGGCTGGATGGCATGGAGATTACCCAGTTTACATATTTCCAGCAGGTCGGCGGCCTGGAGTGTGCGCCGGTGCCTGTTGAGCTGACCTACGGGCCGGAGCGGCTGGCAATGTATCTGCAAGGGGTGGACGATTATCGCCAGTTGGACTGGTCCGACCAGATCAAGTATGGGGAAATCCGCTACGCCGAAGAGAAGCAGTTCTCCAGCTACAACTTTGAAGTAGCCGACACCGAGATGCTCGGGGAACTTTTCGGCCGCTACGAGCGCGAGACTGATGCTTGCTTGCAGGCTCATTTGCCTCTGCCGGCATACGACTACGTTCTGAAATGCTCGCATACCTTCAATCTGCTCGATGCCCGCGGAGCGGTGAGCGTGACCGAACGCAATGCGATGATTATGCGGGTACGGCGACTGGCCTGTCGCGTAGCCGAAGCGTATGTCACCGACCGCGAGCAGTTGGGTTTTCCGCTACTTGAAGAATAGGATAAGCTACAAATAGAACCGATGGCGGCAGACTTGCTTTACGAAATTGGTGTTGAAGAGATTCCGGCCAATGCCGTGCTGCCGGCGCTGGCTCAGCTTGAGGCGGCTGTTGGCGAAGGGCTGGACAGACTGCGGCTTGACCACGGCCCAATAGCCACTTATGGCACGCCTCGGCGGCTGGCAATTATTGTCAATGATGTTGACGACCGCCAGGAAGATGTCGTCGAGGAGATAAAAGGCCCGCCCGCCCAGGCTGCGTTCGATGCTGAGGGCAATCCCACCCGGGCAGCGGTGGGCTTTGCGAGTTCGCGCGGAGTTGAGTTGTCCGATCTGGAGGTGCGCACGGTTGACGAGGGTGAGTGGGTTTTTGCCCGCATCAGCCGGCCGGGCCAGCCCGCGACCGAGGTGCTCCCCCAGCTACTGAAGCAGGCGACTGAGCAGCTCAGCTTCCCCAAGACGATGTGGTGGGCTGAGGTGGGCTTCCGCTTTGCCCGACCGCTGCGCTGGCTGGTTGCTCTGCTGGGTGAGGAACTGCTCGATCTGGAAATAGCAGGAGTTCGGGCCACCCAGACCACCCGTGGTCACCGTATTCTGGGGACCAGCAGCATTGAAATAGACCATCCCGCCCGATATCTGGAACTGCTCGAAGCCAACGGTGTGATAGCAGATCATCGGTGTCGCCACGAGATGATTGTACAGCAGGCCACCGAGTTGGCTGCCACTCAGGGCTACCGCCCGCGAATAGATCCCGATATCCTCAGTGAAGTCACCTTCCTGGTTGAATATCCCGCCTGCGTGATGGGCAGCTTCGACTCTGAGTATCTACAGTTACCCCAGGAAATCATAGTCACGGTGCTGCAGGGACATCAAAAGGCATTTCCTGTCGAGGATGAGCAGGGGAACCTCGCTCCGAACTTCATTGCCGTCACCAATGCCGACCCGGCGGCGGCTGATACTGTGCGTTCGGGATGGGAAAAGGTGATCGTTCCGCGCCTGGATGATGCCCAGTTCTACTACGAGCAGGATATGGGCCAGCCCCTGGCCGAGCGGCGCGAGGCGCTCAAGCGTGTCACCTTTATGGAGAAGCTGGGTACCGTCTACGACCAAAGCCAGAGGCTGGTCAAGCTGACCTCGTGGCTGGCTGAACACCTGGATGAGGTGAGTGAATCAGAGGCGCAGACCGCACGCCGTGCGGCTGAGCTGGCCAAGTGCGATCAAGTCACGATGATGGTGCGTGATGGCAAGCTCGGTGAGGTGCTTCAGGGAGTAATCGGCGGATATTATGCCCGGGATTCGGGCGAATCCCAGGCGGTAGCGACGGCCATTTCCGAGCAATACCTGCCCGCTCAGGCCGGCGATCACATTCCGATGACTCCCGCTGGCCGCATGCTCAGCCTGGCTGATAAGATGGATCACCTGGCGGCGTGCTTCCGCCTGGGCGAGATTCCCCGAGGCTCAGCGGACCCATATGCGCTGCGCCGGCGGGCGGCCGCTGTACTTGAAATTGTCCGACAAACTGGTTATCACTTCTCGCTTTCCGAGTTTATCCAACAGAGTCTGGAGTTGCTGCCAGTGCCCCCCGACGACAGTAGTCTCGTCCCCACCTCGCAGGCAGCTTCGCGATTACAGGATCTGTTTGCCGAACGTCTTCAGGCGGTGTGGGAACAGGGTGGGGTTGACTACGACATCTGCCGGGCGGTGCTGGCTACTGACTGGGATGACATCGCTGAGGCCAATGCGCGTGCCCAACTGCTCGCCCAGCTACGCAACAGCCAGCCAGAACTCTTCACCGAGCTGGTCACTGCCGCCGAGCGACCGGCCCGTATCGCTCGCCCGGAGAATATCCCTGAAGCAGCCGAATTTGACACCAGCCTCTTTGAACATCCCATGGAGAGCCGGCTTCTGGAGGAATTCGCCGGGATTCGCGACGAGGTAGAGACTCTTCTGGAAGATAAGTCACCTGACTGGGTGCAAGTAGCCGCCCTGCTGGCCGGGCTGCTGCCAGTCATTCACCAGTATTTTGAAGACGTAATGGTTATGGTTGAAGACGAGGCCTTAAGCCGCAACCGTCTGACGCTGCTGCGCGACATTGACCAGCTTTTCCTGCGTCTGGCCGATTTCTTGGAAATCGTCCAGAGCAGTGACTAGGAGGGCTGACTCAGCCTCAGTTGCCAGCCGCTGCTGAGTATAGAGTTGAGTTTCTGGGTACAATAAAACTGGACATCTACCGCTGCGCTGGGAACCGCATCGAGAGTTCGGTTGAGTAGAATCTGGAGGGGAGAAGGGCGGTGGGCAGATGCAGTCAATAGTGCACTTGGGTATTATTGCGTTACTGGCGGCGATTGGCTCGTCGTTGGGGGAGCAGTTCTATGCAGAGGAGGGTATGAAATTCGGAGCACTTGTGGGAGGGGTATTGGGCCTGCTGGTGATTCTTGTCCTGCGTGCGGGCACCCGCAACAAGTAAGCCGGCGGTGCTAACGAAGACGATAGTCCTTAGCCGAGTCATCCATCACCTCAGGTCTGCTGTTTGTTGGTCTATTCGCTCCAGGAGACGTTCAGCGATGATCAGCGCCGCATAGTCGTCCACGGGCCGGGGCGGCACTCTCAAACCCAAAGGAATCAGTCGCGCCAGGCCCCGGGGTGGGTTATCTTCCCAGTATCTTTCCCGCGCCAGCCTGGAGGTCAGTTCTTCGCTTACCGTGGTAACGGGCGTATCAATACCTGCTTGCGCCAACTGGTCGTGAGTCTGCTCCGCACCTGTGCAGTCACCGATTGCCACCTCGCCAATGGCGAATTCCTCCGCTACCCGACGCACCATCTCAGCAAGCTCCGCCAGAGTCACAACTTCTTGATATAATGGGCCCCGCTGACGGCTGACCACGGCCAGGCCACATTTGTCAGTGCCGGGATCCAGACCCAGGACTATTGCGTCTTCGTGTTCTGTTGCCCGGTCAGGATTCAGACTCCTCACCTACCTGTATCGCTACCAAAAACGGGGAAAGACCCGCCCGATAGACATCCTCGGCGGCTATTGCTCGGACGATTTGCAACTCGCCGGCTGATAGCAGTTGGTCGAGCGCTGCCAGCAGTTGCTCGGCGGGCACATCGCCGTACTGACCGGTTTCGGGGTGCGGCAGGATGCCCTGCTGCTGAGCTTCGTGTCGCAACCTGGATAGGATAGACCAGATTTGGGCGAATACTTGATCGCGACTAAGACCACCGTCAATCTGCAGGCGCACTATAGTCTCACCACGCTCATATACCCGGCTGTTGGGAATTACCACCAGTATCACGGGGACCGGCTCGGGCTCGGGTTGAGCGGCGAAAACCGTGGCCAGTACCTTCATACTTACGATGTAGCTATCTTCCTCACCCCCTTTGATCTTTCGGGCTACGGCAACGATTATTCGATCCTCCCTGACCTCACCAAATCGTTTGCCCTCGGGTATGGGAGCCAAGACTCGGATAGCCCGGCCCTCTTCGATCTCTATCCCTCTGGCCCGCGCCATCTTGGAGGCCAGAATTAGGTTTTCGCGCAGTGAGCTTTCAATCTGTTCGACTGTCTGGTCAGAGCGGATTACGTTGCGAAGCAGTTCCTGGCCTGCCTCAAACAGCTTGGGTCCATAAACCGCCTGCTGCCAGCCCTTCAATATTGTCTCTAAGTCCTCCAGTTCCGATTGCAGGCCGGCCAGGCGGTCGAGTTTCAGCTCTAATTCCTCGCGAACCGGTTCAAGTTGGCGTACTATGTCGTCCAACTCGCGATTGACCACAACAAGCTGCCCCTGGGTGCTGCTCAGCTGGCCCTCCAGCGTATCAACCTCTTCTCTGAGGCTCTCTCTCTGGTCCTGGAGCGCTTGGTTCTCCGCACCCGTGCGCAACAGTTCGTCATTGGACCACTCTAGCTGCGACTTGGCCTGCTCCAAGTTGTCGCCAATACGCTCGGCCTGGGCCACAAGATCGTCGCGCTCGGCCTGCAGACTCGTTATCCGACCATTGAGTCTATCAGCCTGTTCTTGAAGCCCTTCGGTCTGCTGTTTGAGGTCATTAGCCTTCTGGTGGGCTTCCTCGGCGTCCGCACGGGCGATCTCGGCATCAGCCTGGGCTTGATTCGTTTGTACGTTGAGTTTTCGAACTTGATCTGTAAGACGTACTTCCTGGTCGCGCAGGTGCTGAATATCGAACAGGGCGACCTGCACGTAACTGCTACTAAGGGCGGCGACAGCCAGGCCGATCAGGGGCAGAGTAGCGCCGACTGCGATGCCGACCAAGCGGGCAGTGGTGCGGGGCCGCAACCCAAACAGGCTGCTGCGCCGCTTGCCCAGCCGGTAGCCAATAATGTCGCCCAGCCAGGCGATGAGCCCGCCGGTAGCTACCAGGATTATGAGCGCGATTATTGTATAAGCCGACACCTTCACCACTTCCGATTGCCCGACGGTGTTGCTTAGCGAGAGGCGTCAACTAGCAGTCCCAGGCCGACGCCGTAGAGTATGAGATTGGGTAGCCACGCCGCCAGGACCGGCGGCAGCGCCCCCTGTTCCCCCACCACCCGCAGAGTATTGAAGATGATATAGTATGCCAGAATGATGGCCAGGGAGATGCCCAGACCTACGCTAGTGGTCGTGCGCTTGGGCCGCAGAGCCAGGGGTGCAGCGATGAGTGCAAAGCCCAGAGCGGTCCACGGCGCGGCCAGGCGAATATGATAATATTCAACTAGCTCTGTCAACTTCTTACGGGCGGCTGCCGGCAGCTTGCGCATGCGCTGGATGTCGCGGCGCAGGTCTGCCAGAGGCATATCCGCCGGCTTCTTGCGGAGCTCTTTCAGTTGCCAGGGAGCTGTGCCGACTTCCATGTCAAACTCCTGGACGCGTTCTTGACGGTAATGGTCGTAGTCCCAGTGCCGGACGTTTTTCATCTCTATGGTAGTATCGCGCCAGACCGCAGACTCAGCGGTGTACTGGTCCCGGTACTTGCCGTCGCGGAACTTGACGATCCACACATCGCGCAGCCGGTTGGTTTGCGGGTCAAAATGGGCCGCGTAGAGCTGAATCTGTGGAGGTTGGTCTTCGGGCAGTTGCACCAGCAGGTAGCCCTGCCTTGTGACGGCTCCCTCGGCCAACTCGACCAGCAACTGATTGGAGGCGTTGTTGGCCGGAGGTACGACGACTTCATTAAGGACTAACGCAAGCGCTGATATCAGCAGACCGCCGGCCAGCACGGGCACGGCCAGGCGCAGGAAAGAGATACCACCGGCACGCATCGCCTCCACCTCGCCGTCACTGCTGAGCCGGCCGATGGCCATCAGCACGCCAAACATAGTGGCCATCGGCAAAGTGAGTGTAATTGTCTGGGGCATTCTGTAGAGAAATGCCCGAGCAACCAGCCCGGCCGGATAGCCCTCGCGGACGACTAGCTTCAGGGCGTCGTAGAGCAGGTCTATGCTGACCAGCACGATGATGAACGCCCCCACGCCGAATAGGAAGGGTCCAATCATCTCTTTCAGGATGTATTTGTCAAGTTTGCGCAAGCCCAAACCCCAATTGATTAGACGCTCTGCAACACGAGTGGCTAGGCCGGTCCGTTCTCATCTCACATCCGGAAGCGTTCGCCCAGGTAGTATTTGCGCGCGATCGGGTCGTCCGGCAACTGGTCAGAGGGGCCCTGAGTGCGGATCTTGCCCTCCGATATGATGTAGGCTCGATCGGTTATTCCCAGAGTCTCGCGCACGTTATGGTCAGTGATGAGAATGCCTATCTCCTCGGACTGCAGGTTCACAACGATGCGCCGGATATCGTCAATGGCGATGGGATCAACACCAGTAAAAGGTTCATCAAGCAGGATAAACGCCGGCGAGGTGCACAGGGAGCGAGCGATCTCCACGCGCCGCCGCTCCCCGCCAGAGAGGACCTGTCCAAGCTGGTCGGCCAGATGGTTGATGCCCAGCTTTTCCAGCAGCTCATCGGCCCGGGCGTTGCGCTGAGTACCAGTCATCCGCTGCAGCTCCAGGATGAGCATCAGGTTATCACGCACCGACAGCTTGCGAAAAACCGACGGCTCCTGGGCCAGATAGCCCAGTCCCCGGCGACAACGCTGATGCATAGGGACAGCGGCCAGATCCTCGCCGTCCAGCAGCACTTGTCCCTGCTCAGCTCGGACGAGTCCCAGAATCATATAGAAACTGGTGGTCTTGCCCGCGCCGTTGGGGCCGAGCAGGCCGACGATCTCACCGCGCTCGACGGTAATATCCACGCCGTCTACCACACGACGACCACCGTACGATTTGACCAGTCCTTGAGCAACTAGCGACATTACAAAGCTCCGTTAACCTACTACTCTTGACTCTCTGATTCCAGTGGGGTTTCCACCTGCAGATGGGTTTTGTCTGGTTCGATGATGCTGATCTTCATGTGGCCTTTGCTGGCTGTGATGGTCTCGGTGGCGAGGTTGACGGACAAAGCCTCCGCTGTGAAACTGATGTGCTCGGAGTCGGCGCCCTCGGGCAAGCTGACGCTATCAATCTTCGCCCCACCCGCAAGCACTACCGTGTTACTTCGCTCCGAGTAGGTGGCACCCTGGCTGGCTGTCCCCGTCATTTTTCGGCGAATGCCCTTGCTATCTGGCTGCGTGATGAGCGTGAGATGGGTCGCGCCGACGGTCTTGAGCTGGTGGATCACGCTCTGGCCGGCATCGGACTTCTCCAGCTTCAGCGAGATCCTGGGAGCAGTCAGTGTCGCTTGCTGAGGACTGATGATCACGACCTTGCAATTGCCCGTGAATTCGGTCAGGTTTGTGCCCCAGTTCCAGGTCATCTCGTCTGCATCCACTGTTGCAGAGAGCGTCTTCACCTGCGCTGGCTGACTGAAGGTCCACACGGCGAGCACGAGTCCAAGTGCAAGGGCTATTGGCACAAAGAGATAGATTGAGCAGAATCTCATAATGAGTCGCCTCCTGATTTGGCTGACGCCACCTAGCCGCTTGCGCGGCAGGGGGCCCAGCGTACCCCGCCGCTCATGCGCACCTCGTGGGCGCGGTTGTCTATCACCAGCCGGTTTGCGGTGGTTTCGTAGCCACCATAGCGAAATCGTACCCGGCCGTCCGCGATGAGCTTGTCAGTGTCCCTCTGGTAGATCAGTTCGGCCATCTCGAATAGTTGCGATCGGTCCGGTGTATAAGCGCGCACACCTTCAGAGAAGATAATATTGCGCTGAGGGTAGCTCGCCAGGAACAGGGGGGCTTCGACTATCAAGCTATCCTGCCTCGGCCGCGTCAATTCCCAGCGGATATCCTCCGCCTGCAGCACTTGGTTGTCCTCACTATACCCATACTCGCCCTGTGCTGACACCTGCCAAATTATCTCGCCCGTCGCCTCGTCACGCTGGGTCACCTGTACGCCTTCTATGGTCAGGTTCTGAAGTTTGGTGATTGACTGATCAATGCTGGACTGGGCTGGCTTAGTTGCCTGCTGGGCCATCCCCTCTGGGACAGCCGGCAGCCCCGGCGAGAGCCTTGTGCCGATGATGACCACGGCGATCGCCACCAGCACAACGATAACGACGATTGTCAGGCCGACGTAACTGCGCATCAGAGGCAAGCTCCTGTTGCTTCAATCAAAATCATCAATAATCCACCTGCCTGCCTTCTTCGGTCACCTCCAGCAGGCGATAGCCGCGATGAGCCGCGGGGACAACAACCTCGCTCAGGTACCCTTCTTCCAGCGCAGCCTGGAGCAATGGCCCCACCGGCTCCCGGTCAGCCGACAGGCGGTTGAGCAGGGCAGGCTGGTAGAGCACATAAGTTATGCCCTGGCGATTGTACGCCGCCAGCAGATCATCTGGCCCTGTCATTGTATCATAAATTATCATCCGATGATAGACAGGATCCCCCCAGAGGTAGTCTCGCTCCAGATAAAACAGGCGCACTTCCCCGTAGCTGATGACCTTCGCCTCCGGGGGAGTGTGGTTATTTATATAGCTGAGGACCGGATATGGCTCCAGGGAAGAGGCCAGATACTGTTCTCGGCTGACTGTGCCCGCTACGACAGGCAGCGCAGTGTAAAGCGAAATCGCCTTTATTAGCAAAATGATGACCAGCCACGTGGTGACAATAGCCAGGGCGACTGGGCGCAAGACACTTTTGTGCTGGGTGCAACGGCATAGGGCATAGCCGGCGGCAGGAGCCAGTAGAGCCATCGTCGGCAGCAAATAACGGCTTTGCTGCATCGAGTAGAGCCACCAAATCCACAATAGACCGAACAAAATGAGCAGCACCTTCAATTTAGCGGGTCGGCCAGAGAAGGCTAGCAGCATGGGCGTGAATATCAGATATAGCGGGCCGATGGCGAAGAACATAATGGCGGTGGCTGGCGACACTGGGTCGGTAAACGGCGGCGGATTGAACGTAAGATTAAGGGGGGCCACCAGCAGCCGCAGCGGCTGGCGGGGGCCGACGAAGCTACGCGCGTACCAGGGCATAGCAGCAAGTTCCTGGCGCGAGGGCAACTCGCCGACGCCGAACAGAAGTTGATGGTGGCGGTACCACTCTGCCTGCTGAGCCGACCACTGTTTGCCGCCGAAAGTGCTGTAAGCAAACGGATAGACGGGGTTGCCGGTGATCAGCCAGCTCTTTACGTACCACGGCGAGGCGACCAGCAGCCCGACTGTCGTGAAGATAGCAACCGCTCGCCATCGCTGGGTCTCTTGACGTCTGTGTCGCCATGCGATGTACAAAGCAAAGATCAACAGTAGGCCGAAATAGGGGATGCCCTGCATCTTGAAGGCCATTGCCGCGCCGATCAACAGACCGCTGAGCGCGGCGTCTCGCACTGCGCCGGAGGAGATCCATTCCAGAAAGAAGTGCACCGACAGCAGCGCGCAGGCCACAACGGGCAAGTCTACGTAAGCTGCGCCCATCAGCCACGAGAAAACTGGGGTGGCCGCCAGAACAGCCGCAGCCCAGGGCGCGGCCTGCGGCGAAATGTGGCGCCTGGTCAGGACAAAGACTGCACCCAGAGCTATCAGGCCGAAGCTGAAGTGAAAAACCTTGGCGGCAATCGCCCCGCGCCACAGCAGCGCCAGGGCGTAGAGCATCTGGAGGGTGGCTGGAAACTGCGAATGATGCTCGTACCACAGCGGGATAATGCGCCCTGCCTTTACCCACTCCTTGGCCATGGCCAGATGCTCAGCCAGGCCGTCCCAGTCCAATCCGGGGGGCGGAGCTAAAGCTACTGGCAGGCTGGCCAAAACAAAAAACAACAGAAACCAGTACAGCCATCGAGCGGACGAAGCCAGCAGCGCGTGGCGTAGTCTGTTGCCGACTGCACACAAATCTCGCCATAGCGTGCGAAATGCAGTCAGGCCGACCAGCAAAAGAATTACCAATACCACGAGCACTGGCCCCGATTGTAGGTAACCGAGCAGCCCCAAGCCCAGCAACAGATAAGCCAACACAAGGTAGCCCAGGGTCACGAACAGGAGTAGGCGAGTCAACGGGGTATAAGCGCGTAGCGTGATCAGCCGGCCCAGCGCAGTGCCGACCAGCGCAGCTATGGAGTTGATTATCAGCCAGAAGAGGATATCAATCATATTTGGTGGCCGCCGTGCCCGGGCAAGTGACCATTCAGCTCAGTATTTCGATCACAGAACGCAGAAAGAAGGCAAAGATTCCCGCCGTCCACACGGCCAGCAGCCAGTCGCGCCAATGGGCTGGTTCATTGTGGTGAGCACTGTTGCGTTCTGGCGGCATATCTGTCACAGGCGGCACAGCTCCACGATCAGGGCTTCCAGCGCGGTGCGCTCATCAATTGCCTCGTCTGTCTGGCCCTTCAGAGCCGCGTCGGTCTGATGGACTCTATCCAGGGCCAGAGCTATCTGAGCGTCACTGAACTTCCTGGCCTGCGCGATCATCTTCTTTCCCAGCCACTGGCGGTTACCAACAACGCCGGCGACGTTGTGCTGGGAGGGGAACTTGCTGGTAAGCTCTTCAGGCAGGTCAGTGCTGCGATCCAATCGGTGCCCCTCACGGGCAGCCACGCGCGTCTGCCAGATGAGCCGAAGCTGGCGGCTGATCATACCCAACAAGCCAAGAGCTTCGCCGTGGACTGTTCCCGGTGGCAGTGCCTGCTCCAGCTCCTGGAGTGCCCGGGCCGGCTGACGGTTGCCGATGGCATCCATCATCTTCCAGATATCTCCCTGTTGACTGCTGCAGCCGACCGCCTCCACATCGGCCTGCTCGATTTGGCCGCGCTCCCCGATGTATGTAGCCACTTTCTCAATCTCACCGACCAGCATATCCACGTCATCGTCACTCATCTCTTGCAGCAACTGGACGGCCTGCGGGGTGATTGTCTTGCCGTATCGCTCGGCTTCCGTGGTTATCCAGCGCGAGAGAGCACCCTTTTCTGGCGCGATTACATATGAAATCTGGCCACCCAGCTTGACGACCTCGGCAAGCTCCTTGACTACTTTAGGCTTCTTGCCCTTGCTGGTCTCGGCGCAGGTCATAACTACGGCAGTGGTATCAGGAAGCCGCTCGAGTGCCGCAGTCAGCAGGCGCTGATCATCGGCATTCAAGTCATCAACACGCTTGAGGACTATTATACGCTCCGCCGCCAGCAACGAACGGCTGCCCAGTTCGACAGCAAGCTGGTTAGGATCATGCTCGCCTGCGGTCAGCAGAGACAGACCGTCTTCGCGCTGTTCGGCCTCCAGGCGAGCATCAATGATAGCATTGGTAGCGCGCTGCTTGAGTATTTCGCTGTCGCCATACAGCAGCGTAATCCGGGCACTGGTGTCCAGTTGTGAGTCATAGGAGGCCATAGATCCGCCTGATGGGCACAGCAATCGCTAGGCGTACTTATCTTCGCTGCCCTGCGGTCATATCCTCTTGCACAGATGTATCCAGCGGCGGCGAAGCTTGTCAATCTGAGAGGTGGTGGCCGGTCGCGGCGAGTAACGCAATTCGTAGAGATCTTCGGTTGCTCGGCTCGCGGCGACAGCAACGGCTCCGGGAAGCAGTCCTTTGCCCAGCGCTACACCAAGCAGTTCAGCGGGGGTGTGCCCGGGCCTGGGCTGCATGTCGGTGCGCCGCAATGCTTTCTCGTAGAAGCGCCGCCACTGACGTTCCAGCCCGGTCCAGGGTCGGCCTAGTGTGCGCAAAGCTGTCCACCAGTTCGTGACACGACCGAAGTCTACGAATAGACCGCAGAAGAGCGCCACCACGGCCAGCCCGCCCAGGGCGAAAGCACTTGCCCGTAGGAATCTTGCCACAACCAGGCGCAGATGACCATGACTCAGCAGAGAGAAGAAGGTCTGGTCTTTCAGGCGGGCGGGAGCCTGCACATCGAAGGGTACCCAGCCATACCCGGGAAAGTAGACTTCTGTCCAGGCATGGGCGTCTTCGCCCCGCACCAGATACAGGCCCTGGTGCGGGTCATATTCTCCAGTGGCATAGCCGGTGACAACCCGGGCGGGCACCTCGGCCAGTCGGCACATCATCGCCATGGCAGTGGAGAATAGCCGGCAGTCGCCCAGCTTGCTGGTTTTCAGGAAATAGACAGCCGAATCTGCATCCGGAGGCGTCAGAGGCGAAGATTCGGTATAAAGATACTCTTCTTCCAGGAAATCCTTTATCTGCGCCACCTTGTCGT
This sequence comes from bacterium, assembly GCA_030615605.1. Taxonomy (GTDB): domain Bacteria; phylum Armatimonadota; class Zipacnadia; order Zipacnadales; family Zipacnadaceae; genus JALGTD01. Next base: position 22,992 of record JAUWYY010000008.1, read on the forward strand.
AGGGCGTCTGGGCTGCTGCTGTAATCTCACCGACCAGCCCGGCTATTTCGCCCTCCACGCTAACTGGAACCTGCTCGATGTAGCGCTCGATAAACTGCTGGCTGGAGTAGATGGTGCCGGCGGCGCGCAACTGCTGGGCAGAGAAATCGGGCACGATGGAGACGACCCGGTAAGAGCTTCCCGCCGGCAGATACGGTGTCACCTGGATTGCTCCCGACGCTTGCCTGCTGATGTCGTGGCGCTGTTGCTCGAGAGAAGTCCAGTCCGAGAGATAGACAGCTGCCGGACGTGCTGCCGCGTATATGATGGGTGAGTTTATCCGCCTGAGAGTGAAGGTCTGTTCCACGAGGGCGCCGGGCAATAGATCACTGTCGATCAGGCGGTAGCCGCCATCAGAACCGTACTGAGCCGGGGTGACGACGGTCTGCTGGATATACCACGATTGGCCCTCGTAGGTATCAAATACCTGACCGCGCCACAGTGCCGGCCGCTGGGACGTGACAGTCATAACCACATCCTTGCTCAGATGCGCCTGCCCCCCGCCGACCCACAGTCTACCCAGCGCCAGAGCGTAGTTGGCAGGATTCAACTGCGACCAGCGCCATAATAGCCTGCCGCTCCTGCCATAGATGTTAGGGGAGACTTCATACAGCGTGCGGCCGGTGCCCAACGCCGCCAGCGTGACCACCAGCAGGAGCACAGCAGTTGGCACAAGCTGGCTCCAGGCGGGGCGAATCCACGACCGCGGATGCTTGATAGTGGTCTCGTAGGTGGCAAGCAGATTCTCGTACCCAAGCGCGTAGACGGTGCCAAACAGGTAGACACTGAAGAGAACAAGTATGGCGGTATCCGGATTAACGGGAGCCATCAGTCCGAAAATGGCCAGGCCCGCTACCAGGCATAGTATGAGCTGCTCGCGGCGACTCTGCATGAAGCACAGACCGGCCATACCCCAGGCAATCAATGCAGCCAGTGCGGTATTGGATTCGCTGATTGCTTCGACGGGGTACAGCACATGAACCAAACCCAGGTCGGCCCAGCGAATCACGAAGGCACACAGCGCTCCGACGATGACTACCGGACCCAGGAAGCTAAGCGAAATACTCTTTGCTCGGGCCAGAAGGCTGCCCAGCAGTCCGGCTGTTATGGTCAGGTACAGAGCTAGTTCGTACTCGGGTGTGCCTGCGGTGATACCAATAGCGGCGGCGGCGGCGATGCAGGCCACAAATAGCCCCGCGAACAGGGGTATGAGGCTCAGACTGTCCTGCTGCTCAGACTGCCGCACGCTGCCACCTCCGGAAGTTGGCGGCCAACTCAACATCGCCGCGGATCAGATAAGCCTGACAGCCGCCGCGGCGCAGAATCTGTACGAAGTTGTCGTACGATTGGACAGATTTGTGTGGGGCCGTCGCAGAGTCGAACGTCGGCGCCGCCAGCACAAACCAGTTCACTGCATTGCCCCACGAGCGCAGGGCTGCTGCCAGCTCCAGCATCTTCGCCCCAATCTGGGGCGTGATGACAGCTACTGAACCGGCATCGGTCAACTGTGATCGGTGCCGCCCGGCAACATCCAGAAGGTCGAGAGTGTTGTCAGCTTGAGCGCGAGCCAGTGCCTCCAGAAGGTCATCTTTGGCTGCACCAGCTCCCGCAAAGGGCACAGTGAAGTCCTGCTTGGCCTCAGCGATCAGTTGCGCCGGAGCATGTTGGGCTAGTGCCTGCACCAGGAGGCTGACCGCCAGGGTCACGCCATATTCCAGGGTGCTCCGGTTCCCTTCACCGACATGCACGCTACGAGAGAGGTCCAGTATGACAGTAGCAGCGAGACTGCGGCATTCCTCTCGCTCGGTTATCACCAGTTGATTAGCGTGAGCGCTGACCTTCCAGTGGATATGACGCAGGTCATCCCCGGGTACATACTCGCGCACTCCGTACAAATCGGTGCCTTGATGGCTTTTGCGGCGGGTATTGGTGCGGGCGGCGCCCCTGGCAGCGGTTGGCGTCCAAATAGGCGGCAGCGACATTGGCTTGGGGTAGACAATTAGTTCCTGGGGCTGTTGCAGGTGGCGAGATAATTCGTACATCCCCAGCAGATCAGGCGTTGAAAGCTGGATATCGCAAAGCTGGTATACTCCCCGGCGCTCGGGGATGAGCTGGTAATCGAGCTGGTGAGTTGCCCCCGGGGCCAGGTCCGTAACAAGCTGGCTGGGCTGTCCGTCGGTCGCTAATCCTTCAGGCAACAAATCTTCGACGGTGAACAGAAAACGCCGCCCTGGGCCCCGGTTGTGCACTGTCATTGTGACATCAATGGGGTCGCCGACTGCCACGGGGGAACGAAGAGAGCGAGCTACCTGCAAGTTGCCCACGTTGAGCCGCGCCAGCAGGTAGCCGAGGGGAACGACCAGCCCCCACGCGGCCGCCATATAGAAAAGCTCGTAGACGTGGAGCACGAAGCCGACGGTCAGCAGAAACAGACTGCCCCAGATTATCATGTGCCACTTATGCAGTCTCATAGCTGTCTTCTTTGCTGACAGCGGGCACAGCGACCTCCGCCAGGATTTCGTCAATAACGTCGCGGGCCTCCGTGCCCTGGAAGGCCACACCGGACGACAGAACAATCCTATGCCTCAGGGCGGCCGGCGCCACATACTTTATGTCGTCGGGGATGACATAGTTGCGCTGGCGCACTGCCGCCAGCGCCTGGCTCAGCCTCATCAAAGCAATGCTACCCCGGGGACTGGCGCCCAGCTCGACTCCGGGATGTTCTCGAGTAGCACGAGTCAACTGCACTATGTACTGCTTGAGGCTGTCGTCCAGATGCACTTGTCGAACCATACGCTGCAATTCCACGAGCTGGTCAGGTAAGAGCACGGGTTCGACCAGCTCAATGGGGTGTTGGATGGCCTGCTCGCCCAGCATCTTGATCTCGTCGGCTGCGCGGGGATAGCCCAGGTTAACACAGGCCAGAAAGCGGTCGAGCTGGGCTTCCGGGAGCCGGTAGGTGCCCTCGTATTCGACCAGGTTTTCGGTAGCCATCACGAAAAAGGGTTCGGGAAGCTGATGGGTTATCCCGTCCACAGTTACCTGGAACTCCTCCATACATTCCAGCAGCGCTGCCTGCGACTTGGGAGTAGCTCGATTAATCTCGTCAGCCAGCACGATATTGGCAAAAATGGGGCCGGGCCGAAACTTGAACGACTCAGCGACGCGGTCGAAGACCGATACACCAGTTATGTCCGCCGGTAGCAGATCAGGAGTGAACTGAATGCGCTTGAAGCTGCAGTCCAGCGATTTGGCGAGCGCGCGCGCCAGCATGGTCTTGCCGACACCGGGGACATCCTCGATGAGCATATGCCCCCCAGCTAGCAGTGTCGCCACCGCTAGCTCAACCGTTTCCGTCTTACCGATAATCACTGTCTCGACATTGTCAATCAACGCTTCAGTGGCCTGGCTGAACTCCAGCTTGGTCATTGCTCTCATCGCCTTCTAACTCTAATGTCCCCGCGATACAGGCTAATAATGCCGTCAATATTCACTGAGCGGAGATTGCGCCTGATATGCGAGCTGGCCGTCTGAGCCATATCGCTATACTTACAGACACCCAGCGCCTGGACAATGTTCGCGAGCTGCTCTACTGCCGCCACACCGGATTCCAGCAGACTTATTGACCTCAAAGACGCGGTTCATATCTGCCAGCAGTCACCCATGGTAGTCAGACAACAGCTTCTACTGATACAGATAGTAGGATGTCTGGTGCTCACAGTCAACCTTGACTGCGGCGGCGTGGTATATTGACGTATCCAGGAAAAAGAATGTATCCTAATACTAGTATAGCGGGATTGTACGTAACTTAAACCGCACCTGCAGACGAAAAGGGGGCTGCTATGAGCGCGAGGTATTCCTGGCTAGTTGTTATCATTTTGGTCGGTGCAAGTCTGTCAATTGCTTCGGCGCAAGATATGAGCGGTGCCATCGAGCAGGTCAAGGAAAGCGTGCTGACCATCAAGAGCGGCGAGCGGGTTGGAGCCGGCTTCATTGTTAGCCCTGACGGGCACGGCTTGACCAGTGCTCATCTGGTTGGCGACAATTCCCAGGTCACCGCAGTGCTGGCCAATGATGAAGAGCTGGACGCGAAGGTGACGAAAACAGATGCGGCGCTCGACCTGGCACTCATCAAGCTGGATCTGCAAAATCTGCCGGCGGTTCGCTTTGCTCCCAGCAGCGAGCTGAAGCAGGGCGCACGGGTAGCGGCGTTGGGCGCGCCGCTGGGCCTGGAAGGCTCGGTTAGCGAGGGAATTGTCAGCGCGTTGGAGCGGGAGGTGAAGGGCAAGCGCTACCTGCAAATCGACGCTGCCCTCAATGAGGGTAACTCCGGCGGCCCGGTCATTGATGAGCATGGACGCGTGGTGGGTGTGGCCACGGCGGTGGTTAAGGAGGCGCAGAATGTGGGCTTTGCAGTACCCAGCGACGCGGCCATTGCCTTTTTGCAGGAGGCTGGGGTGCTGCTTAGTCTGCCGTTGGGCCAGCAAGGGGCCGCTGCCGTTAAGAGACCCACAGGTGGGCCGGCCAGGCTGCCAGCCCCGCCTGTGGTGAAGCAAGCTGAGCCTGCGTGGTTGCTGCTGGTGGGTATTCCCTTTGCGGTGGCCCTGGTAGTTTCGCTGCTGGTTTCGCTGCTGGTGACTCGCCGGATACGCCACCGCCTCGCCGAGCCGGAGATAAGTCTGGCTCCAGCCAGCGAAGACGAAGACCTGTCTGATGTTGATATCACATTGCACTGACAGTGGTTAGTGGACAGTGAAGAGCGACGGCAGGGCGCAGGTGGGTATTGCCAGCAATGACATTCTTGTCGCATAATTATGATAACGCGATCCAACCAGGGAGGTTCGTACAATGGGCAAAGTGACCGTGACTGTACTGGATGCCACCGGCTCCAAGGAGCAGAAGGCCAGCCTGCCGGATGACGCACCGGTGCGGCGAATAATCGGCAAGCTTATCGAGATGATGAAGCTGCCGTCCACCGGCCCCGACGGCCAGCCGATGAGCTACAAGTTCCATCATAAGGCTTCGGGGAAACAGCTCACTGACGACCAGACGCTGGCCGACGCCGGCGTCAAAGACGACGATGTCCTGCGCCTCCAACCGGAGATAACAGCGGGGTAGCTTCGTCTCGCAAGTCTGCATATTCGGCACAGGGAAGTGACGGACAATGGGCACATATCGCATTGGTGCCGACGGGCGCCTGACGGAATACCAACCCCAAGTCTTGAGCGATGAACATTGTGAGGAAGAGTTCAAAGACTGGCTGGAGCAGAATCCTCAGATGCTCATTGACGACGAGGATGTCCTGTGGATTGGCCGAGAGGTCACCACTGAACTGGGCAAATCGGTGGACCTGCTGGGGTTGGATGAGCGAGGTCAGATTCTCGCTGTCGAAGTGAAGGCCGGGACCTCACCCCGCACTGTGATCGCTCAGGCCCTGGAATATGGTGTCTGGGCGGATGGGCTGGCTTATGAAGATCTGTGGCGTATAGCAAAGGATTACTGGAGGAGAAAAAGCGGAGATTTGGACTGGATCCCAGCAGGCAGCGAGCATGATATACCCGATCTCTCCGAGGGATTCGAGGTCTACTTCGATGAGAAGCGCGAGATTCCGGCCCGACAAACCGTCATCTATGTGGTCGCTCAACGCATGGCCGAAGACATCCAGAGAGTTGCCCACTGGCTGCGCAAGCACGGCATCGATGTTCGGTGCCTAGAGTTTACGTATCACGAGGGAGAGAAGAAAACCGATCACCTGCTGACCACCACGTTGACTGTGGGACAAGTGAGTCTTCCGGAATCAGGGCGCGGTCCAATTGACCGAGAAACGTTTCTGCAGCGTTTGGAGGAGGATGCCGACCGAGGGGCCGTCGAGAGGCTGATTGATGCCCTGGAGCGAATTGTGGACGAACATCGAGAATTGTGTACGGCAGGGTATCGCACCTCCAACTGGGTCTTCGAGGTGCATCCACCGGGCGAAAAGGCAGCCGGTGTGTTGTACATCGGCGAAGAGCAGGTGAGCCCACGCTTTGACTACATGATAAGAAGAGAAGTACCTCGAAAAGTCTGGGAGGGCTACCGCGACCGCCTCTACGACTACGATGATGCGGCACCATGGGAACCCTCCCCACAAGGCGAAGAGGAACCAGAACTCCATGGGTTTCGCCTGCCTTGCCGTGAGGACCTATTGACCGCCGAGCACAAGAACATTGTGTCCGCGGTGGAGTGGCTGGTGGAGCAGTTGGCTGCTCTGGAATGATTGATTGCCGATGACTGAGGACCAGATTCTCGACATTGATCTTGAAGAGGGGCGGTATCATCGGCTGGAGCTGATTCCCTGGTGGGATCAACAGCGGTTGTTTGACGCGCGGGTGATGGTGGTGGGCGCCGGGGCGCTGGGCAACGAAATCCTCAAGCAACTGGCCCTGCTGGGGGTGGGTAATATCTATGTGGTGGATATGGATACTATCGAGGAGTCTAACCTGACCCGGGCGGTGCTGTTCCGCGAGAAAGACGAGGGCCAGCCCAAGGCGGAGGTAGCTGCCCGCGCGGTGACCGAGCTGAATCCGGACATCAAGGTGCAGAGCTTTGTGGGGAATGTCGTCTATGACCTGGGCGAAGGCATCTTTCGGGATATGGATATCGTGCTGGGCTCGCTGGATAACCGTGAAGCGCGCGTGGCGATAAATCAGAGCTGCTGGAAGCTTAACAAGCCGTTTGTTGACGGAGCCATTGAGGTAATCCAGGGCGTGGCGCGCATCTTCTGTGGGCCGGAGGGGCCGTGTTATGAGTGCACGATGAACGAGAAGGACTACGAGCTGCTCAGCCAGCGCCGCTCCTGCGCGATGCTGTCTCGTGACGATATCGTGCGGGGGCACATACCAACCACTCCGACCACCGCTTCGGTGATTGCTGGAGTTCAAACTCAGGAGGCCATCAAGTGGCTACATCGCGACCGGGAAATGCCGCTGCTGCTGGGTAAAGGGTTTGTCTACAACGGGTTTAGCAATGAGTCGTATATCATCGAATATCAGCGCCGCGCGGATTGCCCCGCTCATATCACGCTGCCGCCGCTCCAGGACCTGGACAAGTCGGTTGATACGGCCACAGTTGGCGAGATGCTGGAGCTGGTCAGATCGGAGGTCGGCCCCGAGGCGGTGCTGGAGTTTGAGCGGGAACTGTGCATCGGGCTGTACTGTCCGAACTGTGACGAAAGCGAGCCGGTATTCCGCTCACTGGGCAAGCTGCGCGAGGCGGAGGGGCGCTGTCCGCACTGTCACGAACTGCGCGACCCGGAACTGACCCACGCTATCTATGGCGATGAGGATTATCTGGATAGAACGCTGGCGGATATGGGCCTGCCGCCGTACGATATTGTGATTGGCCGGGACGGGCTTGAGGTAGCAGCCTTCGTATTGGCTGCCGACCGGGAGACTGCCGTGGGCTGTCTGGCTTGATGATTCTGTTCTTAGGGACGATTGACTATGAATGATGAGAAGCGTGCTAAAACTGACGACAATGATCAGGTTGGCATCTCTCTGCAGCCGCCGCGAGAGTCGTCTGGCTACGGGGGGAGAGATGTAGTGGTCATGGTGGCCGAATCGGTGCTGGAGGAGGTGCGCCGCCACGGCCAGCAGGATACCTCCCGCGAACAGGGCGGCATCCTGGTGGGCACGGTAGCCTCCAGTCAGGACAAGGTTTACGTGAATGTGGAGGCAGTGATAGCTGCGCCCCAGACCCGAGCAAAGCGCACCAGCATCACCTTCACTCACGATAGCTGGGCACATATCAATCAGGTCAAAGATAGCGACTATCCCGACCAGGACATTGTGGGCTGGTATCACACCCACCCGGGTTTCGGGATATTTCTGTCTGACTATGATACTTTCATCCATCGCAACTTCTTCCCGGCGGCCTGGCAGGTGGCGTTGGTAATTGATCCGCTTTCCGACGAGTCCGGTTTCTTTGTTTGGAAAGGCAACGAAATTATCCCGCGCAAGCAATACAATGTATTCAGTCCGCTGGTTGCGCCCGCCAAGCCGGTGGCCGCAGAGCCGGCCCCGCTGCCGGCCGACCTCGTGGCTCCACCGATGCCCCGGCGGGCCAGCATTGTTACGGTGGTGGTCCTGCTGGTGCTGGCCTTGCAGGTAGTTACGCTTCTGGCGCTTTTCCGGAAGCCGGCCGCGATTGTGGAGTCATCGGGTCAGCCTGCCCAGTTGGCAGCGCAGGTCGGCAGACTGGAACAGCAGATTACCGAAACGCAGGCACGGGTCGAGGAATTGGACAAGGCCCGGCCAGCGGCCAGTAGCGCTGAGGCTGGTCCTGAGTATGAGTGGTATGAAGTCAGATACGGCGACAGTCTGTGGAAGATTGCCAGGGAGCACTATGGCGACGGCACAAAGTACACAATTATTGCCGCTGAGAACGGAATCGCACTTCCCAGGGCAATAATCAATCCCGGGCAGAGACTACGGTTGCCGAATGTGGCAAAGGAGAGCCGTGGCGCCGAATGACGACAGCGCAGAACTGGAGATCGAGATTGAGCAAGCGCCTGCCACGGAGCTGGCGCAGGGGCCTGATCCCGCCGACGAGGAAGGGCGGTCCCTGCTGAAACTGGGACAGCCTGGCGGGCAGCAGCGTGTTTTCATGGCTTATGCCTGCCTGAAGCAGATGCTGGCTCATACCCAGCGGAATCTGGACGCGGAAATTGGCGGGATTCTGCTGGGACGGATCTTTCGCAGCGATAAGGGAATCGTGACAATTCTGACGGAGGCGGTGGCGGCGGTTCGCACTGATGCCGGCCTGGGCCATGTGACCTTCTCACACGAGACCTGGGCCGACCTGTACCAGTATCTGGAGTCGCTGGCCACTGATACCGATATCGTCGGTTGGTACCACACCCATCCCGGGTTGGGTGTGTTTTTCTCAAGACAGGACAGGTTCATCCAGGAGAATTTTTTCGGCGGGCCCGGACAGGTCGGCATCGTGGTTGATCCCGTCGCGGATAGTGTCGTGCTGTTTATGTCTCATGAGGGCGAGACGGCCGCCTGCAATGGCTTTTGGGTGACGGGTGCCGAGGAGGATGTGCCGGCTGCCCGCCAATTGATAGCCAAACTTACCTACGCAAAGCAAGAAGCGGCCCGAGGCGGCTGGCTGGAGAGTTGGGGCCAGAGGTTACAGGGGGCGTTGGGCCGCAAGCAGCCTGCCGAGCAGCCGGTGGCCGACGATGAGGAAGCCTAGATAGACTATGAATGCAAGACTGCGCCGACTGTATGCTGACTATCAACAGGTCCACAGTGACTTTGCGGGGCATCCCTATGTTGATGTCGAGCCGATTCGGGGTAATCCCCCCGAGGCCTACCGGATCAGCTATCATATAAAGGGCCTGGAGCTGGATCAGGCCAGCAATCGCCCCCGGGTCAGAACCGAGCATATGGCCACTATTTACCTGCATCGCGACTACCCGCGCGAGAAGCCCAAGTGCGTGCTGGAGACGCCAATCTTCCATCCGAATTTCGGCTCCTACATCTGCATTGACGACTACTGGGCGGCGGGAGAGACACTGGCCGATGTCATCATCCAGATCGGGCAGATGATTCAGTATCAGAGCTACAATCCCAAAAGTCCGCTGAATGCGGTGGCCGCGCGCTGGTGCCAGCAGAATGAGCATCTCCTTCCCATCGGCGATGCTGATCTGTACCAGCCGGAGCTGGATATTGATTTGCTTGGTGATGGCAAGCTGGGTGAAGAGGAGATCGAAATAGAGTTGTTATAGTGCCGGCGCTGAGTCGTGCCCAGCGGAATATCGCAGGACACAGATGGAGTTGTCCAGAGTGCGTTGCCCTTACTGTCATGAGAATATCACAGTCCAGGGCCGGTTTTGTCCGAAGTGTGGCGACCAGATATTCGGGCGGCCGGTTGCGCGTGGTGGCACGGAGCCGTCGCAGCCGGCCTCTACGCCCAGCTCGTGGCAGGCTCCTTCTCCGCAAGCCGGCGGCGATGTTCTCGACATTGAGTTGGAGGACGCTGCTGAGGCTGTCGGTGCTTCAGATAATGCCGTCGGCCAGATGTGTCCGTTCTGCCGGTTTCCCATTAAAGAAGGCGAAGAGGTAATCACCTGCCCGGACTGCCAGACCACACTGCACGCCGACTGCTGGCGAGAGAATGACGGATGCACCACCTACGGCTGCTCCAGCTCGCCCCAGGCAGCAGCCGTTCGGCGTACTACGGGGCAGGCTGCGCGCGGTGGCCGCAGTTGGCCTGGGTTCGGTGGCACAACGCCGGGGACGATACCGATGCCGCTGGGCGCTCGCCAGTTGCTCGAAGCCGAATTCGAGGGCCAGGGCACCAATGTGCTGCTGTTCGCCATCCTGCAGATTCTCTTCTGCGGGGGATTGCTATCAATTATTGCCCTGGCCTGGAGTATATCGCTGCTTTCGCAAATGAAGCGGTTCCAGCTCCGCACCTCAAGGGGGCGGAACAAGGCGATTGCGGCTGCAATTATCAGTGGGATAGTGACTCTGGCATGGCTTATAGGGATTGCCTGGCCGCTTATCGGCAGGTAGTGGCGGTAGTCTTCTTGGGGGCCCACATCGTATGGGTTACGAAGACCCTGAAATCGAAATCAGCTCAACCCAGTCGCCGGAGCCGCTTAAGCGCCGGCGGCCGGGTCCGCCGCTTGCTGTAGTCGGTGAGGTAGGCGCGCCGGCCGGGAAAGGGGCGATCTTTCTGCATCTGGAGGCCATCGGGGCGATAGTTGATTCCTTGCCCGGCCAAGAGCAAATGGAGGTAGGCGGGCTGCTGGTCGGCAGGGAGTGTGAGGATGAGGCGGGCGTCTATCTGCTGGTAGCTGGCGCGATTCCGGCCCGGCAGGCAAGAGGCACCTCGGTGTCGGTGACTTTTACTCACCAGACCTGGAATCAGTTGTCTGCTGAAAAAGTAAGCCGCTACCCGGATCAAGCGATCGTCGGCTGGTATCATACTCATCCGGGGCTGGGTGTGTTCCTTTCCGAGCGCGACCTGTTCATCCACCGCAATTTCTTTGCCGACAGCACTCACATAGCTGTGGTGATTGACCCGTCCAAGTTTGCCTGGGGCATATTCTACTGGCAGGACTCAGACCTGGTAGCTGCGCCGGGTTGTTACATATATGGGGAGCCTGCCGAGAAACATGAGCGACTGTCTGAACTACTGCCCCGCTACCAGCCCAGCCATATGCAATAGGTCGTCGGGTGTCGTTGCGCCTGTCGTTGTACCTGTCGTTAGACCTGTTGTTCTACCTGTCGTTTTGCCTGCCGTTCCTTGTGTCTGACTTATCGTGAAGGTTTCACCTCCCACCGAGGAGAAGAGTTGACCAGTGGCGTAAGCATCCAGAACTGAGGAGGAAAGGATATCAAAATGACAATTACGAGGTATCTACCGATAATTGTTGCCTTGCTGATGAGTGGCGCAGTATGGGCGCAGGAAGGGGCGGCGCCACCTGCCAGCGAAGAATTGCCCGCTGAGGAAACACAACCGGTAGCCAAAGACAGGGTGACAGTGCAGACTATCACATCGTACCTGGACCGAATGAACTACGTCTACAAACTGGACAAGTCGGTAAAGGTGCCCGAGATTGAGCTGCTTATGCGCGGAGACAATGCCAATTACCAACTGCGCATATTCATTGACGACCCCCGCAAGGTCGTCTACATGTGCATAAATCGGCTGATGACCATTCCTGATTCACATCCCCGCAAGAGTGCTGTGCTCCAGAGGTTGATGGAACTTAACTGGGAGCTTTTAATTGGCAAGTATGAATGGGACAAAAGCGACGGGGAGGCGCGGCTCTCCTACACATTCAGTACGGAAAACGGCCTGGGCTATGAGGCTTTCGTGGCGTGCTTCCAGCTCCTGGTGCTGACCGCCGACCGAGACTATCCCAAGCTTATGAGACTGATATGGGCCCCAGAGGAAAAGCCAGCCGAGCCGCTTCCTGTGGGTACGCCTGAAGAGGGTGCCAAAGAGAAGGTTACTGCGCCCAAAGAAGAGACTCCTGCCAAGGAAGAGGCTCTCTCTAAGCCAGAAGCTCCGACCAAGGAGGAAGCTCCCCCCAAGGGAGAAGCTCCCTCCAAGGAAGAAACTGTAGCCGAGCCAGAAGCTCCAGCCCAGGAAGAAGCCCCCTCCGGACAAGAGACCGAGGCGGAATAGGTGAGCCAGCGATTATGACTACGTCAAGCGGTTCGAAAAAACTGTGGAGCGGGCGATTTTCGGGCGATTTGGCTGATCTGGGCTTGCAGTTCAGCGAGTCTACTGCCGCCGACCGTCCGATGATTGACGAAGATATCTGGGGCAGCCAGGCCCATAGCATAATGCTGGCGGCCTGCGGAATTATCAGCGAGGCCGACCTGCGGGCGATACTGGGCGGCCTGGCCCAGATCCGCCAGCAGTTCGCCGACGGCCAGTTTGATCTGGACCCGCAGCTCGAAGATGTCCACATGAATGTAGAGAGCCGTCTGCGGGAGATCATTGACCCGGAGGTAGCCGGCCGGCTGCATACAGCCCGCTCGCGCAACGATCAGGTGGTCACCGACGCCCGCATGCACCTGCGCACGAGTCTCCTGGAATTGCGTCAGGCCCTGGCTGACCTCCAGCAGACGCTGCTGGATTTGGGCGCAGAGCACCTCGAGACGGTGATGCCCGGCTATACCCATACCCAGCATGCTCAACCCATTTCGGTGGCCTTCTGGCTGTCGAGTCATGCCTCAGCGCTGCAGCGCGATAACCAGCGGCTGGCTCAGACATATGAGCGGATGAACCGCTGCCCGCTGGGAGCTTGCGCTCTGGCGGGAACTTCATTTCCCATTGACCGGCAGATGACGGCCCGGCTGCTGGGTTTCGACGGCGTTATCGAGCATGCTCTGGATGCGGTTGGCTCGCGCGACTTCGTGCTGGAGACGCTGGCGGATCTGGCCATAGCTGCCAGCAACCTGTCCAGGCTGGCTGAGGAGCTGGTGCTGTTTTCTACCCACGAATTCGGCATGATTGAGATTGATGACGCCTACGCCACGGGCAGCTCGATAATGCCACAAAAGAAGAATCCCGGTATGGCGGAGCTGACTAGGGCCAAAACCGGCCTGGCCTACGGCCGGCTGGTGCAGGCACTGACGATGATAAAGGCGCTCTCCTCGGGCTACAATCGCGACCTGCAGGAAGACAAGCCGCCGCTGTGGGAGTCGCTTGATTCGGTGCAGAGCTGTGTGCGGATGATGACGGCAATGGTCAGCACGTTGAAGCTACGTCCTGAGCGGATGGCCGAGCTGGTCGAGGGCAATTATGCGGCGGCCACCGAGCTGGCCAACTTTCTGGTGCGCGATCACAATCTGCCGTTTCGCGACTGTCACCGTATCGTCGGCCACCTCGTCGGCATACTGCTGGAGGAGAAGCGACTCCTTACTGATTACGGACGTGTCAGCGAACTGCTGGCAGACGCGGGTCAGGAGGTCAGCGAGCAGCAACTGGCCGAAGTATTGGATGCACAGGCTATTCTGCATCGACAGGTAAGCCAGGGCAGCACGGGCGTAGAAGCGACTGCCGCCATTATTGAGAAATTGCGCGAGGCGATAGCGGATAACCGCGGCGAGATTGCTGCCGCGCATCAAGCGCTCACCCAGGCCCGCCAGCAAACCGACCAGATAATCGAGCATATTCTAGAAGGCGGAGAGCTGACGGAGCTGAAACTCTAGGCGGCTGTGGCTTTGGCTCTCCTCGATGAGGCTCCCAGCATGTATGCCCAGACTATCCAACTAATCCAGCGCGAGCAGGTGGGGCCTGACTACCACCTGCTTAAGTTTGACTGCCCGCAGGTGGCGGCGGCCGCACAACCCGGGCAGTTTGTTCATATTCGCGTCGCTGCCAAGTGGGATCCGCTGCTTCGTCGGCCGTTCAGCGTGCTGCGCACAAATGAGGCCGAGGGCAGCTTCCAGGTGCTGATGCGCACTGTCGGGCGGGGCACACAGATGCTGGCCGAAGCTCAGCCGAGCACCGAATTCGATATTATGGGACCACTGGGCAACGGTTTCGCGCTGCCCGGCCCGGAGGGCGAAGCTATCCTTGTTGCTGGCGGCATTGGGGTAGCTCCATTGATCTTTCTGGCTACAGTTCTGCACGAGCCTGAGAGCTACCGCTATGCCCGGGGCCTGTTCGGAGCCCGTAGCGCGGACGACCTGTGCTGCTGGCTGGAGTTTTCGGGCGTCTGCGACGAGTTCACGGCAGTTACTCAGGATGGCAGCGCCGCTGAGCAAGGGCTGGTGACCGACTTTCTCGCGCCGCAGTTGGAGCGAGGTGCCGGATGCGTATATGCCTGCGGGCCGGCCCTGATGCTGGCTGAGGTAGCCAGGCAATGCCAGGGCGCGGAAATTCCCTGCTACGCTTCTATGGAGCAAAGGATGGGCTGTGGCGTGGGGGCCTGCCTGGGCTGCGTGATACCAACCCGTGCTTCTGGTGCGCAGCGCTACCAGCGGGTGTGCAAAGATGGTCCAGTCTTCGATGCTCAGATAGTGGACTGGGAGGCGATCCGTTGTGGCTGCACCCCAGGTTGATTTGAGCGTACAGCTAGCTGGCCTTACTCTGGCCAATCCGGTGCTGGTCGCCTCGGGGACCTTCGGCTACGGAACGGAATATGGTGAACTGGTTGACGTCGGCCGGCTGGGCGGACTCTGCACCAAAGCGGTTACGCTCCACCCGCGTGCCGGCAACCCGCCACCACGGATATGTGAGACGTCGGCGGGGATGCTCAACGCCATCGGGCTGCAAAATCCCGGCGTCGAGGTCTTCATCAGCGAGAAGATGCCGGCTCTGCGTGAGCTGGGCGTGCCCATTATTGTCAATATCGCTGGGGAGTCCGTGGCCGACTATGTTGCGCTCGCCCAACGGCTCAGTGATTGTGCTGATATTGCGGCGCTGGAGTTGAATCTGTCCTGCCCCAATGTCAAGCGGGGCGGGATGCAGTTTGGCATTGACGACGAGTTGACTGAGCGGGTAGTCGCCGCGGTGCGCGAGGTCACCAGACTACCGCTGATAGCCAAGCTTTCTCCGAATGTCACTGATATCGTCGGTATTGCCGAAGCTGCCCGTGACGGCGGTGCCGATGCCCTATCGCTGATTAACACGCTGCTGGCTATGAGCATTGATATTGACCGGCGCCAGCCGATGCTGGCTAACGTGACTGGCGGGCTGAGCGGGCCGGCGATTCGGCCGGTGGCGGTGCGTATGGTCTGGGAGGTGACACAGGCGGTGGACCTGCCAATCATTGGCATGGGCGGGATTACCAGCGCGGCGGATGCCCTCCAGTTCATTATGGCCGGAGCGACGGCCGTGGCAGTGGGCACAGCTAACTTTGTTGAGCCTGATGTCGCCGGGCGCATCATCAACGACCTGGAAGATTTCTGCCAGCAAGCGGGCGTAGCTCGTGTGGCTGATCTGATTGGAGCAGCGCATAGTAGCTCTGGTACAGAAGGATTGCAATGATACTCAAACAGTTGCTACCCGTCGGCATATCTGTCGCCGACTACGAATATGTAGAAGCAACTTGTCGCGAAGTGCTCGCTGGTGTCCGCCACAGTGCTGATGACGGCACACCGCTGTACTTCCCTGGTGGTGGCTATGAGGCCTGCTGGACCAGGGACTTCTGTCATATGGTCGAAGGGGCGGGCCAGCTCATACCTGCCGAGGAGATCATAGCGGGGATTGACTATCTGCTGGCGGCTCAGCGAGAAGATGGCGTTATGCCGGACCGAGTGGCAGCGGACGGGACGCCAGCCTACCTGGTCTTCGGCGAGCAGCCGCCGACAGACAATGCCCAGTTCATGGTGAAGCTGGTTGCTGCCTGTATGGAGTCGACCGGCGAGTATGAGGTGTTCTTGCAGCGGCGGAATCAGTTGTACGACGCTATGGAGCAGGTCCCCCGCACAGACGATGGTCTGGTTAGGATAGATCGCAACCGCCCCCATTCTTCCTACGGCTTCACCGACACGGTGGCCAAGACCGGCAAGGTTTTCTTTTCGTCCCTGCTGTACTGGGAGGCTACTCGGAAGCTGGCCAAGCTCTGTGCAATGGCTGAGTATCACGACGAGGCCCATACCTGGTACGAACATGCTGAACCACTGGCGCAGAGCCTGGAGCAATTCTACAACGACGAATACGGTCTGTATCGAGCGGCGTCCGGTCGCTGCAATCAACTCGACCTGTGGGGCAGTGCCTATGCGGCAGTGCTACGGCTGGGATCGAAGAGCCAGGAGCGGCAGACAGGACAGTTTTTCTGTGAGGTGCCGGAGGCGAGCCTGTGGCAGGGTCATGTGCGCCACCTGCCCGCTGGCGAGTACTGGGAAGAATTGCTGACCGACACTGAGCCTGAGACCTATCAGAACGGCGCTTACTGGGCGGTGCCCAGCGGCTGGGTAGCCCAGGCGATGGCATTGCATGATGAGGACGCCGCCCGCGCGTTTATTGCTGAGCTGCTCGAGGTGTGGCGAACGGAGGGTGTCTTTGAGTGCATCAGCCCCTACGCGTCGCCCATGAACGAGGACTACGCGGCCAGCGCCGCTTGCGTGCTGGGGGCGGTGCAGCCCCACAGGAGGCTGGGGTAACCAGTGCTGCATCCGCTTGAGTCGCAGGTGCGCGAAGTTGAGCACGCCATTGGCGAGCGCATCGTCCTGCGGGGGGTAAAGACGCCTGATCCCAGCGTACGCGGGCGCCTCAGCTCTCGGCCGGGTTACTTGCTCCTGGAATATCGCGATGAGACCGCCGGCTATTTCTGGGACTGTGATATCATCAGGGAGCTGCTGGCGCTGGTTCGCCAGGGGCAGCGCGATTTTGTGTTGTACGATTGGGACGCACTGTTCGCACAATTGCCCGATGACGCGTTCAATGAAACGGACAAATGATGACATATGCACAGCACTAGTATCTCAGCGATGAAAATAACCTGTGCGACTATCGGAGTGTTATGCCTCACCCTCGCGGCAATCTCTTGCGGCGATAGTGGTGAGGATAAGGGCTCGCAGGTGGTAGCCAAAGTCAATGGAACGCCAATCACCCAGCGTCAGCTCGTCGAGCGGCTCAGGTACGGCCCGGGCCCGAAGGTGCTGCTGAGGATGATAGATGAGCGGCTAATTGCTGCTGAGGCGGCCCGCCGCGGCATCAGGCCCACTCTCCAGCACGTCGAACTGAAGCTGAGCCAGGCGGCCTCCCGCTTCGGTTCCGAGAAAGATCTCAAGGATATGCTGCGTCAGCGGGGCCACTCGCTGGCGGAACTGAAGGACCGCCTGCGGCTGGATGCTATGCTCGACCGCATAGCAACGGAGCAGACCACTGTCGAAGACTCCCAGATAGAGCAGTACTACCAGGAGAACATTGACGAGTTCTCCTATGGTGAGCAGGTGCGGGCGCGGATGATTCTCACCCAGGTGCGACAGAATGCCGAGGCGCTTGAAGAAGCACTGGACAGCGGTGGCGACTTCGCCGGGCTGGCCCAGCAGTTCTCTACGGACCCAGCGACCAGCGACCAGGGCGGGGATATGGGCTATTTTGAGCGCGACGACTACGCCGAACAAATCAGCGTGGTGGCTTTTTCGCTGGAGCCGGGCCAGACCAGTGAGGTCTTCGAGGTGCCTGACGGGTTCTGCATTCTGAAGGTCGAAGATCGCCGCCCTGCCGCAGTGAAGTCTCTGGAGGATGTCCGGGATCAGATCATCTCCCGGCTCAAGCACAAACAGCGCGATAAGGCGCGTCAGCAGTGGCTTATTGAAGAGCGCAAGCAGGCGCGGATGGTAATCTCTGACCCGCGCCTGCGGGAGTTAGTGGAGGGCCTGGCGGGGGTTACATCCCCGCCTAATCCCTTCGAGTTTTGACTCTGACTGTTACCGCGACTGGCGGAGCAGCAGGCGGTCCTCCTTGCCAATCCGGGCTATTTGTGTTAGCCAAGTTTCGCTTCTAAGCTACGGCAATATCCGCTCGGTGCGGAAGCGCGGCCACAGCTTGGCGATTTGAAAGCCCTCGGCGTACCTTACCCCGCACTGATGCCCCCGCGTGCGCGCTATCACTTCAATAAACTCCCCCACGTCCATATTGTCGTGATCCATCATCCACTGGACCTGACTCTCGTGGCAGAGCAGAGCTCCCCGTTTCTTCTCAAAGGTGTCAGTGATGTCCACGTACATCTCGGGAATAAAGTTAGTGGCAGCGACGGTGTCCATATACAGAATGGCGGCTATGTGGTCCTGGAAGGCGTGCTCCGTCTCGATATGGGGGACGGTGGACAGGAAGCTGGCGGCAAAGACTATGTCCGAGGCGTTGCGGTGGTCGGGATGGTAGTCATCGGGCGAGTGAGTGATGATGACGTCAGGGTCGGCCCAGCGAATGGCATCAATCATCAGTGTGCGGGTGCGCTTATCGTGAAAGAACCACTCGTCCTCTTCGCCAATCATCAAAAACTCCGCCCCGATAGTCTCGGCGGCCTTGCGGGCCTCCTCTGTGCGGATCTCGGCCAGCTCATCGGGGGGAATTACGATGCTGCCCATATTCCCGTTGGTGCAGACCACGTTGAAGACCTGGTCGCCCCGCTCGACGTACTTGGCCAGAGTCCCGGCACACAGAAACTCAATATCGTCAGGATGTGCTCCGACGGCCATTACACGCATAGCTGATTCCTTCTTTCTTGCACAGATTACGGATTTGCTCACAAGTCTTCATAGATGGGGAAGGCCTCGCACAGTTCGCGGACCTCGTCTCTTATCTCCTCCAGAACCTCGGGATTATCGCGGCCTTCGTGGATGGCCCGGGCCATCCACCGGCCGACCAGCTTCATCTCCGGCTCCTTCATTCCTCGACTGGTCAGACCGGGCGTGCCCGGGCGGATCCCGCTAGTCTCAGTGGCTGGGGCGGGGTCGCCGGGGATAAGGTTCTTGTTGACCACTATCCCCGCCGCCTCCAGCAAATCCGCAGTCTCCCGACCGGTAATATCTTTATTGCGCAAGTCAACCAGCAACAAGTGATTGTCGGTCCCACCAGTGACCAGGGTAAAGCCCTCATCTTGCAGGGCGCGCCCCAGGGCCTGACAATTGCGGATGATCTGGCGCTGATATTCGCGAAATCCGAACTCGCCGGCTTCTTTGAAGCAGACCGCTTTAGCCGCAACAATCTGCATAAGCGGACCTGCCTGGATGCCGGGGAAGACGGCACGGTCAATCTGCTCAGCATACCGTTGCTTGCACAGTATCATGGCCCCCCGCGGCCCCCGTAGGGTCTTGTGGGTGGTGGAGGTCACCACTTCAGCGTAGGGCACGGGAGTGGGATGGGCCTCAGCAGCGACCAGCCCGCAGATGTGGGCGATGTCGGCCATCAAGTACGCGCCCACCTCGTCGGCAATCTCGCGGAACTTGCGGAAATCAATAATACGCGGATAGGCACTGTAGCCGGTGATGATCAGCTTGGGCTGCACCTTCTTGACCTGCTCCAGGATCATATCATAGTTGAGCCGGTCGGTCTCCGGGTCCAGGCTGTAGAAATGCGATTCATAGAACTGACCGCTGAAGCTGATAGGTGAGCCGTGAGTAAGATGACCGCCGGTGGCGACAGTCAGCGCCATGATCTTATCGCCGGGCTCCAGCAGCGCGTAGTAGGCCGCCATATTGGCCTGCGAGCCGGTATGAAGCTGGACGTTGGCATGATCGGAGCCGAACAGCTCATTGGCCCGGTCAATAGCTAACTGCTCCAGCTCGTCATAGAACTCGCAGCCATGGTAGTAGCGATTGTATGGATACCCCTCGGCATACTTATTGGTGAAGATCGAACCCATCGCCGCCATCACGGCCTGGCTGGCGTAGTTCTCTGAGGGGACGAGCATGAGTGTGGTCTTCTGGCGCTCCAGCTCGCCCTGCATGATCTTGTAGACCTGGGGGTCGGCCTGACGCCAACTGCGATTCATCGGCATTATCTCTCACTTCTTTCAATTGGCGAAAGGTCGCCTGCGAACGACCTCTCTAGTAACAGCCATCGAGCCTTCCTTGAAAACCCTATCTTCACCTTCCTGGAAGCGTTGCCTGAATGCGGCCGCACAGGTTGGGATCGTCCATTGCTGCGGAAGCAATAGCCACAGCATCCGCGCCGGCGGCGATGACCTCGCAGGCCTGCTGGGATGTGCGGATCCCCCCACCGATGATTAGCACTCGGCCGCGCCGCCGCAGGCGGTTGATAACCTGGCTGCCGTGCTCGCCGGCCGCATCGCCGACATTAATGTGGAAGATACTCACGCCAACTGCTGCCATCACCTCAACAGCCTCCTCAGCATCATCTCCACCACTGACGCCGAACTTGGGGATGAACAGCCGGTCGGTTGCCTCCAGGATCGTCGTTACCTGCTCCTCCAACTTGGGCCAATTCTCCCGTTGCAGCAATGCCACCCCCAACCCTTCACTCACAAACATCTCCATTGATGAGTGTATGCACAACGACAGGTAATCAGCACCGGCTTGTTGAGCAGCCAGCAAAAAGTCAATGGTATCGTCCAGGTTGACGCTGATCACGCTTACGCCGACTGCTGCCCCGCTGTCCCGGGCGGCGACCACGTGCTCGTTCAGATAGTCACCGTAGTTTTCGCGGCCGGGCTTGAAGACAAAGTCCGGGGGATAGGGCACATCGTCACGCGCGTCAACAATGAACGTGCCCAACACCACCAGCGCCGACCCGGCACCGTATTTGGCACACCACGGCCCGTTACTGTGGCTGCCGATCTCGGCCAGTACCACTCCGTTTTTCAGTGGGTCCACAGAATCATTCATGTTTGGCCTCCTCTTATAGTGAGCAGTCTTAGTGCCAGAAGTGGCGCATGCCGGTGAAGACGACAGCCCTTCCGCGCGGATGCTACTCGGCCGCCACCCCCTCCGCCCACTCGCGGACCAAGTGACGAATGGTCTCCAAATTATCCTCTTCGTATCCCTTGTACAGCTTTTGCAGCACATCGGTGGGTGGGTAGCTCAGCTCATCACTCTTAAGTATGAGACACTCGCGGCCAAGCAAGTGCATCATGCCAAGTTCGTAAGCCACACTCGGGTTTACCTGTTGCTCTGGTTCTGGAGCGTCGAACAATGCAACACCATACTTGCAGCAAATCAAGCAAGCTATCGGGTTGTACAGGTCATCGATAAGATCCAGATCCCCTGCCCATACAGGATTCAGACCCCTTTGGCGCAGTGCTTCCTGGATCATGGCCCGATGACCAACATTCTCATTTCGGTCCTTCGCCATTATGAATGCGTTTCGCTGAAATGGGTTCGCGGAAAGGAAGGATTGTAGTCTGTGTTCGTGACCTACCAATGCGTCCGGGAGTGGTACTCTCTCGGGAAGAACAGCGGCCAATGATCCCGTCAATGGTTCTCCACCTTTCCCAGCTGCTCTCTTCGTGGCCATCTGGATGCCTCTCAGAACCGCATTGGCGTCAGAGGCAACCAACTTCAGATGCCTGACGACGTCCGGCTCGGATTCCCCTCTCCTGAGAGTGATCGAGATTGTCTGGAAATCCTGGAAGACCGAAGGAAAGAAGCGTGACAGCTTCTCGTGAAGCTCATTGTACCGGTCGATGAGTCTTTCATAGTCGTAAGGATCATTGTCTGCCAGATCACGGTTAGCCTCTTCGACGAGCTGCTCAAGTCGCGTGACTAACAAATTGCACTCCATGTCGTCCGGTATGACTTCCATAGCTCAGAATACCTCCATCTTCGAATGTGGTCTCTTCAATTCATTGTGCCACGGGTGTCTAGTGCCAGAAGTGGCGCATGCCGGTGAAGACCATGACCAGCCCGTGTTCGTTGGCCGCAGCGATGACCTCCTCGTCAGCGCGCGAGCCGCCTGGCTGGATAATCGCCTCGGCACCCGTGGCCGCTGCTGCATCCAGGCCGTCGCGGGCCGGGAACATCGCATCAGACGCCAGCACGGCCCCCTGGGCGCGTTGGCCTGCTTTGCGGGCAGCAAGCAGGCACGAGTCAATCCGGCTCATCTGCCCGGCGCCACAGCCGACCAGCCGTGTGCCTTGCACCAGGACAATGGCGTTGCTCTTCACATGCTTGGCGACGCGATCGGCAAACACCAGCGACTGGAGTTGCTCGGGCGTCGGCTGCTTTTCTGTCACTATCTGCAGGTCATCAGAGCTGCCGAAAGCGCGGTCCTCGTCCTGCACTACCAGCCCGCCGGGGATCTTTTTCAGATCGAAATCGGGCTGGGCGGGCGCCTCGAACTGGTCCATCTGCATTATGCGCAGGTTCTTGTGCTGGCGCAGAATCTCCAGCGCCTCCGGCTCATAGCCAGGAGCAATCAGCGCCTCTACGAACGCGCTGATGATCATTGATTCCTCGTCGCCGGATTCCTCGCGATACCGCGGCTCGATCACCTCCCGCAGGAATTTCTTCCTGCCGATCATTTGAGCGGTTTCGACATCAATAATCCGATTGAAACCCAGCACCGAGCCGAACGCCGAGATCGGGTCGCTGGCCCAGGCATCCTGAAAGGCCTGCCCTAGCGTCGCGGCGCTGGCCAGCCCACAGGGGTTGAGGTGCTTGATGATTACGGCAGTCGGCTCGTCGAAATCACGGGCCGTAGTCAGCGCAGCGGTCAGGTCCAGATAGTTGTTGAAGGACAGGTCGCGATCACCGTGAATCTTCTCGGCGCGCGCCAGACCAGCCTCAGCAGCGTCAACCTGGGCATAGACAGCCGCCTGCTGGTGGGAGTTTTCTCCGTAGCGCAGATCACTGCCTTGCTTGACGTACCAGGGGGCAAAGTAGCTCGGAAATTCGCTGTCCTCTTCGGCAAACTGCCGGGAAAGGTATTGCGCGATAGCCGCATCGTACTGGCCGGTGTGCGCGAAAACCTCCAGGGCCAGTTGCCGGCGAGTCTCCAGCGACAGGGCGCCATCGTTGGCCTGCATCTCAGCAATTATCTCATCATAGCGGTCGGGATTACACACCACTGCCACGCTGGCAAAGTTCTTGGCCGCCGAGCGCAGCATGGTCGGCCCGCCGATGTCAATATTTTCGACGGCATCTTCCAGCGTCACATCGGATTTCGCGATAGTCTGGCGGAACGGGTACAGATTGACCACTACCAGGTCAATTAGCTCAATGCCGTGCTCTTTGGCCTCTTCCAGGTGCTGCGCGATATCTCGATTGGCCAGTAGTGCGCCGTGAATCTTGGGATGCAGCGTCTTAACGCGTCCCTCCATCATCTCGGGAAAGCCAGTGTAGTCTTCCACCGCGGTCACCGGCACGCCCCCGTCCTGCAGAGCGCGCATAGTCCCGCCAGTGGAGAGGATGGCCACACCCATTTCATGTAACTGTTGGGCAAACTCGGCAATATTGGTCTTGTCCGAAACGCTGACAAGGGCGCGTCGTATCTTTTGCATGTTTCATCCTCCTATATTTACAGTCAGGCCTAAGCTGCGTAACAGCGCAACTAACTGCTGCAGGTAGGACTCACTTTGCACTTGGGCATCCGCAAGCGGATACTCCTGCTGCATCCACGTGTATTTGCCTGATGAAGCCGGGTTAAAGGGCAGTAGCCAGACACGGTCTATGCCCAGTTTCTTCCACAGATGCCCGACAGCCTTAACGTCTTCAGGAGCGTCGGTGTAGCCCGGAATAAGCGGCAGCCGCCCGACGACCTCCGGGGCCAGCTCCGCCAGCCGCCGCAAGTTATCCAGAATCGCCTGATTGGATTGCCCCGTAAACTCCAGGTGGTGCTGATCATCAATGAGTTTTACATCATACAAGAAAAGGTCGGTCACTGAGGCTAACTTCTCCAGCGAGTCCCAGGGAGCAAAGCCACAGGTCTCCACTGCCACATGTATTCCCTGCGCCTGGCAAAGCGCGGCTACCGCGCAGGCGAAGTCGGGCTGCATCAATGGCTCTCCGCCGGTCAGAGTCACACCGCCGCCGGTGCGTCGGAAGAAGGGGATAAGCCGGACAGCCTCGTCAGCTATAGTCCCGGCCGTAGTCTGCTCACCTTTGACAACCAACGCACGATTGGGGCACTGCTGCACACAGAGCAAACAATCCAAGCAGTCCTCGGGGCGCTCATCAGCGGGCATCTGTGCAGGATCAAATCCTTGGGGACAGATCTGGGCACAAGTGCCGCAGTCGTCGCACCGCGTGTCTAACCAGACTATCTGCGGCTGGGGGGCAACCGACTCGGGACTGTGACACCACAAGCAGCGTAGGGGACAGCCTTTGAGGTACACATTCATACGCAGCCCGGGGCCATCGTGGGTGGCAGTCTGATCAATATCAAAGATAGTACCGGAAACTTCTCGCAGTGTCGGGTCAATCTTTTCCGATGACGCCATTCAAAGCCCTAACTCCGTGCGGGCGATGACTTCTTCCTGGGCATACTCATCTAGTAGCACGAACGGCACCAGGTAGCCGCCGACACGGATAAATACATCCTCGTGTTCCTTGGGATTTTGCTGCGCCGCCCGCAATAGTCCAGTGCTGACCAGGTCAATGTACAGCATAAAGGTTCCCAGCTCAAAGCTGGTTTCGATAAAGCCTTTTAGCCGGTCCACACCTGCTTCAGTGTCCAGCAACTTGCTGCCAAAGCGTAGGTTAAAGGTTATCCCACCTAGGCCGCGGGCCTGGTCAAATTCACTGGCCGACAGAATAACGGCAGGCGCCCCCTTGGCAGCAACTCCGGGGCTAGGGGCAAAAGAGTTAGCCATCGGCTCCCCCGCCTTGCGCCCGTCAGGAGTGGCGGGAGTATTCTTGCCAAATTCTATCCATCTCGTCCAGCCCAGGAAGCCGGGCAGGACCGGCCCGCCCAGGTAGTTTTTGTGTCCCTCTATGGCGCTGCACCAGCCTCCGGCAACCTCATCAAACAGGGCATTAATCTCCTGGTCATCGTTGCCGTACTTAGGGCAGTCAAACATAATAGCGCGCCGCAGTTCCTCGTGGCCTTGAAAGTCATCCGCCAGGGCCTGGCGAAAGTCATCAATGGTGAATCGTTGCTGGTCCTCAACCAGAGTCTTGACGGCAGCCAGCCCATCTACCACGTTGGGAGTACCGACCCCCTCGGGCTGTAAGAAGTTATACAGAGCACCACCCTCACAAATGTTACGCCCCGTCTCCAGACAGCCCTGTATGAAGCAGGAGAGCAGAGGAAAGGGCCGATACCAGGAGGAAAGGGCTTGGTAGCCATTGCCCTTTTCGATGGCGTGGTGTGCTTCATACTCTAGTTGGTAGGCCAGAGCCTCACGCAGCTCCTGGTAAGTCTGTGGCAGACCGCTTCCTAGTCGTTCCGGGATGCCTTCAAAGGGAGGTTTACCATCATATAGCGCATGGAGCAGACACATAGGAAGGTTGCAGTACGGGAAGGCCACCCAGGGGTTAGAGCGCCCCATAATTGAGGTCTCGGTGCAGGTACTGGGCAGATGATCCACCGCGTGTTCGTAGGGAACGCCATAGCGACCCAGGCCCTCGATTATGAGGTCACTGTTGACGAACGCCGGCTGGCCCTTCATATTCCCCAGCAGGCGGCAGGCCGCGCGCATGAATTCTTCGTCAATGTCAGCATGCCAGGAAACGTCAACGCCCGGTTGGTTCAAGCGCACTCGATCCGAGGCTTCCAAACACTTGAATGACAGCTCATTAGTCCCATCGGTGCCATCCGGTTTTCGGCCACCGACTACCACAATGAGAGCAACCATTTCCAGAGGACCAAACTCATTGTATTTGATGAAAAACTGCTCCAACAGCGTATCAACTAGGTTATCGTCCAGTATTCCTGCTTCTCGGTCCCTTACGTAGTAGGGGTATAGATATTGGTCCATACGTCCAGCCCCGAAGCACCAATGCGAGTGGCTGCTTTCAATAGCTACGGCCAAGAAAAGAAACCAGGTAAGCTGGATGGCCTCGCGGAAATTGCGCGCGGGCCCGGTGGCCAGGTGCTCACAGATGACGGCAATATCAGTAAGATCGGCGGCCCATTCGGAGTCTTCGGTCTCCTGGGCCATTGTTGCGGCTAGCTGAGCATAGCACCTGATCAAACTCTGCAAAGCGCGCAACGAGATGGCGGCGGTCTGGTATAAGATATTGCTGCCGGGCGCGCGCGGATCAGTAGGGCCGCATTGCTGCTCCCGCTTTACCACCTCGTCGTAGATAGCTTGCAAGCCGCGGCGCAGTACGGTGGGATAATCAGGCGCCATATGCCCCTCCGAGGCGGAGACGCAGAAGCAGGAATCTGGACGATAACCTAAGCAGTTCTGCGTCGCCAGATACTGTTCGGCTTCCTGGATCTCCTTTTGCATCTTCTCATCGGGATGGGTACTAGGGTGCCAGCCTACTAGCCGCTCACCAAGTCGGATCTTAATAGGCATGTTAGCAAATATATGCTCGCTAGCCCGCGCCACCCGTATCGACCGAACGGGCTCTCCTTCAGTCTCGTGAAACGACTGGGCCGCCAGGATGTGCCGCTCCAGGAATGCTTGGGCATTGGCTACTACGTCTTCGCGCAACCGCCGACTGCCTTGTTCTAGTATGGAAGTAGTGCTTACTGCGGTCTCCATATTACCTGCGCCCTCGCTTGCTAATATTGGGGGAGCTTTTGACGCTGACGGGGATTGTATCACTTTGATAGATGGCTGTCAAAGTTCTCAGGGGATACCGATCCCGTCTAGAACTCATATTCGCGGGCACGGTGCAGTAGATAGAGGAAGAAGGGAGCACCGATGATTGAGGTTACAATACCGATGGGGATTTCACCGGCCATGTTGGCGGCGATGTCGGCCAGGCCGAGTATGACACCACCGCCCAGGAAGCACAGAGGAAGCAGAATTCGATGCTGCGGGCCGACCAGCAGGCGCATCAAGTGGGGAACAATCAGCCCGATGAAGCCGATGGCACCGGTGACGGCAACCGCCGCTGCTGCCAATAGCGAGGCCAGCGTCAACAGAATCAGCTTGACCCGCTCAACCGGCACGCCCAGGTAGTAGGCCTGCTCATCACCCATCAGCAGCACGTCCAGCTCGCGGGCGTAGAAGTAGACGACCACCGAGGCTCCTATGGCATATGGCAGAATCATCTGCACTTCCGGCCAGCCGCGGTTGGCCAGGCTGCCCATCATCCAGATAATGACCAGATCCAAATCACCCTGCTGGCCACGGATAAGAATAAACGAGGAGACAGCCGAGGCTAGCGAGCCCAGCGCAATACCGGTCAGCAGGAGCAGCGTGATTGGCGTCCGTCCCCCCCGCCGTGAGAGCAGGTACACGGCTGCTGAGACGACCAGCGCGCCAGCAAAGGCAGCCAGCGGCACTGAGCTGAGCCCCAGGAGAGTCACCTGCCAGCCAAGCATAATGGCCCCCGTAGCACCCAGCGTCGCCCCGGCTGATACGCCCAGGATTGACGGAGCGGCCATCGGATTCTGAAAGAAGCTCTGCATCACTGCTCCGGCCACAGCCAGCGCGGCTCCCACCAGCAGTGCCAGGATCAGACGCGGCAGGCGAATGTCGAGCACTATGGCCTGCTCGGTGGCAGTTGCCTGCGGTGCCAGGCTGCTCAGGCCAGGTAGGCGGCTGACCAGTATGCGCATCGCCTTGTGCGGAGGAAGCGCGGAAGGGCCGGTCGCCAGAGAGATGGCGACCGTGGCAATCAGCAGCAATACCAGGCCGGCTGTCACCAGCGCCTGCCGCCGATTCATATCTGCTCATCCTCGGTAGCGGAAACGTCGGGAATGAGGCTGACCCGGGGCGCGCCGCCTGGGCCAGTATCTACCTGTACCTCCGCGTGGTAGACTTCAGCAATCATCTCGGCGGTAACTACCGTTTGCGGCGGGCCCTGGGTGTGGACGCGGCCTTCGCAGAGCACTATCAGGCGCTGGCAGTACTGAGCGGCCAGATTCAGGTCATGTGAGACGCAGACTATCGTTTTTTGCTCATTCTGGTTAAAGCGAGTGAGCAGCTCGAAGATTTCGTGCTGGTGATTGATGTCCAGGAAGGCGGTTGGCTCGTCCAACAGTAGAATGTCGGCCTGCTGGGCGAAGGCGCGGGCCAGGCTTGCCCGCTGCAGCTCGCCACCAGACAGTTCGGTGACCGGGCGGCTGGCCAGGTCGGTCAGATCGGCCAGCTCCATCGCTTGCCAGGCCACGTGCAGATCATCAGGGCCCTGCGCCTGCAGCCGGCCCAGATGCGGCGTGCGCCCCATCAACACGTAGTCTTCGACAGTAAAGGAGAAGATACTGCCACTGACCTGGGGGACGACCGCCACTCTTTGGGCAATCTGGCGACGCGAATAACTGCCCAGCGATCGCCCGGCCAGCACCACTACACCTGCGCTCAAGGGCAGTATGCCAGTCAGCGCCCGCAGCAGGGTGCTCTTTCCCGAGCCATTGGGCCCGATTAGCCCCACGAATTCGCCCCGACCCACGACGATAGTCACGCCGTGTAGCACATCACGACCGTCGTACCCGCAGACTACTTCTTCGGCTGTCAGTATCTGGTGTTGATTCACCATCACGTTGGCTCAGACAATGCAGTCTTCTCAATTGACTCATACTGGCGAGTGTCCAACAGCCAATAACCTTCCCGCAGAACTTTCCGGGACTCAGAAATCTCTATCCTTTGTTCAAAGAGAGGCCCGTCGGTCACAAAGGTATGGTATTCACCGTTCTCACCGCAGGGCTCGATATCGCTTTCTTGCAGGTAACTCAGGAACTCTCTGTCCACCGTCTGCCCCACCCACTCTTCGTCAATTAAGTCAGATTTAGCACTGACTATGGTTGCTTCGAAGCCCACATCTATGAATTCGGTCAGAACATCTTCAGAGTCCCTTCCCCAAAGGGGCTCGATTGAGTGAATCCCCAACTCGCGGCAAACTCTTTCCGTCCAACCCTTGTGCTCTTCCAGGAATATGTCGCCAAAGACCATGGCCTCTACGCCATCACCAAGTAGGCTTCGCACCGCTTTCTTAAACGCCTGCTCATATCCGTCGTCGGGAGTCGGATTCTGAATAAGGGGGATGCCCACTGCCTGAGACTGCAGTTGGATTAACTTGGCTTCCGTCCCGTGAAAGCGTACCCTTTGATACTCTTGGGAGATGAAATTCACTAAGTAGGCCACATCATAGCTCTGCGCCATCGCTGTATAACAGGCTAAGCAGCTGTCTTTGCCGCCGCTCCACGAGACGATGACTTTGCTCATAGTAATGACCTTTACCCCTCAAGCTCAGAGGCGTTGCACGGCCCTCTTTGTCATTGTTCGGGTTGAATGGTGTATTGCCCCGCAGCCTCGCCTATAAGCTGGCTAATCTCCTCAAGCCCCTCGATCAGTCGCGGGCCGGGGATAGTCACCAGATCGTCGTTGATGAGGTGAACTTGTCCAGCTTTAACTGCCGCCACCTCTCGCCAGGCGGGCAGGGCCTGGAGCTGGACGAGAATGTCCCGGGATCTCTCCGGCTGCTCCACTCCGTGCCTCTGGGCAATGATAACCAGTTGCGGGTCAGCGGCTACCACCGCCTCCCGCGAGGCCTGCGGCCAGGGACGGGTCTTATCAATGGTGCTCACGTCGCGGATGGCGTTGCGTGCCCCACAGGTGCCGAGCATATCGTCCACAAAGCTGGTGGCCCCGGCCACGAACAGCGGGTCGCGTGACAGAACGAAGAGCACCCGCAGCTTGTTGTCCGCGCCTCGATGCTGGGCGGCTACGCTGGCTTTGCGCTCAGCCAGGGCCTCAGCGGCCTCCCTGCCTTGCTGGTCATGACCGGTGATTCGGCCAATGCGCCGCACCAGAGCGATGACATCCTCCAGCGTCTGGGGATCGTAGCCCAGCACGGGGATCGCCACCTCATCAACCTTGCACCAGCCACCCCTGCGCATTGTCAGCCGCTTAATAAATGCGGCGTCCACCCCGCGGGCGGCCAGTACCAGGTCAGGCTCAAGGCTGATTAGCTTCTCCAGACTGGGATTGATAATGCCGCCGATTGACGGCCTGCCGAGGGCTGCAGGAGGATAGTCGCAGAAATCGGTTCGCCCGACCAGCTGGTCTTCGGCACCAACCAGAAACAGGATCTCGGTCAGGTTGGGTGACAGGCTGACAATGCGCAGGGGTGGCTGCTGCAAGATTAAGGTATTGCCCAAATCGTCAGTGAACGAGCCGGGCCCTTCAGCGGTTGGCATGGGATTAGGCACCGTCCGGTTGTTTTTCGACGGTAAGGACTGACCTGCGCCGCCCCGAAAGGCGCCGAGAACAATCCCGACTACTGCCGTCAGGACCAACCCCCGGACTAGCATCTGAGCGACTGAACGCTTGGGTCGATTCAACTTAGACATAATAACTGCCTATTCCAGGTCGTAAGCGCTGTCGTCTTCCGACAGGTCAGCCAGCAAGTCGTCATTAGGGCTAACATTGAACTTCTGGGTAGCTGCTTTGGCATGCCCATCACAATAGGCCACATTTGCCGTCCCATTATGGCGGAAATGGACGTTGGGACCAGTGTTCCACATAACTCGAAAAGAGTCACCCGGCGCGCGCAGGTAGTTATTCAGACAGACGCCCATGCCGTCTATCCAGACGGCGCTGTCGCACAACAACACGGTTTGGGTAGGGCGCGCGATGCCTCCCAATGTGGCTGGGGTAAGACCTTCGTCAGGCGAGCCGCCCACATAAGAAGCATTGTAAGCGTAGCCACTGTACGGTCGCCCCCATGATTCCAGCCCTTGTGCGGTCGGACACGCGTTGATCTGCTCATTACGCGTGTAAGGGCCGATCAGCCCCAGCCGATAAGTAGGGGGCCAGCCCGCGGTGTAGTAATCCCACGCCGAGGTCCAACTCCAGTCGGCTGCCATCACGTAGGCGAACGGCATTCGCTCATCATAATCCTGGGCATACATCAGAAAAGCCAACGCAAGCTGCTTGACGTTGGACAGACAGCTCGTCTGGTGGGCCTTTTGCCTCGCCTGGGCAAACACCGGAAACAGCATCGCCGCCAGAATCGCGATGATCGCGATTACTACCAGTAGCTCAATGAGAGTGAAACCGTCCTTGGCTGTGGCTTTGAGCATAATATAGGATCTCCCTGCTTGGAATGAGTTGGAACGACTCTGCCTCCGAGCGGGAGGGTGCCAATGAAAAAACCACCGCTCCCTCAGGGTGCGGTGGTCTTGGTAAACAAAACCAGCCACCTCCCACCCGCGAGGAGATGTAACTGAACAGTGCTTGCGCGGCAGTCTCCTGGCTTACGGATCGTCCTACTCTCCGCGCCTTCCCAAAGGCCGATGGCCCTCAGTGGCTATTTGCGGATTTCGTCACCGTTCACAGTTGCGGGGCAGCGACGGCTTTTCACCGTCTTCCTGCCGGTAGGATCCTGACGGATCCCCTGCACAAGCTGTCCTCTTCAATTTGGTGTACTGTAGCATACTTGGCGCACGAAGTCAAGAGCCCGTGTAGGCACGCCTCTGGCTTGCCTGCAGCGCAGTCTTGTGGTAATATGAGGGCAGAGGCTACCATGAACTACACAGTCGGTGTCTTGCTGTCCATAGCTACAGTTGCCGTGATTATCGCCGCGCTTGTCGAGGTGAGCAAATACTTCCGGGGCCAGACGATAATCTCCGGTCGCCAGCTTCTGCTGCGTCTGGTCATGGCCGTGCTGCTGCTCGCCATTATCGGCCTCGGTTTTTGGGGAAAGGTCTATCTGACCAGAAGCCCGGATCCGAAGACGGTGGCCATCGCAGTTGGCCTGGCGATTGTGATGATTGTTGCAGTAGTGGTGCTGGCGCTGTTGGATTTGCGGCAGGTCATGGCTGCTCAACATCGATCGCGCGCTGAGCTGTATCAGCGTCTAGCCGATATGCGCCGGGAACTGGAGGAGCTCACCAACAAAGCCAAACAGGGCCAGGATAAGACTGAGCAAGACCCCAAGACTGAGTCGTGACTACCTCTGTTCGTGATCTGAAATATATGAAGCGGGCTTTGGCGCTGGCCAAGCGCGGTCTGGGGCGGACTTCTCCTAATCCCGCGGTCGGGGCGGTGTTGGTCGCGAATGACGAGATAACAGGAGAGGGCTTCCACCGGGCGGCAGGTGAGTCGCACGCCGAGATTGTAGCTCTCGAGGACGCGGGTCAGTGGGCGGCGGGAGCCGAACTGTACGTTACACTGGAGCCTTGTTCGACTCAGGGTCGGACTCCCCCGTGTACTGATGCCATAATTGCCGCTGGCATCAGCCGCGTGGTTTACGCATGCGAAGACTGTGACCCAGCTAACGCCGGTCGCGCTGACCAGGTACTGTCGGCTGCCGGGATTGAGACTCTGGCTGGACCACTGGAAGACGAAGCTCGCCAGCTCAATGAAGCATTCTTCAAACACAACAGCACTGGATATCCTTTTGTAACGGTCAAACTGGCCTGCACGCTGGATGGCAAAATCGCCACCCGCAGCGGCGATGCCCGGTGGATAACAGGTGAAGAAGGCCGCCAGTTTGTTCATATCCTGCGCGATCGCAGCGATGCAGTTATGATCGGCCGGGGCACGGTGGCCGACGACGACCCGGCCTTGACCACGCGCACAGACCAGGCCGACAGCCGCGACGCAGTACGGGTGGTGGTGGATACCCGCGCGCAGACGCCGCCCACCGCTCAGGTCATCACTGTGCAGAGTGACGCGCCCTGCCTAATCGCGGTGGCTGAGCCGGAGGTGGGCGGCGATGAAGCCCAGAAACGGGTAGCAAAATTGCAGCAGGCTGGCGCGGAGATTATCCGGGTGCCGGAAAAAGATGGCAGAGTAGAACTGAGAGAACTGATGCGCCAACTGGGCAGCCGCGACATAATGTCGGTACTGGTGGAGGGCGGCTCACGTCTGGTTGGAGGACTGGTGGAAGAGGGGTTGGTTGATAAATTTCTCTTCTTCTACGCGCCCAAGCTTCTGGGCGACGAGCAGGCCGTCAGTGCAATTAGTGGAATGAAAGCACAGAACATTTCCGATGCTCGCAGTGTCCACATTCACCGCGTCGAGCAGATCGGCGAAGATATACTGGTGACTGCATACCTATGTTCACCGGACTAATTGAAGAAGTTGGCCAGGTAGCAGCGACCTCGCCGGCAGGCGACGGGCTGAGTCTGCTCGTTGAGGCACCCACCGTTGGCGCCGAGTGTGCGGTCGGCGACAGCATGGCCGTCAACGGCGTCTGCTTGACGGTCGAGCAGGTGACCGGCAGTCGGCTCGAGTTCCACATCGGGGCTGAGACCGTCCAGCGCAGCACGGCGGTTGGCTGGCAGGCCGGCACACCGGTCAATCTGGAGCGCGCGCTGACCGCCGGACAGCGGATGGACGGGCATTTCGTGCAGGGGCATGTGGACTGCGTCAGCAAACTGATAAAGCGCGACCCTCCAGCCAAGACGGTTTACTTCACATTCTCGCTGCCGGCGCCGTGGCGCCCATTTGTCGCCGAGAAGGGTAGCATTGCCGTTGACGGAATAAGCCTGACGATCACTGGGGTCACTGACGAAGATTTTTCAGTAGCCATCATTCCCTATACGCTTGAGCATACCAACCTGACGCGGCTTTCCGCGGGCGCTCAGATCAATCTCGAGGTTGATATCATCGCCAAATACGTCTACAATATGCTAAACCCGAGCGACGAAACTCCCGAAAGTACAATTACGAGAGAGTTTCTGAGCGAGCACGGCTTTTGCTGACTGTCACTTATGATTAGCATAGAACAAGCAATCGAGCAGATCAAAGCTGGGCAGTTCCTCATTGTAGTGGATCAGCCCGAGGGCCCCGGCACCGGCGATCTGGTGCTGGCCGCTGAGCACGTCACTGCCGAGCGGCTGAACTTTATGATGCAGCAGGCCCGCGGGCTGATGGGAATGGCGATGAGCGACGAGCGCCTGGAGCAACTCAATCTTCCCCTGATGGTCACCGAGCCCAGCGATGACCGGCGGGCCGCCTTCACAGTTTCGGTTGATGCCAAGGCCTGTGTTACCACCGGCGATTCCGCGGTTGACCGAGCTACTACTATCGGTGTGCTGATTGACCCGAAAACGAAACCAGATGATCTGGCCCGCCCCGGCCACATCTCCCCCGTTCGCGCCGCCGACGGAGGAGTGCTGCGGCGTACCGGGCACACCGAGGCAGCAGTTGATCTGGCCATTATGGCCGAGCTGCATCCGGCCGGAGTGATAGCAACGATTCTCGATGAGCAGGGCCGGGCCGCGGATATGGATGAGCTGGTTGCGTTCAGCCAGACCCATGGCATCGAAATCGTCTCCATCGTTCAGTTGATTGAGCATCGCCGCCGCACTGAGAAGCTCATCGAAAAACGTGCCGAGGCCGACTTGCCTACTGAGTATGGCCACTTCCGGCTCGTTGTCTACACTTCGCTGCTGGACGATATTGACTATCTGGCAGTCATTAAGGGCGATCTGGCCAGTTATGAACGTCCGCCGCTGGTGCGAGTTCACTCGGGCTGTGTTACCGGTGATGTGCTGGGCTCGCTGCGCTGCGACTGCGGCGGGCAGATTGCAGCAGCGCTGCAAAAGATTGAAGCCGAAGGCTGCGGCGTGGTTGTCTATATCGCCAGCCACGAAGGTCGAGGCATCGGCCTGGCTAATAAGATTAGGGCCTATCACCTGCAGGAAGAAGGCTACGATACGGTAGAGGCGAACCAGGCGCTGGGCTTTCCGGCCGATATGCGCAACTACGGATTGGGCGCCCAGGTGCTGGCTGATCTGGGCATCACCGAGATGCGGCTGATGACCAACAATCCGCAAAAATACGCCGCTATGGAAGGCTACGGTCTGCGCGTGGTCGAACGAGTACCGCTGGAGTCTCGTCCTACTGAGTATAATGAAAAATATCTCCAGACCAAGAGAGAGAAGATGGGGCATCTGATTGGCGCTGTTGAGCAGGATGAATCGTAGAATCGGAGAAGGAGAAGATTATGGGTCAGGTAATCGAAGGCAAGCTGGATGCGACCAGTCTGAAGTTTGCTATTGTGGTCAGCCGCTACAACGGCTTCATCAGCAAGCGGCTGGTTGAGGGCGTAATGGACGGCCTGAGCCGCCACGGAGCAGCCGACGAAGACATTACCACGGTCTATGTGCCCGGTTCGTTCGAAATGCCGCTGGCCTGTCTGAAGCTGGCTCAGTCGGGTCGCTACCATGCGGTCATTGCAGTGGGAGCAGTCATTCGCGGCGCAACCTCACACTTTGAGTTTGTTGCCAGCGAATGCGCCAAGGGTATCGCTCAAGCAGGCTTGCAGACGGGTGTCCCAGTCATCTTTGGCGTGGTGACTGCCGAGACTATCGAGCAGGCCATCGAACGGGCCGGCACCAAGCTGCCCAACCGCGGCTTCGAGGCGGCCATGACCGCCATCGAGCAGGTAAACACGCTCAAGTCAATACCCGACTAAAGAGGTGTTGTGATGGCGCGCAGTAGAGGTTTGAGCGTGTTAGCTGTAGTTGTGGTGGCGCTGATCTTTGGGCTGGTCGGCGGCGGCATCGGGACGTATGTGGTTATGAATAGTACGCCGTCGGCGATTCCGCCCAGCCCCCAGCCGCCCCCTCCCCAGCCACAACCTGTCAAGGTGATTTCCGAAGACGAGGCTGTGATTGAGGCGGCACAGAAGGTCAGCCGCGGTGTCGTCAAAATCACCTCCACGCACCTCATTGAGCCTTCTGGCTCCTTTTTCCGCTCGCCGCCCCGTGAGCAGAAAGGTGTGGGGTCGGGCTTTGTCTTCGAATATGGCGGGAAGAAGTTGATCCTGACCAATACCCATGTCATCGGCGGGGCCGACCGGCTGGTTGTGAAGACTGTGGACGGTGATCAGTTCGATGCTAAGAAGCTGGGCGCCGATCCCGTCCACGATATTGCAGTAATCGAGCCAGTTGATGCCCCCAGAGCGCTCGTAGCCTTGCCGCTGGGCAATTCGGCCCAGGTGCGAGTCGGGCAGAAAGTTATTGCTGTGGGCAATCCCTTTGATTTCGATAATACAGTTACTGCTGGTATTGTCAGCGCCAAAGGCCCGCGCGAGATACGAGGTAAGAGGCGCGAGGTCATTCAGACCGACGCGGCCATCAACACCGGCAATAGCGGTGGGCCGCTGGTGGACCTGGGCGGCAACGTCATCGGCATTAACTTTGCCATTTTCAGCCCGACCAAAACCAGTCTGGGTATCGGCTTTGCCATTCCCATAGATCAGGCCAAGGAGATGATGTACTTCCTGGTGAATCGGGGGCCGTGGGTGGGCCTGCTCAATGTACTGACGAACAGTCCGGGGCTGGCTCGCTACCTGCAGATAGGCACCGATAAGGGCCTGGTGGTGATAGCCGTGGCCGAAGGCAGCCCCGCTGCGCGAGCTGGGATTGAGCCGGGCGATGTGATTCTGGAAGTTGACAGCCAGGTTGTGACGAACACAGACGAGCTTCAGAAGCAGATCCGCAGCCACAAGATTGGCGACATTATAGAACTGACTGTGCAAAAAGCCAGCGAACTACGGCAAGTCCAGATGAAGGCCGGCACAATCCCCGAAGGGTACTATTGAGCTTGTAATCTCCCCTGATCTATTATTGTGCCTGCCGGGAGGCGTCAGTTCACGCAATACCGGCAAGATGGTAACTGCATTGGGCTTTGGCGCGATGCGTCTGCCCGACGACGAGGACTATGCCGTAGAAGTCATGCGACATTACCTCGACCTGGGCGGAAACCTGATTGACACCGCCCGCGTCTACGGCAACAGCGAGGAGCTCGTGGGCCGGGCTATCCAGAGTCGCCGCGACCAGGTCCACCTTTCCACCAATAATCATTCCATGGAGCAAGGAGAATACAGTCCCGACCTGTGGAAGCAGTATATGGAAGAAAGCTTTGAGGCTTTGGGGGTAGATCGGATAGATTTCTATCACGCCCACCTCGTGACCTGGGAGCAGATTTCTGGCTCGTTTCAGGAGCCGGATGGCCCCCTGGAGATCTGTCAACAGGCCCTGGATGAGGGGATGATCGGTCACCTGTGCTTCTCGTCCCACGACAGCCCAGAGAATATCATGAAGATTATCGATACAGGCTTCTTCGACGGAATGATTGTGCAGTACAACATCCTGGATAGTCTACAGGCCTTTGGCGCACATGGTCACAAGCGGGGTACCAGCAACGAGCCAGCCATTGCTCATGCCCATGAGAACGATATGGGCGTTATGATAATGGGGCCGGTGGCCGGCGGCCGCCTGATGATGGGTGATCCGGAGCAGTTGCAGCAGATGCTCAGCGAAACCACCACCAGCATCCCCGACTTGGCCCTACGCTATGTGCTGGCCAATCCTGGTGTCAGCGCGGTGCTTTCGGGAATGAATACGATTGAGATGGTGGAGGAGAACCTGGCCTCAGCCAGCCACGAGCACCCACTGACCGAAGCCGAATACGAAGATATAAATGAGATGATCCAGCGCTACGAGAAGCTGGCTGATCTCTATTGTACCGGCTGTAAGTACTGTCTGCCGTGCCCCCAGGAGATGAATATCTCCAAAATATTCGAGGCGATGAACTACCATCGCGTCTGGGGGCTGACCGAACATGCCCGCAGCATCTACCAGAGCATTGACCCCAATGCGGAGGCCTGTGTAGAATGTGGGCAGTGCGAGGAGCAGTGTCCGCAGAATATTCCCATAATTGAGCAACTGAAAGAGAGTCACGCCGCGCTCAGTGAATAGTGCTGCTACCGGCTAATCAAATATTCTGGAATAGCAGCCAAGCAAGCGGCTATGGAATATGTAAGATTCGGCAACAGCGGCATGCAGGTTCCCCGGCTATGATCTATGAACACTTGTTCCCCATCCACCATCTACTGCACAAGCGGTCGGGGGTCAACGCGGCGACCACACCGGCCAGGACTCCTTGGCCGAGGTATTTGTAAGATTGGTTCGCCCAGTGCCGTCAGCGTTCATCACGTAGATTTCGTACGGTGCCACCCGGCTGCTCTGGAAGGCAATCCTGGTGCCATCGGGCGACCACGTTGGGGTCAAGTCCGACGGAGGGGCGCCATTTGTAAGATTGACCGGATCGCTGCCGCCAGCATCCATCACGTAGATATCGTAATAGTAGCTGTCGGCTTCTCTCCTACTGAAGGCAATCTCAGTGCCGTCGGGCGACCAGGCCGGAGCTGATTCCACCGCTGAGCTATTGGTAAGCCGGGTTGGACTGGCACCGTCAGCACGCATTACGTAGATCTCAGCGTCCCCGTCGCGTTCGCTGGTGAAGGCAATCTGAGTGCCATCAGGAGACCACGCCGCGTACAAGTCCCGCGCCGGGTCGTTGGTAAGGTTGACTTGTCCGGTGCCATCGGCGTTCATTACCCGGATCTCATAGTCACCGGTGAGGTCGCTCTGGAAGGCAATCCTGGTACCGTCGGGCGACCAGGCCGGCGCTGAGTTCAACGCCGAGTTATTGGTGAGCCGGGTTGGGTCGCTGCCATCGGTACCCATCACGTAGATCTCGGAGTTGCCGTCGCGGTCGCTTCGGAAGGCAATCTTGGTGCCGTCGGGCGACCACGCCGGGGTTGCGTCCAGGGCCGGATTGTTGGTAAGATTGGTCTGGCCACTGCCGTCGGTATCCATCAAATAGATTTCGTGGTTGCCGTCACGGGTGGTGCAGAAGGCAATCTTACCGGTTACGGAGGAGGGCGCATCACCCACGAGGGGGGCCATGGAAGGGCCTCCGCCACACCCAGTAACCAGCAGAATGAACGCCAGCACTCCTACAAGAATTACACTGCGTTGCTGATAGTTTCTCATCACGTGCCTCCTATCATTTACTTGCGCTGTGCAGCTTGTCATCACGGCGATTTGCTTGTACAAAAGAAAATGCCGTCTGGGGAGCGGCGCGTGTTGCGCCTGCCCCCCAAACGGCATAAACTGTAGTTTCAAACTGGCCTAAGGCTGATTTGGTGGCAGTTCCAAGAACTGCCCGCTAACCAGTTTGACAGTTATCTGTCAATTGTGGCAAGAATGTTAACATATTACCCACAAATTGTCAAAATAAACCCAAGTACACCAGGAAAATGCACTGCCGTGGTGGGAGGTTTCTATAGGGTGGAAAGTCTGGTACACCAATTGCAGATAGATAATACAGGGACATTGGCGACACAGATGAGAATGGGGCCTGCCCAGGTGGAGGATAGCTGAGGAGAGGGCATCACTCGCATCGCGAATGGCACGCAGAGCAGAAGGGCTGGCCCGCCAGCGGCGCCCACCTGTCCTGCAAAGCGCCCTGCCCGGGAATTCACAACTTGAACGGAGGTGCAGTTGGAATGGTGCGACTATTCGGTAGTACCATAACGGTAGTGGTTGTTGTTGGTCTCGTAGTGGGATTGGTAGGGTGCGGCGGAGAAGGAGCCAACGCCGGGACGGCGAAGGGATATGTGTACGAGCTCGAGGCAGGCGGCACGGCACTAAGCGCAGAACCACCTCCCATAATCATCAGTGCCAGCTCGACGCCGCCGGAAGGCTATGTGCCGGCTGTCGGCGCGGTGGTTACTCTCGGCGAGGAAATTGTCACCACTAACTCGCTGGGATTCTATGCACTCTACAATCTGCCGCCTGGCGAGTACGAACTGGAAGTTGACATAGACGACGACGGGGTAGTGGACATAGCGGTGACGATAACGATCATAGCCGGGGAAACCACCTGGGGCGACGACCACGATGAGGGTGGCGACTAAAGCTTGCCTGGCCACAGTTAATGTTCTGCATTTGAGGCGGACAGCCACGGTGTGTATGTGGCTGGCAATCGGTGCGGACGCTCTCTAGTCTGCGGGACGGCCAGAGGTCTAGCAAATCGGTGGCATTCCTTCTCACCGCAAAGGGGGGGCAGCCTCATGCTGGTGCGACGCTCTGAATGGCGTATCGTCGGATGCATGCTTGCATTTGGCCTGGTCGCCGTTGCCGCGTACGCTGAAGGCGGCGGTGCCAAGCAGGATACAGCGCGGCTGCTGGTTGCCTGCGGATTGCAGGAAGTCAGCTTCGAGCGTCAGAACAACGAGCTATCCATCACATACGCCTTCAGCGAGCAGTTCTCAGACAAACTCGCACTTGCCCTGGTGGCTGTTGGAAGCCAGGATATCGTCGGTGGCTGCGACAAAGTCTGTGTCATCGCCCAGCGCGATGACCGGCGCTTTCTCGAGTTCTCCACCAGCCCTTCCGGTTTAATGCACTTCGCGGAGAGGAATGCCGGATCCGAGGCTATGGCGGAGGCCAACAGGCTCCTGCAGCAAGCGGCATCCGCCGCCAACGCACCGCAGATTGGGCAACCCGATGAATCCGGGTACCAGACGCCCCAAGCCGGGTCTGCCCCACTCCCCACAGCCAACGAACCACCGAGCCTGCAACCTGGCTTCGCCTCAGAGCTGGGACAAGCCCTTGTTCGGGTGGGACTGGAAAACGTCGCAGTAAGCCTGCTCGACTCCGGCCAGGTAGCCGTAGAATATGAAAACCGTACCTACCGCAGCGATACAGAGGCACTGAGCACAGCAGCGCAGATTGCTTCTCAGCATTGTCCGGTAGGCACGGTTTTGTATCTGACGGCCAAGCGCGACGACATACCCGTCATCAGCGTCATCACGAAAGCCAGGGATTCTCAGCAATTGCCCGGGCCCGGCACTGTTCCGGAGGGACTGAGAGAAACTCGTCCGACGGCGCCCGATAGCGCGGTGGCCGACAGCACCGGACTGCTGAACGAAAGCTTTGGCCGCTTTGATCTGAGCTTCCGGCCGGCGCTGATCTATGAGATCGGTAACTGGCGGCGTCCGGTCATTACTGACTGGTTCGCCCTGCCTCAGCTTACCACCACCATTGCGCCGGGCTGGCGCATGTCGCTGCAGGGCAGCCTGCAAGCCGACAACCCAGGCGCACACTTGAGTCACGCCTTGCTGACCAAGACCGGGCGACTGGAGGGCGGTCGAGTGCTCTGGACTGCCAGCATGGGCCGATTCGACACCCGCCTGCGCGGGGTCTTTGGGGAAGCCCAGTTAGAGCTGGGCGACGGCCGGGCTGGTGTGCGCCTGGCGCGAGTGGGCCGTGACGACTGGGACTTTGACATTCCCATGTGGCTCGGCTACTACGAGCATGAGTTCGGCGATCTCGGACTTACCCTGCGGGCTACCGGCGGGCAGTTTGCCGACTACATAGAGCCCACTGGCCTGGTCGAGCTGAATCGACGTTTCGGTGAAAGCACTTTCAGGGCGGGCATAACAGTTCATTCGCCGGTGCGCGAAGGAATCGTGCGGGTGACCGTACCGTTTGGCCCGCGCCGGGTTGACGACCCCCGGCCCCTGCGGCTGCGCACCTCTGACTACCTGGCTCTCAGTTATTTCACCGATAGGGGGACGCCCGGGACAGAGATGTTACGGGGAGATCATGACCTGCGCGCCTTCCGCGACGAATTAACCGGACCATACCTGACCGCTGACTCCCACCGTCAGGCAGGCCAACACCGGGCTATGTCCGGACAGACCTGGAACCCGGGGCCCTCCCACGAGGGCATCTCCGGCTTGATCCGCATACCGACAGCCGATGTGATCCCCGACGGCAGCTATCGGGTGGGTGCCAGCTTCATAGATTCCGAGTACACCCGAGGAGCTTATACCGGCCGAAGTGATATGATTCCCACCTTTGTCAACGTGGGGCTGCTCCCTGGCCTGGAGCTGGGCTTCCGGCTCAGCATATTCCCTGATGTCGAGCCACTCCGGTTCCCCAATTGGCACTACAGCACCGACCGCAGCGTCTTTGCCCACTATCAACTCTGGCCGCAGCACGGTAATCTCCCCGCTGTTGCCATTGGTGCCCAGGATATCAGCTTTCGCGATGACGCTGAGGTCGTCGGCCGCGCCGAATACATTGTGGCAACCCAGCAACTGGGTGACCTCCGCATACACCTGGGCCGAGGCACGAAGCGGCTTAGCGGACTGTTCGGCGGGGCTGAATACCGCCTCTCCCCAACCCTGGCGATAATCGGGGAATACGACACCGACTGGTTCAACTACGGGCTGCGTGCCGCTCCGAATCGCTCGTGGCGGGTGGATCTGGCGCTGACCGACTCTCGCGCGATTGGCGGGGCAATCAGCTACCTCGGCATCTTTCCGTAGGGAAACGGTTAGTGCCCCCAGAGAGTCAACAGCCGCAACATATTCAAAGCAATTACCTACCGTCGCGTCTCCGGCCTAACGCTGACTACTGGGAGGGCAAAGCCAACAGCCGCTGCGCTTCCCCACAGCGCAAGCACCCGTTCAAACAACATTTCGTCGGCTTCTGCCTTCTTCACACAATACTCGAACAAGCCTGCTTTGGCTTACCCAATCATCGAGAAAATGGCTGCGCTAATCGTACTTCCCTATATGCCGATATCTATCATATTGCCGGTGTGCCCGGTCAGTTGGTCTATTACCAGCCATAGAGTTGTGGAGACATAGTATCCGCATATTAGTCCCAGGAAGACGGGCCGCAGGCGCTGGTAGCACTTCATACCGCCATAACGCAGCGCCAGGCCCTTCACCAACCACGCCACAAAGCAGGTAAACCACAGCCAATCCATACCGCCTATGCCCCCCAGGGCAAAGCCTATCGGATGAAAGGGCCACCACAGGAAGCGGAAGCGCATTGCCACCAGACTAACGTATATGGCTGCCCCCAACCCGGTGAGCAGGTGTCCGGTCAGACTGGGA
The DNA here is from genome assembly GCA_030615605.1 of bacterium. GTDB lineage: Bacteria > Armatimonadota > Zipacnadia > Zipacnadales > Zipacnadaceae > JALGTD01. The sequence continues at coordinate 65,738 of JAUWYY010000008.1, forward strand.
CCAGGACGCCTGGCGACCCAGTCAGCCGCCCAGGCAAGATGACGCTGGGGGCCCCGTACGAACGCCCAACTGCTTGCGCCGCCCATCATACTCACTGCGCCCTGGTGATAGCCAGTTCGCGTCGTTATCCACATCGAGGAGAACAGTGCCACCAAAAAGGCTATCCCAAACGCCCACAGCAGTCGCGGCTGCTTATCAGTGATGACCTGGGCCATCTTTAGAGTGTGGGCCACCGGAGTCATCACATACTGGCGACTGTCACTCGCCCATACATGAGCCATTAGTAGAGCCACTATTCCCCTGTTCCCCAGGGGTCCCCATCCCAACCAGCCGGCTACCACCGTCGCCGACCCGTACGGCGCCCATATCTCGGGCAAGCCACTTTCGGCGATGATTCGGGTCAGTCCGACGATGGCCACAAAGCCTATCACCAACAGGAATACCACTCCGATTACCGACAGCCCCGACATAACCAGCCACCAAGCCATTACAATCACGCAGCCTATCAATAGCCAGAAGGCGACTCGATAGGACAGCATTTCTCCGCTGTCGCCGCCGGGATCACCTTGCCCCCTCGCTTCCGCCCAGATGTCCTTGAAGTGCCGGCGCGCCACCCACAGACCCGAGCCAACCAACGCGAGGAACGCTCCGGCACCAAGGTACCGGAATATGGGGGTGCGTGCCCCTTGCTCACCTAGATTCTCAGTACTAGCGATGCCCAGGACATTAAGTATGGCTGAGACGAGCTGTTGGAGGAGATTGAAGAACCACAGACTGAAGTTGACGTCTAGGCTAACCAGATAGAGAAAGCCAAGTATCGGCAGGCTGATCCAGAAGGCGAACACTGCTTGCGGCAATAGTGGCGCGTCTAACATTATGCCCGTTGCGCGAATGCCGGGAAAAGAGGGAAAATAGTAGACCAGGCCTTTGGAACTGGTGACCAGCAGTGAGATGCCAAAACCTACCCAAAACAACCCCCGCGAAAGTATCACCGGGCGGCCTCCGCTCTCGGCTCCTCCCAGCGCCAGCGGCAGGTAGGCAAGTGGATAGACCAGGTGTTCATTCTCCACCCATTGCTTGCGCAACAACACTGCCATGCAAACCATAGCCAGGTGCAAGCAGAGCAAAAACACCAACCATGCCCCCAACGCCGGCAGCCAAGCCACCCACGGAACCTGAGCCCCGGGCGGCAAGCCCTCATACAGATGCGTTATCACTGGGGCGTTTTGCGCCGCTCCCCGCGGACTCAGCCATGGTGGGAGATGAGGGAGTATGGTCTCGGCCCATTTGTTTTCCGGGCTGGCGTAGTAATAGGGTGCAGTGATCCACGGTACCAAGTAGTCGGTCAGCCCCGTCGTCACAATGGTCGAAGCTACTGCCATCATACCGAAGATGACCACAATCTCGGCAGTAGTCAGTGCCAGCAGCTTGCGGAAGCGCAATAGCACTAGATTAGGTCCGGCAACTAAGAAAAACGTCAGCGCCACGGCAAATGGCCAGGTCGGGTACATGGTCATATACGAGCCATGCAGGCCGTGCTCGGCATAGGGTCCGGCCAGACCAATGGCCAGCGCCCCTACTGCCCCAATAACCAGCGAACGCCTCGTTACAGCACGAGGGCCGTCGTCGGGCTCTGCTGAGCGTCCCAATGTGCCACGTTCTTTGTCGCGCGTGCTTGGAGTCACTTGCATTATCTCTTTGTCTCACCTATATACGTGGACAGGCATAGTTTCAGGTCAAACAGTCACAACCCATCTGCTCCCCATATGCTGCCCCATTAGCGGACATATCAAATTCCCCTTCGGTTTGTTGAATACCTCCTTCCCACAGCCACTGCGCTTCCGCACAGCGCAAGCACCCGCTCAAACAACACTTCGTCGGCTTCTGCCTTCTTCACACAATACTCGGACAAGCCTGCTTTGGCTTACCCAATCATCGAGAAAATGGCTGCGCTAACCATAGTTCCCTACAGGCCGACATCTATCATATTGCCGGTGTGCCCGGTCAGTTGGTCTATTAACAGCCACAGAGTTGTGGAGACATAGTATCCGCATATTAGTCCCAGGAAGACGGGCCGCAGGCGCTGGTAGCACTTCATGCCGCCATAACGCAGTGCCAGGCCCTTCACCAGCCACGCCACAAAGCAGTCAAACCACAGCCAATCTATTGGACCTACAGTCGCCAGGGCAAAGCCTATCGGATGCAAGGGCCACCACAGGAAGCGAAAGCGCATTGCCACCAGACTAAGGTATATAGCTGCTCCCAACCCGGTGAGCAGGTGTCCGGTCAGGCTGGGACCAGGACGCCTGGTGATCCAATCAGCCGCCCAGCTCATAAAACGGCGGGGTTCGGCTGTGAACGCCGAAGCGCTTGCGCCGCCCATCAGAGTCACTGCACCCCGGTGATAAGCAGTTCGCGTCGTTAGCCATATCGAGGAAAACAATGCCACCAAAAAGGCCAACCCAAACGCCCACAGCAGTCGCCGCTGCTTATGAGTGATGACCTGGGCCATCTTTAGAGTGTGGGTCACCGGGATCATCACATTCTGACGACTATCAATGGCCCATACATGAGCCATCATTAGAGCCACTATTCCCCTGTCGCCGAGCGGCTGCCATCCCAACCAGCCGGCTATCACCGGATACCCGGACGGCGCACTGGCCCCGGCCATGCCACTTTCGGCCATGATTCGGGTCACTCCGACGATGGCCACAAAGGCTATCACCAACAGGAACAGCATTCCGATTACTGACAGCCCCGACATAACCAGCCACCAGGCCATTACCACCAGGCAGCCTATCAATAGCCAGAAGGCGACTCGGTAGGACAGAATCTCTCCGCTGTCGCCGCCGGGTTCACCTTGCCCCCTCGCTCGCGCCCAGATGTCCTTGAAGTGCCCGCGCGTTACCCACAGACCCGAGCCGACCAACCCGAGGAACGCTCCCGTACCTAAGTACTGGAATATGGGCGTACGCGCCCCTCCGCCCACACCTAGATTCTCAGTGCTGGTGATGCCCAGGACATTAAGTATAGCTCCGACGAGCTGTTGGAGGAGATTGAAGAACCACACACTGAAGTTGACATCCAGGTTAACCAGATAGAGAAAGCCGAGCATCTGCACGTGGATCCAGAAGGCGAACACTGCTCCCGGCAATAGTGGCGCATCTAGCATTATGCCCGTTTCCCGAATGCCGGGAAAAGAGGGAAAATAGTAGACCAGGCCTTTGGAACTGGTGACCAGCAGCGAGATGCCAAAACCTACCCAAAACAGCGCCCGGGAAAGTATCACGGGCCGGCCTCCGCTGTCGGCTCCTCCCAGCGCCAGCGGCAGGTAGGTAAATGGATAGGTCAGGTGTTCGTTCTCCACCCATTGCTTGCGCAACAACACTGCCATGCAGACCATAGCCAGGTGCAAGCAGAGCAAAAACACCAACCATGCTCCCAATGCCGGCAGCCAAGACACCCACGGAACCTGAGCCCCGGGCGGCAAGCCCTCATACAGATGCGTTATCAACGGGGCGTTTTGCGCCGCTCCCCGCGGACTCAGCCACGGCACGAGATGAGGTAGTACGGTCTCGGCCCATTTGTTTTCCGGGCTGGCGTAGTAATAGGGTCCAGTGATCGTCGGTACCAAGTAGTCGGTCAAGCCGGTTGTTACAACTGTCGAGGCCACCGCCATCATACCGAAGATGACGATAATCTCGGCAGTAGTCAGTGCCAGCAGCTTGCGGAAGCGCAATAACACTAGATTAGGTCCGGCAACTAAGAAAAACGTCAGCGCCACGGCAAATGGCCAGGTCGGGTACATGGTCATATACGAGCCATGCAGGCCGTGCTCGGCATAGGGTCCGCCCAGACCAACGGCCAGCGCCCCTACCGCCCCAATAACCAGCGAACGCCTCGTTACAGCACGAGCGCGGCCGTCGGACTCTCCTGAGCATCCCAAGCTGCCACGTTCTTTGTCGCGCGTGCTTGAAGTCACTTGTATTATCTCCTTGCCTCACCTATATATGTGGACAGCCATGATTCCACGTCAAACGGTCACAGCCCATCTGCTTCCAGTAGCCTACCCCACCAGCGGACATATCAAATTGCCCTTCAGTTTGTTGAATACCTCCTTCCTACAGCCGCTGCGCTTCCCCCACAGCAGCCGCGACGGGAGCTGCTTCTGTCGTGGCATGGCTGTTTTCGGAGACCCCGAGGTGAAAATGCTCAACCTCGCAACGGGCGGGCGCCTCGCTTGCTCCCGAGCGCAAAACCGGCACAGTTCTGCCGCATCTACCATACGAAAGACTGTTCCGTAGACTTCGTTTGGTCCATCCTCTCCACCAATTCTGCAGGTAGCGGCCCTTTTGCTGCGGAGGCAACTTTAGCCTGTACCTCCGCTACCGTTCGTGGGGCAGGAATAACCGTGCTGACATCGGGATCGCTCAGCAGGTAACGCATGCGGGGGGATGAATCCAAGACCCGCGGTGCGTGCCTCCACCCCTCATGTTGGAAGATCTACCAGCAGTGGCTGAAGGAGCAGTACGGCTCGATAGAAGCGCTCAACGCGTCCTGGGGATACTCCTACAGGTCCTTCGATGAGATAAAGCCGACTGTTGGCAATGCCGATGTCCTCAACGCGAAGGAGCAGTACGGCGACATAGCGGCGCTGAACGCCACGTGGCAGACGTCCTACACATCATTCGAAGTAGATACTCCCGAGCGTGGACTGGACCGCCGTGAACAATGAGTACGCCTTCGTACCCGCTCCGCCGAGTAAGTGGGTAGGCGATCAGTACTCGCGCAAAGAGGACGGCTACTTCGGCAAGATGAGGATCAGCTATCCCCGCTACTTCGATCGGCTAGCATTCCAATAGTGGAACTACGCCAGGCGTTGGAGGCAAATCACACAGGAACTGGATCCTCATGCGAAGGTGGAGATTTCAGCCCCGATGAGCTGCCTGGACGATGATCTGGATACCCTCGTGCATGGCACCGACATGATGATAGTCTACTCCCATCTGCAGATGGAAGTGCTTCGCAGCATTGCAAAGCCCGGATACCTGTTCGGCACCTGGTCGGAGTATGGTAACGATGAATGGAACCGAAGCGCCTGGTGGCTGAGTTTCTTAAAGGATGCAAACAACACCGGCTGGTGGTATGTGCACCATTTCCTGGGATCGCATTTGGAGCCACCATCAGGCGCGCGATTCATCGACGACGCTCGCCCCGTCTTCGACAGGCTGGGCACCCTCCTGAACGTGCGCTCGAAGATCCAGCACGACGGGATCGTCATGCCGGCCTCCTTCCCTTCTGCGCAGGCGCCAAAGCTCGAGGTCGGCTACTCCTACGGCACATGGGACCCGTTCAACTCCATGGGCCACTACGACACGGGCAGTCTCCCGGGCAAGGGCATCCGACGACGTCCAGCGCCTTCGGTACTAAGGCCGATTACCAGGTTTTGAAGGCCCGGATGGAGGCGTAGCGGGCGAGGTAGCTGCCCTCATTGGTTCGCACCCAGCGGTCAATCCACACCTGCGCGCCCTTGCGGCGGGCCAAGAAGTCATTGCGCTTGGCGCCACGGTCTTCAATGCGCCGTGCTTCCCAGCCATCGGGCAGCTCTATGAGGACATAATAGTGTGAGGGGATCAGGTTGGCCGCAGCAGTTGAGTCACTACACCCATAGCCGAAGGCGCAGGCCTCACCGAACATAAAGCCTTCCCAGGGGCCGTAACTGGTGACCCAGGCCACTCCGTCAACATTAGCCTCCTGGATCAGAGCATATTTGTACGCCTTATACTGCCAGTCTTCCAGCTTACCGTACTCACCATTCAGGGCCTTGTGAGCCACTCTCTGAACTGGGTTCCCTGGTAGTTGTTTTCCGTCATTATTATCCACATCGTCCCTCCGGCCAGTATCTGCTGTCGCCGACTTCTCAGACGACGTATCTTTGTCTTCACGCCCTACAACCAGGCCAGTGGTAAGCAATGCTGCCAGCGCCAGCACTACCCAGGCAAATACTGCCACAGGCGATTTGCCAGAATTCATCTGGCGCCGCCGATATTTGCTGATACTCATCGAATCACTCCTGTCGGCAAGGAAACTACCTACTTATGGTGCTAACCCAACGACGAGGCGACCGCTCTTTCGGCGATCGCCTCGCTACTGTCTCTCTATGACGGTCTGAACAGGTAAAAAGTTTCCTATCCATATTGCTCCTGCTATCAGTGGCCTGCGCTCACCAGTTGCTGCAAGGTAGCAGGAGGACGTCCGCTTCGCCGCGAATTACCAAGTCGTCGGGTCTGAGAAACATTCACGACGGAGAAGGTCTTTAGAACATTTGTTGGAGACGAATTTCTATGAGATGGCAGCTCGGCTCTGACGCTCTGGTCCTGGGCATCGAAACCTCCTGTGACGAGACCAGCGCAGCAGTGGTGCGCGCTGGACGACAGATTCTCTCGAATGTCGTAGCGACGCAGGATGACCTCCACGCTGTCTTTGGCGGAGTAGTCCCCGAGATTGCCTCCCGCCGCCATACCGAGGTCATTACCCTGATTACACACAAAGCCCTGCACCAGGCTCACGTGTCACTGGCTGAAATTGACCTGGTAGCTGTCACCCAAGGCCCCGGCCTGATCGGTTCGCTGCTTGTCGGAGTCAGCGCCGCCAAGGGTTACGCCGCCGCCAGCGGCATCCCTCTGGTGGGGGTCAATCATCTGAAGGCTCACGTTATGTCCAACTTCATCGTTGCGCCCGGCCAACACCCGCCAGCACAGCAGCTCTTCCCTACCGTGTGTCTGCTTGCGTCGGGCGGGCATACCAGTCTCATCCTCATGCGACAATTCGGTGACTACCAATCCATCGGTCAGACGTGCGACGACGCCGCCGGGGAGGCTCTCGACAAGGCCGCCCGCCTGCTGGAGCTGGGTTATCCGGGCGGCCCAGCTATTGAGCAGGCCGCCGCTCAGGGCGATCCCAAGGCTGTGGACCTGCCGCGGCCTCGTATTGAAGGTAGCTACGACTTCAGTTTCGCCGGTCTCAAGACAGCGCTGGCCCGCCAGGTGCGCGAAACTCCCCCGAAAACCGCTCAGCAAGTTGCTGACCTGGCCGCCAGCTTTCAGCAGGCCGTGGTAGACACGCTCGTCGCCAACCTCTCCGCGGTGATCCGGGAGCACAAGGCCAAGCAACTGATAATGGCCGGGGGCGTCGCCGCCAATCAGCATCTACGACGGAAGCTAGCCGAGGTTGCTCAGCTTCAGGAGATTCCCGTGGCCTTTCCGCCGCTCGCTCTATGCACCGACAACGCAGCGATGATCGCCGCAGCTGGCTACTTCCAAGCTACGCGCCAAGGCCTCTCTGAGCTGGATATGGACGTATTCTCCAGCCTGCCGCTGTTACCATGTGACCAACTTTAGGCACGACATACTCAATTCCAAGATTGACGATAAGCCCCAGATAGGCCCCTGCCAGTGGCATCGCATTGTGGAAAAGTCGGTTGATAACAGGTGTATCTTGCCTGTAAATGTGGAAAGATGGCCAATTATAGGCCAATAGCAAGCTCAGTCGATCCGTCAGAATTCCCTGAGAAGGCTGAAATAATCAGGGCGAGGAGAACCTTTTGATAGCGAAACACGTCTATACTATTGTACAAAACAAGCGAGACGCCCAACCACCCGCACCTGCGGGATAGCCAGGTCATGAGAAGGTCCCACCCTCCCTCCTTCACATGCCGCACCAACTGGGCGTCTCGCCCTCTTTTTTGCCTCGGGCAGATGATATCAATTCCTTGCTAATCTCCGCGCCACCCCAGCACAGAGGTATAGTTGCCTCAGTTACTAATACTAACTGTTGCCACACTAAACAACTTGCCAGCTCGCTCCCAAGACCACTTGACGAGGAAGGATGGCTTACAATGAGATACCGACCCTTAGGGCAATCAGGAATTGAAGCATCCGTTGTTGCATTCGGAGCATGGGCAATCGGTGGATGGTATTGGGGGGGAACGGACGAGACTCAATCAATAGACGCCATTCATGCGGCCCTTGACGCCGGAGTAAACTTCATTGACACCGCTCCCGCCTACGGACTGGGACATTCTGAGATGATCGTCGGGCAAGCCATTGCTGGACAGCGGGATCAGGTAGTAATTGCCACCAAATGTGGCCTGGTATGGCACACTCAAAAAGGAAAGCCGCACTTCCAAGAGTACGGCAAGCACGTATACCGATACCTTGGTGCTGAGTCAATTCGCTACGAAATTGAAGAGAGTCTCAGGCGACTTCAAACTGACTACATAGACCTCTATCAGACCCACCGGCAGGATCCAACTACCTCCATCGAGGAGACTATGGGGACACTCCTGGAGCTGAAACACCAGGGCAAGATTCGGGCCATCGGCGTCAGCAATGCGACTGCTGATGACATGGAACAGTACCGTAAGCTGGGGTCTTTGGATAGCGACCAGGAAAGATATAGCATGCTTGACCAGCACATCGAAGAAGAGCAACTGCCCTACTGCCGGAACCAGGGTATTGCGGTGCTCGCGTACTCCCCCCTCGAACAGGGTCTCCTAACCGGCAAGGTCACCGCCGGAAGGGAATTTGCCGAAGATGACTGGCGCACCGAAAAACCGGGGTTTGATATGGACAGTCGCAGGGCAATAAACGCAATGCTGAAAGAAGACTTCCAACCTATCGCTGACCGCCATGGTTTGACCTTCGCTCAACTAGCGATCGCCTGGACCATCGCCCAGCCTGGTCTGACCCACGCTCTGGTGGGCGCGCGCAACTTGCAACAGGCTACTGAAAACGCAGCAGCAGGTGATGTACTCCTCAGCTCACAAGAGAGTGCTGCCATGAACCAAGCCGTCCGCAAGCGGGGGCTTTTCAACTTCACCTTTCGCTAGTGGCTGTGATGAGCCCCAATTGTAGGAGGCACGTCACGAATGTCCTACTCGCCAACTGGCCCTCTGATGCAGACAAAGCCCGCTGGCCTCAATCGCAAGCGGGCTTTGTCAGTTGCTTGTTTTTGCGCGCAGCGCCGGATTCTGGCAGCCGGTGTTAGTCTTCGTCTGCAACTTCCACTTATTGGGTTTGACTTTCTGGTTCGTCTGCAGCCTCAGGTTCTGCCCCTGCGCCACCCTCAGCGAACACCTCTTCTTCAGCTTCAGCCTCCACAACTTCCTCTGCGCCTTCGGCTATCGCTTCCTGCTTATCCTCCTCAATCTCTTCTTTGGCATACGGATTGACAATCTCTCGGTCCATCATCTCTTCGACGGGTATACCCCGTCGTTGCGCGACTTCCTCAGGATTCCGCAATTCCGACAGCGCCCTAAAACAGGCCTTGGCGCGGTTCATCACATTGCCGCTGCCCAGCGACTTGGTAAGTATGTCGCGGATACCGCTGATCTCGATCAGTTGCCTCACTGCACCACCAGCGACGATACCGGTACCCCGTGATGCCGGCCTCAGCATAATAACGGCACCGCCGACTTTGGCCTGGACGACATGAGGAATGGTGTATCCATCCAGTGGAATGTCAATCATGTTCTTCTTCGCCTTGCGAATTCCCTTAGAAATCGCTTCCGGAACATTACGGGCCTTGCCTATCGCCAGACCGATGTGCCCGCGTTTATCGCCCACAGCAACTACAACGCGGGCACTCGATAACCGCCCACCCGCTACGGTCTTCCGAGTGCGGTCAATCCGGATTACTCGATCCTCTAGCTCTTCTGCCGCCAACTTGTCACGCTCTGATACTGTGGCCAATACAATCCAACCTCCTGAATAAGATAGCCTCCCGCATGGGAGGGTGATTCATTTTACCGCATTAGCCAGCACCTGTCAACCTGTTCGGCGCCTGGGCAGCGCCTCTTGGCTTCTACTCTCGCCGCTTTCCCTCACCCTGTGCCTCCTTGCTCAACACCACAAAGCACGATCAGCCCGCCGCAAGTGCTTGCATTCTTCGATACCAAATAACCGCTGAGCAAAACAACCCCGCGACGACTGTCCTTCTCACAGGGCCACAAGCAATATGACAATCAATTCCAATTTGGTGGGGGCTTCTATGGCCCGCGACATTTCGCTAGGCAAGCATCTCGCGCAGCCGTCTGCAGCACAACTGCCGGGGTATACTGACTTGAACAACCCGTAAGGCCAGGAGCAATAGAACATACGTTTCAGTTCGCAGGAAAATGTTCCTGACGCGGCAAACCGTTGAATGTACACTCTTGCACAGACCGGAAGCAGGGCCCTTCAGAGGATGGCCAACTCAAAGATAGTCCCCCGGGGCAATGTGCTCCGCGATTCGTTGCAGCTCCTCGGCGTCGCTAAATCGAATAAGGATCGTTCCCCCACCGCTCTTCCTGGGCTGCACCTTGACCTCAGTGGCTAGGGTTTCCTGGAGATGCTCGCTAAGCGCCATCAAGTGAGGATCCGGTGGCACGATCCGGGAGGAGCGCCGGGCCTCTGCTGCTGGCTTATCCCGTCCCAGCACCTCGCGCACCAGTTCCTCAGTAGCACGAACGGAGAGTTCCCCGCTCTCGACCGCCCGCCATGCCTCTCGAAGCGAATGAAGGTCGTCTTCCAGGCTGAGCAAGGCACGGCCGTGCCCTTCGCTGATATTGCCCTTCGCTAGGCTCGCCAGCACCTCCTCAGGTAGTTGCAGCAGCCGGAGTGTGTTAGTGATGGCGGAGCGACTCTTGCCGATATGCTGAGCCAGTTCTTCGTGAGTGAAGTCGAAGTCATCAACGAGCTGCTGATAGGCCCGGGCTCTCTCCACAGCATTGAGGTCTTCGCGATGCAGATTCTCGATCAAGGCCATCTCCAGAGCCTGCCGGTCCTCCACTTCCTCAACAATGCATGGTACAGTCTCCAGACCGGCTTGCTGGGCAGCTCGCCAGCGCCGCTCACCAAGGATGATCTGGTAGTTGTCACCGGCGGGCCGCACTAACAACGGCTGCAGTATGCCCTGCTGGCGAATTGATTCGGCTAATTCATCCAATGCTGCAACATCATAGCCGCGCCGGGGCTGAAAGGGATTGGGCTGAAGCCGATCCGGCGTAACCTCTATCACTGCACGACTTTGCGACAGGGCATTGCTGGAAATAAGCTGACTGAGACCGCGTCCAAGGCGGGATCTACTCATGGGGGAATACCTCCTCGTAAAGTCGCCAGTATGCTCGACTGCCGGCACAGTGCTTGTCGTAAAGCACAGCGGGGAGTCCATAGGACGGCGCCTCCGCCAACTGCACATTGCGGGGAATAACCGTCTGGTAGACTCGCCCCGGGAAGTTCTCGCGGACCTCCCGCTCAACCTCAGCGGCCAGGTTGGTGCGCGCATCATACATCGTCAGCGCCACACCATTGAGGCGTAAACTGGGGTTGAGTTGACTCTGAACGAGCTGAATAACCTCCAACAACTGCGTCAGACCCTCCAGCGCATAGTATTCGCACTGAATAGGGATAATGATCTGCTGAACAGCAGTGAGGCTATTCATCGTCAGCAACCCCAAAGAAGGAGCTGTGTCAACAATAATGATATCGTAGCGCTCGTAGGCAGTTTCCAAGGCATGCTGCAGTTTGGTCTCTCGAGCAATAGCAGTGACCAGAGCTATAGAAGCCCCCGCCAGATTGATTGTAGCTGGCACCACCGAAAGGTTCTCAACCGATGTGGGGGTCACTACCTCCGGAAACAGTTGCGCGGGATCTATAGCAGTAGAAGTAAGCAGATCATAGATACACTGGTCCAATACCGAGCGATCAACACCACAACCACTGGTGGCGTTGCCCTGCGGGTCGGCATCTACCAGCAGCACTTTATGGCCGTCCAGAGCCGCACAGGCAGCCAGATTGACTGCGGTGGTCGTCTTGCCGACACCGCCCTTCTGATTAACCACTGCATAGGACAAAGCCATTAGCGCACCTCCGGCAGCATCTTAGCCAGCGGCTGGCAGGCAAGTGATCACCAACTCGTTACTTGAGGTCTATACAGCGACGCCACCAGACCCGGTACAACTGTCGGAGTGGTAGCTCGGTAGGGTAGCGAGGACTGGGGAGGACGGAAGCCTTCGTCCTCGGTCTGGTGCCAGGCCACTACATATCCACCAGACATAGCCAAGGGCCCAGCCAGTTGCAGGGCTTGCCGGGACGAGGCCACCGCCCGGAAACAGACCAAATCGTACTGGGCAACGCTGGCAGTGGCCGCCGGGGTGGCGTCCTCCTGCCGGATCGTGACATTCTCCACCCCTAGCCGTTGAACAGTCCACTCCAGAAAGGTGGCTGTCTTGCTGCTGCGATCCATCAATGTCACTTCCCAGCCAGGCTGGATAATACTCAGGGTCAAGCCCAAAGCGCCGGAGCCTGCCCCCAGGTCAACAACTCGTTTGACCTCGCCTGGTTCGATAAGGTCGGATATCGCTAATGCTGGCGCCATGGCATACGAGAGAACGCTGGGCAGATCGGCATATTTAGACAGTCCCAGCGGTGGTGCCCTTTCTGCCAGCCATTGAGCCAAGTCAGCAATACGCTGCTGCTGATCATCAGATAGCAACCAGCCTTGAGCCTGGGCATAGTCAGCGAATTGCTGGCAACCTGGTATGGGTAGTGGTTTCACGTGAAACAGCTCCGGGTACTGATCAGCGGCTATACGTTGGCGCAAGAATAGGTTTCACATGAAACATCTGACAACACTAATGAATAGTATAGCACAAACTGCCGCTAAATGCAAGGCCAAAGTCCTGCTTGCGAAGAAAGGCAGGAAAGTACAAGGAAATGACCGTATTGCTAGACAATGCTCCTCAATGCGCTCGTAACTAGCAATATGACCCCTGCGGCATGCCATAATCCGAAAGATGCCGGCCTGATCCAGCAAATAGAGGGGAAAGCAGCAAGAGTGGAGAATGTATCATAAGCTGCTTCTGCCCGCATACCAACCGGGCGGGAATAGGAATACCAACAACAACGGAGGTGTGCACAATGCCCAAGCTTTTTGGCCAACATTACTCGCGTGATGAGTTGTTGCGAAAGGTGGGGAGCGTCGATCAACTTGGTGGCGTCCGTCAGATTACCCTCGCCGACGGGAAGGCCAGAGCCAGCCGCGCCGTCGAATTTCGTACGGGAACCGGTCTGTGCTTCACTGCCGTCGCCGACCGGGCTTTGGATATCTGTTCAGCCACGTATTGCGGCGCTTCGCTGTGCTGGCAGGCACCATGCGGCGTTGTTCATCCGGCCTATTATGAGCCGGAGGGACTGGGGTGGCTGCGCAGCTTCTTTGGGGGTCTGTTGGTGACTTGTGGTATGACCTGGATTGGAGCACCGCACGACGACCCGGCCGGCGGGGTCGAGGCACACAGTGACCTGGGCCTGCACGGCAGGATCACCCACATCCCAGCCGAGAATCTCTACGTGGACGGAGCCTGGGAGGGCGATGAATACACTATGTGGGCTCAAGGCAATATGCGGGAGACAATGCTATTTGGCCCCAACTTGCTTCTGGCCCGCAAAGTCTGGACCCGCCTGGGGGAGAATCGAATCTGGATAGATGATGAAGTCACCAACGAGGGGTTCGGCGAGCAGGAGCATATGTTGATGTATCACTGCAACATAGGCTTCCCCGTAGCCGACGAGCACAGCGAATACCTATTCGCCTCCGAGCAAGTGATCCCTCTCACAGAGTTGGCTGACGAATGTGCTGAGCAGTGGGACAAGTTCGCGGCTCCCAATCCCCACCAGGAGGAGCTATGTTACTATCACCGCCTGCGGGGAAACCCAGATGGTACCACCTATGTTGCCTTCGTGAACCGAGAATTCAACAGCGGTCAGGGGCTAGGGGTATACCTGAAGTTTAATCTCGAACAGATGCCGTGGTTGCTCCAGTGGAAGATGCCCGGGGTACAGGCGTACGTAACAGGTATCGAGCCGGCCACCGGCCAGGGCGGCGACCGGCCTGGAGAACGCGAAAGTGGGCGGATGATTACCATCGCCCCGCAGCAGTCGCGGAAGTACAATCTGGAGATTGGAGTCCTCACCAATGAGGCAGACATAGGGGCGATTGAGGACATTATTTCGAATCTCTAGGCAGTGGGACCACTAGATCCTGGCGCCGACGCCACCAGGAGGCCATCGGGCCAGCAATAGATAGAACATACGTACGACCCCAGGCAAGCTAGCACAGTCTTCTAAGTACCCTACTGGCTGCAGCACACCTCCCAATCAGGTTGTGGTGTTCCTATGCGAGTAGGCGGTCAGGCACTGGAACATACATTCCATAGATAAGATAGGACAGACAAGAGGACGGTCAACGCTACAGAGACGCGCACCACGGCAGAGGGCACAATAGGTATGCAGAGCAGAGAGCTTCCAATATTGAGGCAAGGGCTGCGCGGACCTCAATCGGGTGAGGAAAAGTGACTCAGGGTATACTGGATGCCCTGCTTCAGTTCATTGGTACTGATGCGCCCGCCGAGGAATTCAGCTTGCAGCAGCTTGTTAAATTCACCGAATAGTTGGCTGCGCGTTTTGCCCTCAGCTACCCACGAATCGATCTGCTTGTGGAGTTGCTCCAGTCGTCGACCCGGGATCGCCCGTACATGCCTGTTCATCATCGCCAGGACCTGCTGGGGCTCATTAGTTACTACAGTTCTTTCCAGTGCATCTCCCAGGAAACTGAACTCAGCGCTTTGATGATCGTACTCCACATTAACCTGGCAAGTTGAGCCGCCGGGAGTCTCATAGATGACTGCTATGTTGGTAACCATCTGCTCTTCTCGAGCCCAATCCGAGCACTCGCAGCGCAGATTACCATACCCTATACGCTGTTCTTCAACCATCGTACGCGAATTGATCAGATCTTCTACGCCGGTCCTTACCCTTTGTAGACCGTTATCCTCTGGCCTGCCAGACACTACACAAACCTCCTTGCTGAATAATCACGCAGGTCATTCTACCACATACGGGCCTGCAAATCAACCGAAATCTTATGGACCCCGCAAGAACGACGAATTAACTGCCCAAGGAAAAAGCCAATATTCCGCGAACAGTCGCCTGCCAGGGCAGCAACCATAATAGCCTGCAATTCCTACGCCACAGCAGCGTGACTTGACCACGGATGAAGCGGTGGCAACGTCAGTCAGCCGAGGATAACTAACCTCTATGGCAAACCAGCGTACCATACTCCACGTGGACATGGATGCGTTCTTTGCGGCCGTCGAGCAGCGCGATAATCCCACCTTACGGGGAAAGCCGGTAGCAGTGGGTGGCTCTGCGGAAAGCCGAGGGGTGGTTGCAGCGGCTTCCTATGAGGCCCGCCGGTATGGCATTCGTTCGGCCATGCCCACCGCTGAGGCCCAGCAGCGTTGCCCACAATTGATTCTCGTGGCCCCTGACCACACCAAATATCGTCGGGTCTCCGGGCAGATAATGGCATTACTGGCTGAGTATACGCCGCTGGTCGAGCAAGTGTCAGTAGACGAAGCCTTCCTGGATGTGACCGGCTCCTTGCGGCTGCATGGCAGTGCCACGCATATCGGCCAGCAGATTCGCCAGCGCATCAGCCAGGACTTTCAGTTGACTGCGTCAGTAGGTATCGGGTCCAACAAATTTGTGGCTAAGCTTGCTTCCGAGCAGGCCAAGCCCGACGGGCTGCTGGAAATCAAGCTCGGCGAAGTGGCGCAGTCCCCTTGCTCCGCTGCCAGTTGCTGCCCTGTGGGGAGTGGGAGAGGCGACTGCGGATAAGCTACACCGGCTGGGCTTCGCCAACATCGGTCAGCTCCAGCACTGCGATGTTGATGAGCTGGTTGCCCAGTTTGGCAAGCACGGCCGGAGGCTGGCGCAGCTTGCCCGAGGCAAGGACGATAGCCCCATCCAGACCGACCGGGACCGCAAATCAGTCAGCCACGAACAGACTTTCGCTGAAGATACCAAAGACAGGCAGTTTCTGCGCGCCAAGCTGCTGGAGCTGTCAGAGCAGGTCGGCCACCGATTGCGCTCTAGCCAGTTTAAGGGTAGAACTGTGACGCTCAAGCTGCGCTTTTCCGATTTTCATACTATAACCCGCAGTACCACTTTGGCCGAGCCAACCAACTCCGACCAGCAGATATACCGAGCAGTCGGCGGCCTGCTGGACACAGTCAACCTGGCCCGGCGCAAGGTCCGACTGGTGGGTGTGGCGGTGAGCAAACTGGACACGGGTCAGCAGCCCCAGTTGCTTGCCACATCCAACTCCCGCGAGTCAGAGGTTGACAAGGCGATAGACGCGGTTCGGGAGCGTTTTGGGACTGACAGCGTGCGGCGCGCACGCCTGGCCGAGGATAATTCGCCCAAGGATAAGCCATAATGCTGAGCCACCAGCACGAACTTCCCTTTATCAAGGACGACGCGGTGGTCAGCAGCGCTGCTCAGCAGATTCAACTTCGGGCGACTCTGACTAGCTTCTGAGCTGCTCGAGGGCGGCGCGGCTGGTCTCGTAGATCATGCCGATATCGTAGCTATAGCACATAAAGAGGCCACCGCGCTCCACCCAGTACCGGACACCCTCGACACTCTGCACATGGATGCCCGGCGCTACGTCTTCAGCAGCGGCGGCCTGGAAAACCTTTTCTACTGACTGAGTAAGCTGAGGATTGTCCGCCTGACCCGGTATTCCCATGCTCACCGACAGGTCAGCCGGCCCCACGAAACAGGCCTCAATTCCCTCCACTGCGAAGATTTGTTGGCAGTTCTCAACCCCGGCTGCTGTCTCAATCTGGACGGCAATCATCGTCTCCTGGTTGGCCTCAGCCAGAAGCTCGGGAGTCAGGCCAGTCCCGTAGTCCTCACAGCCCATCATGTAGCCGCGGCCCCGCCCGCCCAGCGGGGGATACTTTGTCCATCTGATAATCTCACGGGCCTGCGCGACGCTCTCCACGTTGGGAATGACAAAGCCAGTCGCGCCCAGGTCGAGCAGTTTGCTGAGCATCTGCTGAACGGTCAACGAGATCCGGAAAAAGACGGGCAGCCCAATCTCGCGGGCACAACGGATCATCATTGCGCAGCCTCGCAAATCCGCTCCGAAGTGCTCACAGTCGACAACGAACCAGTCATAGCCGGCGTTCTTAAGTATCTGGGGAACACTCGGTGAGATCATCTCAGCCAGCATTGTCCCGTAGGCAGGCTCACCCCGAGCCATTTTTTCTTTTACTGGATTTGCCATAGTCATCCCTTCGCGACATCATTGTCTGCTCTCCTATACAATTCAGCGAACACAAGTATCAATCCTTCTCGAGCGGCGCACCTGGGCAATTGACTACCGCTGATGCAGCCATGACAGGCAGAAACACTGCTCGCAGTTGCCAGCAGCGGCGATTTGTGTTAAAAGTATAGCTGCTGAGCAACTTGGATGGGAGGAAAAGCTATTGTCTAACATATCTGACCTGGTTCGCGATAGCATAAAGCAGATAACACCATACTCCCCGGGGAAATCATCTCGCGAAGTCAAAGAAGAGCTGGGCCTGGCTGAAGTTGTCAAGCTGGCTTCCAACGAGAATCCACTGGGGCCGTGCCGCCGGGCAATCGAAGCGATGCAGCAGGCGGCAGCCGAGGTCTATTTCTATCCCGATCCACTCTGTCGAGATTTGACCGCGGCGCTGGCCGACAAGTGGGATGTTGATCCCGACGGAATTCTGGTGGGCCGCGGCTCGGACGAGATTATCCATATGATGGGGCTGGCCTTCGTCAATCCCGGCGAGGAGATTATCTACTCCGACCCGCCATTTGCACTCTACCCAATGACAACGGCGATGATGGATGGGCGTGCAGTGGTAGTGCCGTGCCGCGATTTCACCCACGACCTGGAGGCAATGGCGGCGGCAATCACCGACAATACCAAGCTGGTCTTCATAAGCAACCCGTACAATCCGACCGGAACGATCGTCACCGCTGAGCAGGTCGGCGAGTTTATGGAGGCGATTCCCGACCACGTCATTGTGGGCTTTGACGAAGCGTACTATGAGTACGTGGACGACCCAGACTATCCCAACTGTCTGGACTATGTCCGCGAGGGACGTAAGGTGGTAGTGCTGCGTACCTTCTCGAAGGCGTATGGCCTGGCCGGGCTGCGCATCGGCTATGGCATAGCGCCGCCGGAAGTGGCCACGGCACTCAAGCAGGTGCGCGAGCCGTTCAACGTCAGCAACATCGCCCAGGCGGCGGCGCTGGCCAGCCTGGCCGACCCTGACCAGGTCCAGCGCAGCTTTCAACTCGTCCAGGATGGCAAGCAGTACCTGTACGAGCAATTCGAGCAGATGGGGCTGGACTATGTCCCCACGCAGGCCAACTTCATCTTTGTGGACGTGGGGATTGATTCCCGGAAGTGCTTTGATGAGCTGATGCAACGGGGGGTAACCGTCCGCACCGGTGACATCTTCGGCCTTCCGACGCACATTCGCGTGACGATAGGGACAATGGAGCAGAACCGCAAGTTCATCGAGGCACTCCGAGACGTAGTCGCAAACTGAACGAACACAACGTCTTACCCACAGTCAACTCAATTTGACATAGCAAGAGGCACGGAGGATCAAGTATAAATGATCATCGTAATGGGACCAGAGGCCACAGAGGAAGACATTCAGCGCGTTTCTGATAAGCTCAAGGAATGGGGTTATGACTCGCATATCTCGCGGGGCGTGGAGCGCACACTCATCGGCGCGGTCGGTGCCCCCGAAGGCGAAAAGGAGAGCATCGCCGAGCAACTGTCGCGTTTCCCCAACGTGGACCGGGTCGTCCCCATTCTCAAGCCCTACAAGCTGGTCAGCCGCGAGTCGCAGGCGCAGACGACCCAAGTGAGACTAGGCGAGGTGGAGTTCGGCAGCCGTCAGGTTGGTGTTATCGCCGGCCCCTGTGCAGTTGAGTCAGAGGAGCAGATTCTGGAGGCGGCCCGCGCGGTGAAGGCCGCCGGAGCCTGCGCGCTGCGCGGTGGGGTCTACAAGCCCCGCACATCGCCGTATTCGTTCCAGGGCCTAGGAGAAGAAGGCCTGGAACTGATGGTGGCCGCTCGCGAAGAGACCGGGCTGCCCATTGTCACCGAGGTAATGGACCCCCGCCAGGTGGAGCTGCTGGCAGAGGCAGATGTGCTCCAGGTCGGTGCCCGCAATATGCAGAACTACGACCTGCTGCGTGCAGTCGGCCAGACCGACAAGCCGGTTCTGCTTAAGCGAGGCTTTGCGGCGACGGTCCAGGACTGGCTGCGGGCAGCAGAGTATATCGCGGCGGCGGGTAACCTGCGGGTGATAATGTGCGAGCGGGGCATCCGCAGCTTTGAGACCCAGACCCGTTTTACGCTTGATTTAGGCGGGATGGCGGCGGCCCAGCGCGAGACCCACTTGCCCATAATCGCCGACCCCAGCCACAGCATGGGCATGCACGAACTGGTCCCGCAGATGGCGCTAGCAGCCATCGCCGCCGGCGCTGACGGCCTGCTGGTGGAGGTGCATCCCCATCCCGATCAGGCTCTGTCCGATGGCCCCCAGTCGCTGACGCCGGCCAGCTTCCAGCGCCTGATGACCGACCTGCGAGCGGTAGCCCAGGCGATCGGCAAAGAACTGTAGCCGACTGAGGAGACATTGTGAGATACAAACGCACAGCAATAATTGGCATTGGTCTCATCGGCGGGTCGTTCGCACTGGCGGCCAAGCGGGCCGGGATCGTCGAGACAGTGGTAGGCGTGGCGCGCTCGGATGAGACGCTGCGGGCAGCGCTGGAGGTGAGCGCCGCCGACGAAGTCACCACTGACTCCGCCGAGGCGGTGCGGGAGGCGGATCTGGTCTACATCGCCGTGCCGGTGGGCGCTACCCGCGGCGTCTTCGAGCAGATCCGTGATTCGTTGGCGCCAGGAGCATTGGTCACCGACGCCGGCAGCACCAAGCGCGAGGTTATGCAGGCCGCTGCCGAGTTGCTGCCTGACCACGTCACCTTCATCGGCGGCCATCCTATGGCCGGCTCCGAGCAATCGGGAGTGCGGGCGGCACGGGCTGACCTATTTGAAGAGGCAGTGTACTTCCTAATCCCGACGGATACCACCTCGCAGGAAGACCTGGACAGGATGCAACAAGTAGTGCGGGCGCTGGGCGCGATTCCCAGTGTGCAGACGGCACACAATCACGATCGCATTGCTGCCGCCACCAGCCACCTCCCCCATTTGGTCTCGGCTGCGCTGGCAAGCACAGTCGCCAAACTGGCCGGCGACAACCAAGAAGTGCAGAGCTTTGTCGGCACAGGATTCACCGACACCACGCGCCTGGCTGAGGGGTCGCCCGAGGTATGGCGCGACATCCTTATGAGCAATGCCGACAATCTAGGAGATAGCGTGGAGGAATTGATTGGCGCATTGCAGACCCTAACAGTCGCATTGCGCGAGGCAGACTCCGCTGCGTGCGAGCGGCTGCTAACCGAAGCTCAGCAGGCGCGCTGGAGGCTGACAAACCAGTGACTGCGCTGCGCATTGTCGGTCCGGCAACTGCCCTGCGCGGCGAGGTCTCCGTGCCTGGCGACAAATCCATCTCCCACCGGTCAGTAATCCTCGGAGCCCTGGCCAAGGGCAAAACCAAAATCAGCGGCTTCCTGGCCGCCGCCGACTGCCGCAAAACCGCCCAGTCCCTCGTCGCAATGGGCGTAAAGATTGACAACCTGGGCCAGGACGATATGGTTGTCCACGGCGTGGGGCTGAGAGGGCTGTGCGACTCCGGCGAAGTGCTGGACCTGGGCAACTCCGGCACTGGTATGCGCCTGTTGATGGGCGTGCTGGCCGGACAGAATTTCACCACTACGCTCACTGGCGATGAATCGCTGCGCCGCCGGCCTATAGATCGCATTGCCATTCCTCTGGCACAAATGGGTATAAAGGTTACCGGCCAGGGAGAGCGCTGCACGCCACCAGTTACCATATATGGCGGCCAGCCGCAGGCAATCACTTACCATACACCGATGGCCAGTGCCCAGGTCAAGTCGGCAGTGCTGCTGGCCGGGCTATATGCCGACGGCACCACTACGGTGATTGAGCCAGGCCCTTCGCGCGATCACACCGAGCGAATGCTGGCGGCCTTCGGCGCTGAGATCACACTTGACGAACTGCAGGTCAGCGTGGTTGGCTCGCCTGAGTTGCGCGGGCAGGAGATTGTGGTGCCCGGTGACTTCTCCTCAGCAGCATTCTTGCTGACTGCCGGTCTGCTTGCGCCCGACTCACAGGTGACCGTGCGTAATGTTCTGCTGAATCCGACGCGCACTGGCCTGTTGGACATCCTGCAGCGGATGGGAGCTGAAGTAGAAGTGGCAAATCGTCGGCAGGTCGGCGGGGAAGAGCGGGGCGATATCACCGCCTCCACCAGCGAGCTTGTTGCCACCGAGGTAGGCGGCGACGAGATACCCCGGACGCTGGATGAGGTGCCGATTTTGGCGCTGCTCGCCACGCAGGCAGAGGGGCAAACCGTCATCCGCGACGCCGCCGAACTGCGCGTAAAGGAGTCCGACCGGCTGGCAACTACGACTAAGATGCTCCGGGCGTTCGGCGCACAGGTGGAAGAACAGCCGGATGGGCTGGTCATCACCGGACCTACCCGGCTGCACGGAGCCACCGTAAACAGCTACGGCGACCATCGCATCGCCATGACGGCAGCGATCGCCGGATTGATTGTAGCAGGTGAGACCGTAGTGGAAGATACGGCGTGTATTGATACCTCGTTTCCCGGATTCATTGACTTGGTTGGCCGACTGGGTGGCGAAATATCACCGAATGAGGCGCACAATGACTGAATTCCCGCCCAAAATCAAAGGTGTAGTGGCCATTGACGGCCCGGCGGGCTGCGGTAAGAGCACGGTTGCCCAGATGCTGGCCCGGCGGCTGGGCTATGTTTACGTTGACAGTGGTGCGATGTACCGGGCAGTGGCTTTTTGGGCAAGCCAAGCAGCATTGGACGTGGAGCAGGATACCGAAGAGATTGGCAATCTATCAGGAGAGCTTAGCTTCGAGTTCCAGCAAGTCGGTGATGAGCAGCACCTGTTCGCGGACGATGAAGACGTCGAAGAGGCGATTCGCAGTGTGGAGGTGAGCAATCTTTCGTCGCCGGTCTCAGCCATCCCCCAGGTGCGCGAGCATCTGGTCGCCGCCCAGCGGCAGATGGCCGCTCAGGGCGGCGTGATTATGGAAGGGCGCGATATCGGAACCGTGGTACTGCCCGATGCAGATCTCAAGGTTTTTCTGACCGCAACAGCTGGCGAGCGAGCGCGTCGCCGCTGGCGGCAGCTCCAGGAGCAGGGCATTATCGAAGATTACGAGCAGGTCCTGCGCGACCAACTCGAACGGGATAAGCGCGACAGCTCGCGGGCAGTGGCACCGTTGCGCCCAGCCGAAGATGCCCGTGAACTGGTTACTGATGAACTGACTATCCAGCAGGTTGTGGACGTACTGGAAAGCTGGCTGCAAGATGCGCTGGCCCGCGGAGGGGACGATGCACAAGACGCCTGAGCCAATTCGCTCCTGGACCTGGCCCCATTACCAGGCGTTGCATGTGTTTCTGCGCGCGTTACTGCGGCTGCTGGGCGGCTGGCGGGTGATGGGACGGGACAATGTGCCGGAGACTGGTGGCGCAGTAATTGCATCTAACCACGTCTCTTATCTCGACCCACCAGCGATCGGCTCAGCCCTACTCAGACGCACCTACTCCTTCGCCAAGAAGGAACTCTTTGAGATACCGATCTTCGGCTGGATTATCCGCAAGTGCTACGCCTTCCCCGTGGATCGGGAGATCAGCGATATAGCTGCCTTTCGCCATGCTATTAGGCTGCTACAAGCTGGTGAGCTACTGCTCGTCTTTCCCGAGGGGGGGCGCAGCGCCGACGGTGAGCTTGAGCAAGGCAAGGTTGGAGCAGCTCTGATCGCCTCCCGCGCCGGCGTCCCCATAATCCCCTGCGCGCTGCACGGTACCGACCGGGTCCTGCCGCGCGGAGCCTGGTATCTGCATCGCGGTACCGTCCAGGTCAGCTTTGGGGAGCCAATCACCTTTGATAAATTCGAGAGTCGCCGCCTGCACAAAGAACAACTCCAGGAAGTTACCGACCAGGCAATGGCCAGCATCGCCCGAATGCGACGCGAGCAGGAAGCATTTCTCCAGGCAAAGGCATAAGCGGCCTCTGCGGCGAAGATATCCACAGTAAACACTCCGTATTGTCACAGCGAGATGAGGGGAGAAGTATTGTGCTCGAGGCTATTGCTCAGCGCGCCAGCGTCCGTTCGTATAAGCCGGATCCTGTCTCTGATGAGGAGATCCAGACCATCCTGGAGGCTGCGCTGCATGCTCCGTCGGCCAATAACGCGCGCCCCTGGCACATTGTGGTCGTCCGCGACGAAGCCCGGCGCCAGCAACTAAGCGGAGTCCACCGGTGGGCCAGCTTTTGCACGCAAAGCCCCGTAGTGCTCATCTTCTGCGCCGAGGAAAGTTGCTCACCGCACTGGTGGATTGAAGATCTGTCCGCGGCGGTCGAGAATGCACTCATTCAGGCCTCTGCATTGGGACTGGGCACCTGCTGGATTGGCATTCGCGGCGGCGGGCCGGGCCACGCATTGAGGCCGGAGGAACATGTGCGGAAGGTCTGCGACATTCCTGCCGGCATCCGGGTGTTGGCGCTGGTCACCCTGGGTTATCCCGCCGACAGCCCCCGTGCGAAGCAGCCGGGCCCGATGGATAATGTGCACGACGAAACTTGGTAAGAAGCCTCTGCTCATATCCAGTTAGCCGGGAGTTAAAGACAGTGACGGATAGGCGACACTCCGACAACCAATTTCGGCGGGCCCAGCATCCGGAGGATGTGGCAGCAGCGATCCGCGCTGCCGCGCGCAGCCAGGTGCCGGGCGCGCTGGAGGGACTCATTAGCGGCTATCACCCCATTGATATCGCCTTTGCTATGCGCGAGCTGGAGCCTGACGAGCGGGAGGTCCTGTTCCGGCTGCTCGATAGCGTTGAGGCCGGGGTAGTTCTGGAAGAAGTTGACGACGAGATAAGCGTCGACCTGGCCGAGGCCACCGCAGAGGCCGAACTGGCTGAAATCATCGACGCTATGCCCCCCGATGCCGGTAGTGATATGGTCAGCCAACTTGATGAGCAGACCGCCCACCGTGTCCTGGAGCGCATTCCTGACGAAGAGTCACAGGAGCTTCGCGAGCTATTGGAATTCGGACCCGAGACCGCCGGCGGCTTGATGACCTCTGAGCTGGTCTACGCGCCCCCTGACATCACTCCCAGCGAGGTCGTTGCCCACCTGCGCAGCCAGCAGGTGGAGGCGCAGGTGCTCAGCTACATCTATGTGGTGGACGAAGAGAGCCGGCGATTGCTGGGCGTGGTGGATATACCCGAGCTGGTCACCGCCCCACCTCATAAACCCCTGGCTGAGGCTATGGTCACCGATGTGGTAACGATAAGTCCAGATAGCGATCGAACTGAGGCAGTGCGCCTGGTGGACAAGTACGATTTGATGGCCTTACCTGTCGTTGACGAGGATCATAGATTGCTGGGTGTCGTAACTGTTGACGACATTATTGACGCGATGCAGGCCGAACATACCGAAGATCTCAGTCGCGTGGGTGGCACCAGCGCCGAGGCGCTGGCCACCGGCTCCAGCTTTCGTATTGCCCGGCTGCGTTTACCGTGGCTGATTATCTGTCTGGGCGGAACATTTGTCTCGGCAGCAGTTATCCGCCTGTTCACCACCAGCCTGCTGGGACCGCTTATCGCCCTGGCGGCCTTTATCCCTGTCATTAGCGCAACGAGTGGCAACAGCGGACTGCAATCATCAACCATCGTCGTGCGCGGGCTGGCTCTGGGTTTGATCGGCCGGGTGGGTCTGTACCGAATGCTGATCCGCGAATTGCTCATTGCAGTGCTGGTAGGCCTGGGTTGCGCAGTGCTGGCCGGGCTGGGCGCCGGGCTGCTCACCGGCGAGATGGCCTACGCGCCCCTGATTGGAATAGCCCTATTCTGCGCAGTTGTTTGGGCTTCGATGGTGGGGGCCGTTATGCCCCTCCTGTTCAACCGCTGGAACATCGACCCCGCCGTGGCCGCCGGCCCGCTGGTGACCACACTCAATGACAGCTTCGCGCTGCTTATCTACTTCGGACTGAGCCTGCTGCTCGTCAACGCGCTTGGACTGGGGTAGCCAGCCAGAAAGCAGTGACGGAGGAATCTGCCGGCGATGAGTGCCTAGATTCCTCTCAGCCCCTTCCTCACTGCGCGAGCGTCACACAAACAAGGCTCTGGTCTGGCCGGACCGGAGCCTTTAGATCCGGCTAACTCTCTACCATCGGGTTCAGGGAACCTGGGCGGTCTGGGTTGCCAAGGGGACGCTGGCCACCTCGCCCAGCGGTGTGCCCCGGTCGTTGACCAGTCTCAGGGCCAGTGCCGACGCCTCTGGCTGCGGCGTTACAATCTGATCCAACACCACTGTCTGTGCTGGGCCGACCGTGATCGTGGCCACCGGCTCGCCCATAGGTCTCCCTGCGCTGTCAGTCAGGACGACCTCAAGGGTTCCCGGCGCGAATATGCCCAGCTCGCCGGTAAGCTGCAACCCCGCCTCCACGCTTTCCAGGCGCAATGGCTCGCGGATAGCCGCCAGCTCGGTAGTATCACGAACCGGCCCTGGCAAGCTGGTGGCATACCACTGTTGAGAGTAGGATTTCGTCTCGCCGGGCTGGAGGGTGTATAACTGGCTGAGCGTCCCCATCTCCATATAGGCGAACTCTTCACCCGAGGTATATACCTCCACGTTCGCGCCCTGGTCGGGATATTCGCTCAAGCTCCGCTCCTCAAAACGCTGGACAAAAGTATACTGGTGAATATCGTCAACATAGGCCACCCAGCCGCCGGCTACGTCCGCGCCAATCTTACTGGTCTCAAAGCCGTACGAGACTCGCATCAATTGTCCGTCGTCCAGCAGTTGGAATTGATCCGAAGGGCCTTTGGCCAAATACCAGAAACCCTTCGGGGCGCGGCTGTCGGGGTTCAGCGGGAAGTAGATGCGGGCCTCTTCGCTGAACTTTTCACTGCTGGACAGCGACCCGGGGACCTGAGTGATGCCCCAGATGCTCCAACTGATCGGCTCGTCGCTTACGTTCTGGAAGATCTCGGTAACCACTATCTGGGTAGTACCAGCAAACATCTGTACTCTCCGCTTAATTTGCAAGCCCGTCACGTTCTCGTCCGCGGGGCTGACCAGTTCGATCTCACCAATCTGGCCGCCCTGGGCAGTAATCTTGCCGTTCCACTTTCCGCCGTCCAGAGTCGAGCCCAACGGATCAGGCGGCCCACCCCAGCGTTTCGCAGGAGCCGGCCACACTTTGTACCCACCGTAGTTGTGCCACTGCCGGTCTTCCTCTGTCTCGGGCGGGTCATAGGTCTTGCCAAATTCAGCGTCGTTGACCCACAGAAAGGGGTGACTGCCCAGCTTATACTCCATAATCCGACCGCCGATGGCTGGCACCGCCACCACAGTGACCAGACCATTTTTCATAAACAGCGCTGGCCAGCCGTGGTAGTCGTCTTCATAGACGCTCACCTGGCTGGCCGGCTCTAACTGTTGAGGGAAGCTCGTACCACGAATAGTGGGCGGCTGGCGACTGGTCTGTCGCGAGGAGCTCGGGCCGCCCCCACAGCCCGCCACTACTGCCCCGGCGAGCAATACTGCCGCAATTCTCATCCACTTCGTCACTTGGACCATCCTCCTGCCAAAGCTGTTGTTTCCTCCTGCATTTTCGCAGAGTTGACGGCTACTGTCAAGCATCAGCGGCCCGCGCAACTACAAAGGGTCAAGGAGGAGTTAAGCCAAGCTGATCCAGCCGTGGGGCCTCATCGGGACAGGTTGCGATGCGCTCGATCTGTTTGTCAGTCAAGAAGTGCGGGCCGCCGAGGGCATAGGTACCCACCAGGATGCGCGCGACCTGCACCGACATAACCGTGATGCTTTCCACTTCCTGAGGCGATCCACCCAGGGCAATGAGTCCGTGGTTCTGAATCCACACACAGCGCGGCCGCCGCCTGTATCTGTCCACATAATCAGCCAACAACTGGCGCAGCCGCCTAGCCAGAGCGATACCCGATTCGGCGAACGGAACCCAGATTGGAGCTAGGCCACAAACAACTATTTCCTCGGGAAGTAGCCGCCCGCTGAGGGCCTCTTCGGCACGCTGGGAACAGGTTACGGCGTTGACAGCGGTCGGATGAGTATGACCGATGAAGCTAACTCCATCAAGCCGCAGCAACAACGCATGGAAGAACGTCTCCACAGAAGGACGCGGCCCGTCGGCCTGCACGCAAGATTCGGTCAGTGTCCGCTTGACCAACTCGTCAGAGACTTCCTCGGCCTCCACCAGTTCCAGGATCGGGGCCGACCGCACCTGGACAAAGTCTTCTGAACCGATACCAGCTAATGCAGCGCCACTGGCCTTCACCCAGAAGGTCTGCTCGTCGATCTGTGCCGAAGTGTTCCCCCCGCCAAGGATAACGTAGTCGTTTTCGGGCGCACCCAGACGGCGGGACATATCTACCAACTGTCGCAAAGCAGTGGGCGGTCTTATACTCATCTACTGCCGCCCTCCCAGGGCTTGCAGGTTAGCTTTAGCTCCTACACTGAGTGCGCCCGCGGCGAGCTGCTACTACAACGGGGCAGCTAGCGCCCGTGGCGGGCGATGCGCAGGCGATTCAGCGCTCGGGTTAGCGCCACCTCGGCCCGGGTAAGATCCACCTGCTCTTCAAGACCGGCTCCGAACAGGCGAGCACGGGCCCGCTCGGCGGACTCTTCGGCCCGCGCGACATCAATATCCAGCGTTCGCTCCCCAGTATCAGCCAGCACCACCAGGACATTGCCCTGCACCTTAGCTACCCCGCCAGCAATGGCAAAGTAACGGGTTTGGTTGTCGGGGGTAGTGATTCGGAGTTCACCTATGCCCAGCGCGGAGACAAACGGAGCGTGGTTGGCCTTCACGCCAAAGCATCCTTCCTGGCCGGGGGCAACTACGCTTACTACCTCATCCGCAAACAGCTCTTCATTGCGCGTAACGATTTTAGTGATAAATGCAGGTGCAGACGCCATGCGCTCAACCCGTCCATTCCCCTGGGGGTGCTACAATTTACTAGCTTTTTCCTTAGCGTCATCAATTGTGGCAACCATGCGGAAGGCATCCTCGGGCAGATCGTCGTAGTTGCCCGCGAGGATCTCCTCAAAGCTGCTGACGGTCTGTTCAACTGGCACGTAGACGCCGGGGAGGTTGGTGAATACCTCCGCCACAAACATAGGCTGAGTCAGAAACTGCTGAAGGCGCCGGGCGCGCCCGACCGCCCGGCGATCTTCTTCGGAAAGTTCTTCCAGCCCGAGAATAGCAATGATATCGCGCAGGTCCTTATAGCGCTGCAGCAGTTGCTGGACGTCGCGCGCTACCTGGTAGTGGCGCTCACCTACGATGCGCGGATCCAGCAGCCGCGAGGTGGAGTCAAGCGGGTCAACTGCAGGATAGATAGCCTGCTCGAAAAGATCCCGCGAGAGCGTAACACTGGCGTCGAGATGGGCGAAAGTTGTTGCCGGAGCTGGATCGGTGTAGTCATCAGCGGGCACGTAAATGGCCTGCACGGAGGTGATTGAGCCGTCGTGGGTCGAGGTAATCCGCTCCTGCAGCGCTCCCATTTCGGTGGCCAAGGTAGGCTGATAGCCGACCGCCGAGGGCATCCGACCCAGCAGCGCCGAGACCTCCTGTCCGGCCTGGACAAATCGGAAAATATTGTCAATGAACAGCAGCACATCCTGCCCACGCTGATCGCGGAACCACTCGGCCATGGTCAGCGCACTTAGGCCCACACGCAGGCGGGCGCCGGGTGGCTCGTTCATCTGACCGAAGACCAGGCAGGTTTGGTCAATAACGCCGGTCTCCTGCATCTCCAGCCACAGGTCGTTACCCTCCCGGGTGCGCTCACCCACTCCAGCGAAAACCGAGACGCCACGGTGCTCGTAGCCGACGTTGCGGATAAGCTCCATTATCAGCACAGTCTTGCCCACGCCGGCTCCCCCGAACAGGCCGATTTTGCCTCCCTGGGGGAAGGGCGCCAGCAGATCAATCGGCTTGATGCCGGTCTCGAACTGCTCTTCGGCGACGCTTTGCTCGTCGAAATCAGGCGGGTCGCGGTGAATGGGCCAGCGATCGCTGTCCACCGCCGGCTGACCGTCAATGGGATTGCCCAGCACATCGAACATCCGCCCCAGAACATCTTCGCCCACCGGCACAGAGATGGGTCCGCCGCTGTCTTCAACATCCATCCCCCGCACCAGGCCATCGGTGGTATCCATCGCCACGCACCGGACGATGTCGTCGCCCAAATGTTGGGCAACTTCAACGACTAGATTGATATCCTGCTGAGCATCAACAATGCGCAGAGCGGTCAGCAGGTCAGGTAATTCGTCGCGCGGGAACCGCACGTCTACTACTGGTCCGCGGATTTCTACTACTTTTCCATTTGCCATCTATATCGTTCGTCCCTCGAGCGCTCGGCCGCAGGCTGGTTAGGACTGCAAGGCCCGCGCGCCGGTCACCACGTCCAGAAGCGCGGCGGTGATTTCCTCCTGGCGGGCGCGATTGATACTACGAGTAAGGCCAGTGATCATCTCATCAGCGTTGTCAGTAGCGGCACTCATCGCAGTCATACGCGCTGCTTGCCCTGAGGCCTGGGTCGTCAGCAATATCTGGGCGATCTCCACCTCTAAGGCCCGGGGCAGCAACTCTGCCAGTAACTGGGCGGCGGGCGGCTCAAAGATATATTCAACAGGCACGGGGCCTGCATCGTCAGTAGCTTCGGCAAACGCCTGCGGCGACAGCGGCAATAGCTGCTCACTCACTGTCGGGTGCCGGACGAGCGAGTCAAACCGGGCATAGACCACCTGCACCAAATCCACATGACCGCTTTCATACCACGAGCGCACCTCGCCGATGATATGGTCAATATCAGGCTCATCAGCGCGCTCCACGGCTGCGTGACTGCTCACGACTTCCAGCCCGTGGCGGTCGGCATACCGGCGCATGCGATTGCCCACCGTAATGACTTCAACCGGTGCTGACTGGCCGGCAATGAACTCGACCGCCTGCTCGTCTATCTGACGATTAAACGCTCCACACAAGCCGCGGTCGCCGCCGACAACCAATACGCCCACCCGCTCGACTTCGCGCGCTTGCAGGTAGGGATGATCTACTTCTACGCTGGCATTGGCCACATCGGCCAGCAGCCGGCGCAGCTCTTCCTGGTAGCGCCGGCTGTTCTCGACTGTGCGCTGAATACGCTTCAACTTGGCCGTGGCCACCATCTTCATCGCCCGAGTGATCTGCCGGATGTGCTGGATGGCTTTGGTTTTTCGGCGCAAATCGCGCAGGCTGCCAGCCATCAATCATTCTACCTACTATCTATACAGCGCCAATGCTGCTATTTACCCTCTTCTGGCTGATTTTCCGCCTTGAACCTTTCGATGGCCTCACTCAATGCCTCCGCCAGCGCTTCCTCAAGCTCTTGCTTCTGCTGCAGCTCTTCGATGATTTCAGGATGCTGTTCGTGAATGAACTCGATCAGTTTGTTTTCAAGCTCATCAACGGCATCTGCTGGGGTCTCGTCCCAATGTCCCTTGCTGCCGGCAAAGATAGCGATAACCTGGTCTTCCACAGCCTGAGGGACATACTGGGGCTGCTTGAGCACCTCGACCATGCGCTGGCCACGGCGCAGAATTTGCTGAGTATAGGCGTCAAGCTCTTCGGCGAACTGCGTGAAAGCCTCTGACTCGCGATATGTAGCCAGGTCAGAGCGCAACTGCCCGGCCACCTGGCGCATCATCCTCGGCTGGGCAGCGCCTCCCACCCGGGAGACGCTCAGGCCCACATTAATTGCCGGCCGCACTCCCTGGTGAAACAGATCCGGCTGTAGATATATCTGCCCATCAGTAATGGAGATTATATTGGTAGGAATATAGGCCGAAAAGTCGCCCTCCTGGGTCTCCACAATGGGCAGAGCGGTGAGCGACCCGCCACCCTCTTCGTCACTCATCTTGGCGGCCCGCTCCAGCAGACGGGAATGGAGGTTGAATATGTCCCCCGGGTAAGCTTCCCGGCCTGGGGGCCGTTCCAACAGCAGGGAAAGCTCGCGGTAGGCCGTGGCATGTTTGGACAGGTCGTCATAGACAATCAGGGCGTCGCGGCCGTTGTTGCGCTCATCCTCGCCTATGGTACAGCCCGCGTAGGGAGCGATATACTGCAGCGCCGCCGGGTCACTGGCACAGGCAGCGATGATACAGGTATATTCCATCGCCCCATACTCTTCTAAGATGGCAGCGATGCGCCGAACGGTGGAGATCTTCTGACCAATGGCCACGTATATGCACTTTACGCCGCTGTCACGCTGGTTGATGATGGTATCAACGGCAAGAGCAGTCTTGCCGGTTTGGCGGTCGCCGATGATCAGTTCGCGCTGGCCCCGCCCGATGGGCGTTAGAGCATCAATGACCTTAATGCCGGTATACAGCGGCTCGTTGACGGGCTGGCGCTCGATAACTCCCGGCGCCTTGACTTCCAGCGGACGGGTGGTCTCACCCGCAATGGGCCGGTCCGGATCGTCCAGTGGCTCAGCCAGCGGGGTCATCACCCGACCCCAGACCCCTTCACCGACCTTGGTCTCCGCAATGCGACCGGTGCAGCGGACAACGTCGCCTTCTACGATATCCTCGTCTGGCCCCATCAGGATGCAGCCGACCGTATCCTCCTCCAGATTCAGGGCAATCCCCATCACCCCACCAGGGAACTCCACCAGCTCCTGGGCCATAACCTTCTCCAGGCCGTAGACCCGCGCGATGCCGTCGCCGACGCTAATCACCGTCCCGCGCTCGTCTACCTTCAACTCCTGCTCATAGGCGGCGATTCGCTCGCGAAGCACAGACGTTATGTTAGTTTCATTTGCCCGCAACCGGCTCACCTCTTCAATAAGCTGCCGCAGACGGCCCACGCCTCTGCGAGTCTACCCGACGGCCTGGCGGAGGGCCTCCAGCCGCCCCTGCAAGCTGACATCTATCACTCTGTGCCCCAGCGAAATGCGCAGCCCGCCCAGGACCTGCGGGTTGATCTGCTCTTCCAGGCTGACCTGACCGCCGACAATCTTTTGTAGGGCCGCCTGCAGGCGCTGTTTTTGCGAGTCACTCAGCGGGATCGGGGTTTCGACCAGGGCCCGCTGCACGCCGCGCACCTCGTCATATAGCCCCTCATACAGGTCAGCAACGTGCTGCAAAACGCCCGTCTGCCCGTCCCTGACCAGCAGGTCCAGAAATCCCGCCACCAGCGCTGGCCGGTCTTCTCCGATCGCCGTGTTCAGGATCTGCAGCTTCTCGTCATCGGCCAGCTCAGGGTGGCTCAGGGTGACGACCAACTGTGGCACGCTTTCAACAGTATATTGAAGTCTGCGCAGGCGTACTCTAACTTCCTCTACCTTGTCCCGCTCCACAGCAGCCTGCACCAGCCCCTGAACGTACTTCTTTCCGCTCTGACTGGCAGCCAGCACCACAATCACACCTGCTCACTGTTGCGCCTGGCTATCTCTTCTACATCGCGCAGAGCAGCCTCTAGCAGTTGCTGCTGCTCTTCATCCTTCAGGCTCTCGCCCAGCGCCCGCCGGGCAAGCTGAGTAGATAGCTGGGCAATTTCGCTACGAGCCTCAGCTAAAGCCCGCTCCCGGCTGTCGCGGATATGCTCTTCAGCGCGCTGTTCCCGCTCGAGAGCTTGCTGGCGAGCTTCGTCCAGCAGCTCATCAGACTGCTGCCGGGCCTGCTGCCGGGCTTCGTTGGCTTCCTGCTGAGCCTGGTCAAGCATCTCCTGGCGCTGGCCCTGGATGTGAGAAAGCTCCTGAGCAGCCTGTTGCTGAGCGCTCTCGGCACTCCCCACCCACTGGGCCACCTCCTGCTGACGCTCAGTGAAAAACTGGCTGATTGGCCCAAAGAAGAACTTGCGCATCAGGGCAAGCAGGATCAGAAACCCGATAATATTGACGAGTATTACTGGCGGGTCAATATGCAGGTCATGGAACAACTCCTGCAGGAATTCCATATACCCCCATCCTCTACAAAGTTACCGCTGACGACTATAATTGCCCGATTTTTTCGATCAAAGGCGCGATCTTCCCCTGGAGGATAAAAAAGGTGAGGAGGGCGTAGATGACCAGCGACTCGATCAGCGCCAGCGCGATGATCAGGTTGCGACCGATATCGCCAGCTGCCTCCGGCTGGCGGGCGATCCCCTCCATGGCTGCTATGCCTACCTTGGCCTGGCCCATAGCTCCGGCCACAACCGCGATGGGTACGGCTAACCCAACTACAGCAGCTAAGACAGCAGCAAACAACATAATCCTGGACCTCCTGTCGCGATCTACCTGTATTGTAAGACTTATTGACGGCGAACCACCGGATAGTGACGCTAAGAGTGGCTGCTCACCGCCCCTTGAAGGTACACGGCAGTCAGCATCACAAATATTACGGCCTGAATCAGGCTGATCAGCAACCCCAAGAGCAGCAGGGGGATGTGCAGCAAAAGCACACCACCGAGCACCATCGGTGCACGCAGCAGAATGTTCAACTGGTGCATCACGACGATGCTACCGAGTAGCACGAGCACCTGACCGATAACAGTCTCCTTGGCGAAGATATTGCCGAACAGACGAATGCTCAGCGACAGTATCCGCGCGATCTCACCGATGAGATGGATCGGTGCCATTAGCGGCCACATCCACCATGGCCCATCCACGAAGTGCTCCAGGTAACGCCAGCCCTTCTCCCTCATCCCGTAAATCTGCACGCTTGCCAGCGTCACAAGCGCCAGCGCCAGCGTCATATTAAGTGTGGCGGTCGGCGAAGTGAAGCCGGGAATCAGACCGGTCAGATTCATGATCAGGATGTAAGCGAACAGCGTGCCCAGCATAGGTGCGTAGCGCTCCCCGGCCAGGCCGAATTGCCCGCAGAGGCTGGTGCACAAGTTGTAAGTCCACTCGCCCAGCGTCTGCCAGCCCGAGGCCGGCACTCGCTGCAGCCGACGGGTACCCAACCACGCCATAAACACCACCAGGCCCAAGATCAGCCACGCAGTGACGACCTCCAGGGGCAAGTAAGGCTGGAGCCATTCCGGCTCCAGGTTAACCAATACGTTTACCCAACTACCAGCGTGCTTTTCCACGTTGCGTGATCAAGTTCTCGCTTCGAACTCAGTAATCCTTTGGGACCTGCTTGTGAGTGCTGGCCACCCTCGCACCCATGATGGCCATTGTTGCCAGCGGTATACTGTAACCGGCCGCGATGCCCGGGGGACTAGTATCGGTCATTACTACCAGGACATACAACGCACCAATGCCCACCACGTACTTGGCGATCTGAACAGCCACCAGACCCTTCATAGAGCGACCAGTTTCGCCTTGTGGCTGGGCTCGGCTGACCAGCGCGCTGCCCAGCACAACGGTGCCGTGGATCATTACTAGCCCAATCAGCGCTCCCGCGACGAGCCCCAGTGCGAAGTCCCTCAGCCCACCAGCCACCATCCCTGTCGCCGCCACTCCAACGATTATGCCGGCAACAAGATAGCTACGGGCAAAGAACCGAGCTTGTAACTGGTCAGTCATCGGAATCTGCAGATCGCTTGATCTCACGGATTAGCTGATGGAAGCCGGCAGCGCTGCCCAGCAGCACGCCCGAAATCGTTAGCCAGGGCTCAGTTCCCAGGTAGTCATCCAAATACAGCCCGCCCACTGCACCAATCCCCACGGCAATCGCCAGCGTCAGTCCCACGGTGGACAGGCGCAACTGGCTGCCCCACTTTGATCCCGGCCCACGTCCCATCAGCCTCGCCCCTGCACGAAAAGGTACTCAGTTGCCCAGCGAATGTCAAGGTCAGCGGCGAGCAGCGCACCAAATTTGGTATACCCAAGCCATCGCGCGTCAGGCCGCAGAACCTTCATCTGCCTTGCTCATAGCCCACCACAGCACGATTTGGACCAGCCCAGCAATGACCATTACGCCCGCGGCCAAGGCAAATGCGGCTGGCAGTTGGCCGGTATGATCAGCCACCAGCCCGCCCAGCAGCGGCCCGGCCACCGCTCCTGCTCCCAAGGCAGCCTCATGATAGCGCATACTGGCGGCGCGGCGATGCTCAGGCTGATGCAGTCCGTAGAACTGGCTGGCCAGGAAGGAAATCCCCCCGCACAAGCCGACCAGGGAGAAGCCGACCAAGAACTGCCAGGGCGCCTGGGCCAATGTCGCCAGCACCATCCCCACAACCCCACTCGGCACCGCCAGCCATAGCTTCCAGGGACGATATTGCCAGCGGCCGGTGGTCCTTGCCAGCGCATATATGACCATGGCGCTAAGGTAGGGCATACCAGCAGCCCAACCGACCAGGGTACTTGAGTAGCCCAGAACATCACCAACTTTGGGAAACAAGGCCGGAACCATGGCGGTGCAGAAGAAACTGGCAAAGACCCCAATGCGGCCAGCGATGCGCAGGCGGCGCCCCAGCGCAGGACGCGCCAGTGCGGTTGGCTGGTCGGGGGTGTGTTCACCACCTCGGCCGGCGCCCCCTGGGGTAAGTTGCAGCAGAACCAGGATAACTATCCCCGTGGCGATCGAAAAGTAAAAAGAGCCAGGACCCACCCAGTCCCACAGAGCCCCCGCGACCACTGCCCCAACTAGCAAGCCTGCGCACCCTGAGATGTTGAACAGGCCCAGCGCCCGGCCCAGGCCCAGCGCGTGTCCCGAACTCAAATCGGCTACCCATACCATTAGGGAGGGCCAATAGAAGGCCGCGATCATGCCCCTGGCCACTACCAACCCCAGCAGTAGTCCCATGCGACCCGCGGTTGCCATTGCCAGCCAAACCGCGATTGTTGCTGCCACGGCCAGTATGGTGCTGCGCCGGGGGCCAAACCGATCTGCCACCACCCCACTACCCAGGCACGATATGGTATAAGTGGCTCCGCCCACAGCGGCCAGCAGCCCCAGCATACCGGGCCCGGCTCCCAAATCCACGCCCATGAACTGCACAGCCAGCATGGCACAGCCAGCCGCCATATCCATAGCAAAGGCTGCGCCGACCAGCCGCTGACCAGGTGCTCGGATATGCTGCCACATCTATGACCACTCTCTATCCGACCGCACAGTTGTCAGTGCCGCCATCTGCTCATCAGCCAGGTTGGTCCGGTGGCAGATTGGTGCTGCAGTTGGCACAATTATGACTCCTAACAAGGGCGCTAAGCGGTATGTTGCCAGCGGCGACACCTTGCCCACTGAGCCTTCGCAACATAGACGTATAAAAGAGCCGTGGAGACCTCCACGGCTCACTTGCTAGCAGGGATCGCGGGCAGTGAATGCTAGCCGGATTCAGATCTTGCGCGGCCGGTTGCGAACCAGACGGGTGCCGTAGCCGACAACCTGAAAGACAACAAACCCTACTATGTAGAGCAGAAGCAGCAGATAACCCCAGCGCAGGCGGCGGGACGTAGCCTCGAGGGTATATGTATCAACGTTCGCGCTTAGTTCCCAGAACGCCGTGCCGCCATCTGTGCGATCCGCATTGGAGGCGATGACTCTGCCCGGCATATTCAACTTGTAGGATAGTATAGCTATTTTTTCGCCAACGATCTCGATCGGGGTAGCGGTTTTGCGGTAGATCTCAAGCTGCTCTGACCAATGATACTCGGTAAACACCGTCAAGGGCTTCTGGATTATATCAGTAATCTGCAGCGAGGCCGCCGCGTCTGGGGCGGTGACCGCTCTGCCCAAATTAGCCGGCCGCCAGTCGCGAGTGACCACCCGGTCTGGACCTTTACGTTGCCAACTTTGGTGGTCAAAATCCGCGGTTTGCTCGAGCAAGCGCTTCTGCACCTCTTTAGTACGATCCGGCACACAGGTGATCGTATACTGGCGCAGACCTGAGCCGTCCAGGTTGATTGTCGTCGTCAGTTGAACGCTTTGCGAGGCCGACAACAGCAGATAGGGCACCGCGGCCAGCATGGCAATGACAGGAGGACGGCGCCGATAGGTTGCTTGTCGCTCATAGGCCATAGTCTTTTCCCCTATCGCCTCAGCTATGCTTCCTCAGATTGCTCGGCTCGGGCCGCTCGCCGACTGTGGTAGGCATCCCATCCCCGCACCAAGACTGCCCCCAGTAGTATTGCAGCAATGATGACTACTGACTTAGGAACATCAAATCGCCAGACGAGTACATCGAGCCGAACGTCAACCCAGTTGCGCCAAATCAGGATGAACGCGATCAATATGGCAAGGCCATATAAGAAACTGCGCAGGTTCCACTCAGGCAGTCCAATGCGCGCGATTTGATTGCTTATCCGCTCGCCCAGGCGCGCCAGCCAGCCCGGCTTGCGCGCCGGTATCGCCTTGGCGGGGTGGAGAGCCTGCTCTGCAATGTCCTGCTCGGTTTCCTGCGCTGGGTACTGGAGATCGTCAAGCTCGTCCGCCATCTGCCTGGCCTCCTTGGAGTTGAGTGCAGCGCTCAGCGGCTGGCGCTCACACTGCTCATTATAGACCAAACCCCTGATAGGGTCAAGGAAAAGCTCAACTGTACCGAGGTGCTCCGGAGGAGGCCACCACGCCACTACCTCAAAAGAAACTCAAGGGTTTATCTAAACCAATGTTTAAGAATGTGTCGATTTGAACATACTAAATATAGATTGTGTAAAGTATCAATGTTAGTTCAACTGCTTAAGGTTAGGAGGGCACGCTGCCGCTTCTTAACTTAGAACTCTTGGTTCCACAACTTGAACTGACAGCCTACCACGCAGCTACGATTGACAGTTGCAGCCAAATCAATCATGACACTAACAGAACCCAAGTTGGAAGGCGAAGCCAGCTCTATCAAGTCACGGAACACCGAGCCGCCGCCGGCGCCCCGGGCCGGCAGTAACGAGCGCCTATCCCGTTTGAGCTATGAGATGCGGTTGATGCTGCTGGGGGCGGCTTTGGGCGTCGGCATTGTTCTGTACTCTGTGCTACCAGCCATTGCCTACTTCATCGCTCTTACGCTGGTTCTCATAGCCTTGGTAGCTGCCAGCTTCGTATTAGACATCCGGCAAAGTAGCTGGTTGATAGGTGGCACGGTAGCCTTGATGCACGTAGCATGGATTGCTTTCGCGCTGCAATTCACTGGCCACTTGGCTAGTCCCCTACTGCCGTTGCTGTATCTAGTGGTAGTCATTTACTCCATCTACGCCACCAGCGCTCAGACCGGACTGGTTGTGGGCGGGGCAGTGGTGGCCTTATCAGCTCAGGCTTTGGTGATGGGGACCGCCAGCAGCAACGTACTGTTTACCCTCGCCGCCCACAGTATATTGCTGATTGCCATAAGCTGGATAGTCAGTAAATACATGACCCAGCTTTACCAAGCCCACAATACTGCTCGGCATAAGGCACGCCGGTACTGGGAGATGAGCGAGTCATCTGACGATGCACTGCTGGTAGTTGACCCAGCCTGGAGGGTGCAGGAGGCCAATACCACGGCTGCCAGCATGCTGGGGAACGGCGACGGACCCCACCTGGAGGGAAAGAACCTGCTGGAACTGCTGCAGTTGCGCCATCCCGAGCGCCTCAGGCGCTATCAGGACCAGATTCTGGCAGGAGAGAGTATCTCAGAAATCCTCCTGACCACCACTGGCGGGAACGGCACGCCTCACACGTTGCTGTTCAGCGCCCTGCCTATTACCGAAGAAAGTCAGATAACCACCATCAATGTTGCCATTCGTGACATTACCGAACTGTGTCAAACCCAGCGGGACCTCAAGCACCTTGAGAAGTTCGTGGCGGTGCGTCATGTCCTGACCAGCCTGGGCCATATTCTCAACAATCCCCTGGCTACCATTCGGATGAGCATCCAGGTAGCCGAAGTGATAGGTGAGGAACCCGACTGGCATGAGATCGTCCGTCAGCTTGACCGCTGCGACGCAGCCGTCAGAGGGATAGAGGTTTATGCCACCGGCCGGGATGAGGGCATCCCGGTCGCGGATGTAAACGAAATACTGAACCAAGCACTCTTGCTGACTAATGCGCATCTGCTGATTACTGGTGTACAACTGGAGACAGATATACCCCCCAAATTGTCCCTAGCCCACGCGAATTGTCATAGTCTCTTTCACAGCTTCGTCAACGTCATCACCTACGCATGGCAAACCCTGGAAGACTGGCCGGGACTACGGAAACTGCGTATCGCGGCACGGCGCCGCTTCGAAGGCGTGGAGATTGTGTTCCGCATGACCGGCCCCTCCCCTGAGCCAGGAGAAGTGCCCGAATTGCTCAAGGGTTCCGAGGCTATTGAAGAGAGCCAGGACAAGTTCATGGATATGGGACTGCCGGTGGTATATAGCACAGTCCAGCAAGCTGGTGGGCAAGTATTGGTATCGCCCAACCGCCAGGAGAGTGGCACCCTCGTTAAGATAATACTGCCGGCTGCCAATGAACAAGAAGTTGAACAGTACCAATCTATCCGTGGGAGTGTGACCAAGTAAATGGAGACCGCTAACGGACAGCGAATACTAATTGTCGACGACGAAGATACCCTGGCCCGGCTAATGCAGGCCCTGCTGGAGCATTTGGGCTATGCCGTCGACCGAGCCGCTGACGGAGAAAAAGCCCTGCAGATGGGCGCCCAGCGCAGCTACTCCGCGGTCATCTGCGATCTGCTGATGCCAATCCTCAATGGGATGGAATTGTTCAGGATCTGGCAGCATCAGGCGCCAGAACTAGCTCAGCGGGTTATCTTCGTCACGGGGGACAACCTGGGCGACCGAACCAACCGCTTTGTGGAGCTTTCCGGCCAGCCCTGTCTTTACAAACCCTTCGACATCAAGGAATTGACTGCCACCCTTGATAAGGTTACTGGGGTCTATGCCGGCAGCTAACTGTGCTGGCATGTCCGTTAACGCCAAGGGGGCAGGGGGGCCGCCGATGCTATTATTCCGGCAATTCTCTGCGAGGGCGGCAGGCGGCGGGCGTCTAGTGTCGGCGTCGCTGCACCGCCTCAGCGTGTGCCGCCAATCCTTCAGCCTCAGCCAACTCGATTACATCAGAGGCCAGTCGATCTAAGCTGCGGCGCGTTGCAGAGATCAGTGACGTCTTCTTCACAAAGTCATCAACCGCCAGTCCCGAAGCGAAGCGGGCCGTGCCACCAGTCGGCAGCACATGACTGGGACCGGCAGCATAGTCGCCCAGTGGCACCGGCGTCAGCTCTCCGAGACACACACACCCGGCGTGGTCAATCTCGGCCAACAGCGCCAGAGGTTCCTCCACCAACAGTTGCAAATGCTCGGGGGCAATGTCGCTGGCCAGCCGGGCAGCGTGGTGCAAGTCCCGCACCAGCACAATCGCGCCGAACTCGCTCAGCGAATCCTGAATCTCGGTGACCCGCTCAGCCCCCGCAACTTGCTGTTGCAGTTCGGCGGTTACCTGCTCGACAAGCGCTTCGCTGGGCGTGATCAACACCGTCATATTATCCCCGGTATGTTCGGCCTGCGCCAGCAGGTCAGCCGCAACCATAGCTGGCTTGGCA
The DNA here is from genome assembly GCA_030615605.1 of bacterium. GTDB lineage: Bacteria > Armatimonadota > Zipacnadia > Zipacnadales > Zipacnadaceae > JALGTD01. The sequence continues at coordinate 106,337 of JAUWYY010000008.1, forward strand.
GTTGCATCAGCGATTACCAACACCTCGCTGGGCCCAGCCAGCGAATCAATGCCCACTATGCCGTAGACGTATTTCTTGGCCATCGTCACCCAGGGATTGCCCGGGCCGACAATTTTGCTGACCGCCTCGACGCTCTCCGTACCAAAGGCCAGAGCAGCGATGGCCTGGGCGCCTCCCAGACGATATATCTCGTCCACGCCGCACTCGGCGGCAGCCACCAGCGTCAATGCATCAAGTGAACCGTCCTTGCGCGGCGGCGAACACATAGCGATCCGCGGCACTTCCGCCACCTTGGCGGGCATCGCACACATATACACAGTGGAAGGCAAAGGGGCGCTCCTGGCGGGCACGTAAATACCAGCCGAATCTACCGGGGTAACCCGCTGCCCCAGCCACATGCCATCGAAGTCGTCAAGCCACGAGCGAGGCCGAGCATGCAGGTGAAACTCATACACATTCTCCCGCGCCCGCCGCAGTGCCCCTAACTGAGCCGAGGAGACCTGCGCATAGGCCGCCTCAATCTCATTGGAGCTAACCACCAGGTGCTCGGCGGTGAAGTTCGCGCAATCAAACTGACGCTCGTAGTCTATCAACGCCTCGTCACCACGCTGCCGAACATCTTCAACGATGCGCCGTACATCGGTCTCAATGTGATCAGGCAGGTCGGCCAGTGATCGCTGGCACAGTGCTTGCAGGGCTGAACTGTCGCCAGTCCGCGCATCAATAACGTCTATGATTGGTGCCATCAGCGATGCCACCTCCCCGGCCCGGTGCCCTGTTGCTCCAGCTATTAGCTTACTGCTGCCACAGAGTTATTACAGCAGGGCAGTGCCGGATTTGGATCGGAAACTCCTCGTTGCAGTCAACCGTATAGCCTTCGCCCAAGTCCACGCGCCGCGCCCCAGTGCCTCCGGTCAGTTTCAGCACAACGGGCTGCTGGCCACGATTCTCTTCGATGACCTGTTTGATTCGGTGCAGTGACTGCTCACCACAATCGGTCGCGTCCACTTCAATGAATACGGTCCGGGCCGGAGTCGAGACAGCCAGCGGTGCAGGTTCGGGCTGTTGGTCGCCCGCGGATTGTGCCGAGCTATCCTTCAGCCGACCTTGCTCAGTTCGCTTCCGTTGTTGCTCCGAGACGGCCGCACTCTCCGCCAGTGGCTTGATCCAATCGCACAGCAACTTCACCTCGTTGCTATCGTCATTGCGCGCGCCCTTTCGGTCAATCTTGCCCTTGACGACTACAACCCCGCCTTCGTTGATATTGTCTCGATATTTCTCATAGGCATCCGGAAACACGACTGTCTCCAGGTGCTTACCCAAACCTTCAAGCGTCAAGAACATCATGGGAGCGCCACTGTTAGTAACATAGTGCTTGGTCTGCCCGATAATCCCGCTCACAATTACCGGCGTACCGTCGGCGAATTCTGCCAGCTCACGTATTTCAGCAGTGGTCCGCTGGGCCAACTGCTCTTGCTTCTCAATCAGCGGGTGGCTGGAGACATACAAACCAAGTAGCTCTTTCTCCAGGCGCAGGCGCTCCGACTGCGGCATCTCCGGTACGTCGGGCAGCCGCTCATCAAACGTCGGCACTTCCCCTGAACCCGCCTCCCCAAACAAAGAATTTTGGCCGGTGATTTGATCCTGTTGATATTTCTGTCCGGCTGCGTAGAGACTATCCAGGCCTGCCAGTAATGCGTTGCGTTCTGCGAATTCGTCCAGGGCCCCCGCCTCGGCAAGCAGTTGCACTGCTGTGCGAGGGACTTTACTGCCAGGCAGGCGCCGGCACAGATCACCCAGCCCCTGATAGGGGCCATTTCCCTCACGCTCAGCAACAACTGCTTGAGCAGTTGGTGCGCCGAGGTTCTTGATAGCAGCCAGCCCGAAGATAACTTCTCCGTCACGGGCTGTGAACTGCGCCAGGCTACGGTTGACGGTAGGCCCACACACCTCCAGGCCCATTCGGCGACACTCATTCATATACCTGCCGACGTCCTCGCTGTTATCCATAACCGTGGACAGGTGTGCGGCCATAAACTCGCCGGCGTAGTTAGCCTTCAGGTAAGCCGTCCAATAGGCTACCAGCGCATAAGCCGCCGAGTGGGACTTGTTGAAACCGTACGAAGAGAAGCTCTCCATTCGAGAATAAACCTCGTGCGCGACACTTTCAGCTACGCCGTTGTCTATGCAGCCCTGGAGGAACTTCGGCTTCATCTGCTGCATCTTCTCGAGCTGTTTTTTGGCCATCGCCCGCATAATAATCTCAGCCTGGGGCATCGAGAAACCGGCCAGCTTCACCGCAATCTGCATAACCTGCTCCTGGTAGGTGATCACCCCGTAGGTCTCTTCCAGAATCGGCTCCAGGGATGGATGCAGGTATTCAATGGCAGCTCCGTGCCGACCCTCGCAGAACTCATCCAGATGCTGCATAGGGCCGGGCCGGTATAGCGCCACTGCGGCAATGAGATGTTCGAAGCGATTGGGCTGCAGCTTACGCATCAGCCCGCGCATCCCCTCGCTCTCCAACTGAAATACCCCCGCCGTATCTCCACGGCAAAGCAACCCGAACGTCTCGGGGTCATCGCGGGGGATAGCCAGTAGGTCCAGTTCTACCTGTTGATTTCGCTGTATTGCCTCCATCGCCCGGGCACAGGCTGTCAGCGTCTTGAGCCCCAGGAAGTCGATCTTGACCAACCCGACTTCCTCAACCGGCCCCATCGGATACTGAGTGGAAACCGTGCCATCTTTTTCTCCACGCAGCGGCACATAGTCGGTAAGCGGGCCGTCAGAGATGACTACCGCCGCAGCATGGACCGAAGCGTGGCGCGCCAGCCCTTCCAGGCGCTGGCCAATGTCCAGCATACGCGCGATTTCGGTATCTTCCTGCCGGGCTTCAGACAACTCCGGAACCAGCTCACAGGCCTCTTTCAAACTTGTGCCCGGCGGTACTGCCTTAGCCAGCGCGTCAACCTTATCCAAAGGCACACCCATAACTCGCCCGACGTCGCGGATGGCCGCCCGCGCCCCCATGGTATTGAATGTCGCCACTTGGGCAACGTGGTCTCGGCCATACTTCTCCTTGACATACTCGATGATCTCTTCGCGGCGGTCGTCGGGGAAATCAAGATCAATATCGGGCGGGCTGGCCCGCTCAGGGTTAAGCATGCGCTCGAAGATCAAGCCGTACTGCAGCGGGTCAACGTCGGTAATCCCCAACAGATAAGCGACAATACTGCCCGTTGCCGAACCTCGCCCGGGCCCCACCAGGATACTCCGGCCTTTGGCCTCGCGAATGAAGTCGCTGACGATCAAGAAGTACCCTGAGTAGCTCATCTCATCAATGATATCCAGCTCGTAATCCAGCCGCTGGCGCACCTCGCCCCGCTCACCGCCGTAGCGCTTCTCGATATTCTGCTCGCACAGATGCCGCAGATAGCTAGTCACATCGTAGCCGTTATCAACCTCAACATAGGGCAGGCGCACCGCCCCCAGGTCCAGCTCAAGATTGCAGCGGTCAGCTATCTGCACCGTGTTGCTCAGCGCTTCGGGAACTTCCCCAAACAGCTCTGCCATCTCTTCGCCCGACTTCAGGTAAAACTCGTTAGTCTCAAAGCGCATCCGGTTGAGATCGGAGAGGGTGGCCTGCGTCTGAATGCAGAGCAATACATCGTGGGCCTCAGCGTCTTCCTGGCGCACGTAGTGAGCGTCATTGGTCGCCACTACGGAGATGCCCAGTTCCTCAGAAAGCCGCATCGTAGCGGCGATGATCTTCTTCTGGCCGGGCAGGCCGTGATCCATAAGCTCCAGATAGAAATTATCTTCGCCGAACACCTCGCGCAGCACCTCAGCCTGCTGGCGGGCTGCGGCGTAGTTGTCATCGAGAATCTCGCGGGCAATCGCCCCCTGCTTGCAGGCACTCAGTGCAATCAGCCCTTCTGCATGGTCGCTGAGCAGCTCCAGGTCGGCACGAGGATGATAGTAGAAGCCCTCCAGGTGCGCCTGGCTGACGATCTGAAGAAGATTACGGTAGCCGGCCTCATTCTCAGCCAACAGCGTCAGATGTCGCGTGCGTTGATCCTGGCGAGGAGCCCGTTCGAAGCGACTATCAGAAGCCACATAGATTTCGCAGCCAATAATCGGCTTGACTCCGACGGCCTGGCATGCCTTGTAGAAATCAATGGCCCCATACATCACGCCGTGGTCGGTCATCGCCACCGCCGGCATACCCAGCTCAGCAGCGCGTTGCGCTAGCTGGTCCAGACGGCAGGCACCGTCCAGAAGACTGTACTCAGTATGAACGTGGAGGTGCACAAACTGCTCGGCCATCGGCTAATTTCCTTCTCTTGCTGCGTAGTTTACTGGCGGCCGATCCATATTGGTGCAGACGACCTCACAACTCCTGACCCACGCGATCACTTGTCACTTTGCTCAAGGTGGCGGTGAGCTTCCTGGACTATCATCATCATGAGTCCGGCATCGGGGCGTTGCTCCAGGCGTCTGTTGGCCCATTTCAACGCCTTTGCCCACTGCCCAGTTCTTCGGTAGAGGGAGGCCAAGCAACCAGCCGCACTGAGCCCTGATATTTTCTGCTCTGGGAAATCTGCTGTCATCTGCGGTGCCAGTTCCCACACTTGATTTGCAGCCTGTATCGCTTGTTCATATTGGTCATTCCATCGATACGCCAGGCCCAATAGCAGCAGGACCCGCGCTTTATGACGATCAGTTATCGCCCAGTCGAGGGCTTTTTCCAGATGCCCTATTGCCTTGGGGATATCTCTTTGCCCCATAGCCTCGAGTCCGTCGCTAAATGCCGGGTTCAGTGACTCGAGCATGGGCATAGCCAGGTAGACTACAACAGCGAGCCCAGCTAGCAACAAAGCCCACTTGGCACCGCGGCTCCGTAACGAGTTGCTCATGCTTTGCTACACCTTCTGCCGATAACAGTCGTCCTCAGTCCAGCCAGCCCAAATTTGCTGAGCGGATGTCGCTTGCGGCAGTAACCGACGCGTTAGTGCTCAGCAGCCTCCGTCCTCGCCTCTGGCGTCTCAGCCTCGGCCTCTTCGCCCGGTTCGGCTGCCTCTTCTTCCGCCTCTTCTACTTCTGCCGGCTCCTGCTCACCAGCAATTACGGTGGTCTCCTCCCCGATCTTCTCCTGAAGCTGACTGAGCATGACCTCAAGCTGATCCAGCTCGGCAATAAGCACCGGCCAGGCTCCCCGCTGCAGCGCATCCTGGGCCCCGCGCACGCTCCTGCTGGCCGTATCGAGCAACTTCACAGTGGCGTCGTCCCGGAGCTCGGCCAGTATTTCCAGTATCTGCTCGCCGCCCGGCTGTAGCTGCTCGTCGTCGACTCTACTCTTGGCGCGCTCGACAGCGTCCACCACTTCCGGCACCAGAGGCGCCGGCGCCTGCATAGCAGTGTCAATGGCCGCCAGCAGCGAAGACGAAGCCGCACTGACCGCCTGCTGGGCGGGCAAATTGCTGATGGCGATCAGCGCCCGTTCCAGATGCTGAGCGATGACTGCCGCCGGAATCTCGGCGCGCAGCGCCCGCAGCGTCGCAACCAGCCGCCCCAGTGCAGCAGTCGTCTGCTCGGCTTGCTTGTTGGCGGCACCGCTGCGAGCAGCCGCTACCAGCGCCTTGGCCACGCGCAGATCCTCATCTACCGCCTCTACCCCGGACGGTGCCTGGGCGAGGGCCTCGCGACGGCGGGCTTCCTCGGCCAGCTCTTCCAGGGTGCTGCCGGTCTGCTTGGTATATTCCAGGATCTCCTCCAGCAGTTGCTCCTGCTCAGTGGAGATTCTTGGCGCTTGCGGCTCAGGGAGCGGAGGCGGGACGGTGGGAGCAACCTGCTGCTCAGGCTGACAACCAACGATCACTAAGATACACAACACTACCGCAACGACCGAGCCAATAACGCGCATTATTTACACCTTCCCAAAACGAGGTGTTGATGTCTGGAGGTATGCTCCTAATAATACCAGTCCGCTAGCGGTATGGCAAGAGGCAATTTTTCGGCAGATTCTTCTCCCCTTGCTATGCGTAATTTCTGGCTATGTCGGGTTGCCCTAGTAGTGCCCTGCCTTTATTGCGTCACATTCCCGCTGCCTTCTGCGGTGTGCGGCGGGGACTGGGCACTGGCAAACGTAGCCAGCAGGTGGGCGGCGTATGGGTGGTCGGGGGCGATCTCTATGGCCTGCTGCAATTCGGCCTGGGCCTGGTCGGCTTCGCCTAACGCGTACAGGCTCACCCCGTGCCAGAAGTGCAGGTCGGCATTGGTTTTGTTGCGGCGCACGGCGCGGTCCAGGATACTCTCGGCGTCCGCCGGCTCATTCCAACAGATCAACGACTGCGCGTGAGCCACAACTGCCGCCACCGAGCTGGGATCGGCCTCGTAGGCTTCGCGCAACTTGTCCTTGGATAGAGGCGCACAGCAGCTACCAACTTCCTCCTGCAAGTCGTGGTCAGGTAGTGCCGCGAAGAAGTCTTCCAGTATGCGCGTCAGGCAGACGTCGGCGGCGGTCCGCTCCATAGACGTAGCCCGCTTGGTCGCGCCCCCGTGCCCACCCGAGGTATCGAAGCGTTGCCGCCAGAACAGGATTTCGCCGGTAGCGGCAGCCACAATCGTCAGCTTGATGCCCACTTTCGCTTTCTTGCGTTCGGAGAAGAAGCTCTTTTTCTCATACGTCTCCAGTTGCATCACATTGCCATATATGGCCCAATCGGCCCCCAGCTTGGTGGCAAGGCGCACCGCATCATCTCTTCTCATCGGCAACCCGGGCTCAAGCTTGGTGTCCTGGGAGACTACCGCCGTCACGAGGCCAGGAGGCACCACTCGGAAGCCTTCGCGGGTGAAGTAACGATGCAGATGATCCCGACAAACCTCGGTGTGACGGGGGAGGTTCTTGTAGTCCCAGAAGGGCACCAGGGCGACCGTTACCTCAGAGGGCGCAGGAAGCTGCAACCGGGCCAGCTCGTCAACAGTGGTCCCCTGAACTGACTCGTCCCCCGCTGTCACCAGCAATGCGCTCACTAACACAGCAACAATGACCATCAATAGCCCTGCCCGCCAATTCTGCATACGCAATCACTCCCGATGTATCCGGACTCGACGACCACCAGCCACTTCATCATACACCACCTCCGTCAGCAGGGCAAGTTGATTGACAGCCTACTGCCTGTGTGTCATCCTTTACGTGAACAGAAGAGCCAGAGGAGGGAGCGGCGACCTGCTGAAACTCGTAACCTTTTCTGGTACCTGTCACGTTTTGGTGGAAAAGGTCATTATATACTATGGCAGCCCACGAAATACCGCGCGCGGCACGAACAGACAATTCATATCTCATCCGGAGGGAGAGAGGCAAAGTGGCACTTGAACTGTCCGGCACGAAGACAGAAACGGAGTTAGGACTCGATTGGCGTAAGGGCCATCAAGAAGCCGGTGGGGATTTGTACGAACTCTTAAGTGGCCACACCCTGGGACCCTTCCAGAAGCGGGCGCGTAATCAAGACGATGCCGAAGACCTAAATCAGGACCTCTGGCTCACAGCATACCTAAGAATACAAACATGGGATCCTGATCTATGTACATTTCGAACGTGGTTGGGCGGGATAGCTCGCAACATTCTATTACGCTATACGAGCCAACAGCGGCAAGATTGGCACAATCGGACCATCTCGCTTGAGGAGCTCAGCGAAGAGCCCAAGGATCTGGAAGAGAGCACAGCGCGCTTAGTCGAGAACAGACTATGCTGGGACCAGGTATCGAAGCAGCTAGGCAGAGCAGAGACCCGGATTATCGAAATGCATGTTGTAGACGGACTCAGTTTTGGCGACATTGCCGACAAGCTTGGAATCACGGTCGATGCGGCCCGGCAAAGATTTCACCGCGCTTGCACGCGCGCGCGAAGCATGGCTGAAGACGAAGGTATTCCCGATATCTGGTAAAGAAGATCTGAGGCCCCCCCATGCAAGCACTTCCTGGGGCCGCCATGGCGGGGGCCTCTTCTTTTATCCTGAGTTGTGGAGCACCGACTGACAATCTGGACCATCAAAGCAGCAGAGAAGGGACTACAGGAATGGATCCACGCACCCACAGTGGCACTTGGGAAAAGGTGTCTGAGCGCGCGACGGCGATCCAACAAGAACCGTACCATGAGGAAGCTCTGGCCCTAATGACGGCCAGTGATACAGCGGAGAAAGCAATCTCCCTGCTGGCGTCTCATCGTATGGCTCGTGTGTTTGTACGGTTGGCGCGCCTCGACGACAAACACCTTGACCTCCTGATCAAGCAGTTGGAGCGGTGGCTGGGGCAACAGCAGAGAGAACGCGAAGCAGCAGGGCCCATCGCCTCTCTAATACTAACGGAGGGACAGTAACAAACGGTCGATAGGAGTAAGTCCTTTCTGAAGTCGGATGGACATAAGAGAGGGAATTGTCAGCGGGACAGTGACCGGTCCTAAACTTAGGAGCGGTCACTGTCCTTTTAGCATTATATATAAAGGCATGCTGCCCACAATAGCACAGCTTCATACAAGACTTGTCTGCTGTTGACACCCCTAGCCAGGTATGCTATACTCACCTCGACATAGAGACGGGTAGGAGGGAGGAGCGGGTACCTGCCAGACCGAAAGGGCAGGTTTTTGGTTGTCACATTCGATAACGGGTAGGAGTAGTGTGGTGCCGGCGCGCAGATGGACACGAGATGCTATAATCCAGGAGATACACGATCTGCACGCCGCCGGTGAATCGCTGAAAACCCGCAATATGCAGCGGCTGGGCTACGGCGGAATGCTGGCGGCAGCCTATCGCGACCCCAGTCTGGGCAGTTGGCGGGCAGCAGTAGAGGCAGCCGGGCTGAACTATAAAGAGGCTACGCCGCACCAACGCAAGTGGACGCGCCCGCGCATTGTAGCCACAATCACCCAGCTTCGCCAGCAGGGCAAAGACCTCTCCTACACCGGTATGAAGCAGCAGCATCCCTATCTGCTGGTGGCGGCGCGGCGCGCTGATACCTTCGGGAGCTGGCAGGCAGCGATAGAAGCAGCCGGATTGGATTATGCCGGGGTGGCACGCCGCTGAATCAATCGGGCGGAGGTGCAGGAGTAGCCGGCGCCGAAGGCGAAATAGATGTAGCCTGAGGGAGAACAATTTGTCGAAGGCAGGTGTTAATCATGGCGGTAGAAATGTTCGTGTACCGACTGCTTATTGATCTGCAGGGCCGCGCGCTGGTAGTCCTGGCTGACGATGAAGCTGAACAGCTTTTGCACATCTGGATTGGTATGTTCGAGGCCCATGCTATAGCCCGGGTGCTCAAAGACGAACCGTTTGAGCGCCCCCTGACCCACGATTTGCTCTCATCGATAATCGCTCAAACCGGCTATACAGTCGAACGAGTAACCATAACCAGGCTGGAAGACAATACGTATTTTGCAGAAGTTTCTCTGGCAAACTCAACCACAGCAACACAGATTGACGCGCGTCCCAGCGACGCGATTGCGCTGGCGCTGCGGGCCGGGGCCCCGATATATGTAAATGAAGAGGTCCTCGAAGAGGCCGCGGAGTCCGCGACCCAAATGCGCGAAGATGCTGAAGAGATCGAGAAATTCAAAGACCTGATGAGTGTTATTGATATCCCGGAGAACTTCCCGGGCCGCGATATTCCCTCTGAAGAAGATACGGAGGACGAACAGTGAACGAACAGCAGTCGTCTAAATTGTCCAAGTATTTCCTTGGTATCCTGATCGGCCTGATCCTGATCGTGTGGTTATCTCGGGTATATACCGACTACCAGTGGATGGCGTCAGTCGAGCAGGCTGCGGTGTTTGTCAAGATTCTGAGCACCAGGGCGCTGCTGGCCGCGGTAGTTGGCGTCATCTGCTTCATCTGGCTCTACCTCAACCTGCGCTATGCCCGCAAGGCGCTGCCCGAAGACGTTACCTTCGTGGGCCGGCGGCTGCTGCCCGATGAGGAGCGCGAGCAGATTGAGCAGTATGCCGACCGCGGTCTGCTCATCATTGCCATCGTAGCTGGCCTGATGGCGGCGCTGGTGGCCAGCGGCAAGTGGCGGGACTACCTGCTGTTTACCAATGCCGTGGATTTTGGTGACACCGACCCTGTCTTGCACTATGAGATTGGCTTCTACGTGTTCAAGCTGAGCTTTATCCAGTATGTGTGGCGCTCTCTACTCTATGGTGTGATCATCGCCTTCGTGCTCAGTACGCTGGTGCATTTGTACCAGGAGGCTATCCGCCTTGTGGGCAACACCGTCCACATTATGCCGCGAGCCCGCCAGCATCTGTTCTCGCTGCTGGCCCTGGCCATGTTCATCAAGATCGGCGATTATCGGCTGATGCAGTTTAACTTGATGTATTCGAGCCGGGGTGAGTTCTTCTCCGGTCTCTCCTATGCAGATGGTCACGCCCGGTTTCCAGTGCTGTTCGCGATGATGGGTGTGGCCCTGATAACGGGCATCATAATGCTGGTCAGTATCCGCCGGCGCGGCTTCAAGCTGGTGGGCTGGGCGTTGGGAGGGCTAGTAGTCATCTCGCTGCTGGCGGGCACAGTCTACCCGGCGGCCATCCAGGCTCTAATAGTCACGCCAAACCAGTTGGAGGTAGAGAGAGAGTACGCCGCTCACAACATCAAGGCAACCAACGATGCATACGGGCTCAGCGATGTGCAGGCCAAGACCTTCCCCCGCTCACGTCCAGTGACTGCCGGTGATATCGCTAAGAACCAGGAGACCATCAAGAGCATCCGTCTGTGGGATCATCGGCCCCTGGAGATTACCTACGACCAGGAGCAGGGGCTGCGCCGCTACTACAAATTCGCCGATGTAGACGTGGACCGCTACACGCTAGATGGCGAATATCGCCAGGTAATGCTGTCCGCAAGACAGCTAAATTACGCTCAGTTGCCCTCCCAGAGTTGGGTTAACAAGTTCCTGACTTATACCCATGGGTATGGCTTGTGCGTCTCGCCCGTCCACAATGCGGATGAAGCAGGCTTCCCCCTGTTTTGGGTCAAAGACATTCCGCCAGTGGCGGAGTATGAGGAACTGAAGCTCTCCCAACCCAGACTTTACTACATGGCCAGCACTCGCCCGCGCCTGATAGAGCTGATCGCCCCGCCCGAGCAGCGACCAGCGCCGCCCAATGTTAGTCAGCCAGGTGGCCCCGAAGCAGGCATGCAGTACCAGGAGCCGCCGCCCTCCTTCGGCGCCCAGCAAGTGCGGGTTGAGCCTAACCCTTACGTTATCGTAAATACGAAGAATCCCGAACTGGACTATCCCAGAACTGAAGGACCAGCCGGGCAGAATGTCACTACCCACTATTCCGGCAGCGGCGGGGTAGCTATTGACAACTGGCTGAACCGCATTGCCTTTGCGATGCGGTTCAAGGACAAGGATATAATCCTGACCAATTATATCAAGCCGGGCAGCAAGATCCAGATGAATCGCTACCTGCCCGACCGGTTGCAAGCTATTACCCCCTTCCCGACAGTGGTATACGACCCGGATCCTTACTTGGTCGTGGTAGATGGCCGGCTGAAATGGATCTGCGACGCCTATACCCTCTCGCGCATGTACCCGTACTCAACCCGCTGGGCACAGGTCGGCAACCTGAACTACATGCGCAATTCGGTGAAGGTGGTTGTTGATGCCTACAATGGTCAGCCGACCTTCTACGTAGTTGACCAACAGGATCCGGTTCTGCGGTGCTACCGAAATATCTTCCCGACCCTGTTCACCGACGCGCCGATGCCTGCGGAAGTGGGCAAGCACATCCGTTATCCGCAGCTTCTGTTCCGGGTCCAGGCGGAGATCTACACCCGCTACCATATGAAGGACCCCAACACCTTCTTCCACAACGAAGACGAATGGGCCATTCCTCCTGAGCTGTACGCAGGCTATCGCCGGCCCATGGAGGCTTACTATGTAATCGTCAAGCTGCCCGGAGAGAACAAGACCGAGTTCATCCAGATGATACCGATGGTACTGACCGGCCGGGAGGAGAAGAACCTGGTGGGATGGATGGCCGCGCGCTCCGATCAGCCCAACTACGGGGACCTGGTAGTGTACAAGTTCAGTGCCGCTGAGTCGTTTCTGGGGCCTATGCAGTTTGAGTCGCTCATCAACGCGGATGAGTACATCTCCAAACAGATCACCCTGTGGGACCAGAAAGGTTCGGAGGTCATACGGGGCAATACCCTGGTTATTCCCATCGAGCGCTCTCTGCTGTACGTTGAGCCTCTCTATCTGGTCTCAACCGAAGCAGCCTTCCCCGTCATGAAACAGGTTATAGTCAGCTCGGGCGAGCGCATCGTGATGAAGCCAACGCTGGACGAAGCCCTGGAGAGCCTGTTTGGCGCGGGGGCGGGGGTCACAGTCGCCAAAAAGCCCACTGCGGAGGTGGCTGAGCCAACCGCGCCAGGGGTGCCGATACCGACCGGCGTGGACGTTGATAAGCTGGCCCAGTTGATCCGCCGCGCCCAGCAGTTGTCAGCCGAAGCGGACCGGCTGCGACGCACTGGTGATCTGGCGGGCTATCAGGCCAAGAATGAAGAATTGCAGAAGGTCATCAAACAGCTTGGCGCGGCAGTCCAGTAGCGCCAGCCCCGATAGAGAGCAGGCCAAATGGCCTCCCGGCTACTGTCGGGAGGCTTTTTTGGTGGATTGGCGAAGATTCCAGGAGGCAAAGCAAAGGTATGATTATGCACAAGCTACCAGAACAAACCAGGGCTGGACTATGTGACATAGAGGCAGTTGTGTTCGACTTCGACGGAACGCTGGTCCACACCGACATTGACTTTGCCGCAATGCGGCAAGGAATCGTCGAGCACCTGCACCAGTGGGGCCTGTGGGAGCCAGGGGTCGAAGAGAGCCGCTACGTCCTGGAAATCATTGCCTGGGCCGAGGAGCGACTGCAGGATGACCCCAGCCGCCAGCAACAGTACCGGCAGGAGGCCAGAGAGATCATCCACGAGGTCGAGCTGCCTCACTGCCAGCGCGCCGAACCGTTCCCGGGAGTGCCTGAGGCATTGCAGCGGCTGCGGGCGGCCGGCCGGAAGATAGGCATCATCACTCGCAACAGCCACGAAGGCGTCGCTGCGGTGCTCTGCCGCCATCCACTGCCCTATGATGTGCTCATCACCCGCGATGACCTGAGCAACGTCAAGCCGCACCAGGAACATCTCGAGCAGGCTCTGACCGAGCTGGGGGTGGCGGCGTCGCAGGCGCTGATGGTCGGTGACCACGCTACTGATATCCAGTGCGGACGGGCCGCCGGCGTGCGCACCTGCGGGGTGCTGACCGCCAAGACCACCCTGCAGCAGTTCCACGAGCTGGGCGCTGACCTCGCCTTTGCGGACGTGCCCGCGCTGGTCGAAGCGTTGCTGGACGAGAGGCTGCCATGAGCGAGACACCCCTGCCAATCGGTAAGTTGTCGGCTGAGTTTCTGGTCAAGCTGCTGGCCGAGCTTGACACCGACGACTCCTCGGTTATCGTCGAGCCGGGCGTCGGTCGCGATGTTGCTGTGCTCGACGTCGGTGCCCAAGATTACCTGGTAGTCACCTGCGATCCGATCACCTTCGCTACCGGCGCGCTCGGCTATTACACGATCTGCGTCAATATCAACGATATCGCCACCAGTGGCGGCACTCCCCGCTGGATGCTGACCACGCTGCTGCTGCCGGCGGGCGGCAGCGATGAGGCACTGGTGCGAGATATCTGGCGGCAGCTTCGCGAGACCGCCGCACACTGGGATATTCTGCTGGTCGGCGGGCATACCGAGGTGACTGCCACGGTGGATGTGCCGGTGACCTGCGGGATGATGATCGGGACGGTCCCGCTCGGCGAGCAGATTGCCGCCTGCGGTGTGCAGGTGGGCGATCAGATTGTCCTGCTGGGGCAGGCACCGATCGAGGGAACTGCACTGCTAGCCCGCGAGTTGGGGGAGAGGCTGGGCGAGGAGGGTTTCACCCATCAGGAGATTGAGCAGGCCGCCGAACTACTCTATGACCCCGGTATCTGTGTACTGGATTATGCAAGATTAGTGACCGAAACCTGTACAGATATCCACGCAATGCACGACCCAACCGAAGGGGGCATTGCTACCGGCCTCTGGGAGTTGGCCACGGCCTCGGAGGTTGGTCTACGCGTCGAGGCGGAGGCGATTGCGCTGGTCCCGCTGGGCGAGCGGTTCTGCGCGGCGCTGGGTATTGATCCGCTGGGGCTAATTGCCTCTGGCTGCCTGCTGGTGGCGGTGCCTGAAGCAGAATCTGACCAGCTCGTCGCAGCAGCCGCCAAAGCAGACATACCCGTCGCCATCATCGCCACCGCCCTACCCGCCTCCGCAGGCCTCACCCTGACCACCGCCGGCCAACCCCACCCCCTCCCCCGCTACGACCAGGACGAGTTGACGCGGGTGGTGCAAAGCCAGTAATATAGGTATGGGAGGGGACGGAATTGCGCCGCACAGAGTCACGGGAACAAGTCGTAGAAGAGGCACCGGAGCACACCACGAAAAAACGTGCAATTCTTCGGGATTACATGGGGGCGTGGCTTGGGATATTGGGGCGGGCTCCGTTCCCCAGTCTATGGTGGGTCGACTGTTTCGCAGGTCCCGGCTTAGGGCGGGACGCAAGCCGCACTACGGGCGCCCTAAGCGTAAGAATGAGCCAGCGGCTCCTGGAAAGCGGAGGAGCTCAGCGAGTTAGCTGCATAAACGTTGAAATGGATTCATCTTACTTCGACCGATTGATTTCGGTTATCAGCGATGACGGTATCCCATTGGAAAACCAGATCAACTGCCCACCCCTCGATAGAAGTGAGTGGTTTCAGCAAATCGCGGAGAGTGTATCCCCTTCCGGCGATGTTAATGTCTACAATTGCAATGCGGCATTTCAAGATGTTATAGATGGTATCGTTCATCACTTACCGAATCACTCGCAACCAAGTTTTTTCTTCATGGACCCATGGGGCTGGAGCCACGTGCCCTTTGCCACTATGCGAAGGGTATTGGCTAGAACGAAGGCAGAGGTCTTCCTCACATTCTTTGTCAAGCACATTGCTCGTTTCCTAGAAAGCAGAGAACACATCCCTGTAATCAGCAATGTGCTCGGAACAGAAGCTTTCTCGGAGGCAATCGGCGCCCAGGGGCACGAACGAGAGGAAGCAATATTGCGTATATATAAGGAACAATTGCACACAATAGGAGGATGCTTTGCAACGGAATACCGCATGATCCATACTAACATACGCCAAACGGCGTACTACCTCCTACACGTATCCAAGCATCCCACAGCATTCGAGACGATGAAAGAGACTATGTGGCGGCACGGTACACCCGGGAGAGGGGCCTGCTATGCAGGGCCGGACCATGCTCACCTATCTCAAACTAAACCCCTCTTCGACCCGGACACCTTCGAGTTGAAGCAGATACTGAGCCGAGACTTCGCTGGGCGAACCCTCACGCACACCGAGTTGAAGAAATGGGTATTGTGGGAGACAAGGTGGGTCTCGACCGTGCTGCGGGATTCGCTGCAAGAGCTGGAGCAGCACGAGGCAATACACGTTCAAGCAGATAGGAACCGAAGGAGCGGATTTCAAGACACTGACCTGATCACTTTCATGTGAAAGGAGGAGCGCCTTATTCCCCTCACCGTATTCGAAAAAGGGTATACGAACCTGCTTGGAGAAGACGAGCCTAAGACGGAGCGCGTCAGCGATGGCTCGATAATCAAACGCTTCGACCTGACGCCATTCCCCCAAGAACCCGAAGATATTGTCTGCCCTCATTTCCTCGAGTTAAAGTGGGCAACTGGCTGTAACTATAACTGTGCCTGGTGCTATCTGCAGGGGACCTGCAGGATGCTGCCATACCGGACAAAGCTGCACGAAAAAGATCGCGGCAAGATTCGTCGCCACATGGAGACGTTACTCAGCCATAACGGAAGTAGCACCAATTCGGCGAATGGCACAGAACTCCTGAACAGCGGAGAACTCGCCGACTCCCTGGCGGCTGAACACTCGCCTGAACCATTCTCCAGATTCATAGTCCCCCTGTTTGAAGGCCAAGAGCATTTCAAGCTGCTGATGCTCACCAAATCCGACTACATTGACAATCTGCTGACGGTCGAAGGGCAGCAGTCAACCATAGTCAGCTTTAGCGTGAACTCCCCCTATGTTTCGCAAAGGTGGGAGAAGGGCGCGCCGCCGCCAGAAAGAAGGCTTGCAGCCGCAGCACGATTGGCTGACGCTGGCTACGAGGTACGGCTGCGCATTGACCCAATCGTGCCAGTGGCAAAATGGAAGCAGCGCTACCGGGGACTGCTTCAGCACATTCTTGACACCTTCCGGCCGGAACGAATCACACTGGGGTCTTTACGAGGGCTGCAAAGCACAATCAATAACTGCCGTGACAAGTCTTGGACCGAGTTTCTCTCCGAAAAATCGCCGTGGGGCAAGCGCGTCGAATCAGACCTCCGGCTTGAGACCTTTGCCTACATCATAGAGCTACTAAGACACGATTGGGGATATTCCGACGTGGCCCTGTGCAAAGAGCCGGTAGCAATGTGGGATGGGCTGGGCCTGAATTACAAGAAGATTCGCTGTAATTGCATAGCGTAGTACCCCGCTCGTGCCTCGATTAATGCCAGTCCCCTAACACCTCCTCATAGGCCACGCAATTGTGGAAAACTTTGTGGAGAGTGTGGAAGAGTGTTGAGCATCCAGCAGGATAAGCTAGACAGATGTTTCCTGTATTGGGGCCACGGCCCGTGCATAGGATTGGGGATAGGCGGGGGAAGAGATGTAGATAGCATGTGGAGGAGAGACGTTGAGGGGCGAGGGTCAGACTACTTCCAGGAGGCTGGCGGCGGCGCGGAAGTCGGTGTTTAGTACCTGCTTGACCTCGCCGGCGAAGCGGCGCAGCATCCCCGAAACCTCTTCAACGTCAACACCGCTCATAGCCAAGTCTAACAGCCGGGGGTATTCCATCAGCAGTTCCTCGTCGGTGTGAGTGAGGACCGTCGAGGCCTGGGTGAGCAGAGCCACCAGATTGGTGAAGGCGTCGGTGCCGCTGTGGGCCAAGGGGTCGCCGAGGAGGTCCATCATATAGGCTTCGTCGGGCAGGCCAGCGGCGAGCATAGAAAGGCGGCGCAGCAGGCAGGGAATACAGCCGCCGCACTGGCGATGTTTGCGACCGGCCATCCAGCAGGAAACTGTCTTCTGTAGGTCCAGAGGGCTGAGCACCGGCCGCAGAAAGTCGCTGATAAGCTCGGCCTTGGTTTGATATATGAAGGGATTCTGCACCCGGCAGCTCCAGCCGGCCTGCTTACAGAGCCTGTTGAACTGGTTGATGACGCCCGGGTCGGTGCTGCGGGTAGAGAAGCTGCCGATGCGGGCGCGGGTCAGCGGCAGGGCGGCGGTGAGCACGCCATTCTCGGGAAGGTAGACCTCTTCAAGCCCGGCGGTAGCGGCAGCGACCGCACCCAGCACCATAAACAGTAGCGAGCGGACTCGGCGGGAGTCTTCGCGGTTTTCCGGCTCAGGGAAGGGCAGCGCCTCCTCGCGGCTGGTATCGGGCGCGGCATGCACTGCGCTGGTCAGATGGTGGGCTGGCCAATTGTTGCGCAGCACGGTGACGACGCTATCCTGGGCCTGGCGTACCGTGGGATTGCCCGAATAGTGCAGGATAAGATGCGGTCGGCGCTTGGCCTCGAGCAACATTGCCGCGCCGGCCAATGAGTCAACCCCTCCGGAGAGCAGGCTCACGCAATCCGCCTCGAAGTCAACAGAGCGTTCATCTGCGGCAGGTTCATCTTGCTCGTCGGCGCGCGGCAGAAAAGCGAGGATGAAATTGTCGCCAGTTAGACGCTGGACCAGCCCGATGAGCAGACCGGCGTTGGCCTGCCAGAAATCAAGCTCACGCACGACCAGACACAGGTCGATGTCGCGGACCCACTGCTCGTTGCGTCCGCGGGGGACGGCGATATCAGCCAGAAAGATACCAGTGGCGACATCCACAAAGTCGCAGGCCAGCGGGCTAAGGGGAGCAGGCAGGTGCCGCCGCAGCTCTGTTAGGGTAATGAGGGCGTTGCGGCGGGGTGAGCGCCAGTCCAGCAGCCAATCGGCGGCCTCCGGATCACACGGGCCGACCAGATCAGAGTCATCTGCTCCCTCAATTTGCAGCACCCGTACAGGCACCGTTTATGCTCCTCCGACCAGAACATCCAACCCGGCAGCAACGCCCTCAACAATCACCGGCTCCAGCAGCCTAATGCGCTCGGCGGTGGCCAACTGCACCGATTCCTGGAGCTGATCCTCGAAGCCAGCCAAACTTACTGTGGCAGTGGTATCGCGGCAATATCGGGCTACCTCGTCAAGCAGTCGAGAACTGTGGCTGACAGTGGGGAAGGCCTCCGTGCCCACAAAATCATCAATATCACGAGCCACAAAGTAGCGGAAGACCTGGTCAAAGTCGTGACCCAATAACCGCTCGCCAAGTGCCGTGAGGTTTCGTTCGGTGAAATAACGGCCGAAGTTGGCTTCGACCTGGGCAGGCTCTGCCTGGAGGATGCCTCGGCCACCAGCAGCGACATCCATAACGGTGTTGCTGAGGGCATCCAGAGCCAGTTCGCCGAAGCGCGAACTTACCTGGGCTTCGATGATACGCTGCTGGGCCTGATCCCGCAGCAGAGCAGCCAAAGATACAACCGGAGCAGCGGCGAAGGCCGGGGCACCGGCTAACAGCTCGGAAAGGCCCTGCGTAGCCATCTGATAGCTGCCCGACAGCAGGGCATCGAGGTCGTAGACTACACTGGGCCCGCGCATCTGCTGGCGGGTCTCGGGGCTGAGCGCCGCCACGATCCGTCCGACTACCTCACCAGGCAGAGGATTAGGCTGCCTGTAAAGTTCTCTTACCCGCTCCCATTCAGGGGTCGCAGGCGAGCGGTGTGCGGTTGATGTTCCCATAGCGCCAGGGGTCTGTCTGCTGGAATAGTTGTCTTTGTGCAATCGTTATATTCACTCTCCTCAGCCAAATCCCTCCCTGAATGATATCGGTTTGCGCAAGTTGAGTCTTGACCTAGCTGCGGACAACTCAGGAAGGGGTCGAGCCGCAAGGTATCGTATTATCTCCCTATCTCGGTGCTACAGGATCCGGGTGTGCACCGTCCGTGCTGATTAGGCAGTCCGGTAGTCGCAGCAGGGCTGGCTGGCAAGGCAACTGCTCCGGCCATCGGCTTGCCCGAGTTATCCACAATTAGGGTCTGGTTTTCCCAGAGTTTTCCACAAGGGGGTGTGGCGACAGGAGATAATAGGCCACGGGTCACAGAGCGGAAGCGCCGATCCGTTTGCGGCTGATGTGAGGGACTTATCTGCTAGGAGGAGGATAATCCTGGTGTTGGAGTAAATTAGCGTACTGAGGAGAAGAAGATGCAGCACATATAAGGTCGTTGAGGCTGTCACCAGGGGTTGATTTACTCGATCAGGGACCACTTTGGAAAAATTTCTAGTAATCTTGGGATTTATTGGTTTTTCCTCTTTACATTGATTTTAATTTGTGTTATACTTACTCTACATCTGGGAGGGCCCGCGTTTTCCACATTTGTGGATAAGTATTGTGGAAAAGCCGGGAAAGCCAGTTCGCTGGTAATCTTTCGCAGCACTGCTTAGCAACCATCACTGCACTCTCACCACGCACTAGAACTCGACGTAATAACCACACCTCTGCAGCCGAACCCGGTGGCATTCTCTCACCTTTCGAGCCCAATGACAGGTTGGCCAGTCTTATCCGCGAGCGGCGTCTGGCTAGCTCAGTTTTACACACAGAGGTGTTGGCATGCCCGAAACGATCTCATCATCGGGACTCGCGCAGCTTTGGCAATCAGCTCTTCCCCAGTTAGCTGAGCGCGTGGGCCACGCGGCTTGCGACAGTTTTCTACGTAGTGCGCAGGTGCTGGAGTTTGATGGCGAGACACTTCTGTTAGGAGTTGCCAATGAGTTCGCACGTGACTGGTTGAGGGAGAAGCATCTGCCGGCAATAAGCTCATGCCTGAGCGAGTTGGTGGAAAAGCCCGTGCGCGTGGAGATGCAGGTGGTAGAGCAAGAGGGCAATCTCCCAGCGCTACCGATGGCAGATACCGCACCCGCCCAGCCAGTAGCTACCGGTTTCGGCAGTCCTCCCCTAAACTCCAAATACACCTTTGAGAACTTCGTAGTCGCTGACTGCAATCGCTTTGCTCACGCCGCTGCCCAGCAGGTTTCTAAGTCACCGGGCAGGAGCTACAACCCCTTCTTCATTCATAGCAAGGTCGGACTGGGCAAGACCCATCTACTGCAGGCGATTGGGCACGCAGTTGTTGAGCATAATCCCAACTTGCAGGTGGTATATATCTCGGCGGAAAGCTTCGTAAACCAGCTTATCGGGGCAATGCGCGATAACCGTACCGCCCAATTCCGGCGTCGTTACCGGAACGTGGATGTCTGGCTGGTGGACGATGTTCAGTTTATCGCTGCTATTAAGGGGCCGGCCTCCGAGGAAGAATTCTTCCACACCTTCAATACCCTTTATGAGACGAATAAGCAGGTGGTAATTGCTAGCGACGCGCCTCCCCGCCATCTGCAGCTTATGAACGACCGCTTGCGCAGTCGTCTGGAGATGGGCATAGTCGCCGATCTGCGCTGTCCTGACGTCGAGACCCGCATTGCTATTCTCGACAAAAAGGCCCAGTCCGAAGGTCTGGATCTGCCTCGCGAAATACTCACTTACATCGCCGAGAAGATCGAATCCAACATTCGGGTCCTGGAGGGCGCGCTCCTCAAAGTATGTGCCCAAGCCTCTCTTACCAACGAGCAGCCAACTCTGTCAGCGGTGCAAGAATTGATCGCTGACTACTCGACTGCCGCTGCACCCAGGCTGGTCTCAGTACGAGATATTGCTGAATACGTAGCTCATCAAATGGACCGTCCTCTGGAGGACATGCTGGGGCCGAAGCGTAATCAGGAGATTGTCTGGCCGCGGCAAGTAGCTGTATACTTAGCCCGGGAACTAACCAACAATTCACTGGCCAATATCGGTGCCTTCTTCGGCGGCCGCGACCACAGCACCATCCTGCACGCCTATAATAAGGTAAGTGAACTGCTGGAGACCGACGAAGAAGTGCTGTGGCTAATCAATGACCTGAAGAGCGGGTTGCAGACGTAACTTCCTACCACTGTTGACAACTAGCAGATACCCTGTTGACAAGACGGGGAGGATTGGGCATAATTACTCCCGGTGTGGATACTGTGCAAAACCAGTTGAGTTCTGCTCAGCCATTTCCCAATGTTATCTACACCGATATTGCTTAACTTACAGGCATAAGTGGGCTTTTCCACGTAATCCACGGCTCTACTACTACTAGGACTATATATAAGTAAAGGAATTGTCGTAACAGCAGGGCCGTGGACAAATCTGTAAATCGGTGCCGGAATCCGTAGTGCGCTGTGTCTATAACACTGTTTTGCTAGAGAGCCGACACTGCCATAACTGTTCTGAGGAGGAACGTAGATGCTGAATGCCAAGTGCTCGCAGGATGACCTGTATAATATCGTGCAGACTGTGGGTCGCGGTGTGTCGGGACGGAGTACCCAGCCGGTGCAGAATAATATCTACCTCTCATCGCAGGATGATACTCTACGCTTGGTGGCGACGGACCTGGAGTATGTGAGCATTGATGCCACTATCCCGGCGACGGTGAGCGATGAGGGAGCGACGACCGTCCCGGCGCGCTACTTCACACAGATTGCCACTAGCCTGCCGGGAGGGGATGTTGAGCTGGTGGCTGATGAAGCTAATAACCTGGCAATCAGTTGTGGCAGCGCTAGCTACGATATTCGCGGCGTTTCTGCTGATGATTTCCAGATGCTGCCGGAGGTCGTTGCTGCTACAGAATTCTCCCTGCCACAAAGCCAACTGTCTGAGCTACTGCGCCAGACTACCTTTGCCGCCTCTGATGATGAGACCCGCCCTATTCTGACTGGTGTGCTATTCTCTTTGGCAGATTCTAAACTGTGCCTGGTTGCTACAGACACGTATCGGCTGGCCTTGCGCACCAGCGAGAACGAAGTTGCCGAGGCCCAGGAAGCTATCGTGTCCGGGAAGGCGCTGAATGAGGTGTTGCGCATTCTGGATGATGAGGCGGATGAGCCGGTCAAGGTCGCCATCTCCGATGATCTGGTCAGCTTTGAAGTCGGCTCGATCACGATAGCATCTCGGCTGATTGAGGGGGAGTTCCCTAACTACGAGAAGGTTATCCCCGATGAAGATCAACTGGACAAGTATATTACAGTGAGCACGGCAGAGCTGGAGAGTGCTCTGCGCCGCGCTCTGATTGTGGCACGCGAGGATGCCAATCGCGTGGTCTTTCACACTAGCGAAGAAGGGTTGCGCATAACTGCGGACAGCCCTGATGTCGGGCACGTTGAGGAGAAGATACCGGCGAAGCTGGAGGGCGAGGCGATTGAGACGGCCTTTAATGCCGGGTACATTCTGGATATGTTGGATGCAGCCCGCAGCGAGGAAGTGCGAATTGCTCTGTCCCGTCCGCTAGAGCCCGGGGTAATACGGCCCACTGATCGCGATGACTACACCTACGTGGTTATGCCTATGCAGATAATGTAGGCCTGAATGCTCTCACAGTGGCGGTGGCTGGCGCGGCGCGCTAAGGACACAAGTCAATGACTAACAGCAGGCCCCGGGCCGGGTAGGACCGGGGCTTACTTTTGCACAGTTGGCAAACGCTGAGCTGAACCCCTGACTTTGTATATATCAAAGCTACGACTACAATACCTCCGCTGCTACCAGCAACTTACCCTGGACTTGCCACCGGGGCCGAATCTGTTTGTCGGGCCCAACGCCAGTGGCAAGACGAGCCTGCTGGAGGCAATTTTATTGCTGGCGACTACCAGATCCCCCCGCACTACCTACGACCGCGAGCTGGTGCAATGGGGTAGAGGCTGGGGACAGGCAGCCGGCCGCTTTGAGTTTAACAGCGGCTCGCCGCGAGCTATTGCGGTGACCTTACAGGGCCAAGAGAGCTCAGACCCGGAAGACGAGCTGCCGCCCTCCTATTTGACCGGGGCCAAGTGCGTACAGATTGATGGACAAGTAGTCAATTCAGTGGCCAGAGTGGTCGGGCAGGCGCCAGCCGTGTTGTTTACGCCGGATGATCTGGAGATAGTTAAGGGCTCACCCGGGGTGCGCCGCCGGCTATTGAACATGGCAATAGCCCAGATAACCCCGCGCTACCTCGCTGATCTGCACCGCTACCGGCGGGCCCTCCGGCAGCGCAACAAGCTGCTTAAGCAGGTGGCGCAAGATAGGGCCGACGGGGCCGGGCTGGCACCGTGGACAAGTCAGCTTGTCGAGGCGGGTGTGCGGATCAGCGCTGATCGCGAACAGTTTCTCAACCAACTAAGTCCTGTGGCAGCACAGTTGCAGAGTCAACTGACTGGTGACACCGAGCAGCTAGGTATCCGCTATAGTAGCTCTCTGGCCGGGGCAGGGGATGAGGAGCAGCGCGAGGCGGCTTTTCGGGAACAACTGGAGAGGCAGTTTGCCCGCGAGCTGCAGCGGGGTGCCACGCAGGTCGGGCCTCATCGCGACGATGTGGAAATCACCGCCGACGGTTGGTCGCTGCGCCGCTTTGGGTCACAGGGTCAGCAGCGGACGGCAGCGCTTGCCCTAAAGCTTTCCGAAGCGCAGGTAATCGGACAGCGGCGCGGGGAGTTGCCTATCGTGCTGCTGGATGACTGTTTTTCGGAATTGGACAACCGACGGGCTGGATGGCTGCTGGAACTGTTGGGCAGCTTCCAACAGGTACTGGTGACCAGCGCCGCGGCCAGTGACAGCTTGCGAGAAGCAGATTGGGCGGGCTGTTATGAGCTGGAGGGCGGAGAGGTCAAGCAAACTCAGGGAGTGGCGGCAACCGATGGGTAAGAAGCGCAGCGCCCGAACTAGTGACGTGGGCGAAATGCTCACCGACTACATGGCCGACCACGGATTGTTGGCCAAGAGTCGGGAGATGCTGGCCGCGTTTGTGTGGGCGGAGGTGGTTGGCAAGTGGTATGCCAGGCATACCCAGGTGACGCAGATCCGCGACGGCGTGCTAATAGTGCACTGCGATTCAGCGCCCCGCGCCCAGCAGTTGCAGCTTGATTCTGACCGTATCAAGGAAAAGCTCAACAAGCGGCTGGACGGCAAATTCATCAAGGAGATACGGGCGACCAGTAGTCGGGTCGGCCGCGGGCGGCCTGCCCCAACCATAGCAGAAACCGAAGATGAGCCGCTGCCTTCACCTGCTGAGCTTGCCCAGCTGCAGGTGCCGCAGCAGGATACAGATTTCATTCGGGCGCTGGCCGAGAAGATGGACGATGAGGGGCTGCAGCGCCAATTTTCGGCAGCAATGACCAACTTCTGCCGCCTGCAGCAGTGGCGGCGAACGCAAGGCTATCAACCGTGTCCCGAATGTGGGCGATTGGTGGCGGCCGACCAGAGGTGCCCTGTCTGCCATCCGGGACGCATTCCCCAGCAGGGCAATCCCGATTTCGATGAATCCTACGACAACAATAGGGGTGGATAAGATGGCTAAACAGTATCAAGGCACAATCGAGAAGATTGACGACTACCGCTGGCGCCTGCCCCGTGCAGAAAGCGCGGGTATGAACACGGACGGAGTATTGTATGCCGACGAGGTGCTGTTCGAAGAGCTAAGAGAGGATGCTGCGCTATGGCAGATTGCCAACGTCGCCTGTATGCCGGGGATTGTCGGGCCGGCGCTGGCTATGCCCGACTGTCACTACGGCTATGGCTTTCCTATCGGCGGCGTAGCGGCATTCGACTGTGACGAGGGCGTCATCTCGCCCGGTGGTGTCGGGTACGATATCAACTGTGGCGTACGGCTGCTGCGCACTGACCTGGAGCGCGGCGATGTCGCAGGTCGCCTGGAGAAGGTTGCTGACCAGATCTTCTCAGCGGTTCCGGCTGGTGTGGGCAAGAAGGGGCGCATTAGCATGAACCGCAGCCAGCTAGAGGAAGTGCTCGTCAAGGGTGCCCAGGCAGCGGTGGAGCGCGGCTACGGGCGGGCTGAAGATTTGGAAGCCACCGAGGAGCGGGGCTGCCTGCCCGGGGCCGATCCCGCCGGCCTCAGCGATCGGGCGGTTAAGCGGGCCCGGCCGCAGCTCGCCACCCTGGGGAGCGGCAACCACTTCATCGAGATTCAGGTCGTTGACCAGATCTATGACGAGCAAGTGGCCTCTGCCTTTGGCATCGAAGCGCCCGGCCAGGTGACGGTGATGATCCATACCGGCTCGCGGGGCTTCGGCCACCAGGTCTGCGACGACGCGCTGGATGTGATGCAGAAGGCAGTGCGTAAATACAACATTGAGCTGCCCGACAAGCAACTGGCCTGCGCCCCGATTGATTCTCCCGAGGGTCAGCAGTACTACCAGAATATGGCCTGTGCCGCTAACTACGCCTGGGCCAATCGTCAGGCCATCACCCACTCGGTGCGGGAGGCCTTCAGTAAGGCCTTCGGGCAGGGGGATGAGAAGCTGGGGCTGGAGCAGATCTGGGATGTGGCCCACAATATCGCCAAGTTTGAAGAGCACCGCGTAGATGGGAGCAGTAAGCGGCTGTGCGTCCATCGCAAGGGGGCCACGCGGGCGTTCGGGCCGGGCCATCCCGACGTACCTCGGCAATACCGGCAGGTCGGTCAGCCGGTGCTGGTGCCGGGTGATATGGGGACGGCCTCGTACTTGCTGGTGGGCACGGAGGCGGCGATGGAGCAGACCTGGGGTTCGACCTGTCACGGCGCGGGGCGGCAGATGTCGCGGACCCAGGCGCGCAAGACCAAGTCTGGCGAGCAGGTCATCCGGGAACTGGAGGCCCAGGGCATTGTCATCCGCGCCGCCGGCAGAAAGACCGTCGCCGAGGAGATGCCCGAAGCGTACAAGGACGTGGACCGGGTGGTGGAGGTCTGCCACCAGGCGGGCATCTCGCACAAAGTCGCCCGCCTCGTGCCAATAGCGGTGATGAAGGGATAGCCGCCGCGACGGAACTTTCCAAGACGGTCGGGTGTCAGATTACTATGTCGCATACGTTGCGTACCGGCCGTATGAAGAATCAGGAGGTCAGTCCCATGAAGAAGGCGATAGTTGCAATTGCGGTTGTGTTCGTCAGCCTAACGTGCTGCATCGGGGTGTTCGGCGATACTGAGTTAAGCACAGGAGGGCCCGTTGTCCCCTCCGCAGACTGGCCTGAGGGTGTGAAGGAGTTGGTGAATCGGGAGGCCCGAGTGCATTCGTACTGGGGCAAGGGCGTGTTTCTGACTAGGTCGGTGGTGCTGGGTGGGGCGGAGAAGGAAGTCCAAGCGTGTCCGGTCACCGTGCATGAATTCTTCTGCTTTGCCGATGATACTAACGCTTTCAATGACTTCCTGGCGCAGTATGCGATGCTGAAGGACACACCGCTCACACTTGTTCTCCATCCGGGGTGCGGCGGAGCCAGCTCGCCGTGGGAGAAGGAAAAGCAGATACCATTCGACTGGCAACTCACCATACTCCGTCGTGGGTGGGAATCAAGATATCCTCACGCACCGCCTGGGCCCGTATATGGCATTGCGACGGAAGCCGTTATGACTGACCTGTGGCTGGGCGGGCAAGTTCAGTTGGACAAGGTGGAAGTTCCGCTCAATGTCGAGGTGAAATCAGGCGGCGAAATTGAGCGATTCATTGCCGCCCACCAGGCAAGGCAACAAGCCCAGAATCTGCCTGATTAGCGAGCCACTAACAGCCAGGGAGCAGAGCCTTGGCATCAACTCGACCTCGCAGGTCAAGTGGGATGTGAAGCTGTCCGCGGGCGAAGAGAAGACGCTGAGGTATGTGTACAGTGTGTCTGTTAGGGTGTAGGGATGTAGGGAAGTGGGGCAGTGAATAGGTGAGATTCGATCCGGCTGTGCATCGGCGGCGGTCCCTGCGGTTGCCCGGGCATGATTATTCCCAGCCAGGTGACTATTTCGTGACGATCTGCACGCGTAACCGTGAGTGCCTGCTCGGCAGCGTCTCGGCGGGGCGGGTGGAATTGAGCCAGGTGGGGCAATACGTGCGCGAGGAATGGGCAGCCCTGCCAGAGAGGTTCCCCACCATAGAAATGGATGCGTTCGTTGTTATGCCCAATCATTTGCACGGGATTATTGTCATTAAACCCGTAGGGGCGCTGCTTGCTGCGCCCAGGTCCGAGAATACAGGAGACGCAGCAAGCGGCGCCCCTACGGTGGCGAGGGGCGGTACAGGAGACGCAGCAAGCGGCGCCCCTACGGTGGCGAGGGGCGGTACAGGGGACGCAGCAAGCGGCGCCCCTACGGTTGGTGATATTGTGCGGGCGTTCAAATCCATCACCGGGATAAAGGGCAACCAGATGTTGGACACGCCGGGGCGAGCGCTTTGGCAACGCAATTATTATGAACGTGTCGTCCGGGACGACGAAGAGTTGGCCCATATCCGTGAGTATGTCGCGCTCAATCCTAGCCAGTGGGACATTGACCGAGAAAACCCGGAGGTACAGAAGGAAGAGGGCGGGAAACAACCGTTGTAATGGAGAACATCGCGGGCGAGGTAAGCGTGCGGGCCTGATTGGCCAGGTGGGGCGGCTTCCTGCTGCGGAGGGGTCGGCTTTGCCTGAGCATTAGCGCAAGCCACAACAGACTTCACCCGATGAGGTGAAGGAGCCGAAGCTGAAGTCTGCGATTGCGCTGACTTCGGTGATCCTGGCGGTGATGAAAGGATAGCCGCCGCGACCGAACTTTCTGAGACGGTCGGGTGTCACATTATAAGGTCATGCGTTGCAGGCTGACCGTGGTACCACTATGGCTCAAGGAGGCGGGAGCAGTGAACAGATTGCAGGCAGTCGTGATGGTCGGATTGGTCCTGGCGGTGACGTGCGCGGCAGGCGCCGGGGCCGTGGAGGCGGAGAAGACGTCGGTACGAGTCATTGACGTGGCGGTGTTCAAGCACGGGTACGGGTTCGTGATGGCCGAGGGGCGGGGCCAGCCCACCGCAGGCTGGGTGACCTTTGACAAGGTCCCGCAGGCCAGTCTGGGAACGCTGTGGCTTTACAGCCCCGACGACGGCGTGACGGTGGATCGCTCCGTGGCGGAGGTCAAAGACCTTAGCGAAGCCGACGACGCGCAGAGCCTTGATGACCTACTCCTGGCTAATGTCGGCCAGGAGGTAGTTATCACCGGGCCTGACGAGGAGAGATGGAGGGGGAAGCTGCGAGAGCCGCTGGCGACGGCGGCCAAGGAAGCAAGCCGAGGCGATGAGGCGACGATCTGGGCGGCGGTGCCCCCTCGCGAACATCCCGGCCGCAAGCAGGTCTCGCACGCGGTACTGGAGCAGAGCAATGGCCAGCAGGTGATCATACCCAAGAGTATGATTAGGACGATTGCCTTCGCCGATAACCCTGTGCGCATCGTTACCCTCACTCGCCCGCAGCAGGTGCTCTCCGCGCGGCTGGTGAAGGGCGGCAAGACGGTGGTGAGCAGGTCGAACGTGGGCATGGCGTATATGGCGAAGGGGCTGCAGTGGACACCGTCGTACCGGCTGGAGTTAGGCGAGAAGAAGGGCGAAGCTCGCCTGCGCCTGCAGGCGACGGTGATAAACGACGTGGTCGAGCTGGACAATAGCAACCTGCATCTGGTGGTCGGCGTACCCCATTTCATCCAGCAGGACGAGGTCTCCCCGCTGTCGCTGCAGATGGCCTGGACTCGGCTTTCGGGCTACTTTGCCCCGCTGCAGGGACGGGCGCGAGATGTCTACGCGCTCGCGCGAATGTCGCAGGTGGCGATGCCGGGTGCAGTGAGTGGGCCGGTGGGGTATGGAGGTCCAGGCGAGCCGATGGCGGTACCGGCAGTCACAGGACTGGGAGCGGAGGAGTTGTTCTTCTACCATGTGCCCGAGATGACGCTGGCCAGGGGTGGCCGGGCGTCGGTGGGCATCTTCGACGAAGCCGTCAAGTACGAGGATGTTTACTTGCTGAACATCATTGACGAGCCGGGGACGGCTTATCGGCGCTACTCCCCGCGCTATACCGCCGAACGCGGCGGGCAGCGGGATGAAGAGGCCGAAGCGCTGGCCCGCGAGCTGGCTCGGCCCAAAGCCTGGCACGCGCTGCGCATCAAGAATGAGACCGAGCAGCCCTGGACGACCGGCGCAGTGATGACGGTCAAAGGCTGGCGGCCGATTGCTCAGAGCATGTTGACGTACACGGCTATCGGCGCGCAGGTGGATGTGCGCACCACCATCGCCCCGGATATAGCGATCCGCAAGACCGACATCGAGACCGACCGCAAGCAGAAAGCCTACTCCGTGGGCAACTCGGACTACGACCTGGTGACGGTGACCGGGGAGATTAAGATCACCAACCACAAGCAGCAGCAGATCCGGCTCATCGCCACCCGGCAGGTGGAAGGAATAGTGAGTGAGACGACGGACCAGGGGTACTCCACCAAGCTGGCCGAAGAGAGCTTCGGTATCAACCCAACCTCGCAGATCAAGTGGGACATCAAGCTGGACGCGGGGGAGGAGAAGACGCTGACGTATGTGTACAGTGTGTATGTGAGGGTGTAGGGCAGTGGAGCAGTGACTGAGTGAGATTTGATCCGGCCGGGCCTCGGCGGCGATCCCTTCGGATGCCTGGGCATGATTATTCCCAGCCCGGTGCCTATTTCGTGACTATCTGCACGCGTAACCGTGAGTTTCTGCTCGGTAGCGTCGTGGCGGGGCGAGTGCAATTGAGCGAGGTCGGGCGATACGTGCGCGAGGAATGGGCCGCCCTGCCGGAGCGGTTCTCCACGGTTGAAATGGACGCGTTCGTTGTTATGCCCAATCATTTGCACGGGATTATTGTCATCAAACCCGTAGGGGCGCTGCTTGCTGCGCCCCGTGCATTTGCCACGCCCTCGGATCAGGGCGCGGCAAGCAGCGCCCCTACGCTTGGTGATATTGTGCGGGCGTTCAAATCCATTACCGCGATAAAGGGCAAT
>JAUWYY010000049.1 GCA_030615605.1 bacterium
CGTGCTTGGTGGAGGCTGTCCAGGATTCTGCCCAGGACTTCCCCAAATCTCCCGCATCCGATCAGGGCTAATCTTACCGGTGTCATTCTTATCAATACCCGGGCACGCTGACTGCCAAGTACGGGTCAAGTAATCGCTCAGAGCTTCGCCGTCTTTGCCGACCTGCAGTCGGTGGGAGTGATGGGTGATGAGCGCACCTACGCTTATCCGGTGATCCTGCGAGCGGTTACCACCAGCGATTACATGACTGCTGATTGGGCCCGCATTCCCGATGAGGTGCTGGCGCGCATCGCCAGCCGCATCGTCAATGAAGTGAGCGGGGTCAATCGGGTGCTGTACGACCTCACCTCCAAGCCCTCGGCCACCATCGAGTGGGAGTAGCCAGGCGCGGGGCCACCTGTTTCCCCGACACAGAGAATTGTCCGCGGAATTCGTCTGGCCCAAGGTAACGGAGCCGAGGAGCCCCCTGACAGCGCTTCGCATTTGTGGTACATTCACATTGGTATAGGATTTAACAAAGTGGGGGGCTACCCCACACACAAAGGCGAGGTGAGCACGATGTGCAGCAAGCAAGCAGGTTTTACCCTGATAGAGTTGCTGGTGGTCATTGCGATTATCGCCATCCTGGCAGCGATTCTATTCCCGGTCTTTGCCAGAGCCAGGGAGAAGGCGCTGCAGACTTCCTGCCTGAGTAATGGCAAGCAGTTGGGCCTGGCCAACCTGATGTATAACTCAGATTGGGACAGTACCTATCTAACCGTTTTGAGGCGAGAGCTGACCATGGTAGGGTAACAGGCGGACCTGTCTGCTACGTTGCTGTGGTGGGTGTGGGCAACCTTACAACGCCCTCTCCGTGCTGCCTATGATGCAGCGAGCGAAGGGGGCGTCTATCTGCTTGTGGTAGCGTCACGCTTCCACTCAGTAGTTACGGGTGTTAAATGGCTTTGTTTGGTGCCAGCGTATTTCGTCGCTCCGGTGGGATCAGGCGGGTTTCAGCGGCTCGGAGTCCACAGTATATCGGATACTAAAGGCGGAGGAGCTACTACCGGACCGGCCCCCTGAGCACCAACCGGCGGCTAAAGAGTTTCGCCGCAAAACCAAACGGCCCAATGAACTGTGGCAAAGCGATGCTACCCGGTTTCTCAGTCTGGGTTGAGGCCATTACTGGTTGGTGAGCGTACTGGACGACTATTCACGCAAGCTGTTGTCGTGGGAGATAGTGCAGGATGTCCAGACGCCCAGCCTGGCGGAGGCTATCCAGTAGGCGGTAGAGGGCAGTGGTTTGGAGCAGGCGCCGATTCCGGATACATTGCCACCACCAGCAGGCATTTCTCCCAGACTCGAAGAATACTCAAGTAACGAAAAGCTAAGTGGTAAATCCCAGACTAAACGAAAGGAGTGCCTTGCTATACTCACCTGGATTCTGGCGTTTGCAGTTCCAGTGGCGTTGCTGTTGACCATTCCCGCTGTGGCTGAACCGCTGCAGCTCGCTGAGCATCATTTGACCAGCCCGCAGAGGTGGCGTGCAAGTGGGCGCAGAACGATAGGAAAGACTTGAGCCAGGGCTGGTGTTGCTGGTTGCTATGCTTGACTACCCCCATATGGGTTCTGCTGCTCCTTGCTATTGGAATAGTTGGGAGCCGCTGGGCGTGGCCAAAGCTACACTCGGTCGGCTGATGGAGATGTTCTGTGCTCTGGAGTTAGTGTTTCTCATCTCACTTGTCCAAGTCGCCAGTGCCTCGATACTTGAGAGAGTTAGCGCCAGCGAGGTCAAGCGTTTCAGCATCTATCATTCCCCTCAGACTCCTGGCTAGACCTGTTGGGTAGGTACGCGGCTGATGCCTGATGAGACCCTTATGATCGCATTCCATCAGGCCACCGGCCCTTCTCCGGTCGCCCCCACGCGCCCAACGCCGTGCTCGAGGCCCTGAACTGGCCGCCGTCGAGCAGCGATTATTCAGTTTGTCGGCTACTACAACCAGCGACGCTATCACGAAGCCCTTGACAATGTGCCGCCCGACGATGTATAGTATGGGCGCAAGGAAGCTATCTTGGCCCGGCGGGAGCAGTATCGCAGGGCGATAGAGATGGATGCAAACCCTGGAGCCCGAACGCCTCAAGTCTACCCTAATTCAACCCCCAATTTGTCCCACAAAGGCTGAGGATGCACACTGTCGTTGTCTGTCCTTACCACGGCGTCTATAAGCTAACACAGTGACAATAACCTGAAGAGAGAACGACCACAGATGACTGGCCTAACCGGATTCCACGGCCTGACCACGGCCTTGCAAACTCCCCTCACCGCCCAGAGAGAAGTGGACGAACCGCCGGTAGGCCGGCTGGTCAATTCCGTTCTGGAGGGCGGCATCACCGGGCTTTTCCCTCTGGGAGCTTGTGGCGAATACGCTGCCTTTAATCGCGCTACCCGGCGTCGCGTGACTGAGCTATTCAAGGAAGTGGCCGCTGACCGTGCGCCCTTCACCGTCGGCGTCAGTGACAACAGTACCGCCCTGGTACTCGCACACATTGCCGATGCGAAAGAGCGCGGGGCGAATTTCGTGTTGTGCACTCCGCCCAACTTCTACGCACTTCACCAGGACGAGATTACAGACTTCTACTTGCGGCTGGCGGACGAGGGGGGCGTGCCGCTCATTGCCTACAACTGCCCGCTGTGCAAGAACCATCTATAAGTAGAGACGGTGGCCGCCCTGCTCGCCGAATTCAACCCGCTCTGAGGCAGATGGCGCGGTGCTGGTAATCTGCCTGTGCCACCGCACAATTGCGCCGAGCCAATGATGGGGGAAATACTGGTCGTGCAGGCTGACTGCCTGGCGGAGCTGTACTAACCGAAAGGAAAGAAGACAAATGACAAGCCGGGAACGAATGCTTGTGGCCCTAAACAACCAGCAGCCGGATCATGTACCGTGCAGCTTTATGATTTTTGATGCGTTGCGGGCAAGTTGCGGCGACGCGATTGCTCTCCTCGAACGAGAACTAAATATGGGCCTCGACGCCCGGGTCAGTTTACCGAAACTGCCCCTCAGCTTTGATTCACGTGTGGCAGTCAGGGAATGGCAGGAGCAGCCCAGCACAGAGGGCCCCGCTTTGCTGCACAAGGAATATCGGACGCCCGTCGGGACCCTCAGGGCCGTGATTAAGCAGACTCCTGACTGGCCCTATGGCGACCATGTCCCTTTGTTTGATGACTACCTGGTCCCGCGCTCGGCAAAGTTTCTGATTGAAGACGAAGGCGACTTAGAACCGTTGCGGTTTCTGCTCGCCGAGCCGACATCAGAAGACATCTGTGAGTTCCGCCAGAAGGCCAAAGCACTGAAGAAGATCGCCGCAGAGCGCGAGTTGCTGCTTACTGGCGGCTGGCACGGCACGGACGGGCTGGACTGGGGGATCATGGGTATGGATGCCGTGATGTGGCTGTGCGGTATGCAACAGGCGTTGCTGTTGGCTGTGGACGAGCCCGAGATGCTCGAGCGCCTGGTGCAGATGATTGCCGCTTGGAATCAGCGGCGCATGCAGATAATACTCGAACAGGACGTGGACCTGATAATTAAGCGAGGTTGGTATGAAAGTACCGAATTGTGGTCGCCGCAGTTATACTCTAAATTCATTCTCCCTGTGCTAACTGCGGATGTCAAAATGGCTCACGAGGCTGGAGCCAAGTTTGGCTATATCATGACTTCCGGCGTGATGCCATTGCTCGACCACATCATAGACGCGGGCGTGGACGTCCTTATAGGAGTGGACCCGCTGGAGGGTAAGGGCACCGACCTGGCGCAGATCAAGCAGCGGGCCGCAGGCAAACTGGCTCTTTGGGGTGGCGTCAATGGCTGCTTGACTATCGAAATGGGCACTGTTGAAGAGAGCGAAGAGGCCGTAGAGCAGGCTATTGCCGCCCTTGCCCCTGGGGGCGGCTTCATTCTCTCTCCGGTAGACAACGTGACCGATACTTCCCCCAGGACGTGGAGAAATGTGGATGCGCTGCTCGTTGCTTGGGAAGAGCATCGGGAGTATCGTTAGATTCAGTGTGGAGGACGCGTACGTCCCCCTCCCGCTTTGGGGAGATCCTAGACTGCAATGAAAAATCTACCGCGCCAATCAGCGAGTTGGTGAGCGCCCTGGGCGTGGAACACTCTGGCTGACTATTAAGACACAATAAAGGGGAATTGAATAGCCATGAAATATGTAGACTTGCGCAATGCGGGTATGGTCAAGGTGATCGCTCTGACGATCGTGGCGAGCATTCTAATGATCACAGTTGTCGCCGCGCCGGCACAAAACCTGCTGCCCAACGGCAGTTTTGAGCAGGACAGTGACGGCAACGGCATCCCCGACGGCTGGCTGGGCCAGCCTGACAACTTCTCAAGCGAAACCCTTGAAGAGGTGCAGGCGTACATTGACAACCTGCCGTCGCATGAGGAGCTGCTCAAGGGCGAGGAAATCCTCGCGGCTGATGGTGCAC
>JAUWYY010000023.1 GCA_030615605.1 bacterium
CAGGATTTCTCGCCAGGTCTCCGGCCGCAAGCTGAGACCCTTCTTTGAGGGCTTATACTCGCCGCCACCGTCATCATACCAAATCCGGGCGTGCAGCAAGTCCGTGCCCTGGTACTCCCCGCGCTCTATGCGGATAACCTCGATCGCGTTCTTTCGGACAGTCACGGTCTCCACAGTTGATCGCCTCCTGTCACTCATCGCCGAAGATATCTTCACCCTCGGCGCCCGGGCCGAAGTCGTCATCGCCGGCTGTGCTTCTGCTTGCCACAGGCTGCTCCTGGCCGCTGCGCCTGCGCTCGGCTTCGATCTTGCTCTCCAGGAACTGCACGCTGCGGGCATTGATCTCGACCGCGGAACGCCGCTGGCCGTCCTGGGTCTCCCAACTGCGCGACTGCACCCGGCCTTCAATACCCACCAGTGCGCCCTTGTCCAGATACTGAGCACAGTTCTCAGCTACCATTCCCCAGGCCACAATGTCCAGCCAGTCAGTCTGCTCCTCACTGTCGGGAGCGTCCCGTCGCGGCGGGCGGTTCACCGCCAGGCGAAAGTTAGTGACCGCAGTCCCGCTTGGGGTGTATTTCAGCTCCGGATCGTTGCCCAGCCTGCCCACTAAGATCACATTGTTGATCATCGTCTACACCTGCTTTTCGGATAGTTTTCCACAATTCAGCGCAAACTCTTATACTCAAGTGGTCGCTTATCTGTGTGCACGTGCTATAGGTACTGCAAGTACTGCAGGTACCTTGCTACCATTGGCCTTTCAGTACATGCAGTACATACAGAGGGCATCAGTTGCTCTCCTCGTCTGTGAATAATGGCTGCTCTGGAAACTTGGTGAGACTCCACCAGGTACACTCCGGGCCTTTGCGGCCGCTGACTTTGCGCCGGTAAACGGGTATCTGACTTGCGGCGGCGAACACTGATCGCTGCTTGAAACCCTGCTGTTCGCCCTGCGTGAGAATGTCTGGCACTTTCGCCGGGCCAAAGCCGAGCAGGTCAACCAGGAAGTCTTTGCAGGTCCTAGTAGTAATCTTTTCCCGAGGCTCCTCGGGCACGTCATTGGTGAAGGTCGGAAAGCCAGTCTCCGAGTCCAAGTCAACCCCCCAAGCCTCGTTGGCGGGTCCAATGTTGGACTTCACCACAAAGAGGCGGCGCGTCTCGCGCTCACGGTCTGGCAAATCCATAGCTATGATTATTCGGAGTACGGCGTAGATCGCGCTGCTGCCTCGGGATTTCTCCAACTCAAAGACGTGGCTTTCCAATTCCTGGACCTTCCGGGTGTGGTGGGTAAGCAGGCCGGGGATATTGAGATCGCGGAGCATCTCCGCAAGGGGTAGCAGTGCGCTCGTCACTTCCCCGCTGGAGTTTTCGTTGCCGCTGAATATGGTCCGAAAAGAGTCGCCGACGAAGAATGTGGCCTTGCTCTGTATTAGCCAGGCCCTTATCTCAGGCAGATCGTCTGGTATTGAGAAGCGGCGTTCGCCTTCCTTGCCAGCTATACGGATACCCGGCTTGGTCAGTTCCCATCCTTTAATCCTATCAACAATAGACTGCTGGCCGGACTCGCACTCAGCCCAACATACGACGCCAGGTTTATCAACATACACGTCGGAACCCGGCCAGGGTAACTCGCCGATCTCGGAAAGCGCCAAGCGGTAGGCAGTGACAGTTTTGCCAACGAAGGAAGAACCCATCAATATAGTCAGGTAGCCACAGGCGAGGAGGGGACGGTATCGCCAGGTCGTGCCGCCCAGTATGTCGGGTAGCTCCTGAGCGTCTATGTCAGAGACCGGGATGGGCGAAGCTGCGGAGACTTGGTATATGTGCTGGAGTCTGCCTATACCGGAAGAAGCGATTGCCGAGGCGTCTGCGTCCGGATCACGTGCCTGGCGCTCAATATCTGCTGCTTGCTGGATCAGTTCCCTCCGGCTGTGCAGCTCGTGGACGCGCCGGGCATAGCGGTCAACGTGCACAGCAGTCAAGCTCTTGCCCGATAGTGCCTGTAGGTACTCTATACCACCGAGGTCTTCAAGCTGGCCACGCCGCTTCAACTCACCGCAAACCAGCATCAGTTCCACAGGCTCACCGCTCTCGGCCAAGGCCGCCATCGCGTCCCAGATACGCCGCTGGGCCTCGTAGAAAAAGGAGTCGGTGGTGAGCAGCCGGGCGGCGCGGTCAAACCCGGACGGCTCTAATTCCTCCCCGTCGAGGAAGTCAAGAAGGATCGCCCCGAGAACACTTTGTTCTAGCGCAAGGTCAGACGGAAGGCCCGCGTCATCCGTCTTGCCGGTGTCTGCCTGCCGAGGGGTTGCATTGGAGTCCACTGTGCCCCTTTGCTTGGTTCGCCTGGTATCGGTGCGTTGCTTAAATGGGCGATCAACAACCGGGGGTTTTTGTGGCTTCGGCTGGTCAGCAAGCGGGGCTTCCTGTTCCTCTCCCCCCGCATCTTTGGCCCAGACCAGTTCTGGTACGGGCTGCTCCGCGTTGTCCGCCGGCGGGCTTTGTGCGGCGGTCTCAAAGATATTTTCCTCAACAGTTTCTCCCTTAGGCTCTATCATGGTACGGTCTCCGGGTCTGCAGACCGCACCGTGGGCCTACGGACGTTGCTCAGAACTGACCTATCGGTATCTAGGCGCTCTTCACTCTCCGAGTCGCGGCAAAGACACTCCACAGCACTCCTTTTGCTCTCGGGGGTGGTGTGCAAGTAAATGGATGTCGTGGCGATGTTGGCGTGCCCCAGTAGCTCCGAGACGGTGGCAATGTCCACGCCGGCCCTGATGAGTTCGCTTGCAAAGGCGTGGCGGAGCGTGTGTGGAGTTATTCCAGTCTCGTCCAGTTCCGCTCGCTTCAACAGTCTACTAAACAGACGGTAGAAGGAGGTCGTACCCACGCGGTTGCCAGCGGCGTTGACCACCAGCACTGGTTGATCAGAGCTGCGCACCTGCAGATACTCCGCCAGCATCCCGCGCAGTCTGGACGAGACCGGCACCAAGCGCTCCCGCCCCGCCTTACCTCTGACCATGACGGCACTTAGGTCGGCAGCAACATCCGAGATGTCCAGCCCCAGAACCTCCGAGCGGCGGAGACCAGCCAAAAACAACAGGCCCACTATGAGCCTCTCCCTGGTACCTTCACAGGCGTCCAGTAGTCGCTGACATTGTTGCCTGCCGGGAACATGAGGCAGCTTCCGCTCAAGCTTGGGCGGATCGATAGGGGCGGCCGGATTAGTGGTGACTATCTCGGTTTGGCGCAGATACTCGAAAAACGATGAGATGGCATAGAGCTTGCGCCGCACACTGCTGGGACTGAGGCCGTTCAATGAGGCTAAGA
This sequence comes from bacterium, assembly GCA_030615605.1. Classification (GTDB taxonomy): domain Bacteria; phylum Armatimonadota; class Zipacnadia; order Zipacnadales; family Zipacnadaceae; genus JALGTD01. Next base: position 3,331 of record JAUWYY010000023.1, read on the forward strand.
AAAGCCGCACGTCTCTGGTGGAGACTGTCTCGGGGCTTAGCGGTCGTTGCCGATCTTCGAGGAATTCGACAAATGAACCGCAGTCCGACTCGTAGGCGCGGGCAGTCGCGAGGCTATAGTTGCGGTAGTCGACAATGTGACGAAGAAATTCCTCCAACAGAACACGGAGCGTGGCGGTCTCGGTCGCTGCTGTTGGTGCTGGTTTCGACATTGTTGCCCTCATTCACGCGATTGTTGCCAGAGCGCATCGAAGATGCCAGTGTGAGTTCGATGTGTCTGGTTCTCAAGTTATATTGCGTGAATTTGGGCTTCACATTGTGAATTTTGGCTTCACAATTTGACATCAGGCGAAAGAATTCGGTGGTTAGCCAGCCCATTACAGTTTCCAGTCGATTCTTGCGTCATGAGGTGCCCTGTAAACGCAGCTTTCACCAGTCTTGATGTGTGCCTTCAGATGGTCTACCAGCTCGGGACAGTACTTCTCTATCCTCTCATAAGCCGTGTCTATTGCGTGGCGCACATTCGTCCTAGCATTTTCCGGCTGGCGCTCTGCAGGTCTTTCTTCTCCCCGAATGTTGAAGAACTCCGATCGGAGCTGTTCGAGTTGTTCAAGATGCTTTCCAAGCTCCCTAACCTCTTCGGGATCCCCGCGGTCCTTGGCAGCTTGCAGTTTGCCCCGCTGCTCCTCTATGGCACTATCCCATACTTGTGCATTCGCCGCCTCTGGGACGGTTTTCATTAGCTGCTCAATGTCGCTGACCCGCAAGCCCTCGTTTTCCAGCTCTTCCAAAATCATGTCGGCATAAATATCTGAGTTCCTTGCATCCGGGTCGATGCTGGTGCCCCCTGCCAATTCCATACAGGATACCCATTCGCCGCGTCGGCTTAAGAGAGTATAGATGTACTCCATTCCCTTAATGTCGTCTACGTAGAATGGCTGCCCACCGAAATTGACTTGCCATTTGTCTCCCGGCTTTCGGAACAGATATTGTCCAGCCGCTGCTTCGTCCAAACTGGGCCGCTCCTGAATCTCCCCCGTTTGCTCGAGGGACACACGTGCCAAATCTGCCTTCTGCTCCAGATAGCTTAGTAGCTTACACGCTTTATCTGAGGCCACCAGACGGGAGACGGTGACTTCGCTCTTGAATCGAGGCCAAAGCTTGGCCACGCGGTCCTCGTAGTCTTTCCAGAATCCATCCTCCTCAAGGGAAAGCCTAAACAGTGTGATGATCGCCTGATCCAGTGCTGGGCGCCAAGGTTTGTCAACGGCCTCATAGTAGTGGCTCAGTCTCAGCGCCTCCTCTTCGTCTTCTATGACCTCTTTAGCGCCGTGCATTGTGCCGATACGTAGTTCCTTCTCCACGCAACCTATCACTGAAAGTAGCTCTGTGAGGCCGCCGTTATTCTCATAAAATGGTGGAACGTCCATGCTCCACAGTGGCACCATCAGGGACGACGTCGATCCGTAAAGCCTTTCGGCTTCTATGAGACGCTCAGTCTCCTGCTGGGAGAGACTTGAGGTCAATATCTCGGCGATGTCCTCCCACAGACCATTGGCGTCCTCATGGTCAAGGGCTGCTCGCAGCCGCCTGAGTATGTGCTTCTTGAGCTTAAGTAGTCTCGGCCGTCTCTTTCTCAGCCAGACAACATCCTCGGGCTCAAAGCCCTCCATGTAACCCGCCTCGCAGAACTTGCACGATTCCAACGGTCCCCTATCATCATGGGGAAGATAAATCCCGTCGCCGGTGGTGTGGAAATCGGTGGTTTCCTGCGGGATCTGCACAAGTGAGAGGTCTCCACCAGCTGACTGCTTCTGCTCGCGTCTCTCAATTCGAAAAGGTGGACGCTGGCGCGCTTTGATCCAATAGTACTGATGGAATATGTTCCCAACTGCGTCATGCTTCGGTGATGCCAAGTATTCCGACATGGGTGGTGAAAACAGTTTTGCAAATTGGGAGCGCTCTGGCGCGATTATGATCGGACGCTTGGCGTAGTATGTTCTAGCCAGGTGCCAATCAAGCCAGGGCGAGGCATCGAACCGTGTCCTGGGATGGCCAGTTTTCAGCAAATAGTCCTCATTGTGTTCCAAGTATCTCACAAATTCCCGCAGGAGACGTGAGAGATGCAGACGCGTGTAGAGTGGCGTGAGGGGACTCGAAAGATAGTAATACCAAACTACCTTCACCGAGATGATTTCTGCTGCTTCATCTTGAAATAGATTCAGAACTTTATCGGGTGGGGCACAATCCAGGGCTGTTCGCAGTTCATACACTGGCTCTCTGGGAAAGTATTGACGGGCTTCGCCGATTTTCCTCAAAGCTGTGTGTACGGCGCTCTTATCAACCTCGTACTCGCCTGCCAGGACCTCTGCATCCACTAGCAGGCTGTCGTCATTCGCACTCATCAGTGATACACTTCCTGTTCGCACGCCCTCTCGTGGCCTGCCATTCTGTAAGTAACTGGTTCGTCGCAGAACCCCATACGTCTATTGGGTAAGCGGATGAGCGTTGACGGCATCGCGCAACTCAGCATCGTTCACGTGCAGGTAGATTGCAGTAGTGTCGAGCCGCGAGTGGCCCAGTATACGTTGTATCTCCACCAGACTGCACTGACCGCTTTGCAGCAGCAGTGTGGCCATGGAGTGCCTGAGCGTGTGCAGGCTTACTCCCTCTTGTTGAATTCCGCTTCGCCCAAGTATTCCCTTCCAAATCCGCTGCATGCGCGACGGGTGAATCCGGTTCCGATGAGCGGTAGTAAAGAGATAGTCATGCTTACAGTCCGCGGGGCGAAACTCAAGCCAGTCACGAACAGCGTCCACGACCTCGTCAACCAAGGGTATCGCCCGCATCTTGTTGCCTTTACCACGCACCGTGACCGCTCTTTCCACAAGCGCCACATCCGCCCTCCGCAGATTGATTAGCTCGCCCCGGCGCATACCAGTGAAGATGAGCATCGCTATCATTGCGTGGTTTCGGAAAGCACAGAATGTCGAGTGGCTATGCTGGGATGCTTCCAAGAGCTTGCGGAGGTCGTCAGCCCCCAGATACTTTGGCAGCCGTTGCTCGCGCTTGGGCACCGAGACTTTGGCCAGAGGATCGTGTTGGACGAGGTCCAACTCACGAAGATACTTCCAGAAACTGCGAAGGGCATACAGACGGCGGGCCACAGTTGCGCTGGACAGTCCACCACGGTGCATCTCCACGATCCATTCTCTAACCGTAGCAGTAGTGACAGCATCTGCCGAGGGGGCTACGTCGTGCCTGTCGAGGAACTCAAAGAAATACCGTAGGTCGTAGCCATAGGAAATGGCCGTCTGCTTGCTGTAACCTAGTTCTGCCTCCAAATACAATAGGAAATCCTGAGCTAATGTCCTCATAACCATGGGAGTTATGCACACACCCTTTCTGTGTGCTGCCCGGTTTGAAGACGACAACTACCGCTCAGGACGTCTTTTTCACGCCAATATTGTGGCCAAAATGGAAAGTGGGTCTAATAACGGAGGTTATGTTCCGCTTTCGACTCCTGTCATTCTCACATTTGGCTCAATATTGGCCTGGAGAGTGAGTCTATAAGCCGAGTTACTCGCCCACAAAACCCCGTTTTCCCCTGCTTTCCTGCCAGTTTGTGGGACGATAATCCTCGCTCTAGTGCCCACTTTACCCAAGAGTACTACAACCTCGCCTACGTCATACATGGTATTCCCCAGACCCTACTCTCACACCTTCCTTGCCTGGAAACTGCAGACGACCGCCGATTCGCGCCGGGTGGGGACATATTCGGATGGTTAATATTTGACCTGGTCCCACCGAAGGTTGTTGCCTGGCAGGTGCACTGTGTCCGAGTTTGCCCAGTAGTATAGGTTGGGTCGAGCTCGAGTTGCTCAGGATAGGAAGCTACTGAGGTCTCGGCGGCAAGTTCAGCTGCCACTTCGGGGCCAGGTGGGCCGAATGCTAACACCATGGCTGGACTCGTTTTCAGGGGTAATGTCAGAAGCGATTCGGGTGTATCCTGGCCGGTGCTTCTTGCTCCAGGCATCCGTCAACCACGCGCCATAGCCCAACTCGGCGCGGTGCTGCGCCATGAGGGCGGCTAGCGGTATGCTGCGCCGGGGACAATGTGGTGAGATGTGTTCCAGCGATGCAGCTCAGGGAGCTGGCGCCATCAACGCTGTCAGCGTCTGCCACCGGTTCAGGAGGTAATCCAAAGCAGCTCCTGCGGGAGATGCAGCGCCGCTTTCTGCGGTCAAGAAGCTGATTTCAGTCTCTCCGGTGCTTGTCCATGATACCAGAGCCACAAGCTCGCCGTCCTGGAGTAGCTGGCCGGAGCCAGAGAAATCCGGATTCAGTGAAAACTCGCCAGTCAGCCCTCCGCCCAGGTCCGACGACATGCTGGCCCAGCGAGAAGGGGCGGCCGGTGTTGAGGTCAGAGTGAACTGGATGTTGAAGTCACCGCCACTGTATGTGCCAGTGGTCGGCTGGGAGAAATCAGGATACATGAACATGGGGGACGCCAAAGGGACAACCAACGTAAAGGTTGAACCGTCGCTCTGCTCAGCTTGGACGGTAGTCTGCCCGGCGCCTGTGAACGCTGTGAATTGTTGGGTGAGGTTACCAGGCAACACCGACGAGCCCTCCAACTCTGTGGTGTCATCGGTGATGTCAAACATCGTTCCCTGGTCATCAACGACGCTGGTGTAAGTCACGGATAGGCCCTCGCTGGAGGTGATTTGCCAGTTGGTGGTCCACTTCGACACAAAGTCCCACTGGACAGCCGACTGCAAAACGGTCTGGGTCGAGCCATCCGGATAGATAATGTCCAGCCGGCCCGAACCGTCCATGAACGTGGTCATAGTGACCTCGGTGCCATCCGCAGTCGTGAAGGTAACGCTAACTGAGCCATCCGGATTGAAGACGGGGGGACCGAACGTTGGGGTCTCCGTCCCGGTCTGACTGGTAATCAGGCCCCACAATATCTGTCCCCACTGCTGGATGAACATCATCGAGGCAGCCTGACCCGATGCAGCGTGCGAACCAGCCGGCATGGGTCCGCGAGCGGTCCCGGCAGAGCACCCCAGCAGAACAGCAACAATACATACGAACGCAAGTGCATGAAAGGGTCTTAGTGTCAGTTGCATTGGCCTCTCCTTTTCACGCCGTACTAGTGGCGGTACTCCAGCCCGACAAGAACAGTCCGGCCAGGCTGGGGAAATCCAGCAAAGGTCTCATAGCCCCGACCGGCGAGATTCATCAGACTGATGAAGTAGTTCTGCCGCAGATTGGGCTGATGCTGAAGACGTAGGTTGACCAGGGGATAGCCCCCGACCGATTGCGTGTTCTGTGGATCGTGAAAACGGCTACCTACCCAGGCGGCCTCCAGTCCGATACGATAGCCGTTGGCGTCAATGTAGTCCAGACAACCACCGGCCTGCCACTTGGGCGTATAGGGCCACTCAGTACCACCGACTCCGGCCTCCGGAAACCCGCCGCGGCTCGACTGCCAGCGTACCCAAACGCGCCCGGTGACAGTATCTGTCAGCCATTGTTCGTAGGTCGTGTCCGCCACCCATCTATGCCCACGGTCTATCAGCACGCGAGCCGGAAGGCCGGTCAATGCGGGATCCTGCACGTCAACCAACAGGCCACGTACTCGCTGATAGGAAAGAGAAGTGGTAATCGTGCTCGACCGGCTCCCCTGGCGTTGGTAGCGCAACTCGTAAGAGCGTCCCGCGCCGCCTTCCATAAAGTCGAGGTACGTCAGTCCACGCGGATCGGCCAGGGCCTCGACCGGGGCTAGTTCCAAGGTATCCGTGCGGAACACCGGTTCGGCCACAAGCGACCACCACGTGGATTGATCAGGCCGGTACACAGCCACCAGTTTTGGCAGCAGTACGCTCGACGTGCCGCTCTGCCGTCCCCAGTAGTCCCCCACCGTCAGATCCAGCCGGTCGTTGACGCGGGTTCGCACCTCAAGCCATGCCGTGCCAGTCTCGGGACTACTCCGCATCGAAAATGGGCTGAAGACGGGCGGGCCGCCGGCCCCTGCCATACCGTGACGCTCGCGCTTATCCCACAGATGGCTATATCCCAGATGCAGAGACGATTTCTCGCTAATATTGGCATCTAGACGAAGCTCCGCCGAATGCTGTGAACTCTCATTCACCAGCTCGCGCAACGCGTTGGTGTCTCCCCCGGTCAGGCTGTCGGGATTGCTGAAACGAAAGCGACTGTGTCTGAACGAGTACTTTGCAGTGCCAGTCATTGTGGGAGACAATTCTTGGCGATAGGCAAGGACCGCATCATACCCAGTGAAAGCCTGCCGGTCGTCGGGATCCCCGATGGAGCTGGGTGTGACAGGTCCGGGAGAGCCAACTGTGCGGTCGAAGAATGTGCCGAGAAAAGCGAGTTGCTGCCTGGGCTGCGACTGATGGCCAGCGATTACTTCCAAGAACTTCTCCGACCCGTCTTGGTTCACCGCCCGGAAGCCATCGCTGTCTGCCAGCAGCCCACTGGCGAAATAGCTAAGGCGCCCTTCGGAAGCCTGGTCACTGTGACGTACATCATAATGGATTTGGTCGTGGCTTCCGCCAGCGACGGTGCTTTCCGTCCGGGCATAGAGCCGAGTGTCCAGCATGGCCGATGGGTCAGTGGTCACCGAGGTCAGAATCTCGCGCACAGCATCTCGAGCCCTATCCTGTCGCAGATACAGCTTCGCCAACTGAAAACGCGCTTGAGGGTAATGCTCGTCGAGAGCCACGGCCTGCCGCAGTTCGGCCAGCGCCCTGTTGGTGCGGCCCTGACTCATGTAGATTCGTGCCAGCACAGTGTGTACGAACGGCGAACGCTCACCGAGCTCGACGGCCCGTTCTCCCGCATCCAGAGCCTCCCGAAAGCGATTCTCCTCCAAGTGAACCAGCGCGAGGTTCGCGTAGGGCATCCCCCAGCCCGGCTGTAGCGCTATAGCCCGGTTCAAGTGTTCCATAGATAGACTCATCCGGCCCAATGAGGCGTACACACCTCCCAGGTTATTCTGGGCGGACGCCGAGTCAGTATCCAGGGAGACAGCCGCCTTTTGCTGGTCGAGAGCTTCTCGGAAGCGGCCACGTTTGGCCAGAATGAGACCCCAGCCAGTGCGGGCCTCGGACAGGCTAGGATCCACGGCCAAGGCCTGTTCGAACTGATGGCCGGCACGTCCCGGATCGTTGTTCAGTAGGAAAAGCAATCCCAGAGTGCTCCGGGCTGGCGCGCTTTGCGGATTGAGACCCACAGCCAATTGCGCCTGCTCAAGTGCGCCCTCGATTTCGTCTTCAGCAGCCATGAGCTTGGCAAGTGTCAGGTGTGTGCTGGCGGAAAGAGGGTTGAGCTCGAGCGCACGCTCCAGGTCTTGTCTGGCCCCAGCGAAGTCTCCGGAAAACAGATGGGCGGTACCACGGGCTTTATGGGCCAATGCCGACTGGGGAGCCGCCTGCACCGCCTTGCTGGCAGCTAGAACCGCCTCGTTGGTTTTCCCCTGGGCTAGACGGACGTAGGCGAGATAGGTATTGGATAGGTAATGCTCGGGGCCGAGACGCACGGCCTCAGACGCTGAGACCGCCGCCTGTCCCAGGTCGCCTGTGCGAAGGTAGGCAGCCGCCAGATATGCCTGAGGCAGCGGATCATCTGGTGATAGCTGTCCCGCGCGCTGCAGGAGCGCCACGACTGGCCCCGCGTCACGTTGGCCGAGAGCAACCAGCGCCATGCCAATCTGCCAGCGTGCATTATCTGGCTGAGCTTCAGATGCCAGTGAGAACTCAGCACTAGCCTCAGCCGGACGACCCGCCTGCAGCAACGCGTATCCCAGCACACCCCGGTAGGCCCCCTCGGCGGGGGCCAGTGCCACTGCCTGCTGCGCCTGGGTGACGGCTTCCTCGGTACGGCTCAAATCCAACAACACCTCCGCCAGGGCAGCATGCGCCGCCGGATCGTCAGGTTGTTGCTGCGAGGCATCTTGCCGCCCGGCTAGTTCTTGCTGCAGTTCTTCGGGGTCTGTGCTGACCTGAGGGTATTCCAGCTCGATGATGAGGGTCTGGAGATTGGCTTCCCATGCAATCAGGCTCGAGGGGTCAACCACAATCGGGCGAGTCGGCGCCTGCCCAATCTGCGCCGTGCTCTGTTGGCTGCTGAGTACCGCCACACTGCCCAAGTCGTTGAAGAACTGGACTTCCCCCTCAGCCACGGTGAGCACGGTGGTACCGTCTTCACTCACGTCAAGCTGAAAAGTGGTGCCCTCCGCAGCAGCGACAGCGGCTGGCGCCCGCACCTCCAAGCGCTGACGACCAGTGATTGTGGCCAGTATCCGTCCTAGCACAACCCGCCAACCACGAGGCTTGTCTGGTTCTCGAAGGACGACCTCAGTTTTCGCCCCCAAAGCAATGCGTGCGCCTTCGTCACTCACGATGTAGACGGAGCCACCCACCCCGGTGCGGATGTGGTCACCCGGGGAAGCTACTCGAACACCCCGCTTGAGCGGGACCCACGCCCCCCTACCACCAACCTGGATTTCGACCTGCCCGCGCGCCGATTGCAGTCGGAAGGTAGATCTCTGCGCGGCAGTTGCGGTCTGCAGGCAGACAAGGCACAAGCCGCTAAATGTTATCCACAGTACGAACCAGCGGAGCAGGTTTGGGCAAGAGAATCTAGCTTTCATTGGTCCTCTCCCTGTCGGCATGGTCAACACCTTGCTCGGGCAGTTGACTGAAGTCCTCGGGGCGAACCATGCCGTAGACTGTGATCGGCATCTGCCGCCCCTTAAGTGTCACCTCATTGAGGCACACGGCCTCGACATCTTCACGTAGCCGCGCATGCACGCTTTCGCTGAAGATAAGCGGGTAGCCAAGCGTCTTTGTAAGACTCTCCAGTCGCTGGGCTACGTTGACGGGATCGCCGATAACGGTGGGTTCCAGATGGCGCGTACCCACCAACCCTATAGCTACCGGCCCGGCATTGATGCCAACACCTATGTCAAGCTGCACGCCGGCGGCCTCCCAGGCTCGAGCAAACGTCGGCACATCCGCGAGGATTTCCTGGCCGGCCTGCAACGCACAGGCCGCATGGTTGACGCCCCTCAGTTCCTGCCAGAAAACGGCCAGGATGGCATCCCCGGGCGTCTTAACAATGGTCCCCCCGTGCACCGTGATGATATCTTCGACGGCGGAGTGGTACGTACTGAGCATGGTGAGCATATCTTCGGCGGACAACTGCTCGGCAGTGCCGGTGAAGCCGCGGATATCGGAAAACAGGATCGACGCGTCCATGGTGCGGACTTCGCCCAGGCGCGGCGCCGCTGGTTCCCCGATGAAGGAGGGGACGAACCGCGCCAGGAGAGCCGTCACCTTGTCGCTTTCAGCCACGGTCGTCATGCCCCAAGCCAGCAAAACGCCCAACTCGCAGTAGAACAAGTACATCCAAACTCCCCGCTGCACCAAGAGCTGACGCGCTACGACTACTGCCAAGACCATCAGGACAATCACCGCGCCTATGGAACGCCACCCCTTGAACCGACGAACGCCCACCGCAGTTGCAGCGGCAAAGGCCAATAGTAACGCCAGATAGCTCCAGGGAGCCATTGGCTGTATGAATTTCCCCGAGATCAGCGTATGAAGGGCATTGGCTTGGACTTCTGGGCCGGGCATGGCGCCCACAGCAGTCCAATGCACATCCCAATCCATCTTGCCGACAATGACGGCTTTACCCTCGTACAATTCGCGCCCTTCCGCATCATCACTGATATCGAGCACCTCGCTCAGCAGGCGGGGCTGGATTGTGCCATGTGGTCCCGCCCAGTTGATCAGCAAGGTATTCCACGTCATCAGCGCGGGGACCTCCTCCACCTCGCTACCTCGTACAACTTCAACCGCGGCCACAGCACTCTCTTCGCGTTCACCCTTCCCACGCCGAGAGAGGAGATGAATCTGTTCGCCTGACAGCAGGGGCACTTTGCGTTCGGCTGTCACCAGCCAGCGGCCTTCGCGTAGTTCTATGTCGGAGGGTTGCACACCCATGAACCGTTGAAACGCCAGCAGCGCCAGCGCCAGATATTCCTCCCCGCTATCACGATCGCGTACCACCAGCGGCACAGAACGAACCGTCTCGTTGGGCTGATGTGCGACGGGCGAGCCCACGGCCCAAACAGCCCCCCCCAGGGGCTTGACCGGCGCTTCGAATCCCACAGCGCCGGGCTTCGTCTTCGTGCTTGCCGCCACGACGACGTTGCCCGCCTGCCGGAAGGCCTCGGCCAACTCCTCGTCTTCGTATTGGCACGACCGGCGGAACATCAGGTCGAAAACGATAACCTTGGCTCCCCATTGGCTCAGACGACGCGCCGCCTCAGCATATGCCCGGCGGGGAATCTCGCAGCCCTCAGAGGGCGAATCGCCGGGCGACCGCAGGTGCTCGTACGCTCCGTGGTCGTCGCCTATGTCAATGACCTCGATGCGCGGATCCAGGCCTTGTGACGGAATCAGCCGAAATAGGCGATCCAGTGCGCGCATTTCGATGAAGCTTAGCGTCGACGCGAGGAGCATCACCATGGCCACCACGAGGACGCCAGTAGCCGCTGGCCTGGCGAGCACACGCCAGAGCCATCCCCCAGTTATGCTCTGCCAAAGTGCAGCCATTGCCCTCCAGGATAGCTACATCGAAAGACAGCGCGGCGAACGAATCGATGACCGTCTTTCAGCCGGACTACTCCGCCGCCGCTTACAGCCCCTTCAGCGTACCGCCTCACATACCCACTCATACCACACAGCGTACACTACTATGGCTCCGCAGTCAAACCACACGGTCAACAGTCGGTTGCCTTGCCGCTGCCTTCTTCTCGCGCTACTGATCCTCGCGGCCAGGCCCCGTCCCACACGGTCGCACAGGGGCCGAACCGATCTTCGTACCCCTGTGCGCTCCGCCAGCGACATTACCTACGTCTGCAATCAGTCGCCTTGGTCGTGATCCACGGGCACAAGCAACTCATACGGGTCGGACTCATTGCCGGCCATGTCTATGGCCTTGAGGGTTACGGTGTATATGCGCGTCTCGGTCGGGTGATTGCCCGACCGCTCCCGCCGCAACGACAGGGCCTGCAGATCATCTTCGGGATCGAATATCACGTCTGGCGAGGCATCACCATCGCCCAGTCCGTCCTCAGGCTGGTTGCTGCTGACGCTCTCAATGTACCAAAACGCCCACCCGCTATTGTCTGCGACCGTGACATCCAATGTCATCAGGATCATCTCGTGATCCGGAGGCCACAACTCATCGGGCGTGCTAATCGCCGAGATGATCACGGGCGGCTCTGTATCAGGCACCCATTCCTCGGCGACGCCCTGCTCTACCCAGTACAGCACGGGGGTGTCGCCGTCGAAAACAGTACCACACAGCACGAGAGCCGCGCCCTCGCTAACGCCATTGACAGTAATCGTGATGGACTCACCCGGCTCCAGCGACTCACCCTCCACTGGAGACCCCACACCGTCAGGCAGGGCCTCAAGCGCGGCCACTATCTCCACGGCCAGGGGAAGCAATTTGTCCAGTAGATCCTGCCGCACGTCGCCCTTGGCCTCCGACCGCTCCAGCTCGGAGATGACGTTGCCCACCTGCTGGGCGGCTTTGCCCCACAATAACAGAGCCCTCTTCTCGTTGCCGGCATTCCAGGCGTCCAGACCGTCGAGCTTATTCTGCTCCGCGCTCTCGAGCTTCGTCTCCAAGCTACGAGCCTTGGGAGGGCCAATGTCGCCGGCCGCCACAGCCTCATCGATCAGGGCCAACATTGCGTCGATGAGCGCGTCAATAGCCTCCACACGCAGGGCAACCGGGTCCAAGTCAGCGAGCTCGTCCAGGCTAAGCTCACCGGCCACCACGCCGAAATCAGTGCCCTCCAGGTATATGGTCTCGTCGGTCTCGTTGGTGATCGTCAACGTAGCGATCCCGGGAGGGTACACGTCGGATGGTTCCCACGTCACCTCGGCTCCGCCGGGCAGTCCTACACCCAGATATGCCGGAATCACGGCTGCCCCGCTACCCCACCGCAGGTCCCGCATGTAGCAGTTGTAGTCGCTGGTGCGCCAGCCAACGGTCACAACGTCACCGGGCGCCACCGCGCCACCGCCAAAGGTGGCCCCTGTGCTGAAGTACCCACCGAACAGCAGATAGCCCCAGCCGGCCGGAGCCCAGTCTCCCGGGTCAGCATAGTCAAACACCCTGACTTCGAACCCATGCATGATAGCCCGCACGCTAGACTGATTGGCCCCAGTCGCGTTGGTGAACTGGTAGAGCTTACTGAACTGCGCTTGGGCCTGGAATCCTGTGGCCATGACCAGCACCAGCACGAGTCCCAACAACAAACCACACTTTGCAACTGACTTATTCATCTGTCTCACTCCTTACGTTAGAATTAGGAAACCATATCCTCAAGGCCCACGAACGCAGGCCGTACTGCCACGGGAAAGACACAGCCGCTGAGGCATCGAATTCCTGCAGCGCGGGGGTGAGTTCTGCTGCGATGTCGGCTGTCCTACTATGGTAGAGACTGCTCCGCATCTTGTCAAGGGCGTTGGCAAGATGTGGCCGCCATGTCCCTACATGTTTGGCGTGACCTCGCCACGCACCCACACCTGGGCCAGTGACAGAATACCTGTAAAGCCAAGAAGCTCGTGAACACACGTGGTGCCGCACGAGCCTCTAGAATATCTCGCTACCTATTAGCCCATAAGTTTACCAGAAAGTGTCATTTTTGTCAAGGCCCCTCGATCACGAGTCAACATATGAATTGAGGCAGGACCCAAATCACCCGCCGGTTTCGTCTATCAGACACTTCTGATCTTCCTGGCGCTGGGCCCCGAGGACGCGCTCCCCCCACAGCCTTCATTAACCAGGTACGCTGTCCCGGCACATCCCCTAACACCCATGAGCCCGGCTGACCATGCTGCTGCTGCTGCAAACGGCGCCGCCGTGCTCGACTATCCCGACGCCACTCACAGGCCCCAAAACCAAGCTTGACTGCGATCCAGGCGGCCCTGTTCTCCGAAAGCCGCCACCTGCTGAGACCGCCCGGTCGGCTACTCGCCAAGAAGGCTGTTGACCTTCCCAAGCAGGTCCTCGACGTTGATGGGCTTGTCAATCCATCCCTGGACCGGAAGGAATTCGCCGGGGCCATAGGTCCCGTCGCTCTGGTCCGGATAGAAGCGCAGTTCAGTCGTGTCGTGGATGCCCGTGACCATGATGATCGGAACTTCCCTCAGCGCCTTATCTTCCATCTGCCTGATTTTCCAGACCAGATGAAACCCTTCGGTTCCCTTGGGCATCATGACGTCCACGATCACCAGCTCGGGCTTATTGGCAACTGCAGCTGCTTCGCCCTCTTCCTTTGAGCCGGCAGTAAAGACCTCGTGCCCCTTGGTCTGTAGGGCGACCTGGATGACCCGTGCAACATTCGAGTCGTCCTCCACAACAAGTATCTTTGCCATTGTCACGCCTCCTCAGGCAGTCTTACGGATGCTATGGTGGCGATGGTGTAGCTCCGTTGTCGATTCTGTCGGAGTCTCCGACGCGGCCGTAATGCTCTTCGTCATAGCCAGTTAGGGTGCCTATGCGCGCTACTGTTCATTCCTGGAATCTCTCACTTGGCTTCTTGTGAGTCGTAGTATTCTCTCGTGGCTGCGCCAATTCCTTCCCGTACGCAGCGTCCACCAGCGAAGATCGAAGATTTGCAGGCTTCTGACGGGCCTCTGTGCTCCAATCAGATCGCCTTCCACACTGCTGCGCGGAGATGAGACACAGCGGTCCGTACCCACACGCAAGCACCCTAATCGGCCACCGGATTGGTCAGCATTGCCAGCCGAACTCGTCGAGCTTTGCCTTAATGTCTGGCAGATGCTGCATTCGGCAGCCCTGCTGTATCCACGTGGGAACCTACTGGACGAACATAGCAAATACCTTCGCGCCGATCTTTAGCAGCTTGTAGCGCACACTGCGTACACCGCCTCCGGCAAGGAGCATGGCGCCAGTCGCCGCAGCGGTCTACTAAGGTCCGGAGTTCCACCAACTCGCTCAGTCCGGCATTGTCTTAGGAGTGGCCTGGGCTTTCAAACACCCGTTACCCTCCACGATCTCCATCCACACATGCTAAAGCAAGTTCTGGAAGACGACCTTGACCGACTGGGCATCCGCAACCGCCCTTTCCGAACCAGTCTTAATGCAGCCCAGGCCCTCACCGACAAGTACGGACCCATTCGCGGCCCCCGTCTCTTCGGAGTTCTGACCATGTATCAGCAATTCGGCCTCGACCAGATCGCAGATATGCTCCGCATTACCAAGGCCACCGTTACCCGCTTGCTTGCCGACGTCCGTAAAGCCGATATGTCCACTGCACTTACCGAAACAGAGACTGACCTGCCTCCTCTAACCATAACTCTACCAACCGATTTACCACCATTCGACACTCAAACCTGCAGCCAAACTCCTGGTGTTACTCAGGGGAGTTTGGCCCCCAGCGAGGAGGCGAGCCCCCCATGCGAGTAGACGAAGCCATCCCTCAGTACCTCGCCTATCTGCACAGCGTGGCCCGACGCTCTCCTGCCACCATCACCGCATATCGTCACGACCTCGCCAGATTCGTCAGCTTCCTCGACTCAGACGCCCACCTCCTCCTCAAAGACATGACACCCCCTCTTATCGAGGAGTGGATCGCCTCCATGCGCCACCTCTCTACACCCACCGTTCGCCGCGCTCTTAACGCCCTATCCGCCCTCTTCACCTGGGCAGTGCGCTTCAACCATGCCCCCTCTAACCCTGTGGATCGCGTGGAGCGGCCCAAGGCCACTCTCCGTCTGCAACCTTGCCCCTCCTGCGAGCAAGTAGCCGCCCTGCTCCACGCCTGCCACGGCACCACCGAACAGACCGCTCTGATAGCCATGGCCACCAGTGGACTGCGCCGAGCCGAACTCCTATCCCTGCAATGGCCAGACGTTGATCTCACCAAGGGCCGCCTGCGCATTCGCGGCAAGGGCGACAAACACCGCGAGGTTCTCATCTTCACCGAACTCGCCGCCCACCTCCATACACTGCACGTCGAATCCGACCTCCCCCGCACCGGCCCCGTCTTCCGAGGACGCCAGGGCCGTGCCCTGCAGCAGAGCACCCTCCAACGCTGGTTTACTCTCTGGTGCCAGCGCGCCGGATTGACAACCGACAGCGGCCACCGTTTCACTTTGCATAGCCTGCGCCGCTTCGCCGCCAAACAGTGGCTCAGTCAGGGACTCAACATTCGCCATGTGCAGATACTTCTCGGCCACAACGACCTCCAGACCACCATCCGCTACCTCAACTACCACCTCGACGAAATCCAGCACGCCGCCCAACACGTCGACTTCGGCCTATCGCCCCAATAACACCCATCCTCACACTCCCAAGACAGCGCCGTCCGCAAAAGCCATCATGGCAACCCCAGTTAAACTCGCATTTGTCATATCAAACAGGTTAGCTAAATGATCCGCAGCAGGAGGAACTAGTGCAGGACACAGAGAATGTTAAACGCAGCAGCAAAGGATTTAGGAAATTCCCGATTATTTCATATTGCCTATAGCGGGAATCTCGATTCCATACAGGAGGAGATTAGAATGCGGAGAACCAAAGTATGGAGCCGCTTTGTGATGGTGGTTGTGTTGTGTCTGTGTGTGGGTGTCGGCACGGCGTGGGCAGAGCAGCCACCTGCGCCGGCTGAGGAGGCGTCGGAGGCGCACGGGACGCTGGAGGAGCTGCTCAAGCAGGCGGAGGGCCTGCAGCAGCGAGCCGAGTACCAGCAGGTCATTGACCTTTGCACCCAGATTATTGCTGCGCACCCGCAGTTGGCCGCGGCCTATACGCAACGCGGGATGGCGTACTACTACCTGGAAAAGTGGGACCAGGCTATTGCGGACTTCGACCAGGCCATAGCCCGCGACCCGAAATCTGCCTGGGCTTACGTTGCGCGCGCGTCGGCTTATGAGAGTAACGGGGACCGAGAGCGAGCCACTCAAGATTACGACCAGGCTATTCAACTGTGGAGTGAGGCGCTGCAGGTAGACCCACAGCACGCCCCCACCTACGTCAATCGCGGCACCGCCTACAGTCGTAAAGGCGAATACGATCAAGCCATCCAGGATTACACCAAAGCCCTGCAAATCACCCCGCAAGACGCCGAGGCCTATTACAACCGCGGCATCGCCTACAATTATAAGGGCGACTACGACCGGGCCATCGCCGATTACACCAAAGCCCTGCAAATCACCCCGCAATTCGCCGGTGCCTACTGCAACCGTGGTTTGGCCTACCATAATAAGGGCGAATACAACCGGGCCATCCAGGACTTCAATAAGGCCCTGGAAATCAACCGCCAATTCGCCGAGGCCTACAACAACCGCGGCATCGTGTATGACCAGAAGGGTGACTACGACCGGGCCATCCAGGACTTCAATAAAGCTCTGGAAATCAACCCGCAGGACGCCGTAGCCTACTGCAACCGCGGTTTCACCTACTATAACAAGGGCGACTACAACCGGGCCATCCAGGACTGCAGTAAGGCCCTGGAAATCAACCGCCAATTCGCCGAGGCTTACTGCAACCGCGGCATGGCCTACGCTGTGGGTAGGCAGCAATACGATCGGGCCATCCGGGACTACAATAAAGCCATCCAAATCAACCCGCAAGACGCCGTGGCCTACAATAACCGGGGAAGCGCTTACTATGACAAAGGCGAATACGACCGGGCCATCCAGGATTATAATAGGGCCCTGGAAATCAACCCCCAATTCGCCGAGGTCTACGGCAACCTTGGGCGCGCCTACGACGGGGCCATCCAGGATTACACCAAAGCTCTACAAATCAATCCGCAAGACGCCGAGGCCTACAACAACCGCGGCATCGCGCATGGCCAGAAGGGTGACTACGACCGGGCCATCCAGGACTTCAACAAAGCTCTGCAAATCAACCCGCAAGACGCCGAGGTCTACAATAACCGGGGAAGCGCTTACTATGACAAAGGCGAATACGACCGGGCCATCCAGGACTTCAATAAAGCCCTGGAA
Source organism: bacterium (assembly GCA_030615605.1). Taxonomy (GTDB): domain Bacteria; phylum Armatimonadota; class Zipacnadia; order Zipacnadales; family Zipacnadaceae; genus JALGTD01. Next base: position 20,420 of record JAUWYY010000023.1, read on the forward strand.
ATCAACCCGCAAGACGCGGAGGCCTACTACAGACGCGGAACCGGCTACTCGCCGAAGGGCGACTACGACCAAGCCATCGCTGACTTCACCAAAGCCCTGCAAATTAACCCCCAATTCGCCGACGCCTACTACAGCCGCGGTCTCGCCTACTTTTTGAAAGGCGACTACGACCGGGCCATCGAGGACTACACCAAAGCCCTGGAAATTAGCCCCCAATTCGCCGTGGCCTACGTCAACCGCGGGGCCGCCTACAAGGAGAAGGGCGAGTACGACCGGGCCATCCGGGACTTCAATAAAGCCATCCAAATCAACCCGCAAGACGCCGTGGCCTACGTCAACCGCGGGATGGCGCATTATCTTCGAGAGGAATGGGCGCAGGCGCAAAGCGACTGGCTGAAGGCCATGGAGATGGACCCGGACGGGCCCGCCGGTGAAATCGCATTCGACGGGCTTATGGCTCTCACGCTGGAGGGCCATGCGGTTATCACATGGGATGATGAGTAGGCGAAGAGCCTGATATTTGCATACGTATAGCTCAGCAGAAGTTACGTTAAGGAGGAACACTATGCCTCAAGTAATACCGATGGAGGGGAATCAGGCGGTGGCCGAGGCGATGCGGTAGATTCGAACGGCAAGTGGCGAACTGCAATCTTAGATGTCCAAACTGATTTCAACACAGGAGGAGATTAGAATGAGGAAAACCAGAGTATGGAGCCAGATTGTGATGGTGGTTGTGTTGTGTCTGTGTCTGGGGGCATACACCACCCAGGCAGACGAGGAAAGTGCTCCGGCTACAACCGGCGTATCGGTGCCCGAAGCTACGCTGGAGGAGCTGCTCAAGCAGGCGGAGGCCCTGGAGCAGCGGGCAGAGTATAAGAAGGTCGTTGACCTGTGCACCCAGATTATTGCCGCTCATCCGGAGTCGGCCGCGGCCTATACGCAGCGCGGGATGGCGTACTACTATCTGGAAAAGTGGGACCAGGCTATTGCGGACGTCGACCAGGCCATAGTTCGCGACCCGAAATATGCCCGCGCTTACAGGGCGCGGGCGGGTGCTTATCAGGGCAAGGGAGACTCGGAGCGAGCTACCCAAGATAACAATCAGGCTATTGAACTGTGCACTGAGGCGCTGCAGGTAGACCCGCAGGACGCCTCTGCCTACAACAACCGCGGCTACGCCTACGTTTGTAAGGGCGAGTACGACCCGGCCATCGCCGACTACAATAAGGCCCTGCAAATCAACCCCGAATACGCCGAGACCTACTTCAACCGCGGTGTCGCCCACTATCTCAAGGGCGACTATGACCGGGCCATCGAGGATTACACCAAAGCCCCGCAAATCAACCCCCAATTCGCCGTGGCCTACCTCAACCGCGGATCCGTCTACGCGGACAAAGGCGACTACGGCCGGGCCATCCAGGACTACAATAAGGCCCTGCAAATCAACCCCCAATATGCCGTGGCCTATCTCAACCGCGGCACGGTCTACGCCGGCAAGGGGGACTACGACCGGGCCATCCGGGATTACACCAAAGCCCTGCGAATCAACCCCGAATTAGCCGCCGTCTATCTCAAGCGCGGCAACGCCTACGGTCATGAGGGCGAATACGACCGGGCCATCGCTGATTACACCAAAGCCCTGCAAATTAACCCCCAATACGCCGCCGCCTACAACAACCGCGGGAAGGCCTACTATGACAAGGGCGAGTACGACCGGGCCATCCAGGATTGCACCAAGGCCCTGCAAATCGATCCCCAATTAGCCGACGCCTACCTCAACCGCGGGAACGCCTACGATGATAAGGGCGACCACGACCGGGCCATCCAGGAATATAATAAGGCCGTGCAAATTGACCCGCAATTCGCCCAGGCCTATTACAACCGCGGCGTCGCGTATGTCCGGACGGGTGACTACGACCGGGCCATCGCTGACTGCACCAAAGCCCTGCAAATTGACCCCGAATTCGCCCTCGCCTACCTCAACCGCGGGCTCTGCTATGTTATGCAAGAGCAATGGGCCCAGGCGCGTAGCGACTGGGAGAGGGCCGTCGAGTTGGACCCCGACGGAGAAGCAGGGCAAGGCGCGCGCGCCAATCTTGAGCAGCTCACGCAAATGGGTCATTAGGATAGGCTAAGGCAGCGCCGTCCGCAAAAGCCATCATCCCAACGCCGCTCAACCCCCGGCCTTCCCACACAGCGGGTGACGCTCCACCGCTGACTTCAGGTGCCCCGCTTCCAGGTGCAGATATATCGAGGTGCTGGACAGGTCAGCATGCCCTAGTAGCTGCTGAATCGAGACCAGATCGCAGCCCTCCTGCAGCAGCAATGAAGCGAAGGTGTGCCGCGCCGTGTGCGCGCTGACCCCCGCGCGCCATACCCCCGCACCCTTGGCCGACCGCTTGAACACATTCGCCACGCCCTTGCATCCCAGAGCCTTGCCCCCCAATCCCGTGAACAGACAGTCGTGATCCACCGCCGGACGAAACTCCAACCAGTCCCGCAACGCACCAGCCACATCCCTGACCAGAGGCACCGAGCGCGGTCGGCCTCCCTTGCCATTGCGCACCTTCAACCAGCCTGACCGCAGATCCACGTCGCTTGTAGCCAGCCCTGCCACCTCCGCGCGCCGCAGTCCACAGAACAGCAGAACCGCCACAATCGCCCGATTCCGGAAGCCCATCCGCGCCCACGGATGATCTTCGCTTGCCACCAGCGCCCCCCGCGCCTCCTCCAGACTTAGAACCGACGGCATTCGCCGCCTCCTCTTCGGCACCACCACGCACTGACACGGATTCGCCTCCGCGTAACCATAGCTAACCAAATACCGGAACAGAGACGAAATCGCGTACACCCGCCGGGCAATCGTCGCCGCGCTGTAGCCCGACTTCGACATCCAGCTCACATACCGCCGTAGCACCTGAACCGTAAGCGACTCGACGCACGCCTAGATCTCTTCCTGCTCCAGATACCGTAACAGCGCCGCCACGTCGGAGCCGTAGGCTGTCGACGTGGCGGCGCGGCACCCTCGCTCATGCTCCAAGTAAGTGAAGAACAACTCTGCTGCTGCCTCGATACGCATGGGAAGACACGCTCCCTTGACCCTTGGTGGGCCTTATGATTCGAGGCTGCAGCGTGGGGAAGATTCCGGGGCGTAAGTACAGCTTATAGCCCCGCTAAAGTGGGCACATAATCCGTGGACTAGTGCCCAGAATCGTGGAAAGTGGGTCGATAAGCCGAGTTATAGACACACTTATTGGGGCACTGTGGACATAAGTACTAGGGGATTATGTACACACTTGCGCGCAGATTATGTTACGCTTTGCTGCCTCCGATGCTTTTCGTGGTGGTAACCGCACAAGCGGTCAACTCGCGGATGGAACCATATCACACTGGCGCCATTCAGTCAAGGTCCTCTCTGCTCCGGATGCGGCCGCCCGGGGCGTCTGCCTCCTGCATCTGCGCGTCCACGACGAGGCCAGCAACTGGAGCCCATCGGCCAGTACGTCCTTCGGAGTCGGCAAGCTCTGTAGCGAGAAGAAGGTCAACCCCAGAATAAGGTGAAGGAAACCGAACCAAGGTAGATGGTCAAGACAACGAAGAACCCGGTTATCGCCAGCTTCACGAGTGCTGTATGCCTGCGAGTCAGTTGGGCCAGGTGCTGGGAGCTAGCGCCAACGTAGGCTACTAGAGTGAACGCTACTATTGGCAGCGTAAACATGGCGACATATAGCACAAGCAATTGGAAAGTCCTCGCCCGTAGAGTCTCAGTGCTCCACATATACATCAAAGTAGGTAGGTAGATCTGGCCGGTACAGAACAACTCCAGGATAGAGATGAGCAGTCCGGCGACAAAGGCGAAGCCCAGAAACGTGAACGGTCCCAGGGAGCTCCGTACGACGCTGTGCGAGAGTCTAGTGAGTGGTTTGGGCAACTTCAAAGTCATATCACTGACGGCGCCGGCCCTTGCCCTGAGATAGTCGCGGAAACTGTACACTGCGAGGAGAAGCGTGCCGACGGCCATCGTGGGGTACAGCAGTCTTGAGACCAGTGAGAAACCTGCCATCATCTGCAAAGCTCTGAGGGCTCCCAGTCCGATTCCCAGGTAAGCAACGAAGACCCCCGCAGCAAAGAGCAGGCCAGTGGCGAGTACTTGTCTCGAGCTGCGGCCAGCAAAGCTCAGGTATGACATCAGGAACACCAGTGTGGCCATGGCACAGGGATTGATCCCATCGAGCAAGCCAGCCACTGCTACTGTGAATACCCCAAAGCTCTGGAACAGCTCGATCAGGCTGGTCCCGGTCTCGTCAGGCCGGTCGGCAATACCTGTGCCTATCATGCTGTTGAGGGTTGGCTCCAGTTCCTCGAGGATCCGGTCGGTGTCGTTCCACCATCGGTCACCGACAAAGACGGCTATGGTTCCGCCCCACTGCTCTGGCGGCACTCCGCGGCTGGCATAGTAATCCGCCATCAACTCGATGTTCTGCGGCTCTGCCAAGTTATGCTCCACTACCTGCAAGCTGGGGCTTTCGGCCTGCAGCCGGTTGGTGAGCGCTCGAACTTCATGACAGTGCGGACAGGTGGGACTGTAAAAGAGGTGAATAGTGAGAGGTTTGGAATCAGTAGGCTGCTGGGCCACCACCCAAGCGTTAAGGCATATGACCAGCAAGATAATTGCCAGATACCGCTTCATAAGCCCGATCCGTAGAGTATTCGATGGATTGGTGAGCTACTTGGCAGGTCTACCTACAAAGACCATCACGAGATTCTCGTAGCTGCCCTCCCACTTGTACAGCGAGGTACCTGACTGACCCCAGGGCTTGTCCTGGGTGTTTATGCCCAGGCTGGCAGCAGAGACCCTGTCAACTGAAGCAGGATAGCTCTGGTTGGAGGTGATGCCGTCGTGGCAAATCAGCAGCTTCTGGTCTCCGTGTTTCATATAGCCGATCCCAACCATCGAGAAGCATTTCTTCTCCCGACGCTTGGCCTGGGCCAGGCCCTGTCGAGTATCCGGGTCATAGCTGAAGGTCACGATGACGGGTCTATTATCGTTGATGGCCGCGAGGTAGTCATTCCAACCCGCCTTTTCGCTGCTGTTATTTGAATAGCGGCAGCGCTCCTTGATTGGAGTGTTGGGATGGCCTCGAGCAGTGAAGAGCTTCTTTACCCCCTGGCTGATGCGCCATATAATTGGCTTGTCCTCTTTGTCGCATTCGCAGTATTGGGCATACATCCAGCAGGTTGCAATCAGGGGTTTGTCGGATTCGTTCTGCTTTTTGAGGCCGTGGTACTTGACCAGGGAGGCCATAGCCGTAGAGTGCGAGTTGCGGAAGACCGGAATAGCCGGGCCCGCGTGGTCCACGGCTTTCCAGGATATGGAAACAGCGCCACAGGGACGGACCGCGCTCAGCACAACAACAAGCGCTAGAGCCGTGACAATAAGCATTATCTTCCAACAGCCATACTCATTGGGCATCGGAAAGCCCTTTACATCTCACCGGCCTCATCTTTGCGTTTCTGGAAAGACGAGTCCTGCCACCTCAGTCGCCTGAGTGATATCTAGCACGGAAGCTTCTTCCGCCGGATAGGCCGCCACTATCTGCTCCTTTTGCTCCTGGCTCAACTCCTGCCCCGTCAATTCACACAGCCGAAACAAGCTCACTATCCCACAGCTTTCACACTGCGCTGCCGCCGGGCCTGACTTACAAGACTGTCGCGCTATTGGAACTCCTCGGTCAGCTCGGGCAACAGCTCCATGAAAGTAGCAGGATCGCCCGGCCCTTCCGCCAGCTCTTTCAGAAGCCTGTCTATGATTTCCTTGAGCTTGACCTCCTTATGTACAGGCTTCTCAGACTCATTCTCAACCGGGGCCCCCTCGGCGTCGGCGACCTCGATCTCCACAAGGGTATCATCCACTAACCTGGGTTCGTAAGGGGTCGTAGGATGTTCATCGTCAAACGCAAGGGGCTCCCAAAAGTGCTCACTCAGCGGCTGGTTCACCTTGGCCTCAAGAATCTCCCATATAGTCAGCCTGTCCAACACCGGCACCGACTGCCCCTCAGGTACACGACACCGAACGGACTGCACCCGTCGGGGAAGCCACAGACCAGGCGCATATTCACGAAAGTCATACCCGTGGCGAATGTGGTCGGAGACTATTCGGCCATCATGCATGAATATTTCCACCCACTTTCGGATAGCGCAGCCTTTGTCTGGATCAATCCACATGATGCCGCCGTATGTTCTTGCGCCTGGGTGTGATGGCACCTCGCCGCCGAACTGAAGGCGGATGCATTCAGCGCCGTCGAGTTCCTCCTTTGTGATAGCGAGGTTCTGAAGCATGAAAGGTGCGAACTCAGGGGGGAGAATTGGCGTCAACAAGAGCTCAGTCAGCAACTCTTCATTCCAGTCAAAGCCGACCGTAGTCGCTACGCGCCAGCGGTCCTCGACATCCAGTTGTTTGGTCCCCCACACACCCTGATTATTGAGTACCGTGACGTCGTGTGCAACCTCCGATGCAACTCCACTCGGCTCCTGATGGTACTGCCTTCTCTCGCACAGCCACTGATCGCGAGGTCTCTCGACTGTGTAGAACAGTACCTGCACAGAATCTTTCGCGTCAATGCCTCCCTCCCTTATCTCGCGTCGCGGGCCATAGAACCTCTTCATCTCCGCATAGCCCTCAAAGGTTCGCAGCAGACTAACCCGGTAATCCCAGCCCTTGAGAATAGTTCGCAAAGTGTCAGGCTGACTGGCTGCAGCGCTGACGGGCATCTGCCCAGCCGCATCTGCCAGGAGCAACACGCAGACGCCCGCGGTCACCATTGTAGGAACCAGTCCCGACCGTGAAAGGATCATCCTATATTCCTCCTAAACACATGGCTAAGTATGCACGCCATTCAAGTTACATACCGCTTGGCCGGAGCTCGCCGTGGACATGCCGCGTGCGAGCCCCGGCCCCAACAGGAATGGAGGCTATTTAGAAGTCTCCACGCAGTGAGAGTGGTTATAGTAAGCCGCTCCACAGTTGTTGAGATCCGCCCTGCAATACCACAAGTATGGGACACAATCGCAGTCCTTGCAGAGTTTCCGGATTACTGTGGTCGTCTCGCCTATACCCCCTATCACTTGGTCCCACGCAATGTTGGCCACAGTCGTATTCACGTCGCACAGATCGACATCAGGGCAGCCCGATGTGATGGGGCACGCTCCCCCATAGGCGCAATCCGTATCGGGGCAGTCGGTACCCCTCACGACCGCAAGCTGCTCGTCCGTGAGCAGCTCCATACTCCAGGCACTACCGACACAAGTTGTCAACAACACCCCCGCCACAAGCACCAGCACGCCAATGTACGCCAGACTCCTGGTCATTCTACTCACATCCTTTCCAATTGATTTTGTCCGGCTGCTACGTAACAGTCTACTCTTTTTCGGCTTCATTGTTTGTCACCTCCTCTCTTCGCCATAGTATTTTGCTGCCCAAATCTAGTCGTCCTCAATACTATAGTTGCTCGAGAGCGGCAAAAAGTTGCACTCTGGGGCAAAATATCTTGGGAAATCCCCATTTCGCGACAATTCATTACCTTTGCTGAGTCTTTCCATTTTAGTATTAGTCTCTAAGAAGAGCGATTTGGTTCACTTTTTCGGGAAGATTTTCTGGAGAATCCTCATTTCGCGACAATTCATCACCTTAGCCGAGTCTTAATGACAATCTGCCTGGTAATATCTAGTTGATCTACCGAGATGATGAAGTCCCCTGTTCCCATGTGCTTGTAGTCAACGGGAATACTCTTCTCAAGCTCCCCTACCACTTCATACGCTTCGAGTGCCTGTAGCCAATCAGGGAGGTGAACCGTAACTTCGAAGTCCTGCTTTGGTCGGTATTCAAATTGCTCTGAGCTGCCGCGAGAAGGGCTGTCATAATCCTCATTGATGAGAATCAAGACAATAGCTTTGTCTCCGCAAAGGATCGTATTAGCCGTAACTCCAGGCTCATCCGTCTCGGCAATTGCCACGGGATCGCCGATCTTGAGATATGGCTTCAATTGCCGCAGCTCTCAGTTTATTCGCCCAATTTCTGCCTCCAATTCAGGGTTGGCATCGTAACCATTATCGTCCTGGAAATGTTTGATGAAATAATTAACGCCTTTAGCGCCTTCTGCGATTTCATAGTACACTATCAACCGCTCTTCTTCAGGTGTCGGAAAGCGGCTGCCGGAAATCTTTGCCTTATGGTTGAATGCTTCGGGTATTACCATCAAGGGCCGAGGCTCGCAACCCTTCTTACCGAGTCGGGCGAAGTATCTATCCTCACGGGGCGACTTGCCGTAGAAGACCAATTGGTAGGGGTTGATAAACACAAGATCCCAAACCTCGCCGTAGACGAAGTACGCATGCTTCTTGCGATATTCACAAATGTGGGTAAACCCCGGATGTAAGGGATCATGCTCATAGCAAGTATGGAGATACCTAATTATTTCCATGGCTGATGTGCCGAGGACTGCCTTGTTGCCCTTATCCGTGCAGGAAGGGTCCCCAAACAGGTAATACGCTCTGTTGGCATCAAGTTTCCTGGTCTCTTCGAACTGGGCGGGATCAGCAGGATATTCGATCCTCAGAGGCACCGGATCGAAGTACAGTTCTGCTCGCGTATCACCGTCCCACGAAGTTATTGGAAAGAACGACACTGCCCTCACCACTGCTTGCGCCATTGGGCCTTGCTTCGTGGTTACCTTTATCGATACGTACTCGCCCTGGGTCAAGGGCGTTTCCAGGTTGACGATAATACAGTCCTTACTGTGCGCAGAGAGCGTTCGCCACGGGATGGTTGTTAGACTCGTTATGTCTTCGGTATCCAGGTAGACCCTGTCTACACTCAGCGACCTATCCTCTGTGTTTTCTAGATACACGTAGACTCTGTCAAATTCGTCACTAAAGCCAATGTAGGTGATCTTCAGCGGCGGAGGGGGAATGGTGATGTCAATAGCCGCTATGATTGTCCGTCCATCAGACGTCTTCATCTTTACACTGAAGGGCGGAGCGGCTGAGTCAGTAAGTCTGACCATCAGGTCGGCTACTTTGTGAGGCGGAACCGGGTTAGGCAGGACTTGGTACCACACCGCCAGGTCGTTGGGCAACTCTTCCATGAGGACGTCGTTAACCCAGACCTGCTCAACACCAACTTCAGTTTCACCGGGATTCTTCAAGTATACGTGGAGGGTTCCACAATCATATTCTAATGCTGCGCTGCGCAAATAGGCGTAGTCCACTGCCAAAGATGCAGCCGCATCAGCCTGTGAGCTGATGACCCATAATAAGGCGTACAAGGCTGCTAGTACTACCAGCCCGACCTTTTTCATTTCATATTCACCACGCCTGCTTCTCATGGACTCAGTCTGTAGCAACGTGAGCGTACACGGGTATTTGCAGCGTTTCCTCGCCAGGGACATCAGTGTTCATTGTCACCGTGCCGTCGAGGGTGCCCGCCTGAGAGGTATTCACAGATACTGAGATGACCCACTGCGCGGCGCTCCGCTCTGCCATCTCTACCTGTATCTCCGATCGGTCAGCTTGGACGCTCTTAACGGTGAAGCTAGCTCCGCTGCCAGACTGTATGGTGACCTGCTGCTGGGCCTGGTCGCCGGGCTTCAGGAACCCAAAGAAGACTGTGGCAGGCCTGACTTCCAGATCGCCGCGGATTTCGCCCGTTATGGGGATGGTAATAAGTGGCCGTTCGACGTGGGTCGTGTGGATGCTCAATTGATCTTCAATCTCGCCCACGAAGCTTGCCGGCTTGAAGGTCAGCTCAAGCTGCCAGGTCTTCTTCTCGTCTTCGCTGACCTCGGGCTCGCCGACCTGGACGCCAAACAGATCACTGTCGCACGAGACCTCAGTCAGGTCCATCTCCGCCGGTCCGCTAACTTTGATAGTTTTGGACAGCGGCTGGCCTTTGTCGCCACCGATGTGTAGGCGGTCGGGATAGACGCGCAGGTCATGGGGCACCTTACCGTGCACCGTCACGAAGGCGACCGGCTGGGTCAAGTCGTTGGTCAGGAGCTTGGCCGACTTCATCACGTTGCCTGAGTAGGAGACATTGAACTTCACGGTGACATCGGTGGATTCGCCTGGGGCCAGGGTCTCCTTGCCAATGGAAGCTGCGGGTGCGCCACAGCCCTTGGCCTGGAGGGTGATAGCCAGGTCCTCATCGCCGGCGTTCGTAACCGTGAAGCTATGTTCCACCTCTTGCCCGACGCCGGCGATGCCGAAGCTGTAGTGAAAGCTGTCAAACTGAAGTCGGGAGCCACCCGGGCTCTCTTCCTGCTCCAGGATCAGGGCCTGGCTGGTGTAGCGCTTTTCGACCTCCTCGCGGGTCAACACGGCCACGCCGCCCCTGTCCACCAGTTGCACCCATTCCGGCGAGAATCGAGCTATGACCAGGAAGTGCTCGGGGTCCTGCAGATGCAGAATCTTCGGGCCACGGACTTTATGCAGTTCCTCTAATGTCGCCTTGACACCCAGCAGCGTGATGCCCACGGACTCAGCCGCCTGCTTCATTTCCAGCATGGTAGTCTCTTCGGCCGGATAGGCCGCCACTATTTGCTCCTGCTGCTCCTGGCTCAACTCCTGCCCCGTCAACTCGCACAGGCGAAACAAGCTCACTATCCCGCAGCTTTCGCACTCCGCTGCCGCCGCTGAGACTACTGTAATGGGTACAGAACAAACTACCAACAGAACTGCCAGGTTCCACCTGTAGGAATAGCGGCACATAGTCATCTCGTTCCTCCCAATGCATCGCGGGCCCGGCTTTGTTGTGAAGTCACTCCCGCACGAAGCTTCCCTCAGTCGGATTCAGGGAGCACTAACTCGTAGTCAGGGACGTTGAATTGTGGTTCTGGGGTCGGAGCGGTCAGCGCCTCGAACTCACGCAAGATCTCACGGCCATCCCGGCCGAACTCGCGACTCAGCTCAACTGTACTTTCATTCACTACGGCAGTCCCCAGCGGAAACTGATACTTGAAGTCTGCATTTGTAGGGAGACTGTTGACCCGCAGCCCGGAAAAGGAAAGGCGGTACGTCCCGACCCATGGCTGTGGCAGGCCTCTCCCATACTTGTAGAGCTCGTACTCAGACTCCGTGGGGAGCCAAATCCCAGGGTCTACTTCCTCGAAGTTACGACCTACGTGAACATGTACAGTAGTCACGTTATTGGCTGGTTTGACAACCTGCGTATGCTCGCTTCTGACAACTGCCCATCCAAGATCTTCACAGACCCAGAACTTGTTATACCAAACTTCCTGCTCCGTCGCACCGGAGTCAGCGAACACAACGTGACATTCTTGCCCTTCCACTTCCTCCTGCCCCAGGTACGATACTAGGCCCCCGTCGAGTCCCAACCTTAGCAGGCCAGCAAAACTTGCTCTTTGGTACCCAAGCAACAAGAACTTGCAAAACGGGTCGTGGTTGGTCACAGGCCAGGAGTCCTCCTGGCTGCGTATCGAGCCTTGTGCCAGCCAGTTGTTGTCCCGATATTCCACCGTTGCGTCTCTTACTACCACGCACATCGGCCACCCTGAACGCGTTTGGCGGTCGCTGCCCGGAAGCTTAAAGAAAGGCCCTTCGAATCCTAGAGAGCACTCCCAGGGACTTGCTCCTGGGAGTAGGCCTATTGCTGAGACCCTTGAACGAGAATCCGCCAGGGCGAATCTCACCATACACAGGGAATCCCCAACACTGCCATCGCGCTCAAGATACCAAATCGCGCACGTCAACTCGCCAGACACATTTTCGATTAAGCTCTCACGGTACTTCACACCCTCGAACACGGTCCGGTAGCGTCCGTCGCTAACCGGACTCTCTCCCCAGCAACAAACAATGGTCGCACCCAGCAGACTGAGCAGCATCACAATACGCCAGCCTTTGCGGATGAACACATGGATAGGCGAAGCCATCAGGCTACTTCCTTTCGTTTGGTTTTCATGGGGGGACGACTGCTTGTACTGGTACATAGGCAAGAATCATCCCCCCACGACCATCAGTCTTGGGCTCGTACGAAACGCAAACTACAAGATGCTCCAATACTGCAGGACGACGTCAGTGGGGCCAGCTAACTAGGGGCATCCCCATTCATAAGTCCCGTCACAGGGAGTGCCGCAAGTGCACCCGTGGGGGGGGGCGTCTTCTCCTCCACTGTAGCTAATGCAAGGATACCTGGAGCCCGTGTTACTGCAGTCATACAATTGGTCGCCACCGGTGCACCTGCGCCAAAGGCCCAAAACCTTCGACTGGCAATCATCGTAGAAGGGTGGACAGCCATAGGCATTGCAGCCAGGGTCCACTCCGACCATGCAGCATCCTTGTGGGTCCTGGCCGCAGTCACTCCAAGGGCATGCAAGTTCGGGACAGTCGGTCCCCCTCACGACTGTCATCTGCTCATCCGTCAGCAGCGTCATGCTCCACGCGCTTCCTACACAAGTTGTCAACAACACCCCCACCACAAGCACCACCACGCCAATGTACGCCACGCTCTTAGTCATCTTACTCACACCCTTTCCAATTGATTTTGTACGGCTACTACATAACAGTCTACTCTTTTTCGGCTTCATTGTTTTCCACCTCCTTTCTTCGCCACAGTATTTTGCTGCCGAAATCCGGGCACGTTACTGAGCCCCTGCAAGTGCACTGTTGAGTCTTTCCGTTACTATTAGTCTCTGCATAGGGCAGTTTGGTTCACTTTTTCGGGAAGATTTCCTGGAAAGTGCCCATTTCGCGACAATTCATCACCTTTGCTGAGTCTTGCAAGACCTCGTCGCTGGCCAAGTTGGCCGCTGACTTCTTGCAGGCGATTGGTAGGCGTGGGGGAGGGATTCAGCGCGCTTCCGCCAGCCTTTCTTCGCCGTATTATTCTGCTGTCGAAATCTAGCCGTCCTCAATACTGTAGTTGCTCGACAGCTCTTGCGCTCTGAAATCTGGTTGCAAACGGGGCCTAATCGCGAGTATCCGACCCCCGTGAGAAATAGCAGTATGCTATCGCCCATTGCATTATGCTCTAAGCAGACAACAAGCCGATAGCCGTACGCTCTCCGCCCGCCGCAAAGTTCAGGCGTTTCATTTCGACAGTCCTTACGGCATTCCCATGATCTGGTTTGTCAGGGCAGAGCCCTGCGAATGGCAATCGTGTATTTGGCACAGACATCCTGCAGGGCATCGTATTCCTCGGGGGCGATGTTGGGCGCCGATTCCCGGAATTGCTTGTAGGCGGTGCTCTCACGCTTGGTGTAGCTGAAGGCGTCAAGCGGGACCCGCGCGCGCAGATCATTGAGGTACTTGCGTGCCTCGACG
>JAUWYY010000014.1 GCA_030615605.1 bacterium
ATTGTCATCAAACCCGTAGGGGCGCTGCTTGCTGCGCCCCGTGCATTTGCCACGCCCTCGGATCAGGGCGCGGCAAGCAGCGCCCCTACGCTTGGTGATATTGTGCGGGCGTTCAAATCCATTACCGCGATAAAGGGCAATGGCATGTTGGGCACACCGGGCCAGGCGTTTTGGCACCGCAATTACTATGAACGCATCATCCGGGACGACCAGGAGCTGGCCCATATCCGTGAATATGTCGCCATCAATCCCAGCCAGTGGGACACCGATCGAGAAAACCCTGAGGCACAGGAGGAAAAGGGCCCGGAACCGTCGCTGTAGGGGATAAAATCGCCGTCGTGGCTGACGCAACCACCGGGGTAGAAAGACGAAGCGGCTGCTCGCTACGGAGGAATCTGTTCTGTCCGAACACAACCACGATACACAATTGAATTCGCCCGATGCGGTGAAGGAGCCGAAGCTGAAGTTTGCCATTGCGCTGACTTCGGTGATTCTGGTCGGCGAGATTATTGGCGGGTGGTGGACCGGCAGCCTGGCGCTGCTCAGCGATGCCGGGCACGTCTTCGGCGATGTGTTTGCGCTGGTGCTGGCGCTGATGGCGTTTCGGCTGTCGCAGCGGGCACCCACGCGCGAGCATACCTTCGGGATGCATCGGGCGGAAGTCTTCGCGGCGCTGATTAACAGTCTGCTGCTCGGGCTGATCGCCCTGACGATCTTCTTCCGAGCATACGACCGGCTCTTCGCGCCCACCGAAATCAAGAGCGGCTGGATGCTGGTAATCGGACTGGTCGGCCTGCTCGTGAACGTCATCGTGCTGACGCGGCTGAGTGGGCACGGCGGAGACATCAACCTGCGGGGGGCCTATCTGCACGTCCTGAGCGACCTGCTGGCGTCGGTGGGCGTCGTGATCGCTGCCGGACTGATCGCGCTCACCGGACAGTACATCGTTGACCCGATAATCAGCGTGGCCATCGCAGTACTGATCCTGGTAAGTGCACTGCGCCTGGGCCAGGAGTCGGTGCATATCTTGCTGGAAGGCGTCCCCCGGGGCATTGACCTGGGGGAAGTTGCCGACGCCGTGAACGCGATGGAGAACGTGGTCAGCGTTCACCATATTCATGCCTGGAGTCTGTGCTCGAACTATACTGCAATCAGCGCGCACATAGTAACCACTGTAAGTAACCCGCAGGAGCAGCGGCAGGTACACCTGGCCGTCGAAGAGCTGTTGCGGGAGCGGTTTGGGTTTTCCGAGACGACCATCGAGATGGAAGTGGCGAGTGCTGACGAGGAAGCTCCGTTGGTCTTTCCCCTGTCCGAGGAGTCAGGGCATAGCAGCGCGAGTCATTCGCAATAGCAGCAGCTTCATCGGAGACGATAGGCAAAACCGCGATTTTGTGATAAACTAGAGGTGCCTGTTTGTGATCGGGCCTGCTTCCCGATTCCATCATATCAGCGAACTTAGGGAGGAAGGGGTAGGCCTACTGGGGAATAGGTACTGTCGAGGCTATGCGCGGCCGATGTCGGCCGCTTATTGTGTGTGAATGATAAGAGAGTGAAAGAACCGATGCTCAAGATTGTGGTATGTGTCAAGCAGGTGCCGGATACTACCGAGGTGCGCATTGATCCGGAGACTAACACGCTCATCCGCGAGGGCGTCCCCGCCATTGTCAACCCCTTCGATGCTCACGCCACCCAGGCGGCGCAACACCTGAAGGAGAAGTACGGTGCCCATCTGACGGTGCTGTCAATGGGCCCGCCCCAGGCGGTTGAGGCAATTAAGAAGTGCGTGAGCATGGGGGTAGACCGGGGGATTCTGCTGTCGGATCGCGCCTTTGCGGGAGCCGACACCTGGGCGACCAGCTATGCGCTGACGGCGGGATTGCGGCGGATTGCCGACGAGCAGGGAATGGACCTGGTGCTGTGTGGCAAGCAGGCGATTGACGGTGATACCGCCCAGGTCGGACCGGGGATAGCGCGGCGGCTGGGCTGGCCGCAGATTACCTACGCTATCGGCATTCCCGAGGTTGATGCGGAAGCAGGCACGATTACTGTCGAGCGGCGGCTGGAGAATGGCGTCGAGGTGGTCAAGGCCCGGCTGCCGGCGGTGGTGACGGTTGTTGAAGAGATTAATGAACTCGAATACGCTCCGCTGCCGGAGATGATTCGGGCGGCGCGCTATGAGCCGGAGGTCTGGACAGCGGGTGACCTGGAGGTCGAGGAGCAATTCCTCGGCTTGAGCGGCTCGCCCACTACGGTCTCGGAGATCTTCCCGCCACCGCAACCCGAAGCAGGAGAGATCATCGCCGGTGGGCGCGACGATCCTGCGGCTGCCGTTCAAGAGTTGGTGGATAAGCTAATACAACGTGTCGAGGCGGGTACAGCACAGCAGAGAAGTGAGGTCTGATGGCGAAACCCAAACGCAAATTGCAAATCATTGCCGGTCAGTGCATTGACTGTGGTGTTTGCGAAGGCGAATGCCCGTTTGATGCGATCCATATTGAGGGCGACGAGCCGGTGATTGATTACGAGCTATGCACGGGCTGCGGCAAGTGCATCGAGGTCTGTCCGACCGACTGCCTGTTCTTCGAGGGTGAAGAAGAGGCCGAGGAAGCGGCGCCACCCGAGGCTGCTGAAGAAGTCGCTCCCGAGCTGGAAGCCGGCCTGGCCGAGCGGGTCAGTGCATTGCCTGTGGCGTTTGCGAAATATCAGGGCGTGTGGATCTACATTGAGCAGAGCGCCGGCCAGGTGCATCCGGTCAGTTGGGAGCTTCTGGGCAAGGGCCGCGAGCTGGCCGATGCGTTGGGCTGCGAGCTGGCCGCAATGGTGCTGGGCGAAGACGTGGACGATGTTGCCGTGGCCACCGGGCACTACGGGGCGGACAGGGCCTACATCATTGACGATCCGCTGCTGGCTCACTACCGCACGCATCCATTTGCCGAAGGGTGCCTAAAGCTCGTTCGTGAGTATGAACCAGAGATTGTGCTGATTGGGGCGACCACGCTGGGCCGGGACCTGGCGGGGGCGATTGCCACCGACTTGCACACCGGCCTGACCGCGGACTGCACCGGTCTGGTGATTGACGAGCAGGCCAGGCTGCTGCGCCAGACGCGCCCGGCCTTTGGCGGCAACATTATGGCGACGATCCTGTGCCGTGAGCACCGCCCGCAGATGTCTACGGTGCGCCCGCGAGTGATGGAGGCGCTGGCTCCGGATGAGACTCGGCAGGTGGAGATAGTCCGCGAGACACTTGAGGTCAGCGAAGAGGACATCGGCGTGGCTGTTGAGCAGTTCCGGCCCGACGCTGACCTGGACAAGCCCAACCTGCAATACGCCGAAATTATCTGCGCCGGCGGGCGCGGGCTGGGCAACCCCAGAGGCTTTGAGCTGATGAAGGAGCTGGCCGAGGCACTGGGCGGCGTGGTGGGGGCGTCGCGAGCGACGGTGGATGCCGGCTGGATCTCGCACGACTATCAGGTGGGGCAGACTGGCCTTACCGTCCGCCCCCGGCTGTATATTGCAGCAGGCATCTCCGGGGCTATTCAGCACCGCGTCGGGATGCAGACTGCCGATACTATCGTGGCGATAAACAGCGACCCGGAGGCCAATATCTTCCAGATCGCCGACTTTGGCATCGTCGGCGACCTGTATGAGGTCGTCCCGGAGCTAATAAAGCAGGCCAAAGCAGGAAATCTCAAGGAGAAGTTGCTGGGGGATGGAGGATAGTCAGCCGGACACTGGGCGGTGATAAGCGTGGGCACAGACGAGGCGGAACTGAAGGGCGAAAAGGTGTACCATGTCGGGGAAGGCGGGTACTGGGAGGCAGTATTCTGGGGGTGTTCTGGCGTGACGATGCTGTGTGCTGAGGCGGCGTCTGCGCACCTCACACGAATGTCGGTCGGTGACGCGATTGGAAAGACGTTCCTAATTCTGCTCTCCGTGTTGGCCGTTGCTATAGGGGTGGGTGCCGTGGCCTATTCTGTTGTATGCGTCATGCGTGTGCGCAATGCAGCGGTCATTCTTACGGAGTCTGGTCTGACAGTACGAAACTGGCGCAAGGCAGAGAGATTCATAGCCTGGGAAGACGTGGTGGGCGTGGTTTACCCGGACCTCTTGTTCTTGTACAGTGCTTTGTCGCTCGAGCTGCAAAGGGCCGAAGGCAAGCAGCGTCAGCAGCTCATTGCCATGAGTTTCGGCGGCGAAGTGCTCGACAATCTGAGAGACGCAATCGTAGAACACCTCGGATTCGCTGAACTGCCGCAAACCGCCAAAGGCTTGCTAGCTGACCGTGACAGGATTTGGCGGAGTCGCGGCAGGAATGCCGCTCCTACCGAATGAGATGATGGCCGACAGGCGGCACGCCTGTCGTACCGAAGTAGTTGAGGAGACATCGGTAATGACGGAAACGCAAGTTGCGGAAGTTGGTACTACCGAAACGGGCATACCAGACACGCTCGAGTTTGATGTGATTGTGGTTGGGGCCGGGCCGGCGGGGCTGGCGGCGGGGACGGTCTGCGCGCGGGCGGGCCTGAATACCATTATCATCGAACGCGGGCGCAAGCCGGGCACCAAGAATGTGATGGGTGGGGTGTTATATACCCGCCCGACGGCTCAGGTCTGGCCCGAGTTCTGGAAAGAGGCGCCGCTGGAGCGCTGCGTGATCGAGCAGAACCAGTGGATTATGACCGAAGATTCGGTCATCAAGATGGGCTACCGCAGCCCCCATTTCGCCGAGGGTGTGCCCAACTGTTTCACGGTCCTGCGAGTGAAGATAGACCAGTACTTTGCCGAACAGGCCGAGGCTGCCGGCGCGCTGATAATCAACGAGACCAAGGTGGATGAGGTGCTGCAGGATGACGGCCGGGTGGTTGGCGTGCGCACCGGTCGTCCGGATGGTGACGTGTATGCACCCGTGGTCATTCTGGCCGAGGGAGTTAATCCCCAGTTGACGTGCGCCCTGGGCATGCAGGAGGATCTGAAGCCCGATATTGCGGCGGTGACGGTCAAGGAGGTCCTGCGCCTGGATCCCGAGATCATTGAGGAACGCTTCGGGCTGAATGAGGGCGAGGGAGCGACGATTGAGATGTTCGGGGCGTCAACCAGGGGCATGCTGGGGACAGCTTTCTTGTATACCAACCAGAACTCGCTGTCGCTGGGGTTGGGGGTGCTGTTATCGGAATTCGCCGAGATCCCCGACACTCCCCATGATTTGCTCCAGGAGCTGAAACACCACCCGGCGGTCGCTCCGCTGATTGAGGGGGCGGAGCCAGCCGAGTATATGGCGCACCTCATTCCCGAGGGCGGCTATAATGAGATGCCGGCGCTGTTTGGGCACGGAGTGATGATCACCGGTGATGCCGCCCAACTGGTCAATGGTCTGCATCGGGAGGGCAGCAATCACGCTATCCTGTCAGGGAAGACGGCGGCTGAGACGGCAATTGACGCGCACGAGAAGGGCAAATTCTCGGCGCAGGTGCTCGGCCACTACCGCCAACGTCTGGAAGAGACCGCCCCGACTATTGCCGATCTGCGCAAATATCGCAAAGCTACCAAGTTTATGGAGCATCATCCGGTTCTCAGTGTCTATCCCGCGCTGGCGGCATACGCGTTTGAAGAGATGCTGACGGTAGACGACAAGACCAAGCGACAGAAGCAGTGGGAGATAATTAAGGAAGCCCTGCGGCGGCGCAAGCCGTGGGGGATGGCGTGGGATGCTATTGATGGAGGATTGTCATTTATATGAGCAACGACCCGGTCATTATGAAGCCCGACGCTAACAAGGGCCTGGACGATAGGCTCTACACGGTCAAGTACGAGGTGGACGAGGAGAACTCCCACCTGTCGGTCATTGATCCGGAGGCCTGTATCCGCTGTAAGAAAAAACCGTGTATCAGCAAGTGCCCGGCCGAGGTGTACCGCTGGCTGGAAGACGAGCAGGTTCTGGAGATTGCTTACGAGAACTGCCTGGAGTGCGGGACCTGCCGGGTAGTCTGCCCGTATGATAACTTCGAGTGGGAGTACCCGCGGGGCGGCTTCGGCGTGGCCTATAAGTTTGGCTAGCCCTTTTCGTCGAGGATGCGGCGGATTACCAGCAGCAGGTCGTGGTGATCGGTGATCGGTTTGCTGTAGTACCACACGCTGCCGCGATCAAAACTCTTCTTGACTGATTCAGAACCGCGCACTGCCGTCAGCATAAGCACCGGGATATCTGCGGTTTGCTCATCGTCCTGCAAAGCCTGCAAGGTCTCCCAGCCATCCATCCGGGGCATCATTACGTCCAGGAGAATAATGTCAGGCGGGTGTTGATCTGCGAGTTCGAGAGCGGCCTGCCCGTCTGGGGCAGCAGTTACCCGATATCCTTTGGCGGAAAAGAATTCGCGGGCAGCGGATCGGAAATCTTTGTTGTCGTCAACGAGCAGGATATGTTTGGCCATTTTCTTCTGTAAGTTGGAAATGAATCAGTTGGGACAGTCTTGGCAGCGCACGGGCTTCTCTCAATGCCTCATTATATTCGGGAATAGACGAAAAGTCAAAACATAGATCGGCGAGCTTGAACTGATGAGTTCCATAATACTGTTAAACCTGGCCAACGAAGCCCAGGGAGATTGCAGGCCGCAGGCAGGCTTACACGAGATGGTACAGAGGCAACTGAGCAAGTTAATCAGCGGTTCGTGGGCCGATTTGGGGTTTAGTGGCGGGCTTCCGTGGGCAAGATGGCCTTGACAAAAGACCTTCAATAGGCTAAACTACTTAACGTTTGTAGCTATAAGCTGCGATAAGTATTTCTGCCTGATTGCGAAGGAGCTACTGATGGCACGCAGTGCAACCAATGTTCTGGGGCTGGATATTGGGGCCGATGCAATCAAAGCAGTACAACTTCGTAAGACTGGCGAAGGTCTGCGGGTAGTTGGTCGGCCTGGGTATGTGCCCACCCCTTCCGGCAGTGTCTCCGGAGGAGTAGTGGTCGACGAAGATGCCGTGGCTGCCACCATCAGGCAGATGATTGCCGATTGCGGCTTCACCACCAAAACCGTCGTGGCCTCGGTGGGTGGGACCACCTCTGTCACTGTCCGCGTGGTCACTATGCCGCGGATGTCAGGTGCAGAGCTGACCGACGCCATGGACTATGAGCTGGACCGGCAAGTTCCTTTCCCCATTGACCAGGTCATCTGCGACTACCAGATTATCGAGTCAGCGGACGGCGGTGAAGGGGACGAGATGAGTGTACTGCTGGGCGCGGCCCAGGAGGACACAGTAGGTGCCCACATAGCTGCGATTAGGGGAGCAGGGTTGCGCCCGATCCATATTGACATCGAGCCGTTGGCGGTGAGTCGGGCACTGGTGAATGTCAGCACCAATGGCTACAACCATCAGACGGTGGCCATTGCCCACATCGGCGCCAGCCAGACGGAAATCAGCATTCTGCGTAATGGCGTCCTGGAGTTTGTTCGGACTATTCCGACTGCGGGAGAAACCCTGACTACGGCCATTCGCCGCGAGCTGGGTGCCGACCAGCAACAGGCGGAACAGGCCAAGCGTCAATTTGCTGATACCCGCGATCTGGCCAGCCAGCCAGGTGAGCAGTCTGAGCAGATTGCGGAAGCCAAGCAGGCAATGCAGGAGATTATATCGGAGGCGCTTTTTGAGTTGGCAACCGAGCTGGGGCGTACTGTGGACTTCTACCGACGCCAGCATGGTGGTCAGGAAATCAGTCAACTACTGTTGTCGGGAGGATCGGCGGTCATTCCGGGGCTGGCTGACTTTCTATCGGCTGAGACAGGGGTGGACGCTGAGGTGGCTCAACCCTATCAATACTTGCTTTGGGATGCGGATGAACTGAGCGAAGCATATTTGCAGGACGTAGGCCCGGCCACTTGTGTTGCGCTGGGTTTGGCTATGCGCGACATGCTGCCCGAATAGAGATAGAGGAGATCGACGTGCTTAAGATCGATCTGCTGCCCAGACATTTTGCAATAGCACGCACTAATAAGCGGATTCTGGTCGGTGCGGTTGTATTCGCTATTTTGCTAGCACTGTGGTTTCTCTATCAGTACAACGGTGTCCGCACGCAGATTGCACAGACCGAACAAGCGATTGCCGAGGTAAAGCCGACTGCTGACGAGGTACGCGAGCTTGAGGCGCAGACCAGCGAGAAACAAGGCTGGCTCGATCCCATCAGCGATAAGATTGACTTTGTGGAGAAAGCTGATAAAACCGGTGAGGAGTATTTTGACCGGTTTCACAGTATTAACGAGTATATCTGGGCCGAGCCCCAGATGCCTAGGATGTCTAGCTTTAGTATCACCGGGGGCAGCTCGGTGCAGTTCACGGTGATGGTGCAAGGAACGGCCGGGGTCGGGCGTTTTCTGCTCAACCTTCTGCGCTGTCCTGATTTGACCAATATCAGCTATTCTGGGGTGCCGGGCGGCCGCAGTATTGCGGCTACTGGTGCAGGCGCGGCTGGTTTTCCGCAAGCCGCTGCGACTATTGGGGCTGCGGGTGTTGAACCCGGCAGCCCCAATGAACCGATTAGCTTGCAGATCTCGGCGACGCTGACGGAGGCAATCACGACGCCCACACCACCAGGTGGAGGTGCGGCAGCAGGCGGCGTGGGCATGGGTGGCCCGATGATGGGACCAGGTATGATGGGGCCTGGCGGTATGGGCATGGGTGGCCCGATGATGGGGCCTGGCGGCGTGCCTGCGGCACCGGCTGCCACGCCAGAGTCGGAACTCGATGTGGATGAGCTCATGGAGTAGTGGACCGGGAACTCCGCGACGGGCCGGGCAGGTAGGCCGAGCATTGCAAAAGTCGGCCTGACGTGATAGACTAAAGTTGGTCAAACGATTGGGATTGGCTGTCAGCTATCGGGCAGCAAAAGTGTAGCAGCGATAGTCGAATTTCTCGGAGACGCGATTATGGGTAAAATGCCGTCAATCGCTGTAATTGCCTTGGTGCTTGTTCTGATCGTGGGACTTGCTGTGGGTGCCTTTTTCAAGCTGATAAAGCCCGCACAAGCCGAGCTCAGCGACCTGCAGGGCGCATTGGAACAGGAGCAAGCCAAGGCGGGCGAACTGAAATCGGCCCAGCAGGGGCTTATTAAGGTCACCGGTCACTGGCTGGGGGCGGACACCAAGCTGCAGAAGCTGATGGACAAACGAAGCATCAAGCTGTCTTTTGGTCATCCGTTGCCGGCTCTGTTTGCCTCTTTGTGGCCGGAGATGCGACAGAATCTAGCCGGCACTATCGAGGAGTGGGTAGCAGATCAGGGTGTGAGGATCACTTCTGGGGCTAGCATCGCCGCTCCGCCTAGTCTTCCCCCTGCTCCGCCGACCGATGGCTTTTACCAGGTGGCGCAGATCAATCTGGGCATACAAGGGACACTGTCCGAGATTGAGAGACTATATCGAGCGTTGCCTGAGTTCCCGCGCATTGCTACGATCGAGGGCTTGTCATTATCAGGCCAAGGTAATACAATAAGTGCAACGCTGGCCATGACAATCTACTTATTGGTGGAAGTCCCGCCAGATTTGGCGGCAGCCGGAGCGGCCGGAGCGGGCATGGTGGGTGCGATGGGCGGCCTGGGCCAGATGCCTATGGGACCGGGCGGTATGCCTATGGGTCCAGGCGGCATGCCAGCTGGCGGACCAGGGACAATGCCAATGCCGGCCGGACGTCGTTAAGGCGTAGAATAGGCGGGAGAAACTACAAGTGTCTACCAAGCGCAAAACAAAGATTATGGTGGCGGGCGGACTCGGCTCGTTGATGCTAGCCTTGGCACTACTGTTGATGGTTGTGTTGCCGGCAACCCAACTAGGCAGCGTGGCCACTGAAGCCCAGCCGCAGATACCGGGTCCTCCCGGAATGGGTGGTCCCGGCATGGGTTCCAGTGGCAGGGGTCCCCCCGAAATGGGTTCCATGAGACGGGGAATGCCCGGGCAAATGGGCATGACGGGTATGGGGACGGGTATGGGGACGGGTATGCAGGCAGCGCCAGCCCCCATAGAGAATATCTTCGAGGGCGATCCGTTTGAGAGTAGCCGGCCCAATCCCTTCTCCGCCGGCCTGGATATTGCAGTGGAGGTCGGCACCAAGTACGGACCGGACTGGGGTCAGTTGCCGCTTGCCAGCCGTCTCGAGATCGGCTCCGCCCAGCGGCGGCCTGAGCCTGAACCGGTGGCCGCCCCGGAACTCGCCGAAGTCAAGTTTATGCGCATCAGCAGTATCATGTGGACTGGCGGCCGGCCCCTGGCCATTTATGAAATGAGGGCTGGCGAGACTGGTACTGTCCAGCCCGGTGACATAGTGGATGATTGGCTGGTCGAGCAGATCGGGCAGGACTATGTCAGGGTCCGCAACGTGGTTAGCGGTGAGATCCGCCGAGCGCTGCTGGAGAGAAAGTAGACAGTTGCCGAAGTAAACAATTGATCCGTCTAACTCGTCAGTACTGGTAGAAAAAAGGTGGACGTGTGGTGTGATTGTAATGAAGAGTTTTAGGAGGCGAACGGAATGAGCAGACATGCGGCAGGTTATCTAGTAGTCAGCGTAGTAGTGCTAACCATGGTAGCGGGGTCGGCGGGGATTGGCTACGCTCAGCAGGATGAGGATCGGTTTTCGGTGCAGTGGAAGGATGCTCCCGTCGCCGATGTCCTGAGTGCACTGCAGCGTCAGTTTGGTATCCAGTACGCGTTGTCCGGCGAGCTGGGTTCGCGAACAGTAACGCTGGCGCTAACGGACAAGCTCCCCGTTGAGGCACTGCAAGAGATACTCAGTGCGGCCAACCTCGCTGCCGTCAACCAAAATGGAGTCTGGCACATACGGGAAGTTGCCCAGGCCGCGGCAGGAGGCAGAACCTACCGACCCACAGCTACGGGAGGGGCAATGGTGCAACCCGCGCCGTATAGGCCGAGTCCGCCGGGCGTCAATGTCGGTGGTGTCGGCGGTTTCAACCAGCCCCAGGTGATGGGGGGGCAGCTAGGTGTTGGCGGTCTTATGGGCGGAGGCCTGACAACTGGGGTTGGAACAGGAGCCCTACAGACCTACTCACCCGAAGACATGGTGTTTCGCATCATACCGCTGCAGTTTGTTGATCCGTACATAATCACTGAAATGTTCGGCGGTGGGATTGTGGGCGGCTCTGGCGGCGGTTATGGCGGCGGCTATGGCGGTGGTGGTTATGGTGGCCGTGGTGGTGGCGGAGGCGGCTATGGCGGTGGTGGTTATGGCGGCCGTGGTGGTGGCGGAGGCGGCTATGGCGGTGGTGGTTATGGTGGCCGTGGTGGTGGCGGAGGCGGCTATGGCGGTGGTGGTTATGGCGGTGGCGGCTATGGCGGTGGTGGTTATGGCGGTGGCGGCTATGGCGGCCGTTACTAGTAGCCAAGCAGTAACAGATTGAGACCACCTCTGCTACGGATAGAGCAGTGGCAGTAATTGGGATTTAGCGTTGTGATTACTATGTACCGGGTCCGCCGCAAGCATGGGAGGGCACAATGCAACAGTCAAGAATGAGGCGTCCAACGGTAACATTTGCACTACTACTCGCCGTGACAGCTCTTTGGTCAGTGCTTGGTACGGGGGGTGTGGCGTGGGGCGATCAGGCAACGGGCGAGGAAAGTTCCGATCTTATTACCCTTAAGCTTGAGAGCCAGGAGATCACCGAAGCCTTGCGTATGTTGGGGCGTGCTGCTGACGTTGACATAGTGATCAACGAAGGCGTTAGCGGCACTGTCGCCAGGCTGGATCTGCGTGATAAGACCATCGAGGAAGCTTTGTATCTAATTGCGCAGACCCACGGGTGTCAGGTGCGCAAACTCGATGCGACGACATACGTGGTATCCCCCTCTGGTGCAAGTGGACCGCTGGCGGGAACGCCACTTAACCCGTACCCGTATGGCACAGCGCTATCCGGTGTGCGCCCGCCTTCGCCGAACGCGGCTGTCATGCCGGCAGTTGGCCCGGTACCTGCCTGGCGGCTAGAGGGATCGAGCCCGGTGCTGCAGGGGGCCGGGCGGGGCGAGTGGGTCTGGGACGAGATCAAGCTCCGATATGCTGATCCCGCGCAAGTTGCCTTGGACTTCGGTGGTACGGTTACAGGGGGAGGAAGGGTACCCAGGAGGGATCGTCATTATGGGCGATCGAGCGCTGGAGCGCTTCCGTTTACTGGTGATCTGAGCTTGCCGGGGGCTGCGTTCGTCGGGCAGTGGCAGCAGTACGGCGGGTACGGCGGTGGCGGACTGGGCGGTGGTAGGGGTGGCTACGGTGGCGGTGGTTACGGCCAGGGCGGCTATGGTCGTAGCGGCTATGGCCAAGGTGGCTACGGCCAAGGTGGCTACGGCCAAGGTGGCTACGGCCAAGGTGGCTACGGCCAAGGTGGCTATGGCCAAGGTGGCTACGGCCAAGGTGGCTACGGCCAAGGTGGCTACGGCGGCGGTGGCGGTTATGGCTACTCCCAGATAGGCCTGCCGGAGAACATGGAACCGCCTCTGGCCATTCTCGATCTCAATGTGCTGCTGGTTCACGGCACGCAGGAAGCTATTGACAAGTTCCGCGAAATCCTGGCATTCTTTGATAAACCGACCAAGCAAGTTGAAATCGAGACCAGATTCGTCGAAGTGCAGACCAGCAGAGACAAGGCTTTTGGTATCGATTGGTTTGTGGCCAACGGGTCGGCCGAGTTCTTCAACCTGGGCTTTGCCCCAGGCGCGGGGACTAGCGTGGCTCGCTTCCGCCGGGGGCGGTTTGAGGCCGAAATGCGCACGTTGCTGTCCGAGGGGCGCGCTGAACTGGTCAATGCCCCACGAGTGACGGCCCAGAATAATAGGGAGGCCACCGTGAGTTTCACTACCGAGATTCCTTACGTTTACGCAACGACAACCTACGACGAATTCGGCAACCGCGAGATCACCCATGAGATAGAGAGCATCTCTGTGTCGCAAGCTCTGTATGTTACTCCGCGGATCCTCGAAAACGACTCGGTGGAACTGCTCTTGGAGCCGGAAATTGACGACCAGGTGGGTACGGTAATTGGTCCCAGCGGCGAGGTCTTACCCATCGTGAGTTCACAGTCGGCCTACACCCAGGTTCGCGTCGCCGATGGAGAAACTATTGTTATCGGCGGATTTACCCGAGTCAACGAGGACATCAATATCCGCAGGACACCTCTGCTTAGCTCGCTTCCGATAATTGGCAATCTGTTCCGCTCGCGCACTGTCAGCAAGCGGAGGTCAGAGCTACTGATCTTTGTAACCCCAACCATCATCCGGGAGATACCGCGGCAATAGGCTTCGCTGCTGCGGCCACAATCAGTTGGACACCGCTATGAACGGCACAGCCCGGGGTTGTGCCGTTCGCGCATAAGAGAGTATCACCATGGCTACCAGACTTGACTTCTGTACAGCCGGGGAGTCGCACGGACGTCAGCTTACTGCGATACTGACGGGCCTGCCGGCGGGACTGCCGGTAGATATCAGCCGGATAGATGGTGAATTGGCCCGCCGTCAGGGCGGTTATGGGCGCGGCGGGCGCATGCAGATAGAAAGTGACCGCGCGCTGATAACCAGCGGCATGCGACACGGCAGAACTCTGGGTACACCGCTGGCCTTGACGATCGAGAATCGCGACTGGCCCAACTGGGAACAGGAAATGTCGGTCACCCCGCCTTCCCAGGCGTTTGTCAGCCAGCGGGCTGTCAGTGTGCCGCGACCAGGGCATGCAGACCTGGCCGGTGCGGCCAAGTTTGGGCACCGCGATATGCGCAATGTACTGGAGCGGGCCAGCGCGCGCAAGACGGCGGCCTCGGTCGCGGTCGGCGCCATCTGCCGTCAACTGCTGGAACAGTTCGACATTGAGGTAGTCAGTTGCGTGGTGAACATCGCGGGAATCCGGGCAGAGGCTGGATCACCCTCGGACGAGCAATTCTGGGCGCGGGTGGCGGACAGCGATGTACGGTGCGGCGACCAGAAGGCAGCTCAGCAAATGCGGCAGGCAATCGACGAAGCCGCCCAGAATGGGGATACAGTAGGCGGGGAGTTCGAGGTGTGTGCGACGTGCGTCCCGCCGGGGTTGGGTTCGACGGCAATGTGGCAGGAGCGGCTAGACAGTCGCCTGGCCGCAGCAGTTATGGGCATTCCGGCCATCAAGAGCGTGGAAATCGGCCTGGGCAGAGTTGTGGCTGACTGCCCGGGTTCGCAGGTCCACGACCCTATCGAAGTTGACCGAAGCAATCGCCGGTGGCCCTTCGTCAGGCCTACCAATAATGCTGGAGGCATAGAGGGCGGTATCTCCAATGGAGAGCCGATCGTAGTCCGAGCAGCGATGAAGCCGATTCCTACCCTCACTCAGCCTCTGCCTTCGGTAGAGCTGTCCAGTCTGAAACCCCAGCCTGCCCACGCCGAACGCTCTGATGTCTGCGCGGTACCCGCTGCCTCCGTGGTCGGTGAGGCGATGGTGGTTTTTGTGTTGGCGCAGGCGCTACGGGAGAAGTTCGGGGGCGACAGCCTGGAGGATATGAAGGCAGCCTGGGCGAGCTACTGGCAGCGGCTGGCGAAGCTGTGGCAGCAAAGCGGGGAAGTGAAGAGCAAGTGACTCACGCTCTGCGCCCGCCAGTCGGGGCTATCATTCTCACCGGTTTTATGGGCACGGGCAAAAGCGCAGTGGCGGAGCTGCTGAGCCGACGTTGGGGCCTGGAGACCGTAGACACCGACGCAATGATCAAGGAGCAAGTGGGCGCGAGCATAGCAGAAATATTCGCCACTCGTGGTGAACAGCATTTTCGGGACTTGGAGACGGACATTCTCACTCAACTCGCCGAGCAACGTGGTCTGATCATCAGCACAGGCGGGGGGATGCTGTTGCGCGAGCACAATGTCGAGCTGCTGCGCCAGATGGGGCCGATTATCTGTCTTCATGCCTCGGCAGAGACGATCATGGAGCGGACGGCAGCCAGCAGTGAGCGCCCCCTGCTGAACAAGCCAGACCCGCAGACAGAGATCCAGCAATTGCTGGCTGAACGGGACGCGGCATACCAGCAGGCTGACTATCATATTGCTACTGACGAGCTGTCTGTCGAGCAAGCCGCGGAGGCCGTCGCAGAAGCAATGAGGGCTGATCCGCGCGGCTGCCTGCTGGCCCCTGAGCCGGTTGAGATACCAGTCGAGCTGGGGGATGACAGCTACACAATTCATATTGGTAAGGGGTTGTTGGAGGCAGTCGGGGAGATCGCTGCCCCTGATCAACGGGGTCAGCGTGCAGCTCTCATTACTGATGATAATCTGGTGGAGCTGTATGGGTCAGTGGTAGCGGAAAGCCTGGAACGAGTTGGCTGGGATGTTGCCCTGTTTGCTGTGCCCAGTGGTGAGGGCAGCAAGACGCTTGCCACCGCCGGGCAGTTATGCGACCAGTTGGCCGAAGCGGGCTTCGACCGCAGCAGCGTGGTCTTCGCGGTGGGCGGAGGGATGGTTGGGGACCTGGCCGGCTTTGTTGCTGCCGTCTTCATGCGGGGGCTGGAGTTTGTGCAGGTACCCACTACGCTGCTGGCACAAGTGGATGCCAGCGTCGGAGGCAAAGTTGCGGTAGATCTGCCGCGAGCTAAGAATCTGGTCGGCGCCTTCCACCAGCCTCGGGCTGTGATCATTGATACCAATACGCTGGAGACGCTTCCAGAAAGGCAACTGTGCTCGGGGCTTGCCGAGGTCATCAAGCATGCTGCTATTGCCGACGAAGCCATGTTCGGTTACTTGGAGGAGAACCTCGAAAGGCTGGAAAAGCGCGATCCGGTCTGTTTGAAGTATGTGCTGGCTCGCAACTGTCAGATTAAAGCCGAAGTGGTGGCGGCTGACCCCCATGAGCAGGGCCAGCGGGCAGTGCTGAACTTCGGTCACACTATCGGTCACGCGCTGGAGCGAGCTGCGCCCCAGTGGCAGCTTTCTCACGGCGAGGCCATTGCGGTGGGAATGGTTGCCGAAAGTGAAGTGGCTGTCGAAAAGGAGCTCAGCGAGCCGGATGTGGTGGAAAGATTGCGCCGGTTGATCACGCAGGCCGGCCTGCAACCGGACCTGGCTGGGATAGATCCCCAACAGGCTGGGACGGCGATGTCAGCCGACAAGAAGCTGCGGGGCGGTCGCCTGCGGCTGCCTGTGGTGCCCCGAATCGGCCAGGTTGTGCTGACTGACCAGATTCAGCTTACTGATTTGCGAGAGGCACTGGTGCGACTGCTGGAATAGCAGCCTGTCCACTCCACAATCCTACGGTTAGGCCGAGGGCTAGGGTATGCTCCCTAGGCTGTCGTTGAATAATCCGGTAGTGAGAGCCTGGCTTAGTGGCTGTGCCACCATGCTGGCGGTTGTGGGAATATCTGCCCTCGTCTTTGTGCTGGTCTCGATTGTGGGGTTGAAGGCCGGGGGCAAGCAGGTGCTGGTGCCCGAGGTGGTGGGGCAGCCGGAGGCCGAGGCCATGCAGAGACTGGCAAAGGCCGGCCTGGATGGCTATGTGTCGGCTCACCACTATCACAGTGAGATTCCCCCAGGGCAGGTGATCAGCAGCACCCCGCGAGCGCTGGCTCGAGTGCGGGCAGGGCGACGAGTGGCACTGGTGATCAGTAGCGGCAAGCGTAAGATCGCTGTGCCCAATCTCGTCGGACTGGGACTGACCGAAGCCAAGCGCATCCTCACAGACACAGCACTGGCGGTGGGGCAGGTAACCCGCCGGCATAGCGATCAGCCCGCAGGTCAGGTTGTCGGTCAGGAACCGGCTGTGGGCCGGAAGCTGGCCCGGGGCGAGAAGGTCGGCTTGGTGGTCAGTGGCGGCCCCCACTTCGGCCAACTGCTGGGACCGGATGGCGAGGTGATGCTGCTGCGCCGGTTGCGCGTGGTGGTGCCGGTTGGCCCGATTGTCCAGCGCGTGCGCATCACCCTGACTGGTGGTCAGCAGGTGAGAACTATCTACGATCGCATACATCGCCCCGGTGACGAGATTGCGGTGGATTTGGCTGCCGCGCCGGGGGATCGCGTGGAAGTCTATATTGAGGATCAGCGCGTTGAGCGAATAAGGCTGTAGCCGCAGTTGTGTCTCCGCCGTCTACCATGAGTACAGGCAAACTACCTTGCCAGCCAACGAATCAGAAATAATTCGTGAGTGTCAGGCAGGCGACACCAGCAGCTTTGATTTGTTGGTCGAAGAACACTACACCCGCGTCTATAACACTGCTTTGCGCATGCTCGGCGATCCAGATGGCGCTGCCGATGCCACCCAGGCGGCCTTCGTGCGAGCGTTTCGGTCGCTGGAGAGCTTTCGCGGTGATTCGTCTTTTTCCACGTGGCTGTATCGAATCACAGCGAATGTGTGTCTGGATGAACTGCGCAACCGACCTCAGGAGCCGGTTAGCCTGACCTTTGTCGGTGACGACGACCAAGAGCCCCAGGAGCGCAGCATACCAGACGACCGCACAGAGCCGGCTTCCCGCGTCGTTCGCAATGAACGTCAGCGAGTAGTGCATCAGGCCATCCAGCAGTTATCTGCCGAGCACCGGGTGGTGCTGGTGCTCTACGATCTCGATGGTTGCTCTTATAAGGATACTGCACAGATTCTGAGAATACCGGTGGGCACCGTGAAATCGCGGCTGAATCGGGCTAGATGTGCGCTGAAGGAAGTGCTTCGACCTGACTTGGAACTTTTTGAGCTGCAGTAGAGTCATACGGTTAGCACAATCGGAGGAGTCTGCTCTGCCAGTCCCGTAACAGATTATGAAGTGTGATAGGTGCCAGGAACAATTTACTGACTATCTGGAAGAGGGTCTGCCCGCCCCGCAACGCGAGCAGGTGGCCGCCCACTTGCGCCAGTGCCCGGACTGTGCCAGGGAGCTGGAGGCCTTTCGGCGCACGGTCGCCGCCCTGCGCGGGCTGGAGGCAGTAGCTCCACCGGCAAACCTGCTGTCCCGCATCAACCGGGCAGTTGCAGCCGAAGCTCCCTCTGTCCAGCCCCGGTTCAGAGTTTCCTGGCAGCATCTGGGAGCGGCAGCCGCGGCTGCGGCGCTGGTGGTCGGCTTTGTGGCGGTCTTTTCGTATCAGCGCATCGGACCCGTCTCGGAGCGTCTCAGTGGGCAGGTGTCTGGCACTGTCCAGAGATCCGTCGAGCGGGCAGTTCCTGATGAAGAAAGCCCGGCTGAACTGCCGGAGGCTGGCGAAGAAAAGGCGGCCCCTGCGGCATTGCCGGCAGCCCCGACAATAGCGAAGCGTGGGCCAGCTGGCCTGCATACGGGTGCGAAAGAGGCCCCTGGCGGCGGACCGCCCGCAGGTGGTGGGGGACCCGGGATGCCCGGTGCCGGCGCTGACAAGCATGCCGCCGTGCCCAAGACTGAAGGCTGGGAGGAAGATGCAGCGGCTCCCGGGGGAGCGGGCGGGATGCCGGGACCGGGAGCTGGAGAGCGCGTGACGCTGGGGAGTGGGTCTTATGGGGGGCCAAGCATGCCGTACGCAGTGGCTTCGGATGAGGCGGGCGCCAGAGTGGTCATAACGCCACCCTCGCTGGAGAAGCGCATTGTAGGCGAACCAGTGGAGGTGGGAGTGAGCATTCAGCCGCAGGCCAGCGTAGAGAGTGCGGTGGTTCGGGTGCAGCCGCAGGGCAGCCTGCGGCTGGTGGACGAGCGGCCTATCATCTACCAGGGCCCGCTGACGGCGGACAAGATCAAGCAGCTTTCCTTTGGCATCATCGCCAGCGAAACCGGCACCCAGGAGTGCCTGGTGGAAGTGTCCTCGGAACTACCCGGCGTAGCAGCCTCGACTACTGTGAGTATTCCTGACTTCGAGCTCCCACCCAAGCATGTCACCACGCAGGTCTTCGAAGATACTCCCCTTGATGAGGCGATTCGGGCCGTTGCCCGCGAGGCAGATGTGAAAGTGACGGTGGGCGAGGGCCTGGGCCAGAAGCTGATCACTCACGACTTCAGCGAGGGAGTGCCGGGAGAAGCGGCCCTGCGCATTCTCGCTGAACTCGGCGGCTGCCAGTTGGATGTTGAGGACGGAACCTATCGCATCTGCTGCCCTGCTGAGGACGATGGCCAGTAGCTCGCTGGATACCTCCTGGTGCCCGAGCGAGCTTGCCACCGAAGTAGTGGGGCACAGCATTCGGTACTGCCCTCGAATAGATTCCACTAACGAGCAGGCCCTGCGTCTGGCTGAGGCGGGTGCCGCCGAAGGGGTGGTAGTCGTCGCCGACACTCAGACTGCCGGTCGGGGGCGTAGAGGACGGCGCTGGCTGGATGAGCCGGGCCAGGCTTTGCTTTTTTCCGTGCTGCTGCGCCCGACTTGCGAGCAGAGCCAGGTGGCTATCCTATCGCTGGGAGCTGCCGCTGCCTGCGCAGAATCACTTGCCTCTGAGTATTCGTTCCCCGTTACCACCAAGTGGCCTAATGATCTGCTCATCGCCGGCGACAAAGTTGGCGGTATCCTGCTGGAGCAGCGCGGTGGTGCGGTGGTGGTGGGGGTGGGCTTGAATGTCAACGGCCGACCCGAGTCGCTGCAGGCCCAGGTCGGGACTGCCCTGACCACTTTGGAGAAGCATTATGGCGCACCGCTGCCCCGCAAGGAGGTGCTGGTGGGTATACTTGAGAAGATTGATGATATCTACCAGCAATTTCAGGCTGGTGGGCTGGCAGAAGTGGTGGATCGGTATCGCCGATTTGAAAGCGTGTTTGGCCGCAGGGTCTGTGTTCATGTGGGGCAAGAGGTGGTCTGCGGGACGGCGACGGCCCTCACTGACAGCGGGACTTTGCTGGTCCACACGGCCGAGGGCGAATGCGAGATTGCAGCCGGCGAGGTGGAGCTGGTCGCAGGAAGCGAATAGGCGCGGGCGGACATGTTCTGAGTAAGGGCAAGCCGTGAACCGGCCTTACCAGCGTAACGGCACAGTTCCACCACTGCCTGCCGTGATGAGACTGTGATCGGTGGCGGTCACTTCCTATGTCACGACCTCCAAGCGACAGAACGATGTGCGGACTGCGGTGGCTGGCGATGCTGGCCATCCTGGGCTGGCCTGGGCCGGCAACGGCGTCGGTAGGGCCGAAGCTGCTGGCCGGCTGCCGGTTGCTAGGACAGGGTGAGTTGGCCGGTGCTGCCCGGCAGTTTGAGGCTGCTTACCAGCAGGACAGCCGCTGCGCCCAGGCGCGAGCGGGACTCGGCACGGTGCATCTGCTGCAGGGCGATAGCCAGCAGGCAGTAGCTGACTTTCAGGCTGTGGCCGCATTGGCCCCCACCTCGTCGTTGGGAGGGCTGGGCCTGGTGGTGGCTTATTACCAGCTTGGTGATGATCAGGCTGGCTTGAGGATCTGTGATGAGCTGCTGAAGGGCGACCTGTCCGGTACTGAGCAAGCTGAAGTCACTGCTGCACTCGCCTATCTGCAGTGCCGTCAGGGTCTGTATGACAGTGCGCTGGCTGCCGCAGGGCGGGTGCTGGCCGTTGAGCCGACACACCCCCTGGCCCGCTACGTGAAAGCTGCTGTTCTCCTGGCCAGGCAGCAGTTTGCCGAGGCCGTCGCTGCCACCGAGCAGCCCCTGGCGGGTCCGTCGCTGTGTGGTTTGCTGGCAAGTGATTGCTTGTTTGCTCCACAAACGTACTACGCGCAAAGCCATCCGCTTGCCGAGGTTGTTCCCCCCCCCATAACTGTGGCTGCATTGCCCGAAGGTGGAGAAGGGCTTCTGCACCAGGAACCGGATTTCCAGATTACCTCGCCGCGCCACGGCTCGACCGTGTCGGAGAATGTGCGAGTACGCTTGCAGGTCAGAGGCAAGCTGGAAATCAACTATGTGGCGGTGCTGCTGGGCGAGAGGTTTGTAGGGATGAGCAATCAGATGCCGTTTGGTTTGACCGTGACAACGGCGGGCATCGGGGATGGCTGGCAGCAGTTGCGGGCTGACGCTTATGACAGAGATGGAAATATCCTGCGCACGGCCACGGTGGGAGTGGTCGTGGCTAAGGGAAATCGCACGCTGACCCCTCAGGAACTGCATGCCCGTCAGATGACAACTGAGTTGCTGCGGCCCTATCTGTTACTTCAGCCGCATCCAGGGCTGTGGGAGCACCTGCGCGGGCGCGTCTGGCAGGCCCAGGGAGTATATGAGCGGGCTGTAGATGACTACGAGCAGGCTTTCATCAAGTCGCCGCAGTTGCCCCGACTGCGCGGGGATTTGCTGGCGGCCTACCAGCAGGTAGGCGTTCCTACAAGGGGTTCACCCAGCGAACTGCATCAGTTGGGTCTTATGGGGCGGGCGGTTGCGCTTACCTTCGATGATGGACCGCATCCTAAGATCACGCCCTGGATACTTGCCCATCTAGATCGGGTGGGCGCCACGGCCACCTTCTTTCTGGTGGGTAAGCAGGTTGATTTGTATCCTGAATTGGCCCGCGAGATTGTGACTAGAGGACACACAGTAGCGTCACATTCATATACTCACCGCGACATGCGCCGGTTGCCTGCGCTGGAAGTTGAACGCGAGCTGGTGCGCAGCCGCGCGGCCATTCGCCGGGCTGCCGGCGTCAACGTTACTCTGTTCCGGCCGCCCGGGGGCCACTATGATGAGGCCGTCCGCCAGGCTACCGGGCTTTGGGGCTACGCCACAGTCTTCTGGACAGCTAACATTAGCAACTACGCCGGGCAGCCGGCTCACTATGTGAAGAGCGGGTTGCTAGGGGATATACAGCCCAGCGGCGTCTGTCTGCTGCACAATGGCGAGGATGAGACAGTGCAGATTCTGCCGGATTTGCTGCAGGAACTAAAGCGGCGCGGATTCAAGATGGTCCCGCTGCCCGGCAGCCGCCCAGGCGCCACACTGGCAGCCAGCCAGGGGGGCGATGGGCTATGAGACGTCGGAGGCATTGGCTGCTGCTGGGAGCGGCAGTGTCGGCTGCGGTTGCCGTCCACGCGCTACCAGTCGGCACAGAGCTGGTCAATCTGGAGGCGCGGCCGCATCTGGACGTCAACAGCACGTGCTTCGCGGACTCCTCGTTAGTGGATTTCACCAGGCACCTGTCCTCAGCCTTTGCTTCAGGCGGCCTTCTGTCGGTGAACCGGGAGGGGTATTTTTGTACTCCTGACGGCAGCCGAGTCCGCTTTTGGGGCATCAATGTCGCGAAGGATGCCGTCTTTCAATCTCACGCTACCATTGAGGCAATGGCTGACCTGTTCGCCAGAGCTGGTTTCAACTTGGTGCGACTGCACCACATTGACGACGTGGGCGGGCTGCTGCCGCGCGAGCGAGCCGGCCAGCCGCAGCGCATTGATCCTGACAAGCTCGATGCGGTTGACTACTGGATTGCTGCGCTGGGCGAGCGGGGAATTTGGGTCTATCTGGATCTGCTGGACTATCGGACCTTCTGGGAGGAGGAGGGTGTTGCCAATGGCAGCCTGCTGGGGCGCGGTGCCAAGCCCTATGCTCTATTTTCTGACCGGCTTATTGAGTTGCAGGTCCAGTATGCCCGGCAGTTGCTGGTAGAACACACCAATCCGTACACGGGCTTGAGTTACGCTGAGGATCCCACTGTTGCTCTGGTTGAGCTGTGCGATGAGAACGGGCTGCTGGCCAGGGAGGATGAGTGGCGACGGATAATGCCGCCCTATCGCCGCGAGCTTATCCAACGGTGGAATGGCTGGTTGCAGGATAAATATGGTACAACTGAGCAGCTTGTCAGTGCCTGGCGCAGTTCGGGATGCCCTCAGCCGCTGGCTGGCTTTGAGAGTCTGGCGGCTGGTACGGTGAGTCTGCCAGGGGTGGCGCTGTCCGCTCCTATGAGCGCTGGTCGCCGGGCCGATGCGCGGAGCTTTGCGGCGCGAGTGCATCGCGAATACTTTCAGCATATGTACCAAGCGCTACGCGGGATGGGCGTGCGGGTGCCGATAAGTGCGGTAACCGACTTTGAGTATCCGGCCGACCTTTTTGCGGTGGCCTCGGAGTTGGATTTTGTGGCCTCAAATTACTACTTCGCCCATCCCTTGTTCAAGCCAGATCGTCCCAGCGATGTGCTGGCCTATTTTGAGTCGGACAACCCCTTGGTGGCGCGCGGGCCAGATACGGCTCGACGGCGGCTGTGCGGGCCGCGAGTGGCGGGCAAGCCCCTGGTGATTCGCGAGTGGAATGTCTGCTGGCCTAATCCGTATCGGGCCGAGGGCCTTCTGCAGACGGCGCGCTGTGCGGCTGAACAGGATGTTGATGGGATGATTCTTTTTTCCTACGGTTATCAGCGGGATTCAGGTAAGCTTTCGTACTTCGATCTATCGGCTGATCCCGGCCGCTGGGGGCTGGCCGGGCTTGCCGGAGAGATGTTTCGCACTGCGAATATCAAGCACGACTCAACAGTTTGCGTGGTCTTCAGCGATGCTGATCTGTGGCACAGTGGTGACGGGACTCTGGTTGATGATATCTATGATCTGGCCGCCGGTGCCCAAGTGAGCAACTGGCTTCCCGGCTGCCCGCGGGTAGCAGCGGACCGCGTCTATCTGCGGCCTGATGCCCGGGAGCGGGAGAGTGAGATGCTGGCTCGGGTTGTCTCAGGTGATCGCCCGCAAGTTATTGATCATCTTCCCGGTCGAATCCCCGTCCCCCGTTCATACAAGCAGTTCGCCTTCATCAGCGGGCAGGAAACAGGGGGTGACTCGGCGAAAATTGGTAGTGAGGAAGGGATACTGTCGGTAGGGTCGGGCCAGTTGGATGGTGCGCTTGCCTGGTGCAGTCTGGACGGAGCGGCGGCGGAGTCTGCGCAGGCTTGGATCCTAAAGCACGTCGGGCGCTGTCGCAATACCGGCCAGCGCAGCCGCCGGCACTTCGTGAAGGCGGGCAGCAGCATCTATGCACTGCTCGAAGACGGCATTGCGCCCGTACTGACCGGAGGTCGGCGCGCGCAGCAGCCACTGGCAGTAGCCGTCGCTGGCGAAGATGTGCTGACTGTCTATCAAAGTGGCGGAGTGTGGGAGCTGGTGCGCGACGGCGGGCAGTGGTTCTTCTACTCTGATATGCCGGGAGTTCAACTGGAGATTCCAGCGCTGCCCCAGCGGGTAGAGGTGACTACATTCACTGAGCTGGCGCAGGAAACGCGCATAGTGAGTCAGCCGCTGACCTACCCGCAAGAGGCGCTGCTGGTCAGGGTCTGTGCGGCGCGCAGCGAAGGCTAACCATGGCAGCCACTGCAACAAGAGGAGCAGGAGAAAGCGATGACGCCGAATAGCGATAACAGCCAGATATCAATCTTTGATTGCGTAAGCCCACTGGATTTTCGGTATTATGGGGCGGATGAGCAACTCAAAGAGCAACTGGCACCGCATATGAGCGAGCGGGGCCGGGTCAGGTCGGAAGCGCTGGTCGAAGCAGCGGCGGTTCAGGCGCTGGCTAACCTCGGGGTTTGCTCGCAGCAGATTGCGCAGGAAGTCCGTGATGCCGTTGAGCGGGTGGCTCCCGAGGTGGTTGCCGAAGAGGAGCGGCGTATCCACCACAATATCCGGGCGCTGGTCAACGTGATGCGCGCCGAGGTCAGCCCCGATGCCCGGCCCTACATCCATCTGTGCCTGACCAGCTTTGATGTCATTGATACAGCCATGGCCTGGCGCTTCAAGACGGCAACGCAGGAGGTTGTCGTCCCTTGGCTGTTGGATCTGGAACAGGTGCTGATTGACCTGGCCCGGCGCGAGAAGGACACCCTGCAGATCGGTCGCACCCACGGTCAGCATGCCGAGCCGATAACATTTGGCTTTGCGGTGGCTGAATATGTCAGCCGGCTGGGCGGCCGCATTGAGGCGGTGCGGGCCACCGCCGATAATCTGCGCGGGAAGATCAGCGGGGCAGTGGGCGCTTACAACGCCAGCAGTCTACTGCTAGACGATCCCCAGCAGTTTGAGCGGGAGGTCCTGGATCAGTTGGAACTGGCCGCTTCGCCATATTCCACGCAGATTGTCGAGGCCGAGTTTCTGACGGACTACATTCATGCACTCGTCTCGACGTTTGGCGTTTTGGCCAGTCTGGCCGATGATATGCGCCATCTGCAGCGCACCGAGATCGCCGAGGTGGGCGAGGCCTTTGAAAGTGAGCAGGTTGGCTCTTCGACTATGCCGCACAAGCGCAATCCATGGAATTTTGAGAACGTCAAGAGTATGTGGAAGGCGTTCGCCCCGCGGATGCAGACGGTCTATGCCGACCAGCTCTCCGAGCACCAACGCGATCTGACCAATTCGGCCTCGGGAAGATTTCTGTCGGAGGTTGTGGTGGCGCTGGTTTGTACAACCAAGAGGTTGCATCGAGTGATGAGTCGGCTGGTCACTGACAGTGAGCGAATGCAGAAGAACTTCGCGACGACCGCCGAGATGGTTCCGGCGGAGCCAGCCTATATCCTGCTGGCGGCTGCCGGCCATCCTGACGCTCACGAGGCAGTCCGCAAGCTCACTCTGGAGGCCCAGCGCACGGGGCGGCCGTTTGTTGAGCTACTGGCGAGCTCGGAGGAGCTGGCCCCATATCTGCAAGACTTTACCGAGTCGCAGCGGGCCCTGCTGCGTGACCCCAGCCTTTATACTGGAATTGCGGCCCAAAAGACCGTTGAGGTCTGTAAGATGTGGGAGGAAAGATTGGGGCTGGCCTGAACTGCGGTCGAAGTACGCTTCGTTGGGCAACGGTTGCAGCTTAGGTTGGCCCCCTAATGGCCTGAAAACTTGACAGAAGGGCCAATAAACGCTATTCTTTGACTGCTATGGGTAAAATGGTGATAGACTACAAAGCCTTAGACAATCTGGATACAGAAGCACTTCTTGAGTTCGAAGAAGAACTCAAGCGCAAGATAGCTCGCGAAGCCCGGGATGATGGCGAGTCTGACAAGAAGGGGCGGGGCAGACGGCGGTACGGTTAGTTAGCGGTCGTCGGTGGCAGTGAGACAGGTGGCGGAGTAGCTCAGTTGGTTAGAGCGCGCGGTTCATACCCGCGTAGTCGGGGGTTCGAATCCCTCCTCCGCTACCAATTGTATTCATAGTCTCGTTTTTGCCCGACACCACCTCACGCCCCGCTGGTTGGCGTGCGGGGCGTACTGGTTGTCTTCCCGCTGGGGTGTGCTGGCAGGGAGCCCCGAAGTATGAATGGCATATCCAACGAGGACCTGCGCTGGCTGCTTGAGCTTGTTGAGCAGGAAGAACTGGCCGAAATTGAGGTGCATGTAGGGGAGTCACAGGTCATCGTGAGAACTTCTGAGGCTCTCGCTGCTAGCTCTCTGCGGTCCCAAGCCTCAGAGGACCAGGCCCAGCACGGTCCAGAGTTGGATGAGCATCATATACCTGTGCTTTCCCCGTTGGCGGGTGTTTTCTACCGCGGTCCCTCTTCGGATGTTGAGCCTTTTGTGGCCATTGGTGATGAGGTGGGCTACGGTGACACGGTCGGTCTGATTGAGGCGATGAAGTTGTTCAACGAAGTTCCCGCGCCCGCCACGGGTGTTATTGGCACTATCTTAGCGCAAGATGGCCAGCGAATTGCAGCAGACGAAGTGCTGATGATCATCGAAACATAGCCAGATGGCACAGTGAGGTGGCTAAGCGCTGGGGGCAGGTGAGGATCAAATGCGTGACGGAATCATACAAGTTGGGATACTGGGAGCCGGAGTGGTCGGCGGCGGGCTTTACCAGATCTTGCAGAAAAATGCCGAACACATACAGCAGGTGGCTGAAGTAAGCATTGAAGTGGCAGCCGTCTGTGATATTGACTGGGAGCGCCCTCGCGACTTTTCGGTGTCCCCGGGCCTCAGAACCACCGATGCTTATGAAGTTGTCAATGATCCGACCATTGACATAATCGTCGAGGCCATCGGCGGCACGGCGGCCGCGTTGGACTACGTGACCGCGGCAATCCAGGCGGGCAAGAGTGTGGTCACCCCCAACAAGGAGATGATCGCCTGTCACGGCGAGAAGATATTGGCGCTGGCCGCTCAGCACGGGGTAGATGTCCAGTTTGAGGGCAGTGTCGGCGGGGTCATACCGGTGCTGCGCTCGCTCAAAGAGAGTCTGGCATCCGCCCGGATTGACCAGATAATTGGTATTGTCAATGGGACGACCAACTATATTCTTACCGAGATGACCGAGGCAGGGACGCAGTTCGCGGAGGTGCTGGCCGCCGCCCAGCGCGAGGGCTATGCAGAAGCTGACCCCACTGCTGACATTGAGGGTATTGATGCTGTCAACAAGCTGGCAATTCTGGCGGCGCTGGCTTTTGGCGTCCGCGTGCCGGTCGAAGAAATATACAGGGAGGGCATATCGCAGATCACGCCGACGGATATTGACTATGCCCGGCAGATGGGGTATGTAATCAAGCTACTGGCAATCGGCACCCGAGATGGGAGCCAACTGGAGCTGCGCGTTCACCCGGCCCTGCTGCCCGCTCAACACCCACTGGCGGCGGTGCGGGGGGTTTTCAACGCGATATTCGTCCGTGGCCCCGAGTGCGGTGAGGTAATGCTGTACGGGCGTGGTGCAGGCGCGCTGCCCACCGGCACGGCTGTGGCGGGCGATGTCATTGACTGCGCGCGCAACATCGTCCATGGCAGTAGGGGGCGAACCCAATGCAGTTGCGAGGGGGAAGCCCGCCTGCGGCCGATGGGTGAAATTGAGAGCAGTGCTTATGTGCGGATGAGCGTGACCGATCAACCAGGTGTTCTGGGACGGATTGCCACGTTGCTGGGCCAGGAGAGCGTCAGCATTGAGTCAGTTATCCAGAAATCATCGGGTAATGATGTCGCCGAAATCGTTTGGGTTATGCACAAAGGACCGGAGCAGCACCTGCAGGCGGCGCTAAGTACCATCGAGGAGCTGGACGTCGTCGAGCAGATATGCAGCGTGATTCGGGTGGTGGATGAATAGTGGTGGGCACTCGCGGCGGACCTGCTGGGCACTGGCGCGGAGTAATCGAGGAATACCGCCAGTATCTTCCCGTCACTGAGCAGACGCCGGTGGTGACGTTGCTGGAAGGCGATACCCCGCTGATCCCCTCGCGGGTCATCGGCCCGCAGTTGCCCGGCAGTATTGACCTGTATTTCAAATACGAGGGGGTCAATCCCACCGCTTCGTTCAAAGACCGTGGGATGACCCTGGCCGTCTCCAAAGCCAAGGAAGATGGCGCTCAGGTGACGATGTGCGCTTCTACGGGCAATACCTCAGCATCGGCGGCGGCATATTCAGCGATAGCTGGGATGCAATCGGTAGTGCTCATCCCCGACGGCTATGTGGCGCTGGGCAAGCTATCTCAGGCCCTGGCCCATGGGGCACGCGTTATTCAGATTGCGGGAAATTTCGATGATTGTCTGGGTATCGTGCGCAAGATTACTGACGACTATCCGGTGGCGCTGGTTAATTCGCTTAATCCGTATCGCCTGGAGGGTCAGAAGACCGCGGCGTTTGAAGTCTGCGACGCACTGGGCGGTCCGCCCGATTTTCATGCCCTGCCCGTGGGCAATGCCGGCAATATTACTGCCTACTGGTGGGGATATGAGCAATATCGTGAAGCGGGCAAGATTGACTGTTTGCCGCGGATGCTGGGCTTTCAAGCGGAGGGCGCTGCACCAATGGTGCGGGGCGCGCCAGTGGCCAATCCCGAGACGATTGCCACTGCTATTCGCATCGGCAACCCTGCCCGCTGGCAGGAGGCAGCGGCAGCGGTAGAGAACTCCCAGGGTCTGGTGCGAACTGTCACCGACGAAGAGATACTGGCCGCCTACGGCAAACTGGGCAGCAGCGAAGGAGTATTTGTCGAGCCTGCTTCGGCGGCCGGTGTTGCCGGAATAATCAAGCTGGCTGACGAGGGTTTCTTTGGTGACGAGCCGGCAGTGGTAGTCTGCACTTTGACTGGTCATGGTCTGAAAGATCCCGACCGGGCGGTGGCAATGGTCGAGAAGCCGGAGAAGGCCCCGGCCCAGACCGAAGCAGTCGTCGAGATGCTGGGCCTGGCGAAATAACATCACAGAGCTGACGGAGGTTCTAACTGTGTCCGAAACTGCGGAAAAGACAATTCTGACCACGCATCTGTCGGGAGCGGACTGCCGGCGCTCGGGAAAGGTGCGAGACATATACGAATTCGGCAATAATCTTCTCATTGTGGCCACGGATCGCATATCTTGCTTTGATGTAGTGATGCCTAATGGCATTCCCGGCAAGGGGAAAATACTCACGAAAATATCGGAATTCTGGTTTGAGAAAACTGAGCATATCGTGCTCAATCATCTGATTTCCACCGACACAAGCGATTTTCCCGAAGCAGTGGCGGAATATCGCGAACTGCTCGAAGGACGCTCAATGTGGGTACGCGAGGCTAAAGTTGTGCCGGTTGAGTGTGTAGTGCGGGGCTACCTGGCCGACTCAGCCTGGAGCTCCTATCAGGAGACCGGGCAGATCTGTGGCCACGCGCTGCCCGAAGGTCTGGTGGAGGCTGACAAGCTTCCTGAGCCGATTTTCACGCCCGAGACTAAGGCTACCTCGGGGCATGATATCAAGATCACCCGCGAGGAGATGGCCCAGATTACTGGCCAGCGGCTGGCCGAGGATCTGGAGCAAGAATCGCTGAAGCTTTATGAATTCGGAGCCGAGTATGCTGCGGAATGCGGGTTTATTTTGGCTGATGCCAAGTTCGAATTTGGCCTCATCAACGGTGAGTTGATTCTCGTTGACGAAGTTTTCACCCCCGATGCCTCGCGATATTGGGACCTGGACAAGTGGGAGCCCGGCCGTCCTCAAGAGTCGTTCGATAAGCAGTACGTCCGCGACTACCTGGAGACGCTGGACTGGGACAAGGAGCCGCCTGCTCCGCAACTTCCTGCTGAGGTCGTGGCACGCACTCGCGAAATCTATCAGGAGACAATGCAGCGGCTGCTGCAGCCGGGTGAGTAACCTGCTCATTCCACGCCAGCTCCACTGTCCGGCCTGCTGCTGGCTGTATTGTTGGCCAGGCCTGTGCTGCCAGAAGCGATATTCACGGATAATGGCTAAGGGGAAGCTTGGTCGCAATGACGGGTAATGGGGGCAACCTGCGGCAACAGGTTCAGGGGACGATCCGCCGCTACCAGATGCTACAGGCCAGCGGGAGGGTGCTTGTGGCGGTCTCCGGCGGGCCTGATTCGATCGGCCTGCTGCATCTGCTATCTTCGTTCCGCGATGAGTTAGGCATTGAACTGGCGGTAGCTCATCTCAACCACCAACTGCGCGGCGAGCAAGCTGCCCAGGACGAAGCATACGTGCGGCGGCTGTGTGCGGATTGGGACCTGCCCTGTTATGTGACTTGCGATGATGTTACGGCCCGGGCGCGTGAAGAGGGTCTTTCGTTGGAGGAGGCAGGACGCTACGCTCGTTATGAGTACTTCACGACTCTGGCGGACCAGCACGGCTTCGACCGGGTAACACTGGGCCATACGGCCACCGACCGGGTTGAGACTTTGCTTATCAATCTGCTGCGGGGGTCGGGCTTGCACGGACTGCGTAGCATTCCGCCGGTGCGCGGCATATTCATTCGGCCATTGATTGCCAGCCGTCGGGAGGCCATCGCCGAATACTGCAAGCAACAGGGCCTGGACCCGCG
Organism: bacterium; assembly: GCA_030615605.1. Taxonomy (GTDB): domain Bacteria; phylum Armatimonadota; class Zipacnadia; order Zipacnadales; family Zipacnadaceae; genus JALGTD01. The sequence continues at coordinate 30,564 of JAUWYY010000014.1, forward strand.
CTGTGACGAGAGCAATTTGGAGCCTTCTCATTTTCTACGTAACAAGATCAGGCTTCAGTTGTTGCCATTGCTGGGCGAGGAATATAGCGAGGACCCGCACGAGGCGCTGCTGCGCGTGATTCGGGCTGCCGAAGAGGAGCTGGCCTGGACTGAGCCGCTGGTGGAGACGGAATTCGAGGAGGTAGCATCCGTCGGGGCAGATAATGTCAGACTCGACCGCCCGAGACTGCGCGAGCTGCCGGCGGGGCTGCAGCAACGACTATTGCGGCGGGCGCTGGTAGAGCTGTCAGGGGCAGCGACTGATGTGGGCGAGGTCCATTACGGCGCCCTGCGTGAGCTGATTGACCAGGGCCAGACTGGCGCGGAGTTGCACCTGCCGGGGGGAGTTCTAGCCAGAGTTGGGTATACTGAAATTGAGTTAATACATGGCGAAAGGGCGCAACGCCAGCCTGAAGAGGAGAAGCCCTGGTGTCACGAGCTGTTAGTACCAGGCACTATAGAGATACCGGAAGTCGGGACGCTGGTGCGCGCGGAGCTTCTGGCTGAGCGCCCCAGTGAACTTGGGAATGCGGCAGACCGTCATATTATTGTGGATGGGGATGCTGCCGGATCGGTGCTGTACGTGCGCAACTGGCAGCCAGGCGACTGGATGCAGCCACTGGGTATGGGCGGTCACAAGAAACTGCAGGATCTGTTTGTGGATGAGAAGATCCCGCAGCAACGGCGTGGTTGCATTCCGTTGGTGGTTGACAGCCAGGACAGAATTATTTGGGCTGTTGGGCTGCGGATGGGGGAGAAGTTTCGCGTAACAGAGAACACAACGAAATTCTTGAAACTGTCGGGGCTGCCTCTGACCCATAAGATGCCCAGTCCGACAGACGTTGAGGAGTAGCAGCTATATGAACAGGCACAATCCGTTGGTCACGATACTGGTTATCGCCGCAGTTGCAGCGGCGTTTGTGATGATTCCGAAGCTGTCGAATCAGGTGCAGACGCTCAAGACATACGAATACTATAGCGACTTCATCGCTGATCTGGACGCGGGCAAGGTCGCGACGATGCGAGTCACCGGCGGTAAGCGAGTCGAGGGCGAATTCAGGCCGGATGCGTTTGTCGCTGGCGGGCAAGTCTTCGAGAAATACAAGGTGCAGGCTGAACTGGATGCGCAGACGATCGCCCAGCTCATAGAGGAGCACCCCGAAGTCCAGATTGCCCCGGTGCCCGGCTCCTGGACCGACAACTTGCTGGGCTTACTGGGCACGCTTCTTATTCCGATAGCCATACTGCTATTCTTCTGGTTATTCATCATGCGGCAGATGCGCGGAGCCGGGGGCCAGGCCTTCAACTTCGGACGCAGTCAGGCCAAGCTGCTGAGCGAGAATATGAGGCAGATCACCTTTGACGACGTGGCGGGTATGAGCGAGGTCAAAGAGGAACTGGAGGAGATCGTCGAGTTTCTCAAGGAGCCGGAGCGGTTCCGCAAGCTGGGCGCTACCATTCCCCATGGAGTGCTGCTGGTCGGCCCGCCGGGCTGTGGCAAGACACTGCTGGCCCGAGCTGTCGCCGGTCAGGCTGGAGTGGCCTTTTTCTTCCTGAGTGGGGCCGACTTCGTGGAGATGTTCGTCGGTGTGGGGGCCTCGCGCGTGCGCGATCTGTTCAAAGAGGCCAAGCAACACCTGCCGGCTATCATATTCATAGATGAGTTGGATGCAGTCGGGCGGCTGCGCGGCGCGGGCCTGGGCGGTGGTCACGATGAGCGCGAACAGACGCTCAACGCGCTACTAGTGGAGATGGACGGCTTCGATCCTAACGCCGATATCATCATTTTGGCAGCGACCAATCGCCCCGACATTCTGGATCCGGCGCTGCTGCGTCCCGGCCGCTTCGACCGTCAGGTCGTCGTGCCCAACCCGGATGTCAGAGAACGCGAGCAGATTCTCGAGCTGTACGCCAAAGATAAGCCCATCGCCGAGGGAGTTGACCTCCCGGTGTTGGCTAAGCGCACACCGGGCTTCTCAGGTGCTGATCTGGAGAATCTGGTCAACGAAGCGGCTCTGCTGGCCGGGCGGCGGCGCCTGGAGCAGATAACTATAGCTGAGTTTGACGAGGCAGTGGAACGGGTTCTGGCTGGGCCGGAACGCAAAAGCCGGGTGATAAGTGACGACCAGCGCAAGGTGCTGGCTTACCACGAGGGCGGCCACGCGTTGGTTGGCAGCATGCTGCCCGACTTTGACAAGACTTACAAGGTCACCATTCTGCAGCGAGGAATGGCCATGGGCTATACCATAAACCTGCCCAGAGAAGACCGATACATGATCTTCAGCAACGAGCTGCGCGATCGGATGACCCAGGCCCTGGCGGGTCGGGCCACTGAAGCGTTGGTATTCGACGACATCACCACAGGCGCGGCCAATGATCTGGAGAGGGTCAGTCAAATGGCCCGGCAGATGGTGACTGAGTACGGTATGAGCGCCGAGCTGGGGCCTATCACCTATGGCCGAAAGAGCGGTGCGGTCTTCCTGGGCAAGGAGCTGGTCGAAGAGCGCAACTATTCCGAGGAAGCAGCCTGCAAGATTGACCAGGAGGTCCGGCGCCTGATTGATGAAGCTTACAATCGGGCCACGCAGATAATCCAGGAGCATCGTGACAAGCTGGGCGTGCTTGTTGAGGCTCTGCTTGAGTATGAGAGCCTGACAATGGAGCAAGTCGAGTCCCTGCTGGAGCATGGCGAGATGCCCCAGGAAGAAGAGCAGCCTGAGGCTAAAGCAGCAGCCTCTCCGGAGCCTGAAGCAGAAAGCGTGGAGACTCAGCAATCACCGGGTGTCGTGCCCGAACGGCCCTTGCCCGAAGTATCTTAAGGCCTGGTGGTGTTGTGAACGCCAAAACAACGGTTACCTGCTATCTAGGGTTGGGCAGCAATATCGGCGACCGCGGGGCCAATCTGGCTGAAGCCGTACAACGTCTCGCACAAATCCCAGCCGTTGAGATTGTTAGGACCTCATCAATATATGAAACAGCTCCGGTTGGTCCCCAGGATCAACCGGATTTTTTTAACCAGGTGGTGCAGGCAGAGGTGAACTGCACGCCGCGGCAATTGCTCGAGCTTGTCCAGGGAATTGAGCAGAAGATGGGGCGTGTACACACGCGACGCTGGGGCGAGCGGATCATTGATATAGATGTCCTGTTGTATGGCGACGAGACGATAGACGAATCGGACCTGCAGATCCCTCATCCCCGCATGCTGGCCCGCCAGTTTGTGCTGGTGCCCCTGGCCGAGATTGCCCCTGACCTGGTACTCTCCGATGGGCGTCGGGCCGCCGATGCCGCCGCCGGTGGCGCGCAGGTCCGCCGCGTCGAGCTGTGACCATTGTGCTCACAACACCTGGGCCAATATCCAGGCCGCCACCGCGAGCAGGCCAATAATCAGCACCGCTAGCCCCATTGCCTTTTTCTCCGGGCGAGTCAGCCGGAACTGGCCCCAGTTGGCTACTGCAAAGCCCCCGGCGATAAATGGCAGCAGCGGAACGCCGATCAGCGTGGGGACCAGCCACTGGATAGCCATGCCGGCGGCTGTCGCTGCCAGCACCAGCCAGGCAGTGCGCACCATGTCGAATCGGAACCTGGCTGCTGCGCCGAGCAGCGCGGCCAGGAATATGAAGTCGCCCAGGCCGATGAAGTTGGACACTGCCAGTCCGGCCAGCCCCTCAGCGCCGACCGCCGAACCGATCTTAGGGATGGCCACCGAGACGCTTTGGACGAATTCGGGGTAATTCTGCAGCATCATACCGGTGGGCCCGGCGTAAACCGTGAAGATATCCACCACGGCTACTGTCGCGCAGACAGGCAGTAGGATGCTGCTTGTCCGGAACAGCCGCGATATCACCCGCCCCAGCCACAGGCACGCCAGCAGAAAAACTACGGTAGCAACGGGTGCGATAAGCAGGCGATTGAGGTGGCTTTGGCCGGCCAGTCTGATCAGGCCCAGCCACAGGCCCACTGAGATAGCCATCAGACCCACTTCACGGAGCACTGATAGATGCAGACGAGCGCCATTGACTAGCAGCATCACCGACAACGCTGCCAGCAGCAGCGTCGCCAGAAGCGATCCAACCAAGACGGCAATTGGCCCGTATCCGGGGGGAAGGGGAACCAGGGGGGTGGCGACAAACAGGACATATATGCAAATCGCCAGCAGGACCAATTTCCCTACTGGCGAGCGCAAAAACACCCAGCTACTGGCGGCGTCTGCCCCGCTGGTCTCACTCATTGCGGGTGCCTCCGTTCACACCGGATGCGGATGCGTCGGCGGCTAGGCGCATTCTGTTGCTGACAGCCACTGACCGCCTTCCACAGTATGGTCGGTGGGCCGCTTGTCGGCGTCGAAATGCACAGTGAGCCGCACCGGACCATGGCAGCAACTCCCCACCAGGTCCTTCTTCAGCACATAGCCGGCGACGGTGGGTGGTGTATCTTTATCTGCAGTGGACAGGTATTGTTTCTGGAGTTCGTAGGCTTTTTCGATGCGCGTCGCGATTTTCTGGCCGCAATCACATTGTACAGTAATCCGCATTACTGGCGCGTTGCCGTTGTTATTCTCGTTGGGCTGGCCCAGCAGCAGATCGCGGATCCTGTCTACCAAAGTAGTCATATTGGTGCTAACTCCTCAACTCATAGACTGAGGCTGTGAAAGCCTTCCAGTGGACGGCAGTTTATCAGGTACAAGCGCTGGAAGTATAGTCTATTTGTGGCCCAAAAGTCAAATGAAAGGGGGTATTCGAGGGGAGCAACCTCGGCAGGGAGCTACTGCGGTGGCCTCGCCCCCCTGGCGCCATCGGCGCAGGAGGGCTTAGATCCTTTCCTATGGTGCACCCAGCGATATTTGCAGGTCCTGCATCAGTTCACATAGATGTTGGCCGTCTACCAGCCTGAGACGGCCTTGTTTCCGGGCAAACTCCTCGCAATCATGGGTGAAGCCTGCCGTAGCAACGAGAATAGCTTGCGAATACTTCGAGTCCGTCACTGCACCAAGAAAGCGTTGTGCGTCTGGGCGCCCAACCGGTGCTTTATGATTCTTGCACTGAATCGCAATACACTCCGGGTTTAGGGCGTCCTGCTTGTAGGCAATCACGTCTATACCTTGGTCTCTCGTGGCCGGAGTTACCCTAACCTCATATCCAGTCTGTCTGTAGATACGAGCAAGCAACTCTTCAAACTGATCGGGACTAAGGGCAAGTAGATGCTCAACTGTGGGCTTCTTCTTTTCTCTTTCGCTCCGAGGAGGTGTAAGATCGAATAGTCCAAACAACTCCTTCTCGCTAAGCCCGGTACGGTCGGCCCCACGCACAGCAAGCGAGTCTATTACTTCAGCAAAAAGCTGCTGCTTATCCTCCAGAATCTGGTATATTTTCTCCTCAACTGTATTCTTTACCCATAGGGCATATACAAATACCGGTTTAGTCTGTCCTATGCGATGCGTTCTATCTACTGCCTGCTTTTCAGTCGCCGGATTCCACCAATGGTCAAACAATATCACATAATTTGCTGCCTGCAGATTCAGGCCGTGCCCCCCGCTTCCGTAGGTTAGGAGAAGAACGTTCTTCTCTGGATCACTTCCGAATTGTTCCACCACCGCCTCACGTTTCGCCGAACTCATCTCACCGACGTACCTCAGTGTCCTCTCCTCGGGCAAATGGTGGCATATCTCGTCAACGCCAGATTCCAACCACTGAGAAAAGATTAGCACTTTATCATTGTCGCTGGTCATCTGCTCCAAGTTTTTATGGAGCCATTGCAGTTTAGCATTTTTGCGCGTGCGCGGGTCTACGTTGCAGATTTGCTTTAATCTCGTCAAAAGTTCAAAGATGTGAGTAACAGTGACTTGTTCCCCCTTTTCTCTAAGGTCTACTACGCCGGTTTCGTACGCCTTCTCATAGGCGTCTTGTTGCTGGGATGTCAGTTCAAGCCAGTGTTCGGTATGCGTCAGAGCAGGGAGGTCCTTTAGCACCTCGCTCTTGCGTCGCCGCATAAAATAAGGGGCAATTCTATCTCTTACTTGGCTATTAGATAAATCCGTCGCGCCCGCAAACAATTCCGGATGCAAGAAATCAAACTCTGCTACAACATCGGCTGTCCTGCCTTCCAGCGGAGTGCCAGAGAGTCCCCACCCGATTTTCTTCGGAAGGGCCTTCGCGGCTTGCGATTGTTGGGTGCTGGGATTTTTGATATAGGAAATCTCGTCCAGAATTGTAACATCGAAACAGAAGCCAGAGTCATCTTGAGCGCGCCGTCTTAATAGCTCAATGTCCTGGCGCATCATTCCATAGGTAGTCAAATACACATGGGCGTCGGTACGACCTGCCCAGCCCCAGCGCCCGCGACGTGTGTACCGGTCACCGTCAACAGTGCTGACTCTCAGCAGAGATGCCCAGTTCTTGAAGTGCTCCTCCCATTGTCGCAGTACGCTTCGTGGGCAAACTACCAGGGCGCGCCTTATCCTCCCGGCTTGAAACAGGAACCGCAGGGCTATGATGGCCTGGACGGTTTTACCCAAGCCCATATCATCACCGAGAAGAGCACCGGGCTGTGTCTTTGCGAGGAACTCTATGCCTGGTACTTGGAAGTCATATAGATCGTGTGGCAGATCAACGGTTTTCGGTAGGTTGAGGTCGAGCGGCGGTTGAAGGAGGTTCAGTATGGTATCCCACAGCAGGTCAGAGTTTGGCACTGCTGTCTTAGGTGTACTTCTTTCGGAATCAGCTCGCCTTCGTTGTGTTTTGCGAACAGTCGGCAACTGAGACTGCGCCGTCATGGGCCGTACAAAGTGCTTGCCTACAATATTGCAGGACGGGCAGAAAGCATCGAATTCAACGTTGGCAATGAGTGGTTTGGCAAGGAGTTGCCATTCGGCGCTAGTAGGGAAAGGGAATGCAGCAAGGTCGCCCGTCAAAGGCGGTGGTTTCAGAGTTCGGACTTTGTACTGTGTTACTGGGAGGGGGCCAGCCAACTTAGCACGCCATACAAGTAAGAGATCCTCTGTTATGACGCACGGGCCTAAGGGGTGTACATGCGGCAACCTGGTCCAAAATCGGAGGGCTGCATCTCGCACGCGCAACATATTGGCTATTCTCCCTTTTTGGACTGTTGCTCGTGGAGCATATCGAGGGCCTTGGTAACACGATCAAAGGGTTCCACAAGGTCAAACGCTTCAAACAAGCGCGCAAATTTGCTGCGCAATAATTGTCTTGCCTCGTCTTCCATTCCGCCAGCGAACTCTAGGACGACAGGCTCGAATCTGCCTGCAACCGGCCGTAAGACCTCCTCGGAACGACGTTCCTGGGGGTCTACATCGCTGTCCACGTCAACCTCCAACTCCTGGCCTGTTCGACGAATGTAGACCACGGGACGATCGTCGTTATGTAGAGGAAGAAACGCTTCGTGGTCCGCCACGATAACGTCTGGTTGCTCGCGTAGGCTGTCTATTAGAGGTTGACCGCATAGCTCCTCAGTAATAGTGGGGACCAGTGTGTCCCCGTAGATCAGCGCCTGGATTGGGTCAGGTCGCAAAGCACCGGTGGCACGAAGTTCCAGCGGCTTGCCCGTCTCATCCGTAACAAGCAGGCCAGCACGGTAGCTTCCATCTTCCAAGTGTCGCACGGTCAGGAATCCTATCTTCACGCTTTGCTCGGCTTCGTCATTGTGATTGTCCACTGTCATTTGTCTTCACCTCGAGAACGCCTAAGGCTCGTGTTGCTGTAGGTCGCGGGTTCGGAAGAAGTAAGGGCCGAATGAAATTATACCATTCGGCCCCTAGAAAAGCAAAAAACCCGGCGACGACCTACTCTCCCATGGGGTCGCCCCCATAGTACCATCGGCGCAGGAGGGCTTAACTGCCGTGTTCGGAATGGGAACGGGTGTGGCCCCTCCGCTATTGTCACCGGGAAAAACTGAACGTATTCAGTTGTAGAAAGCTGGCGTGGCTGGTGCAAGACACGGGCTTGGTACCAAACTGCATAGCCCGGTGCAATTAATGCCCGGCCACATAATATCAAGGGCCACTGGCCCCGCGGACCAATACGTGCGCCCTGACAACTGCATAGGAACGAAATTAAGCCGACAATGAGCCTAATAAGTGCAATAGTGTGGTCAAGCGCTCGGCCTATTAGTACCGGTTAGCTGAAGCCATTACTGGCCTTACACTTCCGGCCTATCAACCTGGTAGTCTTCCAGGGGCCTTACAGCTCGAGGCTCGAGGAAACTTAATCTTGAGAGAGGCTTCGTGCTTAGATGCTTTCAGCGCTTATCCCTTCCAGACTTGGCTACCCAGCACTTGCCACTGGCGTGACAACTGGAACACCCTAGGTCTGTCCACCTCGGTCCTCTCGTACTAGAGGCAGATTCTCGCAAGTTTCCAACGCCCACGGAGGATAGGGACCGAACTGTCTCACGACGTTCTGAACCCAGCTCGCGTACCACTTTAATGGGCGAGCAGCCCAACCCTTGGGACCGGATACAGCCCCAGGATGTGACGAGCCGACATCGAGGTGCCAAACTGCGCCGTAGCTGTGAACGCGCGGGCGCAATTAGCCTGTTATCCCCGGGGTAACTTTTATCCGCTGAGCGACAGCCCTTCCACTCGGTACTGTCGGATCACTAGGCCCTGCTTTCGCATCTGCTTGACCGGTCAGTCTCACAGTTAAGCTCCCTTGTACCCTTGCGCTCTACGCGCGGCTTTTATACGCGCTGAGGGAACCTTTGAGCGCCTCCGTTACCTTTTAGGAGGCGACCGCCCCAGCCAAACTGTCCACCTGGCACTGTTCCCACCCCGGATAACGGAGCAGGTTAGGATTACAACCACACAATGGGTGGTATTCCAAGGGTGGCTCCCTGGACCCTAGCGAGCCCAGTTCACAGCCTCCCACCTATCCTGTACATCATGTGATCGAATCCAATACCAGACTACAGTAAAGCTCCACGGGGTCTTTCCGTCCTACCGCGGGAAGCCAGCATCTTCACTGGCACTACAATTTCGCCGAGTCCCTCGTTGAGACAGTGCAGGAATCGTTACGCCTTTCGTGCGGGTCGGGTATTATCCGACGAGGAATTTCGCTACCTTAGGACCCTCATGGTTAGGGCCGTCGTTCACCAAGGCTTGAGTTCAGAGCTGCCACCGCCGAAGCGGCTTGACCCTTCCCCTTAACCCTATGGCACCGGACAGGCGTCGGCCTCTATACATCGGCTCTCACCTTAGCAGAGACCTGTGTTTTTGATAAACAGTCGTTCCTGCCGCTTTTCTGTGGCCCGGTAAGGCTCGTCAAGTTGCTTCTCAAAGAGAAACAATTGCGCCACCTTTCCGGGCACCCCTTCTCCCGAAGTTACGGGGTCATTTTGCCGAGTTCCTTAACGAGGGTTATCTCGCGCGCCTTAGGATACTCTCCTTGCCTACCTGTGTCGGTTTGCGGTACGGTCACTACCTAACGTCTCTCCTAGAGACTATTTCCTGGCAGTATGGGATCAGTCACTTCGCCACCATTACGGCAGCTCCCCTTCACCTCTTGGGGTTTTGTGATGGACGGATTTGCCTATCCATCCCCCTACGGGTTTGGCCGCGCACTACCAATCACGCGGGTGACCTACCCTGCTGCGAAGTCCCTTCGGTCTCGCGCTGCAAAGCAGCGCTGCGTTAGGCGGTGGTACAGGAATATGAACCTGTTGTCCATCCCCTACGGCTTTCGCCCTCGGGTTAGGACCGACTAAGCTTAAGCGGACGAACCTTGCTTAAGAAACCTTAGGCTTTCGGCGGAAGAGTTTCTCACTCTTCTTTTCGCTACTCATACCGGCATTCTCACTTCCGCTTCGTCCAGTAGTCCTTTCGGTCTACCTTCTACCTAGAGCGGAACGCTCCCCTACCAAGCTAGTAGTGTATAGGATTTGGCGCAAACGAAGTGGGCCACACCTGGGTCGCTTCAACGTTGCTGCTGCAAGCAGCAGCGCAGTCGCCACGAGTCCAGGGCAGACCACTCCTGGCCGCCTCCATCTATTAACTTCCGCAGCTTCGGCACCAAACTTGAGCCCCGTTGAATCTTCGGCGCAAAGACACTCGACCAGTGAGCGGTTAAGCTTTCTTTAAAGGGTGGCTGCTTCTAAGCCAACCTCCTGGCTGTCTGGGCGTCTTCACTGCCTTTCCCACTTAGTTTGGGTTTAGGGGCCTTAGCTGGCGGTCTGGGCTGTTTCCCTTTCGACCACGGGGCTTATCCCTCGTAGTCTGACTCCTGAGGTCAGTAACGGCGGCATTCGGAGTTTGGTTGGAGTTGGTACCCATTTAAGGGCCCTATTCCATTCAGTGCTCTACCTCCGCCGCACAAGCCTCAAGGCTAGCCCTAAAGCTATTTCGGGGAGAACCAGCTATCGCCAGGCTCGTTAAGCTTTTCACTGCCATCCACAGCTCATCCGACAATTTTGCATCATTGACCGGTTCGGACCTCCATCCGCTATTAGGCGGACTTCATCCTGGCCATGGATAGGTCGCCTGGTTTCGGGTCTATGTTATGCGACTATGGCGCCCTGTTCGGACTCGGTTTCCCTGCGGCTTCGCCTTTCACGGCTTAACCTTGCCACATACCATAACTCACCGGTTCGTTATACAAAAAGCACGCCGTCACCCGGCTGCAGAGCAGCACTGGGCTCCGACCGCTTGTAGGTCCGCGATTTCAGGTTCTATTTCACTCCCCTTACCGGGGTTCTTTTCACCTTTCCCTCGCGGTACTTGTTCACTATCGGTCACTGAGAGTACTTAGGCTTATGGGATGGTCCCCACTGATTCACACCGGATATCTCGTGCCCGGTGTTACTTGGGAGATAGTCGCCAGGGTCCGGACTATAGCCGGACTTCGCCCGTGCTTACGGGGCTATTACCCTCTACGGCTTGCCTTTCCAAACGTATTCAGCTTAGGCAAAACTTCCTGGCTGCAGGGCCACAGCACCTGCTGGCTATTCCCGCTACCCCCTACAGGCAACACCTGTGGGCTTGACACCTGTAGGGTTTGGCCTGACCTCCGTTCGTTCGCCACTACTAAGAGGGTCGCTTTTGCTTTCCTTTCCGCGGGTTACTAAGATGTTTCAATTCACCCGCTTGCCCCCGTCCGCCCTATTTTGTTCAGGCGGCGGTGACGCCGCGTAACCGGCGCCGGGTTGCCCCATTCGGGAATCTCCGGGTCCTAGCTTGCTTGCAGCTCACCGGAGCAATTTCGTCGCTTGCCACGCCCTTCATCGGCTCTCAGTGCCAAGGCATCCATCGCGGACCGTTTGTAGCTTGACCACACAATATCCCTCGGCTCATTGTAAACGGCTTTACTTGTCCTATGCAGTTGTCAAGGTGCACTGGTTGCGGCAACTACTGATCAGCTATCAGAGAGTATACCCCGAATAGCTGATGACTAATTACCGATAGCAGTCTGTCTGCCGCGGCTTGTGTGCCGACATCTATGGCGAAACCGGCCGTGGCTCAACGCAGTTGAGCGAAGGCTGGTGGAGACGACCGGGCTCGAACCGGTGACCTCCTCCGTGCAAGGGAGGCGCTCTCCCAACTGAGCTACGTCCCCATAATTGCTGAGTGGTGGGCAATCCTGGAGTCGAACCAGGGACCTCGCCCTTATCAGGGGCGCGCTCTAGCCAACTGAGCTAATTGCCCCCCAGTCCCTTGCACAATCCAGCCCCACTGTAGCTGTCGCGTATGTGCATTACTGCTTTCAAGGTACGCGTATAACACAACACAGAAAAACGAGGGGGATCAAGCCCCCTCGTGGTGGGCAGACTCCATCCTCTGACTGTGTCTTTACGGCTTCAATTGTTTGCCATCAACGAGTTTCGTTGTGTCAGTCCGCCTCACATGTTTTGCTGGCGATCCTCGAAAAACGAATAGCGCGCGTCTAGCCGGTCTTGGTCGACCTAGTCTCCCATCTTGCGATGGTAACCTACTCCTTAGAAAGGAGGTGATCCAGCCACAGCTTCCGCTACGGCTACCTTGTTATGACTTAGTCCCAATCACTGGCCTCACCTTCGGCCGCCAAAAGACGGACTTCGAGTGCTGCCAACTTTCGTGACTTGACAGGCGGTGTGTACAAGGCCCGGGAACGTATTCACCGTGGTGTTGCTGACCCACGATTACTAGCGATTCCAGCTTCATGGAGTCGAGTTGCAGACTCCAATCCGAACTGAGGCGAGTTTTGGGGGATTGGCTCCACCTCGCGGCTTAGCAGCCCTTTGTACTCGCCATTGTAGCACGTGTGCAGCCCAGGGCATAAGGGGCATGCTGATTTGACGTCGTCCTCTCCTTCCTCCTGATTGCTCAGGCAGTCCCGGAAGAGTCCCCGGCATTACCCGCTGGCAACATCCGGCGAGGGCTGCGCTCGTTGCGGGACTTAACCCAACATCTCACGACACGAGCTGACGACAACCATGCACCACCTGTGGCTCTGTCTGGTTGCCCAGAAAGCCTGGTTTCCCAGGCGGTCAGAGTCATGTCAAGCCCTGGTAAGGTTCTTGGCGTATCATCCAATTAACCCACATGCTCCACCGCTTGTGCGGGCCCCCGTCAATTCCTTTGAGTTTCAGCCTTGCGACCGTACTCCCCAGGCGGGACACTTAACGCGTTAGCTTAACAGCACTGAGGGGGTCGAACCCCCAACACCTAGTGTCCATCATTTACAGCTAGGACTACCAGGGTATCTAATCCTGTTTGCTCCCCTAGCTTTCGCACCTCAGCGTCAGCAACGTTCCAGGTAGCAGCCTTCGCCACCGGTGTTCCTCCTGATATATACGCATTCCACCGCTACACCAGGAATTCCACTACCCTCTCCCGTGCTCAAGCTGAGCAGTTCGACAAGCCATTCCATGGTTGAGCCATGGGATTTCACCTATCGCTTACTCAGCCGCCTACGTGCTCTATACGCCCAGTAATTCCGGACAACGCTCGCCCCTTACGTTTTACCGCGGCTGCTGGCACGTAATTAGCCGGGGCTTTCTTAGGAGGTACTGTCAGACTGCCAAAGCAGTTTTCTTCCCTCCTGACAGGGTTTTACGATCCGCAGACCTTCATCACCCACGCAGCGTCGCTGCATCAGGCTTTCGCCCATTGTGCAAGATTCCCTGATGCTAACTCCCGTAGGAGTCTGGACCATGTCTCAGTCCCAGTGTGGCCGACCGTCCTCTTAGACCGGCTACCGATTGTTGCCTTGGTGAGCTGTTATCTCACCAACTAGCTAATCGGCCGCGGGCCCATCCTTCAGCGCCGGAGCCTTTAGAGAAACCAACTCATGTCGGTATCTCACCATCGGGTATTAGTCCGCCTTTCGGCAGGTTGTCCCCGTCTGAAGGGCAGGTTACCCACGTGTTACTCACCTGTTTGCCGCTCTCCCCAGACCAAATCATCCCGAAGGAATCCTTCATCTGGTTCTCGCGCGACTCGCATTCATTAGGCACGCTGCCAGCGTTCGTCCTGAGCCAGGATCAAACTCTCCGATTTAAAACTACATCTCCATTTCCGGGCCAATGACCCGGGACGGAGGATACTCCATATGCCAAGATCCAAGCTTGACTACACGCTATTCGGTTTTCAAGGATCACTTGTGTCCTTTGTATCGTCAAGATTGTATTATAACTTAAAGACACTTCGCTGTCAAGGGCTTCTTCAAGAATCTTGTGAGTTTTCGTTCTTGTAGCCTTCTGTCCATCATCCGCTCTGTCATCTAACCCAGGCTATCCGTGCCAGTGGTTCCCAGTCTACTCGGTGGCCGAAGGCCTCCGCGACAAAGCGCAAGGGGACCAACAGCTTGCGACTCCCGAAGCGTGGCGCTAGCGCCATCCTTAGTGGCTCGCCATCGAGGACCGCCTCATTCGAGCCGACAGACAGGACTAAGGTGTGAGTATCGGACGCAATCACCAGTTGTTGCCTGTCCGGATGCCACACGCTGTGAAAGCCGAGCAGCCGGACGAGGTCGTAGCTGCCTACGAGTAGCCTGCCGCTGACTCTCTTTATCTTACCGGGGACGTAGCTGTTCCCTACGCTGACCGCTGGCCCAGGCCGAAGCTTAGCACGCTCTGCCGGCCTGCGAAAGGCCGTCGAAGCTGATAGTATCTCTATGGTGAGGGGCTCTGTGGCCAACTTGAAACGGGAGGTGGCGAACTCCGGCTGCGCGCAAGTCCGCTGCGTATAGCGCTCATCTATTATCTCGCGCGTTATCACGGAATCCCTATCGAATGTCATCAGGGAGGCTATGGGGATCAAGCCATACGTCCCCCTGGGCAAGGGCTGAAGGTATTCGATCGTGTCCTCCACGGTTTCGATGATTTCCTCGCCTGGTTTCAGCTCTACCACGGGCACGACGAAGACCGCGTGTCCGTCCACTAGCGCACTGTAGTCAGCGGGTGGGGGCGGTGGTTCGCCAACAGGTCCCGCGGGAGCAATCACGCGGTAGCCTCGTTCATCCTGGAGACGGGCGCACCATGCGATCGCCACGTAAGCGGTTTCCGTGCCGCCATTGCCTAGGCTAAAGGTCAGCGGAATATCCTGGTCGGGCTGAAACCGCAGGGAGTCGGGAGCGCTCACCGTCAGAGTTAAGCCGTCCTGGGTAGCCGGAGCGCCTTGCCATTCGTCGGGAGCGCCGGTAGTTCTGGCCTCTTGTGGGGAGACTTGCGCTACCACCAAGCCCACCCCAAGCATTAGCCCCACCAAGGTTATCTGCCATTTTACGTTCATGCTCTTTCCTCCTCTGTTAGTTGTTGTGTATTAGTACCATCCCTCTGCAGTCATTGCAGAAGTGCCCGTCGCGCTTCCAGTTGTTCGAAAATCGATACATCACGCACGTGTCATCATCACAGTGGCTGTCGAATGGCCCATCGATGCCCACGGCGTGCCCCATCTCGTGGGTAATGGTGTGTCGCACTGCCTGTGCCTTGGTATACTCGTCGTCCCCGGGTACAGGCACCTGATTATCCATGGGAAGTTCAACCTTCCCGTCATTATCTATGTCCATAGGACTGAGTTCTTGATTCCAATCCCACGTGGCACCGGATTTCACGGGATAGTCTCCATCGAAGTCATTATCCCCGTCATCGGTAGGGGCTGAGGTAGCCCCATCCTTCTCATTACCGTCAAGTACACCATTGTCATTGGTATCTTCAACTCGTTCTGGGTTCACGGGGTCGAGCACGCCGTTCGGGGCGCCTGCCCACTGTCCTACCGCAGTCCAAGTGTTCTCATCGGCGTGGGGGTTGTCGCTAAAGTAGTAATTGGTAGCTTTCTTGTTGACCTGTGGTGAACCATAGTTATTAGCGTCACCTACGGTGCTCGATCCCTTGGTTGACCAACACCAGTTGCGAACTCCCGAACCAAACGGGGCTCCGCGCCGATATATATGGTCCCCGGTGTCAGATAGAGTGACCACCAGGAGGTCAATGTACCGGTCCTGTGGCCCCACGAATTCGTGAACCTCAATCTGTGCCTCGGCGAAAGCATTGCCGTACGCGAACGCCGGGAAATCACCGCCAAAACCACTACCTTGCACAAAGAGGTCTTTTCGGTTGGGATTAAGCCTCTCACTGGCTGAGATTTCCTGGTTGTCGTTTATGTCCACACCCCTATATTCCTCGTAGCGGGTCAGCCCGTCCCCGTTGTGTTGATTGTTGAGGCTAGTGTCAGCGTCATCATCCGCGCCGCCAGTATTGTAGGTCCACGCATCTGAGATTTGGTTGTCATCATCATCCCGCGGGATGCGCACAAACTCTGCCTCGCCACCAACTACATGCGCAGTCTTCGTACTCCCGCATGCCGTGGCCTCCGCCTTTATCTGCCCATAGGCCCCGTAATCATAGGAGTGCACTGTCACCGTACCGCTATTGATCTCCGTGTCACTAGTCGCCTCGCAGTTCTGCGTGCCACCCACGGTAAACCCAGTTTGTTCGTCCTGCACGAACTGCAGGTCTTTGGATGTCTCCATTCCACGATTGATGCAATAGCCCAGTTCGCTCGAATGGTCATACAGAGTGAATTTTATGGTCCCGGTTACCCCAGTGGGTTTTATCCTGGCGGTGATGTCCGTCGTCCCGTCTTTGGTCGGTAGCCAACCGCTGCTGCACTTTTCAATCTCCGCGTCCCAGACCGTCACATAGATAGTGTCCGTTTCGTCCTCGTCATCACGGTCGCCGCTCTCGCCCGGCGGGATGACCGCAGCGTCGGTGATCATAACTTTTATCCAATCAGCGTTTACGGAAGCCGAAGGGGTATCCGGCGCGATCCAAGTGACATTGCGCCCCTCATTGTCTGGCCCCTCCTTTTCTTTCCAACTCCCCCTTGAGGCTGACCAGGTATAGGTCAGGTCATCGGCATGGTAGGTCGTCTCTCCTGCAACTCGCTTGTCCGTATTGCTCTCCTGTGTGCATGAACAGGCTACTTCGGTGCCACATATATCTTGGCACCGCAAGCAGGAGCAGTGATCTCCACATCGGTAATGGCTGTATGCGGATACCACACACAAGCGAGGACTATTTGCGGTGCAGTCAGGAGAAGCAAAGATACGAACAGTGCTTTGCTGAATCCTGTGCTCTTTACCATCACTATCCACCTCCGCTATCGGGGTGAGGCTATCGAGGGCTGGCTACTAAATCACCAGCTATGTAGTCTACTCTTGTATTCATAGACAACTACCACTTGCGAAAAGTTCCGTTTGCCAGAGCTATTCTTCTGTTGCTGCCTATAATAGTCGTTTGGAGTAGATTCTCATTCCCGGATTATAGACAACTAACACTTGCATGGCTGGGCCGTGGCTGCTATCATAGTAGGGGCTTACTATCTGTTAACTGGCCCATTGTTCTGAGACCATAACCAGGGAGGATTACCAACTGATGCCCAGGATCGTGACCGAACTACCCGGTCCCAGAGCACGTGAATATTTGGAGAAATCACAGCAATATGAGCCCCGCTCGATTGGCTATCAGGAGCCCCTCGTCTGGGAGAAGGCCAGCGGCTGCGTGATAACTGATGTGGATGGCAACGAGTTTATAGACTGGTGCAGCGGTGTGCTGGTGACCAACGTCGGCCACTGCCATCCCTACTATGTCGAGCAGGTCAAAGCCCAGGCCGAAAAGCTGTTTAACTGCTATGACTTCATTAGCACCCCTCGGGTGGATCTGGCTGAGAAGCTGGTGGAAATCAGCGCTCCGCACCTGGACAAGGCCTTCATTGTCACCACCGGCAGTGATGCTACCGAAGCAGCCCTGCGCATGGCGCGCCGCGTCCACGAGGGCTGGGAGATCATCGGTTTTCATGGGGCGTTCCATGGGCGGACGCTGGGAGCGGCTTCGGTAGGGGCAAGCCTGGGTGTCCACGAAGGCTACGGGCCGCTGGTGCCTGGCTGCATCCACGCACCCTTCCCTTACTGCTACCGCTGTCCGCTGGGCTGTGAGGGCCCCGAGAGCTGCGGCTTTCAGTGTCTGGAGTACCTGGACTGGGTAGTCTCGCAGGAGAGCTGTGGGGAGCTATGTGCGGTGATAAGCGAGCCGTATCAGGGCGGGGCCGGCAGTATCATCCCGCCGCCGGGCTGGTTTGAACAGCTTGACCAGTGGCGCAGAGAGCGGGGACTCATCTTTATCTTGGACGAGGTGCAGTCTTCATTCGGGCGTACCGGGAAGATGTTTTGTATGGAGCACTGGGATATCCAGCCCGACCTGGTGACGCTGGGTAAGGGCCTGGCCTCAGGCGTGCCCTGCGCGGCGGTAATTGGTACCAGTGAAGTCATGGACGCTCTGCCGCCCGGCTCGATGGGCTCGACCTTCGGGGGAAACCCCTTAAGCTGTGTGGCTGCGCTGGCTTCGATTGAGATCATTGAGCGGGAGAGACTGGTGGAGAACTCGGCGCGCATGGGCCGACTTATGATGGAGGCCTTTGCTGCGATGCAGCAGGAATACGAGCAACTCGGCGATGTGCGCGGGATGGGTCTGGTACTGGGCCTGGAAATCGTGGAGGATGAGGCTTCCAAGCAGCCGGCTGCTGGGCTGGCGGCGGCGATCGTCCACCAGTGCTACCTGCGCGGATTGGCCTGCATCCACCCCATCGGGATGTTCGGCAACGTCATTCGGGTAGCGCCCCCGCTGGTTATAACTGAAGAGCAGATCGGCGAGAGCCTGGATATATTCGAGGCGGCGTTGCAGGCAGCCCTGGGCGACAATGGATGAGAAAGTAAACTGCGAGGCCCCGAGGGTTGTTGGTATGGAATAGTTGGCTTGAGGGATCAAAGCTCAGCCCTACTGGCTCGCCGCCAGAGCTTCGGTGCGCACGGCGGCGATGGCCATGACATTGACGATTTCTTCGGCCGACGCGGCCCGCGACAGGTCCATCCCCGCCCTGGCCAAGCCCTGGACTAGCGGTCCGTAGGCTTGCCCGTCGGCTAACTGCCGGACCAGCTTGTAGGCGATGTTGCCGGCATCGAGGTCAGGGAAGATGAGTACATTAGCGCGGCCAATCGCTGGGCGATGTGATCTGGGTTGCCTACCAGCAGTATCCGGCATATGCCCTCGTCCAGAGCCGTTGCTGTTGCATAGAAGGTGCGATCGTTTTCGGTCTCGGGCAGGGCGACGGTCTTACGCAGAGCACTAGCGCGCAGACGCAGCGAGTCAATAACTGAGTGTCGGTCGGAAGGTTGATGCCTCATCAGCCCATGCTGCAACCGGCGACGGGTCCAATTCTCTTACGATGATCCGGTCTGGGACAGCCGGAGGTGTAGCGCTGCTTAGTCCGCGGTATAGGGTAGCAGAGCCATCTCTCGGGCTCGCTTTATCTGCTGGGCAATGTGGCTTTGGTGCAGGCGACAGTTCTTGGTCTTGCTCGCCTTGAGCATGCTGCCGTCCTCGTCCACGAATCGCTCCAGTAGTCTCACGTTCTTGTAGTCGATCAAGTATCGCTGCGGATTGGCACAGAACCGGCAACCGGGTCGGCGTTTTTCCTGTCGATAATTCCTACGCACTAACAAGTTCCTCCTTGCGTATTGACGAGTGGTACTTGGCAAGCAGCGTCACCTCAGTCATTGCAGGCACGAAGCCTGACTACTATAACAGAGCTTGGCCAAGTGGTCAAGGTCAAAGGCGATGTGTCGGGCTGGTGATGACTCATGGGTGGAGTTGGGGTCACCCAGACACCGTTGCTCGCGGGGTTGTTGGGGATTGTGGAGGCAGTTCTCTTTGCTTCCGAGCCACCCATCTTGCATTGTTCTGCGATTTCTTGTATACTCTATGGTGACGTGAAGTAGTACTTGCCAGGATAGGCACGTGCTGTTCCGAGGTGCCGTATGGACGTCCTCCATGGGCCTTTCGGTGGTACGGCGTACTGGCTTGATCCAAATCCAGACGGAGGTTGTTCATATGGCAACGGGACGTGTCAAGTGGTTCAATGACTCTAAGGGCTACGGCTTTATCGAGCGCGACGGGGGGGAGGACGTCTTCGTACACTATTCTGCGATAGCGGGCGAAGGCTACCGCTCTCTGTCCGAAGGCGCCGTAGTCGAGTTCGACATCGAAGAAGACTCCAAAGGTCCCCGGGCCGCCAATGTGGTGATAACCGAATCGGGCGACGCCGGACCAGAAGACACCATGTGGTAGTGGCCGAGAGGGCGTCTGCACGGATCATTGCTGCGTCAATACTTACTTGATGACGTTGTGAGTTGTTGGCGTGGGATGTGTCAGTGCTACCGGAGATGTTGAGGAGCTATCCTGATCGACTGGATAGCTCCTTTTTTTGTGCCATGCGAATGGCAGGATTAGACCGAGGAGCAACAGCTTCTAGGCTACCAGGCCTGTCTCAATGGCTGCGCTTAGCCGGGCCATTGATACCGGCTTGGTAAGTACCTCATCTACATACTTGCTCTGTGTGTAGTCGAGCGGATTGTCCCATCCGGTCAGCAGGATTACGTGAGGCGCAGGTGAGATCTGCTTGGCAGCCTGTGCCACCTTCGAGCCAGGGATATCGGGCATGCCCAGGTCGGTTATCACCACGTCGAAGTGCTGGGTATTGAGCATGCGAAAGGCGTGCTGGCCTGAGGACGAGCCCGTGACCTGATGTCCCAGGGCGGTGACGGATTCGCACAAGACCTCGCAGAGAGCGTGTTCGTCGTCAACGACCAGGATACGTGCGCCCTGGGTATGGGTAGTGGACTGCACAGTATCTACCTCCTCGATGGGTTCAGTAGGTTGGTCTGGGCGAGGGAGAGTAACGGTAAAGATAGTGCCTTCACCAACATTGCTGTCAACAGTGATTCTCCCGCCGTGGCGGTGCACTGATTGCTTGCCCAGGGCCAGTCCCAGTCCCAGGCTGCCGCCGCTCTTGGTGGTGAAAAACGAGTCAAATATGCGACTCTGTACCTCCGGAGGCATGCCATGTCCAGTATCTTCGAAGGTCACGGTTATGGTAGTGGGCGTGGATTGGGTGGAAATGACCAGGCGGCCACCGTCAAGCATGGCGTCGCAGGCGTTGGTGATAAGGTTGGTGAAGAACTGGCGCAGTTCTGCGGGATTGCCCTGACATGGGGGCAAGGAGCTTAGGTGCGTCTCCATTTCGATGTGCTTACCATCCCGATGGGGCTGTTCGTGCCAGTGATAGCGGGTGTTGGCGATGACTTCCTGCAGCAGTTCGTCCATATCAACTGACACGAATTCTCCCCCGCTCTGCTCACCCTTAGCGTAGCGCATAATTCGCTTGACGGTCTCCCCGCCGTCAAGAGCAGCTTTTTCGATGGTCTTGAGAGCCTCCTGCATGTGCGGATCAGATGTCTTCATTAGCAGCAACTGGGTGCGTCCGAGAATAGCACCCAGTGTATTGCGAAAGTCATGAGCAACGCCGCTGGCAATCTCCCCGAGGGCACGCAGGCGCTCAGCCTGCAACGCCTCTTCGGTCAGATCAATCCGATCAGGCGTAGCCCGGGCAATGATTAGATACCTATCTGCCTGGCCAGTCTGCACCTTGCTGATGGAGACCTCTACCGGTAATATCGTTCCGTCCTCTCGCTGAATCTGACCGGACTTGCAGCACACCTTCCCGAGTTGCTCAACCTCTTCTTTGGTTTCAGCCAACCACTTGCGCATGTGCCCGGGCACCAGGTCACCAACCGCCCGACCTATCAAGTCGGAGGGAGCACAGCCCGTCATCTGAATAGCAGCACGATTGGCGTACTGGATGGTGCCGTCCTGCCCAGCAACCACAAGCGGATCAGGACAGCTTGCCAGCAACCTGTATGCTGTGGTAGTATCTTTCCTGTGGGCCACTGCCGGATCTGTGCTTGCTGTTGACATTGCACCAGTTTTGGCAGGCTGTTGCGCCAGCGGAATCCCCCCCGGGAAACGAGGTTTAGGCGAGTAGCGCGGCCGCCTCCTTAAGATGTATCGGCATTTTGGCAGTAAAGTTTACCCTCAGCCCCTTCGGCAGCGGGGGCATAATCCTCACGGAGGTCCTACAGCCAGTAGTATCGAAGCAGTATACAGCGTCTTTGTTCCCACCCTAACATTCCACGTTCATCGAGGAGGTAGCTGATATTAAGACCAAATTTGGCGTAATGGGCTCGGCAGGCGGAGAATTCGCTGCTGAGGTCATGGAAAAAGCTTTTCAGTTAGGCGAAGAGATTGCCAAACACGATTGTATCATCCTGACAGGTGCTTGCCCGGGTCTGCCCCAGCAGGCTGTTTTGGGCGCACAGAAGCACGGCGGGCTGGTGGTGGGCATCTCTCCGGCGCTGGGACTTGACGAACACAAAATCCGCTATCAGTCTCCCCATGAGGGCTATGACATAATCATATTCACGGGCAGCGGCCTGATGGGGCGAGAGATAACTAATATCAGAAGCTGCGACATTGTTGCTATCGTCGGCGGCCGCTCGGGTACGCTGGGCGAGTTTGCCATCGCCTACGACGAGGGTAAGGTTATCGCTGTGTTGGAGGGTACCGGCGGCATTGCTGACCACATTGACGAAGTCGTGGGGGTCATTGACAAGGAGACTGGTGTGGAGATTGTCTACGACAGCGACCCGGCAGCTTTGGTAGAAGTGGCGGTCGCCTGTCATCAGCGGCGCGTGGAGGCGGGAGTTGCCTATCTGGGCCCGCGTACCAACGTATGAAGGAGGCCTCTATGAGATTACAGTTTCTGGGTGCCGCCCGCCAGGTCACCGGTTCGATGTACTATCTGCAGACCGAGGCAGGCGAATTATTGGTTGATTGCGGCTTCTATCAGGGCCCCGACCACCCCCGGCAGCAAAATCGCCGGGACTTTGGCTTTGACGTTAGGAAGCTGAACTGGGTATTACTCACTCACGCTCATCTGGATCACTGTGGCTTGCTGCCGCGGCTGGCGGCGATGGGCTTTCAGGGCGAGGTCATCTGCACTTCGGGAACCGCTGACCTCAGCGAGTTGATACTGTTGGATAGCGCCCACATCCAACAGGAAGATGCCGAATTCGATATGAAGAGGTGGCGCCGGCACGGCCGCCATGGCCCACCTCCCCTGCCGTTATACACGATTGAGGATGCCCACAACTGTCTCCAGACGTTCCGGGACGTATCTTATGATCAGGTGGAGGAGCTTGCGCCCGGACTGGCCGTGCGCTTCCGCGATGCCGGTCACATCCTGGGAGCCGCTTCTGTGGAAGTCTGGATTGGAGAGGGCGGCGCAGAGCGCAGCGTGGTCTTCTCCGGTGATCTGGGCAGCTCGGGACGTCCTATCCTGCGCGATCCTCACTTGCCGGAGCCGGCAGATGTTATCGTGACTGAGTCAACCTATGGTGACCGCCAGTGTGAATCGCACGACCAAACAGTAGCCCAGTTTGCTGAGGCCGTAGCAGCGACGCTGGCCGGAGGCGGGCAGGTGATCATTCCGTCCTTTGCCGTGGGCCGGACGCAAGCGGTACTCTATGAGCTGGCTGAACTCATCCGCAGCGATCAAATTCCCGCGATTCCCGTCTTCGTAGACAGCCCTATGGCGATTGAGGCCACCGGGATACTGCGGCGACATCCGGAGTGTTTTGACGAAGAGATGAACCAGCTTATCCAGGCTGACCAGTCGCCCTTCCAGTTGCCGCAACTGGAGATTTGCCGTAGCCGGGATGCTTCGATAGCTATCAACGACTTTCGCGACCCGTGTATTATCGTCTCAGCCAGTGGTATGTGTACGGGCGGGCGCATCCGCCATCACCTGCGCCATCATCTGGAGCGACCCCAGGATCTGCTGCTATTCGTTGGCTACCAGGCCGCCGGCACACTGGGTCGGGCCATCGTTGACGGGGCGCGGCGTGTGCGGGTATTCCCGCACGAGTACCACGACGTGCGCTGCCGGGTGGAGCAGATAGACGGGTTCTCGGCTCACGCCGACAGCGCTGAGCTGGTAGACTGGGTGACAGCCGTAGGAGCTAACGCCGAGGCGATATTCTGCACGCACGGCGAAGAGCGGGCGGCCACAGCTTTGGCCCAGCAGCTACGGCAGAGATTGACTGGCTCAGTCTATGTTCCCGAGCTTCTGGATGTAGTCGATCTGCGCCGGCCCAGCTTAACAGATGATGTTGGCGTCGTCAGCTAGGCCGGACGTTGTGGCCCAGCGGATGACTCGCAGTCCGGATTAGATGGCTTGCTGGCGTTGAGGTTCCCTAAACATATATCCTACGCCGGGGACTGTGACAATGCGCTGAGGACTGCTGCGGTTGTCCTCGATTTTCTGGCGGAGGCGACCAATGTGCACACTCAAAGTGCGTGTCCGAATGTCCTCGTCGTAGCCCCACACTTGCCACAGAAGCTCCTCAGAGTGGCAGACCTCCCCGGCCTTGGTCATCAGTGTCTGAAGCAGATCGAATTCCTTGGGTGTCAGGTCTAGCGAGTCGTCGTTGACCCACACCCGGCGCTGGCGAGTGTCGAGGCGGACTCCGTCGGCCTCGAGGATATTCGCACCGTACTGCTCTACCCAGGGCTGTCCCGCCCGGCGCAAACAGGCATCCATTCTAGCGCGCAGCTCGCGCAGATCAAACGGCTTAGGCAGATATCCGTCAGCACCCAGCTCCAGCGCCGCCATGCGGTCGCCCTGCTCGGTTCGTGCCGAGGTCACCAGGATAGGAATCATGCTGTTGCGGCGCAGCTCGGCGAGCAGGTCAAGGCCATCGGTATCTGGCAGCATAAGATCCAACAGTAGCAGACTGAAGCTGCGTTCTGTCAGATAGCGGCGAGCCTGGGCAGCAGTGTACGTCACTGCCACAATGTAGTTGTGGTCGGCCAGGGTCGAACGCACTGACTGGCCGAATTGCCTGTCATCGTCGCACAACAGAATCCGGGTGGGCATTTATACCACCGTTCATTACTGCTCAACCCCCCCGTTGTAAAGGTGTTGCAAGATAGATGAGTTCTCTGTGATGATATAATCGGCGCTTGGGGTGTCCAAGTTAAGGCCTTGCCCAAATGTGCGCTGGCCGTTTGGTGCAATCCTCCCTGTCACTGGAGAGATAGTGACATATTAAGAAAAACGGAGCCAGCTTGGGGCACTGGCTCCGTTGCAATAGCATCTATCTTCTAAGTGGTCGGTTGGTTAGACGGCCTCTTCGTCTTCTCCTACCCTCTGCTGGGCCTGCTGGGTCTCTTCGCTCTCGCGCTTGGAGATAATGAGCGCGATAGCCACGACCACGGCCAGCACCACGCCGATTATTTTCAGAGTTGCTGTGCCCTGATAGGCGGCGATAAGCGGCACGACCAAGAGAGCCACCATATTCATTACTTTGAGCAGTGGGTTGAGCGCCGGGCCGGCCGTGTCCTTGAACGGATCGCCGACGGTGTCGCCGACCACGGCGGCCTTGTGCGCCTCGCTGCCCTTGCCGCCATACAAGCCGTCTTCGATGAGCTTCTTGGCGTTATCCCAGGCGCCACCGGCGTCACACAGCAGCACAGCCAGAAGCTGACCGACGACGATGATCCCAGCCAGGAAGCCGCCCAGCGCCCCCCAGCCCAGCCAGGCCCCGATGATAATAGGGGAGAGAATGGCCAGTACTGCTGGCGCTACCAGCTCGCGCAGCGCCGAGGTGGTGCAGATGTCCACCACCTTGGCCGACTCGGGTAGCGCTTTGCCTTCCATCAGCCCGGGGATCTCACGGAACTGCCGGCGCACCTCGTTGATGACGGAGAAGGCTGTCCGGCTCACTGCCCGGATAGTCATCGAGCTGAACAGCAGCGGCATAGCGCCGCCGATGAGCAGGCCGATGAAAATACGCGGGTCATCGAGGGGCAGGTTGTAACTGGCCACTGCTTTGATGCTCACTGCTTCGGTAGCCTCGCCGCCGGCCAGGCCCTGGGCGACCTTGGATAGGTAGGCTCCAAACAGTGCACAGGCAGCAATGACTGCCGAGGCGATAGCAATGCCCTTGGTGGCGGCCTTGGTGGTGTTACCGACCGTGTCCAGCAGCGCGACAGCACCGGCAGCCTCTTCGACTTCGGCCATCTCAGCGATGCCCTGAGCGTTGTCAACAACTGGTCCGAAGGTGTCCATAGAGATGATAACGCCGGTGGTGGTGAGCATACCCAGTCCGCATAGCGAGACACCGTATAGAATGTCTACAGCACTTCCGCCGGCGAAGACAACCGTCGACCAGAAGATCGCAGCGCAGATGGCGACCAGTGCCCAGACCGAACCCTCCAGCCCTTCGGCAAATCCGGTCAAGATAGTGGTGGCCGAGCCTGTCTGGGTGGAGCGGGCGATTGTCTTAACCGGGCTGTAGCTGTGCGAGGTGTAGTATTCGGTGAGCTTGTAGATGGCGATAGCCAGTACCAGGCCCGAGACGGTGGCCCAGAACAGCTTCATCCCGTCGTGGGTAGGCCCAACATAGAATTGAGCAACCACGAAGAATCCGACAGCGGACAGAGCCGCTGACCACACAACCCCACGGGTAATAGGAGCCATGGGGTGTTCCTGGTCGTTCTTCATCCGCACGATCCAGATGCCCAGCATCGAAGTAATAACGCCGATAGCGCGGACAATCAACGGGAAGACGATCCACACTGTCGCCTTGCGGGGATCATCGGCGAAGTGGGCCAGGGCGAGAATCATCGAGGCGACGAGTGTGACCTCGTAGGATTCGAAAATATCGGCGGCCATCCCGGCGCAGTCACCGACATTGTCGCCGACGTTGTCAGCGATAACCGCCGCATTGCGCGGGTCGTCTTCGGGGATGCCGGCTTCGAGTTTCCCGACCAGGTCAGCTCCTACGTCGGCGGCCTTGGTAAAGATGCCGCCGCCCACCCGCATAAATAGCGCCAGCAGGCTGCCACCGAAGCCAAAGCCCAGCAGTACCTCAGTGGCGTGCTGCTCGTAGATCATGAACAGAACAGTCGCGCCGAGCAGGCCCATAGTGACGGTGAACATGCCAGTTACGCCGCCGGCGCGGAAGGCGATGGAGAGGGCTTCGGCGATGCTGCTGCGGGCTGCGGCGGTACAGCGGGTATTGGCCCGTACCGCCAGAGTCATGCCGATATATCCGGTCAAGCCCGACCCCAAACAGCCCATTAGAAAGGCCAGGCCACGCCCAACGGCGGTACTAAAGCCCGCGCCTGCGCCGCTCAGGCCCAACAGTACGCTGAGTATGACCACCAACCAGGCGATAGTCTTAAACTGGCGTCCCAGGTAGGCATAGGCGCCCTCCTGGATCTGTGCGCCAATCTGTTGCATTCGCTCGGTGCCCGGGTCTTTGGACAGTACATCTCTTCTGAGGTAGAGAGCATACAATACGCCCAGGACGCCGCTGCCGATTACTACCCACAGGATGGTTGACTCAAAACTGGTAAACTCCAACTTTCTTTCCTCCCTTTGGCATCAGAGGATGATGACGGTTAATGCGGACACAGACAAACCGAGTCAGGAAGACATTTCTGACTCCTGCGACATCACCCGATAACAGCGGTGATGATCCCCACCAATATACAATAGCCCGAGAAATATATCAAGTTGCCGGCGCGCACTGTCCTGACCACCAGATGCACCGCGAAATAGCCGGAAATAGCGGCGGTAAGTCCACCCAGCAGATAGATGCCTAATTGCTGCGAGCTTATTGGATTCTGCACGAGTCTTATGACCTGAAAAACAGTTCCGCCCAGGATTACCGGTGCAGAAAGCAGGAAAGCAAATCGCGGCGCCCAGTCGCGATGCAACCCTCGCAATAGTCCTGCTGCAATCGTGGTGCCGGACCGCGAGATTCCCGGAACCAGCGCCACCACCTGGGCAGTGCCAATCAACAGCGCGTCAAATGCCGTGGTGTGGTGTTGCTCTTTTCGTCCTGCCAGCCAGTTGACGGCCAGCAAAATAAGCCCGGTTATCACCAGAGCAATGCCGACAACTTGTAAGCTGGTGAACAGTTCCTCAATTTGTTGTTCAAAGAAAAACCAGGCCAGGGCTGCGGGAATCGTGCCGATTATCAGCAGGCCCACCAGCCGACGAGCAGCCGTGAGCTGTGTTTGCTGGGTGGGTTCAGAGGCGGACCAGACGAACAGGCTACGCAGCATCCGGGCGAAGTCCTGCCGGTAGTAGGCTATCACTGCCAGCAGTGTGCCGAAATGCGTGATGACAACAAAGGCCAGCCATTGCTGGGGCTGAGCGTGTAGCAGCTCGCGGAAGATCACTAGATGCCCGGAACTGGAGATTGGTAAGAACTCGGTGGCGCCCTGCACTATTCCCAAAGCTACCGCGACGAGCCAGCTCATAGGGGTTCCTCATTAGCCTCGACCAGCTCGCGGTACCATTGGTGCGTGGTGCTGATGATTGCGGCGATGGGCACAGCCACGATCATGCCCAATACGCCCCCGAACTCGGCGCCGATGAGCAGCACGATGATTATCGTCACCGGGTGCAGTTTGATCTCCCGTCCCAGTACCATGGGCACGACCAAGTTAGCCTGCAGTATGTTCAGGATTATGTAGAGTATGGCCACGATAAGTGCAGCATTCGCGTTGCCCTGGAGCAGCGGGATCCCTATGACCAGGACACCGGCAAATATGGAGCCGATGTAGGGAATGAGTTGGGCTATGCCGGTGAGCAAGCCGAGGGTCAGGTAAGTGCTGACGCCGGCGCCATAGAGGATCAGCGCGGTGGCCGCACCAATGATGAGGCAGACGAGGAGCATCCCGCGAACGTAATGATGCATC
>JAUWYY010000057.1 GCA_030615605.1 bacterium
CTCCGTTCCCGGGAGTTGCCATGTCCCAGAGTGAAGAAAGCCTTCTGCGAGGCATTAAAAGGGGAGACAGCCACGCCTTCGCAGTAGCAATGGATTGTTACATGGATATGATTTACTCCCTGGCGTACAGCATGCTGGGAAATCCACAAGATGCTGAAGATGCCTGTCAAGAGGTCTTTCTGAGGCTGCACCGCGCTGCATCAAGGTTAAGAGCAAATAGTTCACTCTCTTCATGGTTGTATAGGAGTTGTATCAACTACTGTCTGGACGAGTCGCGCCGCCGCTCGCGGCAGCCTGCTACCAGTGCGGGTAAGGAGTCGGCAGTTGCACAATCTGAGTTGGACAGCCCTGTACAACTGGCAGCGAACGAGGAATGGAATAGGTGCGTTGCTAATTGTTTGTTGCAGCTTTCCCCGAGACAGCGGGCTGTTTTCGCTCTTCGACATTTTCAGGGGCTGACCATTAGGGAGATTGCGAAGGTACTGGATTGTGCCCCGGGGACCGTGAAGAGCCATTTGTCTCGTGCTATCGCCAGCCTGAGGGAGATTCTGGCCGGCGGGGAGGGCTAAATCAAAGAAGGGAGGTCATCCCTAGTAATGAACTGCAGCAAAGTAAAGAACCTGCTGGGTGCCTACCTGTATGAGGATCTCGAGCCCAGCGAAAGAGACTCAGTTGAAGAGCACTTGCCCAAATGCGAGGAATGTCAGAGCAACCTGGAGGCACTCAGAGCGACTGTCAGGCGCATCCCCAGTGATTTGTTTCTTCCGGGAGAAGAGACACACAACCGTGTCATGGCACAGTGTCGAGACGCCCTGGTACAAACTGAAAGACAGGCTGCGCAGCCGATGAATGCTATGCTTGGTAGCCGAATCGTGCAAGTTACGGTCGCCGCCCTCCTCTTTTTCGCGGTTGGCATTTGGTTTGGCCACCAAATGAGCAAGCCAGCACCCACTACAGCATTGCATTCGGTTCAGCGGATAGATAGCCAGGCTCCAGTGGTTGATCGGGAGTCGGTTGATGTTGGGGAGGAAGCACCTGGAGACACGAGTGTTGAATCCGTCGTGCCGGCCGGTGAGTCGGGCTCGCCTCCCCCGAGACGCACACAGCGGAAGCCGGTAGCAGCGCCGGTTATATTGGAGGCTGGCACAGACAGTCGCGTTGAGGCGCCCCGTGCTGGCGGAGTAGATGATGCACGTTTAGCGGGTTCTGCTGTAGCAGTCATAGAATGAGGATGACGTAGAATGAGCCAGAGAAAGTCACTTGGCATCCTGGCCCTGCTAATATGCTTGTCAGGCTGGGCGAGCGTATATGTGCAAGCCAGCACTGAGCCGCTGCTCTTGGTCGGGGGCAAACAACTGGCTCTCACGGTTCGGCCACTTCAGAAAGGGAATAGCATCCTTGTTTGGGTACGAGATCTGGAGCGGGCCGGTCTGGGCAAAGTTGCCTGGGATGCAAAGAGAAAGATTGTGACCATAAGTGGCCCGGGGGCGCGACTGGCCATTAAGGCAGGAGAGCGGCGGGCGACAGTATGGGCTGCTGCCGAGTCCTCCGCAGACGGGATAGAGAAGGTTATGCCGTACGCCGCTGACTGGAAGGATGGCCATGTGATGGTGCCGCTAGATTTTGTTTGCCAGGAGCTGGGAATCGGGTACCGACAGGAGATACGGCTGGTGATTTCGCTCTCGCTGCCCGGGGTCTTGTCAGCAGTGGACCACCCCACTCCTGGCGCCAAAGGGGCAATTGCGGGAAGGGTCTTTTGGGGCCAAGGCCCAGCCGACAATGTCGTCCTTCGCTTGGTCAGAGCTTCGGATTTTGCCTTCCTGCCCAATAGAAAGGCCACAACCGATGAGGAAGGAAAGTACGAGTTCAGAGGAGTCAAGCCCGGCGAGTATCACGTGTTCGCCTATGTAAACGACAAC
>JAUWYY010000030.1 GCA_030615605.1 bacterium
GCAGGGTCGTCGTCTACGATCAGTACCTCCGGCATCTGCTTGCTCACCTCGCCTGTCTTATTGTCTGCGTTGATGTTCACTCACAGCTCGGTCGGCTCGGCGCTGGAATTCGCGCTCCTTGATTGCCTCACGCTTGTCATATTGGCGCTTGCCCCGGCACACGCCCAGCTCGACTTTGGCGTAGCCGCGCTTGTTGAAATATAGTTTCAACGGAACCAGGGTATATCCCTTCTGGCGAATCTGGCGCTCGAGTCGCCTGATCTGAGATCCGCGCAGCAGCAGCTTGCGGCGCCGATAGGGATCCAGGTTCTGGTCGGCGGCCGGCTGATATGGGGCAATATGCATCCCGTGCAGCCATACTTGACCGCCCTCTATGGCAGCATAAGCCTCGGCAATGCTCGCCTGGTAATCCCGCAGCGACTTCACCTCGGCACCCTTTAGCTCTATTCCCGCCTCGAGGGTGTCCTCGATGAAGTATTCATAACGCGCCTTGCGGTTTGTTGTTATTGTGCCATCGGGCATCCCAATATGTCTCTTTTCTACGCGGTGACAACTGCCTTAGCGCTAATAGGCGTTGCTCCCAATGCTCTGGTCCCACGCTTCTCCGACAGCCTCCCCCAGAAAGCCCCACAGGAAGGCCTGTTTGGCTTTGACCTCCACGATCTGGCCCTGCAAGTCGCTCCCACCGGGGAATATCACTATCTTATTTGTCCCAGTTCGCCCGCGGACCTTCTCGGGTGACTTCGCGTCGCGCCCTTCAACCAGCACCTCAAGGGTTGCGCCCACTAACTCTTTGTTGATCTGGTGGCCAATTTCGTTCTGGCACGCGATCAACTGCTCCAAACGCTGCTGTTTGACTTTCTCGGGCACTTTGCTCTCCATCTGCGCGGCGCGAGTGCCGGGCCGGTCGCTGTATTTGAACATAAAAGCCTGGTCGAAGCGGATTTCACGAAAGGCCCGCAGAGTGTTGCCAAACTGCGCCTCGGTCTCGCCGGGGAAGCCTACCATTACGTCAGCAGTTATACTCACCTGAGGCATTCGTTCGCGCGCTGCTTCAATGAGTCTGCGATAGTGCTCGTAGGTATAGCCGCGGCCCATCCGTTCCAGCACCTGGTCGTCGCCAGACTGTATGGGCAGGTGAAGATGCTCGCAGACCTTGGGCAGCTCGGCCATCGCGTCGAGCAACTTAAGCGACAGGTCTTTCGGGTGCGATGTTGTAAAGCGAATACGCTTCAGCCCCGCAACGCGGTTCAGTTCAGTCAGCAGATCGGCGAAATCACAGCCCGCCGGCAGATCTTCGCCATAGGAATTGACGTTTTGCCCAAGCAACGTAACCTCCTGGCGACCGGTGGCGACGGCCTGCTCAACCTCGCTGACGATCTGCTCGGGCGCTCGGCTCTGCTGCCGACCCCGAGCATACGGAACTATGCAGTAGGCGCAAAAGTTATTGCAGCCATAGGTGACATTGACGTAACTGGAGATCGGCGCGATGCGCGCAGCCGGAAGTTCCTCCGGAATGACCTCGGCAGTATCGGTCACGATAACTGGATTATTGTCGGCTCGAGCTTGGGCGGCGGTTATTGCCCGTGTCAGGTGGGAATAGTTGCGCGGACCGATTATGATATCCACATATGGGGCGCGCTGAGCGATTTCCTGCGCAGCAACTTGCGCCACACAGCCCAGCACCGCGATGATGGTATGGGGGCGCTGCTCTTTGATGCGGCGCAGCTCACCCAGCTTTGAAAACAGCTTGTGCTGAGGTTTAGCTCGCACCGCGCAGGTGTTCAGAGCGATGAAGTCAGCCTGGTCGCGGTCATCCGTCGGGCGGTAGCCGAGTTGCTCGACAATGCCCGCCACGGTCTCCGAATCCCGTTCATTCATCTGACAGCCCATTGTGTCAATGAAGTAGTATCTGGTCATCCTGGGATGAGTATAACACTGGACTGGCAGTTCGACAACCTTGCTGCCACGCCCGCCCTCTGGCACCACTATCGTCGGCGTCGGCTCTTGGCGGGAGCAGTTGACCTGCTGTTCTCTCCTTGCTATACTGGCGGCGGGACGGCTGTGCGACCGAGTTGAATCCCGTCAAGCCAAAGTCCACCGTGTGCATCGCGAATCTAGGGAGAGGTGAAGGCAGAATGCCTGAACAGGATAGTGAACTAACCAATGCGCAACTGGCTGCTCTCTGCCGCCAGTTTGCCAGCCTGATGCATGCTGAAATCAATATTCTGGACATCTTCGATACTCTGCGTGAGCAGAGCGACAGCGCGTTCTTTCAGGAAGTCATTGACTCGATCCGCGAGGATGTCGAGATGGGCCGGACTCTGGCGACTGCCTTCAGTCGCTATCCGCAGACTTTCTCTCCCTTCTTCATTAGTATGGTGCGCCAGGGGGAACTGGAAGGCGAATTGGACCGCACTTTCGATCTGCTGGCCGATCACTTTGAGAGTCGCATGGACGATACTGTTGACGCGCATCGCCGCCGCGAAGGGGGCGCTTATGATCTGGAGACAGTCGCTGCGGCCTTTCAGTGGCTCTTTATCTGGCTGACGGCGCTGCTTGCCTTTGCCGCTCTGGGTGCGGGCCTGGTCTGGTATGCCACGGGCCCTGCTAAGGGGGGACTGCCCGGAGAGAGAATTCCCAACGTTTTGCTGCTGGTCGGATTCATTATGCTGTTGGGTGTGATTGTCTTCTCCCGCGGCCGCAAGCGTCGCTAGGTCGGATAGGGCTGCTATCCCCACTCGGTAGTCCGTAGAAGAGCCGCGCCTCGCGCGGGCTGGCATAATCGTGCAGATATACTTCCTCGTACTTGACCGTTCGCCACACTCACTCGACGAGGATATTGTCCGTCGCCCGCCCCTTGCCATCCATGCTGATGCTTACCCCGGCATCATTGCTGGCAGTCCACAGTGCTCAAAGTCACAGTTCTGCCTTTGTGTCAGGGCACCCTACAAATTCCAGCTCTTACAGCTAGCGTGGTTGACCTGCCGGCGGCTGCCAGGAGAAGGAAAGGGGACATCCTGGAGAGAACAGAGAAACACGCCGTAGCCTATGGCAAAGGTCGGGCGGGGAATCAGTTATGATAGATGAGTATACTGCGCAGCGGCAGTTGCCCCTGGACGAAGCGACTCATGGGAAGTGCGGCGTGACGCGCTGGCGCCGATGCCCAAATTGTGGCAAGCCAGTGCAGGTCACGACCTCCCGCTGTGGCTGGTGCGGTCAGTATCTTCTTCGCGACAAGGCGCCGGGCAGATCGGGCCCATTATGATCAGAAAGGGGCCCTCGATCTCTTGAGCAAGGATGTTATGTCGGATCACGTCTTTATGACTGGTATGTGGCATATGGCCCCCAGTTTCGAGGCAGCCATGCCGCCGCTGACCACGATTACCGGCGAGAATCTGGCCTGGTACCTTGAAGAGGGACCAAAGGCCCTGACCAACCTCGGTGTAGATGGCCTCTATTTTGATGGGGTTTATAGGGATAGCGTGAAGAATGGCTACATCTTGCTGCGATCGGCGCGCGAGCTGCTCGGTGAGCGGCGGCAGATCAGAACAAGGAGCCAGGATAAATGAATCTGACACAGCACGAGCTGAATTCTGCGGTCAATGTCACGGAATTCTTACTTGAGCGCGGAGCCACGGTTGCCGGCATTGCGCCGGCCTCATTTTTCGACCAGGCCTCGGCTGGGCACACCGCTGAAGATATACTGCCGGGAGCAAAATCAGTAGTTGTCATGGGCATAAAGCTGGTTAGCGCGGTGGTCAACTGGCCGCAACTGGTGTGGGCTGACAGCGAGGAGGTGAAACGGGACTGCTGGCGGGTCTATGATCATTGTGCCTTCTATGCTCCTAACCAGCGGCTTGTGCAATTGGCGATGGAGCTGGCGGTTGCCTTGGAAGTGGCCAGTGAGCAGGCAATCTTCTTCCCGGGTAGCAACGATATGAGTGCGACTGAGATTAACGCGAACCGTCTCTATCAGGACCTGGGTATGCCCCAGCCTCTTGATGAGCAGAAGCTGGCTGCCCTCCAGCCTGATCTGGAAAGCCCAACCCGCCACGTAGTACCCTTTTCCTATCGTCATGCGGCCGTCGCCGCCAGTCTGGCCACTTTCGGGGTCAACAATTTGGCTTTGCATCCGGCATTTGGCCCGCGGGCATGCTGGAATGTTGTTATCACGACTCGGGAGTTTGACCAATATGACGGACCTTTGCGAGAGCAGATCTGTCTGTGCGATAAGGGATGTCGGGCCTGCATCGAGACGTGTCCCTACCAGGTGTTTGGCGAGGTGGAGCGGTTCGAATTTGCGGGGTTGAGCAATCCGTGGGCTAGAATGGAGGGCACGTGCTACTAGAATAGTACGCCCTATGGTGGCACCTGCCTGCAGAGTTGCCCGGCCAGCAGCGAAGATAAGCAGATGAAGCAACAAGTGGCCAGCCGCTTAAGTGGGTGCGGGCAGCTGCTGCCTGTCGGTGGGTTAGCGGCCCTCTTGTCGGTCGGATTTCCCCACGAAGGAGGAAATGGTTGAGAACTGGGCAAACATGATAGGTACTACGCGGCTGGTCTCAGAAACTCCCAGAGAGGGGCACATCGTTTTGACATAACCTCCGTCGGCTCAACCATGCGCAGGCTGCTGGTGCTGTCCGGGCAGCGCTTTCCCTGTGTTCAAGCAATTGGGCCTAACCTTTCGCTGCAGCGAATATGGGGAGGAATTCGAGTGCATACTGAAGAACGCTTTCACAAGCCCATAGCTGAGTATTAATACAAGAGCCAACTTGTAGACTTCTAATATGACCGAAGCAACAGCAATTCTTGATATTCTGGAAGATGACCTGAGTGAATTTGCTGGTCGTGGACCGTGCGTCGTCACCCTGGACGAGGTAATGGTACGCGATATGGCTGCCGACAATGAGAGGCTGGAGCGCGCCCGGCGTTTCATTGAGGAAGTTGCGCGGGGCAGGCAAACGTAGCGCCTTTGCCATTATTGTTCCTCAGATGGTGATAGGCGTTTGTGAAAGCACTCACATACCTAGAACCTGATGTGGTAAAGATAAGAGGTGCTGAATTGCTGGTCCTTGGCGAGAGGAGAGCGGTGGACAAGGAAATTCATTTTGCCTCCAACTGAGCTGAGATCCTGTGGCTTGCCGATGAATCCGGCGGCCGTGTAGTGGACCGCCAAGCGGACACCCTATCAAGTTAGGAGGAGCATGCTTCATGAAAGTAGTAATCCAGTATGAGGAATTCTCGGACGTCGAGATAGAAAAGTCCATACTCCGGGAGGCTTTTCCCTCTGTTGAGATTGTCGAGTCGCACACCTTGGATACCACCGAGTTTATCATTGAGGCTGAGGGAGCTCAAGCACTTCTGGTCACGCATGTGGCGGTCAACAAGGATGTCATAGATGCAACGCCCGAATGTCTTGGGTATGTGCGCTATGGCGTTGGCTATGACAAGATTGACGTTGAATACGCACTGGAGCAGGGAAAGATTGTAGCTCGGGTGCCTCGCTTCTGTATCGATGAGGTTTCCAACCATGCTCTGGCCATGCTGCTGGCTCTGAACCGGAAGCTGGTCAGCGCCCACCAGTTGCTTGTCGAGGGCAACTATCAGTTCGAGAAGATCAGGCCGGTGACCAGGCTGAAAGATAGTACGGTGGGGATCGTAGGGGTCGGGAATATAGGTGGTGCCTTCGCTGAGAAGGTTGGCCCTTTGGTCAAACAGGTGTTAATATACGATCCATATGTCGAGGGGTACCCTGGCTGCCATAAGATTGATGACCTGTGCGAGCTGTGCTGCGCTTCTGACTACATCTCACTGCATGTCCCGCTCACCTCTCGAACAAATAAGCTCATTGACCGGAAGATGTTAGAGGTGATGAAGCCGACAGCCTATCTTATAAATACCAGTCGTGGACCTGTGATAGACGAGGAAGTTCTGGTGGAGGTGCTACGCGAGGGACGGCTGGCGGGGGCGGGATTGGACGTTTTCGAGACTGAGCCGCTGCCCGCTGACAGCCCCTTGCGGCAGTTGGACAACGTCATTCTCACTCACCATAGTGCGTTTTACTCCGAAGGTTCTGTAGTCGAATTGAAGGAGACTGCCGCCCGGCAGGTCGTTCAGATCCTGGAGGGCCGGCGGCCTGACTACGAAGTTATTGAGACCTGGGAGCAGCGCTACAGGCGAGAGCCGTGAAGGCGATTAAGTATCCGGGACCTGACAGGATCGGGCCCGTACAGGAGGAGGGGCGGTGAACACGCTCAGCGCCACTGACAAGAGCAGAGCCAGGCCGTCCATCTGGGCGATGTATGTGGCGGCGGCAGTTATTGGGCTCATAACCCTGTCTCGAATGATTGTTGCTGTTCCTGCTTTGGTGGCGGATTGGGTTAGCTTCTACCTTGATATGTACCTGCTCATCCTTCTGTCCATATGTTTGCTATGGTTGCTTTTCGGAATGCTGACCTGTTGGGGGCTAGTCCGATTGCGCATGTGGGCATGGTGGTGTGCCGCGTCCTGGACTTTCGTATATGCTTACTGGGACATGGTTGTCCTGTGGGAGGCTCAACACTCACCACCACCACCCACACATCACCCAGTCAGCATCGGGCCATTCATCCTACCTGTCACCGCACCTGCAGCGGCAGCTATTGCCGTGATTACGTGGGCCTTGGCAACACGGTGGCGGTTGTTCTTTCCGCCGAGGCCAGAGGGCGAGAAATAGCCTATTCTCGCACAGGAAGCCCGTGGAGCGAAAGTTCGGGCAGCAGGTCTCATATGGGTCGTGGTAGAAATAGACCCTGTAGGAGAATAGTTGTGTACAGGGGGTAGTACCGTGAGAGCTGAAGACAAAGTTGTCGTTGCCTCGCTAATACTGGGACTGACTGCATGGGTGATTGACTCGGCACTGACTTACTTCTTTATCCACCCCCAGCCATTTTGGGATCTGCTGATCACTGATGTGCCCAGGCACGATCTGTATGCGCGCTCCCTGGTGTTGGTATGTTTTCTGGTATTTGGCATTCTGGTATGTAGGATCCTGGCCCAGCAGAAGCAGGCTCTGGAGGAGATCAGGGTGCTTCGTGGTATCCTGCCCATCTGCAGCTACTGCAAAAAGATCAGATCTGACCGGGGTTATTGGCAGGAAGTGGAGGCATATATCCGAGAGCGCGCCGATACTGAGTTCAGTCACGGTATCTGCCCAGATTGCTTCGCGAAGCTATCTGCGACGTTACCGAAATCGCCGGCCGACAGCGACATAAAAACGGTTGATGATGCTTGAGCACAAGAGCCTGCTCACTCATGTGCTGAACAGGTCTTATGCATCACCGACAAGGGGGCATAGCCCATGGCGTTGCGCAAAGCGGAGGCCACAACTGTGCTGGTAGTTGACGACGACATAAGGATGCTTGCGGCGTGCCGTGAGATACTGGAAGTTGGCGGGTATCGCGTCTTGGTGGCCCGGGACGGGCCAGAGGCCATCCACGTCTTCCGTATCGACCATAATTCGATTGGCGCAGTGGTCCTAGATTGGGTGCTGCCCGGTATGCGGGGAGATGAAATACTTGACCATCTGCTGGAGATCGATCCTCAAGCCAAGGTAGTTTTCTTCAGTGGCTACCCTCATCTTATGGACGAGCCTATCGCTAGACGGATCGCGGGTAAGATGAGAGGCTTCTTAAAGAAGCCCTTCTCCGCGGAGCAGCTCCTTGACGCAGTACACCGTGCCCTGCATGGAGCCAAAGGCGCTTCCAGTGGCAGCGCGAGCGGGTTTGCCGGGGCTGTCGCGCCAGAGCGAGCCCGTGTGAACGTGCCCCGCAGACGCAAGTTCACCCTGCCTGGGTTGTATGATATTCTGCTCCTGTTGGCGGTACTTGCCTTTGTGGTAGCCGTAGTCATTTACGCCATGCGGTAGTAGGGGATGGCGTGTAGCTTCTGGAAAAAAGAGAGCGGACAATCAGGACAAAAAGGGTTCTATACTCCCAGCAATCCCCGCGTAAGCAGACTCAAGGAATTTCGGCTGGACCGTGCCTTGGACTGCCACTGTGAACGTCACGAAAGGAGCGTGAAAATGAAGAAGCTGTGTGTCATAGTTGCTGTAGTCGCGCTGAGTGCCGGAGGGCTATGGGCTGCCCCCTGGTTCACCGATGTCACCGCCCAGGTCGGGCTGGAGGCTCGCGGACCTGCGTCATGGGCTGATTACGACAATGATGGCTGGGTGGATGTGTGTAGCGGCCAGATTCTATTCCACAACGAGAATGGCAAGAGGTTTGTGCGGACGGGGGAGTACGGAGGCATCTGGGGTGACTGCGACAACGATGGCGACCTGGACTTGCTCACCGGGGGCAAGCTCTACGAGAACCGGGTGGCCAGTGGGCATTGGCTCAAGGTACGCCTGGAAGGGCCAGGCTCGGCAATTGGCGCCCAGGTGCGCATCCAGCTTCCGCGAGGTGAAAAGCCGCTCGCTCGACAGGTCCTTACGCGCCAGGTGGAGAGTAGTGGTGCCGGCGAGGGCAGTCAGAGCGAGCTGACACTACACTTCGGCCTGGGTGACCACTCGGGGCCAGTGCTGCTGGAGATTAGCTGACCGAACGGAGATCACGAGATGGTGCCGACGCCGGTGGACCGGCTCATAACCGTTACACAGCGGTGAGCACGTCCTGTCGGATGGCCGTCTGAGTGATGAATATCGCCGGGAGCCGGGTTAAGACACTCTGCTGCAGCAAAGTGCTTACTGACGGGAGAACCACCTACACCTACAATGGGGAAGGGAAACGCTTGACTAAGGTGAACAGCTCGGGTACGATCAAGTATCTGTATGATCAGGCCAAGGTGGCGATTGAGCGTGACGTCTCGAACAACAACCTCGCCACCTACACGCACGAAGGCGGGGGGCTGTTCTATGACCTGATCTCGGTGGAGCGGAGTAACTCTGATTACTGGTACCTGTTTGACGGGTTGGGTAGCGTGACGGAAATGGTTGACAGCAACGAGGACACGCAGAACTCGTACCGCTACGAGGCCTTCGGGCAGATTAAGTCATCAAGCGAGAACGTCACCAACTACTATAAGTACGTCGGGGCTTTCGGCGTCCACCACGACTCCGCCCTCGCCCTCTATTTCATGCAGGCCAGGTACTATAAGGCCTCAATTGGCCGCTTCATCACTATGGACCCCATGCGCGGCGCGCCGCAGGTTCCACCCAGCCTCCATAGATATTTGTATATAGCCAACAACCCCGTCAACTATGTAGACGCGTCCGGGCTTCTATCGCCTCCCGTACCCTACATATGGTGTATGAACAAATGCTATTCTCTTTGTAAGGACATCTGTGAAGCCATCAACCTCACTGTACCAGTCATTCACATCGATTGCTTCGTATCGTGCCGCGATGCCTGCGACGCGATTTGCGATATAATCTTCCCCGGATACTGTGGGCCACCCTGGGAGCCGGGCGCATGGCAGCCGCATGTTCCTACAGAGTGGTGCCACGGAATCAGCGGCGCGTTGTGCCTTATCGCGGGCCTTACTCCAATCCAGCATCTCGCGTGTCACGCGGCCGACTGGTTTTACTGCGAGTGGCTGGAAGAGCATCCACCGGACCCTTTCTGGTGATCACGCATGAGTTACTTGCACCGCGTCCTGTACGCCGTCGCTTGGGGGGTACTCTGCGGGGCCGTGTGGTTAATCTTACCATATGCTTCCCTACGCGAACTACGCCCTACTTATGTCTTTCTGGCAGCAGCTTCCGCAGTGGGAGGAGCCTTGAAGGCATGGCACTCGTATCGGAGCAGCTAACATAACTGTCCTACCGTTCCTGCAACAACCGGCTCAAGACGCTGACCAATCCCAACAGTGAAGTCACCACCTGGGCGTATACCAATATCGGGCTGGTAGACACACTTTCGCTGAACAGCGGCTCGGTGACCACTCATGCCTACGATACCGCCGGGCAGGCTACCGGCCTCACCCATAAGAAGGCCAATGACACGATCATCGAGCAGCTCGTCTACACCTACGATGACGCCGGCAATCGCAAGACTGTAACTGACAACGCTAGCGACGTGGTCACATGGACGTACGATAACGCCAACCAGTTAACCGTCGAGCAGCGCAGCGGCGGCAGCGCCTACACCACCACCTACACCTACGATGACGTGGGCAATCGGGCGACGATGGTGGACGGCGCCGGCACGACCACCTATACCTACAACGCGGGCAATCGGCTGACGCTGATCACCGATCCCAGCAGTAACCTGACGACGAACACGTATGACAATAACGGCAATCTGACCGTCAGCAATGCCAACGGCACGGTGACCACCAATACCTGGACTTATGACAATCGGCTGCGGACGGTGACGCTGGCTACCCCGGCCACCACCAACTTCATCTGGGACGGGCAGGATGTGTTGCTGGACGCGCAGTATCTCTTCCATGCGCTTGGCCTCAATGGCCTGGCGGGCAGCCTCAAATGCTGGCTGTGTGCCGACCAGATAGATCCGGTCCGCAGGAGCGTCAGTTGTCCGTCGTCCACACGGATCAGCATGGCCATGGCGTGTCCATTGGAGACGATCTGGCGGGGCAAGAGTACCGGGCTGGCTTCGTCAGCTTCGGCAAGTCAGCGCTGATGGCTACTCCCACATAAAGTCAGGGAATCTCTGGCGCACCTGCTCCTTGATAGTGTCCACGGCCTCGTCCGGCCATCCCAGATAGGGAGGCCGGGTGCGCTGATGTCCGACCAGGAAGCCAGAAAGTACGCCGCGGCCTTTGTCTGCAACTGGATCCATCATCCCGAGGCTAAGCTCTTCGAGCATTCCGTCAACAAAGTCCTCGACCTCCAGACAGCGCTGGTGAATGGCTTCGGCTTCTTGCCAGTTGCCCTGATCAGCCAGATTGAACATCTGGATGGTACGTCGCGGCCAGGCGAGGACCCAGGCGCTGTAGCAGCCCTGGATGCCAAACCTCATGCCCTTGAGCAAATTCCTCTCCCCCAAAAAGTGAGCGAGTTGGGGAGTTGCTGCGATGGTTTCTTCCAGCCGCTGCAAGTCCAACTCGGGACTCCCCGACCATTTTATGCCGATCAGATTGGGAGCGATCCGTATGATTTGCTGGTACTGTTCGGCATACATATACCACTTGGTCCGCGAAACGTTATAGGAGATAAGAGGCAGGTCAGGAACCGCCTCCGAGATATCGCGCCAGAATTTCACAATCTCCGGCTCGGTGAGCTTCATCCACGAGGGCAAGGCTACTTGACCGCCGTCAGCGCCGGCGGCCTGAGCGTATTTCAGCTTGCCGATTATCTCGCGGGTGGCCAGGCCATTGCAGCCGGCCTGCGTGGGAATGCCACTGGGGCTTACTTCTTCGACCATAATGTCAACGACCCGGCGGAATTCCTCATCGTTCACCGCATGGAACTCGCCGGTGCTGCCGAACACGTAGATGCCGTGGGGCCGCACCTCCACCAGACGGCCTAAGTTCTCCCGGAACGCCGCTTCGTCCAGCTCATAGTTTTCGTCCCACGAGAGAGTAATGCCGGCCCATATCCCCCGCAAGGTCTGTTTTGTCAGTTTCTCAGTCATTGGTCGCATCTCCGCGGTAGCGTCGTTGAAAGATGCCACTTAAGCCAACCTGAGATTATAGCACCGACAGTGTTTGTGTCAATGATCGATCGAGCTGTAATTCGGAGCAATGAGCAATACTGGTTGTGCCGGCTTGCGGATGAGTTGTCTCTGCCTGATTTGCCAATCTGACTAAGAAAGGTACATCAGGTCCGCGAAGAGAAGATATCTGCGGAGTTCTTGCCAATCTGTCAGGAAGGATCCTTCTATGACTGAAGAAATGCGCACCCAGGAAACGCCAACACGATCCACTAACAGCGGCTACCAGGTTCCGATCTTAGTTTATCACCGCGTGCATCCCGATGATGACGCCCCGCCGGTAATCGCTGGCGAGCGCTGCGGACACGTAGTGCTCAGCACCTTCGTGCGGCAGATGAGCTATCTACAATATCACGATTTCTCGGTAATAACCTATCGGGAGTTGTATGACTGGCTGCGAGTTGAGGCCAGTCTGCCACCCAAACCCGTGCTGATAGATTTTGATGACAATCGTGGGGCTGTCTATGATTATGCCC
This sequence comes from bacterium, assembly GCA_030615605.1. Taxonomy (GTDB): domain Bacteria; phylum Armatimonadota; class Zipacnadia; order Zipacnadales; family Zipacnadaceae; genus JALGTD01. The sequence continues at coordinate 12,131 of JAUWYY010000030.1, forward strand.
TACCAGTGCTTGCTGAGCACGGATGGCCGGCGACCTGCTTTGTCATCACCGCTCTGGCCGACGGGAAGCTGCCCGAACCGGAGCACGACGGGTCGCTGTGGTACACCGCTATGGACTGGCAACAACTGGAGCGATTATGCGAGGCCGGCTGGACTATCGGTGCTCACACCCGTACTCACCCTAATCTGCGTAAACTGGCGGAGGCAGGCTGTCACGCCGATATTAGAGCGGAACTGCGCCAATCGCGCGAAGACATCGAACGCGAGCTGGGGGTTACGCCCTTTTGCTTTGCCTATCCGGGGGGCGAATGGAATGAAGTAGTAGAAGAAGCGGTGGGTCAGCTTTTTGCCACTGCCCGCCATTGGTATGTAGACTCTCCGTTTCGCTACGTTACCAGGCGCACCAATCCGTTGCGGCTGCCGGCTCAAAATATCTCCGAATTCTTGTCGTTTGCTGATTTCGTGGCTTTTGTTGAGCAAACTGCCGCTGGGGATGCGATGAGCGGGTAACAGTTATGTCTATATTGGTCAGGGTGATAATTGACGATTATTGGCGTACCCACTGAAATCAAGCAGGACGAGCACCGCGTGGCCATGACTCCTGCTGGAGCACATTCCCTGACCGGCGAGGGACCTTGGGTAATCGTGCAAAGCGGAGTGGGCGAAGGCAGTGGTATGACCGATGCCCAATACGAGGCGGCGAGTGGCCGGCTCGTTAGGCTGTAGTCCTCGATTGTAGGAACGGAAATGAATAATCTCGCCCTCCGCTGTCTCTATGTAAAGGAGTAGGGATGATTCGCAGGAGGTGAGTTCGTGGGCGTACTTGGGCAGTGGCGGGAGCGGCAGTTACTGCGGCGCATCCGCAGCGGCGACCGGCAAGCGGCTGATCAGCTCGTAGACGAGCACTACCAGAGCGTCTACCGCTGGGTGCTGCACCTGTGCCGCCATCGCGAGCACGCGGCGGACCTGACTCAAGAGACGTTCGTGCAGGTCTGGGACGGACTGGATGGTTTTCGTGGGCAGGCATCGCTGAAGACCTGGATCCACCGCATCGCTTACCGCACGTACTTGCGCACTCAGCGCAACCCCACACCGGAGTCACAGCCCCTGTCCGAAGTGCCCGACGTCTCCGGCCCGGATATAGCCGAGGTGGCCCTGACCCGACATCTGGTCCACGAGGCACTGGCCCGGCTGCCCGAGAAGCAGCGGGATGTAGCCGTGCTCCACTACTTGCACGGCCTCACGGCAGCGGAAGTAGCAGGGGTGCTGCAGATCCCGACAGGCACGGTCCTCTCTCGCCTGCACGCTAGCCGCGGCAAACTCTGCGAGCTGCTCTCCGACGAATCGTCCCCATCCGAACAGGAGGTGCGAACTGATGTGGCGCAAGAGTGATGAACGAAGAGTAAGAAGACTATTTAGGAGCGTACAAGATGAGCCGGTCCCGGACACACTGCGTGAGGGTCTGCAAGTGGACATCGAGGGGCGGTTTGTCGCGCCGGGGATACCTCGTATTGGTCTCTTTTGGCGCGCACTGCGTCCGAAACCACTGCTGGTGGGAGCGGTCGGCTTACTGGTCGCTGCACTGATTGGCGTACTGCTAGCCACCACGCGCAGTTCGGACTTCGCCTGGGCGGATGTGGTAGAGGCCATGCAGAGGGTGGAAAAGGCGCATATCACAAGCGATTCGGGCGAGATGTGGTATTTGCGTGGTCATGGTTGGCGGTGGGAGGTGGCGGAGTGGGAGCATGTGCGTGGTCGAACGCTGATTCTGACGCCGGAAGCCTCGTGGCTGGTCAGTGAGGACCACGCAACCCTGGCGGACCCAAACCCTCGACTGATTGAGCATAATGTCGAATCCCATCTGACCGCTCCGGATTGGATGGCGTTAATGGAGGGGCCGAGCACCGAGGGGGAAAACCGTGTCACGAATTGGCGGGTGATTGACGATGTGCTGGATGGTATGCCCGTCAAGCGCCTTGACTTTTCGGGCGGCGTGGTGCCGAACCATGAGGGAAGGACATGGATAGACCCAGACACAAAGCGGCTCCTTCGCTACGAAACATGGAAGTTCGAAGACGACGGAAGCGAAACACTCATCATCTGGTCGGCCGTAGACTATGACAGTCCGGTTGACCCAAGTCTATTTGCATATGAGCCCCCACCGGGGATGAGGATCCAGGACTCTCGTTTGACCGCGAGACGAAGACAGGCCATAGAGGGTGCAATGGCTGCGCTGGCAGACTACCCGGACGAAGTCGCATATCTGGAAAATCTACTCGCCAAGTGGTTGAGTCTCAATTGCTTCTTTGATGTCGTGGAGACGGAAGATTCATCAGGACACAAGCTGGCGCGCATATGGTCTGCTCATTTCAGCGAAGAGCAGAGCGCGCGCTTCGAAAGCGAACCAGACTGGCAATACTTCACGTTCGACCTAGACGAGAAGAAGCTGATTGAGCGCGAAGTAGGGTACCGCCTGGACCTCCCATGCCCAGACCCATGCCCCCTCCTGGGCACTCGTCACAGGCATGCCAGCCACGAACAACAGACGCTCGAGCATATCCGTATCGAATACGATGAGGCGGGCGGACCCCATATCGTGGACCTTAAGGTCACTGAATGAGGGTCCACATACACATCCCGGCCTTGCACCCGAGTAGGCGCGACTGGCCGGCTGAACTCAGGATAGCCCTACCACGGCGGGAGGGCGAGGGTGCCGCCCTCCAGCATTACCGAGCTGCCGTTGATATAGCCAGCGTCGTCGCTGAGCAAGAAAGCAGCCACCTTGGCCACGTCCTCGGGCTCGCCCAGGCGCCGTACTGGAATCTTCTCGGCCACTTCGGCGAACAGCTCATCAACCGGTATATCCCACCCGGCGCAACTGGCAAAAAGTAAGATGAATATCGTCGAAGCCGAGCTTGCTGTACGCCCAGGTATAGGTGCCAAAAGCGTACAGCACGGCCGCAGCAATTGCCCAGCGCTATCATTACCCGCGGCAGAAACGGGCCCAGGCCGGCCAGACGGGGGGAGACGCTCTGGGCCAGGTTACCCAGGCCCCGGCCGACCACATATAGCGGAGCCGCGAAAATCGGAAATCCGATACCGAAGGCAGTGTAGAGCTTGCTATTGGGTCCACGGAAGTAGAGCAGCCGGCTAGCTTCGGTCAATTCCGGCTGGACATCAACTGCACCGCGCTCGACCAGAGCACTTGGTAAGAAGATAGTAGGCCTCGGCGTCATTGACGTCGGAGAACCCCTTGGTGGTGATCAGATAGAGGCCGGACAACATAATGAAGATCAGCCAGGCTATGGTTGATGCCTGGCTGTACTTATGCCCGTCTTTCGACGGCTTGTGTTCTTTAGCGCTTGCGCCTGATATATTGGATCCGCCTGTCTGAAATCAGTTGTTATTCCAGTAGTCCGGTTCGCGCTGGCTGAGGAAATCGTGCACCTGCTGATAACTCTTGATACCCGTGGTTGTGCCCACCGCGGTAGTAGCCAGAGCGCCCATGGCACTGGCAAAGCGGGTCGTCCGCGCCAGGTCCCAGCCCGCCAGGTAACCGTGGATGAATCCAGCGGTGAAGGCGTCGCCTGCTCCGGTCCCATCCACTACATCAACCTGATAGGCAGGCACGTCAATGGACGTCTGGGCGGTGCACACGTGGGCGCCTTCTTCTCCCCTGGTCAAGCCTACAATCTTTATCCCTCGGTCCAGGAAGAACTCGGCGACATCGGCTGGGTCCTGCCTCCCACTGATCTGTTGGGCCTCGACCAGGCTGGGCAGGAAGATATCAGTATAGTCAAGTACCGGCGCCAGCAGCTCCAGCCACTGGCCGCTTGCGTCCCAGACCACGTCCAAAACCGTGGTGGCGCCGGCCTGCCGGGCTGCTGCCATTACCTGGGCCTGGGGCAGGCCGTCGAATCCCGGCATGGCCAGGGCTCCGGCCATGTAGAATACCTCAGCCGAGGTGACCAGATCCATATCCAGTCGTTCGGGCCGCATTTCGCCATCGGCTCCCACGGCGTGGATGAAGCTGCGCTCGCCGCTGCTGTCAATCAATACCAGGGTTGCCGATGTTCCGGTCACCGAAGTGCGGTAGATGCCGGTGGTATCAATCCCATGGCGGTCAAGCTCCCGCAAAGCCAGATCGCCCAGCTCATCGTCGCCGATGCAGCCCATTACGGCCACTTCTCGTCCCAGCTTGCTCAGGCACCGCCCACTGTTGGTGGGATGACCTCCCAGGCCTATGCTGATCTGTTCAGTTATTTTCAGTAGTCCCTTTTCCGGCATCTCATCAACCGGCCGGGCCGATATGTCTATAACGATTATGCCCAGACATACTACCTGCGGCATGGCAACTATCCTTCCTGGGAAAGCAACGGAACGGTTAGCTGAAAGCGTTTAGACATAGACAGGCTGGCAGCTTACCAAATGGGCTACTGTGCGGGCTCTTGGGTGTATCGCTGCCAGTGCAAGACATCCTCCAAGGCTCGCTTTGGTACCTTTAGGGTGCCGTCTTCGTCTCGATAATATTTGATTGAGTCCCCGGTCATTCCTACCATCTGCGGCTGCTCGGCCGGATACCCCAGGGCAACCATCAGTGATATCTCGCAGTCCTGCGGAACGCCCAGCACCTTGCGCAGGGCGTCGTGGTCCAGCGAGCCGACCATGCAACTACCAACCCCCTCGGCGAGTGCCACCAGTGTAATATTTTCCGCTGCAATGCCCACATCCATCGGGGCATTGGCCCGCACCTCACGGTTGACAAGAATGAAGATGTAGGCCATCGGCCGCTCTTCGGGGCTGGGCGACCAGTCGGGCAGATAACCGGCCCAGGCAGTATGGGGAAAGACCTGCTGGCACTGCTCAGGCTCACTGACCACAATATACTCCAGTGGTTGGACATTGCCCCCCGATGGCCCGATCCGAGCGGCATTTACGCACCGTTGGAGTAAGTCTTTTGGCACCGGCTTCTGCTCAAATTTGCGGATTGACCGCCGCTTCTGAATCAGCTCGTAGACATTCACAACTTATCACCTCTTGAGCCATGCCTGGGTCGGACCTGCTTTGTGGTGCCTTGGCAGCTTGGCCGACTGGCAAATTGATGGTCCACAGATATTACGTCCCGCTACGTTCCTCTCGGTTCAGCAATGCTGCGCTTGCTCATTTTCGGCTTCGCTGCGGCATTTCCTTCTTACACGTTCCATCAAGCGGCCGGAGCACTGGGAGGCCGGTCATAACCATAGAGTAGCTTTCGCCTATTCGGGATAACCGGCGACGGTGTCAGCGCCCCAGATGTCTTCCAGGCTGAACTGTCGCTGATACATTTCAGCGTACAGCCCGTTTTGCTCCATCAACGTCTCGTGGTCGGCCTCCTCGGCAATCTCGCCTCCTTCTATGACCACGATCTTGTCGGCATTGCGTACCGTCGAGAGCCGATGCGCGATGACGAATACCGTTCGCCCCTGCATCAGCCCCTCCAGAGCCTGCTGAATTTCCTGTTCTGCCTCGGTATCCACCAGCGAAGTGGCCTCATCGAGAATCAATATGCTCGGATCCGCCAGGATGGCCCGGGCGATGGCGATGCGCTGCTTTTGGCCACCGGATAGCTTCACGCCCCGCTCGCCGATCTGGGTTTCATACTCGTCGGGAAGCGCCATTATGAATTGATGGGCATTGGCCGCCTTGGCTGCTGCGATGATTTCCTCCTCGGTAGCATCCAGCCGACCATAGGCAATATTCTCTTTAGCCGTTCCGCTGAACAGGAAAGTCTCTTGCAGTACCAGCGCGATATGCTGGCGCAGCGACTGCTGGGTGACCTCCCGCACATCGTGGCCATCCACCACCACCCGCCCCTCTAGCGGGTCATAGAAACGAGGGATGAGGTTAATGACGCTAGTCTTGCCCGCCCCACTGCGGCCGACCAAAGCCACGGTCTCACCGGGTTCGGCGTGGACAGTGATATCCTTGAGCACCACCTCGCCGGTCCGGTACTTGAAGCTAACTCCCTCCAGCAACACATCTCCGGCTACTTGCTCCAGCGCAACCGCGTCGGGTGCGTCTTCGATTTCCGGCACCTCGTCGAATATCTGAAAGATTCGGGCCAGCGCTGCCAGTGCCCGATTGAACATATCATAGATACGGATCAGCCCGCCAACCGGACCGTAGAAGTGCATCAGATAGCCGATAAACATCACGATGTCGCCAGCGCTGGCCACCGAATTGCCCGCAATTGATGGGCCCGCCCCGTACCACAACACTCCCACGCTGCTCAGCGAGGTGAGAAAGCCAATAAACGGGAAGAAGGTCGTCCACAGCCAGATGGCCCGCACGTTGGCCTGGTAGTACTCGCGGCTCCAGTTGCGAAATCTTTCTAGCTCGTAGTCCTCCCGCCCGAAGGCCTTCACGACGCTGATTCCGGCGATATTCTCCTGCAGTTCCGCATTGATGTCACCCAGATCATCGCGCATCTTGCGGTACAGGGGCCGAATGAAGCGGGCAAATATGATTAGCGTGACGACGAATATTGGCAACGGCCACAGGCCAGTCAGCGCCAGGCGCCAGTTCATATACATCAGGATGATTATCGTGCCGGCGATCGTCAGGATATTGGAGACGACTTCGTCAGTGCCGTGAACGACCATGTCCTCAACAGTGTTAACATCATTGGACACCCGCGACATGATGTCTCCGGTCTCGTTGCTCTCGAAGTAGCTCAGCGACAGCCTCTGCAGGTGCTCGTAAAGCTTCACCCGCAGATCATAGACAAATCGCTGCCCCAGTATATGCATGACGTTCATGCGTACAGCGTTAAGCAGAGTTGCAGCGAAAAAGGCGCCGATCAGGAGACCGATATACTGGGGTAACAGGTGGTACTGCTGGTCGCGCATTACGCCATCCACGATCAGCCTGCCCGTGATGTAGGGGGGAGCCAGCCCGGCCAGGCTGCCCAGCACCATGGCGGCTGTCCCGATCAGTACCTTGGGCCAGTGGGGACCAAGCTGCCGCACAAACCATCCCAGCATGCGCCGGTCACTTATTCTCAGGCGCTCTGTGGTGTCCTCGTCCCCGGATCTGGAGAAACGCCCTCTATGATATCCTCTTCCCATCCCACGCATTGTTTACAGACATCCTACTTCCACAAAGTTGATGCTTAATCGCCACGTCAGACTGTCAACCTACATTCTACCACATATGGCCCCCGCTGTTAAGGTGAAGAGGAATCGGTGGCCGCGCCGCGAAGTTACCTCCACGTTTGGGGGGGAGCCGAACCTACTCATTATGGCTGCGGACAACGATTCTCATACCGCTGAGAAGAATGTCGCTTCTGCACCGGCTCTTGCGGGGCAATTCTCCGCGCTCATTCAGCATCTTGGTTACCGGCCTCTGGTGAGCCTGACCTGCGGCCTGGTTGTTGGCGTGGTGGTGGCCGAACAGCTTCACATGCGCTTCTCAGTTCTGTTGGTTGTGTTCCTGCTGGTGACCGCCGGCGGATTCATCGTTAGCCGACGGGCCTCCCCATTCAGTCATCTGTGGTTAGTGGTCGCCTTCTTCGCTGTTGGTCTGTGTCTGCACGCAGCTCAGTTTGTCGTTCCTCGCCATGATATATCGCAGTTTGCTCCCCTCGATTCGGCAAACATCAACGGGCGGATAGTCAGCATCCCGACTCAGGAACCTCACTGGCGGCGCATGGTTGTCGAGGTGATTTCTATTGGGACCGACCACGGCTCTTTTGCGGCCAGTGGGCTGCTGTCATTGGCCCAGTCTGAGTGGGAAAAACCGGTGGTGATAGGGGACAGGGTAACTGCCCAGATGAGTGGTCTGGCCCTGCCACCGCGGGCGCTGAATCTGGGCCAATTCGATATGCGCCGCTACCTGGCGCGTCAGGGTATCACCGCGCAGGCGCGCATAGAGACCCTTCGCAAGCTGCCAGGGCCAGTGCCATGGCAATTCAAGCTGAAAAACCTGGTGCAGCTTTCTCGCCAGCGCGCTCTGGACAACCTGGAGCAGGCCATGCCCGGCTCCAACAGTGACTTCTATGCCCACTTGATGGCGGGTATGGTCTATGGCCTGCGGGCCGGCCCGGGCATAGATAAGCAGACTGAGGATCTGTTCCGGCGCACCGGCACCATCCACCTGTTGGTCGTCTCCGGCGCGCAAGTCACATTCATCGTCTTTACCATCATTCTGTTGGTCACTGCTGGGCGGCGGCGGGCCCTGCATCCGTGGCATGTCCTCGTCATTGCCCCGGCTGTGGTCGGTTTCGCTCTGCTCGCCGGCCTGGCTCCGTCAGTCAGCCGCTCGCTGGTGATGGCGGGCATATTCGTCTACGCCCTGGTTAGTGGACGGCGCTACGATCTCGTCAATGCCCTGGCCCTGGCTGTGTTTGTGCTGGTGATTGCCGACACCAATATTGTCTTTGATATGGGTGCGCAACTGACTTTCGCCGCGGTGATCGGCCTTGCTATCTACAGCCCTCGCCCCTACCGGGATGCTTTGGGGCAGCGCCATAAGCCTAATCTTATGGCGAGAATATTGCTGGCAACGCTGGGTGCCTGGGTGATGGTAACGCCCATTCTCGCCCATAACTTCTACAGCTTCGCGGCACTGGCTAATGTAGCTAATGCGATTGCCGTGCCCATCTCGATACTGGTGATACCGTTGGGGATGTTGGCGCTCGTTACCGGAGCAGCCCTGCTGCCGATCACTGTGGTTCTGTGCGGGCTGGCGCGGGTGTTGATGCAGCTAATGCTGCTGAGCAACAAGGTATGTCTGGCCTTGCCCTTCGCTTATGTGGACAATATCTATTTCTCGGGGCTGGCCATGGCTGCGTGGTATGTTGCGGTAGGGGGAGTTGTTCTGGTGCTGGTCAAGCCAGAACTGCGCCGGCGCGCGCTCGCCCTGGCCTCACGGGTGGATTGGAGATGGGTGGCAGTAGGGCTTGTGGCAGTCGCCGGGCTGGCGCTGGTCGTCACCACAGCGGGAGGGTCAACAACTCCTCTGCGCGTGACTTTCCTGGCCGTCGGCGACGGCCAGTGCACGGTGATCGAGTCACCAGGCGGGCATGTAGTGATGGTGGATGCCGGCAGTCGGCAGTATCCCAGCTTGCAAGGGGCGCTGCTGGCCGACCGCGTTATTCTACCGTTTTTGAGCCGCCGGGGGATCCGCCGGCTCGACGCCTTGATAATCACCCATCCCCAGTCGGACCACTGCAACGCCGTGCCCCGCCTGCTGCAGCGAATGCCAGTAGGTGTCATCCTCGAGCCGGGCTTCAATCCTGACACCAGGGTATGGCAGGCAGTAAAGGACGCAGCCGATGACTATCATGTGCCGATGCAGACTGTCCGAGCAGGCGGCCGCCTCAATCTGGGGAAGAGGGCAGAGGCTGTGATATTGGCTCCCAGCCGCCCGCTGATTGCCGGGTCCCGCGACGACCTCAATAATAACTCGGTAGTTCTACGTCTGGAGTACGGCCAGGTATCGCTGCTGATGCTGGCGGACCAGGAGAAGACGGGCCTCGCACGCCTGATTACCTGGAGCCGTCAGCACAAGGTGTCGCTGCGCAGCACCATAATGCAACTGCCCCACCACGGCCGCAATTTGGAGCAGGCTATGCCAATAATACGGCTCTCGCGACCGCAACTGGGCATAATATCGGCGGGGCACAAACTCGAGCCAACAGCTTATCCCTTCGTCGCAAACACAGTTGAATTCATACAGACCGGAAGAGCCGGGATGATCACAGTAGAGACTAACGGCGAGGACGTGCGAGTCTGTGGCTTTCTCAGCGACTGCCGCATGCTGGAGAATTGAGGTAGCCCGCCGACATTAGCTCGCGTCATCATAGGCAGCCCAGTGATGCCACCGGGAGACCACCCCTTCATCAAGGAAGGGGTACTCCTTCAGGGGAGCGTCACCTGTCTCCTCGA